>NZ_AP022547.1:2967701-4451551 GCF_015139575.1 Klebsiella michiganensis | reverse complement strand
GGTTCGCGAGCAGATTTTCTTTACCCTCGCCGACCACCTGACCTTTGCCATCGAGCGCAGCCGTAAAGGGATCGCCATTCAAAATCGCCTGCTGCCGGAAGTCAGGCGTTTTTATCCGCAGCAGTTCCGCGTCGCCAGCGAGGCGGTGACGATTATTCGTCAGCAGTACGGGATTGAACTGCCGGAGGAGGAAGCCGGGAATATCGCCTTTCATCTGGTAAACGGCCAGAGCGAGGGCGACGACGTGGCGCAGACCATGCAGTCGGTGAAAATGCTGAAGGATATTTTTAATCTCGTGCAGTACCACTTTAAGCAGCAGATAGACACCGACTCGATAAACTACTCGCGCTTTCTGGTCCATATGCAGTTTTTCCTCCAGCGTTTACAGGAGGGGGAGCTGGACGGCGCGCGGGACAGTTTTCTGCTGGTGCAGGTGATTAAGGCGTATCCGGACGCATACCGCTGCGCGCTGCTAATCCGCGATTACGTCAAAGCCCAGCTCGATATCACCCTCGGCGGCAACGAGCTGCTGTGGCTCACCGTTCATCTGGTGCGGATCGCGGGACTGGATGCGTGAATCACCGATGCCGAAACTGCAGCGTCGCCGGCAGGTAGCGCTGTAGCGGCTCAGGCGTATTGCCGTCAATCAGCTGGCTGATTAAATCGTAGCAGTGCCAGGCCAGCTGGCGGTTGTCCTGCTGGACGGTATCAATACGCAGCGACAGCGAATCGTAGAGATAGTGATCGTCAAAACTTGCCAGGTGGATATCTGAATCCAGTAAATGGTGCTGGCTCATATAGCGCAGCACCCCTTCCAGCAGACCACAGGCGGCGGTAAACAGCGCCTTTGGCGGCCGGCCCAGGCGCGCGCAGAGGGCGGCGAACATCTCATAGCCGGAGCTGGGGTGATAGTTGCCGTTGATCACCCACTCCGGGCGCAGCGCAATGCCCGCCTGAGTCAGACCCTGCGTAAACCCGGCCAGGCGATCGCGGGAGGGCGACAGACGCGGCTGGCCGCCTAAAAACCAGAACTCATCGTGATGCTGAGGCGCGATGCGGGAAATCAGCTCCGCCGTTGGGGTAATCGAATCGGTCATCACCAGCGGCAGCGCGCTTTCAGTAGGACAGCGGTCAAACAGCACCACCGGCAGCTGTTCGCTGAGCTTCAGGTAGTCGGCATCGTTGTGCATACAGGAGGCGACGATCAGACCGTCGACCTGGCGGGCAATCATGTTATTGACCACCATGCTCTCCTGACCGGGGTTTTCATCGGTACAGGAGATCAGCAGCTGGACGCCCGCTTCGCGGCACAGCATCTCCAGCTCATGGGAAAAGACCGCAAAGCCGTAGTTGGTGATCTCCGGCACCACCAGGCCGATGGTGTGGCTGCGGTTATCGCGCAGCGAGCGGGCGTGAATGCTCGGCTGATAGTGCTGCTCGCGGGCAATCGCCAGCACGCGCTCGCGCGTTTCCTGCGCCACGCGCAGCTCCTTGCCACGACCGTTCAGCACCAGGCTGGCGGTCGCTTTGGAAACGCCCGCCAGTTCGGCGATATCTTTAATGGTTACGCGTTTGGTTTTCATTACGACGCCATGAGCCTGAAAGCAAAACGCTTATTCTATCATGCATGTTCGCAGCGGCCAGTAACAGAATGCATCCGGCGCGCTGCCGGAGAAAATCAGCTGCGCCGGATAATCCGGGAAGCAGCGGCTGCTCATCACCCCCTCGCCGTCGTTGATGAAAATCTCCACGCTCGACCGATCGATGAAAATCCGCAGCGAGCGCACCTCGCCGCGCCAGTAGCGATAGTGCATTTCATCGCTGGCGAGGCTGCGTCGCGCCAGACGGATACCGCTGGCGTCGCGCTCCAGGGTTAACGCGCCGCCGAAATCAAGGCTTAGCGCGTCGTCGCCGGCGGTTTGCAGGGTGATTTCCATCGGCGACAGCGGCAGTGCGTTCCCCTGCCAGCCGTGCGCCTCCCCGCGCAGGGCGGTCAGCTCGCGCAGCGGACGCTGGTAGAGCCGGCCGTCGATAAATTCCAGCTCGCGCAGGCAGGTCATCTGGTGGATCCAGCCGCTGGCAAGCGTCGGCTGAAGCATCTCTTCACCGTCCGGGACGCCCATCCAGCCGACCAGCAGGCGGCGGCCATCGCTGGTGTGCATGGTTTGCGGGGCATAAAACTCAAACCCGGCGTCCAGTTCGTGCAGCTCGCCGTGTTTGAACGCGGCGCGGTGGTCGTCGAAACTACCGGCCATCCACACCGCCGGATAGGTATTGAGGAAGCGCTCTTCTTCGCGGGCAATCCCCTGCGGGCAGCAGATCAGAATATGCTGATCGCCGAGCGGAAACAGATCCGGACACTCCCACATATAGCCCGCGTCGCTCAGGCCGTTAATGCCGTAGCCGGCGATTTCGCCCTCGCTGCGCCACTGATGAAGGTCCGGGGAGCTGAACAGCAGCACCTTACCGCGCTTTTGCCGATCCTGCGCCCCCAGCACCATGTACCAGCGGTCTTTATGCCGCCAGACCTTCGGGTCGCGCACGTGGCCGGTATAGCCCTCCGGCAGCGGCAGGACCGGACCGATTTTGCGGAAGGTACCGTCGGCGTTTTCCGTCGCCAGGCACTGCCACGCGGTTCGGCCGCCGTCGTCAAACTTCACGTTGCCGGTATAGCACAGGGTGAGCGTACCGTTGTTATCCACCGCGCTACCGGAGTAGCAGCCGTTGCGGTCGTACTCTTCATCCGGCATCAGCGCAATAGGCTCATGTCGCCAGCGCAGCAGATCCTCTGAACTCCAGTGCGCCCAGCACTTGAACTTATGATCGCAGGCGAGCGGGTTCCACTGGTAGAACAGATGATAGCGCCCGGCAAACTCGACAAAGCCGTTGGGGTCGTTCATCAGCCCGGTCACCGGCGCATGGTGCCAGTGTGGATAATGGCTATCGGCCAGCGCGCGCGGCTGGCCCTGCATAACGGCCTGCAAAATCGCAGGCAGACGTGATGGTAGTGACATTATTCAGCGTCCGTTTTGTATTTCAGCAGCAGAGAGACGACGAAAGCGACGCCAAAGGCGATGACCATGCCGATAATGTAGTTCAGCAGCGAGCTGGCCTGTACGATGGCCATGCCGGGAATCGCCGTCAGGCCGACTGCGGTCATATAGACGTGCACTGACACGACCCACGCGCCACCCGCCGCGCCGCCGATCAGCGCCGCGATAAACGGCTTCATGAAGCGTAAGTTGATACCAAAAATCGCCGCCTCGGTGATGCCCAGCATAGCGGAAAACGCCGAGGGCAGCGCAATGGCTTTGATTTTGACGTCTTTGGTTTTAAACCATACCGCCAGGCAGGCGCCGCCCTGGGCGACGTTGGCCATGGACCAGATCGGCAGCAGGAAGTTGACCCCGATGGACGGGTTGCCCAGCAGTCCGGCTTCGATGGCGTGGAAGCTGTGGTGAATACCGGTAATGACGATGACCGAATAGAGACCGCCAAACAGCAGCCCGGCGAGCCAGCCGGCGTGGCTAATCAGGGTGCTGAGGACAAACGAAATGCCGTCGCCGAGCGCGCGACCGGCCGGGCCGATAATCAGCAGGGCGATAAAACCGGAAATAATCACCGTCAGGAACGGCGTCAGGATCAGGTCCAGGGCATCGGGGATCGCGCGGCGCAGCTGCTTCTCAACGATGCTCATAAACCACACCGCCAGCAGCACCGGGAACACCGTCCCCTGATAGCCAATCATGGCGATTTCGAGGCCGAAGAAGTTCATGGTATGGAAACCGGCGGCCACGCCCCAGGCGTTAGTCAGCGCCGGGTGGGTCAGAATGCCGCCGAGCGTCGCGCCGAGATAGGGGTTACCGCCGAATTCGCGGGCCGCGGTAAAGCCAATCAGGATCGGCAGAATGATAAACGCCGCCGAACTGCACATATCCAGCATGATGTAGAGGGCGTTGCTCGGGTCAACCCAGCCGTAGGTTTTGACCATCCCCAGCAGGCCCATCAGCAGGCCGGAGGCGACGATAGCCGGGATAATCGGTACGAAGATGTTCGACAGCAGGCGCGCGATGCGCTGGAAAGGATTAAGCTTTTTCGCCGCGATGTCGGCGGCCTCCGATTTGCTGGATTCGCTTATACCTGCCGCCTGAATAAAGGCGGCGTAGACTTTATTCACCACCCCGGTGCCGAAAATAATCTGCATCTGCCCGGCATTGCGGAAACAGCCCTTAACCCCTTCAATTTTGCCGATAGCCTGCTGGTCGGCCAGCGCGTCATCGACCAGCACCAGGCGCAGGCGCGTGGCGCAGTGCGCGGCGCTGGCGATATTTTCCTTGCCTCCCAGAAGCGGAAGCAGCGAGCGGGAAATCTGTTCAAAATCCATAGTACCCTCTGAATGCGTAAAAAAATTCGTGTTGTCGTCCCGCGTTAACGGGGGGCGCAGTCTCTGCGTCGTTATTGTGTCCGGGGCGATGAAAGGCGCGTCGTCGCCCCGGAGGGGCCTGTCGTCAGGCGTTCACCGTCAGAACCAGGTTTCCATCTGCATACCGAACGACCATTCGCCGCCCGAGGTAAAACCATTGCTGCCCAGCGCGTCATCGCTGGCGTAATTATTCAGTTTTTTGCTCCAGTCCATCCACGAGGTGTAAAGGCGGATTTCAGGGCGGCTGAAGAAATCACCGATGCTGCCGACCTTAAATGTCGGGGCGAAGGTGAGCTTGTAGAAGCTACCGTTTACCGCATGACGATCGTTATAACCTTCGGGTTTGAGATCCATATACTGGTAGCTGCCTTCGTAAGCGAGAGCGAAGTTCTGGTTGATCTCCTGGATCAGGCGCATGTTGAGCGTGGCCCACTGATAGCTGTCGCCATCGGCATAACGGCCTTTACTGCTTTGCGCCAGGATCGCCGGGGCGATAGACCAGTTTTCGCTGAGCGGGGTGGTGCCATAGCTGGCGAAGCGCCAGGTGTTGGCTCCCGACCGTAGCGCGCCGTCAGAGCCGATACCTTTAACTTCCGCGCCCAGGCCGTGACCGTAGAGCAGGGCGGTTTTGCTGGTGCCTTCACGCAGACCGTAAAAACTGTCGTTGTGCAGGCCGAGCAGCGTATGTACCCCGGTATTTGCCGCATCGCCTTTGACCGGGTTACCGTTGGTATCCTGACGGTCGTCGTTGTCTTTTGCCCGCATCCCGCTGACCATCACCTGCACCGGACCGATGAAGTTGTTCATGCTGAGGATATAGTTCTGCACGCTGTTGCTCGAGTCAGCAATATCGCCGAAATTGCGCCCGTAAAGCGAGAGGTTGCTGCGGATGCTGTCGTTCCACCTGACGTCGTAAATACCGCCGCCGGTACCGGCGAGGAACACAACGTCAGAGTCAATCCAGTGAATATCAAAGTTGTCGCGGTCGAAGCGTTTCCCGGCCCACAGGGTGGAGCCTTTAAACGCCCCTGTGAAGGTGGGCAAGTTGCCCAGTTCGACAAAGGCCTGACGAACGTTCAAATCGCTGCTGCTTGCCGTCCAGTCGTTATAAGTGGTTTGTCCGTCGGCGACCATCACTTTGAAACGGGTCGTCGCGCCATTATCCAGAGTCTGCTTGTGTTCAAGGTTCATTTCAACATAGGTATCGGCCTGGTTTCCCAGACGACCGATAGCCCCGCCGGTTTCCCCCGCTGGCGTCATGTAGGCGCCGGATTTGGTGCTGGCGGCGGAATCATTCATTATCACGCCGGAGCGGGCGTAGCCGTGAAACTCAAAGCCGCTTTTCTCATCGGCCTTCTTCTCGAGTTTGGCGGTACGTTGAACCACTTCCTGCGTCGTGTCCTGATTTTTCTGCTGCTGCGCGGTGAGCTGCTGGACCTGTTTCTCCGCCGACTCGGCGCGGTTTTCCGCAGTTTGCGCCCGGTTTTCCGCCTCCTGCAGGCGTTTTTCCAGGGCGATCAAACGGGCTTCGATCGTGCTGAGATCCGTTTGCGCGTGGGCTGAGGCGGCGCCGGTTAGCAAAGCGATAAGGACGGCGAGTGTGCTTTTTTTATACATGCTGGTTGCATCCCGAAAGGAAAATGTAAAATGTCATTTTTTGCTAAACCGGTTTAGGCGCTATGTTAAGCATGACCCTTAACATTTTGAAATGGATTTTGCTAAACCGGTTTAATAAATGTGATGGATGCAACAAAGTGGGCCGCGCTCGGCGGCCTGAAGGATCAAAACTGGCGATTAAGATCGCGCTGGTATGGCAGGGCGGTCATGGCGCCTTTCGCCGTTGTCGCCAGGGCGCCGCAGGTTTGCGCCAGCGTGAGCGTCGGTTCCAGCGCAGCGATATCCGTCGGCATCCCTTTGGCAGCAAGGCTTGCGAGCAGTCCGGCGACAAATGCGTCGCCCGCGCCGGTGGTGTCCACGCTGACAACGGGCTTGGCGCTGAAATGGGTAAACTGCTGCTGAAAGGCGGCAAGTACGCCGGCTTTGCCCTGGGTCACCAGCAGCAGTTCAGGCTGATAGCGTTCGGTCACGCTGGCGATTCCGTAGGCTAAATCATCACTGCCGCTGATGAATACCAGCTCCTCTTCCGACAGCTTCACCACGTTGGCCATGCGCAGGGCGCGATCGAGGCAGGCGTGCAGCAGCTCCTGATCCTGCCAGAGGTCCGGGCGGATATTGGGGTCAAAGCTGACCCGGCCGCCGGCATGTTTGATGCTTTCCATCGCCGAGAAGGTGGTGCTGCGGCTGGGCTCGGCGCTGAGCGCGATGGAGCAGACGTGCAGCCACTGATTGGCGGTAAACTGCGGCAGGTCTTCTTCCGCCAGAAACAGGTCCGCGCTGGGGCGCACCATAAAGGTAAAGGTACGTTCCCCCTGATCGTCCAGGTCGACCACCACGGTTGAGGTACGGTGCTGGCCGTCGAGGCGCATATGGCTGACGTCGACCTGCTCCTGTTGCAGGGTATGGCGCATAAAGCGGCCAAACGGATCGTCGCCGACGCGGCCGATAAATCCGCTGTCGCCGCCAAGGCGGGCGATACCGACCGCCACGTTAGCCGGGGCGCCGCCGGGGCAGCGCAGCAGGCGGCCTTCGCTCTCCGGCAGCAGGTCCACTACCGCGTCTCCCAGAACCCAAACTTTTGCATTCATGTTGAAAATTCTCCATAGCTAAACTTAATTAAACCGGTTTAGCACATTAAAGCATAGCGACAGAATGAGGGGAACGTCACGGGCGGAAAAGTGCCAATCAGGGCATAAAAACGTGAGCTGGTTAGCAAAAGAGTGATGATTCGGCCAGGCGGGAGGGGCTTCCGGTGGCGGCGGGCGAGATGGCGGCATAACGCGGTAGGCCGGAGAGGCGCAGCGCGCCGCCTCCGGCAAAGCCCAGGCAGAGAGAGGACCTCAGGGCTTGATGTTCAACGCCGCAGCCGCTTAAGCCCCCGCCGCCAGACCGTCGATAATCACCTGCATCACCCCCTGAGAACAGGGCTCGATGCGCCCGCGCACGCCGTAAACCGCCGCCAGGGCCTGCGGGGTAATCACCTCGGCCGGCGCGCCGTCCCCCAGCAGTTGTCCCTCTTTCAACATCAGCACGTGATCCGCGTGGCGCAGGGCGATATTGATGTCGTGAACCACCACCAGCGTGATGATGTTGCGCCTCTGCGTCTCCTCACGCACCAGATCCATCACGTGGAACTGATAGTTTAAATCCAGCGCGCTAAGGGGCTCATCCAGCAGCAGCAGGGCTGGCTGACGGATAAGCGATTGCGCCAGGCCGACGAGCTGCTTCTGCCCGCCGGATAGCCGGTCGAGGTAGCTCAGCGCCAGATGTTCAATGCCTAGCTGGCGCAGCAGCGACATCACCTGCGCCTGATTTTCCGGGCTGTGCGCTCCTCCGGCGGCGCGTTGAGCGACAATAATCGACTCCAGCACCCGCAAGTGCACGCCGGCGGGCAGCGTCTGCGGCAGGTAGACCACTTTTTCCGCACGCCGGGCAAAGGGGAGGGCAAGCAGATTCTCACCGTCCAGCGACAGCTCGCCCGCGGACGGCCCCAGCCCGGCCATCGCCCGCATCAGGGTGGATTTCCCGCTGCCGTTGGGGCCGAGCAGCGCGGTGATTTTACCGCGCTGCAGCCGCGGTACCGTCAGGTCGCGAATCACCTGACGTCTGGGATAACCGGCGCTGAAATGGGTCAGCGCCAGTCCGGATACAACATGGCTCATACGTGCCCCCGATGGCGCAAAATGATGCTCAGGAAAAAAGGCACCCCCACCAGCGAGGTGACGATACCCACCGGAATCACTGCGCCGGGAATCAGGTTTTTTGCCGCAACCGAAGCCAGCGACAGGACGAGGGCGCCGATTAACGCGCTGGCCGGCAGGTAAAAGCGGTGATCTTCGCCGAAAACCAGCCTGGCGATATGCGGCGCCACCAGGCCGATAAAACCGATTGGGCCAACGAACGCCACCGAAATCGCCGACAGAACGCTGATGCGCAGCAGGGTGGTCAGGCGCAGGCGGCGCACGTTGATGCCGAAGCTGACGGCCCGGTCCTCGCCGAGGCGCAGCGCGGTCAGCTTCCACGCGCTGCGCATTGATAGCGGCATGACGACCGCCAGTATCGCAAGCAGGATCCCCACCTTTTGCCATGAGGCGCGGTCAATGCTGCCCATCGTCCAGAACACCAGCCCCTGGAGGGTATCTTCATTGGCGACAAACTGCAGCATCGATACCAGCGCATTGAAGGTAAACACCAGCGCGATCCCGAACAGAATGACGCCGGAGGTGGCGACCTGGGTCCAGCGCGTAATGCCGTCCAGCAGCAGCGCCGCCAGCAGAGCGAAGATAAAAGCGTTGGCCGAGACAAACCACTGGCCGGGAATGCCGGGAATCCCTATCCCCAGCACGATAGCCAGCGCCGCGCCGAATGCCGCCGCCGAGGAGACGCCGAGCGTAAACGGGCTCGCCAGCGGATTGTTAAGGATGGTCTGCATTTCCGCCCCGGCGAGGCCGAGAGCCAGGCCGACGACGATCGCCATCAGCGCATAGGGCATGCGGATATCCCAGACGATCGCCCGCGTCCCGGCGCTGGCGCTGGCCGGGTCGGTAAGGGTTTGCCAAAGCGCCTGCAGCGACAGGCCGGATGGTCCCATCACGAAGTCGAGCAGCAGCGAGGCGACAATCAACAGCGTCAGCAGCAGCAGCATGATGGCGCGGCGGCGCACAATGTGACGGTAGTTTGCCATTACGTCACGGCTATCGACGCCGAACGCGACGATATCGGATTCAGGAGAGAGACTCATGGCTAATTACTCACCTTGTTGCCAGGAAAAAACAAACGGCAGATCGGGAAGGGTGGTGAAATGACGGACAATGTAGTGCCAGCTATCGTCAGGGTTGAGGTCGCTGAAGGTCTGGGGATAGATATCCTTCGCCAGATACGCCATACCGACGATATTCCACGGATGGTTGTAGAAGTGGTGGTAAATGCCGTAAGCGCGTTTTGCTTCAATCGTCGGGATGTTGCTCACGCCGGTGCGCGACAGCAGCCGCTCCGCCTGACGATTGACCTCCTGGGGATCGGCCTGTAAACCGAGCGGCAGCACCTGGCTATTCCCGCGTTTTGAACCGGTCATAATATAGGCATCCGGCTTCATGCTAATCACTTTTTCCAGCGACACAAAGCCGGAAGCGCCCGGCAGCAGCTGCGAGCCGATATTGTTCGCGCCGACGGCTTCGACCAGACCGCCCCAGCCGTTGTGGCCGTGGGTAAAGCAGCAGGCATCGCTATTACCCGCCAGCGCCTCGACAAAAACGTTAGCCTTCGGCGTGATGTTCGCGGTTTTCTGGCGGATGGCGTCCAGCTGCTGACGGTAATAGTCGGTATAGGCTTTGGCGTTTTCTTCACGGTTAAGGACTTTCCCCAGCAGATCGATACTCGGGGCGGTGTCTTTGCCGGGGTTGATTTCATAATCGACGAACAGCACGGGAATATTCAGCGCGCTGAGCTTGCTGATGACACCGCTCTCCTCCAGCGCGGGCTTCGCGCGAAGCTGGGCGATCATCAGGTCCGGCTGGCGGGAAATGACGCTCTCAAGGTCAACGTTGCCCTTATCGCTAAAGCCCATATCGAGGATCTGAGCGGATTGCGGCCACTTCTCTTGCAGCATTGTCCAGGTATTGATGTCCTGTTTTCTGGCCAGGTTATTCCATGCCACGACGCGCCTGAAGGGGTTGTCGCGGTCGAGCAGGGCCATGGCCATAATATCGCGACCATCCTGCAGGATAATGCGCTGTGGCTCATGCTGGAGCGTAATCGCGCGGCCGTCGAGATCGGTGACGGTGAGCGGATATTGCGCGGCAAAGCTACAGAGAGGAGTGGAAATCAGGGCAGTAAGGATGAACGAACCTACTGATTTTCTTGCCATAATATGCGTTCCGTTTGCTAATTTATAAATATAATGATTCTGAGAATTATTCTCGTGTAAACATAAACGGCAAGTATATCAACGGCAAATGACTTAAAATGTAACAAATTTGTTGGAATTTATTCGCGCATTCAGAAGCGGGACGCGGCAGACCAAAAGTCGATAGAAAAGTCCGAAATCAGTTTTAAGAACAATCCCTAAAGCCAGACGGTAAAATCTTGTGCCATGCTAAATGCGACTCATAACATTAAGTTCGTTAGCGAGAGAGGACATTATGAAAAAAGCAATGATTGCGTTATCTGCGATTCTGGTAGCAGCTCCTGTTTTTGCTGCAACAACGACACACGCAACCGACGATACCGTTGCGGCGGCCCATGAAGGGGCGAATACCGCGAAAGAAAAACTGCACGAGGCCCAGCACCAGGGTGAAGAGCAGCAGCTGAAAGCCAAACACGCGGCAGAAGGCAAAAGCGACAGCGTAGGCAGCGAAGTCAGCGAAGGCGCGCAGAAAACCTGGAATAAGACCAAAGAAGGAACTGAGAAGGGCTGGAACGCGACCAAAGAAGGCACCGAAAAAGGCTGGAATAAGACCAAAGAGGTCAGCAAAGAAGGCTGGGATAAAACCAAGCAGGGTGCCGAAGAGCTAAAAACCAAAGTCACTGAGTAATCTCTGGCTATTTTCTAAAAAAGGTCGCGAAAGCGGCCTTTTTTGTTATTTGGTGCGCTTTGTTCAGCGTCGGGATAATATTTTTAAAACGTTATAATGCTCTCTCCCTGAATTTTTAGCCGCACTGCGGCGGCAGGTTCATAAGTCCCCGGGAGCACCGGTCGCCAGGTGAACGGGGGAATGCATCCAGCCAGGACATGCGCCTTAAAAGATGAAAGGTATAAGCCAGGAATTGTCCTGGTTATATTGTTACTCACTATTCCTCCACATTTTCCCGGTACAAAGGAAATATATCAGGAGGTGTATTATGAAAAAGATTCTTTCACTGGCGATTATTCTATCTTGTGCTTTGACTTCCGTCTCCTGGGCGGATGGTCCTGGCGGCAACAACCACGGTCAGCAGCAGGTCTGGCAGCAAGACGCCGGCCGCGGCGGCCCGGACGGCAACCGTCAGCAGGGGCCGGGCAAGGGGCCGCAGGCCAACAATCATCAGGGTAACGACGATAACCGTGGCCCGTCGCGCGGTGACAAGGGGCCGCAGGGTAACCCTCATCAGGAGCGCCATGAGCGGGACCATTTCGCGTGGAACGGCCATGATTTTCGCAAAGGTCAGCCGGCTCCGGAACGTTATCGCGGCAATGATTACCGGATAAACGACTGGAACGATCGCGGATTACCGGCACCGCCGCACGGGCAGCACTGGTCCTATATTGACGGTAACTATGTGCTGATTGCCGCCGCGACCGGGATTATTACGTCGATCCTGATTAACGGCGCGCTGAGCCACTAACCTTTTCTGCTTTAACCTCGCAACCGCCTCCTCCGGAGGCGGTGCTGTGCACCTGTTCGCGCTACCGATTTCCCCGCGTCTGAGGGACGGTAGTCCGGCCAGCCTGGCGCTATTGGGCACTGCCCACCCGCCCCTGTTCTCACATCAAATCCGCTTAAAAACCGCAAAGTTGAAAATATCATCCTTGCGCCTCTTCTTTGATGTTTTATCTGCTTATTTAGGCTTTATAAATGAGTATTGTGCTTCATGATTAATAAAAGGCAGAGAATGTAAGACGTTTCCTGGTTCAGGTGATAGTAAAACTCGTCCGCTTCGCCGTTAAATCGCTATGAATAAATCAGATGAAAACCCCGCGCGGAATAAGAAATCCTGCTTGCAATAAACCCTTAGCACGTTAAGTTATTAAAGCTTAGCACCTGATTCTATATCCCGGAGACCGGCATGACCGACTGTGTAATTCCTGAAATTAAAGCCACCGAAGATGAAATGATTGCGATCCGTCATTATTTGCACGCCCATCCGGAATTAAGCTTGGAAGAGTTTAATACCAGCGAGCTGGTGGCCGGAAAACTGACCGAGTGGGGCTATACGGTGACCCGCGGGCTGGCGAAAACCGGGGTGGTAGGAACGTTAAGCAAGGGCGATTCGCCGCGTACTATCGGCCTGCGCGCCGACATGGACGCGCTGCCGATTTTCGAAGCGACCGATCTCCCGTGGGCCAGCACCGTGGCCGGAAAAATGCACGCCTGCGGCCACGACGGACACACTACCATTCTGCTGGCGGCGGCGAAATATATCGCCTCGCCGGCCTGCCAGTTCAACGGCACGGTACACCTGATTTTCCAGCCCGCGGAAGAAGCGATCGGCGGCGCGGATTTAATGATCAAAGACGGCCTGTTTGAGCGCTTTCCCTGCGAGCGCATCTTCGGCCTGCATAATATGCCGGGCCTGCCGGTGGGGAAAATCGGCTTTTACGCCGGGAATTTTATGGCCTCGGCGGATACGGTAAAAATCACCATTACCGGCTACGGCGGCCACGGCGCGCACCCCGAGCGCACCGTCGATCCCATTGTTACCGGCGCGGCGCTGGTGATGAATCTGCAAAGCATCGTTGCGCGTAACGTACCGCCGGGCGAAACCGCGGTGGTGAGCGTCGGCACCTTCCAGGCGGGTATCGCCTCCAACGTCATCCCTGAGAACGTGGTGATGGAGCTGAGCGTGCGGGCGATGAAGCCGGAAATTCGCGACCTGCTGATTACGCGGATCAAGGAGCTCGCTGATTTTACCGCCAAAAGCTACTGCGCCAGCAGCGAGGTAGCGGTTTTTGACTCCTATCCGGTACTGACCAACAGCGTCGAAGAGACCGAATTCGCCAAAGCGCTGGCGCTGGACGTCTTTGGCGAGGAGGGCGTGCTGGAATCCATTTCGCCGATGAACGCCAGCGAAGATTTCGCCTTTATGCTCCAGCAGCGCCCCGGCTGCTACTTCCTGCTGGGCAATGGCGAGAAAGGCGGGAAGGGCAGCTGTATGGTGCACAACCCCGGCTATGACTTTAATGATGACATTATTTCTACCGGCGCGACGCTGTTCGCCCGGTTAGTTGAAACACACTGCCGTTGATCTCTGGAGTCCGTAAATAATGAAAAAATCTCTTCTGCTGTGGGTCGCGCTGATGGCCTCAACTTCAGCCCTGGCCGCAGAAAATAAGGAAATTCGCTTTGGCGTCGATCCGACTTTCGCGCCGTTTGAATGGAAAGATCCGCAGGGTAAGCTGGCGGGTTTTGATATTGACCTCGGCAACGCGATTTGCGCCCAGCTGCAGGCGAAGTGCGTGTGGGTGGAAAGCAACTTCGACGGCATTATTCCGGCGCTGAAGGCGCGTAAGTTCGACGCGATCCTCTCCGGCATGTATATGACCGAGAAGCGCAAAGAGCAGATCGGCTTTAGCGACAAGCTGTACAACGGCCCGGTGTTCCTCGTGGCGCGTAAAAACACCCTGGCCGGGAATACCGTCGAGCAGCTGAAGGGCAAAACCATCGGCGTAGAGCAGGGCTCGGCGCAGGAGACTTACGTTAACCAGCACTGGCGCACGGCGGGGATCAATATCGTCGCCTATCAGGGGGCGGATCGCGTGGTTCAGGATCTGGAGTCCGGGCGTATTGACGGCGCGGTGCTTTCCGGGATGATGGCCGACTACAGCTTCCTGCAGCAGCCGCAGGGTAAAGATTTTGCCTTCGTTGGCGGCCACCTGAAGGACGACAAGCTGTTCGGCGCCGGCGCGGCGATTGGCCTGCGCAAAGAGGACGATGCTCTGCGCCAGGAGATAAACGGCGCGATTGCCACTATTCTCGCCGACGGCACCTATAAAAAGTTAGCCGGGAAATATTTTAGCTTTGACGTCTATTCCGGGACATAATGTTGTTATGCATTCAGCGGGCACGGATAGCCCGCTTCAAGCTTCCTTTTCTTACTATCCCGTAATTGTCCTTTTCTGGCCCTCACGGCGTTCCGAAGGATACTGAATATAAGCGATAAGGAGTGAACGGCATGATGACACGTCCCTTGGGCAAAACCGGATTTTCCATCGCCCCGCTGGTGTTTGGCGGTAACGTTTTTGGCTGGACCATCGATGAAAAAACCAGTTTTGCCATTCTTGATGCGTTTATAGACCACGGCTTCGATGCTATCGACACGGCGGATGTCTACTCCCGCTGGGCGGATGGCAACCAGGGCGGCGAGTCTGAAACCATTATCGGCCGCTGGCTACAGGCGCGGCCAGGCATGCGCGATAAGGTAAAGCTCTTCACCAAAGTGGGTTCCGATTTAGGCCTTCCCGGTCATAAAGGGTTGAAAAAAGCCTGGATCCAGCAGGCGGTGGACGACTCCCTGCGACGCCTGAATACCGATTATATTGACCTCTATTTCGCCCACTGGCCGGACCCGGAAACGCCGGTCGCCGAAACCCTCGACGCCTTCCACGCCCTACAGCAGGCGGGGAAAATCCGCGCCATGGGCGCCTCGAACCTCGATGCGCAGCAGCTTTCAGGCGCGCTGGAGGTGTCGCGTAAAAGCGGCCTGCCGGCCTGGCAGGTGCTGCAGCCGGAATACAATCTTTATCATCGCTCGGCTTTTGAGGGCGCGCTCTGCGACCTGTGCATCAGCCGCGATATCGGCGTGGTGACCTACTACAGCCTGGCGTCCGGCTTCCTGACCGGCAAATACCGCCAGCAGTCCGACCTGGCGCAAAGCCAGCGCGGGGGCGGTATCGGCAAATATCTCAATCCTCGCGGGCTGCGTATTGTCGATACCCTGGTTGAAGTGGCGGAGCAAAGCGGCGCTAAACCTGCCGAAGTCGCGCTGGCCTGGCTGATGAGCCGCGACGGCGTGACGGCGCCCATCGCCAGCGCCACCAGCCTCGCTCAGGTGGAGAGCTTTGCTCGCGCCGCCGCGCTGAGCCTGAGCGCCGGGCAGCTGGCGCGTCTGGATACCGCCAGCGCGTAGTGATTGAGGCCGGAGCCTGTCGGGTTCCGGCCTTTTGTCTTTCCGCGTTTTGCTGCGCGCGCTTCCTCACCTTTCGCCCAAACCTCTGCGGCGAATCCCTTTCAGCGAAAAATGAAACGTTTTTCCAGACGGCAAAAGCCAGGCTTGATTACGACAAGATAATGCGTATAGTTCTCATTCTTCTTCTTGTTTGCGGTTTTATCAGGAGATAACCTGCGTACGTCGCGGGCTCACAGGGAAACGGCGAAGGCACTGGATGGGGCTCACAGGCGCAAGACCGGAAATGCGAATTTCGGCGGCGGAGTCACTATCGGATCGTTGATTTTGTTCAGGACTGATCTTATGAAACGCACTCTCCCGGCGCTGGCCGTCTCTGCCAACTTAAGCGGCTGCGCCGCACCGGCTTTCCCGCTGCGGAAAACGCTGCTGGCGTTAACCATTGGCGCAATCTCCCATTCGGCAACGGCGGCGGAAAACGTCGCCGAACGCCAGAAAAGCGAAGAAACGATGGTCGTTCAGGCCGCATCCGCCAGCGATTTTAAAGCCGGCGGCGATTTGATAGTGCCCGCCTATCTCGATGGTCAGATAGCCAACGGCGGCCGTCTAGGGATGCTCGGCGAACAAAACGCGATGGACGTTCCGTTTAGCATCATCGGCTATACCTCGAAGCTTATCGAGGATCAGCAGGCGAAAACCATCGCCGATGTGGTCAGCAACGATGCCGGGGTTCAGCCGGTGCAGGGCTACGGTAACTACGCCGAGACCTACCGCATTCGCGGCCTTAAATTTGACGGCGATGATATGACCCTGAGCGGGCTGGCGGGCGTGGTGCCGCGTCAGGTGGTGGATACCGCCATGCTTGAGCGGGTCGAAATTTTTAAAGGCGCCAACGCTCTGCTTAACGGTGCGGCCAGCTCCGGCGTCGGCGGGATGATCAACCTGGAGCCTAAGCGCGCGGAAGATACCCCGACCGCCCGCGTGGGCGTCGACTATACCTCGGATTCTCAGGTCGGCGGTACGCTGGATTTGGGCCGCCGCTTTGGCGACGACAACCAGTTCGGCGCGCGGGTGAATCTGGTGCACCGCGAAGGCGAGGCGGCGGTGGAGAGTGATAAGCGCAGAACCACGCTGGCCTCCATAGGGCTCGATTATCGCGGCGAACGGATGCGCAGCTCGTTTGACTTTGGCTATCAGAAAAAAACCTTCCACGGTAGCCCGATGGGCATCAACATTTCGGGCGTCGATTTTATTCCGCGCCTGCCGGATAACACCCACAACTACACGCAAAAATGGGCTTACAGCGATATCGAAAATGAGTTCGGTATGCTGAGAATGGAATACGACATTGTCGATAAATGGACCGCCTACGCCGCTCTGGGGGCGCAGCATGCCCATGAAATCGGTCTCTATAGCGCCTCGAAGCTGATTGACCGGGCGGGCAACGCCACGGCGGGGCGCCTGGACACCAACCGCTATATGGATACCGCCAGCGGCATGGCCGGGATACGCGGCGAATTCGCCACCGGTTTTGTGTCGCACAAGGTCAACGTCGGCTATTCGGCGAAAACCCAGAACGACAAAACCGCGTGGCGGATGTCGAAGGCGGCGGATAATCCGCTGGTGAATATCTACGATACCCGTCCGGTTGCGCCCCCGGCGAACGCTTCATTCGGCGGCGACTATGACGATCCGCTCACCAGCGGCCGCACCCGTTCCCAGGGCTGGCTGCTGAGCGACACCCTCGGCGTGCTGGACGATACGCTGCTGTTCACCGTCGGCGCCCGTCATCAAAAAGTGGTGGTGCGCAACTACGATAAAGTCACCGGCCTGCAAAGCGATGCGTATGACGACAGCCGCTGGATGCCGACCTATGGCGTGGTCTATAAGCCGTGGCAGGTTCTCTCTTTATACGCTAACCATACCGAAGCCCTGCAGCCGGGCAGCAATGCGCCAACCTCCGCCGCTAACTATGGGGAAAGCGTCGGAATTATTCACTCAAAACAAAACGAAGTCGGGATGAAGGCGGATTTTGGCCGCATTGGCGGCTCGTTGGCGCTGTTTGAAATTAAAATGCCTTCCGCCTTCCTGGATAGCCAGAAACGCTATGGCCTCAACGGCGAGCAGCGCAATCGCGGCGTGGAATTTAACGTTTTCGGCGAACCGCTGTACGGCCTGCGCCTTAACGCCAGCGCGACCTGGCTGAAAGCCGAACTGTCGAAAACCAAGGATGGCGTCAATGATGGTAAAACGGCCATCGGCGTACCGGGCTTCTACGCGGTGCTTGGCGCAGAGTATGACATCAAACCTATCGACGGCCTGACCGCCACCGCACGCCTCAATCACTCGGGTTCGCAGTATGCCGACCAGGCGAACAGCAAGAAGATTGATAGCTTCACGACCCTGGATCTCGGCGTGCGCTATCGTCTGGCGCTTAACGAGAACCAGAATCAGATGACGGTACGCGCGGGCGTCGATAACGTGACGGATGAGAACTACTGGTCCGGCGCGGACGACAGCGGAACCTATCTGTTCCGCGGCGAACCGCGCACGTTCAAGGTTTCGGTCGGCTACGAATTTTAAGGCAAAACCGCAGGAGCGGGCAGGGCGGCTCGCCGGTTGTAATAAATCAATGAATGTATAAAGCCAGGGCATCTGCGGCTTGAAGTATGACGATTTTATACCCTAAATAATTCGAGTTGCAGGAAGGTGGCGACGCAGGGAATCCCCAGGAGCTTACTCCAGTAAGTGACTGGGGTGAGCGAGAAAAGCCAACGCACATGCAGCTTGAAGTATGACGGGTATAAGTGTTAAAAGGTGCCCCTTCATATAAACACACAGGGGATCGACGTGAAAGACGCGTCAACGTCGTCGGATGCCGTAGAGGAAAGCGGCCCGACGCTTCATCGCGGTTTACAGAACCGACATATTCAACTTATCGCCCTTGGCGGCGCCATCGGTACCGGCCTGTTTCTCGGCATCGGGCCGGCGATTCAAATGGCGGGACCGGCCGTACTGCTCGGCTATGCCGTCGCCGGGATAGTTGCCTTTCTGATCATGCGTCAGCTGGGCGAAATGGTCGTCGAAGAACCGGTTTCAGGCTCCTTTGCCCACTTTGCTTATAAATACTGGGGCCCGTTCGCCGGTTTTCTTTCCGGCTGGAACTACTGGGTGATGTTCGTGCTGGTCGGGATGGCGGAGCTGACCGCCGCCGGGATCTATATGCAGTACTGGCTGCCGGATGTGCCGACGTGGATCTGGGCCGCCGC
Organism: Klebsiella michiganensis; assembly: GCF_015139575.1. GTDB lineage: Bacteria > Pseudomonadota > Gammaproteobacteria > Enterobacterales > Enterobacteriaceae > Klebsiella > Klebsiella michiganensis. The sequence goes on along the minus strand of NZ_AP022547.1, from coordinate 4,432,921 downwards.
GTTCTTCATCATTATCAACGCCGTAAACCTGGTGAACGTGCGCCTGTACGGCGAAGCGGAGTTCTGGTTCGCGCTGATTAAGGTGCTGGCGATTATCGGCATGATCGGCTTTGGCCTGTGGATGCTGTTCGGCGGCCACGGCGGCAGCAAGGCGGGAATCGATAACCTGTGGAAACACGGCGGTTTCTTCGCCACCGGCTGGCACGGCCTGATCGTGTCGCTGGCGGTGATCATGTTCTCCTTCGGCGGACTGGAGCTTATCGGCATTACCGCCGCGGAAGCGCAGAACCCGGAAAAGAGCATCCCGAAAGCGGTTAACCAGGTGGTATACCGTATTCTGCTGTTTTATATCGGTTCGCTGGTGGTTCTGCTGGCGCTCTATCCGTGGGTGGAAATCAAATCCGACAGCAGCCCGTTCGTGATGATCTTTCATAATCTCGACAGCAACGTGGTGGCTTCCGCGCTGAACTTCGTGATTCTGGTAGCGTCGCTGTCGGTTTATAACAGCGGCGTTTACTCAAATAGCCGGATGCTGTTCGGTCTGTCGGTACAGGGCAATGCGCCGAAGTTTCTCGCCCGCGTCAGCAAGCGCGGCGTGCCGGTTAACTCCCTGCTGCTCTCGGGGATTATCACCTCGCTGGTGGTGCTGCTTAACTATCTGCTGCCGCAGAAAGCCCTCGGCCTGCTGATGGCGCTGGTGGTAGCAACGCTGCTGCTGAACTGGATTATGATCTGCCTGGCGCACCTCAAGTTTCGCGCCGCCCAGCGGCGCAAGGGGCGCGAGTCGAAGTTTAAAGCGCTGCTGTCGCCCGCCGGAAACTATATCTGTATCGCCTTTCTGGGGCTGATCCTGGTGCTGATGTGCACGATTGACGGGATGCGCCTGTCGGCAATTCTGCTGCCGGTGTGGATCCTGTTCCTGTTTGTGGCCTTTAAAACCCTGCGTCGTTCGGCGTAGCGCGATCGCCCCGTCGTCCGGCGGGGCATTATCTCTTTTTATTGTGATCTTCTTCGCGCTTAGCGTATTTTGCCCGCGATCTTCTTTTTGTAATCGATTACTTTTTATTTGAGCGTATTTGTAATCGATTACTTTTTGAGGGCGGTCGAAATGGTCACAACAACCGAAGGTCGTGAAAGTCCCCGCGTAGCCCACCGTTTTCTGGTGCCGCGGCTGTCGTTAATGATGTTTATGCAGTTCTTTATCTGGGGTAGCTGGTCGGTCACGCTGGGGCTGGTGATGACCCGCTATGAGATGTCGCTGCTGATCGGCGATGCTTTCTCCGCCGGGCCGATTGCCTCTATTCTCTCGCCGTTTGTGCTGGGAATGCTGGTCGATCGCTTTTTCGCTTCGCAGAAGGTGATGGCGGTGATGCATCTGGCCGGAGCGGTTATTCTGTGGTTTGTCCCGCAGGCGCTGGTGGCGCAAAACGGCGCGCTGCTGATTGGCCTGCTGTTCGGCTACACCCTGTGCTATATGCCGACGCTGGCGCTGACCAACAACATCGCTTTCCACAGCCTGGCGAACGTCGATAAAACCTTTCCGGTGGTGCGCGTCTTCGGCACCATCGGCTGGATTATCGCCGGTATCTTCATCGGCGTCACCGGTATCTCCGATACCACCGGCATTTTTACCCTGGCGGCGCTCTGCTCGGCGGCGTTGGCCGTTTATAGCCTGACGCTACCGCACACGCCGGCGCCGGCGAAAGGGACGCCGGTCCAGTTTCGCGATCTGCTGTGCGCCGACGCTTTCGCGCTGCTGAAAACGCGCCACTTCCTGATTTTCTCCCTCTGCGCGACGCTGATTTCGATTCCGCTGGGGACCTACTACGCCTATACCGCCTCTTATCTGGCGGATGCCGGCATCGGGGACGTCAGCACCGCGATGTCGTTCGGTCAGATGTCAGAAATCTTCTTTATGCTGGTGATCCCGCTGCTGTTCCGCCGCCTCGGGGTGAAATACATGCTGCTGATCGGCATGGCGGCGTGGTTTGTGCGCTACGCCTTCTTTGCGCTGGGGGTCAGCGAAGAGGGGCGCTTCCTGCTCTATCTCGGCATCCTGCTGCACGGCGTGTGCTATGACTTTTTCTTTGTTGTCGGCTTTATCTATACCGACCGCGTGGCCGGTGAAAAAGTGAAGGGCCAGGCGCAAAGCATGATCGTGATGTTCACCTACGGTATCGGCATGCTGCTGGGGTCGCAGATCTCCGGCGCGCTGTACAACCATCTGGTGGCAGGCCAGAGCGTACCGCAGGCGTGGGTGACCTTCTGGTGGATCCCGGCGGTGGCCGCTGCGGTTATCGCGCTGATTTTCCTTTTCTCTTTCCAGTACAACGAGAAAGAGCAGCGTTAATTTTTCAGGAGGTGGTATGAAAACAATCAAAGGACCCGGCATTTTCCTGGCGCAGTTTATCGGCGCGCAGGCGCCGTTTAATACCCTGGAGGGCCTGGCGCAGTGGGCCGCCGGTTTGGGCTATCAGGCACTGCAGATCCCCTGTAACCATCCGGCGATTTTCGACGTTGAACGCGCCGCCGCGAGCCAGACCTACTGCGATGAGGTGAGCGGCATCCTGGCGGAACAGGGCCTGGCGATCGGCGAGCTGTCCACCCATCTTGAGGGGCAGCTGGTGGCCGTTCATCCGGCTTATGATAAGGCCTTTGACGCGTTTGCGCCCGCCGCGCTGCGCGGTAACCCACAGGCGCGCCAGCAGTGGGCGGTAGAGAAAGTACGTCAGGCGGCGGTGGCCTCGGCGCGTCTGGGGCTGAAGGCGCATGCCACCTTTTCCGGGGCGCTGGCGTGGCCTTATTTTTATCCGTGGCCGCCGCATAATCAGCCGCTTCTCGATGAGGCTTTTGATGAACTGGCCCGGCGCTGGCGACCGCTGCTGGACGTTTTTGACGAACAGGGCGTGGATGTCTGCTACGAAATCCATCCCGGCGAAGACCTGCATGACGGCGTGACCTTCGAGCGTTTCTTGCAGCGGGTCGATAACCATCCGCGCTGCAATATGCTCTATGACCCCAGCCACCTTCATCTTCAGCAGATGGACTACCTGGCGTATATCGATATCTATCATTCGCGAATCAAAGCGTTTCACGTCAAAGATGCCGAATTCCGCCGCGACGGGCGCAGCGGGGTCTACGGCGGCTATCAGAACTGGCAGCAGCGGGCGGGGCGTTTTCGTTCGCTGGGCGATGGGCAGATCGATTTCAAAACGATTTTCAGCAAGCTCACCGAGTATGATTTTGACGGCTGGGCGGTGCTGGAGTGGGAGTGCTGCCTGAAGGATGCGGAGGTCGGTGCGCGCGAAGGCAGCGAGTTTATCCGCCGCCATATCATCCCGGTCTCCGGGCGGGCGTTTGACGATTTCGCCGCAGGTAAGGAGGAGGAATAATGATTCAGGTCGGCATTATTGGCTCCGGGTTTATCGGGCCGGCGCATCTGGAAGCGCTGCGCCGGGTGGGCGACATCGAGGTGGTGGCGCTGTGCGACAGTTCGCTGGAGATGGCGCAGCAGAAGGCGCGCCAGCTCAACGTGGCGCACGCCTACGGTAGCGTTGAGGCGCTGCTGGCGCATCCCGGATTGCAGGTGGTGCATAACTGTACGCCGAACCATCTGCATGCGCGGATTAACCGACAGATCCTCTCCGCCGGACTGCACGTCTTTTCGGAAAAACCTCTCTGCATGACCGCGGAGGAGGCCCGTGAGCTGGTAGCGCTGGCGGAAAGCGCCGGGGTGATTCATGGCGTCAGCTTTGTTTATCGCCAGTTTGCCATGGTGCAGCAGGCGGCGGCGATGATGCGCAACGGCGATGTCGGGAGGCTGTTTGCGGTGCACGGCAGCTATTTGCAGGACTGGATGCTGCTGGAGACCGACTATAACTGGCGGGTGGATTCGGCGCAGGGCGGGGCCTCGCGGGCGATGGCCGACATTGGTTCCCACTGGTGCGATACGGTGCAGTTTATGACCGGCCGACGCATTGTGGAGGTGATGGCGGACCTCTCCATCGTCTGGCCGACGCGCCAGGCGCCCGTGGCCGGCGACGCGACGTTCAGCCAGCATCGCGATGATATCGCGTATGAAGCGCGGCCCGTCGATACCGAAGATTTGGGGTCGGTCCTGTTTCGCTTCGACGATGGCAGCAAAGGGAGCTTTATCGTTTCGCAGGTCAGCGCCGGGAGAAAAAACGGCCTGACGGTGGAGATCGGCGGCAGCCGCTGTTCGCTGGCCTGGGATCAGGAAATGCCACAGCGGCTGTGGATTGGCCATCGCCAGGGGCCAAACCAGCTGCTGAGCGACGATCCGAGCCTGATGCTCGGCGAGGCCGCCGCCAGCGCCCACTTCCCCGGCGGGCATAATGAAGGCTGGCCCGATGCGTTTAAAAATATGATGCTGAGCTTTTATCAGGCGGTGCGCACCGGTGAGATGCCGCCGGCATCGTCACGGCGTTTCGCCTCATTCTACGAGGGGGCGGATGTGATGTACATCATTGCGGCGATAGTGAAAAGCCATCAGCAGCAGCGCTGGGTGAAGGTGGAAAGATAAGCCGAAGGCGCGGTGCGCATTTCGCGCACCCGCTGGGTTATTTCACGCCAAAATAGCCGTCGAGATACGTTCCGGCCAGTTCATTACCGAACAGCACGGCGTCTTTATTTTCCATTTCGTTATCCCATTTATCGCTGACGTTGCCGGTAAATGCGTGCTGGGTTTTTGTGCCCTCTGCCACCTGCTGCCTGATTGCGTCGGCGGTACGGCGGGCGTCGCTTTCGCTCATCCCCGACTTTCTGTCCTGCTGGCCGCGGGCATAGATGTCGGTAAAGTTCGGCAGATTTAAGCGGTAGTTTTCCTGACGGTTACTAACGAAGTTACCGCCGACGAAATCGCTGCGATGTGAGACAAAATAGTAAGCGTGGCGTTCCGGGGACGATTTTGAGGAGGTACAGCCGGAAAGGGCGGCAAGCGAACAGCCGAGCGCGATAAACGCTATTTTTAGTTTCATTGATATCATCATCCATAATTATTAGAACAGGTATACCGATCATTCGGCTACAGAACAAAACGGCTAATTATGTCTATACGGTAGCACCTGAAGACCCATGAATCCAAGGGTCTTCAGGCAGCATTTTTTAGTTCTGCGCCAGCCCGCCATCAACGTAGTCTGGTGGTTGCTGACAGCCCCTCGGACCTTATCAGCGGCAATATCGACTGCGCGTATTTATCGACTGGCTGGCGGAGGCATTTCCGGCGGCGGCGAGTGGGCCACTGCCCACCGGAGCCAGAGAATGACGATTGCCTGCGAATATTATGCATCGCGTGATGATAAATTAAGTCACAAAATTGTATGCTCGCTTCGAGTAAGGGAATCAGGCAGCGATGTTTTGCTATATATGATATAGTTAAATTATATGATGGTTCTATTAAAATATTTAATGAAAGGTGTTAACGTTATTTTTCCGAAGGTCTGGAATTATAAATTAGTCTTTTGTTTTCTATGGTTATAGTAAATATAATAGCGGCAATAATTTTTGTTTATAGTATGTTTGATATTCCATATGTATCTTTTTGAAAATATTTTTTAGCCACTCAAGAGGTAAGCGTAATGCCGGCAGGTAACCATGAGATTAAATGTATGGCGTGTGGTTTAAACTGCCCTATTGAAGCGGAAGATAAAATGGAGCGATCCCTTTGCGGAGAGAGGAAGTTTTCTGTATGGCCAGATAAAAACTATTTTTTTAAGCGAGCGGTTAATGATTTGGTTTTTCGTGAAATTACCTGTTTTCTGCCTGAGGGAATGGTGGTAGTGGATTTCTCCCTCGACAATATTTTGTATTTTCTGCATGAGGAGTGGGCTGAAAAACTGCAGGAGACCGGACTGAAAGTTATTTTACTCGCGGATAAGAGCATGCTGCCCATGGCTAATTTTTGGATGCTGCGCTCCGGATTATTATGGTCGGTGGTGGAAGTCAACGATAGCTTAAGCAGCTTAATCAAGAAAATAAAACGCATCATGCTGGGGCGAAATCTTCGCTGCCGGCGCACACCGTCGCTGACGGAGCATGAAATGAAGACGCTGCGCCTGCTGGCGGACGGGCATTCCAGCCAGGATATCGCCCGCATCATGGCGTGCGATACCCGCAGCGTCTACCGCTTTCAATACTCTTTATGCAAGAAGTTCGGCGGACTCAATCGCCTGCGCGAGCTGCGCTTCAGGCATAACATACCCGCTCTGGATCGGCAGTGATTAGTCAGAGGCATCGGTAAAGCAGCTGCTTCCTAAGCGATGGTATTTACCCAGTGCGACAATAAATTTTTTATTACCGTATTGAGCCTTAGGATCTTTCCAGCTTTCCCCTGGCAGCATGTAAAATTGCGTCGAACTTTCATCATCACCATTGCATCCTTTCTGGATAACAACTCTAAAAAAGGTGTTACCGGTATTTTTAATAGTGCCTGTTTCTTCGTTTATCTCATACTTGAACTGCGTTTTACGCGGGCGCACGATGAGAATGGTGCTCATAGACACTGAGGGAACGACATCCATTTGTTTCTGGTCCTGACGCCAGGGGAAAATCGTAACCGGGGTTTCCTTAAAAATTACCCGATAATATCTCTCAACGGCATCTTTAGGCCCGCGATAATAGAGTTTAAAATATTCCTGGCCATTCGCCTGTACCGTGAACTTCAGCGGCGACCAGACCAGATCTTTATCCTGGCCTGGAACGGGTCTTTCATCTCCGCTGCCCGGTCGGGAGATTTTATAAGCCGATATGGTATACAAATTGTTGTTTTTTGTATCATTGACTATTGGCCGGGAGATAAAATCTTTACTGGCATCCATATCATAGATAATAGAGTCAAAGTACACCGCAGACGCGGGCGGCATCCACAGCCCGCATAATCCGATGACAAGGATTTTTTTCATCATACCCCCCGATCGACGCCAATCCAGGTGGCGGTCACTTTCACATCTCCGGTAGCGTTGACGACACCCATCCAGTCATGGCCATTGGTGGTGAACTGTGAATGCGGGTCATCCATCGGAAACAGCAGTTTCAGCGTGGTGGTAAAAAAGAAACCATCGTTAACGTTGGCGTTCCAGGCCGTCTGAACCCAGGCGGCATTGGTCATATCGACAGGATCTTCGCCACAGCTGTTGCGGACTTTTACCGCTTTACCGGTAGCGGACGTCCATTCGAGGTAGGCCGGGACAGGCACTTTTAGCGTCTCGTCCGCTGAGGTAAACAGGCAGTACGGCAGACCATACATGTTGATGGAGTCGCCGATGACCTGGGCGGTGATGCTATCGGCCTGACGCGATGCGGAGGTGGTGACTTTATACTCAAAGGTGATGGGCTCTTCGCTACCGATCTTGCCGGATGCTTGTGGATGCGAATGCCCGTCGCTGGCGACAATGCTGATGCCGTATTCCCGCGGGATGAGGTTAATTAATGTTGATGGCGTGAACTGATAATAACCCGATTGTGTGGTGACGGCGTTATCAAAATAGAAGGTAAACAGAGAATCCTTGTTGGTTAAATCCGTTCCCGCCTTGAGGACTTTTTGGAAAAAGGCGTTGGACAGGAACACGTAGACGTAGTTACCTGACGGTGTGAAAACCTGGTTATAGTCGACGGTAGTGCTACTGTAGTTGTACCAGGTTGCCCCATCACCGCTGAACCTTACTTCCGATGCCGAAGGAGAGAATCCCAACATTGCCGTATCAATGAGCATCCGGATATCCAGGCTGGAGGTGAGTACTTTGGTCTCCTGTAAATTGTAAGACACCATTTTACAGATGATTCCCGAAGCGCTCGTCAAACCGCTCCCTACCACGCCCATCTGGCATAAATCAGAGCCGAGGTTAACGCTTGGCGTGCCATCGCTGGCAATCCACACTTCTGCCATAGCACCGGTACTGTTTAACTTCAGATGCGAGACCTTTTCGAGGTTGAACGTGTAGTAGCGCCATGTTCCCCCGCTGGGGAGATCTTTACAGCGAACGCCGGAGGCAAAGTCATAATCGGTATTGGTATTCATGTAGCAAAGATTAAGCTGCAAAGAATCGATGGTCCCCACTGGCCGATCGCGAAAATACTCATAGGCCGACTGGCTCAGCGCGCCGGCGCCGTAATAACCGTTTGCTACGGTGTTGCCGGACATCGCGTGATAGTAGCCGTCTTTATCGATGACATCGGGAGAAATATAGCCAGACGCCGGGCAGTTTGCGCCCGTAGACATGCAGCGGATCCCGAGAAACGGCTGGTTAATGGGCGAATTCTCGATCCACAGGTCGAAGTAGCGGTTGGCGTAAGCCCAGCCTACGTAGGTTATATACCCCAGGCTACGCTGGTTAGTCGGATATTTTGTCCAGACGTTGGCTCCGGTGAAGCGTGGGTCGAGGGAGCTGGTGGTGATGAAATATTCGTCATCGACATCATTGTCGATAAACATATAGGAGTTGCTGCCGCTTCCGCTGTTGCTGGGGGTGAGCGCCATAGCCGGCGCGGCCAGCAGCCAGCCGGCCAGCAGCATGATGCTCTGGGGTTTAATAGACATTCTTAACATCTCCAGTCACTGATGCCGTTTGTTGTTGGATCTCACAAGGAATCTCCCCGACCCACACGGCGCCTTTCGCTTCATTCAGATCCAGATCCACTTCGCAAATGCCGCCGAATTTATCCACCAGGGTAATCACTGGATAACGCTTATCGACGTCCATGGCGAACTCACCGAGTTCGTCGGTTCGGGTTTTACCAATGTGGTTATGAATATCGGCGTTGGCGTAGTAACCGCCGCGACGGTCTTTCACCCGGCCAAATACGGTGACCAGCTGTTTGACTTCCGGATTAATCACGCTGACGTTGCCCGGATAGAGCACGACTTTGCTGCGGCGGTCGGTCACGATGTCGACGCTGTCTTCTGAGTTTTTGTCGTTCATCAGCTCCACCTTATATTCCGCGTAAGGCGGAAGGCTGATGAAGTTGCTTTTGCCGGTGAGGGGATAGCTTTGACCGTTGATCTGCGCCATCATCCGGCCCTTGCCGCTGAAATTGGTGTTGACCACCAGGCCGGCGGTTTGGGTACCTTTTCCGGCATAGATATTTTTTTGCGTCCAGGCCACGCTGCCCTGCGAGCTCAGGCTGTAGTTTGAGCTGTGCTGCGATGAGCGGCTGACGGAGACGGTGCCGGCGTTATATTTGGTGTCATAGCTGACGTAACCATTGGTTGCGTAATCGTCGGCGCGATAGCTGCTATCGTCATTTTTATTCTGTTTAATTTGTTTCGAAACCGATGCCCCCACCTGGGTAATGGCGCTGTTGTCGAAGCTTTTGCGCAGCGTGGCGTTCGCCAGCATGTTTCCGTTCTGGCTGGACACCCCGGTGCTAAGCCAGGTAGAGAAGGGGATAGAGATATCAATATTGACGTACTTATCGCGCAGATTTTCGTGGTTGTTGTACTGATAATTCTGAATACCGGCGCGCAGAGAAATCGTCGCATAGCGATTGGCTAACAGCGATTGATCGTAATCGACGTTGGTATAGGTGCTTCCGGTATATTTATTATTGGTTCGGCTGACGCTCAGCGTACCGAGGAACGGCGCTATTTTGCGCAGGTTAGCGTTAGCGCCTACGGTAAAGTAGTCGTTCTGCTGCATGGGCAGCGCGTTACCGATAGAACCATACTGGCGCGACCCCCACAGGCTGCCGTACCCATCCGGTAAACTCATATTGAAGGTGGAGGTACTCTGCCAGCTGCCGTCGGTAGCGAGCAGCCCCTGCTGGTTAAAGCTGAACGAGTTGTTGAAAATAACGTTCGCTTCCGTTTCATTGACGCCGTTATTGTCAAAACCGTAGAGCGTGGTTTTCAGATTCACGCCGGAAAGCCAGGGTTGGCTGGTTGCAGCGGCGACCCCGGCAATCCACGTATTCCGTGTGCCATAATTGATGTTGTAGTTGTGGCGATAGTCCATCTTGTTGTATTCGAGGCTGCCCGCGAAGGTTTGCCATGAGAGATCGCCGGTGACGCTCGATTTTCGGGCGAACGTTTTATTGATGTTCGCCGTCCGGCTGCTGACCACGCGCCCGTTAACGACCACCTGTATATCAACGTTATAGATGCCAAACGGCAGGCGCGACGTATCCAGTTCGTAGCTGCCCATGGAGAAGTTTTGAATGCTGAGCAGTTTACCGTCACGGTAAACGTGCACTTCACCGGCGGCCGGCAGGAACACCGTTACGGGCACCAGAGCAAGCGTGTTGTCTTGCGTTTGTGAACTGCTTTTATTGCCATAGCTGATGCCGTAAATGCGGCTGGAGTTCAGGGCGCTCATGCTGGCGATCGATTGCAGATTCCAGGTATCCACCATCCCCATCGCCAGGCGGCGCCCCTGATAGTCACGTTCGTACATCGAGCGATACAGTTTGCTCTGCTGATTGCTGGTACCAATACCGTACAGAGAACCGTTGAAGTTCAGATGGTGCTCGCGCAGCGACCAGGTATTGTCCAGCGTCAGGTAGCTACTTGCGCTATCGGTATTCTCATATTTGTTGTAATAGCTTCCCATGGAGTAATTCAGTACGCTGGAGAGGTCCTGCGCAGTGGATTCTCCAAGTACGTTGGTACGCGGCAAAATAGCGGCCTGCATGGCCTCCCGGTTAACCGTCAATTCAAGATAAAATGAACGCGTATCGAGTGATAGCGAGGCGTCTTTGTTGATATAAACGCGCTGACCGTCGCCGATGCTTTTGTCCTGCATCTCGTTAATCAGCGATTTTATTTGCGGCGATAGTTCAGTTCGCTCTGGGAGATCGCTGAGGGTGATCTGGTTCAGGCGAAACTCATTATCCTTGATGGTAAGGATGGCATCAGCGATTTTTTGCTGGCTGCGTTGGGTACTATTATCGCCTTCATAACGAATAAAAACAGGGACCGACATGCCCTGATATAACGCGTTAGCAAATACCGAAGGAATAACATAGTTACTGACTTTAACTGGCGCTGTAGCATTAGCTGCCCAACCCTGGTTTACCGTAAGCAATAACCCAGCGAACAACGTCCCTTTGACATAACCAAGATTATCCATAATGTTACTCAGTTTACATTTATATATTGCTCACCGTGCCATATTCCAATTCGCGTTTTTTTGTTGGTGAGATCGGTATGCTTTATTTTTACGCTGACACCAGGCATGACATAATAGCGTTCACGGCAGCCTTGACCCTCATCCTTCGCTTTATCACGACAGGGCCCGTAGGAGATAACGCGGAATGAAGCGTTGCCGGTATTGGTCACCGTGTCATTATCGCGACGATAGTCAAATCTTTCTTCACGCGGCGCGACCACCAGAATGGTACCAATAATGGCAGAGGTCGTTGCCTCACCCTGTTTTTTCTTTTTACTGGCTTCGAACTCGGTCACAGGCTCATCGGTCCAGGATATGCGGTAATAACGTTCCTGGTTGTCCTGAGGTCCTTTGTAAAAAAAACGAAAGTTCTCTTTGGCATTTCCGGGTAATATCAGGCTGGCTGGCGTTGATAATAATTCCGATCTGCTCGCCATCGGGATAACAGTGCCGCCGGCCATAGGCGATGAAATACGCTCCACGCTGACGCTAACGTAACGCGCCGTATCGGTGGTATTAATGATTTCTTTTGCCAGAGTCGAGGCATCCGGCCCCATTATTGAGGTGACGTCTCCGACATTAATTGCATGGGAGGAGGGCGTCACGGTGAATAAGAAGAGAGAGAGTAATAATGGATTCAGTTTCATGGCGCATCCTTATAAGGAGGCCGAAGCCTCCTTGTCATACCGGACAGGTGTTGGCTACACCTGATTAGATAGTCCAGACCGCGTTGAACTGAACGCGAACGTCGCCGCTCCAGTAACCGTCGGTTAAATCTTTGAACTCAGCGGCGGTGCTGCCGTCAGAAGTCGCGGAGTCGACAGTGAAATCGAAGGAACCCTGAGTGCTGACGCGATCGGCGCCTGCGAAGGCGGTAGCGACAGCCAGCGCATCCAGACCCGCGGAGATGTTGTTGGCGGTATCAATCATCGTTACCGGGGTGGTTTTGTTCAGCGCGTTGCCGTTCCAGCTCACACCGACGGCCAGAGTAGAGGCATCAGTGGTACGGCTCAGGGTGTTGCTGACAATCTGAGAGGTCAGCGTGAAGTCGGTCGCGCCAGACTGGCCCTGGATGGTGATGTCAAAAGCGCCTTTCTGGGCGTTAAACGCTTCAATCCCTTCAGCGTACTGGAAGTTCAGGGATTTCAGCGGAGTGACAACCAGCGCGCTGGTGGTGTCTTTAGTTGCGCTTGCATCCCAGCTTGCAGTGGCGGAAGTGGTCACGTCAGCCATTGCGTTGGAAGAGATAAGAGCCGCAGCCACAACACCCGCTAATACGATTTTTTTCATTTTAAATTTCCTGAGAATAATTAAGTTAGTTCCATTTATGGAGTTATTGCTACAAATACTGATAATGACTTTATCCAGATAGAATAATGTTTAACTTCCCTCTGCCTCCCATCTTATTCTGCAAGCTGAGCTTGATTGCGTAGATCCTTTTTTCTGCCATCTGCAATTCGTTGGCTATTTGCTTAACCGACTTTTCTGCGAGTAAAAGATCGAGAACCAGCACTTCCTGGTCGCTGAGTTTTTGGCGGTAACCTCGACCATCTCTTTGACCGAGAAACGAAAGCTGTATTTTCTTTTCAATCTCGTCTCGGGTATCGCTGGTGTTGATAATCGAAACTATCTGCTGACAGCGGTGTTTCCAGAACAGCGCCAGCGGCTGCGCTAACCTGTCGGCAATCAACACTATCCGCAACCCTGTTTTGATCAGATATTCAATCCATTTATCATTGGTGAATAATCTGATGTTGTAGCGAGAAAAATCAACAAAAATAAATCCAGAATTAGAGAAGTTGTAGTGCTTGTTAATTAAAAAACAATGCACACCATTTTTTAAATAGATGTTTTTATCGGGCCATACGCAATAGCGGGTTTCAATGCAGTTAATCGATTTTATCGTAGGTCGTGGATAGATTTCGCATTGATACTGACAGCTTATGCAGTATACCTTCTCATATTTCTGCGGAGCCATATGTCGATTTATTTCCCTATATTGTATTACCCTATCGTTCAATGATGTGGCTATATTATGGCTAGTTAATAAATGTGACAACTTTAATTTCTGGAGAGTTATATAGATGAAAAATGTGTAAATTCTTAAGGGCTGAAATTGACTGGATTGATACTAACCTACTATTCTGAATAAGAAAAATCTTAAGGTGCAGGATTTTATGTCGATCGCTCCTTAAGAATTATCCATGGTGACCAGGAATTTTCTCGCTGAATGGGGGAGAATTGGTTAAAAAAAAACAGCACAATAAGTCAAAAAAAATGCTATTTCATCGCTGTTTGTTAATTTTGTGTTTTTGTTTTGTTTTATTTTGTGGTGTTTATTCTGTAATCACCTGTTTTTTGTAAGGGAAAGTTGCGATATTTTGGATTATGGGGGAAAGGACCGTCTGGCGAAATATGATCTGGCGTACAAAACAGGGCGTTTTTAAGAACTAAAACGCGTCGGCGCTTGAAAAGGAGCGAATCAGAAGGATGTGCTAAATCTTAACCGGAAGAAGCGGACAAATGCTTCTCGGGGAGACGGGGCGCTGCAGCCTGAACGGGCTCTGCCTGCAGGCCGCCGTAGCGCCACCGGGACGATGGCAGCGTGAATGTGCAGACAAATGAGCCAATACTTTCGATGCGCCCCGGGCGCTTACGCCCCTTTCAGCAGAGGAAGCAGGTGATTCTCGGTAAGAGGAGCAAGCTTAATATGCCGATCCTGGCCCGGCGTATACCAGATAACTTCTTCTATTTCTGCCGTCGGTGTAAAGCTCGCTCTGTTGGTGGCTATCTGAAAGATATCCGCCGAGACCGTATGGCCCGGCTCGTTTGCCGCCGTATCGGTGAAGCGGCCTAACGGGACCAGTTCTTCAGGTGAGACGATGAAGTTGAGCTCCTCTTCGAGCTCGCGGATCAGCGCCGCTTCCGGGGCTTCCCCGATTTCAGGTTTTCCACCGGGCTGCATAAAGTACTCAGTCCCTCGTTTGCGTACTAAAAGACAGCGTCCTTGACCGTCGGCGATCACTGCCGCCGCGATATGAATATTTTTTATTGTGTTCAAGAGATACCCCAGTTATATGCCGATGATGTTCAACGGCCGGCGTACGTTTCATCTCTCGCGAAACAACGCCGACGCTATCATGATAGCGACCTTAGCGTGCTAATCAATCCCGTCGATTCTCGCAAAACCTGCTGACGGCGCAGGCGGGGCTCATTTATGATAGCCTGCGAAATATAACGTCTATGCGGGAAGTGCAGCCTCTATGTCAATTCAGAAAATCGCTCGCCTGGCGGGCGTCTCGGTGGCGACGGTATCGCGGGTATTGAATAACAGCGATACCGTTAAAGCGAAGAATCGCGAACGTGTGCTGCAGGCGATCAAAGAGAGTAACTACCAGCCGAATTTGCTGGCCCGCCAGCTGCGAACGGCCCGCAGCAATATGATTCTGGTGATGGTCTCTAATATCGCCAACCCCTTTTGCGCCGAGGTGGTCAAGGGCATTGAAGAAGAGGCGGAAAAGAACGGCTACCGGATCCTGCTGTGTAATTCAGGTTCGGATTTAGCCCGTTCAACCTCGGGGCTGCAGCTGCTCTCCGGCAAAATGGTCGACGGCATCATCACCATGAACGCGCTCTCCAGCCTGCCGGAACTCACCACCATGATCGGCGACGCGCCCTGGGTGCAGTGCGCGGAATATGCCGATAACGGCAGCATCTCCTGCGTCGGCATCAACGACGTCGACGCGGCGCAGGGCGCCGTTTCCCGGCTGGTTGACGGCGGGCGTAAACGCATTGCTTTAATCAACCACGATCTCAGCTATCGCTACTCGCGCCTGCGCGAGCGCGGCTATAAAAGCGTTCTGCACGTTCGCGAACTGGCGTATCAACAGGTGATCTACGCCAGCGATCTGAGCGCCGCGGCCGGTAAACAGGCGATGGAGACGCTGCTGGCGCAGGAAGAGCAGCCGGACGCGGTGTTTGCCGTCTCTGATTCGCTGGCGGCGGGCGCGCTGCGGGCTATCGCTCAGGCCGGAATGCGGGTGCCGGAAGATATTGCGGTGGTCGGTTTTGATGGCACCGAACTGGCTGAAGTGGTATCGCCGCAGCTGACCACCGTGGAACAGCCTTCGCGCGAGATTGGCCGTACGGCGGTCACGCTGCTGATGAAAAGAATCGACAATCCCGACGCCGCGGTCGAGCGGGTGATGATGGACTGGCGCGTCATTTCCCGCGCCAGTGCCTGAGGATATTACTGAGACACCGCGCCCGCCAGCGAACGAATGTCGTTACCGGTAGGGGACTGATGGATCCGCAGGCCGAATTCGTCAACCACGGCATAGACGTGATCGAATATATCCGCCTGAATGCTTTCATATTCCGCCCACACCACGGTGTTGGTGAAGCAGTAAATCTCAATCGGCAGGCCGCTGGCGTCCGGCGCCAGCTGGCGCACCATCAGCGTCATATCTTTGCGGATGCGCGGATGATTACGCAAATACTCCTGCAAATAGGCGCGGAAGGTGCCGATATTGGTCATCCTGCGCTGATTCAATATCGATTGATCGGCGGCGTTCTGCTGGTTCCACAGGCTGATTTCCTGATGACGTGAATCCATATACGGCTTCAGCAGCCTGGCCTGAATTAAGCGCTGCTGCTCCTGTTCATCAAGAAAATGAATGCTGGTGGTATCGATATTCAGGCTGCGCTTAATGCGGCGACCGCCGGATGCCGACATACCGCTCCAGTTTTTAAACGAGTCGGAAACCAGCGACCAGGTTGGAATGGTGGTGATGGTGTTATCCCAGTTGCGCACCTTCACCGTGGTCAGGCCGATGTCAATCACCGCGCCATCGGCGCCATATTTTGGCATCTCCAGCCAGTCGCCGAGCTTGAGCATATCGTTGGCGGAGAGCTGAATTCCCGCCACCAGGCCAAGAATAGGATCTTTGAATACCAGCATCAGTACCGCGGCCATCGCGCCGAGTCCGCTAATCAGAATCGCCGGCGACTGGCCAATCAGTAAGGAGATAACCAGAATGCCGACAATAATCGCGCAGACCAGCTTAATACCCTGAAATATCCCTTTAAGCGGCAGCTGAGAAGCGGTGGCGAATTTCTGCGATAAATTGAACACCACGTCCAGCAGCGAAAAGAAGGACAGCATCGCGTAGATCATCACCCACAGCTGCGCGCAGGTGGTGAGTATTTCCGCGGCCTCGCTGCCTTTTTGCAGCCACAACACCGCCTGCACGTTGACGATAATCCCCTGCAGGGTGAAGGCCAGACGATGAAACAGTTTGTTCTGGGTAATAATTTGCAGCCACAGGTGGCTACTGGCCTTCGCCCGCTTTTCGAAGGTGCGCAGCACCACTTTGTGCAGAATAAGATGAACGACAATCGCCGTCAGAAAAATAATGCCGAAGATAATAATGAGTGAGGTGGTGGGGGTAATTTTGATGCCTAATGCGGCGATTTGCGATATGAATTCCTGCATAACGTCTCCTTTACATCCAGCGGTTATGATGACCGCTGGATGTCTATTATGCAAATCGCAGGTTACGCTGTTGTGAATTATGGGGTCGCTACCGCCGGACGGACGTTAAGGTGATGGCGTAGCCACAGCGCGATGGCGCCCAGTACCAGCATCATCACCACTTCCACCGCCAGGAAATCGATCAGCGCCCGGGGATAGTCGCCGCCGCTGCGCTGGGCAAGGGTTAAGAATAGCGACCCGAGAATTGCCGGGCCCAGACCCAGCGTCGCCTGCTGCAGAGTGCTGAGAATCGCGCTCCCGGCCCCGGCGTCGCAGGCGCTGATATCGCGCATCCCGATACGGTAAAAGCTGTTGACGATCAGCGCCTGCCCGTAGCCGATAAGCGCCGTGGAGGGGACCAGCGCCAGGGTGGTGGTGTGGATACCAAGGCGATAAAAGGTCGCGCTCAGCAGCAGCAGGCCGACAATCTGCACCGACAGGCCGGTCAGCAAAATGCGCCCCATGCTGTAGCGGGCAATCAGCTTCGGCGCGTACAGCGCGGAGATGAAGTAGGCCACGCCGAGCGCGATAAAGCTGTTGCCGGACTGCCACGGCGCCATCCCCAGACCGGCCTGCATGGTCAGCGCCATGCAGAACATAAACCCGGACCAGGCGCTGAAAAAGAGCAGGGCGATGGCCATGCCAAAGCGAATGCTGGTGAGCTTCAGCAGGCGAGGCGGCAATAGCGGCTGCTCGCCGCGCTGCTGTTTGCTCAGCGCGCTGGCCCGCATCCAGACCAGCAGCGGCAGCACCGCAGCTAACATCAGCTGCAGCGTCCACGGCCAGTGCAGCTCCGGCCCCAGCGCCATCGGAAACAGCAGGCAGCAGAGGATTAGCGCAAGGCTGAAGGTGCCCTGCCAGTCGATGCGCGAATGCGCTTCGCGCCGGGTCTCCGGGACGTATCGCGGGCTGAAGGCCAGCACCAGCAGGCAGATCGGCACGTTAATAAAGAAGGCATTTCGCCAGCCTAAACCGGCGATATCCGCCGAGACCAGCCAGCCGCCGCCCATCTGACCGACGATAAAGGCGATTCCGCCAATGCCGCCGTAGAGGCTGATGGCCCGGGCGTGGGCGGTGCCTTTGAGGGTGATATGCAGCGTAGCGAGAATCTGCGGCACGATCAGGGCCGCGCCGGCGCCCTGGACCGCGCGCGCCGCCAGCAGCGTGGTGATGGAGTTCGCCATCCCGCACAGCAGGGAGGCGACGCCAAAAATCGCCACGCCCCACATAAACAGACGGCGGCGGCCATAGTTATCGCCAAGCTTGCTGCCCATCGCCAGGCAAACGGCAAAGGCGACGCCGTACAGCGCGACGATCAGCTCCAGCTGGGTGGCGCTGGCGTTCAGCGACTGGGTGATGGAGTCCAGCGCGACGTTGGCGATCGAGGTGTCGATCAACGGCAGCATCTGGCCGGTCAACAGAAGGAATAAACCGGCGCGGCCGGGTGAAACAGCAGACGAATTCATCGGATCTCTCCATTGCGTCATTCAGCGGATGGCCGTAGCATCACCGATAAATTAAACGGGTACCAGTTCCTGCTTATACTGGTATTGGCACTACCATGCTGGAGGTTTTATGACGACCATGCCGCAACGTGAATCGACGATCGCCGCGCCCGATGACGGCCGTAAACAGCTGGGTGCGTTTCTGCGCGCCCGGCGTGAGAGCCTCGATCCGCAGCGCCTGGGGTTGCCGCGCGTTGGCCGGCGGCGCACGCCGGGCCTGCGGCGGGAAGAGGTGGCGATGCTGGCGGAGGTCGGCGTCACCTGGTACACCTGGCTGGAGCAGGGGCGGGAAGTGAATCCGTCCGAGGCCGTGCTGGTGTCGGTGGCGAACGCGCTGCAGTGCAGCCCGCTGGAGACCCGACATCTGTTTGTCCTGGCCGGACTGACGCCGCCGGAAGCTGCGCAGGTCACGGTATGCGAAGGCATCAGCCCGGGCACCCGGCGGATGCTCGATAGCCTGATGCCGCAGCCCGCCAGTATTCAGAAGCCGAGCTTCGATATTGTGGCCTGGAACGACAGCTTCTGCCGCCTGATGGGCATCGATTTCGCCACCATTCCGGAAGAGGATCGCAACTGCATTTATCTGTATCTGACCAATGAAACCTGGCGCAGCCGCATCGAGAATCGCGACGTGCTGGCGACGTTTGTCTCCTATTTCCGCGCGGCGATGGCGGAGCACCGCGGCGATCCGCTGTGGGAGAATAAGCTGGCGCGTTTTTTCGCCGCGTCGGCGGAGTTCGAGGCGCTATGGCATCAGCGCTATGAGGTGCGCGGGGTGGAAAATCAGGTGAAACACTTTAACCATCCGCAGCTCGGACGCTTCAGCCTGCAGCAGATGTACTGGTACTCGGCCCCGCGCAACGGTTCGCGCCTGCTGGTCTATTTGCCGATGGATGAAACGGGCGAGCGGGCGCTGACGTGGCTGCACACACACTAACGGAATGCTTATGAACGTGACCCGAAAAGAGCAGCGCATTATTCAGCGTACGCTCAACGCCTGGCGGTCATTGGCCGCTATGCGGAGCGCATCTGGCACGTGGAGGTATCCTGGCTGCAAAATACTGCGGGCTATCCCCGGGGGCGGCGCTTGACGCGCCTTACCCGGGCTACGGGTTCCCACAGTGTGTAATTTTGTAGCCCGGATAAGGCGACAGCCGCAATCCGGGGATCATCCTGACGTAAAAGAAAAGCAGAGAATTAAATCTCGGTAATGGTCGTCGCCTGCGGCAGGCGTGATTTCGGCAGCGTCGCGTTAAAGTCTTCAACGCTATGATGGCCGACCGGCACCACCACCAGGCTGGTGTAGCCCTTGGCCTTCAGGTCAAATTCGGCATCGAGAATTGCGAAATCGACGCCTTCAATCGGTACGGCGTCCAGGCCCATTGCCGCCACGCCGAGCAGGAAGTTGCCGACGTTGAGATAAACCTGCTTCGCCATCCACTGATCGTCGTCGTGCAGCTCTTTGCGGTGCATATCGGCAAAGAAGGTGCGGCCTTTATGGTTCGCGGCTTTGGCGTCGGCGTTTGCGAAGCGGCCATCGGCCTCTTCCTGATCGACCACGCGCTCAAGCCAGGCGTCATCCATCGCGGTTTTGGCGCAGAACACCACCACGTGGGAGGCATCGAGAATTTTACGTTCGTTAAACACGTAGGTGCCGCTCGCCGCTTTGGCGACGCGCGCTTTGCCTTCATCGCTGCTGGCAACGATAAAGTGCCACGGCTGGGAGTTGGTGCTTGACGGGCTGTACTGCAGCAGCGTTTTCAGGTTTTCCGCCTGCTCGGCAGTTAGCTTTTTAGTGGCGTCAAATGCCTTGGTGGAGTAGCGCTTTAAGGCAACCGATACGATATCCATACTCTTCCTCACTGTTTACAACCCCTTGCGGGTGCGTTTCGTGAAGGAAGAGTACAGCGATGGCGGGCAAATGATAAGGGGCAAAAATGCGATAACACTTATCGCGCAGCGCTGAAAATCACCCCGGACGTAGGCGCTGCTGCTCTTTTTTGCTGAGTTTATCGACGATCAGATTCCACGAATCATCGATCAGCTCCGCTAGTAACTCGACGCTGATGTCCTCGCCGGGAACCACGGTGATCCAGTGCTTTTTGTTCATGTGATAGCCGGGCTCGATGCTGCGGTAAATGGCCTGATGAAGCAGCGATTTTTGCGGATCGCACTTCAGGTTGACCAGCGCGCGGCCGCGTACCGTCGCGGTGAGCATAAAAATCTTCCCGCCGACTTTAAACACATCGTACTCCGGGCCAAATGGCCAGCAGTGCTCGGTAAAGGGGAGCTCCAGCGCGATACGATGCGCGTTGTTATGCAGCGAGCGGTGATCCATCAGCTATTGTCCTCGGCAAGGGCCTGCCACATGGCTTCAAAGCCCAGCTCGACAAAACGGACGGCGCGCTCCGGCTCGTGGCTGGCGTATTCAATGGTGGTTTCGGCCAGCGAAAGAAACAACGCATCGCCGAAGGTACGGTACTCGTCGGATTGAAAAACGGGTTTGATTGAGCGCTGGCACAGTTCATTGAGCTCGGGAAACATCTCCTGGACGCGGTTGCGGGTTTCGTCGGTGATCCGTTCACTCAGCGCCATCCGGCGAATCGCTTTATGCTCCATGGGGTTACGCACGCCCCAGCCGATATAGCTATTCCAGATATTGCGCGTGTTCTCTTTTGGCCGGGTCTCGTTCGGGTTGAGACCCGCTATCATTGTCTGTACCAGGTCTGCTTTTATGGTCAGATACAGCTCGTTGAGCAAATCGTCCTTGGTGGCAAAGTAGCGAAACAGCGTACCCTCGGCAACCCCGGCGCTGCGGGCGATGGCGGAGGTTGAGGCGGCGATTCCCGATTGGGCAAAGGCGGCGGTTGCGGCCTCCAGTAACGCTTGCTTTTTATCTTCACTCTTAGGACGAGCCACTACACTTTACCTCACTCATAATAAAACCACGATCTAAGCACGCCCGGCATGGGCGCTGCAACGCTGTCTGTCAAAATTTGAAAATCGTCTTGACGACTTTCAGCTTCTTCCTAATAATGAGTGCTTACTCACTCATAATCAAGCCTTATAACAAAAACCTCCAGGAAGGGGGATTTCGCCAGGTCAGGATATGAACCGTGTCACTTTCAGCGTGGTCGCCATCATGTTATTAGCGTCAGCAACAACTTTGCCGTTTGTGTTAAATGCCGGATTTGGTCAGGCGCCGCAGGGCGCGCAGCTCAGCCTGGTGGAGCAGTCGCCGCACTATCACGACGGTCAGTTTCACAATCAGCTTCCGACGCCTGGCTTTACCGGGCAAAAAAATATGCTGGCCGCGTGGTGGGAGTTTCTGGTCGCCAAACGTGAAAATGCCAGACCGGCCCAGCCGCTGCCGCTGGTGAATACCGATCTGGCGGGCTTGCCGTCAGGGCAGGACGTGATGGTCTGGCTCGGTCACTCCTCCTGGTATCTGCAGCTGGCGGGCAAACGCATCCTGATCGATCCCGTATTTAGCAACTATGCCGCACCGTTTTCGTTTATTAATAAGGCCTTTGCCGGGGATTACCCGTGGCACGCTGAGGGCATGCCGGATATCGACCTGCTGATTATCTCGCACGATCATTACGACCACCTCGATTACGCCACCATCAAAGCTCTGATGCCGAAGGTCAAGCGCGTGGTGACGCCGCTGGGCGTGGGGTCGCACCTGCGCTACTGGGGAATGGAGAGCGCGATCATCAGCGAGGCGGACTGGAATCAGTCGCTGCAGGTGAGCGATGAGCTGACGGTACACGTCCTGCCCGCGCGCCACTTTTCCGGCCGCGGCCTCAAGCGCAACCAGACCCTGTGGGCCAGCTTTATGTTCGTTACCCCGCAGCAGAAAATTTACTACAGCGGCGACAGCGGCTACGGCCCGCACTTTAAAGCCATCGGCGAACAGTTTGGCGAAGTGGATTTGGCGATCATGGAAAACGGTCAGTATGACCAGGACTGGAAGTACATCCACATGATGCCGGAAGAGACGGCGCAAGCCGCTGACGATGTTCATGCACGCGCGGTGCTGCCGGGTCACGCCGGGCGCTTCGTGCTGGCAAAACACACATGGGACGATCCGTACAAAAGGCTGGCGGAGGCCAGCACAGGGCGACCGTGGCGACTGCTGACGCCAATGTTGGGTGAGCCGGTTTGGGTCGCCGATAAAACGCAATCATTTAACGCCTGGTGGCGCTAACGATGAGAGTGGTTCAGGAGGAGAGAGGACATATGACTATTTCCGCTCAGGTCATTGATACTATCGTCGAGTGGATTGATGATAATTTGCATCAGCCGCTACGTATTGACGATATTGCGCGCCACGCCGGTTATTCGAAGTGGCATTTGCAACGACTGTTTTTACAGTATAAAGGGGAGAGTCTTGGGCGCTATATCCGCGAGCGTAAGCTGCTGCTGGCGGCCCGCGATCTGCGCGATACCGATCAGCGGGTCTACGATATTTGCCTGAAATACGGTTTTGACTCGCAGCAAACCTTTACCCGCATCTTCACCCGCACGTTTAATCAGCCGCCGGGTGCCTACCGTAAAGAAAATCACAGCCGCGCGCACTGAAAAGCGTCCGCCGGGGGAAGACCGGCGGACGCTTTTTTACCAGGCTCACGTCGTCAGGCCGAGAGAGACAGAATTCAGCAACCGCTGCTGGCATTTCGATATGACGCGTTTAAAGAGCGCAGATAACGCCCTTACAGTCTGAAATATGAGGGGTTAACGGTACGAATAATCGCCCGGTTCTTCAGGACGGCGTGGAACAATGTCGTACTTAAGCTGGTTATCTTATTGAAGAAATTGTTGTCTATTGATGACAACTCACTTATCTTTTATTTCTAATGTTAATTATCATTCTTTAATATTAATTAATCATTTATATTAATGATTAAATTTCATTTGCATCACTGAGTGAAAGTCGTGATATTTTCATTTTCAACGTACTGGCAAATAATGTTTAACTATTTATAGGTGTGCAATATTATGACTGATTATAATTCCCAGACATCGTATATTAAGTCTTATGATGTCACTACCTTTGCTTCCCCCAGCAATACTTCGCCTTATGAAGATATTGGAAAAATAATGTCTGAGATCCAGGATGACATTATATTACAGCAACAGACAAATCAGGATGATAAAGGTTTGCGTCCTGGCGCAACTATTTTTATTCCAGCAGGGCGTTATCGGTTACAAACCACTTTTGTTATCACCATTAACTACCTGGTAATACAAGGGGCGGGCCATGGATGGATGAGCCAGGCAAGTCGGGATGCTCCGGATACAGATAGCAGTGGATGGCTTGAAACAGCCCCTGGAGCCAGCTTTATTGAGCTGGATACCAGTTCAACTCTGACGGCAATCAAAATTGAACGAGATGATTTTGCTACCACTGGGCGAATATCAGGCGTTGAGCTGCGTGATTTTTGTATCGGTCTGGTGGTTGCCACGAATCCCTACAATACAAGCGGTACAAAAGGGATCGATATCGCGAGCGATAGCGATTCATTACGGATTGAAGGCATGGGGTTCAGCCTTCTTGAGGAGGCTATGGTGGTCAGAAATGCTGACTCTATTTCAATCACTAATAATTTTATCGGTGAATGTGCTAATTGTATTACAATGACATCCAGCTCCATTGTTGCGAAAATAACCAATAACTTCTTTGGCAACTCTCCTGGCGGCTATTCAATTTCTATTGAAAATGGAGACCGTCATCAGATTACCGGCAACACGTTTTTCTGGAACCCTCAAATAGTACTCCTGAATACTCATCACACCAATATTTCGGCTAATAAGTTTCAAGGGAGCTGGCCGGGAACGATTGTAATGCTGAGTCCATGTGATGAAAACCTAGTATCTTCAAACATGTTCATTCGTGTTGATACAGAAACGGCCAGTGCAGATGTCGGAGGTACTATCTATGATGACCTGATGGGAATCGTTCACATTAGTGGTAATAATAACAGCATCACTTCAAATATGTTTAGTATAACTTTTTCGGATGTCTCGAACATTAGGCCCGCGGGAGCCGATCCCGTAGCGATACTCGTTACTGATGATAGTGACAATACGCTTCTCTCTTCTAACCACCTTGCCTACAGCGATAATATCAGTGTTAAGATTGTCCTTGATTCTTCCTCGCGCAATTCGAGAGTTTTTCAAACTGCATTGTATGAGGAGTTTCTACCGTCTGCTGGCGCCACTTACATCTTCCTGGGTTCCGATGGTAAGGACATGAATGGAAACGTTATTATCCCGGCACAAACAGCATAACAGTTAGCCCTTAAGAAGACATTCTTTTGAATAACACATCATCGCAAAAGTCAGGTCCTCAGGGGCCTGACGCAATTAGCCTTATCTCCCAATAAAATCTAAGCATTTTCATTGTGGTTTTCTAGTTAACTATATGTTTTATTTGTCTATTTATACGGTTTTTTTTCTGACCTCAATGCCTTTTTTATGGATTGTACACGTGTACATTTTGTGTTATCGATCACATCTCTTTAATTTACTGCCTTAACGTCGGTCAAACGAGATTTTAATCACATTTATGCCTGAGTTTAGTCACTAACATTCAAACCAACGCAAATGTACACGTGTACATTTAAATTAAACTGACAATCGGAGGGTATCATGGCTCAACAATACGGTGGTTTTTTACAAAGTCTGGCAACGGTTCGGGATGCAAAAACGGGGCGTCTTTCAAGCTGGGATCAAAGCGGTAAGAATCAGGATTATTGGCTAATTGGTCCCGGGGAAAGCGTAACGCTAGCAGATATTCAAGGGGCTGGCTGTATCACCCATATCTGGATGACGCAATTTTGTCGCCGCGTGCTGGGGGCGAGTGTTATTGATCCCAAAATGGGCCAATGGATTGCGCCAGTCAATGAAATTCACAATGCGTTGGGCGTGTGTTGGGAAGTGGCCGATCCCCATTATTACCGCAAAGTGCTAATTAAAATGTACTGGGACAATGCTGAAGAACCGAGTGTGGTTGTGCCCCTGGGGGACTTTTTCTGTATTGGTCACTCCATGCCCGGTAATATTAATACCCTCCCGATTAATATTTCTACCAAGCCTGAAGAACGCTATAAGTTTGGCGGCAGCGCGGCACTGAACTGTTTCTTTCCAATGCCGTTTAACACGCGCGCCGTCATCGAAATTGAAAATCAGAATGATATTCCCTATGGGCAGTATTTTTACATCGATTATGAAATGTATGCTGAAGAACACAAGGATGATATCGCGTATTTTCATGCTAACTGGAAGCGCGCTAACCCATGCAATGGCTGGGGACCCGAGCTGCAAACCAATAGCCCGGAAGTCAATATCTCAACTTTGAGCGCTGAAGGGAACTATGAAGTGCTTAATGTTGAAGGCGAGGGGCATTATGTCGGCTGTAATTTATCGGTCGCTCATTTCCAGGGAAGCTGGTGGGGGGAGGGTGACGACATGATATTTGTCGATGATGATACATGGCCGCCGAGTATACACGGTACCGGCACGGAAGATTACTTTAATCACGCCTGGGGGATGCAGGATAACGCGGGTTTATATAATGGAACAGCATTACACGAAAGCATCGTTCCCGGCTTCCAGACAAGCTATAAATTTCATATTACCGATCCTGTACATTTCAAGAAACGCATTCGCGTAACAATTGAGCATGGTCACGCCAACCATCTTTGTGATGACTGGGCCTCTACGGCTTACTGGTATCAAAAAAAGCCAGGCGCTGTCACTATCCAGCCTTTAGATGAACGTATTCCTACGACCCCTGGCGATATTGAACGTCGGGGTATCGGTAAATCAACGTGCGAATTGACCGCAGAGCAGCAAATGCAGAAGGACACGGCTAAACGGCGCTTCGAAGAGTTTATGAAAACCCGACAAATTGAAATCGAAGCCAAATTAAAAGCCACCCGAGAAAAAGAAGCCGGCAATAAGAAGCACGCGCAATTTATCGCACGCAAGGTGAAGTAATTTATTAATTCGTCTCGGCCAGTGGCTGAACTGGCCGAGCTTACCTACAGGTCATCAATATGAAAAGTTTCTCAATACCCTCTGCTGAAGGCATCACGATTGAATTTTGGCTGCGCCAAAAGAAAAATAATGAGCCGCTACCTCTATTAGTTATTAAAAGCGATAATCAACTGCTATATAAAATCCAGAAAGGGGCTGGTTTTTTTAATTATTATCATTATACCCACCATCAAAAGGGGGAGTTAACCTTAAGCTATGATGAAGACAGGGCAGAGATATCCCTTTTTTATTACTATGATAAAACTAACGTCTATCATCAAGGCGTTATTTACCTTATTGATAATGGCACCGGTCTGCAATGCTACCCAAAATCAAAACTGAAAGAGTGGTATACGCAAGAAACATTCAGACCTCAACTGCATTTCTCACCTTTTCAGGCCTGGATGAATGATCCAAATGGTTTGTGTAAGATAGATGACACTTATCATATGTTCTACCAGTTCAATCCAAACAGTACCGAGTGGGGCCCGATGCACTGGGGGCATGCCATCAGTAACGATTTGATTTCCTGGACGCATTTGCCGGTATTTAACCATCCCGAACATCCCCTGGCTTCTCTGGGGGCGACCGGTGGGGCTTTCTCCGGTACGACCTTTATCAATAACGAAGGCGAGGCGGAAATTTTCTATACGGAACGTCTCCCGGCCTACGATCTCTATAAGGATTATATTGAAGTACAGAAGAAGGCCGCGATTGATCGCTATGGTATTAAAGCAACGCATATCCAGACTATTCTGGAGAAAAAAATAGAATTAGTTGGCTGTGATATTCGCGATCCTAAAGTTTGGTTTGATAGCGAAACGCAGTGCTATCGAATGATCCTCGGCTCCGTTTATGACGGGAACCCGTCCGTGCTTCAATTTGTCTCACGGGACAGTGAGGAATGGGCGTTTGAAAATGTCCTGTATACGGCGCCGGGATATTTTGCTGAAAATAAAGGCCGTTGCGTTGAATGTCCGGATTTTTTCCAGCTGGGCGCTAAATGGGTACTGACTATCGGTATTGTCGGTTACCAGGAGCCAGAGACAAAGCGTCACAATCTTCTGTACGCCATTATTGGCACATTTGACAACGGCGTTTTCACTGCGGAAAGCGAGATGCAAGTGCTGGACTTCGCGACGGAGTATTATGCATTACAAACGTTCAAGGACGGCCAGCGCCAGGTTGGTATTGCATGGCTATTTAATTGGGCAATGAAAAAGCCAATTAAATCATCATATAACGGTGAAATGTCTATTCCAAAAGAAATCTTCATTAACGCCAACAATAAAGTCGCTATGCGCCCCGTTAACGAGCTTGAAAAATACGTTGACGAATATTGTGACGTCAAATTGAAAGCCGGTGAGGACCATCGTATCAACAAGGGAAAATCATTAAGGATCCGCTTAGAGCAGGGTTTACAGCCGAACGAAGACCTCATATTGGCCGGAGATAAGGGGGAATGGCTGGCGATTTCATACCGCGATGGCTATGTGAGCATAGAAGAAACCGTCGTGAGTGAAGCGCAATACCGGGCTCGCGCAGCAGAGATAAAAAATCTCGAGATTATTTTTGATGCGGGAATTGTCGAGCTGTTTATCAATGATGGTGAAATCTGCGCAACGAAACGCAGTTATAAACTATCACACTGTAAGCAATTAAAAGTGAATACTCTTCGCGAAAAAAACATACGAATCGAAACCTTACATACAAGCTGGTAAAGCCTGGAGGATTGAAAAATGAATACCACAAGCCAAGAACGGATGTCCGTGCGTGAGCACGTGGCATACGGCTCCGGAGATATGGCCTTAAGTGTTTCAATTATTTCCGCCTCTCTCCTTATTTATACTTTTATGATCAGCGTGGTAGGGCTAACGCCGATTGATGCGGGATGGGTACTCCTCGCCGTGCGTTTGATCGATGCCATTACCGATCCTGTGATGGGGTGGTTGTCAGGTAAGGTGAAAACTCGCTGGGGCCGCTATCGTCATTGGATCGCTATCTGTTCAATTCCCTTTGGTATTTCCCTCTTTATGTTGTTCACCGTGGTTGGTGAAAGTTACAGTGCCAGGCTGGGGTGGACAACAGGGGCATATATTTTAAATAGCATTATGTTTACCATGATTGCGATCCCCTATATTTCTCTTGTCGGGGTAATGACCAACGACCCTGCTGAACGCCTGAAGGCGAATACGTTTCGTTTCCCGATGGCGAAAGCCGCCACTATTATTGTGACCACCTTTGTACCATACTATGTGACTTCTAAAGGCGTTGCCGAGGCTGGAAATGCCTATGCCCTGGCCTTTTTGGTCTTAGGGATTGCCAGCATCATTGTTCTTATGTTTTGTGCTTTTTATGTTAAAGAGCGAGTTGAAATTAATAGTCCCAACAATGTTTCAACGAAGAAGCAAATTCTATCATTAATGAAAAATGACCAATGGTTGATTCTCTGTATTACTATGGTCCTGCTACTGATTGCTTTCGCCACGCGTGGTAACATTGCCTTCATTTATGGCACTGAATTTGCAAAAGCCGCAGGTGGATGGGAAATCGGTATCTTCATGGGGATGTGGTCTGCCGGCGGTATCGCTGGTGCGTTGATATCTAAATGGTTAACGGATCGCTATAATAAGCTGGCCGTATTCCGCTGGTCTCTTTATTTGTCCGCGTTAATGGCCGTTGCCATGTATTTTATCGTCGGTATCGGTGATTTATATTTGGCAATCCTCTTCTATTTCCTGTGTTGCGCCGTCTCGGAGATTAACTCGCCTATTTTATGGGCCTCTATCGCTGAGGTGGGTTTTTATGGGGAAATTAAAACCGGGGTGAATACCTCAGGCTTATCGATTGGCTTTATCTCGTTTAGCCAAAAGCTGGGAATGAGTATTTCTGGCCCTATTACGGGCTATACCCTGACCTGGATTGGATATGAAGCGGGAGCTAAATTATCTATGGAAACATTGCTGGGGCTATCGATGGCGGTAACATTTATTCCTGCCATTTTCTTTTTGATAGCCAGTTTTGTATTTAAACGCTATTTTATTGATAATGAATATTTCAGGGAGATGATCGTTAGCAATAAATTACCCACTGATAAGCTATCTAGTGAAAAAGATCGGATAGTAGATTGTTAATGACTTTTTGCTTAAGCATTCAGGTACTAGATTTTGCCGTATCTGGTACCCCGATAACAATTGTTCCGATATCTCCGTAGTGGAAAACGAACATCTTAAAGAGTATAGTAATATTAGGATCGCGGTACTCTTCAAGGCTCACCGATTGCTGCTGAGCGGTGGCAAGCAGATAAGGACCCCGTTGATGATTGGAAAAATATCGGAGAGAAAGGTGCGGGTTGGTATTTTTGAGAATAGTTGTGACCCATGTCTGATTTATTTAACGACACACGTTATTGATTGAGAGGGTAGATGGAAATGGTCACAATCAAAGATATAGCGTTGGCATTGGGTATTTCACACGTCACCGTATCAAGAGCGCTTAATAACCCTGAAAAAGTTCAAGCCAAAACCAGAGAGAAGATTTTGGCCAAGGCCAAAGAGCTGCACTATGTCCCCAATGCGGCGGCAAGGGACATGAAAAAATCCCGGCTACCGGTTATTGGCGTTATCTCATTAAATATGGGAAGAAGTAGCTATGGTAGTGAAATGCTGGGTTCGATCAGTGAAAAAGCTAAGGAAACCAACTATCAGTTAATTTTTATCCATGTTGAAGATTCCTCTCCCACCGAACTGGACCTTAATTTTCTTAGAGAGAAACGAATATCAGGTCTTATTTACCTTTCGCTTGATCCTTGTGAAATTGAGTATCAGTCAATATTTGATGAGGTCAAGACTGTGTTTGTTAACTGTCATTGTGCGCGCGGTAATTATTCTAGCGTGCAGGCTGATAACGAGCAAGGATTGTATAATATTGCTAATCTGGTCTTTCATCGCCCATGGTTTACCCGCAGCCTTTTTATTAATTTTGATGAAAGTTATCACGCCGCGGTTAAGCGCAAGCAGGGATATATAAAGGCGCTTAATGATAATCACATTGCGTTTTCTGCTGATGATTATTTTGTTGTTCCGGTTAGCTATGATTATGATTTCACAGTATTAGATAATGATATTCTTGGCGCTATTCAGCGTGGCGTTAATGTCATCTTTTGCGGTCGTGACGAAATTGCGCTGGAAGTATACTTTTCTTTGCAACGGCTGGGGTTTTCTATTCCCCAGGACGTTTCGGTGATCGGTTTTGATAACCAGAGTATTATTTCGCAGAGAGTCTATCCTAAGCTTACTACGGTAGAGTTACCTTACCGAAATATGGTATTAAAAGGTTATGATTTAATCGTTTCGGAAGATTCACACTCCATCTGTAATGTAGCGATTAGTTGTGATCCGATCATTCGGGGTTCGTTAAAGTAGGTGGCGGGTATGAGTACAAATAAAGCGGCTTGCGCAGGCGCTTCAGCTATTTATACCCTAAAAACTTGAAAGTATGACGGGTATATTTCGATCAAAGCAGAGACCGGCTACGTGGACTCTGCTTGCAGAGCCCATCCTGAATCTCTCTTTGTAGGCACTGACCTGGTGACTCAGGGAAGCCTGAAGCACGTGCACCTCATAGTCAGGGGTCTGTGAAAACCGCAGGCTTCTTCGGCCAGCGGCTCTTACCCTTAACTGCGCTGCGGCTATTGCGAAAACGCGTGAAGCGATAATTTACCGGCCCCGATGACGCCGCCTGGTGAGAAGGCCAGGTCAACGGCATGCGCGACCTGACCGGCTTAGCGCTCAAGGGAAAACCAGCGACGCCAGACCCAGCGCAGGAGCAGATACTCGATGGCGCCCAGCGCTAAAAACCACAGGCAAAAGATCAGGGTATAAAGCTGGTTGAGATCCATCAGATGGAAGGTCGCCACCAGCTTCTGCGCCAGCGTCAGGCCCAGCGAGGGCGCCGGCAGCAGCAGGCAGGAGAGTAAAGCCAGCAGGAGAATGCCGGCGGCGCTCATGAGCGTTTCTAGCGGATGTTTCATTATTTGTTAATCATCAGTTAAAAACATATTGTCCGGTAAAAAGAGAATCAATGCAATATGGTTTCGTACGTTATTAAAATACGCATTAAGTATTATATTTAAACATCCGCTTTCTTTTTATGTTAATTATTTTAGTAATATTTGTGATTAAGTTAATTACATTGCAATGTAAATTAACGTCATTATTAAGCCAGCGCTTTTACAAAAGTATAGGTGCTATATCCCACCAGTGTAGCGATAATAATGGCCAGCAGGATGTACAGCACCAGACGGCGTCCGCGATAGATTCCAAACATAGTAGACCTCGTTTAGTTTTGGTTTATTAATATTCTGCAATAGTTGTTTTATAGAATTAACTTACCATAAATTTTGTATTGGCGAGAGAGTAAATATTGCGCAAGCTCAAATTATCTCCCGCCTGTTTGAAATTTTTCTCATTGGCCCGGAATGATTCCAGGCTTTCCGCCTCACGGAATTTTAAGGGAGATATATTTTGACCAAAACGATCAAAACTAATAATACCACCCCCTCAGGGGATGTCGCGCCACGCCGCGCATATCAGCAGACGGTTGATGCGGTGCTGGCGCAGAAAAAAAGCCACGTCGACGGCCTCAGTTCCGCCGAGGCCGCCGAGCGTTTGAAGACCTTCGGCCCCAACGCCTTGCCGGAGAAAAAAGGCAAGCCGGCCTGGCTGCGCTTCCTTGCCCACTTTAACGACGTCCTGATTTTTGTCCTGCTGGCCGCCGCCGCGCTCACCGCGGTCATGGGCCACTGGGTCGATACGCTCGTCATCCTTGGCGTTACGGTGATCAACGCCCTGATCGGCCATATCCAGGAGAGCAACGCCGAAAAATCGCTGCAGGGCATCCGCAATATGCTCTCCAGCGACGCGCGCGTGCAGCGCAGCGGCAAGCATGAAACCATCCCGACCCGCGACCTGGTGCCGGGCGATATCGTGATTCTGCGCGCGGGTGACCGCGTGCCTGCCGATATGCGTCTGATTGAGAGCCATAATCTGCGGGTCGAAGAGGCGATTCTCACCGGCGAGTCGACGGTAGTGGATAAAACCACCGACGCGCTGGAAGGCGAACTGCCGCTGGGCGACCGTACCAATATGCTCTTCTCCGGCACCACCATCAGCGCCGGCGGCGGCGTTGGCGTGGTGACCGCAACCGGTCAGGAGACCGAGCTCGGCCACATCAACCAGATGATGGCAGGCATCGAGAAGCACCGCACGCCGCTGCTGGTGCAGATGGATAAGCTCGGTAAGGCGATTTTCGTTATCATCCTGGCGATGATGGCCGCGCTGTTCGTCTTCAGCCTCGCGCTGCGCGACATTCCTCTCGGCGAGCTGCTGCTCTCCCTGATTAGCCTGGCGGTGGCCGCCGTGCCGGAAGGCTTACCGGCGATTATCTCGATTATTCTCTCTCTGGGCGTACAGGCGATGGCGCGTCAGCGGGCGATTATCCGCAAGCTGCCAACGGTGGAAACCCTGGGCGCCATGACCGTGGTGTGCTCGGATAAAACCGGCACCCTGACGATGAACGAGATGACCGTCAAAGCGATCATCACCGCCGACTGCTGCTACCGCGTCGAAGGCGACAGCTACGAGCCTCAGGGTAACATCTGCCTGGAAGGCAGCAACGAGCCGGTGCAGATTAAACCGGGCAGCGTGCTGGAAACCTATCTGCGCACCATCGACCTGTGTAACGACAGCCAGATGATTCAGGACGAGCGCGGCCTGTGGGGCATTACCGGCGGGCCGACCGAAGGCGCGCTGAAGGTGCTGGCGGCGAAAGCGCAGCTTGCGCCAGTCGATGCCCGCCTGGTCGCGAAAATCCCGTTCGACTCGCAGTACAAGTACATGGCGACCCACCAGAAAATGGGCGACGTCGAGCAGGTGCTGATTACCGGCGCGCCGGACGTGATTTTTGCCCTGTGCCGCCATCAGTTGAGCAAGCAGGGGGCGGTGCCGTTCGAGCCGCAGTACTGGGAAGAGGAGATGGCGCGTTTTGCCCGCCAGGGCCTGCGTATGGTCGCCGCCGCCTACAAACCGGCCACCGTTGGCAGCACCACGCTGACCCACGACGATCTGCGCGAAGGACTGGTCTTCCTCGGCATTGCCGGAATGATGGACCCGCCGCGTCCGGAAGCGATTGACGCTATCCACGCCTGCCAGAACGCGGGGATCCGCGTGAAGATGATTACCGGCGACCACCCGCAGACGGCGATGAGCATTGGCCAGATGCTGGGGATCACCAACAGCAGCCAGGCGATGACCGGCTATCAGCTGGAGCACATGGACGACGCCGAGCTGGCGAAAGCCGCCGTTGAGTACGATATCTTTGCCCGTACCAGCCCGGAGCACAAGCTGCGCCTGGTAAAAGCGCTGCAGGATAACGGTGAAGTGGTTGGCATGACCGGCGACGGCGTCAACGACGCCCCGGCGCTGCGCCAGGCCGACGTCGGGATCGCCATGGGGATTAAAGGCACCGAGGTGACCAAAGAGGCCGCCGACATGGTCCTGACCGACGACAACTTTGCCACCATCGCCAGTTCGGTCAAAGAGGGGCGTCGGGTCTACGACAACCTGAAGAAGACCATTCTGTTCATCATGCCGACCAACCTGGCGCAGGGGCTGCTGATTATCATCGCCCTGCTGGCGGGGAACATCATTCCGCTGACGCCGGTGCTGATTCTGTGGATGAACATGGCCACCTCCGCGACGCTCTCCTTCGGCCTCGCGTTTGAAGCCGCCGAGCGCAACGCCATGAACCGGCCGCCGCGTAAAACCGGCCAGCACGTTATGGACGCCTTCGCCGTCTGGCGCGTCGCTTTCGTCGGCACCATGATCGCCGTCGCCGCCTTTATGCTTGAAGCCTGGCTGGCGCCGCGCGGCCACAGTCCGGAGTTTATCCGCACCGTCCTGCTGCAGATGCTGGTCACCGCACAGTGGGTCTACATGATTAACTGCCGCAGCAGCGACAGCTTCTCGCTGAACATGGGACTGCTGCGCAACAAAGGCATCTGGCTGGTGAGCGGCGTGCTGCTGCTGATGCAGCTGGTCATCATCTACGTACCGGTGATGCAGACGATGTTTGGCACCGAAGGGCTGCCGCTGCGCTACTGGTTCATCACGCTGGTCATCGGTATCGCGATGTTCCTGGTGGTGGAGGTTGAGAAGCGCCTGACCCGTCGTTTCCGCAAAGCCGCATAGCGTGTCTGACCCGCCCGGCGTCCCTTCTCCTGAGGGGGGAGGGACGCCGCATCGTCGTAAGGAATTCCCCATGAACAAGATTATCCGCTCCGCCCTGCTGGCCTGCGGTCTGGCAGGCTACGCGCTCACCGCCGCCGCCGCGCCGGCCGTTCCGGTGCGCGTCGCTACCGTGGAACAAGTACCGCATGCCGGTGAACGGCAAATCTCCGGCCGCGTCGAGGCCATTCACTCCGTCGATATTCGCGCCCGCACCGAAGGAAAGATTGTGCAGCGCCACTTCCAGGATGGGCAGTACGTCAACCAGGGCGATCCGCTGTTTACGCTGGATGACGCCCAGCCGAAAGCCGCACTGGCGCTGGCCCAGGCTGAACTGAAAAGCGCGCAGGCTTCGCTACGCCAGGCCCGGCAGCAGCTGAGCCGCTACCAGCAGCTGAAAAATAACCACGCAATCAGCCGCAACGACGTAGACACCGCGCAGATGCAGCGCGATGTCGCCGCCGCCGCCGTCGAGCAGGCCCGGGCGCGCATTGCCGCCCAGCAGATTACGCTCGGCTATACCCGCATTACCTCGCCGGTCACCGGGCGCGTCGGCCATAGTCCTTTTCACGTCGGCGGGCTGGTGAATCCCGCCAGCGGCGTGCTGGTCGATGTGGTCCAGCTTGATCCCATTCGCGTGGCGTTCTCGCTGGATGAAACCGCCTTTTTCGCGAAAGCGGGGCAGCACACCGATATCGCCGCGCTAAAGCAGGCGTGGCTGGCGCAGGTGGATGTCGATGGACGGCGTGAAGACGGCGCCCTGACCTCCGTCGATAACCGTATTGATAGCCGCACCGCCAGCGTGGCGCTGCGCGCTGAGTTTGCCAACCCGCAGCACCGTCTGCTGCCGGGCGGCAACGTCACGGTTTTCTTCCGGCCGCAGCAGCTTAAGGAGAGCCCGATGATCCCGGCCTCTGCGCTACAGCAGGATGCGCTGGGCTTTTACTGCTGGGTACTGACGGCGGACAACACCGTGACGATGCGCCGTTTAGCGCCCGCCGGTCAGCATGGCCAGAGCTTCGTGGTGGCCGATGGTCTGAAAGCGGGGGAGCGCGTAGTGACGGAAGGCGCCCAGCGCCTGCGTGACGGCGCGGCCGTTCAGCTGCTGAGTGAATAAGGGAGAGGTGATGCTCACATTTTTTATCCGTCGCCCGCGCTTTGCGATGGTGATTGCCCTGCTGATGACCTTTGTCGGCGCGGTCTCGCTGAAGCTGATCCCGGTCGAGCAGTATCCGCAGATTACGCCGCCGGTCATCAACGTTAGCGCCAGCTGGCCGGGCGCCAGCGCGGCGGACGTGGCGGAAGCCATTGCCGCGCCGCTGGAGACCCAGCTCAACGGCGTCGATCATATGCTCTATATGGAGTCCACCAGTTCCGATGAGGGGACCTACAGCCTGAGCCTGACTTTTGCCGCCGGGACCGATGCCGATTTAGCCGCGATCGACGTGCAGAACCGCGTGTCGCAGGCGGTGGCGCAGCTGCCTGCCGACGTGCAGCAGAACGGCGTGCAGGTGCGTAAGCGGGCGACGAACCTGCTGATGGGCGTGAGTCTCTATTCGCCGCTCGGCACGCTATCGCCGCTGTTTGTCAGCAACTACGCCAGCACTCAGGTGCGCGAGGCGCTGGCGCGTCTACCCGGCGTCGGGGAAGTGCAGATGTTCGGCGCGCGCGACTACAGCATGCGCATCTGGCTGCGCCCCGACCGCATGAACGCGCTGAATATCACAACCGACGATATTGCCCAGGCGCTGCGCGAGCAGAACGTGCAGGGTGCGGCGGGGCAGGTGGGGACGCCGCCGGTATTTAACGGCCAGCAGCAGACGCTGACCATCAACGGTATCGGGCGACTCAGCGACGCCGCCGGCTTCGGGCAAATTGTGGTTCGCAGCGGCGAACGCGGCCAGCTGGTGCACCTGTCTGACGTGGCGACCATTGAGCTGGGCGCGCGCAGCTATAGCTCCGGCGCGCAGCTTAACGGCAAAGATTCCGCCTATCTCGGTATCTATCCGACGCCCACCGCCAACGCCCTGCAGGTCGCCACCGCGGTGCGCGCTGAGCTGACCCGGCTGCACGCGCGTTTCCCGGCGGATCTCACCTGGGAAGTGAAGTTTGATACCACCCGCTTTGTGGCGGCGACGATCAAAGAGATCGGCGTGTCGCTGGCGCTGACCCTTATGGCGGTGGTGGTGGTGGTTTCGCTGTTCCTCCAGAGCTGGCGGGCGACGCTGATTGTCGCGCTGGCGATCCCGGTGTCGCTTATTGGCACCTTTGCCGTGCTTTATGCGCTGGGCTACAGCGCCAATACCCTGAGCCTGTTCGCGATTATTCTCGCCCTGACGATGGTGGTGGATGACGCCATCGTGGTGGTGGAGAGCGTGGAAACGAAAATGGCGGAGGGGCTGGATCGCGGCGCCGCGACCGCCGAGGCGCTGCGGCAAATCGCCGGGCCGGTGATCGCCACAACTCTGGTGCTGCTGGCGGTGTTTGTGCCGGTAGCGATGCTGCCGGGGATCGTCGGCGAGCTGTATCGCCAGTTTGCGGTGACCTTATCGACGGCGGTGACGCTGTCGAGCGTGGTGGCGCTGACCCTGACGCCCGCGCTGTGCGCGCTGCTGCTGCGTCCGCGGCCGCAGCAGCCAGCCGCTATCTGGCGCGGTTTTAACCGCGGTCTGGATACGGTGCGCGATGGCTACGGGCGTCTGGTCGGGAGGATGAATCGTCACCCCTGGCTGGCGCTGGCGGCGACGATGGCGGCGGCCGGGGTGGTGGTGTTTAGCTTTATCACCATGCCAAAGGGTTTTCTGCCGCAGGAAGATCAGGGCTACTTCTTTGCCAGCGTGCAGCTGCCTGAAGCCGCCTCGCTGGAGCGTACCGAAGCGGTGATGGCCCAGGCGCGCGAGCTGCTGTTGTTGAATCCGGCGGTTGAGGATGTGATTCAGGTCTCCGGTTTTAATATTCTCAACGGTACCAGCGCTTCAAACGGCGGATTTATCTCGGTGATGCTGAAGGACTGGCACCAGCGGCTGCCGCTGGAGGCGGTGATGGAAAAGGTGCAGGGCCAGCTGATGGGGCTACCGGAGGCGACGATCATGACTTTTGCGCCGCCGACGCTGCCGGGGCTGGGCAACGCCTCCGGGTTTAATTTACGCATTCTGGCCCAGGCCGGACAATCGCCGGCGGAGCTGGAGCAGGTGACGCATCAGGTGCTGCGGACGGCTAATCAGTACCCGCAGCTGAGCCGGGTATTTACCACCTGGAGCAGCAACGTGCCGCAGCTGACGCTCACCGTCGATCGCGACCAGGCGGCCCGGCTGAACGTACCGGTGGCGAGGATTTTCAGCAGCCTGCAAACCGCGTTTGGCGGCACCCGCGCCGGCGATTTCAGCATCAACAATCGTGTCTACCACGTGGTGATGCAAAACGAGATGCAGTGGCGCGAGCGGGCAGAGCAGATAAGCGAGCTGTACGTGCGCAGCGACAGCGGCGAGCGGGTTCGCCTGAGTAATCTGGTGACGATTACGCCGACGGTGGGCGCGCCGTTTATTCAGCAGTATAACCAGTTCCCGTCGGTATCGGTGAGCGGGTCGGCGGCCGAAGGCGTCAGCAGCCGGACGGCAATGGCGGTGATGGAGCAGATTTTACAAGCGAACCTGCCGCACGGTTATGATTACGCCTGGAGCGGCATCTCCTGGCAGGAGCAGCAGACCGGTAACCAGGCGGTGTGGATTGTGCTGGCGGCGGTAGCGATGGCGTGGCTGTTCCTCGTCGCCCAGTATGAGAGCTGGACGCTGCCGGCGAGCGTGATGCTGTCGGTGCTGTTCGCCATCGGCGGGTCGCTGCTGTGGCTCTGGTGGGCCGGTTACGCCAACGATGTGTACGTGCAGATAGGCCTGGTGCTGCTGATCGCGCTGGCGGCGAAAAACGCGATTTTGATCGTCGAGTTTGCCCGGGCGAAGCGCGAAGAGGGGATGTCGATCGTCGATGCCGCCCGCGAAGGGGCGACCCGCCGCTTCCGCGCGGTAATGATGACGGCGGTCTCTTTTATCATCGGGATTGTGCCGATGATGCTCGCCACCGGCGCCGGGGCGCAGAGCCGGCGGATTATCGGTACCACGGTGTTCAGCGGCATGCTGGTGGCGACGGTAATCGGCATTTTGTTTATTCCTTCGCTATACGTGCTGTTCCAGCGGCTGCGCGAGTGGGCCCACCGCCGGATGTAGGTGGCCCGGACCTGTCCGGGCTACAGTACTGCATATTGCCGATAACCCGTAGCCCGGGTAAGGCGTTTACGCCGCAACCCGGGGAATATGCCGCGACGTGGTATTGCTGTGGCTTCTTCCCGGCTTGCGCTGCGCTTAGCCGGGCTACCGGGCCGCAGATTGCCGGTAATCCGTAGCCAGGACAGGCGCGGCAGCGCCGCCTCCGGGAGATTTTCATGCCGCTGCGGATATGTTTCTGAAACAACGTGTCATGCAGCAATGCCCTGGCCCCCGCTGAAATCGGCGAACCGGAGGACCGAAGACAAGGGCTGGCCGCCAGGGATGGCGGACAGAGGCGAATCGAGACAGTGATGTCGAGTTGAGCCGACCGCAGGCTGAGGTCCGGGAGGTGAGCGCAGTGCGCAGCACCGATTTCTTTGCGGGACCGCGGGGATTGTAAAGGGGGAGACGGTTTTCTCCCCTTTTACCCGTTCACGTGCCTCGATGAGACATTTTCTGCGACTTGATGGTGAACGGAATCCCTCAACACCGTCCCGGAGGCGGCGCTGCCACGCCTGTCCGGGTACCCAATCTCCCTCCCTCAGGCACCGGGCCCGGAAATCCCGGGTCGCGGCGTAAACGCCTTACCCGGGCTACTCCCCGCAGACGATGTTATGAAAACTATCTGCTCTCCACCGCGATCATGGTGACGAACGGATGGTACTGCCACGGCACGCTGCCGCCTTTCCGGTACATCTTCGAAATGGTACCGTCGAGATAGAGCATCTGGCGCACGTTGAGCCTGGACTGCGCGTAGCAGGCAAAATCATAGAAATTGGTTTCGCGCGCGCTGAGCATAAAGACCACTTTGCCATCGCCGGTGATGCCCACGCCGTTACGCAGCTTGCGCGAGCTGGCGGACGGCTTCAGCCGCCAGTTGATCTTGCCGTTTTCAATCAGCATCGGCCCGGACTGCACGGCGTAGCGGATGGCCGGCGACGGCCTGAATTTATCAATGCTGACAATCCCCGCGTTTTGCCCGCGCAGATAAAACACCCCGCCGGGACGAATAAAAAAGTTGCCGCCGCCGGAAGCGCGGTTAAGCGGGGTCAGCTGCCTGCCTTTCTCGATATACAGCCCCAGCGGCGCGTAGGCTTTATCATAAATTCCGCCGTTCATCGCCATCTGCACCTGTCCGTTGTGGTCGATATCCGCCAGCAGGGCGCGCAGCGATCCCCAGGCTTTGCCGTCCTCTTTTTGCCAGTACATCACGATGCGTTCGCGCTGCGGATCAACGGTATAGCTTTGCAGCGTCAGCGACGGGTCGGTCAGCGAGCACTTCCCGCTGGCGAAAGCGGGCAGGGATAACAGCAGCAGCGGCAGAAGAGAGAAAAAGCGCACGACAGGTTCCAGACAGACGACGAAAGCGTGCAGTATAGCGTTTTATCGCCGCTACGCCGTCCAGATTTCGCAGTGCTTTTGTACCAGCCCGATCAATGAACCGCCGTTGGCGACAAACTCGCGCATCTGCTGCGGCTCGCTGCGATCCTGCTTCGCCTGGCGCACAATCGCCTCCAGCGCGCTGCCGGCATTCAGCTTGTGGGCGCTGGGGGCCAGCCTATCCGCCAGCTGTAAAATTTCTTCGCGCAATGTTCGTTGTTCGCCGCCGTTAACATCGGTATTGATCCCATCGAGCCCGTAGCGGCAGGCCTGATAGCGGTTGAAGGGGTAGAGCAGATAATCCTCGGGCTGATGCTTAAACGGCCGCTCCGTCAGCAGCCAGCAGGCGATGATCTGAATAAACCCGGCGATATTCACCGCCTGAGCAATCGTCAGCGGCGTATCCATCACCCGGACTTCGACGGTACCAAAGCGCGGGCTGGGGCGGATATCCCAGTGCAGATCCTTCATGCTGTCGATCATGCTGGTATAGCTAAGACGGCGAAACAGACCGGTAAAAGCCTGCCAGTTATTCACCCACGGCATCGGGCCGTTATCGGGATAGGCGGCAAAAAGGTTAAGCCGCGAACAGGCAAAGCCGCTATCGGTCCCGTCGAGCCAGGGCGATGCCGCATTCAGCGCGATAAAATGCGGTACGAAGCGCGACAGGCCGTGCAGAAGATAGATGGCATCATCGCCGTTTTGACACCCCACGTGCACGTGCTGGCCGAAGATCGTCGCCTGCTTCGCCAGGTAACCAAAGTGCTCGACGGTTTTCAGGTAGCGCGGGTTATCGCTGATCTGCTGGCGCTGCCAGCTTTGAAACGGATGCGTTCCGCCGCCGCAGATTTGCACATGATGGCGGGAAGCGGCGCGCAGCACCGCCTGCTGCATCGCACTCAGCTGCGCGGTGGCCTGGTGGATATCGCGGCAGATGCCAGTGGCGATCTCCAGCATGCTTTCGGTAATGTCATGCTTGGCCTCGCCCGCTTTCAGCGTGCCCTGAACCTCGTCAATCAGCGCGGAAGAGTCCTGGCTCAGATCGAAACCCGGCGGGTTGACGACCTGAAGCTCCAGCTCGATACCGAGGGTAAACGGCTCGGAGCGGTGAAAATCAGGTAACGGCATGGCGACTCCCTCTTTCTCTTTATCAGAAAGTATAGAAGACAACGCCTCAAACTGATGAACTGCCGGACATCATGAATTTAATTTATAGAAAATAACGCCACGTGATTATCCCTTTAAAAAGAAAGTAAGGCTGGTGCAATCCTGCAACAGAATTCCCGCCGGTGGTGCAAAAAGATAAGGTTATTCTATTTTTTAAATAAAATCATATAGATGATATAAGTCATTCTTATTTTATAAGCCATTTCACGCTTATTCCCCGCGCGTTCAGAACTGGTATGTATCTTGCCTGTTAAATAGCGACTTTTATTTAACAGGGACAATGTGATGCTGAAGAAAAAAATATTTTCGCGTAAATGCCATCTCGCCGTTGCTGTTAGCGGAGCATTGGCGCTGATCGCCTCTTTGCCGGCCAATGCCTCAACCCTGCGGATCGCCATGACCGCCGCCGATATCCCTTTGACCCTCGGACAGCCCGATCAGGGCTTTGAGGGCAATCGCTTCACCGGCATTCCGCTCTACGACGCCCTCGTTGAATGGGATCTCTCACAGGGAGAAAAGCCCAGCGGCCTGGTGCCGGGGCTGGCGACCGAGTGGCACGTTGACCCGCAAAATCAAAGCCGCTGGATTTTCACCCTGCGCCCGGGCGTTAAGTTTCACGATGGTTCAACGGTCAACGCCGATGCCATCGTCTGGAACGTGGATAAGGTGCTGAATAAAGCCGCGCCGCAGTATGCCCCGGGCCAGATAGGCAACACCCTCTCACGCATGCCGACCCTGACCGGCGCGGAAAAGATTGACGACCACACCGTGGCGCTGACCACCTCCGAACCGGACGCGCTGCTGCCGTACAACCTTACCAACCTGTTTATCGTTTCACCGACGGCGTGGCAGAAGCTGTATGACGCAGTGCCGGCAAACGCCGGCGATGCCGCCGCGCGTAGTAAGCAGGCGTGGACCGAGTTCGCCGCCCACGCGGTGGGCAGCGGTCCGTTCAAAATGGAAAAACTGGTTCCTCGCCAGCAGCTGATCCTCGATAAGAACCCCGACTACTGGAACAAAGATCGCATTCCGCGAGTGGACAAAGTGGTGCTGATCCCGCTGCCGGAAGCTAACGCCCGCACGGCGGCGCTGCTCTCGAAGCAGGTGGACTGGATCGAAGCCCCGGCCCCGGACGCGGTCGATCAGATAAA
Organism: Klebsiella michiganensis; assembly: GCF_015139575.1. Classification (GTDB taxonomy): domain Bacteria; phylum Pseudomonadota; class Gammaproteobacteria; order Enterobacterales; family Enterobacteriaceae; genus Klebsiella; species Klebsiella michiganensis. The sequence continues at coordinate 4,390,478 of NZ_AP022547.1, read as the reverse complement.
AGCCCAGGGCTTTATAATCTACGCCAACACCCAGCCGCACCTGTGGCCGTGGCAGTTCTCCTTCGAAGAGGGCTCGCCGTGGAAAGATATTCGCGTGCGCAAAGCCGCCAACCTGTGCCTGAACCGCGCGGAGCTCAAAAGCTATCTCGGCGGCTATATGACCGAAGCGACCGGCGTCTACGAGGCCGGCAGCCCGTGGCACGGTAAACCCACCTTCCAGATCAAATATGACCCGGATACCGCCCGTAAGCTGATGACCGAAGCCGGGTATAGCGCCGGGAAACCGCTGCACGTCACGGTCGCCACCTCGGCCTCCGGCTCCGGGCAGATGCAGCCGCTGCCGATGAACGAGTACATCCAGCAGAGCCTGAAAAGCTGCTTCTTTAACGTTGACATTAAGGTCAACGAATGGAACACCCTGTTTACCAACTGGCGTCTCGGGGCGAAAGATCCGTCGGCGAAAGGGATCGATGCGATCAACGTCAGCGCCGCGGTTAACGATCCCTATTTCGGCATGATCCGCTTCTCCACCGCGAAGGCCTTCCCGCCGGTGGCGACCAACTGGGGCTACTTCTCGACCCCGGAAACCGAAAAGCTGGCGGCGGCGGTGAAACATGCGTTTACCCCGGCTGAAATGGATAAAGCCGCGGGTGAACTGCACGCCGCGCTGGTCGATCAGGTGCCGTTCCTGTTCGTCGCCCACGATGTCGGGCCAAGGGCGATATCGCCAGCCGTCACCGGTGTGGTACAGCCGCAAAGCTGGTTTATCGACCTCAGCCTGGTGAGCAAAAAAGAGTAATCGACACGGGAGCAAGAGATGATCAATACGCTGCTATATCGCATCCTGCTGGCCGTCCCCACCATGCTCGGGGTGGCGGTGATCTGTTTTATGCTGGTGCAGATAGCGCCGGGCGACCCGCTGGTATCGGTGATGCCGCCGGACGCTTCGGAATCGCTGCGTCAGACCTTAATGCAGGCCTACGGCTTTGATAAACCGCTGCCGCTGCAGTTTGTGCACTGGCTATGGCGGGCGCTGCACGGCGATCTGGGCATGTCGGTCGCCACCGGGCGCCCGGTCATCGATGAAGTGATGACGGCGGTCACCTACTCTCTGCGTCTGGCGCTGCTGGCGACGGCGATCGGGTTTGCGCTGGGCAGCCTGTTCGGTTTTGTCGCCGGCTACTTTCGTAACAGCATTATTGACCGTCTGGCCTCGGTGCTATCCGTGTTTGGCGTCAGCGTACCGCACTACTGGCTGGGGATGCTGCTGGTCATCGTTTTTAGCGTCAAATTCGCGCTGCTGCCGGCGACCGGCGGCGGGCCAATCGGCGAGGTGGGCTGGCAGTGGAACTGGGAACACCTGCAGTTTATGCTGCTGCCGGCCTTCACGCTGTCGGTGATCCCGACCGGCATTATCGCCCGCACCGTTCGCTCGCAGGTGGCGGACATTCTCAGCCAGGAGTTTATCGTTGGCCTGCGCGCCCGGGGGCTCAACGAGTCGCGGATCTTTCTGCACGTGGTGAAAAACGCCGCCCCGACCGCGCTGGCGGTGATGGGGCTGCAGGTCGGCTATCTGATGGGCGGCTCGATTCTGGTGGAAACCGTCTTCTCCTGGCCCGGCACCGGTCTGCTGCTGAACACCGCTATCTTCCAGCGCGATCTGCCGCTATTGCAGGGCACCATCTGGGTACTGGCGCTGTTCTTTGTCCTGCTCAATCTGCTGGTGGATATTCTGCAAACCAGTCTCGATCCGCGAATTAAGAGGAGCTGACGATGGTGGATACCGTGACGACCAAAGGCATTACCGTCTCTGCCGCGACGGTTGCCAGACAAGGCTACTGGCGCGGCGTGTTTCGCCGCCTGCTGCGCGACCCGGGCGGCGTATTCGTCGGCGCGATCATTCTCATCCTGCTGGCGCTGGCGCTGTTCGGTCCTTGGCTAATCGTGAAAGATCCGTATCAAACATCGATGTTTTTACGCCTCAAACCGATTGGCGCCGACGGCTTTCCGCTGGGCTCCGATGAGCTCGGGCGCGATATGCTATCAAGGCTGATTCTCGGCACCCGGCTGTCGCTGTTTATGGGGATTGTCCCGGTGGTGTTCGCCTTTTTCATCGGCGGGGCGATCGGCATTATCGCCGGCTATGCGGGCGGTAAAACCAACACCCTGATTATGCGCACCGTGGACGTGTTTTACGCCTTTCCCTCGGTGCTGCTGGCGATCGCGCTCTCTGGCGCGCTGGGGGCGGGCATCGGTAACGCGCTGCTCTCGCTGACCCTGGTGTTCGTGCCGCAGGTGGCGCGTATCGCCGAAAGCGTCACCGCGCAGGTGCGGCATATGGACTATATCGACGCCGCCCGGGCCACCGGGGCCAGCGCGTTCACCATTATTCGCGTCCAGGTGCTGGGCAACGTGCTGGGGCCGATTTTCGTCTTCTCCACCGGCCTGATTTCGGTGTGCATGATCCTCGCCTCCGGGCTCTCTTTTCTCGGTCTCGGGGTTCGCCCGCCGGAGCCGGAATGGGGGCTGATGCTGAACACCCTGCGTACGGCGATTTATACCCAGCCGTGGGTAGCGGCGCTGCCCGGCCTGATGATTTTTATCACCTCCATTTCGTTCAATATCCTCGCGGACCGCCTGCGTGCGGCAATGGCGATTAAGGAGTAAGCGATGCAACCCTTTATCAATATCGACCTCGGCGGACCGGCGCAGCCGCTGCTGAAGGTCAACAATCTGCTGAAACATTTTCCCGCCGGCGGCGGCAAAGCGCGCGAAGTGGTGCAGGCGGTGGACGACGTCAGTTTTTCGGTGATCAAAGGCGAAACCCTCGGCGTGGTGGGGGAGTCGGGCTGCGGTAAATCCACCACCGCGCGGCTGCTGATGCAGCTGCTTAAGCAGGACAGCGGGGAGCTGATCTTCGATGGTCTGGAGGTGGGTTCATCGCGCCTGCCGATGAAAGCGTATCGCCGCCAGGTGCAGATGGTTTTCCAGGATAGCTACGCCTCGCTCAATCCGCGCATGACTATGGAAGAGAGCATTGCGTTCGGCCAGCGGGTACACGGCGTCAGCGCCAAAGAGGCCAGCGAGTACGCCCGCTATCTGCTGGCGCACGTCGGCCTTGAGCCGGAACGTTTTGCCCATCGTTATCCGCACGCGCTTTCCGGCGGCCAGCGCCAGCGGGTGAATATTGCCCGCGCGCTGGCGATGAAGCCCCGGCTGGTGATCCTCGACGAGGCCGTCTCGGCGCTGGATAAGTCGGTGGAAGCTCAGGTGCTGCAGCTGCTGCAGGAGCTGAAGCGGACGCTGGCGCTGACCTATGTGTTTATCAGCCACGATCTGCACGTGGTGCGCTGGCTGTCGGACCGCATTCTGGTGATGTATCTCGGCGAGGTGGTGGAGATTGGCCCGGCGGAGCAGCTGTTTACCGCCTCGGCCCACCCCTATACCCGGGCGCTGTTAAGCTCGATGCCGTCAATGGACCCGCACAATCGCACCTTAACCTCGCCGCTGAGCGGCGATCCGCCCAGCCCGATTTCTCCGCCCTCCGGCTGCCGCTTTCATACCCGCTGCCCGCACGCCAGAGCAGTGTGCGCCGAGGTGAAACCGACGCTCGAAAGCGTCGGCGAGGGGCACCAGAGCGCCTGCCTGATGGCGCAGCCCGCGTCGCCCTGGCATCAAAATATCGCCATTCAGGAGGTCAGCCATGTCGCATGAAGCCTACGTCCATATCCGCGACCTGCGGGTTGAGTTTCGCCGCGACGGTCAGACGGTCAACGCGGTCAACGGCGTCTCCTTTGATGTGCAAAAAGGCGAGGTGATGGCGCTGATCGGCGAGTCTGGCTCCGGGAAAAGCGTCACCCTGCGCGCCCTGATGCGGCTGCACCCGCCGAAAAGCAGCGTGCTTTCCGGTACCCTGAGGGTCGGGGAAGAGGATGTGTTGAACATGAGCGCCGGGCAGCTGCGGCGCTACCGCGGCGCGCGCTGCGCGATGATTTTCCAGGAGCCGCTGCTGGCCTTCGACCCGGTCTATACCGTGGGCCAGCAGATTGTCGAGGGGCTGCGTCGCCATGAAGGCCTGTCGCGGCAGGCGGCGCGGGAAAGGGCGCTGGAGGCGCTGCGTCAGGTGCGCATTCCGAGCCCCGAGCGGCGGCTGGATGCTTACCCGCACGAGATGTCCGGCGGGATGCGCCAGCGGGCGATGATTGCCCTCGCGTTATCCTGCAACCCGCAGCTGCTGCTGGCGGATGAGCCGACCACCGCCCTCGATGCCACGGTGCAAATCCAAATCTTGATTCTGCTGCGTGAGCAGCAAAAGCAGCGCGATCTGTCGATTATATTTGTGACCCACGATATCGGCGCGGCGGTGGAGATCGCCGACCGGGTGGCGGTGATGTACGCCGGGCGCATCGTGGAGGAGGCGTCGATCGAGGAGATTCTGTATCGTCCGCGCCATCCCTATACCCAGGTGCTGCTGGGCAGCCGGCCGAAAGAGGGGTTGAAAAAGGGCGACGCGCTGCACTGTATTCCCGGCTCGCCGCCGGATCTCTCGTGCCTGCCGCCGGGCTGCGCGTTTGCCGAACGCTGTCCACACGCGCGCCCCGCCTGCGCGCAAAGCCAGCCGACGACCGAACCGGCCGGGCCGCGTCACGTGGTAAGTTGCCATCGCTGGCGTGATCTGAGCCCGTCCGTTGAAAACCAGGCGCTTTACGCCTGAGGCCAGGAGGAAACCATCATGCAGGACGACATTCGCGCCTTTATGCCCTATCCGCCGCATCCGGTGGCGCATGCGCTCAGCGGGCCGCTGAGCGGCTTAACCTTTGCGGTCAAAGATCTGTTCGACGTGGCGGGCTACCCAACCGGCGGGGGCAATCCGCACCTGCTGGCGCTGTCCGGGATTAAAAACCGCACCGCGCCGGTGGTGCAAAAGCTGTTAGATAACGGCGCGCGCTTTATCGGCAAAACCCATACCAGCGAGCTGGCGTATTCGATGAGCGGGCACAACGTGCATTACGGTACCCCGCGCAACGGCGCCGCGCCGAATCATATACCCGGCGGATCGTCGTCCGGCTCGGCGTCGGCGGTATCGAACGCGGCGTGCGACTTTGCCCTCGGCAGCGATACCGGCGGTTCGGTACGCACGCCGGCGAGTTACTGCGGACTGTTTGGCCTGCGTCCAACCCACGGCCGTCTCTCCCTCGACGGCTGCCAGCCGCTGTGCGCCACCATGGACACCTGCGGCTTCTTTGCCCGTTCGCCGGAGGTTTTTTCCGCCGTCGCCGCCTGTCTGTTCGACGATGAACGCGCGGATTTCGACGGCGTGCGGCTGGCCTGCCACGATGGGCTGTTTTCCCGCCTGCCGCTGCGCAGCCAGCAGGCGCTGCTGCCGGTCCGCCAACGGCTGGCGCGCTTTTTCGGCCCGTTAGCGCCGCTCGATGCGCCGCTGCCCGACGCTGACGATATTTATCTCGCCTTCCGTCAGATTCAGGGCTACGAAGCGTGGCAGGCGCAGGGCGAAACCATTGAGCGCTATGGTCTGCAGCTAGGCCCGGACGTCCGCGAGCGCTTTTTCTGGGGCAAAGCGGTCACCCGCGCGCAGTTTGACGCCGCCTGCCAGCTGCGCGAGCGTTTTACCGCCTGGTGGGACGCGCAGCTGGGCGATGCGGTCCTGGTGATGCCGACCGTTCCCGATGGCGCGCCGCTGCTGACGGCGCAGGCCGAAGAGATAGAAGCGGTCCGGCGCCTGTCTCACGACCTGCTGTTAATTTCCGTGATGACCCAACGTCCGCAGGTGACGCTGCCGGTCGCCCAGACGGGCGGTCTGCCGCTGGGGATGTCATTTTTAGGCCCGCGCGGCAGCGATCGTCTGCTGGTCGAGCTGGCCGCCGCGTTTATGCAAGGAGACCGAAATGAGCAGTGATGTCCTTTTTACCCCGATGACCGAAACCACCGACTGCCGGGTTAACGGCGAGCGTCTGTGGGAGTCGCTGATGGCGCTGGCGGAAATCGGCGCCACGCCGAAGGGCGGCTGCTGTCGTCTGACGCTCACCGATCTCGATCGCAAGGGGCGGGATTTGGTGATTAGCTGGGCGCAGGCGGCGGGGATGCGCGTCACCGTCGATAAAATCGGCAACGTCTTTATGCGCCGGGAAGGGCGTAATCCGGCGCTGCCGCCGATTGTCTCCGGCAGCCATATTGATACCCAGCCCACCGGCGGCAAATTTGATGGCAACTACGGCGTGCTGGCGGCGCTGGAGGTGGTGCGCACCCTGAACGATCGGCATATCGAAACCGAAGCGCCAATTGAAGTGGTGTTCTGGACCAACGAAGAGGGCTCGCGCTTTGTGCCGGTGATGATGGGCTCCGGGGTGTTTGCCGGAGTATTCCCGCTGGAAACTGTCTATGCCGCGCAGGATGCGGACGGTAAAACCGTGGGCGAGGAGCTGGCGCGCATCGGCTATATCGGCAGCCAGACGCCGGGCGATCATCCGATTGGCGCCTACTTCGAAGCGCATATTGAACAGGGGCCGATTCTGGAAGATGAAGCGAAAATTATCGGTATCGTGCAGGGCGTGCTGGGGATCCGCTGGTATGACTGCGTGGTGACTGGCCAGGAGTCCCACGCCGGACCGACGCCGATGCGCCTGCGTCAGGATGCGCTGCAGGTGGCGACCCGCATTATGCAGGAGGTCGTGGCGATCGCCGGGCGCAGCGAGGAAGGGCGCGGTACGGTAGGGAGGGTGCAGGTCTATCCGAACAGCCGCAACGTGGTGCCGGGAGAGGTCACTTTTTCGATTGATATGCGTAATCTCAGCGATGCGCTGGTGGATGAGATGGACCGCCAGCTGCGGGCGTTTATCGCCGGGGTTGAGCGGGAGAGCGGCCTGAAGGTGGCGCTGAAAGAGGTGAGCCACTATCCGGCGGCGCCGTTCCACCCGGATTGCCAGGCGGCGATCGCCGACGCCGCGCAGCGGCTGGGCTATCCGGCGCGGGAGATTGTCTCCGGCGCCGGGCACGACGCGGTGTATATGAGCTACCTGGCGCCAACGGGGATGATTTTTATCCCCTGCAGGGATGGGATCAGCCACAACGAAATTGAGTATGCGTCGCCGGAGCACGTTGAGGCCGGCGCGAACGTGCTGCTGCAGGTGATGCTGCAGTACGCGCGGGTGGTATAAACGGCCGCTCTCCCCGGTCGCGCTGCGCTTACCGGGGCTACGGGTTTCCAGCCGCCTGCGGGGCAGTAGCCCGGGTAAGGCGTTTACGCCGCGACCCGGGATTTCCGGGGCCGGAGCCTGAGGGAGGCAGATTGGGTAGCCCGGACAGGCGCGTCAAGCGCCGCCTCCGGGAAGGTGTGGTAGGGGTTCCGTTCACCGCTATTTCGCAGAAAATGTCTCACCGTGGTAGGTGAACGGGTAAAGGGGGAGAAAACCGTCTCCCCCTTTACAATCCCCGCGGTCCCGCAAAGAAATCGGTGCTGCGCACTGCGCTCACCTCCCGGACCTCAGCCTGCGGTCGGCTCAACTCGACATCAATGTCTCGATTCGCCTCTGGCCGCCATCCCTGGCGGCCAGCCCTTGTCTTCGGTCCTCCGGTTCGCCGATTTCAGCGGGGGCCAGGGCATCGCTGCATAACACGTTGTTTCAGAGATATCCCCGCTGCTGTATGAAACTCTCCCGGAGGCGGCGCTTGACGCGCCTGTCCGGGCTACCAGGGCTACGGGTTTCCAGCCGTCAGCGGGGAGTAGCCCGGGTAAGGCGTTTACGCCGCGACCCGGGATTTCCGGGCTACAAGGACAATACAGGCTAGCTGCCAAATTTGCGCGAACCGATAACGCATAGAATCACGCCCAGGGTTACGGTCAGCATCAGGCCGTTCTCCCCGGTCGCGCTGCGCTTACCGGGGCTACGGGTTTCCAGCCGTCTGCGGGGCGGTAGCCCGGGTAAGGCGTTTACGCCGCGACCCGGGATTTCCGGGCTACAAGGGCAATACAGGCTAGCTGCCAAATTTGCGCGAACCGATAACGCACAGAATCACGCCCAGCGTCACGGCCAGCATCAATGGGCTGACGGTTTCATGCAAAAGCGCCGCCGCCAGGCCAAGCCCGAAGAACGGCTGTAATAGCTGGAGCTGGCCGACGGCGGCGATACCGCCAGCGGCGAGCCCTTTGTACCAGAAAATAAAGCCGATAAGCATGCTAAAGAGCGACACATAGCCGAGCGCGATCCAGGCGGAAGGCGATATAGCGCCCCATGACGCTGGCCGGGTCATCCACGAGGCCACCAGCATAAAAGGCAGCGCCATAATCAGCGCCCAGCTAATCACCTGCCATCCGCCGCCGCCGGTGGCCAGCTATGCGCCGGAAAGCACGGTTTATATCACCGGTTTTTCGAAAAACGTCGCCACCGGACTGCGCGTGGGGACGGTTGTCTGCCCGTCCCGCTATCGGCCGGAGATTGAGCGCGCTATACGGGCCACCACGTGGAACACCCCTTCGCTGGTGAGTTCGCTGATCTGCGCCTGGATTGAAGACGGCACGGTGGCGCGTTTTGAAGCGCAGAAACGCCAGGATGCGCGGCGGCGGCAGGGGGTTGCCCGTGAGGTTCTCGGCGCGCTTCCCTTCGTCAGCCATCCGGATTCGTATTTTGTCTGGCTGCCTCTGGGCGAGGAGAGTCGGGCCGATCGGCTGGCGAAAACGCTGATGGAGCGCCATATTTCCGTGTCGACCGCCGAGCCTTTTTGCGTTACAGCGAACGTTCCGCAGGCGATCCGCATCGCCCTCGGCTCCGTTCCCTTCGATAGCCTGCGCGCGGCGCTAGTCCAGGTTCGCGAAGCCGTGGAGTATGAGCAATATCGCTAGCGTTTCGGCGGCGAGCGATAGGGTGACTTATTAGTAACGTTTTATGGGGTAAATAGCGGGTTAATAGTCTTAAAATAAATGTTTGTTTTTTATTATTATGATTTATAGGGTTAATTTTAAATTTGATGACAATATAAAATTGTTACGGTAGTGTACAAAACACATCAAGTACGGTTGTGCTGTTGACGCTGAGCGAGCGCACGTCCTGAAGATACGACGTTGTTAATCATTTCAGGGGCGGAGCCGCGCCCTGTTCTGTACAGGATCCTTTTTCAATGCAGCAGCTCTACCTTTATATACTGATTGCCAGCCTGACCATTGCCAGCCCCGGGCCAGGAGTGCTTCTGACGCTGACCAACACCCTGAATTATAATCTGCGTAATGCAATGGCGGGGATTATCGGCGTGGCGGTGGGGATGGGCGTCATATCGATTATTGCTGCCAGCAGCGTTGGCGTGATGATTACCACTTCTCAGCTGACGCTGTTGATAGTCAAGGGGGTTGGGGCGGCCTATCTGATCTATCTGGGCGTAAAGCTCTTTCGCTCGGTGCCCCGCGCGCTGAATCAACCTCTCTCTTCTGCCGATTCAACGATGCCTTCCGCCAGCCAGCGGTTTCGTCAGGGAGTACTGGTGTCGTTGTTTAATCCCAAACCCATTGTGTTTTTTATGGCGCTGTTTCCCCAGTTTATTCATCCGCAGCAGCCCTTTATTCCGCAGTTCAGCGTGCTGTCGATAACCTTCTGTATTCTGGTGGTTGTCATTCATTCACTCTACGGCCTTTTCGCACACAGCGTAAAAACGAAAATGTCGTCCGGGAATGCCTTCGTTAAGCTGAATAAAACCGGTGGCATCGTGTTTGTGTGTTTTGCCGTCGGTCTTATTGTTTCCGCCGTTCATCCTTATTTGTCGCTATCATCGTGAGGCCGCCGCGTTAAGGCAGGGGGCCCTGCGTTCAGCCCATCTGCGCCAGCTGGCCGCGCAGTACCTCCACGCCCTGTTCGATGGCGTCAGGGTGAATGGCGTGGAACCCCATCCGGAAGAAGTTAGCCGGCGGCGCGTCGCTGAGAAAATGCCGCGCGCCGGGCTCAATCAGCACCCCGGCGTGGGCGGCGCGCCAGGTCAGCTGCTGGGTGTTGATTTGCTCCGGCGTGGCCAGCCAGAACGCGTTGGCGTGTTCGCTGCCGGGGATGATGCGGCACTCCGGCAGATGCTGCTGTAGCGCGTTGTTGAGACGGTCCCAGCGCTGGGCAGAGTCGTAATGGTAGCGCCGCAGGTGGGTTTCATAGTGGCCCTGGGCGAGGAAATGGGCCATCTGATACTGAATATTGGTCGGCGGATGACGATACACCAGCCGCCGCAGCGCCCGGGCTTCGTCAATCAGATCCGGGTCAGCGACCATAAAGCCCAGCCGCAGGCCCGGCGATAGCGCTTTTGACAGGCTGCTCACGTAGATCACTCTTCCGCAGCGATCGCTGGCCTTCAGCGCCGGCAGCGGGTTGAGCATAAAGTTACTTTCAGAGTCGTAATCGTCCTCAATAATCACCGCATCATGGCGAGCGGCATGCTCCAGCAGCTGATCGCGCCGCGCTTTGCTCATCGCCACCCCGGTTGGCACCTGGTGTCCGGGAGTGACGTAGTAGTAATCGCAGGGGGCGTCGTTGAGGACGATCCCCTGTTCATCCACCGGATGCGGCACGATATCGGTATCGGCAAGCAGAAAGGTGTTAATAGCCTCGCGAAAGCAGGGATTCTCCACGCCAACGCGCGTGCTGGATGACATCAGCAGGCGCGTCAGCAGGTACAGCGCGTTTTGCGAACCGAGGGTAATCAGAATCTCGTCCGGCGAGGCGACAATGCCGCGTTTGGGCAGCACCCGGGTGCGGATCTGCTCAATCAGCATCGGCACGTCGCGATCGATGTGATCCACCACCCACTCCGGGTCGCGCACCCCGCCGTGCAGCCAGTTTGCCGCCGAGCGCCAGGTCGCCAGCGGGAACTGGCGGGTATCCGGCTGGCCGTAGATAAACGGATAGCGGTAGTTCATCCAGCCGGCCGGCTTCAGAATCGACTCCTGCTGGCTGGGGGTGATTTGCAGCCGCGTGCCCCAGCGTGGTGCAGAACCCTCGTCCTGCGGTGCAGCTTCCGGCGCCGAAGAGGGGCTGGCGTGCTGGTAATCCGGATGCAGGTAATAACCGCTGCGCGGGCGACTCACGAGGTATCCCTCGTTAACCAGCCCTTCAAAAACCAGCGCCGTGGTGTTGCGCGAGACCCGCAGCTGGCTGGCCAGCTGGCGGCAGGAGGGGAGCGGCGTGTCGGCGGAAAAAATGCCGCCCAGAATGGCGTTAATCAGCGTCTCGCGCACCTGCTCCTGCAAACCGCGGCGCGGGTCGAAATCAACGTGTAACAGGTGTCGGATCATGCCAGGCTCCTTACTCAAACGCTCAGTACAGACACTGGAGCAAATTCCATACCACCCTGAGAATGACTGACACATCCGCGCGGTGAATCTGGCTCTATCCGGAAATTTAAAACGCTCCCTACAGTAAAAACGTATTCATCAGTCGCGGACCGGAACTTCCGTCGGCACATATTTTGCAAAACCTTTTCATGTTCTGGAGTGAACACGTCTGGCGAATTAATTAGGGGTGAATTAATGAAAAAATCATTAGGTTCAATTTGTCTGGGCGCCATCATGGCGATGGCCTTTTCTTATCACGCAGCCGCCGCGGATCTTCCGGAAATAGAAAAATCCGGCACCCTGAAAGTCGCAACCGAAGATGATTACGCGCCTTTTAACTTTATGAATAACGGCCAGGCGGATGGCTTCAACAAAGATATGCTCGATGAATTACGCAAATACGCGAAATTCAACGTCGACCAGAGCATTTTGCCGTGGACCGGATTACTGGCGGCGGTTTCTACCGGGCAATACGATATGGCCTTAACCGGCGCGGTAATTACCGACGACCGTCTCAAGGTCTTTGATTTCACGCCGCCGTGGGCGTCAGCGCAGCACTATTTTGTCAAACGCGCGGGCGATAATTCATTGAACACCATTGCCGAACTGAGCGGGAAAAAGGTGGGCGTGCAGGCGGGCAGCGCGCTGCTGGCAAGGCTGCCGGAACTGAAAGCGATGCTGGAGAAAACCGGCGGTAAGCTGGGGCCGGTGGTGGAGTATCCCTCCTACCCGGAAGCTTACGCCGATCTTGCCAACAAACGCCTGGACTACGTGATTAACGTGGTTATCTCGGTCAACGACCTGGCGAAGGCCAAGCCGAAGGTGTTCGCCAAAGGTCTGGCGGTATCCGGCCCGGGCTATATGGCCTGGCCGATCCCGAAAAACTCGCCGCAGCTGCTGGCCTATATGACCAAGTTTATGAACCACATGAAGGAGACCGGCAAGCTCGCGGAACTCCAGAAAAAGTGGTTTGGCGAAACCTATGACGATCTTCCGAACGTGCCAATCACCAGCCCGGAACAGTTCCATAAATTGGCCGGTCTGTAATGCGTTCTGCGGCGGGTAACCGCCGCCCGTTGAGTGAAGGAGGGCTTCATGGATGCAATTTCCTGGCAGTTACTGATTGAAGGCGCATGGACGACCCTCTGGATTTCGGCCATCGCCATTGCCTTTGGGGTGGTGATTGGCCTGCTGATTGCGCTGGTGCGCATGCTGCGCATTCCGGTTATCGATCAGCTGCTGGTGGTCTATATCAGCCTCGCCCGCGCGACGCCGCTGGTCACGCTGGTGCTGTTCCTGTTTCTTTCTCTGCCGACCGTCGGGATTAACCTCGACAAAAACGTCGCAGCGATAGTGGCGCTGACGCTCAATACTTCGGCCTTTAACGCCGAAATCTGGCGCAACGCCTTTCGCACTTTTCCCCGCGAACAGCGGGAAGCGGCGGAGTCGGTCGGGATGCGCCGCTGGGCCTACTTCCGCTACATCATGCTGCCGCAGATGTGGATTGAAAGCCTGCCCGCGCTGGTTAACGAGATGTCGTTCCTGATTAAGGGCAGTCCGGCCATTGCGGTGATTGGCGTGGTGGATTTGACGCGCGTCACCAACCGGATTTCTTCGGTCACCTATGAACCGCTTTCGCCAATCCTGGCGGCGGGTCTGCTGTACGTGGTGATTATTGGCCTGCTGCTGAAACTGCAGGGAATGGCCGAGCGTAAAGCGAAGCGTCTGGCACGATAAATACGGGAGGTGCTATGAATCAGTGGGCCGTTATCTGGTCGGTGCGCGACAGCTTTATTGCCGGTTTACTCGCCACCCTTGAGCTTTTTATTACCGCGGCAATTGCTGGATTAATTATCGGCGTTGTCCTGTGCTATTTAAGCGAATATCAAAAGAAAACCCTTAACCGGCTTATTATTGCCTTTGTCAGCTTAATGCGGGCGATTCCCTTTTTGATCCTCGCCTATTTGCTCTATTACGGGCTGCCGCAAGTGGGGATTAGTATGGAGCCCTGGACCGCCGGCTTAATTGCCTTAATTATCTACCACGGCGCCTATTTCTTTGAGATTTTGCGCAGCCAGCGGCGGGTATTTTCCGGTGGCTATATCGAGGCGGCGGTCGCGCAGGGGTTTTCGCGCTACAAAATATTCCGCCGCATTATTCTGCCCAATATTCTCTCTTCCGCGCTCCCGCTGATGGGGAACCAGCTGATTATCTGCCTGAAAGATACCGCTTTCCTCAGCATTATCACCGTCCAGGAGATAACCGCTGCGGCTAACAGCGTGCAGGCCACCTATTTTATCCCGTTTAACGCTTTTATCGTCGCGATTGGGCTCTACTGGGCGATCAGCATCCTGCTGGAGCTGCTGATTAAACGCCTGAGCGCCTGGGGAGTCAGAAGAGGAATGAGTCATGTCTGATACTACTGCTGTAAGCGTCAAAAACGTCTCTAAACAGTTTGATAACGTGGAAGTTCTGCGTGATATCAACCTGACGGTAGAAAAGGGGACCGTGGTGAGCATTCTCGGCTCGTCGGGGTCGGGTAAATCGACGCTGCTGCGCTGCATGAACTGGCTGGAACAGCCGGATCGCGGCGAGATCCGCATCAGCGGCCAGCGGCTGGGGATTGATGAGCATAATGGCCGCGCGATGTCCCATCGCCAGCTGTCGAAAATCCGCGAGCGGGTTGGCATGGTGTTTCAGAGCTTTAACCTGTGGCCGCACCTGACGGTGCAGCAGAACGTCAGCGAAGCGCTGCTGCACGTGAAGGGGATGAAGCGTGATGAAGCGAAAGCTATCGCCATGCAGCAGCTGGAGAAAGTGGGGATGGCGCATAAAGCCGACGTTTACCCGATTACGCTCTCCGGTGGACAGAAGCAGCGGGTGGCGATTGCCCGTTCGCTGGCGATGTCGCCGGAGGTGATTCTGTTTGATGAGCCGACGTCGGCGCTGGACCCCGAGCTGGTCAACGAGGTGCTGGGTGTGATGAAGGCGCTGGCCGCCGAGGGCTACACGATGGTGGTGGTGACCCACGAGATGGATTTTGCGCGCCAGGTCTCCGATGAGGTGGTGTTTCTAGAGAAGGGGTTGTTGATTGAGAAAGCGCCGCCGGAGAAGTTTTTCACCAACCCGGATTCCGAGCGCGTCAGGCAGTTTTTGCAGAGCAGTCGGTAAGCATCAGCGGCCGTTCTCCCCGGTCGCGCTGCGCTTACCGGGGCTACGGGGTTCCAGCCGTCAGCGGGGAGTAGCCCGGACAGGCGCGATAAGCGCCGCCTCCGGGACGGTGTTCGTGCAGCTACGATATGCCTCTGAAACAACGTGATATGCAGGGGAGTAGCCCGGGTAAGGCGTTTACGCCGCGACCCGGGATTTCCGGGCTCGGTGTTGGAGGGTGGCAGATTGGGTAGCCCTGACAGGCGCTTCAAGCGCCGCCCCCGGGACGGTGTGGTAGGGGTTCCGTTCACCGCTATTTCGCAGAAAATGTCTCACCGTGGTAGGTGAACGGGTAAAGGGGGAGAAAACCGTCTCCCCCTTTACAATCCCCGCGGTCCCGCAAAGAAATCGGTGCTGCGCACTGCGCTCACCTCCCGGACCTCAGCCTGCGGTCGGCTCAACTCGACATCACTGTCTCGATTCGCCTCTGTCCGCCATCCCTGGCGGCCAGCCCTTGTCTTCGGTCCTCCGGTTCGCCGATTTCAGCGGGCACCAGGGCATCGCTGCATAACACGTTGTTTCAGAGACATATCCGTAGCTGCATGAAACATTCCCGGAGGCGGCGCTTACGCGCCTCTCCGCTCTACCAAACCTTAATCCCGATCGATGGCGAACGGCTGCCAGGCCTGACGCACCGGCATCACCTCGACCCGGTTGATATTCATATGGTCCGGCAGCGTGGCGATGTAGAACATCTGTTCGGCAATATCCCGCGCGCTCAGCGGCGTGGTACCGCGATACAGGTTGTCCGACGCCGCCTGGTCGCCTTTGGTGCGCACCAGGGTAAATTCCGTTTCGGCAATGCCCGGTGCGAGATCGGTCACGCGCACCCCGGTCCCGAGCAGATCGCAGCGCAGGTTATAGCTGAACTGCTTCACGAAAGCCTTACTGGCGCCGTAGACGTGGCTGCCGGGATAGGGCCACTGCCCGGCGATAGAGCCAATATTGATGATGCTCGCCCCCGCGCCGTGGTTAATCAGCGTCGGCAGCAGCGCGTGGGTCACGTTGACCAGCCCGGTGACGTTGGTGTCGATCATCGTTTTCCAGTCGTCCAGATCCACTTTCTGCGCGGGCTGCGGCGACAGCGCCAGCCCGGCGTTGTTAATCAGCGTCGTGATATCGGCGAAGCCCGCGGGCAGCGCCGCCACGGCCGCGGCCACCGCATCGCTATCGCGTACGTCGAGTTCGATAATGTGCACCGGCACCTGCGAGGCGAGCTTATCCTGTAGCGTCTTCAGCCGCGCAAAGCGGCGTCCGCTCAGCACCAGCGACCAGCCCGCATCGGCGAAGACCTGCGCCGCTGCTTCCCCAAATCCCGAGGTCGCCCCGGTAATAAACACCACTTTGCTCGTTGCCATTTCATTCTCCTGTGCAGGTTGTCGCTCCCACTATAAAAACCGCGCGCGTGCGGGCACAGGGCCAGTCGGCGCGCGGCGATGTGACACGGTGTCACATCATTTTCGCCTGACTGGCTCTATCCGTTTCTCCCCCGCACGGCCAATGATGAGGCCAACAACAACGACATGAGAGAGGGCAGGGTATGAAGCTGGCACTACAGAACGAGGTAGCGATAAGCAATGATGAAGTTCGGCAGCTGGATCGCGCTTATGTGTTTCATTCATGGTCGATGCAGGGCAATTTACATCCACTGGTGATCGCCGGGGCAAAAGGCTGCGAGCTGTGGGATTACGAAGGCAATACTTACCTGGATTTCAGCAGCCAGCTGGTCAACGTCAACATTGGCTATCAGCATCCTCGCGTGCTGGCGGCGATGAAAGCCCAGCTGGAAGAGCTGGTGACCATCGCGCCCGCCACAGCCAACCTCGCCCGCGGCGAAGCGGCGAAGCGGATTGTCGAGCTGGCGCCGGAAGGCTTTAGCAAAGTGTTCTTCACCAACGCCGGCGCCGACGCTAACGAGAACGCCATCCGTATGGCGCGGCTCTATACCGGGCGCGATAAAGTGCTCTCCGCCTATCGCTCCTATCACGGTAATACCGGCAGCGCGATTGCCGCCACCGGCGACTGGCGCCGCGTGCCGAATGAGTATTCACGCGGTCACGTGCACTTCTTTAATCCCTATCGCTACCGCAGCGAATTTAACGCCACGACGGAAGAGGAGGAGTGCCAGCGCGCGCTGGCCCATCTGCGGCGGATGATTGAGTGCGAAGGCCCGAACGCGATAGCCGCGATTCTGCTGGAGTCGATTCCGGGCACCGCCGGGATTCTTGTCCCGCCGGAGGGCTATATGCAGGGCGTGCGGGCGCTGGCCGACGAGTTTGGCATTGTGCTGATCCTCGATGAAGTGATGGCCGGTTTTGGTCGTACCGGGAGCTGGTTCGCCTTCGAGCAGGATGGCGTGGTGCCGGATCTGGTGACTTTCGCCAAAGGGGTTAACGCCGGCTACGTCCCGGCCGGCGGCGTGCTGATTAGCGAGCCAATCGCCCGCTACTTTGATGACCATTTCTTTGCCGGGGGGCTGACCTATTCCGGCCATCCGCTGGCGATGGCGGCGATTGTCGCCACCATTGACGCGATGAAGGAAGAGAAGGTGGTGGAGAACGCGGCGACCATCGGCAACGAAGTGCTGCGTCCGGGGCTGGAAGCGCTGGCGGAGAAGCACGCGATTATCGGCAACGTGCGCGGCCGCGGTCTGTTCCAGGCGCTGGAGCTGGTCAGCAGCCGCGAGCGGAAAACTCCGCTGACCGCTGCCGATATGGCGGCCATTAAAGGCGCGTTAACCGAAGCCGGCCTGCTGGCGTTTGTGGTGGAGAACCGCATTCACGTGGTGCCGCCGTGCACCATCAGCGCCGAACAGGTGGCAAAAGGGCTGGCGATTTTTGATGCGGTATTCGCCCGCTTCGCGAGCCTGGCGAAATAAGGGGATGATTTCCCGGGTCGCGGCGTAAATGCCTTACTCGGGCGACCTTCTCGCAGATGGCGGTGAACCCGTAGCCCCGCTAAGCGTAGCGCGAGCGGGGGCGGGTTTTCAGCCTATCCGATGTTCGCCGTTCACCAGCGCTTCGCGGTCAAAGAAGCGCTGAATCACGCCTTCCGCCATAAACGCCGCCCGGTCCGACATATGGGCAATCACATCGGCATCATGGCTGACCAGCAGATAGGTCATTCCGTGCTCCTGCTTTAGCCGATTGAGCAGATTCAGTATTTCCGCCTGCACCGACATATCCAGCGCCGACGTTGGCTCATCCAGCAGCAGAATCTTTGGCCGCAGCAGCAGCGCGCGAGCAATCGCCACCCGCTGGCGCTGGCCGCCGGAAAGCTGGTGCGGATAGCGGCGTGCGGCGTCGGCAGGCAGCCCCACCTCTTGCAGGGCGGTGGACACCCGCTGTTCGATCTCGCCGATAGCGTGAATTTTCAGCGGCTCCGCCAGCGTGCGCCATAGCGTATGATTGGGATGCAGCGAAGCGTACGGGTCCTGAAACACCATCTGTACGTTGCGCCGCAGCTCGCCCTGAAAACGCAGGCCCGGCGTAATGGCCTTATCGAACAGTTCAACGCGGCCGCGCCAGTCCCGCTGCAGCCCGGCTAACACCCGGAGAATCGTTGATTTTCCGCAGCCGGATGCGCCGATCAGGCTGAACGTTTCTCCCGCGTCAACGGCAAAGCTGGCGGCGGACACCGCGGTTTTTTCGCCAAAAATAACCTGTAAATCCTTGAGATTAACGACCACCATGAGCCGCCTCCGTCAAGTTCAGGGTTCGGTCGAGGGTCGGCAGCATCTGACCGTAAGTTTGCGCGGCCGGGCGACAGGTCCAGAGCGTACGGGTGTAGGGATGCGTCGCCGTCGGCAGATCTCGCGCCGCCATCTCATCGACCTTTTCCCCTTGATACAGGACCAGCACCCGCTGGCAGTGCTCGGCCACCAGCGGCAGGTCGTGGCTAATCAACAGCATCGCCATCCGCCGCTGTTCGCACTGCTCTACCAGCAGTTCGAGGATCTGATTGCGCAGCCGGGCATCGAGGGCTGAAGTGGGCTCATCGGCGATCAGCACCTGCGGATTATTGAGCAGCGCAAGGGCAATCATCACCCGCTGGCCCATCCCGCCGGAGAGTTCGCCTGGATAACGGTTGAGCACCGGTAAATCCAGACCGACGGCGGCAACGGCGGCTTTGACCGCCTCCAGCCGCGCGCGGCGGCTAAGGCGCTGATGCAGAGTTAATGCCTCTTCCAGCTGCGCCTGAATGCTTTTTACCGGATTGAGCGCGTAGCGCGGGTCCTGCAGCACCATCGCTATATCGTTGCCGCGTAGCTCGCGCCAGCCGCGGTCGCGAAGGGTTAATGCGTCGCGCCCCAGCACGTTGAGCGCCTCGGCGCTGACGACGCCGGGCCGGCGTACCAGCCCCATCAGGGCGCGGGCGGTCATGGATTTACCGGAGCCGGATTCGCCGACCAGCGCCAGCCGCTCGTTGCCGAGCGTGAAGCTTAAATGGTCCACCACTCTGGCGGTGGGATAGTCGATGGTCAGACCCTGAACGATCAGGCGAGTATCAGTCATGTTGCGGCTCCAGAACGTCGCGCAGGCCATCGCCCAGCAGGTTAAACGCCAGGCTGGCGATCAGGATAACGGCGCCAGGGGCGGCGGCGATCCACCACTGGTCGAAAATGACCTGCATGCCGTCGGCGATCATCGCGCCCCATTCCGCCATTGGCGGGCGGGCGCCGAGGCCGAGGAAGCCAAGACCGGCAGCGGCGAGAATAATCCCGGCTAAATCCAGCGCCAGCCGGACGATGGCCGAGGGCAGACAGAGCGGCAGAATATGACCTATCAGCAGACGCCGGCCGCGAATGCCCATCATCTCCGCCGCCGCCAGATAGTCGCTATGGCGCAAGCGCTGAATTTCGCTGCGCGCCTGACGGGCGTAAGCGGGCCAGGTCGTCAGCGCCAGCGCCAGGGCGCCGTTCACCAGGCCCGGGCCGAGCATCGCGACAAACGCGAAGGCCAGAATCAGCCGCGGCATCGACATTACCACGTCGGTAAAACGCATCAGCACGCGTTCCAGCCAGCCGCCGTAATAGCCGGACAGGATCCCCACCAGCAGACCGGCGGGGAGCGTAATCGCCGTCACCAGCGCGACCAGCCCCAGCGCCGGACGGGCGCCGAAAATCAGCCTTGAGAGAAGATCGCGGCCGTAGCTGTCGGTGCCGAGCCAGTGCCGCGGGCCCGGACCCTGCAGCCGCGCAGCGGCGTCCTGCCAGTTCGGGTCGAGCGGAGCCAGCCAGGGCGCAAAGAGCGCAGTCAGCAGGAGTAACGTAATGATGATCAGACCGCAAAAGGCGGCGGGAGAACGGCGCAGGCGGCGTAAAAACAGATAGCCCGGCATCAGCGTATCCTCGGGTCGGTCAGCCGCACCAGCAGGTCGGTGAGGTTATTAATCAGCACAAAGCTCGCGCCGATCAGCAGCGTACCGCCCATAATCGCCGTGGTATCGCCGGCAAAGAGCGCGGTGGTCAGATAGCGGCCAATTCCCGGCCAGGAGAAGACGGTTTCGGTCAGCACCGCGCCTTCCAGCATGGCGGTCCAGGCGAGGGCGGTCACCGTCAGCAGGGTGCCGCGGATATTGGGCAGGACGTGACGCAGTAGAATCGTCATCTCACCGGCCCCTTTGGCGCGGGCCAGCAGGATGTACTCTTTGTTCATTTCGCTCAGGCAGGCGGAACGGGTCAGGCGAGTAATGCTCGCCAGAGAATAATAGGCCAACAGCAGCACCGGCAGCAGCAGGTGCCCGGCGGCGTTTTTAACCGCCTCTTTATCACCCGAGAGCCAGGTATCAATGAGCGCAAAGCCGGTGCGCGGTTCGACGGTGTACTGATAGATATCGTCCAGCCGCCCCGGCCCCGGCGTCCACTGCAGTTTGGCGTAAAACAGCGCCAGCATCAGCAGACCGAGCCAGAAGATCGGCACCGAGTTGCCGAGCAGCGTAAAGGTGCGCATCGCCAGATCCCACGGCGAGCCGACGTAGCGGGCGCAGAGAACGCCTGCGATAACGCCCGACAGCGCGCCGATAATCAGCGCCAGCGTGGCCAGTTCGAGGGTGGCCGGGAACGCGGCAAGCAGGTCGTGCAGCACCGGCTGGCCGGTTGAGCTGGCGATACCGAGATCGCCGTGGGCGAGATTCACCAGATAGCGCCAGAACTGGAGCGGCAACGGCTGGTCGAGGCCGAGCTGGTGACGTACCTGATCATAGGTGGACTGACTGGCGTGGTCGCCGACGATTTGCAGCACCCGATCAACCGGCGACAGCGCCGAGAGCGCAAAGGTCACCAGCAGCAGGCCGAGCAGCGTCAGGGCCAGCGTCAGCAGTCCCTGAAACAGCGCGAGCAGGGGGCGTTTTGCGCGCCGCTCTGCTCGGGGGGGTAACACAGCAGACATGGTTATTCCGTTGGTAAAAAGTACAGTGTTATCAGCTGGCGCGATCTGTTGTTGTAGCCCGGTCAGCGCAGCGCCACCGGGAAAACATAAGGTATCGGGGCCTGCGTTCCCGGAGGCGGCGCGTTGCGCCTGTCCGGGCTACCTGATCGTACCTGCCCCAGGCGTTATTTGGTTACCCGGTCATACCAGACCATATCGGCATTGAGACCCTGCTGATAACCTTTCACGTTATCGCGAACCACAATCTGGGTTTTACCCTGATCGATAAATACGTAAGGCGAACTGCGCTGCAGCGCCTCCTGCATGTTTTTATACAGATCCAGGCGCTTCGCTGCGTCCG
The DNA here is from genome assembly GCF_015139575.1 of Klebsiella michiganensis. Lineage (GTDB taxonomy): Bacteria > Pseudomonadota > Gammaproteobacteria > Enterobacterales > Enterobacteriaceae > Klebsiella > Klebsiella michiganensis. The sequence continues at coordinate 4,369,222 of NZ_AP022547.1, read as the reverse complement.
GCTCGGCGACTGCCGCCAGGGTCGCTTTATTCAGCTCCGGGATCTGCCAGCCGTTTAGCCCGGCGACGGTACTGGATTTACCGTCGTTGTACGCAAAGGCGCTGGCGTTAGAGTGGGCATCGAAATAGTCAGGGATCCACAGCCGAATCGCCGCCTGATGCTGTTTGGCGCGCACGCGAGCATAGACCTGGCTACCCGCGGCCGGCAGCAAATCCACCTTCACGCCGCCCTGGGCGAAGCTCGCCTGCATCGACTGGGCGATGGTGATAAACGGCGGCTTGTTTTCGACGTCGAGGGTGAAATGCGCCTCTTTGATGCCCGCTTTAGCGAGGATGTCTTTGGCTTTTTGCGGGTTGAATGTAAACGGGTTATTGTCCAGCGCGCCCGGCAGGCCGACCGGCAGGAAGCTCTGATGGACGAAATATTGCCCCTTCAGCAAATCTTTCGTGATGCCGTTGTAATCTACCAGCCAGCGCGCCGCTTCCCAGAAGGCCGGGTTTTTCAGCAGCGGGTTGGCGCTGTTGCCGGTATTAAAGACCAGATAGTTCTGCTCAGCGGAAGGGATGCTGAGGACCTTGACGCCCGGTTTACCCTGTAGAGCCGCAATCTGGTCGGCGCCGAGATCGCGCGCCACGTCGGCATCACCCTGCTGGATGAGAAGACGACGTGAGGCCGGGTCCGGAACGTTCTTAATAATGATGCTTTTCAGCTTCGGCGCGCCGCCGGGTGCGCTGCTGTTGGCCTCCAGCACGATGGCCTGATGCGGCTGATAGACCCGCATTTTATACGCGCCGCTGCCCGCCGAGTGCATTTTCAGCCAGCCGTTACCGAAGTCGTTATCTTTGGCGTTCGGGGCGACCTGTTTCTCATCGACGATAGAGGCGATCGGCGTGGAGAGAATATTCAGCGCCACCGCCGGGCTGACGTCGGCGGTCCAGCGTAGCTCCAGGGTATGGTCGTCTAGCTTCTTCAGCTGGCTGGCGATGTTATCCGGCTGCCAGCCGAGGACGTTAAGAATAAACGCCGGCGATTTGTTCAGGATGACCGCGCGGGTGTACGAGTAAATGACATCTTCCGGGCGCAGCGGGTTACCGGAGGCGAATTTGGCGTCGGGCTTTAGCTTAATGGTCAGGGTTTTCGCCGCCGGATCGGCCTGCCAGCTTTCGGCCAGGATCGGGGTGATTTTTTCAGGGTTATCGCGGTCCGGCTGCACCAGGCGCTGATAAAGGCTCGGTACCGTCTGGATGCTCGAGAGCTCGTTGGCTTCCGCCGGGTCGAGGCTGACGATATCGTCGAGGCCCTGCGCGACCACCAGGGTCCCCGGCGGCGTGGCGGCGTCAACGGCGGCGGATAACGCGGCGAGCACCAGCAGCGGCAGCAGTTTTTTAGTCATATGCGATCCCTGAAAAAAGTTATTGTGATTATTGATGTTTCGCTACGTTAGGCCGCTTAATTACGGGCGTAAAGTCAAAGATCGGCTAAGTTTATGCTTAAAAAGCATAAGCAAGACCAAGGGGTTATGACGATCGATCGTACCGGGCATCTTCCGGCCATTCGCCTTTCTTGATATAACAATTTGATAACACTACGGGAGAGATAAGCGTGCCGGAAATTAATGAATTTGGTCAGCAGGTCAACGATCGCGTGCCAGGGTGGCAGGGCGCGGGACTTCTGCGCCGCACGGCGTTAAATGGCCGCTTTTGCCGGCTGGAGCCGCTGGATACCGAGCGGCATGCGGCGGATCTGTTTGCCGCCTATGCCCTCGGCGACGACAGCGACTGGACCTGGCTTGCCAGCAACTGTCCACAGAGCGTGGAGTCAACGGCGAACTGGATCACCGGTAAGGTTATGGACGACGGGCTGGTGCCGTATGCGGTTATCGATTTGCGCGCCGAGCGAGCCGTCGGGCTGGTCAGCTATATGGCGATTGAGCGGGCGATGGGCACGGTGGAGATAGGGCACGTCACCTGGTCGCGGGCGATGAAAAATACGCCGCTCGGGACCGAGGCGGTGTGGCTGCTGCTGCAAAATGGTTTTGCTCACGGCTATCGTCGGCTGGAGTGGAAGTGCGATTCGATGAATCTCGCCTCCCGCCGCGCCGCCGACCGGCTGGGGTTTACCTGGGAGGGGCGTCTTCGTCAGAGGATGGTACGCAAAGGACGCACCCGCGATAGCGATATGCTGTCGATTATCGATAGCGAATGGCCCGCGCGCGACGCGGCGCTGCGGGCGTGGCTGGCGCCGGAGAACTTTGATGCTGATGGACGGCAGCTAAAGCGGCTGGAAGATTTCCGCTAGTTTTTCCTCACCCTAACCCTCTCCCGCAGGGAGAGGGGTGGGGGCTTACTCTTACCGGCGAACCGGCGCGCCGTTCGCCACGTAATACGCCGCGGTGCTCTTCGGCAGCGGCTGACGGCCGCGAATGGCGTCAGCCATTTTTTCGCCAATCATGATGGTGGTCGCGTTAAGGTTGCCGGTAATAATCTGCGGCATAATCGAGGCGTCGACCACGCGCAGGCCTTCCAGCCCGTGAACCCGACCTTCGCCATCCACCACCGCCATCTCGTCGTAGCCCATTTTACAGGTGCCGCACGGATGGAAGGCGGTTTCCGCATGATTGCGCACAAACTCATCCAGCTCGGCATCGCTCTGGCACTCCGCCCCCGGACTGATCTCCCGGCCGCGATAGTTATCCAGCGCCGGCTGATGCATGATTTCGCGGGTAATGCGAATCGCGTCGCGGAACTCCTGCCAGTCCTGTTCGCTGGACATATAGTTAAACAGAATCGCCGGATGTTCGTGCGGGTCGCGCGACTTCAGACGCACGTGGCCGCGGCTTGGGGAGCGCATGGAGCCGACGTGGCACTGGAATCCGTGCTCTTTCACCGCGTTTGAGCCGTTGTAGTTAATCGCGACCGGCAGGAAGTGGTACTGAATATTCGGCCACGCAAAGGCTTCCCGGCTGCGAATAAATCCGCCCGCTTCAAACTGGTTGCTGGCGCCGATGCCGGTCCCGCCGAACAGCCATTCGGCGCCGATTTTCGGCTGGTTCCACCACTGCAGCGCCGGGTAAAGCGACACCGGCTCTTTACATTCGTACTGCAGATACATCTCCAGATGATCCTGCAGGTTCTCGCCGACGCCGGGCAGGGCGTGAACCAGCGGAATATCGAACTGGCGTAACAGTTCCGGGCTGCCGACGCCGGAGCGCTGCAGGATTTGCGGCGAAGCGATGGCGCCCGCGCAGAGCAGCACTTCTTTACTGGCGGTGGCGTTTGACGGCGCGGTGCTGTCGCCCTCCAGCCACTCGACGCCGACGGCGCGTTTGCCGGCAAAAATAATGCGATCGGTCAGCGCATGGGTGCGAATGGTCAGATTGGGGCGCGCGCGCGCCTGGTCGAGATAGCCGCGCGCGGTACTGGCGCGGCGTCCCTGCGGCGTCACGGTACGATCCATGGGGCCAAACCCTTCCTGCTGGTAGCCGTTAAGATCGTCGGTGCGCGGGTAGCCGGCCTGTACGCCGGCTTCAATCATCGCGTGGAACAGCGGATTGTTGCCCTGCTTTGGCGTGGTGACGCTGACCGGGCCGTCGCCGCCGTGGTAGTCGTTGGCGCCAATATCGCGGGTTTCCGCTTTGCGGTAGTAGGGCAGGCAGTCGAGGTAGCTCCAGTGCTCAAGCCCCGGCGCCGAGGCCCAGTTATCGAGATCCATAGCGTTGCCGCGGATATAGCACATGCCGTTGATTAACGAGGATCCGCCGAGGCCCTTACCGCGTCCGCACTCCATGCGGCGATGGTTCATATGCGGTTCAGGTTCGGTCTCGTAGGCCCAGTTATAGCGCCGACCCTGTAGAGGAAAGGCCAGCGCGGCGGGCATCTGGGTGCGGAAGTCGAAACGGTAATCCGGGCCGCCCGCTTCCAGCAGCAGGACGGTGGTCTGGGGATCTTCCGTCAGTCGTGTAGCCAGTACGTTGCCGGCGGAACCGGCACCAATAATAATGTAGTCAAACTGCAAAAATGACCTCCTGGTTAAAATATGGATTGAAACTGACCCATCTCAACCTGGATGGATTTTATCTGGGTGTAGCTGTGCAGCGTCTGCACGCCGTTTTCGCGGCCAATCCCGGAGTGCTTGTAGCCGCCGACCGGCATCTCCGCCGGGGATTCGCCCCAGGTGTTGATCCAGCAGATCCCGGCCTCCAGCCGATGAATCAGGCGATGGGCGCGGTTTAAATCCGGCGTGACGACGCCGGCGGCGAGGCCGTATTCGGTGGCGTTGGCGCGGCGAACCGCTTCTTCCTCATCGTCGTAGCTCAGAATCGACATCACCGGGCCGAAGATCTCTTCGCGGACGATGGTCATCTGGTCATCGCAGTCGGTAAACACCGTCGGGGCGACCCACGCGCCGCGGTCGAAGCCTTCGCCTTTCAGCACCTCGCCGCCGCAGAGCAGGCGCGCGCCTTCTTGCTTGCCGATCGCGATGTAGCGCAGCACGTTATCGCGGTGCGGGAAGCTCACCAGCGGCCCGAAGTTGGTGCTTTCAGCAAACAGATCGCCGGGGCGGATACGCGCCACGCGAGCGAGGATTTTCTCTTCAAACGCCGCCTTCAGGCGCGCCGGAACGAATACCCGGGTGCCGTTGGTGCAGACCTGTCCTGAGCTATAGAAGTTAGCCATCATCGCGATGTCGGCGGCGAGGTCGAGGTTGGCGTCTTCGCAGACGATCAGCGGCGATTTACCGCCCAGCTCCATGGTGACTTCCTTCAGCGAGGAGGCGGCGGAGTTGGCCATCACTTTTTTGCCGCTGGCGACGCCGCCGGTAAAGGAGATTTTGGCGATGTCCGGGTGCTCGGTGAGATACTGGCCGGTTTCGGCGCCCGTGCCCGGCAGCACGTTAAATACCCCCGCCGGCAGTCCCGCCTCGCGGTAAATTTCCGCCAGCTTCAGGGCGGTGAGCGGGGTGACTTCACTCGGCTTAAAGATCATCGCGTTACCGGCCGCCAGCGCCGGGGCTGATTTCCACAAGGCGATCTGGATCGGGTAGTTCCAGGCGCCGATCCCGGCGACGACGCCCAGCGGTTCCCGGCGGGTGTAGGCGAATGAACTATCGCGCAGCGGGATCTGGCTCCCTTCCAGCGCCGGGATCAGGCCCGCGTAGTACTCCAGCACATCGGCGCCGGTGACGATATCGACGGCGGCGGTTTCGCTCAGCGGTTTGCCGGTATCGAGAGTCTCCAGACGCGCCAGTTCATCGTTGCGATCGCGCAGAATATCGACCGCTTTACGCAGAATGCGCGAACGTTCCATGGCGCTCATCGCCGCCCAGATTTTTTGCCCTTTTTGGGCGCTCTTTACCGCCCGGTCGACGTCTTCGCGGCCGGCGGCCTGGACGGTCGCCAGCACTTCCCCGCTGGCGGGGTTAATCGTCTCGAAGGTTTTACCGCTGGTGGCGGAAACATAACCACCGTCGATGTAAAGCTGCTGTTCGGCCATTCGGGACATGGGTCCTCCATTAGTGAGAAGTCGGTGGCAGATATTGGCTGATGAAGTGCTCGGCGAGCGTTTCGGCGCGGGCTTTATCCAGCGGTTTACCGCTCAGCGCCGCGCGTAGCCACAGCCCGTCGATCAGCGCGGCGAGACCGTATCCGGCCTCCTGCGCCTCTTCGCGCGGCAGGGCGCGCTGAAACTCATAGACGATATTCGACAGCAGTCGCCGGCTGCTGACCTGCTGCAGGCGATAGAGCATCGGCTGATGCATGCTGCTGGCCCAAAAGGCGAGCCAGGCCTTCATTGCCGCGCTGCTTATCTGGCTGTCGTCGAAGTTTCCCGCCACGATGGCGCGCAGGCGTTCCTGCGGGCCGGCGCCGGGCAGGGCGTGCAGACGGCCCAACACCGCCTGGCGCAGCTGGCCGGTGATATCGCGCATCGTCGCTTCCAGCAGCCCGTTCTTATCCTTGAAATAGTGGCTGATGATGCCGGTTGATACGCCAGCCCTCCGGGCGATCTGCGCGATGGTGGCATCGTGCATTCCCACTTCATTGATGGCGGCCAGGGTGGCGTCAATCAGCTGCCGCTGCCGTATCGGTTGCATCCCCAGTTTGGGCATTTCTCAGACTCCATTCATCAGCTTTGTTTATCTATTAAAGCGGTTTTTGATTGGACGTTCAATATAAAATGTGTCTTAATTGTTGCCGATTTTGGTTCTAATAGTTGCAAAAACAGTAAGGAGAATGGATGACAGACCTTTCGCCGAGCAGAGAAAAGGACAAAATCAATCCGGTGGTTTTTTACACTTCCGCCGGACTGATTTTGTTGTTTTCCCTGATGACTCTCTTCTTCAGCGATTTTTCCGCGGCCTGGATTGGCCGTACCCTGAACTGGGTTTCCCGCACCTTTGGCTGGTACTATTTGCTCGCCGCGACGCTCTATATCGTGTTTGTTGTGTGCATCGCCTGCTCGCGTTTCGGTTCGGTGAAGCTCGGGCCGGAACATTCGAAGCCGGAGTTTAGCGTGCTCAGCTGGGCGGCAATGCTGTTCGCCGCCGGTATCGGTATCGACCTGATGTTCTTCTCCGTCGCCGAACCGGTGACCCAGTATATGCAGCCGCCGGAAGGGGCGGGGCAGACCATGGAGGCGGCGCGCCAGGCGATGGTGTGGACGCTGTTTCACTACGGGCTGACCGGCTGGTCGATGTATGCCCTGATGGGGATGGCGCTGGGATACTTTAGCTATCGTTATAATTTACCCCTGACCATCCGCTCCGCGCTCTATCCGATCTTCGGCAAAAAGATTAATGGCCCAATCGGCCACAGCGTGGATATCGCCGCCGTTATCGGCACCATTTTTGGTATTGCCACCACGCTCGGGATTGGCGTGGTGCAGCTAAACTACGGCCTCAACGTGCTGTTTGATATTCCGGACTCGCTGGGCGCGAAAGCGGCGCTGATCGTGCTGTCGGTCATTATCGCCACCATCTCCGTGACCTCCGGGGTGGATAAAGGCATTCGTATTCTTTCCGAGCTTAACGTGGTGCTGGCCCTCGGGCTGATCCTGTTTGTCCTGTTTATGGGCGACACCGAGTTTCTGCTCAACGCGCTGGTGCTCAACGTTGGCGACTATGTGAATCGTTTTATGGGCATGACCCTGAACAGCTTCGCCTTCGATCGTCCGGTAGAGTGGATGAACAACTGGACCCTGTTCTTCTGGGCGTGGTGGGTGGCGTGGTCGCCGTTTGTCGGCCTGTTCCTGGCGCGTATTTCACGTGGACGCACCATTCGTCAGTTTGTGGTAGGAACGCTGATTATCCCGTTCACCTTTACCCTGCTGTGGCTGTCGGTGTTCGGCAATAGCGCGCTGTATGAAATCATCCACGGCAATGCGGCCTTCGCCGCCGAGGCGGTCGCCCACCCGGAGCGCGGCTTCTATAACCTGCTGGCGCAGTATCCGGCGTTTACCTTTAGCGCTTCGGTGGCGACGATTACCGGCCTGCTGTTCTATGTGACCTCCGCGGATTCCGGGGCGCTGGTGCTGGGTAACTTCACCTCGAAGCTGAAGGATATCAACAGCGATGCGCCAAACTGGCTGCGGATCTTCTGGTCGGTGGTTATCGGCCTGCTGACCCTCGGGATGCTGATGACTAACGGCATTTCCGCCCTGCAGAACGCGACGGTGATTATGGGGCTGCCGTTTAGCTTCGTGATCTTCTTCGTGATGGCGGGATTGTACAAGTCGCTGAAGGTCGAGGATTATCGCCGCGAGAGCGCCAACCGCGACACCGCCCCGCGACCGCTCGGCGTGCAGGATCGCCTGAGCTGGAAGAAGCGCCTGTCGCGGCTGATGAACTATCCCGGCACGCGCTATACCCGCCAGATGATGGAGACGGTGTGCTTCCCGGCGATGGAAGAGGTGGCGCAGGAGCTGAAGCTGCGCGGCGCTTACGTCGAGCTGAAAAGCCTGCCGCCGGAAGAGGGAGACAGCCTGGGCCATCTTGACCTGCTGGTGCATATGGGCGACGAGCAGAACTTTGTTTATCAGATCTGGCCGCAGCAGTACTCCATTCCCGGCTTTACCTACCGGGCGCGCAGCGGGAAGTCGACCTACTATCGTCTGGAGACCTTCCTGCTGGAAGGGAGTCAGGGCAACGACCTGATGGACTACAGCAAAGAGCAGGTCATTACCGATATTCTTGACCAGTACGAGCGTCATTTGAACTTTATCCATCTGCATCGCGAAGCGCCGGGCAACAGCGTGACCTTCCCCGGAATGTAGGCTATCTAAACGTTTTCTGAAAAAGGATTGCGGCTGGTTAAATATACAGTGAATTGCGCAGGGAAGCGTATGATGGCGGCGGGTGCCTGAGGCTTTCTGCGTTCAGGCTTAGGTGAGGATTCAGAAAGACGAAGCCCCAGGAGATGTTCCCATCAACCTGAGGCCTACAATCCAAACCTAGCACGTTGGATAGTAGCCTCTTCTTCGCATGGAGGCAACGAGATGCTGACAAAATACGCCCTGGTGGCAATCATCGTGCTGTGTCTGACAGCGCTGGGATTGACGTTAATGGTGCGCGATTCGCTGTGCGAGCTGAGCATCAAAGAACGTAGTATGGAGTTCAAGGCCGTTCTCGCTTACGAAACGAAGAAGTAGCCGGTATGCGGGGAGCTATCCCCGCTTATCCGCAGGCTGGGTAAGGAACCTTAAGGCACCTTTTTTCTGCTTATGGGGGCAGGATGGACGGCGAGAGAACATCGACCGGTTAAAACAATCGCGCCGCCACCCTGCATACTGCTTCGCTGACGTCAACCTCACCCTTACCGGCATTTTTCTACGCTAAATCCGTTCTACCAGCAGACAAAACCACCATCAACCACCAGGTCAACGCCGGTGCAGAACGAGGAGGCATCGCTGGCGAGGAACAGCGCCGGGCCGGCCATCTCCTCAACCTTCGCCATACGCTGGATCGGCGTCTGGCTTTCGAATTCGCGGGTCTGATGAACCATCTCAGGGCGGGTGTTCATCGGCGTGGCGGTATAGCCGGGGCTGATGGAGTTGACCCGAATCCCTTTGCCGATCCACTCCATCGCCAGGCTTTTCGACAGGTGGATAACGCCCGCTTTAGAGCAGTTATAGTGCGCCTGATCGAGACCGCGGTTAACAATAATGCCGGACATCGAGGCGATATTAATAATCGAACCGCCGCCCGTTTCCTGCATCAGTTCGGCTTCCGCTTTGCAGGAGTTCCACACGCCGGTCAGGTTAATATCGATAACCCGCTGCCACTGCTCGGTTTCCATCTCCAGCGCCGGATTGGCGTTGGCAATCCCGGCGGCGTTGACGGCTATATCGAGGCGGCCAAAGCGGCTTTTCGCTAATGCCACGCCGGCGCGTAGGTCGCTAAGCTGGCGCACATCACCGGTGTAGTAGCAGGCCTCTCCGCCGATGGCTTCAATATTTTTGACGGTTTCGGCGAGGCCGCCGTCTTCGCGGAGATCGAAGCTGACGACCCGAGCCCCCGCGCTGGCGAGCCCGTAAGCAATCATCTGGCCGATGCCGCTGCCCGCGCCGGTGACAAAGGCCACGCGGTCCTGCAGGTTAAACAGCTGTTGGGCAAAATCTTTTGCGATCATAGTCATTTCTCTCTAAAAAATATTCTTTAGCATGCCCGGTGTTGGCGTTCCCGGAGGCGGCGCGTTGCGCCTGTCCGGGCTACGGGGCTTGTGCCGTCGGGTAGCCCGGACAGGTGCGCAGCACCGCCTCCGGGATATGATTTGTGTAGCCTGACCTGAAAAATGCCAGGCTGGCGGCATTACGACATAATCAAGCCGCCATCGATATTGATGGTCTGCCCGGTGAGGTAGCGCGCGTCGTCGGAGGCGAGAAACGCCACCAGCCCGGCAACGTCTTCCGGTTTGCCGGCGCGCTTCATCGGAATGCCTTCGACCCACTCCGCCATCAGCTCGCCTTTACCGTAGCGCTTCTGCTCGGTGCTGAGGATTTCGCCCCAGACGCGGTCGTTGTAGTCCCACATCTCGCTTTCGATAATGCCCGGACAGAAGGCGTTAACGGTGATATTCCACGGCGCCAGCTCGTGCGCCAGGCTTTGGGTGATGCCGATCACGCCCATTTTGCTGGCGGCATAGTGCGGGGTGTAGATAAAGCCCTGACGACCCTGGCCGGAAGAGGTGTTGATCAGGCTACCGTGGTTCTGCTTGACCATATATTTGGCGGCTTCGCGGCAGCACAGCCAGACGCCGGTGGTGTTAACGGCGAGCACTTTTTCAAAGTCGGCTTTCGGCATGCGATCGTAATAGTCGATGGTGATCACGCCTGCGTTCTGGATAGAGACGTCGATGGTGCCGAAACGCGCTGCCGCCTGCTCGTACAGCGACTGCACCTGCGCTTCGTCGGTCACATCAACCTGTAACGACAGGATGTCGGCCTGGTAGCGCTGGCGGAGGGTTTCCGCCGTTTCGTGGACGCGCTCGGCGTTAGAGACCATCACCAGATTCGCGCCGTCGCGCGCAAAGCGCTCGGCAATACCGGCACCAATTCCGCGGCAGGCGCCGGTGATAACAACCGTTTTGTTCTGGAAATTTCTTTGCATGTTTTTCATCCCTTATTGAAGCCGGACGGCAGTGCGTCCGGCGGGGTAATAAATAGGTGATTAACTGGTGGCGCCTGCCGCCGCCAGCTTCTCCTCATGGCGGCGCATCAGGATGACTTTGTTCTGCAGTTTCTGCTGGAACTGGTCGACGACGACGGCGGTGACGATAACCACCCCCTTAATGACCATCTGCCAGAAATCGCTGACCCCCATCATCACCATGCCGTCGGCGAGGAAGACGATGACGAACGCGCCAATGATTGATCCGGTTACCCGGCCGCGACCGCCCGCCAGCGCGGTTCCGCCGAGCACGGTGGCACCAATGGCGTCCATTTCGAACATATTGCCGGTCATCGGGTGCGCGGTTTGCAGCTGCGAGGCGACGATAAGGCCGACGAACGCTGAGCACAGGCCGGAGAAGGCGTAAACGAAGATTTTTGCCTTGACGATAGGCACGCCGGCCAGGCGTGCGGCGGATTCGTTACCGCCGATAGCGTAGATATAGCGGCCCAGCGGGGTTTTGGTGGTCAGCCAGTAGCCCAGCAGCAGGAAGCCGATCATCAGCCAGATTGGCAGATAGATGCCCAACAGCGTCCCGGATCCCAGGGTGGAGAAACCGGTGTTGCCCAGCGCTTCCATGCCGTTGAGGTTGGGGTAGGTACTGCCGTCGTTGAACAGCAGCGCCGAGCCTCTGGCGACATACATCATGCCCAGGGTGCAGATAAAGGGCGCGACGCCGAAGCGGGTGATGACCGCGCCGTTAACGAAGCCAACCAGCACGCCGAAGAGCGCCACGCAGAGGATCACTTCCGGTACGTTGAAGAAGATAACGCTGCCGTTCCATAAGGGCAGGCCGTTGGTTAACAGCGCCCCGGCCACCATGCCGCAGATGCCGGCCACGGCGCCGACGGAGAGGTCGATACCGCCCGTCAGGATAACCAGCGTCATGCCGATGGCCAGCAGGCCGGTGATGGCCACGTGCTGGGTCATAATCAGCAGGTTAGATGTGGTCAGGAAATTCGGTACCATCACGCTGAAGAACGCGATAACCAGCAGCAGAGCGATGAACGTTCTGGCCTTCAGCAGGTACATATAAATCATATATTTCTGGTTCATGATGGGTTCCAGCCTGATTAATCTTGAGGTGTTGAAGCCGCGATTAGTTTTTCGCGGGTCACCGCATGACGCGGTAAATCGGCGGTAATCCGACCGTCGGCCATGACCAGGATGCGATCCGCCAGCGCCATCACTTCATCCAGCTCCGATGAAGAGAACATCACTGCCAGACCCTGCTGGGCCATTTTGCCGATCAGATGATAAACGTCGGTTTTCGCGCCGACGTCGATACCGCGAGTGGGCTCATCGAGAAACACCACCTCCGGCTTCGTCATCAACGCCTTGCCGAGCACCACCTTTTGTTGGTTGCCGCCGCTGAGCGAGGTGACAGGCAGATCGGGGTCGCTCACCTTGATTGCCAGTTCGCGAATCATCTCTTTGACGCAGGCGATTTCTTTCTGCGGATTCAGCCATTTCCACGCCCGACGAAATCCCTGCAGGCTGAAATCAGAGAGGGTCATATTCGATTGAATCGACATCATCTGCACCACGCCTTCTCCCTGGCGGTCTTCAGGCACCAGCGCCAGCCCTTTTTTTAGCCGCGCCTGGAACGGGGCCTTTTCGATATTTTCGCCGTTGAGATGGACGTTACCGCTCTGGCAGGGCATCAGGCCGACCAGGCCTTTAAACAGCTCCGTGCGTCCGGCGCCGAGCAGGCCGTAGATGCCGATCACTTCTCCCTTACTTAAGGTAAAGGTCACATCGTTGAGCTTATAGCCGCCGCTGGGGTGCAGCGCCGTCAGACCTTCAACGGCAAGGACCGCTTCGCCTTTCGGCGCCGGGCGGTAGTCGAAATGTTTTTTCTTATCGCCGACCATCTGTTCGATAATCCACGGGATACTGGCGTCGCTGACCTCGCGCTCGCTGATAAAGCGCCCGTCGCGGAAAATGGTGATGTGGTCGCCAATTTCCATCAGCTCTTCCAGACGGTGGGAAATATAGATAATGGTGACGCCGCGGCGTTTAAGCTGTTCGATCACGTTAAACAGGATTTTGACTTCCGACTGGCTGAGCGCGGAAGTGGGTTCATCCATAATTAATACCCGGGTGTCCTTAGAAAGCGCGCGCGCAATTTCCACCAGCTGCTGATGGCCAATGCCTAATTCGCCAAGCTGGGTGTAGGGATCGACATTCAGCTCCAGTCTTTCCAGTAATGATTTGGCTAACTCATATTGATATTTTTCGTTAATCTTCCCTTTTTGAAAGAATTCGTTAGCCATAAAAATATTATCCATGACGTTCATATTCGGGAATAAATTTAATTCCTGAAAAATGATGCTGATTCCCTGCTTTTCAGCCTGGTGCGTTGAGCTAAGGGTCACCGGGGCGCCATCAAGAATAATTTGACCGGAAGAGGGTGTTTCAACGCCAGCAAGCATTTTCATCATGGTGGATTTACCCGCACCATTTTCACCGATCAGAACGTTTACTTTATTTCGATAGACCCGGTAATTCACGCTATCTAAGGCGACAACGCCCGGATAAACGCGAGATAATTCGCGAGTTTCGATAATAACTTCAGAGTCGACTGGTTGGGAATTGACGAGTTCTTGCCGCTGCATGTTATTGCCCTCCCAAACGAACAATTTTGGCTGGCGTAATATCAGGCATGGTCTGCGGAATATCCCAGGCCGAGAACACGCCGTACACCTGTACCGCTTCGCCGGTTTTCACCTGCGCCGTCTGGATCATCTTGACCGCATGTTCGTTAATCGCCCGGCTATATTCGCCAAACAGCACCTGATCGTTAAAGTCCTGATAGCTGGCGCCCTGATAGCCGTCGCGTAATAATGTGCCGCGCAGCGTTGGGCCAATTTGCACCACCACGTTGCCGCCACTGATATCCTCAATCGTCATTTTTCCGCTGCGCGAAGCGGAGTCAATTTTACTGATATTGCCTTCGACTTTGACGTAAAACACGCAGGGGTTTTCGTCCTGAGCGCGATAGCCTAAGGTTTTGCAGGCGCTATCGATATCTTTCGCCGCGCGCAGGGCGGTCATCAGCTCGGCAACGGGGCGGGCTTTAGCCACAACCTGGGGAACCAGCTGGTCTTGCCATGTCCGATCGATATCCGCCATATGCGGGTTGGGCGGAGATTTAAGATCGGCCAGCTCCTGCTGAGAGACGATACGACAGCCCCCGAGCGCAAGAATAACCAGCGTCAGCGAGATTTTTTTATACATAATACGCTCCTGTGCGCCCCGGACGGGGCGCAACAACCCGAAATCAGGATTTGATATTGAAGTCCTGCACTTTGTCTGCATTGTCCTGAGTAATCAGAATGCCGCGGAACATCACGCGCTGCTTGGCCGGTTTTTCACCTTTTTGCAGGTAGTTATCGAGGTCGGTCACCCCCTGAGCGGCGATGGCCTGCGCCTGAAGCATTACGGTGGCCTGCAGGGTGCCGGCTTTTACCGCATCGCGCTCATCGTTGCTGCCATCGATACCGACCACCACCACATCGTTACGATTCGCGGCTTTCAGCGCGGCAATGGCGCCGAGGGCCACAGGACCGTTGCCGCAAATCACGCCTTTCACGTCGGGGTGCGCCTGCAGAATACTGTCCATAATGCGCTTGCCGTCGATTAACGTGCCTTTCGCGTCCTGCTTAGCGACGCTGACCATATCCGGGTACTGGTCAATCACCTGGTGGAAAGATTTAGAGCGGGTCACGCAGTTATTATCCGCAAGGTTACAGGTCAGTTCGGCATATTTGCCTTTCTCCGCCATTTTCTCGACAAATACGTTGGCGACTTCAGAACCGGCCTGGAAGTTATTATGGGTAATTTGCTCCAGCGCGATATCATCGACAGGAATTTCGCGGTTAATTAAAACCACCGGAATACCCGCTTTCTTCGCTTTTTCAATGGCGGCGACGCTGGCGGTGGAGTCGGCGTTATCCAGAATAATGCCCTGAACTTTTTTACCGATGGCGGTATCGATCAGCTCATTCTGTTTTTTGACATCTTCACCATGCGACAAAATGGTGGTCTGGTAGCCCAGCTCTTTGGCTTTTTCGCTAGCGCCCTTGGCTTCAGAGGCGTAATAGGGGTTATCCAGCGAGTTAACCATGATCATGATGGTGCCTTTTTCTGCCGCCTGGGCAGCGAAAGAAAAGGCGGTCAGGGTAGCAGCGGTTAAAAGCGTTAAACGTAATTTCATGACAATTTTCTCTCTTGGTTGTTATTGTCGGGTACGGTGAAACAACGTAAGGCCTGTAAATCGAGTTTATGGGCCGGGGGTCTCCTTTTGTTGATGATTAAGAGCCTATCCATTAGGGCTATTTTACTGGCCATTTTGAACCAGGGCAGTGCTCAGAATCCTCACGTACTATGTGTACGCTCCGGTTCTTCCGCGCTGTCCGTGTTCAAACTGCCTGCGCCAATAACGCCTACTGGGATAGGCTCTAAGGTGCGTCACGCGTTCGATTCCCTGGTGGGCGTCAGGCGGACGTTGCCGGTTTCCATAATGTTCTGTTCACCGCATGGCGCCACTCCTGCCATCTTTTCTGCAGGCGCTGGTGGCGGGCCATATCGGGGATAAATTCGCTGTGTTCGGTTAAAAACGCGTTCAGGTCGGTCACCGATCCGGGATTCAGGGCTTTGCGCGCGAGCAGGGCCGCGCCAATCGCCGACAGCTCGGCAACGTCGCTGCGCATCACCGGACAGCCGAGCAGGTCAGCCTGATACTGCATTAGCCAGTCGTTCCTGGTTGGGCCGCCGTCGACCATCAGCGCCGTTAAGTGGAAGTCGTCCTGCTGGCGCATCGCTACCACGACATCGGCGATTTGATAGGTAATGGATTCCAGCGCGGCGCGAATCAGATGGGCGCGCTTGACGCCGCGGCTCAGGCCGCAAATCACGCCGCGGGCGCTGTCATCCCACCACGGGGCTCCCAGGCCGGTTAACGCCGGCACAAAATAGACGCCCAGCGTGGAGTCCACGGAGGCGGGCAGGGTGTTGAGTTCATGCGCCAGTTCGGCATCGGAAAGTTCGCTCAGACCGGTGCTGTCCGCCATCCACGCCACGGCATCGCCGGTATGCGGAATATTACCTTCGAGTCCGTAGGTGATGCTGTCGCCGTCGTGCCAGGCTATGGTGGTGGCCAGCGCGTCGATATCGCACTGTGCGGATTTTACCGGCGCCATCACCGATGACCCCGTACCGTAGGTGGCTTTCACGCAGCCGAGTTCACCCAGCGCGTGGCCAAACAGCGCGGCGTGGGAATCCCCGACCATCGCCATTACGGGAATATCGTCAGGGATAGCGTTCAACCCCCGGGTATAGCCAAACAATCCGCTGGAGGGCTTGATCTCCGGCAGCGCGGCGCGCGGGATCTGGAACAGCGCCAGCATGTTGTCATCCCACTGGCCGGTTTGCAGGTTCAGCAGCTGGGTACGCGCGGCATTGGAGTAATCGCAGTAGAACGCCTCGCCCTGGGTTAAGTTCCACAGCAGCCAGCTGTCGATAGTGCCGAGGCAGATTTCTCCGCGCTCAGCCAGCGCGCGCGCCTCAGGAAGAGATTCCAGCAGCCAGCGCATTTTCGAGGCCGAAAACAGAGGCGCAATCGGCAGGCCGGTCACGGCCTTGATTTGCCGCTCTTTGTCGCTGTGGCGCAGTTCATCGCAAAACGCGGC
The DNA here is from genome assembly GCF_015139575.1 of Klebsiella michiganensis. Lineage (GTDB taxonomy): Bacteria > Pseudomonadota > Gammaproteobacteria > Enterobacterales > Enterobacteriaceae > Klebsiella > Klebsiella michiganensis. The sequence goes on along the minus strand of NZ_AP022547.1, from coordinate 4,352,870 downwards.
GCTGCGGCTGCACTGCCAGGTGATCGCGGCGTTGATTGGCTTACCGCTCTGGCGATACCAGCCGATCGCGGTCTCGCGCTGGTTACTGATGGCTAATGCCGCGACGTTTTCTGCGCCAATGTGCGCTACCGCTTGCGCGATAACCGCCAGCGAAGCGTCAACCAGGACTTCTCCCGACTGCTCGACCCAGCCTTCACGCGGCGTCTGGATCGCCAGCGGCTGAGAGAATTTCACCACGACCTGGCCGCGGCTATCGAGTACGACGGCTTTGGCATTGGTGGTGCCTTCGTCCAGCGCAATGATGAACTCTTTACGTGTTGCCTGCATTAGGTAGTCTCCTGAGTCACACTTCGTCCTGGCGCGGAGGGGGAAGTCGGCATTCCTCTTTATCGCATTGCTTCTTAGCAGGCCATGATGTGACAATTCGTTTTCACTTTTTTAATCACTGAATATATATTCGATAGTGATTATTTATTTGTTACCTTAGCCAGAAACTTCCCGTCGGGCTACAGGAAAAGTTATCAATTGTGCTGGCAATCACACTTATCCGTTTGGTGAAGCTTCCGGATGTCGGGGGAAAAGAGCGCGGTTGGCTGGTTATATACGATTGAAATATAAAAATTTATTGGCGAAGCCTTTACGCCTGAAGGAAAGCGTAAAGGCTGTGGGAAAGTGTTTGAGTGAGGAAATTACCCGGCGATAAGCAGCCTGGCCGTTGGATAATCGGTGATCAGAACATCGATATAACCGCCTGAAAGCGCGCCTTTGATAGCCGCTACCTTCTCGCTGCCGCCGGCAAGGGCCACCACGTTAGGGCACTTCTTCACTTTCTCCAGCGCCATGCCGATCACAGGATCTTCATCATCGCGTAACACCGCCTTGCCGTTTTTATCGTAGTAGTGCAGGCAAATGTCACCCACGGCGCCGCGTTCCGCCAGCACCTGCAGCATATCTTCGTGATAGTAGTTACCGGACGTTTTGAGCAGCTGCGAAGGTTCAAGGATGCCAATCCCGACGATGGCGATATCGACTTCGTCGAAGCGCGCAATCACATCGGCGACATCTTTGCTGGCCACGAGGCGATTTTTCTCCTCCGTAGAACCTTCGATGCTCTGGGAAGGGAGCAGCCAGGCTTCACAGTTCAGACGCTGCGCCAGGGTCTGGGTCAGGATGGTCGCCTGCACGTTACCGTTAGGACCCACGCCGCCGAGCAGTTGAATCACGCCGTTGGCCTTCAGGTTTTGCGCGTGAACCTCATCAACCATTGCGCGGATAGTCGAACTCCACGACGAGACGCCAATCAGATCTTTCGGCCGCAATCGCGTTTCCAGATAGTGGGCCGCGGCGGATCCAATGGCGCGCTTGATGGTGTGATCGCTGGCGTCCTCTTCGGTATCCACGACGATGGCCTGTTTAATTCCGTAGCGATCCTCGAGGCCTTTTTCAAGATTGAGGAAAATATTCGATGGCTGAACAACGCTGATTTTGACCACGCCTTCTTTTTGGCAGCGGGCGATCGCTCGGGAGATAAATGACTGAGAAAGCGAGAGAAGTTGAGCGATATCGGACTGCTTTCGTCCTTCAAGATAGTAGAGCGTGGCAATCTTAACTAATAGCCGTTGTTCATCCTGCTTAGCCATATATTTCCCCGAAAATCATTTACGTGCAGCCATTATGTTAGAGCTCATTATCATACGCGAAAAGAAAAGACAGTTAAGTGTGATGGATATCTAACTTTCGCCAATCCTCAAAATCAGCTATGGACAAAAACAGAACAGTAGCCGCATAATTGAATAAAGAGTCGTTAGTGAATATATATTCATAGCGATTTCAGGTCAACTGAAAAGTGCCCGGGTGACGTCACGCCCGGTGGTAAGGAGGCAGAATGTTCCTGAGTATGATGCAGCGGCGTAAGCCTTACGATGCGTTGCCTGGGGATGTCTGGTTTTTTTAGTCCCTGACGGAATAAATATTCCAAGTTGAAAATAAATTCAGAGGTATTAAATGAATCCCTATAGCTATGATGTCCAGGCCCTTGAGCGTAAAGCCCGCGCCGTACGTCGCCATATCGTCAGATTGAACGCCAACAGCCCTGCGGGCGGGCACACCGGCGCCGACCTGTCGCAGGTTGAACTGCTCACCGCGCTCTATTTCCGCATTCTGAACGTCGCGCCGGAGCGTCTGGCTGACGACCAGCGCGATATCTACATCCAGTCGAAAGGCCATGCGGTGGGCTGCTACTACTGCGTGCTGGCCGAGGCGGGCTTCTTTCCGGTTGAGTGGCTGGAAACCTATCAGCATGCGAACTCCCATCTTCCGGGTCACCCGGTGCGCCAGAAAACGCCGGGGATTGAGCTCAACACCGGCGCGCTGGGCCACGGTTTGCCTGTTGCGGTGGGGCTGGCGCTGGCTGCGAAAAAAAGCAACAGCTCCCGCCGCATTTTTTTAATTACCGGCGATGGCGAGCTGGCGGAAGGCAGTAACTGGGAAGCGGCGCTGGCCGCGGCGCACTACGGCCTTGATAATCTCATCATTATTAATGACAAGAACAATCTCCAGCTGGCGGGTCCGACGCGCGAAATCATGAATACCGATCCGCTGGCTGATAAATGGAAGGCCTTCGGGATGATGGTCACCGAATGCCAGGGCAACGACATGGCGTCGGTAGTGGCGACCCTGGAAGGGCTGACGCAGGAAGGTAAACCGAACGTCGTTATCGCCAACACCACGAAAGGTGCCGGTATTTCCTTTATCCAGGGGCGCCCGGAGTGGCACCACCGGGTACCGAAAGGCGAAGAAATTGCACTGGCACTGGAGGAACTGAAAGATGAGTAATGCAGAACACCTGGCGAGCGTGATGGTTCAGGCCTTTATTGATGCGGTCGACCGCGGCGTCGATCTGGTGCCGGTGGTGGCTGACTCCACGTCAACGGCCAAAATCGCGCCGTTTATTAAACAGTTCCCCGGGCGTCTGGTGAACGTGGGCATCGCCGAGCAGAGCATGGTCGGGACGGCGGCGGGTCTGGCGCTGGGAGGCAAAGTGGCGGTCACCTGTAACGCCGCGCCGTTCCTGATTTCCCGCGCCAATGAGCAGATTAAAGTCGACGTTTGCTATAACAACACCAACGTTAAGCTATTTGGCCTTAACGCCGGCGCCAGCTACGGCCCGCTGGCCAGCACCCATCACGCGATTGACGATCTGGCGGTGATGCGCGGCTTCGGTAATATCCAGATTTTCGCTCCGTCTTCGCCGCGCGAATGTCGGCAGATTATCGATTACGCCATCGGCTATCAGGGGCCGGTCTATATTCGCCTCGACGGCAAGGCGCTGCCGGAGCTGCACGATGAAAGCTATCGCTTTGTGCCGGGAGCAGTCGTTACGCTGCGGGAAGGCGAGGATATCGCGCTGGTGGCCACCGGCTCGACGGTGCATGAAATCGTCGATGCCGCGCAGAGGCTGGCCGATGCGGGGATTCAGGCCAAAGTGGTGAGCGTGCCGTCCATTCGCCCTTGCGATACCGCCGCGCTGCTGGCGGCGCTGAAGCCGTGCAAAGCGGTGATAACGGTGGAGGAGCATAACGTCAACGGCGGCTTGGGGAGCCTGGTGGCGGAAGTGCTGGCCGAAGCCGGCGCGGGAATCCCGCTCAAACGTCTGGGGATCCCGGATGGCGAGTATGCGGCGGCGGCAGACCGCGGCTGGCTGCGCAAACACCACGGCTTCGATGCCGCTTCCGTCGCCGGGCTGGCGCAGAAAATGCGCTGATTTTACGGCGCCGTAAACCGATAACCCGCGCGGTCTGCCGCGCGGGTTTTGTTTTTTACGATGCGCAGAGCGTGATGATGTAGTCACCGGCCTTAATCCATTGCAGCCGATACGCCACGGCGGAGAGGCGAAGCCGCAGGTTTCCTTCCTTTATATACGTCACCTCAAAATCGCTGAAACCCACGCCGTTCTGTATTTCGGGCGGGCTGGCCTTAAATGCGCTCTCTTTTGCCGAAAACGCCAGCGTCAGCGCCAGCGCCGACGGCAGGCCGCTGGCGTCCAGCAGGCTTTTTTCCGCGCTATTGACGATGCTGCTTTCCAGCTCGGCCGCGAGGGCGGGAGACAGGATGCGCTCAATATCAACGCCGACCGGCCCGGCGGAGACAACCGCCAGCGCGCTGCGTTCGCAGTGGCTGATGCTGCCGTACCACGGCGCGGGCCACAGGGGCTGGCGCCGATCGCCAACGGCAGGCACCTCTTTTTCACCGACCTCCCGCAGCGCATAAACCGCGGCGATACGCCCGGCAAGATGTTCGCTCTGCCGCTTGCGGGCGCAGCCGCTTAGCCGGGCATGATGAGGCAGCCAGAGGAGATCTTCAGGCCGAAAGGTCAATGGGTCGAAATCGACACGCTGCAGCGAGCGATCGGCAAGCTGAATGATAGAACGTTGGGTTTGCATAGGGGGGATGTTAACAGATTCTCCCCGCCGCCCTCTATGGCAAGAGGGCGGGGGGAACGGCCAGACAATCAGAAGTGGGTATTGACGCCCAGATACCAGGTGCGGCCTGATTCGTTATAGGTATTGGCGCCCGCGCCAGCCATATAAGAAACATCGGTCAGGCTACCGGTGGTTTGCGCATTCCCCGCGCGCCAGTGGCGCTTGTCGAAGACGTTATCCACGCCGCCGGTCAGGCTGACGTTTTTGGTCACATCCCAGGTGGCGCTCAGGCCAACGATGCTGTATGGGCTGACTTCATCCGTTTCAGAACCCACCGCGGGCTCACCTTTGTAGTTATATTTCTTCGGCTGCTGCTTGCCGTACCAGGTGAAGGTCGACTGTACGGAAATATCCTGCTGAATCTGCCAGCTCAGGGTGGAGTTCAGGGTATATTCCGGAATAATCGACAGACGATCGCCGGTTTCCTTGTTTTTACTTTGCAGCATATAAGTGATGTTATTGGTCCAGTTCACCGTTTCGCTGACCGGCACGTTCAGGGTGCCTTCCAGACCTTCAACCACCGCTTTAGGCACGTTTTCCCACTGATAGATATCGGTTTTCACTTTACCGTTCGTAGTCTGTGAAATCGGCGCGTAGCCGGCTTCGATTTTATCGCGGTAGTCGTTGCGGAACCAGGTCACCCCCGCCAGCCAGCCGTCGCGTTTAAACTCAAGGCCAATCTCTTTGTTGATGCTGGTTTCGGCTTTCAGGTCATCGTTACCCATCATGTAACAACCGGTACCGGTACCGCTGGCGTAGCAGCCCTGGCCTTTGCTATAGAGAATATAGTTCGGGTTGGTTTGGTACAGGCTCGGCGCTTTATAGGCGCGGGCGATGCCCATTTTTAACGTGAAGTCATCCCCCAGACCCTGAGACAGGTTGAGCGACGGGCTCCAGTTGTTGCCGACGATCGTGTGATGATCGAAACGCAGCGCCGGCGTCAGCATGGTGGTGTCGGTCAGCTCCACGTTGTCTTCGGCAAACAGGGAGAAGATCTCGGCCTTCGAGTATGGGCTACGGCCGGTGCTGTCATAGCCGTCGATATCGCCGCCCATAAAGGTCTGGGTATTTGACGCCAAATCCTTCATCCGCTGCTGATTCCACTCGGAGCCCAGCGTCAGGTTCTGGTTAAACACCAGATCCAGCGGGATGTTAACTTCGCTGTGCAGCATCACGTCGGCGAGGTCGATATCGCTGAACTGGTTGCTGTTGAAGATACCTTCCGTACCGCCCGCCAGACCTTCGCCTTTACGCGAGTTACGGGTACGTTCGTACTGGGCCCAGTTGCTGGTGGTCACGCCGTTATCCCAGCCGCCGTTCCAGGTGACGGAGTAAGTCTGGCGATAGAGGCGGTTCGTCTCTTTCCCGTAGTTCTCTTTTACCAGATCGTTGGTATTGGTGTTCTGCGTATCGCCCGCGTAGAGGTTGCCCTGACGGCTGTAGCCGGATTCAAACTCCAGCGACTGCATTGGGGCGAAATCCCAGCGCACGACGCCGTTAATGTTCTTATTTTTAACCCCTTCACGCCCGGCAGGCATGGTATTAGCGTACGCACCGGTACGCTCTGACTGATGCCCGTCGTTGATATCCCAGGCATCGGCCTGCGTTTTATCGAGGTTGCCCAGCAGGCGGAAGCTGAAATCGCCGCCCAGCGGGCCGCTGAGGCTAAAGTTGGTGCGTTTAGTCGAGCCTTCTTCTTTATGCTCCGGGGCGTTCATGTAGGTGTTCCATGAACCGTGCCATTCGCCGTCGCTTTTCTTGGTGATGATATTGACCACGCCGCCCGCCGCGCCGTTGCCGTAGCGCGCGGCCGCCGGGCCGCGAATGACTTCAATACGTTCGATCAGCTCCGGCGGTACCCATGAAGTATCGCCGCGGGTATCGCGCTCGCCGCGCCAGCCCAGACGCACGGAGTTGCGGCTGGTCACGGGCTTGCCGTCAATCAGGATCAGGGTGTTTTCCGGGCCCATGCCGCGAATATCAATCTGGCGATTGTTGCCGCGCTGGCCGCTGGTGGAGTTGCCGGTCAGGTTAACGCCGGGCATGGTACGGATAATTTCCGACACGTCGCGCGCAGGCGGGCGTTTACGAATTTCATCTGCGGTAATGGTTGAAACGCCGGGCGCCTGCAGGTTCTGCTCGGCGGCGGTGACGACCATGGTTTCATCAGCGGTTGCGGTTTTGCTATCGGAGGCGGTTTCCGCCGCGCTCAGCGGAAACGCAGCCCCGTAGATTCCCAGATTGACCAGCAAGGCCAGGGATTTGATCCTGTTATTCATTGTAATTCCTGCTTTTTGTCGCCACCTTCTCCAAAAGACCCTTCCCAGCGGGAGGAGAGGCGGTATCAATGTTGCCAGTCGAGGGCAAAGGGCGCTCCGTCGCGGACTAAATGAGCCCTCTCAGACATGTTTAATTTTGAAAGACGCGCTTCCCACAGCGCGCTAATACGCTATTGCAAATGAAAATAGTTATCAATAATATTATCAATAAATATTGCGTTTATTAATGCGTTTGTTGATAAATGTCACGATAAACATAGGGTTGAAAAGGAATGCATAAGACAGGAAGTGACGACTGGTGGCAGCATATCTCCGGCCCGCAAATCGAAGCCGTTGACGGCGCGTATCGGGTAACCTTCTGGTGGCGCGATCCGGCGGGCAACGAAACGTCTTCGGCCATCCAGCGGGTATGGATTTATATCACCGGCGTGACTGACCATCATAAAAATGCCGTACCGCAAACCCTGCGGCGCATTCCCGGTACCGATGCCTGGTACTGGCAAACCACGCTTTCTCCGACCTGGCGCGGCAGCTATTGCTTTATCCCTTCCGCCCGCGACGACGACTTTTCCCCCCAGCTTTTTAACGGTGACGGCCCGGACCGCGCGCTGCTGCGCGAAGGCTGGCGCAGGCTGCTGCCGCAGGCGATTGCCGACCCGCTCAATCCGCAAAGCTGGAAGGGAGGGCGCGGCCACGCGGTCTCCGCGCTGGAGCTGCCTGCAGCCCCGGAGCAGCCGGGCTGGGCGATGCGCGATGAACCTTATCCACCTCCGCTCTGCATCGAATGGCAGAGCCAGCGACTCGGCAACCGCCGACGGATATGGGTTTACGCCACCGGCGACGCGCAGCCGCAGGCGCGCCCGCTGGCGATCCTGCTGGATGGCCAGTTCTGGGCCGAAAGCATGCCGGTATGGGCGCCGCTGGCGGGCTTAACCCGCGAAAAACGGCTCCCGCCGGCGATTTATCTGCTGATTGACGCGATTGATAATCCGCACCGGGCCGCGGAGCTTCCCTGCAATGAGGCGTTCTGGCTGGCGGTTCAGGAAGAACTGCTGCCAATGGTTCACCGGCTGGCGCCTTTCAGCGATCGCGCCGACCGCACGGTGGTGGCGGGTCAGAGCTTTGGCGGCCTGGCCTCGATGTTCGCCGCGCTCTACTGGCCCCAGCGCTTTGGCTGCGTGCTCAGCCAGTCCGGCTCTTACTGGTGGCCGCATCGCGGCGGCGCGCAGACGGGTCTGCTGATTGACCGCCTGAGCCGCGGCGAATTACATCCGCAAGGGCTACGTATCTGGCTGGAAGCCGGTATTCGCGAGCCGATCATTTTTCGCGCCAACCAGGCGCTACTGGCGCATCTGGAACAGCAGACGATTTTCTGGCGTCAGGTTGACGGCGGGCATGATGCGCTGTGCTGGCGCGGCGGGCTGACCACCGGGCTTATCCAGCTGTGGCAGCCTTTATGCCGTGATGAGTAACAACGCGCGCTTTACGAGGAATTAGACATGCAATTCAGTAACCCCTTCGACAATCCGCAAGGGCAGTTTTACATCCTGCGCAATGGCCAGCAGCAGTTCAGCCTGTGGCCACACTCCTGCGCGCTGCCGGAAGGCTGGGCGGTGGAGTGCCCGCCGCAGTCGTTAGCGGCGTGCAATGACTGGCTGGCGGCAAACTGGTCTACCTTGATCCCCGCCCACCATGCATCCTGAGGAGCCCACGATGACCACACGTTTACCGCTGGTTGCGGCGCAGCCGGGGATCTGGATGGCGGAGCGCCTCTCGACGCTGCCCGGCGCCTGGAGCGTCGCCCACTATGTCGAGCTGCGCGGTGATATCGACCCGATACTGCTCGGCCGGGCCATTGTCACCGGGCTGTCGCAGGCCGACACCCTCAGCATGCGTTTTTGCGAAGATAACGGCGAAGCCTGGCAGTGGGTCGATGAACATCGTGCGTTTGCCGAACCGGATTACCGGGATCTGCGTGCCGCGAGCGACCCGCACGCGGCCGCGCTGGCGCTGATGCAGGCCGACCTCGGACAAAACCTGCGGGTGGACGGCGGCAATCCGCTGGTCTGCCATCAGCTGCTGCGGGTGGGTGATAACCGCTGGTACTGGTATCAGCGTTACCACCATTTGCTGGTCGATGGCTTCAGCTTCCCGGCGATTACCCGCCAGATCGCCGCGATCTACCGCGCCTGGCAGCGCGGCGAAGCAACGCCTGATTCCCCGTTTACGCCGTTTGCCGAGGTGGTGGAAGAGTATCAGCGCTACTACGGCAGCGACGCCTGGCAGCGCGACAAACAGTTCTGGCAGGCGCAGCGTCAGGCGCTGCCGGCACCGGCCTCGCTGTCGGACGCGCCGCTGGCGGGAAGGGCGACCAGCAGCGATATCTGGCGCATGAAGCTGGAGGTGGATGCCGGGGTCTTTAGCCGGCTGGCGGCAGGGGCGCCGCAGTGCCAGCGCGCCGATCTGGCGCTGGCGCTGACCGCCCTGTGGCTGGGACGGCTGTGCAGCCGAACGGACTATGCCGCGGGCTTTATTTTTATGCGCCGCATGGGCTCTGCGGCGCTCACCGCTACCGGCCCGGTGCTCAACGTTCTGCCGCTGGCGGTCACTATTGACGCCGGGGAAACGCTGCCGGAGCTGGCCACGCGTCTTGCCGGGCAGTTGAAGAAAATGCGCCGCCATCAGCGCTATGACGCCGAACAGATTGTGCGCGACAGCGGCAGAGCGGCGGGCGATGAACCGCTGTTTGGCCCGGTGCTCAATATTAAAGTTTTCGACTATCAGCTGGATATCGACGGCGTGGAGTCCATTACCCACACTCTGGCCACCGGCCCGGTCAATGACCTGGAGCTGGCGCTCTTCCCGGATGAAGCCGGGGGGCTGTCGCTGGAGGTGCTGGCGAATAAGCAGCGCTACGAGGAACGGACGCTGCGTAACCATATCTCCCGACTCTCCGCACTGCTGGCCCAGTTTGCCGATAATCCGACCCTGCGCTGCGGCGAGGCGAATATGCTGTCGGCGGCGGAAACGGAACAGCTGCGGCAGGTCAACGCGACCGCTGTCGACCTGCCGCTCACCACCCTGAGCGCGCTGGTAGCGGAGCAGGCGGCGAAAACCCCGAATGCCCCTGCGCTGGCGGACGGCCGCTGGCAGTTTAGCTACCGCGAGATGCGCCAGCAGGTGGTGGCGCTGGCTGAACAGCTTCGCGCGCGGGGCGTCAAGCCGGGCGATAGCGTCGCGGTCGCGCTGCCGCGTTCGGTATTCCTGACGCTGGCGCTGCACGGTATTGTTGAGGCCGGCGCCGCGTGGCTGCCGCTGGATACCGGCTATCCCGACGATCGTCTGCGGATGATGCTGGAAGACGCCCGGCCGTCGCTGCTGATTACCTCTGAAGATCAGCGGGCGCGCTTTAGCGATATTCCCGGCCTGGAAAGCCTGTGCTACCAGCAGCCGCTGGCGGCGTCGGATGCCGCGCCGCTGGCGCTCTCACGGCCGGAGCATACTGCCTATATCATCTTTACCTCCGGCTCTACCGGGCGACCGAAAGGGGTGATGGTCGGGCAAACCGCCATCGTCAACCGCCTGCTGTGGATGCAGGACCACTATCCGCTCTGCGCTGACGACATCGTGGCGCAGAAAACGCCGTGCAGCTTTGATGTGTCGGTCTGGGAGTTCTGGTGGCCATTTATCGCCGGCGCGCAGCTGGTGATGGCCGAGCCGGAAGCCCATCGCGATCCGCTGGCGATGCAGCGGTTCTTTGCCCGCTATGGCGTCACCACCACCCACTTTGTGCCGTCGATGCTGGCGGCGTTCGTCGCCTCGCTGGAGGCGGAGAACGTCGGCGCCTGCCAAACCCTGCGCCGGGTATTTTGCAGCGGCGAAGCGCTGCCGACGGCGCTGTGTCGGGAATGGGAGCAGCTGACCGGCGCGCCGCTGCATAACCTGTATGGCCCGACGGAAGCGGCGGTGGACGTTAGCTGGTATCCGGCCTGTGGGCCCGAACTGGCGGCGGTAAGCGGCACCAGCGTGCCGATTGGCTGGCCGGTGTGGAATACCGGGCTACGCATTCTTGATGCCGCCATGTGCCCGGTGCCGCCGGGCGTGGCGGGGGATCTCTACCTGACCGGCATTCAGCTGGCGCAGGGCTATCTGGGGCGCCCCGATTTAACCGCCAGCCGCTTTATTGCCGACCCTTACGCGCCGGGCGAGCGCATGTACCGCACCGGGGACGTTGCCCGCTGGCTGGATAACGGCGCCGTCGAGTATCTCGGGCGCAGCGACGACCAGCTAAAAATTCGCGGCCAGCGGATTGAGCTGGGCGAGATTGACCGCGCGATGTCCGCGCTGCCGGACGTTGCGCAGGCGGTGGCTCACGCCTGCGTCTTCAATCAGGCGGCGGCAACCGGCGGCGATGCCCGTCAGCTGGTGGGCTATCTGGTTTCTGACTCCGGCCTGCCGCTGGACGCCGTCGCGCTCAAAGCGCGGCTTGGCGAACAGCTGCCGCCGCATATGGTGCCGGTGGTGCTGATACAGCTGCCGGCGCTGCCGCTGAGCGCTAACGGCAAGCTGGATCGTAAAGCGCTGCCGTTACCCACGTTGAGCGGTGAGCGCAGTGGCCGTCCGCCGGAGCCTGGCGTGGAAACCACCGTCGCCGCGGCCTTTAGCCAGCTGCTCGGCTGCGAGGTGAACGATATCGACGCCGATTTCTTCGCCCTCGGCGGCCATTCGCTGCTGGCGATGCGCCTGGCGGCGACGCTCGGCCGCGAGCTGGAGCGGCAGGTGACTCCGGGGCAGGTGATGGTCGCGTCTACCGTCGGCAAGCTGAGCGCGCTGCTGGCATCGGATCTGAGCGATGAGCAGGCGCAACGGCTGGGCTTCGACGCTCTCCTGCCGCTGCGCGAGAGCGACGGCCCGACGCTATTTTGCTTCCATCCGGCTTCCGGTTTTGCCTGGCAGTTCAGCGTGCTGGCGCGTTATTTAAGCCCGCGCTGGTCGATCGTCGGCATTCAGTCGCCGCGACCGCAGGGACCGATGGCCACGGCGGCGGATCTGGATGCGGTGTGTGAACATCATCTCCACACTCTGCTGACGCAGCAGCCCCACGGCCCCTATTATCTGCTGGGCTATTCGCTCGGCGGTACCCTGGCGCAGGGGATTGCCGCCCGGTTACGCCAGCGCGGCGAAGCGGTGGCCTTCCTCGGGCTGCTCGATACCTGGCCGCCGGAGACGCAGAACTGGGCGGAGAAAGAGGCGAACGGTCTGGATCCTGAGGTGCTGGCGGAGATTGCCCGTGAACGCGAGGCGTTTCTGGCCGCCCAGCAGGGGCAGGCTTCCGGCGAGCTGTTCAGCGTTATCGAAGGCAACTATGCCGATGCGGTGCGCCTGCTGACCACCGCGCACAGCGCGAAGTTTGACGGTAAGGCGACGCTGTTCGTGGCGGAGAAAACCCGTCAGCCGGGGATGGACCCGCAGGTGGTGTGGGGGCCGTGGGTCGGCGAGCTGGAGGTGTTCAGCCAGGATTGCGCACACGTGGATATTATCTCTCCGCAGGCCTTTGAAGCGATCGGCCCGGTGCTCAGGGAGATATTGGATTAGGGGCAGATGAACTCCCGGGTTGCGGCTAACGCCTTACCCGGGCTACCGTTTGTGCCAGATTGGGTAGCCCGGCTAAGCGCAGCGCGAGCCGGGAATCTCTACTTGCGGCCCAGCGGCACTACCAGCGGCGTATGCGCCACCGGATCGTCAATGATCGTACAGCGCAGGCCGTAAATCTTCTCGATCAGCGCCGCGTTGACAATCTCCTTCGGCGCGCCCTCGGCGACGATTTTGCCGTCGCGCAGGGCGATCAAGTGGGTCGCGTAGCGGCAGGCCTGGTTCAGATCGTGCAGCACCGCCGCCAGGGTATAGCCCTTCTCCTGATTCAGCTCGCTTAGCAGCTCAAGCAGGTCGATCTGATGGCTGATATCCAGCCAGGTGGTGGGCTCATCGAGCAGCATAATCGCCGTCTCCTGGGCCAGCACCATGGCGATCCACGCCCGCTGGCGCTGGCCGCCGGAGAGCGTATCGACGCTTTGCAGCGCCAGGTCGGTAATGCCGGTGGCCTTCATCGCCCTGCTGACCGCCTCTTCATCCTCTTTGCGCCAGCGGGTAAACAGCGGCTGGTGCGGATAGCGCCCGCGGGCCACCAGCTCCTGAACCGTAATATCTCCCGGCGTAGTGGCGTTCTGCGCCAGCAGGCCGACCCGCTTCGCCACCTCTTTACTGGCGTAACGCTGGATCTGCTCGCCGTCGAGATACACATGACCGGATGTCGGGGTCATCAGGCGGCTCAGGGTACGCAGCAGCGTCGATTTACCGCAGCCGTTAGGGCCAATAATGGCGGTGAAGTGGCCGTCGGGAATGGTGACGCTCAGCGATTCGGCGATGGTTTTTTTGCCGTACGCCAGGGTCAGCTGGTCGCCGCGCAAACGGGAGGTTACAGCGGTCATTTTTTGCGGGACTCCTGAATTAACAACCCGATAAGGTAGATGCCGCCAAGGCTGACGGTCACCACGCCCACCGGTAACTGATAGGGCATAAACAGACGCTGCGCGCAGTAATCAGACAGCGCCAGCAGCAGGGCGCCGCACAGCGCCGCCTGGGCCAGCCCCCAGCGCGCGGTGCCGCTGAGGCGGCGCGCGATATGCGGCGCCACCAGGGCGATAAACGAAATCGGCCCAGCGAGCGCGGTAGCGGCGGCGGTCAGCACCACCCCGACCAGCATCAGCAGCAGCCGCGAGCGCTCAACCCGCACGCCCAGGGCGCAGGCGGTATCGTCACCCATCTCCAGCAGCCGCATGCGCCGCGCCAGCAGCGCCCCGCAGACCAGCATCAGCAGAATCAGCGGCGCCGAGGGCCAGGTTTTTCCCCAGGTCAAACCGTTAAGCGAGCCGGCATACCACAGCCCGGCGGAGAGGGCGGTTTCCAGCGAAGCGCGCAGCAGCAGCCAGGTATTGAATGCCACCAGCATAGCGCGCACGCCGATGCCGATAATAATCAGGCGAAAGGTTTCAATCCCGTTGCGCCACGCCAGCAGCCAGACCGCCAGCGCGGTAAGGATCCCGCCAGCCATGGCCGCCATGGCGATGGCCGCCAGGTTCTGGCCAAACATCACCATCGCTACCAGCACGCCGCTCCAGGCCCCGGTGTTAAACCCCATCACGTCCGGGCTCCCCAGCGGGTTGCGGGTCAGCGACTGGAAAATCGCGCCGCTGACGCCGAGGGCGGCGCCAATCAGCAGCGCCATCAGCACGCGGGGCAGGCGCCACTCGGTCACCACCATGGCGACGTTGCGCGGCGCATCTCCGAGCAGCGCCGAGATAACCTGCTCAACGCTCAATGGCACCAGGCCGGTGCCCAGCCCCCACAGGGAGACCAGCGCGCTGGCGACCAGCAGCAGCAGGCAGCTAAAAATCAGGCGACGAGAAGGCGCAATCACATGCCACCTCCGCGCGGCTGGCGGCGTACCAGCCAGATCAGCACCGGTGCGCCGATAAAGGCGCTGACCACCGAAACCCGCAGTTCGCCGGGCACCAGCAGGCGCCCCAGCACGTCGGCAAACAGCAGCAGGGCAGGGGTAGCCAGCAGGGTCACCGGCAGCGACCAGCGATGATCCGCGCCCACCAGCCAGCGGGCCATATGCGGCATCATCAGGCCGATAAAGGCGATGGGCCCGACCACCGCCGTGGCGCTGCCGCACAGGACGGTAATCGCCAGCAGACCAATAAGCTGAGTACGCGCGACCCGGCTGCCGAGCGCGGTGGCCGTATCGTTGCCGAGGCTCAGGCTGTTTAAGGCACGGCTCAGCAGCAGCGTCACCAGGCCGGCAATGAGTACCGGGATCAGCACGATTTTCAATGTTTGCAGGGTGCGCACATCCAGCGAGCCCGCCTGCCAGAAGCGCAGCTGGTCGTAGACGTCAGGGTTAAGCAGGGCGATACCGCTGGAAAGCCCTTCCAGCACCGCCGCCAGGGCGACCCCCGCGAGGGTCAGGCGAACCGGGCTCAGCTGGCCGCCGCCCTGGCTGCCGGTAAAGGCTACCAGCAGCGAGGCGCCGAACGCGCCGCAAAAGGCCATCAGCAGCTGCTCCTGCGGCGAGGAGAGACCAAACAGCGCCGCGCCCAGCACGATAGCGAAGCTGGCGCCGGAGTTGACGCCGAGGATCCCCGGGTCCGCCAGCGGGTTGCGGGTCAGCGTTTGCATCAGCGCCCCGGCCAGACCCAGCGCGGCGCCGGCCAGCAGCCCGGCGAGGGTTCGCGGCAGTCGTGCATCAAGGACGATGGTGCAATCGGCGCTCTGGCAGGTGCCGGTGAAGGCATCAATGACGACGCTAAACGGCAGGGGTTTGGCGCCGACCAGCAGGCTGAGCGCAACGGCGATGATTAAAACGATTAAAAGACCCGGCACGGCAAAGGCGCGCGCCGCGGTCGTGGAAGACGACATGGCTTACATCCCTGACATGATAATGATAGTAATTATCGTTATCGATTCTATCCGGTTATGTTAGCATGTGCACCCATAAAAATGGTATGGAAAATAATAACAAGGCGCTGTCATGAACCGACAATCCTGGCTGCTGAATCTCAGCTTGCTGAAAACCCACCCGGCCTTTCGCGCCGTCTTTATCGCCCGCTTTATCTCGATCCTGTCGCTTGGCCTGCTGGGCGTGGCGATCCCGGTACAAATCCAGCTGATGACCCATTCCACCTGGCAAGTGGGGCTGTCGGTGACCTTAACCGGCGGGTCGATGTTTGTCGGTCTGATGATCGGCGGCGTGCTTGCCGACCGCTATGAGCGTAAACGTCTGATCCTGCTGGCGCGCGGCACCTGCGGGATTGGCTTCGTCGGCCTGTGTCTCAACGCCATGCTGCCGGAGCCGTCGCTCATCGCCATCTATCTGTTGGGCATCTGGGACGGCCTGTTTGCCTCAATCGGCGTGACCGCGCTGCTGGCGGCGACTCCGGCGCTGGTTGGCCGGGAAAACCTGATGCAGGCCGGGGCGATCACCATGCTGACGGTGCGGCTGGGCTCGGTGATTTCGCCGATGATCGGCGGCCTGCTGCTGGCAACCGGCGGCGTAGCCTGGAACTACGGCCTGGCGGCGGCAGGTACCTTTATTACGACGCTGACGCTGCTGCGTTTGCCGCGGCTGGCGCCGCCGCCGCAGCCGCGCGAGCATCCGCTAAAATCGCTGTACGCGGGACTGAAGTTTCTGTTTAACAGCCCGCTTATCGGCGGCATTGCGTTGCTTGGCGGCCTGCTGACCATGGCCAGCGCGGTGCGCGTGCTCTATCCGGCGCTGGCCGGGAGCTGGCAGATGTCGACGTCGCAGATTGGCCTGCTGTACGCCGCGATCCCTCTGGGCGCGGCGTTCGGGGCGTTGACCAGCGGACAGCTGGCGCAGACGGCGAGGCCCGGCGTGCTGATGCTGGCGACCACCGTTGGCTCCTTTGTGGCGATTGCGCTGTTCAGCCTGATGCCGGTGTGGGCGCTGGGCGCCCTGTGCCTGGCGCTGTTTGGCTGGCTGAGCGCGATAAGCTCGCTGCTGCAATATACGCTGATTCAGACGCAAACCCCGGAAAATATGCTCGGGCGTATCAACGGGCTGTGGACCGCGCAGAACGTGACCGGCGATGCGATAGGCGCGGCGCTGCTCGGCGGCCTGGGCGCGATTCTGACGCCGGCCGCTTCGGCGAGCGCCAGCGGCTGGGCGCTGGTCATTGTGGGCGTGGTGCTGGTGGGGCTGCTACGCGAGCTGCGCCGCTTTCAGCGCCCGGAGACGGCGTAAACGCCTGACCCGGGCTACCGGCCCGCAGACGGCGGTGGACCCGTAGCCCGGGTAAGCGCAGCGCGACCCGGGAAGAAGCCGCACCGATGTATTTATCCCGACGCATTCCCGGGTTGCGGCGTAAACGCCTGACCCGGGCTACCGGCCCTACCGGCCCGCAGACGGCGGTAGACCCGTAGCCCGGGTAAGCGCAGCGCAGCCGGGGAAGAAGCCGCACCGATGTATTTATCCCGACGCATTCCCGGGTTGTGGCGTAAACGCTTGACCCGGGCTACCGGCCCGCAGACGGCGGTAGACTCGTAGCCCGGGTAAGCGCAGCCGGGGAAGAAGCCGCACCGATGCATTTATCCCGACGCATTCCCGGGTTGCGGCGTAAACGCCTGACCCGGGCTACCGGCCCGCAGACGGCGGTGGACCCGTAGCCCGGGTAAGCGCAGCGCAGCCGGGAAGAAGCCGCATCGATGTATTTATCCCCGCACATTCCCGGGTTGCGGCGTAAACGCCTGACCCGGGCTACCGGCCCGGAGACGGCGGTGGACCCGTAGCCCGGGTAAGCGCAGCGCGACCCGGGAAGAAGCCGCACCGATGTATTTATCCCGACGCATTCCCGGGTTGCGGCGTAAACGCCTGACCCGGGCTACCGGCCCGCAGACGGCAGTGGACCCGTAGCCCGGGTAAGCGCAGCGCGACCCGGGAAGAAGCCGCATCGATGTATTTATCCCCGTACATTCCCGGGTTGCGGCGTAAACGCCTGACCCGGGCTACCGGCCCGCAGACGGCGGTGGACCCGTAGCCCGGGTAAGCGCAGCGCGACCCGGGAAGAAGCCGCACCGATGTATTTATCCCGGCACATTCCCGGGTTGCGGCGTAAACGCCTGACCCGGGCTACCGGCCCGCAGACGGCGGTGGACCCGTAGCCCGGGTAAGCGCAGCGCAACCCGGGAAGAAGCCGCACCGATGTAGTTATCCCGGCGCAACCCAGGCTACCGACCTGCAGTTGCCCGGTAGCGCCACCGGGAAAACGAAAAGAGCGATAATAAAAAGCCCCGGATTGCTCCGGGGCTGGCTATCACTCGTCAGTGACGATTTACGCTTAGTACGCGCCGAGATCGCTCCAGACCTGGAACTGACCGCAGTTCAGATCCGGCTGGTTGCCCTGAGACCACCATTTCACCTGGTAGTTATGGCCTTTCCAGCTCACGATTTCAAAGCTGCCCCAGTTGCTGCCATAGACGGTGCTGGCATTCCACAGCGGGTAAGGCGTGGTTTCGTCAGAAGGAACAGCATCATCATCTGCCGGTTGAGGCGTATCATCGGTGCGATCCTGGTCGTCAGCCGGCTCGTCCTCGGTATCATCAGTCTGAGTCGCGGCGACGACGGAGAGCACAAAGCGCTGCTGCGTTGACGGTTCACCCCAGGTATCGCGCACGAACAGGGTGAAGGTATACTCGGTATCCGCAGCCACTTTCGGCACATCGAACTCAATGACCGCCGCGGTTTTATCGGCGACGTTGATCGCCGCGGGCACGCCCCAGCTAAAGGTCAACTCGTCGTTATCTTCATCAGAAGATTTTTCGCCGGAAAGACGCACGCGGGAGCCGCCTACCACCATCAGTTCGATAGCGGCTTTCGGCGCATGGTTTACCGACGGTTCAGGCTGGACGGTATCCTCCTCCTCTTCCTCCGGTTCATCCGGTGTATCCGCCGGGTCGACGTTGATGCCTTCGAAATAGAACGGCTCCATATCGATAATTTCAGACGCCATTTCATAGCCCAGACCCTCACGGGCGGCGTTAACCAGCACCCCGTTGTCCTGGTCGATTGTCCAGGTGAACAGCGCGCCCAGGCCGAGGCTGGCGGCGTATTCGCCCTTGGCTTTCACCGTGCGCGGCGTATCCAGGGACATGAACAGTTTGCTGTCAGGGTTGTAGAGGTAGTCCGCGTCGGCAACCTTGTCGGTGTAGACGTTGAAGCCGTTACGGCCTTTCTGGTTTTCCAGATCCAGGTAGTTATAAATGATGTCGTACCATTCGGTGGTGCCCGATTCGAAGGAGCCTACGGTGGTGCCGGTGCCCGGGTTATAGGTACCCTTCAGCGGAGAAAGGGATTCCAGCTCCGCGTTGCGCCCGTTACGGGTGTAGGCAGCGTAACCAATGTTGATTCGCTCTGCCGGGAAGCCTTCGGACAGCAGATGGCCGACAACGGTATCCACCCCCCAGCCGCCTTCTTCCAGCGCCTTCAGGTTGGTGTGGTGGGTCACGCTCTCCGCCCACGGGGTACCGAAGAAGTCATAGGTCATGACGTTGATACCGTACAGGCCCGCTTTCAGCAGCGCATTGACGTTGGAGTAGCCGAGCGTCTTGACCACCGCCGAGCTGGCAATGGAGATTTTGACGTTGCTCAGGCCTGCGGCGTCCAGCTGCTTACGCAGTTCGCCAATCAGCAGGGCGTAGTTCTCGCCGTCTTCCGGGCCGTACGGGTTGCCAGCGCCTTCGGCGTTCGGATATTCCCAGTCGATATCCACTTCGCTGAACATCGGGAACTGTTTGAACAGTTTTACCACGCCTTTGGCAAAGACCTTACGCGCGGCGTCAGACGCGGCGGTTTCATGGAAACCGTTGCTCATGCTCCAGCCGCCGATGCTCATGGACAGCACCAGGTCGTGGCCCTGCTGCTTCGCTTTGGCCTGCAGATCGCGCAGGCCGCCGAGCAGGCCTTTAGTATTACTCTGGGTCACGGTCTTCGGATCGACATCCCAGCCGCTGACGGTGTGGCCAACGTTAACGTAAGACTGGAAGTCGCCCCACGGGTCGAGGAAGGTGGGCTCGTACTTCACTTTTCCGCACTGATCGGCACCTTCGGCAACCACGTCGCGCCACAGGTTGTCTACTTTGTGGAAGCCGGTCACGCCGACGAAACCGACGATGATTTTGTCGTAGGCGGTAGGAGAAACGTTGGTCAGGTCGTAGCCGCGACCGCGGTTATCTTTTGAATTATCGCCCTGCAGACGACCATCATACTGTGACCAGTCGGTGTAGTAGCCGAAGACTTTGGGTTTGGTGGTGGAAGCTTTGTATTTGTTATAGACCGGTTTAGCGACGCGAGCGGAGGTATAGCTGTATGCGCTCACTTCTGTTGCCGGGTTAAAGCCGTCTGCGGCGTTGCTGGTTTCGGTCAGCGTATCGCCTTGAATCAATTTGCTCGTTGCCACGTTAATTTCCTTCTGTGTTGAATGACCACCTCAAGCGGTGTGGGGCAGATAATCGGGCAACGCGGCGGCCGGGGCTAATCACAAATTAACACCTGAAACGATGATATTTCGGCTGATGGGCGATGAGGGTGATAGGGCGTTAAACGGTGAAAAAGCCTGTTATAACAACGCGATGATATATGAAATGAGGCGCGATGAGATCCCGGCGACCGGCGCCGGGAAGCGTGGCTTACGCAAAGAGGGTCGCTAAGCGCTGCAGCACCAGTACGGCGCTGTAGTAATCCAGGCGGAAGGTTTCCGTCCCCAGCGGATAAACGCGTTTGCCTTCAACGGCGGGCAGATGCGCCAGCAGCGGGTTGGCGTTAATCGCGTCGGCGTCCTTTTGGTCGCCGGCAAACAGGAACAGGCTCTGGCCGTTAAGTCCGGCGGCTAAGTTTTCCCCGCCCAGCTGCACGATATCATGCCGTTTTCCCTGGCTCTGGCTGGCATGCAGCCCGCCGGGCAGGTCGGCGAGGGTAAAGCCCAGCTGCTCGAGCAGCTGTCCCTGAGCGGATTCTTTGGTCCAGATATTGGCGCTATGGGCCGCGGTGGTGTAGACCAGCGCGGTAACCGGCTGCGGCGGCAGCTTCATTTTCTCTTTCAGCGCCGCCAGCTTTTTATCAAACTCCGCGATTCTCTCCGCCGCCTGTTTTTCGTGGCCGGTAATCTCCCCCAGTTGGGTCAGCAGGGCCTGCCAGCTTTTATCATCGTAGTTAATGATAAGCGTCGGGGCGATGGTGGAAAGCTGGTCGTAGAGCATCATCGCCGAATCGCCGCCGGTGGCGCTAATCAGAATGAGATCCGGCATTTGCGCCGCGACGGCCTCAGCGCTCGGTTCGCCAATATAGAGGCGCGACAGCTTGCGCGCTTTCGCCACATCGCTCCACTGGCGTAAAAATCCCTGACCGTCGGCGACGCGGTTATTGGGCGTCGTGGCCCCGCTGGCCACCACCGGCGCGTCAATCGCCAGCAGCGAGCCGGTCAGCGTCACGCTGGTGGAAACAATGCGCAGCGGCTGGCTTTCCAGCGTATGGGGTCCCCGGCTGTCGGTTATCTGACGCGGCCAGTCTGCCGCCAGCGCTGAGCTAATTCCGAAAATCGCCAGGCCGCTGGCGAGGAGGGTACGGCGGCAAAAGGTGGAGAAATTCACGTATTCGCATCCTGGTTAAGTAGTGATAAATGCTTCTCATTTTCAGCTGTGAGCGGCGTCGATGCAAGCTTAAGTCGCACAACATGCTACCTGTACGGTTGACATAGCGCGCAATACCTTTTAGGTTACCCAACCAAAATATAAATGATAATTATTCGTAATATCTTTATCGTTTTTGGAGGATGATATGGAAACGTCTTTGGCTGAGGAAGTACGGGAGAAAAAAATGACTCTGCCGCCGGAAAGCTTCTTCTTTATGTCGCCGTACCGCAGCTTCACCACCGCTGGCTGCTTTAGCCGATTCTCTCATCCGGCCGCCGACGGCGATAATCCGGACGGGGAGTTTCAGCAAAAAATAGCGGCCTCGTTTAAAGCGGCGCGGGCTGCCGGGATCGCAAAGCCTGTGATGGTCGGCGCCATTCCGTTCGATACCAGTGAGCCTTCCGAGCTGTTTATCCCCGCGAGCTGGACAGCGTTCTCCCGCACTGAAAAGCAGCACTCCGCGCGCTATGCGTCCGGGCAACAGCCGATGGACGTGGTGCAGCGCCGGGAGATCCCCGAACAGGACACCTTCATGGCGATGGTGGCGCGCGCGGCGGCCCTCACCGCGACGCCGGAAGTGGACAAAGTGGTCCTCTCGCGCCTGATTGATATCACCACCCGCGAACGGGTTGATAGCGGGGCGCTGCTCGAGCGCCTGATCGCCCAGAACCCGGCCAGCTATAACTTCCACGTGCCGCTCTCGGACGGCGGCGTGCTGCTGGGCGCCAGCCCGGAGCTGCTGCTGCGTAAAGAAGGCGCGCATTTCAGCTCTCTGCCGCTGGCCGGTTCGGCCCGTCGCCAGCCGGACGATGTGCTGGACCGCGAAGCGGGGCACAGGCTGCTGGCATCGGAAAAAGACCGCCACGAACATGAGCTGGTGACCCAGGCGATGAAGGCCGTATTAGCGCCGCGCAGCAGCGAACTCTCCCTGCCGGACTCTCCGCAGCTGATCACCACGCCGACCCTGTGGCATCTGGCGACGCAGATTCAGGGCACCGCGCTGGCAAATGAGAACGCCATGTCGCTGGCCTGCCTGCTGCACCCGACGCCGGCGCTGAGCGGCTTCCCGCATCAGGCGGCGAAACGCCTGATTAACGAACTGGAGCCGTTCGACCGTCAGCTGTTCGGCGGCATCGTCGGCTGGTGCGATGATGAAGGCAACGGCGAGTGGGTGGTGACCATCCGCTGCGCGCGCCTGCAGCAGCGCACCCTGCGGCTATTTGCTGGCGCAGGTATCGTCCCGGCCTCTTCGCCGCTAGGCGAGTGGCGCGAAACCGGCGTCAAACTGACCACCATGCTGAACGTATTCGGCTTGCAATAAGGGACTATGATGATCGAATTTACCCGCTGGCCGGAAGAGTTTGCGGCCCGCTATCGGCAAAAAGGTTACTGGCAGGATCTGCCGCTAACCCATCTGATTACCCGTCATGCGGAAAACGACGCTCCCGCGATTATCGACGGCGACAAAAGCTACAGCTACCGTGAATTCAACCGCCTGGTGGATAACCTCGCCTCCTCGCTGCAGCGTCAGGGCCTGAAGCGCGGCGAAACGGCGCTGGTGCAGTTGGGCAACGTTGCGGAATTTTATATCACCTTCTTCGCGCTGCTGCGTATCGGCGTTGCGCCGGTCAACGCGCTGTTCAGCCACCAGCGTAGCGAGCTGAACGCCTACGCCGCGCAGATTGAACCCGCTTTGCTGATTGCCGACCGCGAACACGCGCTGTTTGCCGATGATGATTTTCTTAACGCTTTTGTCGCCCAGCATGCGTCGGTACGCGTGGCCCTGCTGCTGAACGACGGCGGCGAACGCAGCCTGGCGGCGGCCATCGCGCGGCCTGACGATAATTTCGTCGCGCATCCGACGCCCGCTGACGAAGTGGCCTTTTTCCAGCTCTCCGGCGGCAGCACCGGTACGCCGAAGCTCATTCCGCGTACTCATAACGACTACGAATACAGCATTCGCCGCAGCAACCAGCTGTGCGGCGTAAGCGCCGAAACGCGCTATCTGAACGCGCTTCCCGCCGCCCACAACTACGCGATGAGCTCGCCGGGTTCACTCGGCGTCTTCCTCGCCGGCGGCGTGGTGGTGCTGGCGCACGACCCGAGCGCCACCCTCTGCTTCCCGCTGATCGAAAAGCACCAGATTAACCTGACCTCGCTGGTTCCGCCGGCGGTAAGCCTGTGGTTACAGGAGATCTATGAGTCCGGCAGCAATGCCCGTCTGCAGTCGCTGCGGCTGCTGCAGGTAGGTGGGGCGCGCCTGTCCGCGACCCTCGCCGCGCGTATTCCGGCGGAAATCGGCTGTCAGCTCCAGCAGGTCTTCGGCATGGCGGAGGGGCTGGTGAACTATACCCGCCTCAACGACAGCCCCGAGCGCATTATCAATACCCAGGGCTGCCCGATGTGTCCTGATGACGAAGTGTGGGTGGCCGATGCGCAGGGTAATCCGCTGCCGCGCGGCGAAGTCGGGCGCCTGATGACCCGTGGCCCTTATACCTTCCGCGGGTACTACAAGAGCCCGCAGCATAATGCCGAGGCCTTTGATGCCGATGGTTTCTACTGCTCTGGCGATCTGATCTCGATCGATGAAGATGGCTATATCACCGTGCAGGGGCGGGAAAAAGATCAGATCAACCGCGGCGGCGAGAAGATCGCGGCGGAAGAGATCGAAAACCTGCTGCTGCGCCATCCGGCGGTGATCCACGTCGCGCTGGTCAGCATGGAAGATAGCCTGCTGGGGGAAAAGAGCTGCGCATATCTGGTGGTAAAAGAGCCTCTGCGCGCGGTGGCGGTACGCCGCTTCCTGCGGGAACAAGGGGTCGCAGAATTTAAACTGCCGGACCGCGTGGAGTGCGTTGATGCGCTGCCGCTGACGCCGGTGGGCAAAGTCGATAAAAAACAATTACGTCAGTGGCTGGCTGAACGCAAGCTGGGCTGAAGGAGAAGACAGAATGGCAATCCCAAAATTACAGGCTTACGCGCTGCCGGAAGCCAGCGATATCCCGGCGAACAAAGTGAACTGGGCATTTGAGCCGTCCCGTGCCGCGCTGTTGATCCACGATATGCAGGAGTATTTCCTTAACTTCTGGGGCGAAAACAGCGCGATGATGGAGAAAGTGGTGGCCAACATCGCCGCCCTGCGCGAGTTCTGCAAACAGAACCATATTCCGGTTTTTTACACCGCCCAGCCGAAAGAGCAGAGCGATGAAGACCGCGCGCTGCTGAACGACATGTGGGGGCCGGGCCTGACCCGTTCGCCGGAACAGCAGCAGGTGATTGCCGCGCTTGCGCCGGACGACAACGACACCGTGCTGGTGAAGTGGCGCTACAGCGCGTTTCATCGCTCGCCGCTGGAGGAGATGCTGAAAGAGGCGGGGCGCGATCAGCTAATCATCACCGGCGTATATGCCCATATCGGCTGCATGACCACTGCGACCGATGCGTTTATGCGCGATATTAAGCCGTTCTTCGTTGCCGACGCGCTGGCCGATTTCAGCCGCGAGGAGCACCTGATGGCGCTCAACTACGTGGCGGGTCGCTCCGGTCGCGTGGTGATGACCGAAGAGCTGCTGCCGCTGCCGGCATCGAAAGCGGCGCTGCGGGCGCTGGTGCTGCCGCTGCTGGATGAATCCGACGAACCGATGGATGACGAAAACCTGATCGACTACGGCCTGGATTCGGTACGCATGATGGCGCTCGCCGCCCGCTGGCGTAAAGTGCACGGCGATATCGACTTCGTGGTGCTGGCGAAAAATCCGACCATTGATGCCTGGTGGGCGCTGCTTTCCCGCGAGGTGAAATAATGAACGGGCTCGATTTTCACGGCCGGACCGTGTGGGTCACCGGCGCGGGCAAGGGGATCGGCTACGCCACCGCCCTGGCGTTCGTTGAGGCCGGCGCGCAGGTAACCGGGTTTGATTTGGCGTTCGACGGCGAAAGCTACCCGTTCGCCACCGAGACGCTGGACGTTGCCGACGCGCAGCAGGTGGCGCAGACGTGCGGCCGCCTGCTGGCAGGGATCGCGCGGCTGGATGTGCTGGTCAATGCCGCCGGTATTTTGCGGATGGGGGCGACCGATGCGCTGAGCCAGGAAGACTGGCAGCAGACCTTTGCCGTTAACGTTGGCGGGGCGTTTAACCTGTTCCAGCAGACGATGGCGCAGTTCCGCCGCCAAAAAGGCGGGGCGATTGTGACCGTGGCGTCCGACGCTGCGCATACGCCGCGCATTGGCATGAGCGCCTACGGCGCATCAAAGGCGGCGCTGAAGAGCCTGGCGCTGACCGTCGGGCTGGAGCTGGCGGGCAGCGGCGTACGCTGTAATCTGGTTTCTCCTGGCTCTACCGATACCGATATGCAGCGGACGCTGTGGGTGAGCGATGACGCTGAGCAGCAGCGCATTCGCGGCTTCGGTGAGCAGTTTAAGCTGGGCATTCCGCTGGGTAAAATCGCCCGCCCGCAGGAGATTGCCAATACCATTCTGTTCCTCGCCTCCGACCACGCCAGCCATATCACGCTGCAGGATATCGTGGTGGACGGCGGCTCGACGCTGGGGGCATAAATGGCCTGGAAACGTCAGCTGACGCTGGATGAACTCAACGCGACCAGCGTCAATACGATGGTGGCGCATCTGGGCATCGTTTATACCCGGCTTGAGGAGGGCTTGCTGGAAGCGGAAATGCCGGTCGACGCGCGAACCCATCAGCCGTTCGGGCTGCTGCACGGCGGCGCCTCCGCGGCGCTGGCGGAAACCCTGGGCTCGATGGCCGGGTGGCTGATGACCGAAGAGGGGCAGTGCGTAGTGGGGACCGAGCTCAATGCCACCCATCACCGGGCGGTCTCCAGCGGCAAAGTCCGCGGCGAATGCCGGGCGCTGCACCTGGGGCGTCAGGGCCAGAGCTGGGAAATTGCGGTGTTCGACGAGCGGGGACGACGCTGCTGCACCTGCCGTCTGGGCACGGCTGTCCTCGGCTGAGGCATAGCCTGTTCCCGGGTCGCGCTGCGCTTACCCGGGCTACGGGTTCACCATCGTCTGCGGACCGGTAGCCCGGGTAAGGCGTTTACGCCGCAACCCGGGGATACGCCGGGATGAATGTATCGGTGCGGCTTCTTCCCGGGTCGCGCTGCGCTTACCCGGGCTACGGGTTCACCATCGTCTGCGGACCGGTAGCCCGGACAGGCGCGTCAAGCGCCGCCTCCGGGGAAACAGGATGCGATGCAGTGACAGATTATCCCTCCCCGTTTTCATCCATTTTCCTGCCAGAAGTGATCTCGCTTGCAATGTGAGATAAATCCTTGCCGTCAGGCGACATCTGCAACGTTTCAAAGTTGTTAAAACTTCCATTGTGTTCTAGAAACAACTTGTAACATCCTGATTACCCTACCTGTGGAACACAATGATGAATAATTCAGGGAAATACCTCATCTGGACACTGCTCTCCGTTATCGGAGCCTTTGCCCTGGGCTATATCGCGCTAAACCGGGGTGAACAGATTAACGCGCTGTGGATTGTCGTCGCGGCAGTCTGCGTCTATCTGATCGCCTATCGCTTTTACGGCCTGTATATCGCTAAAAACGTGCTGGCGGTCGACCCGACGCGCATGACTCCGGCGGTGCGTCACAACGACGGCCTCGACTACGTTCCAACCGATAAGAAAGTGCTGTTCGGTCACCATTTTGCGGCCATTGCCGGCGCGGGGCCGCTGGTTGGTCCGGTGCTGGCGGCGCAGATGGGCTATCTGCCGGGAATGATCTGGATCCTCGCGGGCGTGGTGCTGGCCGGAGCGGTACAGGACTTTATGGTGCTGTTCGTCTCCACCCGTCGCGACGGACGTTCGCTCGGCGAGCTGGTGAAAGAGGAGATGGGCCCGACCGCCGGCGTACTGGCGCTGGTAGCCTGCTTTATGATCATGGTGATTATCCTCGCGGTACTGGCGATGATCGTGGTGAAAGCGCTGACCCACAGCCCGTGGGGGACTTACACCGTGGCCTTTACCATCCCGCTGGCGATTTTCATGGGGATCTATATTCGCTATCTGCGCCCCGGGCGCATTGGCGAGGTGTCGGTGATTGGCCTGGTGATGCTGGTGTTCGCTATCATTTCCGGCGGCTGGGTGGCGGAAAGCCCGACCTGGGCGCCGTGGTTTGACTACACCGGCGTACAGCTCACCTGGATTCTGGTGGGCTACGGGTTTATCGCCGCGGTGCTGCCGGTCTGGCTGCTGCTGGCGCCTCGCGACTACCTCTCCACCTTCCTGAAAATCGGCACCATCGTCGGTCTGGCGATTGGTATTCTGATTATGCGTCCGACGCTGACGATGCCGGCGCTGACCAAATTTATCGATGGCACCGGGCCAGTATGGAGCGGCAGCCTGTTCCCGTTCCTGTTTATCACCATCGCCTGCGGCGCGGTTTCCGGCTTCCATGCCCTGATTGCCTCCGGCACGACGCCGAAGATGCTGGCTAATGAAGGCCAGGCCTGCTTTATCGGCTACGGCGGCATGCTGATGGAGTCCTTCGTGGCGATTATGGCGCTGGTGGCGGCCTGTATTATCGACCCGGGCGTCTACTTCGCGATGAACAGCCCAATGGCGGTGCTGGCCCCGGCGGGCGTGACCGATGTGGTAGCGTCGGCGGCGCAGGTGGTGAGCAGCTGGGGCTTTACCGTAACCCCGGATACGCTTAATCAGATTGCGAACGAAGTGGGGGAACAGTCGATTATCTCCCGTGCGGGCGGCGCGCCGACGCTGGCGGTGGGCATGGCCTATATTCTGCACGGTTCGCTGGGCGGCCTGATGGACGTCTCCTTCTGGTATCACTTCGCGATTCTGTTCGAGGCGCTGTTTATCCTGACCGCGGTGGATGCCGGCACGCGCGCGGCGCGCTTTATGCTGCAGGATCTGCTCGGGGTGATTAGCCCGGGCCTGAAGCAAACCAGCTCGCTGCCGGCGAACCTTCTCGCCACGGCGCTGTGCGTGCTGGCGTGGGGCTACTTCCTGCATCAGGGCGTGGTTGACCCGCTTGGCGGCATCAACACGCTGTGGCCGCTGTTTGGTATTGCCAACCAGATGCTGGCGGGGATGGCGCTGATGCTCTGCGCGGTGGTACTGTTTAAGATGAAGCGCCAGCGCTATGCCTGGGTCGCGCTGCTGCCGACCTCCTGGCTGCTGATCTGTACCCTGACCGCGGGCTGGCAGAAGTCGTTCAGCACCGATACCAAAGTGGGCTTCCTGGCGATTGCCAACAAGTTCCAGGCGATGATTGACAGCGGCAATATTCCGCCGCAGTACACCGAGTCGCAGCTGGCGCAGCTGGTGTTTAACAACCGTCTGGATGCCGGGCTGACCATCTTCTTTATGGTGGTGGTGGTCGTGCTGGCGCTGTTCTCGATTAAGACCGCGCTGGCGGCGCTGAAAGAGGACAAACCGACGGCGAAAGAGACCCCTTACCAGGCGATGCCTGCTGATGCTGATAGCCTGGTGACCCAGGCGAAACGCGCCCACTAAGCCATGACGTTATCGCCCTCTTTTGCGAGAAGGGGGGCGATGATGGGAGTTGAAAATGTTTGATACCCTTTCGAAAGCCGGAAAATATTTAGGCCAGGCGGCGAAAATGATGATCGGCGTCCCGGATTACGACAACTACGTGGAGCACATCCGCGCGACCCATCCGGAACAAACGCCGATGACCTATGAAGAGTTTTTTCGCGAGCGTCAGGACGCGCGCTACGGCGGTAAAGGCGGCGCGAAGTGCTGTTAACCCTCTTTCGGCAGATACAGGCTGATCTGCTCCTGGGTGCAGCCGTATATTGCCGCCAGCTTTTCGCGGGTGCGCTTTTGCGGGCGGGAATCGATAGCTTCTAGCTGGGATACCGCCGACTGGCTAATCCCGAGCTTATTGGCCACCTCCTGCTGCGACAGGCCGCGCAAAATGCGCCAGGCCGCCTGCAGGCTGACTTTCTCTTTATCCATGATGTCGCAGACGTCACCCGGCAGCATCACGTTGTCGTAGATATCGTGTTCTACCGGAATATCTTCAAGATCGGCTTCCGTTTCATCATCCAGCTCGGCTAGCTGCAAACACATCTGGAAGTATTCGTCGTAGGGGATCACCGCGTACTGCGCTTTCCCTTCATCATCCTTAATTATCTGAACAGCCATATGGCATATTCTCCTCATGCAAATAGGTTGTTGAGGTTCTGCGCTTAACGGACACGATAAACAGGTCGCTCAGCGTCAGCCCCTGACGTGTGAAAATGACCCGATAATCCCCTACCCGAAGACGGTAATGATTCTCTGGTTTAGATAACTTTCTGACATCGGGCCGAGGAGCCGTACGGTCACCTAAATCAGCTAGCCTGCTTTTGATTCTCTGCTGATAGCGATAATCGATATTTGCCGGTTCCTTTTTTGCCACTTTTGACCAGATGAGCATGCTATGTACCTCCACTGTACACCTCAGTTGAACATAAGAAAATAATAAGTTTATAAGATAAGTTTGTTATTTTCTTATGAGGGTACCCTAACGCAGAATCGTCTTCTGGCGAAGGCAGAAACATCGGCTTTGCGAGGCGGCTCGAAAGCGCCTCCGCCGGGCGGCAGAGGCGAATAAAACGGGGGATTAACCGGCGAAACGTTCGACCTTCTCAAACGCCGCGCGCAGGGTTTCGGCGTTCAGTTCAACCGGCAGAAAATGGATGGACTCCACCGGGCGCAGGGTATGGGCAATCACCTTATCCAGCTGTTCGCGGTTGTTGATGTCCACCTCCAGCGCCGCCAGCGTAGTCGGCAGATTAAAGCGCCGGTACGCCTGCACCAGCTGCGCCAGCACGTCGTCCTGGCCGAGCAGGGCGCTCTGGACCAGAATGCCGTAGGCGACTTTGGTCCCGTGAAGATACTTCTCGGTCTGCGGCAGTACCGTCAGCCCGTTGTGCACCGCGTGGGCGGCGGCGACGCGGGTATAGCGCTCGCCCAGCCCGCCGACCATACCGCCGCCGGCGATAACCGCATCCACCACGTCTCGAAACGCCTGGGTCAGCTCGCCGCGCTGCTGGTCGGCCAGCGCGGTTTCGCTGCTTTCCAGCAGAACATCGCGGATCGCCAGCGCGCCGTTGATACCCAGGCGCACGGTGAGCGGCAGCGTCTCCGGCTGCGGAGCCAGCACCACCGCTTCATACCATTTCGCCAGCGTATCGCCGATGCCCGCCAGCAGATATTCCGCCGGCGCGTTAAGAATAATGTGCGGCTCCACCAGCACCAGAAAGTTGGCGTCGTCGAAGATTTCAAACTGCAGCGCCTGACCGGCATCGTTATACCACACCGACAGCGGCGTCCACGCCGCGCAGGTGGCGGCGATGGTGGGGATGGCCACCACCGGCAGGCCGAGGCGACGGGCCAGCGCCTTCGCGGTATCGAGCAGCGCGCCGCCGCCCACGCCAATCACCACCGATCGATCGTCGCCGGATGCGCGGGCCAGCTCGCTGACGTCGCTTTCGCTGCAGTGGCCTTTAAATAATATTTTTTTGGCGCCAGGCGCGTTAAACGCTGCCGGCAGGAAAGCCTGCGCGCCCGCGATAGCCCGCTCGCCGTAAACCCACACCGCGCGTGAAAGCTGTTCTTCGCTGTAAAAATCCTGCAGCCGGGCAAGGCTGCCGGGATGGGAATAGTAGTTGGCGGGGCCGGGGACCACGCGGATATCGCTGTGACTCATCAATGTTGTCCTTGTGCTGTTTCGCTAACCCGATGTTATGTCTGGACATCCGGATGGCTAATATTATTTCGCTTTATCTTATGCCTTTTATGCATTTGTCAGTCAAGGACAGCTATGAAAAATTCGTTAAATCAGAACATTAATCGACAGGGTGCAGGGGATGACCGGCAATCGCCTTGAGATGCAAAATATTAGCCTGGCCTTTTCCGGCTTTCGGGCGCTCAGCAACGTGGCTTTCACCCTGACGGGGGGATCGGTGCATGCGCTGACCGGCGCCAACGGCGCGGGTAAGTCCACGCTCATGGCGGTGCTGTGCGGCACGCACGCCCACTACGAAGGCGAGGTGGTGATTAACAACCAGTCGGTAAGCATCCGCTCGCCGCGCGATGCCAAACAGCTGGGGATCCATCTGGTGCAGCAGGAGGTTGACGTGGCGCTGGTCCCGGGCCTGAGCATCGCGGAAAACATCATGCTCGACAGGCTGGCGGAGCCGGGGATCGCCTTCCGCTGGGGGCGGCTGCGCCAGCTGGCGCGCGAGGCGCTGGCTCAGCTTGACGTCAGCCTCGATGTACGCCGCTCCATCGACAGCTGTACGCTGGCGGAAAAACAGCAAATCCTGCTGGCCCGCGCGCTGTCGCATCACTGCCGCTTTCTTATCCTCGATGAACCGACCGCGCCGCTGGACCAAAACGAAAGCGAGCGCCTGTTTGCGGTGGTTCGCCGCCTGCAGCGGCAGGGCATTGGTATCGTGTTTATCTCGCACCGTATTCATGAATTAAAAGCGGTCTGCGACACCCTGACGGTGCTGCGCGACGGCCGGCTGATTGAGAGCGGGCCGATGGCCGACCTGAGCGGCGAGCAGATCGTCGAGAAGATGCTCGGGCACGAGCTGAGCGATATCTTTCCGCCGAAGCGGCCGCCGCATAGCGATGAGGTGCTGCTACAGGTTGAAGGGCTGCACGACGAAGGGCTGCTGCAGGATATCTCGTTGCGTCTGCGCAAGGGGGAGATTCTGGGGATCGCCGGACTGGCGGGCGCCGGGAAAACCGAGCTGTGTAAGGCGCTGTTTGGCGCCAGCAAAAGCCGTTTGACCCGCGGCGAACTGAACAGCCAGCCGTGGCGACCGCGCGACCCGGCGGACTCGGTGGCGCGTGGTCTGGCGCTGGTGCCGGAAGAGCGGCGCAAAGAGGGCATTTTTATCGAAGAAACGGTGGCGATGAACCTGGCGGTCAGCACCGATAGCAGCTTCTCCCGCTGGAGCCTGTTTGGCCATCGTCAGGCCTGGCGCTGGGCGGAAGAGGTGATCGCCCGGGTGGGCATTCGGACATCGGGTCCGGCGCAAACCCTGCGCCGTCTCTCCGGCGGCAATCAGCAAAAAGTGGCGATAGGCAAATGGCTGCGCGGCAACGCCAACGTCCTGATTTTCGATGAGCCGACCAAAGGGGTCGACGTCAAAGCCAAAACGGATTTATTCAATGTGATCGACGGCCTGGCGCGGGAAGGCAAAGGGGTGATTTACGCCTCGGGCGAATTCGCCGAGCTGGTCGGCCTGTGCGATCGCATCTGCGTGCTGTGGGACGGGCGCATCGTGGCGGAAATTGCGGGCGCGGAGGCCCGGGAAGAGAACATTCTTTATTACTCCACCGGAGGAGCAGCAGCGTGAGTAAGGCCCTGGCAGTTAACGCGACGGTATCGGGCCGTCAGCGATTTTTCGATTTTCTCTACAAATGGGGCATGTTGCTGACCGTCGTCCTGCTGATCGCCGTTTTTGGCCTGGCGTCGGACAACTTCCTCGACCCGTTTAACATCATCAACATCCTGCGTTCCATCGCCATCGTGACGGTGATCGCCATCGGCGTATCGATATCCCTGACCATCGGCGGTTTCGATTTGTCCGTGGGCTCCACCGCCTCGCTGGCCAATGCGCTGGTGATTTCGCTGTTTGTCTGGCACGGCTTCGGCACCACCGAGGCGATCCTTATCACCCTGGCGCTCTGTACCTTAGTGGGGCTGTTTAACGCGTTTCTGATCGTGATCCTGCGTATTCCCGACATGCTGGCGACGCTTGCCAGCCTGTTCGTGATTCAGGGCGTGGCGATGACCTACAGCTACGGCGGGTCGATCACCGAAAACATGGTGCTGCCGAGCGGCGATATGGCGGAAGGCGCGATTCCGGCGGCGTTCGGTTCGCTGGGGCAGGTGCCAACGATAGTGATCATTATGCTGGTGGTGACCGTTATCGCTCAGCTGGCGCTCTCTTTTACCACCCACGGACGGCGGATGTACGCCATCGGCGGCAACCCGGAAGCGGCGCGCCTCTCCGGCCTGCGCATCACCCGTTACAAAGTGGCGGCGTACGTCATCGCCTCTCTGCTGGCGGGGCTCGGCGGCATTCTGCTGGCGTCGCGCATCGGCTCATCGCAGGTGAACGCCGGCGGCGGCTACCTGATGGATGCGGTGGCGGCGGCGTGGATTGGCTTCTCGCTGGCCGGTTCCGGTAAGCCGAACGCGCTCGGTACGCTGGTAGGGGCGGTCATTTTAGGCGTGCTTTCCAACGGCCTGGTGATGCTCTCGGTGCCCTATTACGCGATGGACATTATTAAAGGGCTGGTGCTGGCTGGCGCGCTCGCACTGACTTATTTTCAGCGCCGCATCTAAAATTTTACCCGTCATTCTTCAAATTGCAGGTGTGTTGGCTGCGTTCACTCACCCGAATCACTTACTTATGTAAGCTCATCGGGATTCGTTTACTTGCCGCCGTCCTGCAATTCGAATTATTTAGGGTAACAAAAAGGAAACACTATGAAAAAGATAACATTTTCACTCATCGCGCTGGGGTTGTTCAACGCTGCAGCGGCCTTTGCTGAAACCCCGACGCCGCTTCCGGCTGCCATTGCTGAACACAGCGGGCCGATTCGCATTGCGGTGATCCGCAACTTGGGCTCCGACGATAACACCACTCAGTTTGTCTCCGGAGCGATCCAGGAGGGGAAAAAGCTCGGCTTTAAAATCAGTACCTTCCTCAGCAACGGTGATGACGCCAAATTCCAGGACTTCGTTAACCAGGCGATTAGCCAGAAATACGACGGCATTATCCTTTCTCAGGGGCGCGATCCCTACGCCACCGCGCTGGTGAAAAAAGCGGTGGACGCCGGGATCAAAGTCTCGGTCTTCGATACCGCGGTAAACGGCCAGATCCCGGGCGTCACCGTCACCCAGCAGGATGATGCTTCGCTGACCGAGCTCTCCTTTGGCCAGCTGGTGAAAGATTTCAACGGCAAAGCCAATATCGTCAAACTGTGGGTCGCGGGTTTCCCGCCGATGGAGCGCCGCCAGGCGGCCTACCAGACGCTTCTTAAACAAAACCCCGGCATCAAAGAGCTGGAATCCATCGGCGCGGTCTCTTCCGACGTGCAGGGCGATACCGCCAACAAGGTCGGCGCGATCCTGGCGAAATACCCGAAAGGTAAAATTGATGCTATCTGGGGAACCTGGGATGCGTTCAGCCAGGGTGCCTATAAAGCGCTGAAAGAGAACGGCCGCACTGAGATCAAACTCTACAGCATCGACATTTCCAACCAGGATCTGCAGCTGATGCGTGAATCCGGCAGCCCGTGGAAGGTGAGCGTAGCGGTGGATCCTAAGCTTATCGGCGCCACCAACGTGCGCCTGATCGCCAATAAGATTGCCGGGGAACCGACGCCTGCAACCTACGACTTTAAGGCGGCGGCGATCCCGCAGGCGCTGCTGGCGGCGCAGCCGGGGGCGGTTAACGTCGCCTCGCTGGGTAAAATTATCCCGGGCTGGGGCCAGACCGAAGACTTTATCGCCCCGTGGTTCGCTACCCTGGAAGCGAAAAACAAATGAGTGTTTTGCCAACACCAGAATACAGCCGCAATATGCGGCTGATCGGGCATAGCGATCAGGGGGGACGCCCGGACGGCGTTCAGCTGATGGTCCATCGTGGTTTTGCCTATATCGGCCATATGGTCTCGCAGGGCTTTTCCGTGGTGGATGTGCGCGACCCTAAACATCCGCAAACGGTCAACTACATCGCCGCGCCGCCCGGTACCTGGAACGTCCATTTACAGGCGCACGATGATCTGCTGCTGGTGATCAACGCCCGGGATCTGTTCGCCGATGCCCGCTTCGCCGACGAGAAGGTGTACTACACCCGTTCGGTGGGCGAGACGGTCAGCGACGTACGGGATAGGGGCTGGAGCGCCGGGCTGCGGATTTTTGATATTTCCACTCCGGATAAACCGCGAGAGATCGCTTTTCTGTCGCTTAACGGCATCGGTATCCACCGAATCTGGTACGTCGGCGGACGCTGGGCCTACGTTTCCGCGCTGATTGACGGCTTTAGCGACTACATTTTCCTGACTATCGACCTGGCCGACCCGCGCAAGCCGGAGGTCGCCGGGCGCTGGTGGCTGCCGGGGATGAACCAGGCGGCGGGGGAGACCGCGCAGTGGCCGGAAGGTAAGCGCTATGCCCTGCATCACGCGATTATCGCCGGCGACACCGCCTACGGCAGCTGGCGCGACGGCGGCCTGACCCTGCTCGATGTGCAGGACCGCACTCAGCCGAAGCTGATTAGCCACCGTAACTGGAGCCCGCCGTTTGGCGGCGGCACCCACACCGCGCTGCCGCTCCCGGATCGGGATCTGCTGGTGGTGCTTGATGAGGCGGTGCTGGATAACCAGCAGGATGGCGAGAAGCTGATCTGGCTGTTCGACATTCGCGACCCGACGAATCCGGTGAGTATCGCCACTTTCCCGCAGCCGGACGAAGCTGACTACGTGGCGAAAGGGGCGCACTTTGGCCCGCATAACCTGCATGAGAATCGTCCCGGCAGCTTTGTCAGCTCAACGCTGATTTTCGCCACTTATCAGAACGCGGGCGTTCGCGCTTACGATATTTCCAACCCTTATCGACCGGTGGAAACCGGGGCGCTGGTGCCCGCCGCGCCGGCGAAAATGATGGATACCCGCCCCGGTCGCCCGCGGGTGATCCAGTCCTGCGACGTGTTCGTCGACGCGCAGGGAATTATTTACAGCACCGACTATAACGGCGGGCTGTCGGTGATTGAGTATCTGGGGTAGGGGATTGTGGGTTGTTGCCTTCCCGGGTTGCGGCGTAAACGCCTTACCCGGGCTACCGGATCGCAGATGGTGGCGAACCCGTAGCCCGGACAGATGCGAAGCATCGCCTCCGGGGAAAAGAGGCAAATACCCGGAGGCGGCGCTTGACGCGCCTTACCCGGGCTACCGGATTGCAGACGGTGGCGAACCCGTAGCCCGGACAGATGCGAAGCATCGCCTCCGGGGAAAGAGGCACATACCCGGAGGCGGCGCTTGACGCGCCTGTCCGGGCTACCTGATCCCAGACGGTGGTGAACCCGTAGCCCGGCTAAGCGCAGCGCGAGCCGGGAAAGGCTGGACGGAGATTCAACCGTACTGGCGAATTCGCGCAATCAGCTCATCCACGCTGTCGATACGCCCGGCAATCACAATCAGCGCTTTACCCAGCGTGATGGCGTGGCGCAGGCATTCATGGCGCATGGCGTCGTCCTGGATAGTATCGATATCCGCCACGTGCGACAGCCCGACGCTGCGGCGAATCAGTTCGGTGCCGCAGAAGCCCACCGCGTCGGCCCACACTTTCTTCAGGAACGCGGAGGCATAGCCGGGCCAGGCCAGCGCGGCGTCGCGGGATCTCTCCGCCGCCAGCGCCTGAAAACGCTCGGCAAAGGTGGTCCAGAACTGCTGGATATCGCTGAGGCGCTGTTCGCGAGCGGCGGCGGCATCGCGAATGCCCAGATGCCCCGGCAGACCGCAATAGTTGAGCAGCAGGTTGCCGATGGCGGTGCCGATATCGAAGCCAATCGGGCCGAAAAAGCCGAACTCGGCGTCGATGGCCTTAAAGCTGCCTTCGGCGACGAAAATCGAGCCGCTGTGGATATCGCCGTGCAGCAGCGCTTCGGCATGGGAAAAGAAGCGATGCTTGAGCGCGGCCACCGCCAGCTTCAGCTGGGCATCGTCGCGCAGGGCGGCGACATCGGCTTCCAGCGCGGCTGGATAGCTGTTGCGCTCGTGAACCTGATACGGGTCGTTAAAGAACAGATCCTCGGTGATTTCGCACATCTCGGGATTAATAAATTGCGCCACCTGGGCCTTTTTCTCGTGAGGAGGCAGATAAAAGTCGCTGGTGTGGAACAGCGTCTGGGCCAGGTATTCCCCCAGCTGGCTGGCGGCCTGGGGGTAGTAAACGTTGTTGATCAGCTCCCCGCGCCAGATGCGGTGATCGGAGAGATCTTCCATCACCATCACCGCCAGCTCGGGATCGAAATGCACAATCCGCACCGTGTGCTGCGGGCAGTGCTGATAGTGAGCCACCAGGGTTTGTGCTTCAAGGCGCGCGCGGTCAAGAGTCAGCGGCCAGGATTCTCCCACGCAGCGCACGTAGGGCAGCGCCTGCTTAACGATAATCCGGCTCACGCCCCTGATATCGAAAATTTTAAACACCAGGTTGAGGTTGCCGTCGCCCACTTCCTGTGCGGACACCAGTTCTGACGGATTGTCGATACCGCCAAATTGTTGGGCGTAAGCCACCGCATCGCTGGCCGTGAAAGTATGGTATTGCGACATTGCCTCGATCCTCAAAATTCTGATTAAGCCGTTCAGACGTCTATACTTCTGGATTTCATCCTGACACAATGTGATACAACAACGCAACAGGGATTTAACTAAATGCAGACACTACAGACCACCAGCCTGCGGGTAAGCGAAAATCAGCTCTTTATTCTTGACCAGCAGGCTTTACCGCAGGAAAAACGCTGGCTGGCGGCGGATAACGTGGCGCTGCTGGTGGACCATATTCACGCCCTGCGGGTACGCGGCGCGCCGCTGATTGGCCTGTCGGCCAGCCTGCTGCTGGCGCTGCTGGCGCAGCGCGGCCTGACCCGCGATGCGCTATCTGAGGCGCTGGAAACACTGCGTGCCGCGCGTCCGACGGCGGTAAACCTGATGAATAATCTGGATCGCATGAAGCTGGCGCTGGCGGAGGAGCGCTTTCCACAGGCTCTGGAAGCGGAAGCGCTGCGCCTGATCGAAGAGGATAAACAGCTTTGCGCCAGCATCGCCGAGGCGGGCAGCGCGCTGGTGACGCCGGGCAGCCGCCTGTTGACCCACTGCAATACCGGCGGCCTGGCGACGGCGGGCGTCGGCACCGCGCTGGGGGTGATTGCGCTGGCGCATCAGCAGGGAAAGGTGGCGAACGTCTGGGTGGATGAAACGCGCCCGCTGTTACAGGGCGGACGTTTGACCGCCTGGGAGCTGGGTGAACTGGGCGTGCCGTATCGGCTGATTACCGACTCGATGGCCGCCAGCCTGATGGCGCAGGGCCAGGTCGACGCGGTTTGGGTGGGCGCTGACCGTATTGCCGCCAACGGCGATGTGGCAAATAAAATCGGCACCTATTCGCTGGCGGTGCTGGCGAAGTATCATCAGATTCCCTTTTACGTGGCCGCGCCGCAGACTACCCTGGACCGCCATTGCCCGAACGGCGCGGCAATCCCGATTGAACAGAGGGCGGCCGCCGAAGTCACCGGCGTCGCCGGCAGCTTTGGCGCGGTGCAGTGGGCGCCGAAAGAGGCCGCCGTTTATAATCCGGCATTTGACGTCACGCCCGCGGCGTTAGTGAGCGGCTGGGTGCTGGACAGCGGCGTGGTGACCCCGGAGCAGGTCGCCGCCGGGGCGTTTGCGCCAGAAAAGGCCTGAACCTGAGCGAAAAAGGCGAAGCGACCTCCCTCGCTTCGCCTTCAACTTATGGCAGCACCATCTCTACCGCCGGAGCGGACTGCGGGTCGATATTACGGCCAAGCGCCGTCAGCGCCGCCTGGTACGGGCACAGCGTCCCGACGGCGGTGGTCCGGCAGCCCGCCTGATGCCACTCCTGGCGCAGCAGCGGATGCTGGCTATCCGGCGTTTGCAGGCGGCGTAAATTGTCCAGACTTTGCGCCTGGAAGTAGACGCGCAGGTAGCGTTTTCCGCTATGGGTGTCGCGCCAGCGTTCCAGTACCAGGCTGCTGCCCGGCGGGATATTGCCGCGGCTGTACCCTGGCAACTGCCAGCTAAAGTCCATTAACGTCCGCACCATGGCGATATTGGTATCGTGCGCCACCAGCAGCAGCCAGCGCACGTTCGGCGCGGCGCCCTCTTTTACCCCTTCGAGCATGGCGTTGAGCAGAATCGAGCCGCGTTTTTGCGCGGTATAAAACACATCGTTGCTCAGATCGTAGTTCTCCGTCAGCAGCGGCAGCAGGGCGGTGACCTGGCTGGCGCGGGTAATATTGCCCCACGCCAGCTGGCTGAGAGGCAGGTTCTCGCTCCAGCCCAGACGCAGCGTCTCAACCATATTGGCCATCACGCTCAGCCCGCTAATCGACGTTTTGCCGCTTTTGCTCTGCTCCACCTGCCACGGTAGATCAAACACCGGGCAGGGCTTATCGGGTACGCAGACCGCGTTTTTCAGCAGATGAATTGCCGGAGCCAGCGCCTGCCGACGCTGCGCCAGATCGCCGGCCGTCTTCTTCACTTCCGTCAGCTGGCGGGCGGGATCGGTTTGCGTGGCGGCAAATTTATCGGTCTGAAACAGCGGGTCGGCGTCGCCGCTGACGTGATGAATCATCACGCCGCAGCCGGGAAAGGCGCCGTCCACCAGCGCCTGGGCGGTGGCCCGCGTGCGCTGCAGGGGGCTGGCGCGCACGTAAATCTCTCCACTCGCCGGACAGCCCGCCGCCAGTAGTCCGAGCTGACGATAGCGTGCGCCTTCATCACGACCTTTATTGACGACGGCGGCGTAGCCGTGGCCGGTCAGCTCGCCGTCGTGGGTGGTCCACTGCGTCCACGGACGCTGGGTCGCGGCTTCGATAGCCTCCCGGTTGCCCTCCGTCGGCGGACGAATGCCGTGGCGGCTGAGCTCAACCACTTTTTCCAGCGTAAACTGCGCGGCGGCGTGGCCCGGCGCGGCCAGCAGCGGCAGGGCGCAGGCGAGCAGCAGGCGTAGCAAAACCTGATGTCGTACAGGCATCATAAAATCTTCCTTATAAGTTAAACGGTTATGACGAGAATGAGGTCTGACGCTCTATCGCGTGTCGCCTGGCAACAATCGCAGCGGTGGTAAAACAGAATAGCGCGGACATCAGGCCGGTGCCTACCCAAAACAGCGATAGCGTACTGAAGTCATACAGCGTTTTGCCATTTTCGATTATCGATGTTTTATCGATGATGATGCCGGTCAGAAACTCGCCGAGTCCCGCCCCCGCGTAGCTGGCGATACCGATGGTGCCGAGCGCGGCGCCCGCGGCTTTACGGGACGAAATATCGACGGCGATCAGTCCGCCAAGGAAGCAGGTCAACGCCCCGATGGTAGCGCCGAAGATAATCATCGCCAGAATATCGGTGTAGTAGCCGTGCGGCGACCAGAGCATCAGCGCGAAGCCGGCGGTGTTGAGCAGGCTGATAAAACCCGCCATCACGCTGCGGTTGCGCGGGAAGAAGCGGTCGGAGAGCATCCCGGCGATAATCGTTCCGGCAATACCCGCGATAGCGTTGACCCCGATAATCCCGGACGCTTCGAGGGTAGAGTAGGCTTTATCCTGCTCCAGGAAGAAGATCCCCCATGAGTTCACCGCGTAGCGGTCGATATACATAAACGCCGAGGCCAGCGCCAGCGCCCACAGGGCCGGGTTGCGCATCGCCAGCAGCTGGTTTTTAAACACCGAGCCGCGGGCTTCCGTCTCCTCCAGCGGTTCGTCGCGAATCTCGTTGATTGACGGGAAGCCGCAGCTTTGCGGCGAGTCGCGCATAAACAACAGCATCAGCACCACCCCGGCGGCGCCGAGCGCGGCGGTCGACAGATAGCCCATCTGCCAGCCGAATCCGGCAATCACCGCCGCGATCACCATATAGGTCATCGCTTCGCCGATGTTATGCGCCGTCGACCAGATGGCGTAAAAGGTGCCTCGTTCTTTACAGCCGTACCAGCGCGCCAGCGATACCACGCACGGACCGACGCCCATCGACTGCGCCCAGCCGTTAATCCCCCAGAAGATAGCCAGCAGCATGGCGTTGCTGGTCATCCCCATCATCAGGTTCATCCCGGCGCTCAGCAGCAGCCCAAGGCTCATATAGCGCACCACGTTGGCATGATCGGCGATAAAGCCGTTGACCAGCTTGCCGATGGCGTAGCTGAAAAACAGCGTTGAGCCGATCATGCCCAGCTCCGTCGGGGTAATGCCAAGCTCCACCAGCGCGCTTTTGGCGACGGTGAACGACAGCCGGCAAACGTAGAACGTGACGTACGCCAGGGTCATGGTAATAAAGGTTTGCCAGCGCACGCTGCGAAAGCGCCGCTCATCGAACTCTCCGCCCGCTTTGGGCGGCGAAGCGCGAAAAAATGCGATAATTCTTCCAGACATAATGGTATCTCCGAAGGTCGGAGGCCTGACTGATTAGTGTGGTTCGTCCATGAGGTTTAACCCGTCATACTTCAAGTTGCATATGCGTTGGCTGCGTTCGTTCACCCCAGTCACTTACCAGAGTAAGCTCCTGGGGATTAATGAGAGGCTCCTGCCTCTCACCGGAGGCCAGCCTTCGGCTGGTCAAATTCGTTCCCGACGAATTTGTCGCTCACTTGCCGCCTTTCTGCAACTCGAATTATTTAGGGTTGATTGTCGTTGTGTAGAGTACATAATCAGATAAAGCCTGACCCGATGCGGTTAAGGTAATGGGTGACAAAGCATGTTTTTTAATTGTGGATAGAGCGTCTTGCTGGCCAGCAGCAGCGGATTACCGTGACGAATCCCGTCGTTTGCCAGATAGTCGTTGCTGAGGCCGCCCGCTTCGCGCATCAGCACCAGCCCCGGCAGCCCGTCCCACGGGTTCATATGCGGTTCGTAGTAGCCGATAAGCCTGCCCGCCGCCGCCCAGGCGCTCATCAGCGCCCCGGAGCCGTTGCGGATAAACATCCCGCCGTCGCTCAGCAGCGC
Organism: Klebsiella michiganensis; assembly: GCF_015139575.1. GTDB lineage: Bacteria > Pseudomonadota > Gammaproteobacteria > Enterobacterales > Enterobacteriaceae > Klebsiella > Klebsiella michiganensis. Next base: position 4,311,084 of record NZ_AP022547.1, on the reverse strand, counting down.
ATCGAGGAAGGGCAGAAAGACCGCAGGCGTCACGCGGTGCGAGGTGCCGACGCCCATCACGCCCTCTTTGACCGTCGCTGCCGGATGCGGCGCGATAGGCGCATCGTTAAGCCATGCGCCCTGGCCTTTCAGGGCGTGGAACAGCTCGCGATGGTTGGGGTCGTACACCACGCCGATAACCGGTTCGCCGTCGGCTATGATGGCCAGCGACAGGCACCAGGTGTGCAGGCCGTTAAGAAAACAGCTGGTGCCGTCGATGGGATCGACAACCCACAGCACGCGCGCGTCCGGCATCTGCGTCCCGCTCTCCTCGCCGAGAAAACCGTCCTGCGGGAAGGCGTCGGTAATGCGCTGCTTAACAAACGCTTCGACCCGCTTATCGGCGACGCTGACCACGTCCTGCAGATCCTCGCCTTTATGATCCACCGTCAGCCGGTCGCGCTGTTGATAGTATTCGAACGCCAGTTCAGCGCCGGCCTTCGCCAGCTCGCAGGCTAAACGGTAGCGGGCCTGCAGTTCATTTGATTCCAGTGATTTCATCATAACTCCCTATTTTGCACACGTGTGCAAATTGCCTGAAAAAAACGGCCCCGAAGGGCAAAATGAGTGTGGATGGATTAAAAATATTATTCTGTGATCGCTCCGGCATAAAATGAATTTTTCATTTCGCGCTTTGACGAACGATCAGTTTCACCGGCACTTCGCGATGGCGTGACGGCAGGCTGAATTTGGCGATCCGCGTGACCAGCAGATCCACCGCGTGGTGGGCGAGCAGGGAGGTATTCTGCTGCACGGTAGTCAGCTGATAGGGCTGCCAGTCCGCCTGGGGAATATCATCGAAGCCGATAATCGCCGGTAGCGAAGCGGCGGGGTTGTCCGCCCGCAGGCCGTCCAGCGCGCCGAGCGCCAGCATATCGGTGGCGCAGAACAGCGCCTGCAGCTGCGGATGCGCGGCAAGCAACTGCCTGGCTGCGGCAAAGCCCGCCTGATAGCCGCTGCTGTCGCAGAAGTGCGCGGCGACCTCCATGCCCTGGGTATGGGCAACAAACGCTTCGTAGCGCTGGCGGGTGCTGAAGTTATCCAGGCTTTCGCCGATAAACCCGACCTGGCGCCACTGGCGCTGGGCAAACAGGTCGGCCACCAGCTTCGCGCCCTGCGCGTTGTCGCTGCACACGCGATCGCAGCCGGCCAGCTCGGCGTGGCGGTTGATAAGGGTCACCGGGATTTTTCGCTCCAGATACTCCTCCGCCAGCGACAGCGGCGGCGCCCCGGAGGTGATAATGACCCCCGCGACGTGATAGCTCAGCAGCTGCCTGAGCGACGGGGCGAGCTGCTGCGGATCGTCGGCGTTCATCAGCAGCGGCATAAAACCGTTGAGCGCCAGCTGGTGGACCAGCGGCGACAGCAGCTTGCTGCGGAAGGGATTATCAAAACCGGCGGTGACGATGCCGATAAAATTGCTGCTGCCGGTATTCATCGTGCGGGCGATAATGTTGACCTGATAGCCCAGCGTTTCCGCCGCGGCGAGGACCTTCTGGCGGGTTTTTTCCGCCACCGATGCGCCGGGCGTAAAGGTGCGGGAAACGGCGGAACGGGAGACGCCAGCGAGTCGGGCAACGTCCTCTGCCTTAATCCATTTTTTTTCGCTCATAGTATCAGGGTACGGGTTATCCTCAGTGAGCCCGCGCCGACGCTGGAACCCATGGCCGGCACGGAAAAAGTCGTTAAAAGGTACCACATAAATCCCCGGGCGAGCAGTGGGTTGACGCGGCATCGCGGCCGCGTCAACGTCAGGCTTATGCCGGATAGCGAATCTGCTCCGCCTGGCGCTGCAAAATAACTTTGCCGTGACGAATGGAGGTCAGCACTTTGGCCTGGCGGCGCAGCGCGTCATAGTCGTTTTCCGCATCGAGGATCAGCAGGTTCGCCGGGCGTCCTTCGGCAATGCCGTAGTTGTCGCCGAGGCACAGGGTGCGGGCGCTGTTATCGGTAATCAGATCGAGGCAGCGCTGCAAATCTTCATATCCCAGCATATGGCAGATATGTAGCCCGGCGTCGAGGATGCGCATAATGTTGCCGTTGCCCAGCGGGTACCACGGATCCTGAATGGAGTCCTGGGCAAAGCAGACGTTGATCCCGGCGCGGTCCAGCTCCGCCACCCGCGTCACGCCGCGGCGTTTCGGCCAGCTGTCGAAGCGCCCCTGCAGGTGAATGCTTTCGGTCGGGCAGGAGATAAAATTGATGCCAGACGCTTTGAGCAGACGGAACAGCTTCGAGCAGTAGGCGTTATCGTAAGAGCCCATGGCGCAGGTATGGCTGGCGGTGACCTGCGCGCCCATGCCGCGCACCCGGGCCTCTTCCGCCAGCACTTCCAGAAAGCGCGACTGCGGGTCGTCGGTTTCATCGCAGTGCACGTCCACCAGGCAGCCGTGGCGCTCGGCCAGGTCCATCAGAAAAACCAGCGAGCTGACGCCCTTATCGCGGGTATTTTCATAGTGCGGAATGCCACCCACCACGTCGGCGCCCATTTCGATGGCGCGGGTCATCAGTTCGCGTCCGCCGGGGAAGGACTCAATGCCCTCCTGCGGGAAGGCGACGATCTGCAGATCGATAAGATGGGCCGCCTCTTTTTTCACTCTCAGCATCGCCTCAAGCGCCGTCAGGGAAGGGTCGGTGACATCAATGTGGGTGCGCACGTGCTGCACGCCGTTGTCGCGCAGCATGCCGATGGTTTTCAGCGCCCGCTGGCATGTATCTTCGACGGTGACGCTCGCTTTGCGCTGGCTCCAGCGGGCGATGCCCTCAAACAGGGTACCGCTCATATTCCACTCCGGCTCGCCCGCCGTCAGGGTGGCGTCAAGATGGATATGCGGTTCGACGAACGGCGGGATGACCAGCTTTTGCTCAGCGTCGATATCGTCGGCGTCAGCCGCCTGCGCCGCGGCCTGCGCGGTGATGCTTTTAATCAGGCCGTCCTGTAAGTCGAGGGTATAGAGCGCTTCTTGATGGCGCAGGCGCGCGTTGATAATTTTCATGGTTGTTCCCGTAAATGGTTTTGCGACATACGCCAGATCGCTAAGGCGACCGAGGCGTTGAGATGAAACTGCGGGTGGCTGACCGGATAGCCGGTCAGCTTTTCAATACGCTGAATGCGTTGATGCAACGTGTTGCGGTGAATGCCCAGCCGCTCGGCGGCTCTGACCACGTTGCCGCTCTCCTGAAGCAGCGTTTCCAGGGTCTCCATCAGCAGCCAGGGACTTTTGCGATCCGGCTCAATCAGACAGCCGAGGGTGTCGTGCATAAAGTCGCTCAGCAGGGCGGGGTCGCTAACGGCGGAGAGCAGCTTGATAAACCCCAGCTGCTGGTAGTCGCTGATGCGCTGGGCCGGACGCAGGTTATCGCTGAGGTCCAGCGCCTGACGCGCCTGCGACAGCGCGCGCTGATATCCCTGCAGCTGCTGCACCGGCGCCGAAAGGCCGCACAGCAGCGATAGCCCGTCGTCGCCCTCCGCCAGCGCGATCAGCCACGCCTGGAGCCACGTTTTTTGCTGATAAAACTCGCCTTCCTCATCCGGAAGCAGAAAGAGAAACATATTGCTGCGCTCGACCAGCGGAAAGGGATTGCCCTGCTGATTGAGCTGCTGCTGCAGGCGCTGGCGTACGGTGCGGCGGGCCTGCTGCAGCCAGGCTTCGGCCTGCTCCGGCGGAAACTGGCGAAACAGGCGCGGGATCCCCTCAAGGCGCAGCGCCGCCACCCGCAGCGGGCGGGTAAAATCCAGCTGCTGGTGGAGCGCCCGCTGATGCAGGATTTGCAGGTCGGGATAGTCGCCGGTTAACAGCTGCAGCAGAATATCGCGCTGCGATTGCAGGGCGTTTTCGCTGCGCACCAGCGCGGTACCGATGCGTTCGGTCACGATCACCATTTTCAGCAGATAGGGCTGTTCGATCAGCGGAATGCCCAGCTCGTCGGCCAGCGCAATCAGGCGCGGCGGGATCGCCTGAATGTACGCGTCGCCGGTGAGGATCACCATCCCGGCGATCCCGCGCTGCTTGCCCTCCATCAGCAAATGGATCAGGTTTTCTTCATCGCGGGGATGGTTGATTCCGGTGATAAACACCAGCTCCCCGCCCATGATCCATTCGGCGATATTTTCATTTTCCGCCACGTAGTACCAGCGAACCGCCAGCTGCAGCCCCTGCTTACCGGCGCGCAGGCGCATGGCGGAGAGCCCCTCCAGGGCGAGGATTTCGCTGACCGTCAGGCTCACGGCTACTGCTCCGCGACCGAATCAGCGGCGGGCTGACGTTTGCTCAGACGCGTCAGCGCGATATAGACCAGCGCGGAAACGGTAATGCCAACCAGCGGGGCGATCCACGGTGACAGGTAAGCCACTGCCGCGCCCACCGCGTAGGCGCTAAGACCCAGCCAGTTAAAGCGCGGCAAACGGGCGGTGTGCAGCAGCGGATAGCGGCCGCCGCGATAAAACCAGTAGTCGGCGAGGATCACGCCGCCGATGGGCGGAATGATGCTGCCCAGCAGCACGAGGAAAGGGATCAGCATTTCATACATACCGCCAATGGCCAGCAGAATGCCGACCCCGGCGGCAACCACGGTCAGGGTGCGGCGACGCTCGCTGCGCAGCAGATGGCAGGCGGCGGCCGAGACGTTGTAGATCGTTGGCCCCTGAATCGTCAGCAGGTTGAGGCACAGCATTACCACCGCGGCGACCGATAGCCCCTGCAAAATCAGCACTTCCACGATATCGGCCTGCTGGTAGACGATGGCGCACCAGGCGCCGGCGATAATCATCAGCCCGTTGCCGATCAGGAAGCTGCTCATGCTGGCGACGATGGCGGTGCGGCTGGAGTTGGCCAGCCGCGTCCAGTTCGTCGCCTGGGTCGCGCCGCTGGCAAAGGTGCCGAATACCATGGTAATGGCCGCCGACCAGGTCATGGTTTCACCCGGTTCGATTTGGGTCATCGCCTGCCAGCCGCCGGCGTGATGGGCGGCAAGGTACATCGACACCACCAGCAGAATAAACATCAGCGGTACCGATACGCGCGACAGCGCATCCAGCCCCTTATAGCCCACCAGCGCGGTGACGCAGAACAGGATGCCGAACAGGATCATCAGCGGAATCGTCATCGCCGCAGGCAGGGCGAGGATTTTGACCAGCGAGATGGCGACCGTCGCGGTTCCCCAGGCGTACCAGCCCAGCTCGGCGAAGCCGAGAATAAAATCGGCGAGCTTGCTGCCGATTTCACCGAAGCAAAAACGGCCCATCAGTACGGTATTTAGCCCGCTGCGCGCGGCAATCCAGCCGAGCGAGGCGGCGTACAGGGCCAGCAGAAAGTTACCGATAACCGCAATCCACAGCAGGTTAACGATGGAGAAAGAGACGCCAAGCTTGCCCCCCGCGAACATGGTGCCGGTGAAAAAAGTAAAGCTGAACAGAACCATCGAGATGGAAAAAACGCCCTTGCGCCCGGCGGCGGGCGCTTCGACGAGCGGAAAATCATTGCTGTTTGACATGGTGGAACCTCTGAGTGGCTATCCAAATAGCGATGGCAGAGGGGTAGCAAGAGGTGTGCCAGAAAAAGCGGGGCAGGGGTAACATAATGGGGTGGGCAGTATGCACATAAAACGACGTTAAACGGCCGCTGTTTGCCATAAATGTGTGCACAGTGCCATGTTTTGCACCGCCGTGGGGCAGTGGGATGTGACTCCTGCCCCCGCATTTTGTCGGACGACGGCTGGCGTCTTACCCGACCTGGGGGGCAGGTCAGAATCGACAAATGATGCCAATTTTACGCCGTTTCCCGGCGGCACGATCCCCCATCTTTTTAACCGCCCGCAGGCGGTAATTTTGGCGTCATGAAAATGCTCAGTTGTATTGTTGTTAAAAAGAGTAATTTCATATGCTTTTCTGATATAACCATTATCAATGTAAGTCTTTCCTGAAATATTGTTCGCTTACGCTGGCGGTGTTAGTATCGGGTAAATAGCCATTTAGACGGCTAAATACAACATCGCTAAACTAAGGAACTGCTATGTGGCAAGAAAGACTCGCGCAACTGGTCACCACCTGTCATTGGATCGGCGCGAAAGGCTGGGCACCGGCCACCGGCGGCAATATGTCGGTGCGTCAGGATGAGACCTGGTGCTGGTTGAGCGAGTCGGGGCGCGATAAAGGCAGCCTGACGACGGAGGATTTCCTGCAGGTGGAGATCGCCAGCAATAAAGCGCCTTCCGGACGTAAACCCTCTGCTGAAACCGGCCTGCATACCCTGGTGTATCGCCTGTTCCCGGAAGCGAATGTCGTGCTGCACGTGCATACCGTCAACGCGACCGTGCTGTCGCGGATTGAAAAAAGCGCCACCCTGGCGCTGCAGGGCTATGAGATGCAGAAAACCCTGACCGGCCAGCACAGCCATCTTGATACCGTGCCGGTCGCCATTTTTGATAACGACCAGAATATCGATGCCCTGGCGGCGCGCATTGAAGATTATGCGCAGACCCACCCGCTGCGCTACGGCTTCCTGCTGCGCGGCCACGGCCTGACCTGCTGGGGCAAAGACATTCACGAAGCCCGTCGCCAGCTCGAAGGACTGGAATTTTTGTTCGAATGTGAACTGATGCGCCGCCGCTACGAGCGCGACTAATTTCTCTTCACCAACGGGTCAGGCATGGATTTTTATCTCGGAATCGATATCGGCACCTCGCGCGTGAAAGCGGTGCTGTTTGATGAACGCTTTCAGGCGTGCGCCAGCGCGGCGCAGAACACCGGCCCGCGGCTGTCGGCCAACGGCCACGCCGAGCAGGATATGGCCCAGCTGTGGCAGTCGGTGGTGGCGATTTTACGCGATATTGCCCGGTATCCGGCGCTGCAAAGCGGGCGTTTACGCGCCATCGGCCTTGCCGGGCAGGGCGAAGGGGTCTGGCTCAGCGACGCCGAAGGCGAACCGGTCGGGCCGGGTATCCTGTGGAGCGACACCCGCAGCCGCGACCTGATGAGCGAACTGCTCAGTCGCCCCGGTTTTGACCGTCGCTTCTTTGACGATACCGGTACCCATCTGCAGCCCTGCAACACCAGTATGCAGCTGTACTGGCTCAAGCATCACCAGCCGGAGCGGCTGGCGGCGGCCCGCTATCTGTTTTTCGCCAAGGACTGGATCCGCTTTCGCCTCACCGGCGTCGCGGCGCTGGATCTTACCGATGCCAGCACCTCTTTGCTGAATCAGCAGAGCGGAAAGCTATCCACGGTGGTGCTCAATGAGATGGGCCTGGCAGATTTACAATCTCTGTTCCCACCGCTGCTGGCGCCGGACGTGCAGGCGGGCGCGCTACGTGAAGAGGTCGCGGCGCTGACCGGGCTTCCCGCCGCCACGCCGGTCGCGGCGGGGGCGCTGGATGTGTGCAGCGCGGCGCTGGGCTGCGGCGCGGTCAACGATGGCGATATTTATACCATTCTTGGCACCACCTGCTGCACCGGTATCGTCTGCCACGGTCGCCAGACGGTCAACGAGGGGACGCGCTACGTCACCCATACCGAAGCGGGCAGCTTTATTAACCTTTTTCCGATGCAGGCCGGGACGCCGAACATCGACTGGCTCCAGCAGCAGATTGCGCTGGAGCCGGATTTACAGCAGCTGGAACAGCATATCGCCAGCGTTGAGCCCGGCAGCGGCGGCGTCTTCTGGCAGCCCTACCTCAACGGCGAACGCGCCCCGTTCTTTAGCCCCGAGGCGCGGGCCGGTTATTTCGGCATTAGCCAGCACACCACCCGTGCGGAGCTGCTGCGGGCGGTGTTTGAAGGGCTGGCTTACGCTATCGTCGACTCGCTTCAGGGCTACCCGCAGGGCGGCGAACTGTACCTGACCGGCGGCGGCGCGGCTTCGGCAACCTGGCTGCAAATCATTGCCGACTGCACCGGCAGAACGGTGGTTTCCAGTCCTTTCAACGAGCTTAGCGCGCGCGGCGCGGCGATTCTGGCGGCGCGCAGCGTCGATGCCCTGAGCCGCTATCCGGCGCTGGAGCAGACCCGCTATCGACCCCATCCGCAGGCGTACAGCCGCTACGCCGCGCTCTATCCGGTGTATCGCCTGCTGCGCGAGCAGATGCTCCCGGTGTGGCAGGCCCGCCGCGAGGCGCTTCAACGTATTTCTCAGGAACAACGCATATGAAAATTGTTTTTACCGCCGAACACGCCGGCGACCTCAGCGCTTTTCAGCAACTGGGCGAACTGCGGGTAGAAGGCTGGGCGCTGGGCAAGCCGAAGCTGAGCGCAGGCCAGCTGATCGAACTGGCCCACGACGCCGAGGTGCTGGTGACCAGCTACGATGAGGTGACGGAAGCGGTGATCGCCGCCTGCCCGCGTTTACAGGTGATCGCCTGCACCCGCGCCAATCCGGTGAACATCGATACCAAAGCCGCCCAGGCGCGCGGTATCCGCGTGCTCTATACGCCGGGGCGCAACGCGGACGCCGCCGCCGAGCTGACGCTGGGGCTGATGCTGAGCCTGGCGCGGCATATTCCGCAATCCCACGCGGCGCTGAAGCGCGGCGAATTCACCCACGCCGAAAACGCCGCGCAGGCCACCCAGAGCGGGCTGCGCCGCGATGTAGTGTGGGACGTTAGTCCGCAAAGCCCTTATGAAGTCTTTAAAGGCAGCGAGCTGCGCAACAAAACCCTGGGGCTGATTGGCTACGGTAATATTGGCCGCCGGGTGGCGCGTATCGCCCGCGCCTTTGGCATGGCGGTACTGGTGGTGGACCCGTTTGTCGCCGCTGAGGATATCAACGAACCGGGGCTGCAAAAGACGACCCTTGAGGGGCTGTTCCGCGAGGCGGATATCGTGAGCCTGCATCTGAGCAGCGGCCCGCACAGCGATGGGCTGGTGAACGCGCCATTGTTGAACAGCATGAAGCCGGGCGCGCTGCTGATCAATACCTCGCGCGCGGCGGTCGTGGACGAAGAAGCGCTGATTCACGCGCTGCGCCACGGCCCGCTGGGCGGCGCGGCGCTGGATGTTTACCATCGCGAGCCGCTGTGGCGCGACCATCCGTTTGTCACCGAGTTTGATAACGTGATTATTACGCCGCATATCGCCGGGGCGACGCGGGAGAGCATTGCTAAACATACGGCGATGATTGCCGCCGACCTCCAGCGCTATGTCGCCGGAGAGCCGCTGCTTTATCAGTGGCGTTAAGCCGCGCTTGCCGCCGCGCAATGCGGCGGCGAAGCTTGTTATCCGCGACGGTGGGTCGCCATAAACTCCTGCGTATGCTGCCAGTCCACCACGCCGGCATCCGATCCCATGCCGGTCGCCACCAGCGCGGCGACGGCGGAAGCCACCTCGCACGCCGCTTTGACGCTTAACCCCCGGGCCAGCGCGGCAATAAAGCCGCCGCAGTAGCTGTCGCCGCAGCCGGTAGTATCTACGGCATCGACCTGGAACGGCGCGATATGCTCGACGGCGCCGTCGCGGGTCAGCAGCCAGGAGCCGTTTTCGCCGTCCTTCAGAATGCAGGTTCCGACGCCAAGCGCAAAGAAGACGCGGGCAATCGCTTCCGGCTGGGTCTCCCCGGAGAGATACGCCGCTTCTTCAAGGGAAGGCATAAAGTAGTCCACCGACGGCAGCAGCGGGCGCAGCAGATCCAGGGTGCCCGCATCGGGGGCGATTAAATCAAAGCTGGTGGTGACGCCGCGGGCTTTCGCCGCCCGCAGCAGCAGCGCGCTTTGCCCGCTATCCATCGCCGCCAGCAGGCCGGTGCCGCCGTGGTGCAGGAACCGGCAGTCGAGGATCGCGTCAAACTCTTCTTCGCGGATAAAAAGCGCATCGGAAGCGCCCCGACAGTGCAGCGCCGGGCGCTCGCCGTTGGGGCGGATGGGCAGGATCGTCGCCGACGTTTCCTGCTGCGCCGTACGCTGGACCAGCGAGCAGTCGATCCCCAGCCGCGCGTAGCTGGCGAGGATAAAATCGGCTTTTTCATCTTCACCGAGGCAGGCCACCGCGGCGGTGCGAATGCCCAGCTTCGCGGCGTTAATATTGGCCCCGGCGGCGGTTCCGGCGGGGTTAAGACGAATTTGTTCGATAAAGGCTACCCCGCCGCGCGGCGGGATGTCGATCACCGGGCGACCGGCGATATCAAGAATAGTCAGGCCGACAAAGACGGCGTCAAAAGCTGCCATAGGTGCTCCGCTTAACGATGAGTCTGGCGCAGACGCGCCTGCCAGAAGGAGAGGGCCAGCGCGACCACCAGAATCACGCCCACCAGCGCATCCTTCACCAGGTAGTTCAGCCCCATCAGGTTCAGGCCGTTATCAATAATCGCGAGAAACAGCACCCCGCCGAGGGTGCCGGCGATGCTGACCCGGCCGAGCCGGTTAAAGGCGGTGCCGATAAAGACCGCGGCGATGGCGTCCATCAGGTAGGCCTGGCCGGCCAGCGGCGTAAACTGGCGCAGGTTGGCGGAGAGAATGACGCCGCCGACGGCGCACAGCGCGGAGGCCGCCACCAGCACCCACAGCATGGTCCGGCGGTCGCGGATCCCGGCGATACGCGCCGCTTCGCCGTTCTGGCCGATAGCGCGCACGTACTTGCCAAACAGCGTGCGTTCGGTCAGCAGCCAGGCTACCAGCCACAGCGCCAGCACAATCACCACCGGCGTCGGAATACCGGCGATATTGCCGACCGCCAGATCGTGATACTCCGGCGCCATCCGGCGGTAGGAGATAGAGCCGCCGCCGTCGGTATAGATACGCTCGGCGCTGCTGGCGATAAACCAGGTGCCGAGGGTGGCGAGGAACGGACGAATCTGGCAGATAAGGATCAGAAAGGCGTTCAGCAGGCCGATAATCACCCCGCCGAGCAGCGCGCAGCCCACCGCCGCCTGCCACGGCAGGTGCCAGGTCTTCAGCGCCACCAGCGCAAAAGCGGCGCCGAAATCCAGCGCCACGCCGACGGAGAGGTCAATCGCCCCGGCGCTAACGATAAGGGTCATCGCCATCGCCACGATCAGCAGAATCGCGCTGCCCTGCAGCAAATTGGCCCAGTTATCGAAGGTCAGAAATACCGGGTTCGCCCAGCCGAACAGGGCAATCGCCAGCAGGGTAATGACGCCGAATCCTGCTCGCGATAGCCACGCCAGCGGACCGCTGCCGGTTTGCCCCGTTGAGGGGGTCTTGAGCGTCAGTTGGCTCATTAATGGCCTCCTTTATGTCTGACCGCCGAAGCTGCCAGCACCACGAGGATCAGGCCGCCTTTGATCGCGCCCATCCAGAAAATATTCACTCCCAGCAGGCCGAGCCCGTTAGAGAGCGCGTTGACCAGCACCGCGCCGAGCAGCGCCCCCCAGATGGTGACCACGCGCCGCCGCGAGAACGCCGCGCCGATAAAGGTTGCGAGGACGGTTTCCAGCAGCAGCGGCGTCGCCGTGCCGCTGGAGCTGCCTGAGCCCTGGCTGAGCAGCGGCAAAATCGCCAGGCCGGCGGCGATGCCCGCCAGCAGCCAGACGATAATGGTCAAACGGCGAACGTTGAGTCCGCTCATCTGCGCCATATCGCGGTTACCGCCCACCGCCTGTAAATGCTGGCCGAAGCGGGAGTGGTGGAGCAAAAACTGAAACAGCGCGAATACCGCCAGCAGATAGATCAGCGGCCAGGGAATGCCGAACAGATCGTTATCGCGAAAGGCCACCATCAGCGGGTCGCTCACCGCGATGCGCCGCTGGCCGGTCAGCAGGTCGGTCAGGCCGGTGAAGGCCACCGAAGTTGACAGGGTCGCCAGCAGCGGCGGCAGGCCCGCCGCCAGCACCAGCGTGGCGTTGACGGCGCCGCAGGCCAGGCTAACGGCGATCAGCAGTAACAGCAGCGCCAGGTAAGGGGTGTTCCACTCCGCCATGCCGAGGCTGAGCAGCGCGACGCCGAGCACCGCGATGGCGGGCAGCGACAGGTCGATGCCGCCGGAGACCACATCATCGCCGCCGACGGCAATCACGCAGACCAGGCCGAAGCAGAGGATCGCCAGCGGCACGCTTTGCACCAGCATCATGCTGATATTTTGCCAGCTTAAAAAGAAAGGCGACTGCAGGCTGAGCCAGACCAGCAGCGCAAAAAAGAGAATCAGGGGAAATTTTTCGATAAGCGTCGTGATGCCCGGAAGGGGGCGGCGCTGGATACCTGCACTCATACCTGTTGTTCCTGTCCACCGTTAATCGTCACCAGCAGCGCGTCCAGCGTCAGCCCCCGGGTCGGGAGATTGGCCACCAGTTCGCCGCGCCACATCACCAGGATGCGGTCGCAAAGGCCCAGCAGCTCCGGCGCGTCGCTGGATGAGACCAGTACGCCGCGACCGCGATCCGCCAGCTCGCGGGTGCGCTGATAAATATCGCGGCGCGCGCCGATATCCACCCCGAGAGTGGGTTCATCAAGAATAAAAAGCCGCGCATCGGTGCCCAGCCAGCGGGCGAGAATCGCCTTTTGCTGGTTGCCGCCGCTCATAAAGCGCACCGGAAGCTCCGGACGGCCGGGGCGGATAGAGAGCTGGTCGATCCAGCTGCGCGCTTTTTCCAGCGCCCGGCCGCGGTGCTCCCAGCCGAAAGTGGCGGTCTCCGGTAGCGAGGCCAGATTGATATTGTCGGCGGTGGTGAAGGGGAGAATCAGCCCCTGATGGCGGCGGTCGCGCGGCACCAGGGCCAGTCCGGCCCGGGTTGCCTGATACGGCGTCCGCAGCCGCTTCGGCTGGCCGTCAACGCTTATCGTGCCGCTGCGGGCGCGGCGTAGCCCGTAAAGCAGATCGATCAGCACGTCGCGCCCGGCGCCCAGCAGTCCGGCGACGCCGACGATCTCTCCCGGCTGAATATCAAAGGTAATATCGCGTAACTGCTGCCCGTCGCTGAGATGGCGAACCGACAGTACCGGGGCAGCGGCATCGACCTGATGCGCGCTGCTCTGGCGCGGGGTATAGAGCTGTTCGATATCGCGGCCGACCATCATTTTGATCAGCGCGTCGGTATTCTGCAGAAGCGCCCGGTCGGGGTAGCCGACCACCTCGCCGTTACGTAGCACCGTGCCGCGATCGCAAAGGGCGGCGATTTCGTTGAGATAGTGGGAAATGTAGAGAATCGCGATCCCCTGTTCCCGCAGGCGCAGAATCGCGGAGGTGACCAGGCCGGCTTCCTGCGCTTCCAGCGGCGCGGTGGGCTCATCGAATACCACCAGCTTTGCCGCGCCGTCGATCAGCGCTCTGGCGATTTGCACCAGCTTGCGTTCGGCGAGGCTGAGGTCGCGGATCAGGCGGCGGGGATGAATATCCAGCTGCCAGCTGTCGCGGAAAAACGCCCGGGTGGCCGCGTTCATTCGCCGCCGGTCCAGCGCGCCCCAGCGGGTGCGGTACTCCTGGCCGAGAAACACCGATTCCGCCACCGTAAAGTGCGGGATCAGGTTAAGTTCCTGGTGAATAACGCGGATACCCAGCGCTTCAATCGCCGCGGGATTGCCGAGCGGCAGCGGCGCGCCGTCGAGGGTGGCGCTGCCGCTGTCGGCCCGATAGACGCCCGCGAGGATTTTTATTAGCGTCGATTTTCCCGCGCCGTTCTCGCCGATCAGGCCGTGAATTTCACCGGGATTCAGAAGCAGCGTGACCGCATTTAATGCAGTCACGTTGGCAAAGCTTTTGCCGATCTGGTTCATCGCCAGACCAGCGGCGGGGTTAACCCCGCCGGAGGATGGAGTGATCACTGCAGTTCGCCATATCCCAGCTGTTTGTAGACCGCTTTTGCCTCCTGCGGGCCTTTCACCGGCACCACCGGAATAAAGGTCTGCAGGGGCAGCTTCTGTTTGTCGAAGTAGCGCGCGACGTTATCGGCGGAGGTCTGGCCAATCAGGTGCGGCTGCTGGGCGACGTTGGCGACGAACGGGCTGCCCGGCTCGGCCATGATCTCCAGGGTTTCCGGGCCGGCGTCGATCGCGGTGACCTTGACGTCTTTATCGCGGCCGGTCTCTTCCAGCGCCTGGACAATACCGATAGCCGGCTGATCCCAGCAGGCGACATGGATGGCGTCGAGTTTGCCTTTTGGATACTGGCTCAGCAGTTCGAGGGTTTTCTTACGCGCATCTTCCGGCGAGTTGGCAAACTGCTCGGCCAGCTCCGGTTGAATAATGTGAATATCCGGATAATCCTTGAGGACATATTTCCACTGGTCATAACGAATGCCGCAAATACGCAGGGAGCTGGAGAATGCGTTAAATACCGCAACGTTCCCTTTGCCGCCCAGTTCATCGGCCATATAGCGACCAATGGTCGATCCCAGGGTGTAGTTATCGGAGGTGGTGTTATTGACCGAATATTTTGAAACGTGGTCTACGGTAAATACCGGAATGCCGGCATCGCGTAGCGCTTTGAATTTAGGCTCAACGGCGCTGTCGCCCAGAATGCTAATTACCGCATCGACCTTGCGCGACAGTAAAATATCGTGGTTATTCGCATGAACCTGGTTATCGCGGCCGCCATCGACGCCGATCACTTTACCCCCCAGTTTCTCTACCTCTTCGGTCGCACCCTTATAGGCTTCACGATCCCAGAAGTGCTGCGTCCCGACCACGGCGACGCCGATAGTTTTCCCCTGAAGTGATAAGGCATCCGCCGCCAGAGCGTTGACGGAGGCGAGCGAGAGCAGGCCCAGCGCGATGGGCAATAATTTCATTTTCTGCGACATTCTTATTATGGTCCTGTGATGGAGGTGGCTGTGCGGAGCAGTAGCATGACAACAACAGCCACACAATCTCAAATACAAAATATGTCTAAGTTATACCCGTTATACTTCAAGTTGCATGTGCGTTGGCTACGTGCGTTCACCCGAATCACTTACTTGAGTAAGCTCATCGGGACTCTCTTACTTGCCGCCTTCCTGAAACTTGAATTATTTAGGGTATATTAACGATGTTATATCGCAGATTTGCCTGAGGAAAACGTAAATTTGTTATCTGTAACCTGAAAATATTTCATGATGCAGCTTAATCCCTTTTTATTTTGTGGGCTTAATTTGCTTGCAACTCTTATTTATTCAAATAAAGATTGCTGCTTAATTAAAATTATTCTGTCGCTGTAATATATCGCATCCTGGAATGGCGTAGAGCTATTCTGCGTGGAAAATCCTTTCTCTGTAGCAGATTGTATGGTGATACGTATTTTATTCCCAGGATTCGCACGCTTTATTATGGCGGCCTTTATCGGGTGAGAAGAAAACAGGCAAGATGAAAAAACAACATAATCTGACCGTAATGCACTGGGGAACCTGGCAGGTCCAGGCCCGTGACGGCAACATTGAGGCGGTGACGCCGGTGCCCTGGGATAAAAATCCCTCACGTATTGGTCAGTCGCTCCCCGATGCGGTCACCAGCAAGACGCGCATTCGCCGTCCGGCGGTGCGCGCGGGCTACCTGCAAAATGGCCCGGCTTCGCGCGAGGGGCGCGGCAAAGAGCCGTTTGTTGAGGTGAGCTGGGAGGTGGCGCTCGATTTACTGGCCCGAGAACTGAATTCGGTCAAAGCGCGCTGCGGCAATGAGGCGATTTTCGGCGGCTCCTACGGCTGGGCCAGCGCCGGCCGTTTTCACCATGCGCAAAGCCAGCTGCACCGTTTCCTCAAGTGCTTCGGCGGCTATACCGCCAGCACCAACACCTACAGCAGCGCGGCGGGCGAGCGTATCCTGCCGCATATTCTCGGGCCGCTGAGCCCGCTGCACCGCCAGCACACCCACTTTTCCGAGCTGGCGCGCGAATGCCAGCTGTTTGTCGCATTCGGCGGCCTGCCGCTGCGTAATGCGCAGGTCAACGGCGGCGGCGCCAACGACCATATGCTGAAATACTGGCTGGAAAAGATGCAGGCGCAGGGGACGCGCTTTATCAATATCAGCCCGGTGCGTAATGACCTGAGCGCCGTGGAGAGCGCCGAGTGGCTTGCGGTTCGTCCGGGAACCGATACCGCGCTGCTGCTGGCGCTCTGTTATGTGCTGATTAACGAATCCCTCTACGACAGCGGTTTTA
Source organism: Klebsiella michiganensis (assembly GCF_015139575.1). Classification (GTDB taxonomy): domain Bacteria; phylum Pseudomonadota; class Gammaproteobacteria; order Enterobacterales; family Enterobacteriaceae; genus Klebsiella; species Klebsiella michiganensis. The sequence goes on along the minus strand of NZ_AP022547.1, from coordinate 4,295,039 downwards.
TCGCCAGCCATACCGTGGGTTTCGCGCCCTATCGCGCCTACCTGATGGGGGAGAGCGATGGCGTCGCAAAAACGCCGGAGTGGGCGGCGGCGATAACCGGTATTGAGGCGCAGCGGATTGCCGCGCTGGCGCGCGAGATGGCCAGCCAGCGCACGATGGTCAATATCTCCTGGTCGATTCAGCGGGCGCGCCAGGGCGAGCAGGCCTACTGGGCGACGGTGGCGCTCACCGCGCTGCTGGGGCAAATCGGTACGCCGGGCGGCGGACTGGGGTTTGGCTACGCCTGCACCAATCTGGCGGGGGCGGCGCGTAAGGCCTTTTCCGGGCCGCGCCTTCCCGCCGGAGAGAACGCGGTAAACCAGGTGATTCCGGTGGCGCGCCTTTCCGATATGCTGCTGCATCCGGGCGAGGCATACGAGTTTGACGGCCAGCATCTGCGCTATCCCGACATCCGCCTCGTCTACTGGGCCGGCGGCAACGCGTTTCATCATCATCAGGATATTAACCGCCTGTGTGAAGCCTGGCGGCGGCCGGAAACGGTGGTCGTTCATGAACAGTTCTGGACCGCGCAGGCTAAATTTTCCGATATCGTTCTGCCGGTCACTACTTCGCTGGAGCGGGAAGATATTGGCAGCGGCGGTCACGACGGTTTTATGATCGCCATGAGCGCGCAGATCCCGCCGGTAGGCGAAGCGCGCGATGATTACGCCATCTTCTGCGACCTTGCCGAGCGGCTGGGCTGCGGCGAGCACTTTAGCGAGGGGCGCGACGCCGGGCAGTGGCTGCGGGAGATCTACGAAGCGTCGCGGCCGCGCGCGCGGGAAGAGGGGATCGCGCTGCCGTCGTTTGATGAATTCTGGCGGCAGGGGGTGCTGGAATACAGCGCGCCGGAGAAACCGCAGGTTTTCCTGGCGGATTTTCGCGCCGACCCGCAGCGCTATCCGCTCTCTACGCCTTCCGGCAAGATCGAACTTTTTTCCGAAACCATCGCCGGGTTTGGCTATCGCGAGTGTCCCGGCCACCCGTGCTGGGATGAGCAGGAGGCGGCCTGGCAGCGGCAGGAGGCGGCGCGCTGGCCGCTGCATCTGCTCTCCAGCCAGCCGCGCACCCGCCTGCACAGCCAGTACGATCACGGCAGCGTGAGCCGGGCGACGAAAATTCAGGGGCGCGAGCCGCTGTGGATGCATCCGCAGGATGCGCAGGCGCGGGGCATCAGCGAAGGCAGCGTGGTCAAGGTCTTTAACGCCCGGGGAGCGATTCTCGCCGGCGTGCATCTCAGCGAGCAGATTTTGCCGGGAGTGGTGCAGATGTCGACCGGCGCCTGGTACGATCCGCTGGACCCGAATGAAAAAGGCTCGCTGGATAAGCACGGCAATCCCAACGTGTTAACCGAGGATCGCGGCAGCTCGCGGCTGGGGCAGGGCTGCAGCGCCCAAAGCTGCTGGGTGGAGATCGCGCCGTGGCGGGACGCGCTGCCGCCGGTGACCGCTTTCGACCCGCCGAGGTTTATTGGCGCTTAGGCGCAGAGAATCGCCAGGCGGCGGCTGGCGCCTTGCCCGGCTTACAGGATCATCGCCGTTTGCGGGTCGGGTAGCCCGGACAGGCGCGTTACGCGCCGCCTCCGGGAAAGCGCCTTGAGAGTGATGATAAGCCTGTTCACCCGTTGAATCGCGGCGTTACGCTAGCCGCGGGTAGGCGCTGGCGATATCGTCGCCGGTAAACTGGGCAATCCAGCCTTCCGGGTTGTCGAAGATGCGGATGGCGGTGAAGTTGGGCTCCGAGCCCATATCAAACCAGTGCGGCGTGTGCGCCGGAACGGAAATCAGGTCGTTCTTTTCACAGAGCACCTGGAATACCTCGTCGCCAATATGCAGGCAAAACAGGCCGGCTCCCTCGACGAAGAAGCGCACTTCGTCTTCTCCGTGGGTATGCTCGTTGAGGAATTTTTCCCGCAGCGCCTCTTTCTGCGGATTATCCGCACGCAGGCTGATCACGTCCCAGCTCTGGTAACCCTTCTCAGCCACCAGCTTATCAATCGCATGCTGATAGGCGGCAATAACTGTTTCTGAAGCTGGCGCCGCGCCTAAATCGCGGTCGGCCTGCCAGCGCTCGAAGCGGACGCCTTTGGCGTTGAGCTGCTGCTGGATCTCTTCGGCGTTCGTGCTGTGCCAGAGAGAGTTTTGCGGGTCTTTCACGGAAAAAATGGTTAATGCGCTCATGCTGGGATCTGCTCCGGATGAATATCGTCAAAACGCTGAACCTGCGGATGGTGGCTGGCCGGGTCACGGTCGCCGCGCACCAGCTGTAGGGTGCGGAAGCCGGCCTCTTCGGCGGCATCCAGCTCCTGATGGATATCGGACAGGAACAGAATGGCGGCAGGAGGCTGTCCCAGCTGCTCAGCAATATTGCGGTAGGACTGCGCTTCGCGCTTGGCGCCTACCAGGGTATCGAAATAGCCGTTAAACAGATGAGTAATATCACCTTCGTCGCTGTAGCCAAATAACAATTTCTGCGCGGCGACAGAGCCTGAGGAATATACATATAAATCAATACCCTGTGACTTCCATTTTTCCAGCGACGGCAGGACGTCAGGATACAGGTGGCCGGTGAAGTCGCCATTGACGTAGCCTTCGCGCCAGATAATCCCCTGGAGCGCCTTGAGGGCGGTGGATTTGCGGTCTTCATCCATAAAGGCGAACAGGGTAGCAATAAGCTGCTCGACGCTGGCCGCCGGTTGGGCGATCTCTTCGCGCAGGTTATCGAGAATGGTCTTTACCGGATCGACAAACTGCTGGGCGGTCACGAAGCCGGCCAGGCGTTCGCGAGCGTACGGGAACAGGACGTTGTGGACGAAGCGAATGTCGCTGGTGGTGCCTTCAATATCGGTCACGATAGCGCGGATCATGAGTTCTCCAGAGTGAGCGGTAGGTCGTGCTGACGGTGGCGTTGTGCTGCTCGCTGTTTTCCACTCATAAGCATAAGCGAAATAACATTATCATTTAGACGTCTAAGCGTCTTGATTGCCAAATATTAACATCGTGTTATAGTGGCTTCAACAACAGCATGACAGACGGTACAAAAAGAATGAGCAATAAGCCACTGATTCCTGAGAGTAAACTTCCTTCACTGGGCACCACGATCTTTACCCAAATGAGCGCTCTGGCCCAGCAGCATCAGGCGATTAACCTGTCGCAGGGGTTCCCGGATTTCGATGGTCCGCGCTATCTGCAGGAGCGTCTGGCGTATCACGTGGCGCAGGGGGCGAATCAGTACGCGCCGATGACCGGCGTGGCTGCGCTACGCGACGCCATCGTCGATAAAACGGAAGAGCTGTACGGCTATCGTCCCGATGCCAACAGCGACGTGACCGTTACCGCCGGCGCGACGGAAGCGCTGTATGCGGCGATTACCGCGCTGGTACGTTCCGGCGACGAAGTCATTTGCTTTGACCCTAGCTATGATAGCTACGCCCCGGCGATTGAGCTGTCGGGCGGCGTGCTGAAGCGCATTGCTCTCCAGCCGCCGCATTTTCGCGTTGACTGGCAGCAGTTCGCCGCGAGCCTCAGCGACAAAACCCGGCTGGTTATCCTCAATACGCCGCACAACCCGTCAGCGACGGTATGGCAGCGGGAAGATTTTGCCGCGCTGTGGCAGGCGATTGCCGATCGTGAAATCTATGTGCTGAGCGATGAGGTTTACGAACATATCTGCTTTGCCGCCGAAGGGCATGCCAGCGTGCTGGCGCATCCGCAGCTGCGCGAGCGGGCGGTGGCGGTCTCTTCGTTTGGCAAGACCTTTCATATGACCGGCTGGAAGGTGGGCTACTGCGTGGCGCCTGCCGCCATTAGCGCCGAGCTGCGTAAAGTGCATCAGTATCTGACTTTTGCCGTCAATACGCCCGCTCAGCTGGCGATTGCCGATATGCTGCGCAGCGAGCCAGAGCACTATCGCCAGCTGCCGGCGTTTTACCGCGAGCGGCGGGACCTGTTTATTGATGCGCTGCGCGCCAGCCGTCTGGAAATTTTGCCCTGCGAAGGGACCTACTTCCTGCTGGCGGACTACAGCGCGGTCTCGGATCTGGATGATGTCAGCTTCTGCCGCTGGCTCACCACCGAGATCGGCGTCGCGGCGATTCCGCTGTCGGTGTTCTGCGCCGATCCGTTCCCACATAAGCTGATACGCCTGTGCTTCGCCAAACAGCCAGCCACGCTACTGGCTGCGGCGGAACGACTGTGTCGTCTGTAGTTATTTAACGGTCCACGCCTGAGAAAATTGACGGCCGCCGAACATCTCCACCAGGCCGTTGATTTGCTTCAGGCGCAATACTTCGTCTGAGTCCATCCCTAACTCTTTGCCGATTTTCTCGTCACACCAGCCGAGATGCGCCAGCTCCTGGACGATTTCCGACATCGCATGAATCTGATGACGTCCGCGCGCCCGGTTGTGGCGGATGGTGGCGGCCATCAGAGAATCACGCCCGGGGCTGCTCTTTTCCAGGCAGGTGACGGGAAGGTAGCCTTTCAGCCGTTTCTTCAGCGCCGCTCTGCCGCTCGCCAGCTCATGACGGTGAAAACCGTCGATAATGGAATAGCGCTCCTGATCCTGTTTCACTACCACAATGGGCTGCGTGAAGCCGTCCGATTCCAGCGAGGTGAACAGCAGGCGTTTTTCCGGTGGAGCAAGGTTATTTGGGTTGTAATCATTAGGCAAAACGGCGTCCTGTTTTACCCACAATACGCAGTCAACCGGTTGTGATTTGAAGGGGCTATATTCATGCAGAATCTGGCGAAAGGCGTTAAGCGCAGTAATCTTTTCCTCTTCATCTTCCAGCGATTGTAGATAGCGTTCGAGATCCTGGATTAATTGTCGTTGCATAGTATTCCCCATTGCTGGCGCTTTTTATTCATCCGTTCGCGATAGCGTTTATATTGCGTTGCTTTGGTCGGGCTGAAAGAGAGCTGGCGGCACCAGTAATCATTGTTCAACAGAACCTTACAGATGCGCCGCCAGGACGGGACGTCTTTCGAGCCAATATCCGCCGGTTGCGTGTCCGGAATATCCATCATTCCCTTTTTTTGGTACCAGTGAAGATAGACGGCGATTTTATTGCGGTAATGTTCCGCCGTTTTCTCCGGCATGCTGTCGAGTAAAAACAGGGCGTAGCTTTTCCAGGTATGATACGCGGGTTTATCCAGCTTTCGATGGCCGTAGAACTGATTATCGTGACCGGCATAAACCCCGCCGCAGTGGACGCCGCTGACGCGTTGGCACATGGCGGCCCAGCGTTCAGGCTCCAGCACATGGTAGAGCCACAGCCCCTGGCGCTGCTCCGGGCCAAAGGGTTCGCAGATACGCATATAGCGCAGCGGAACGCCCGCCTGATACATCAGGTTATAGAGCGGGTTGTAGGAAAGGCCGCTTTTACCGAACCAGGTCCAGATATCGGCGGTTTTCCAGTCGTAGATAGGGTAGATGTACCACGCGTGTCCGCCCGGCGCGGAGGTGGTCCAGGGTTTATCGTCGGCGAAGCGAAGCTTGCGCTGCGAGGAGATGGTGATAAACCGATTTAACGATTCATCGGCGCGGATGCCGATCATTATCGCCGCGGGACGATTTCGCGAAAACCAATCGGCAAATTCGCGAACAAACGTTTCAAAACTCATGCCCGATTGATAAAACGGGAAAAAGCCGGGATCGGTAATCGCGTCCTTTGGCGGTTGGCGCACCCAGCGCGCGCCGGGTTCCCAGCACTGCCATTCGGGATGATATTGGGTCAGAGAGTTCTGCGTGGTGAGAGGCAACGCGACCCAGAAAAATTGCTCAATAACGTCGCGATACTCTGCGCGCATCTTTTCACAATGCGCAATGGTGCAGGAGAACTGCGCTTCCCAGTCGACAAACAGGACGCAAATCTTTTTGCCTGTACGGCGGGCCTGCTGCGCCGTGAGATGCAGCATGGTTGTAGAATCTTTACCGCCAGAAAAAGAGACGCAAATACGGGAGAAGTTTTCCATTACCCATTCTATTCGCTGCTGACTGGCCTGCAGAACGGACTCGGGTAATGGAAGTTTTATAAAAGACACAGCCATTATTCCTTTAATTCTTAAAGATACTGTGTACTTATATCATATTTATTTCTTAATCAAGCGATTAGTTATCATTCATCAATTAAATCAAATAGCTTAAATTATTCAATGATATTATTCTTTTCGCACTCGTCGATAAAGTTTGCAAAGTTCGGGTCGTCAAGGTTTACCCGATTGTAAATCATATAAATAGCGATGGAGGGGATCTTAAATGGCGCCTCTATAATTTTAAATTTATTATGGAAACTGATGTGCTCTAAAATACAGGTAGGCACAAAACCAATAATATCAGTTTGCTGAATAACATTAAGGATAGCGGTGTATGAGTCGCTACTGAAAGAAATTTTTCTATCAGAAAGTATGCCGGCAGCCTGGCTTTGAAAAGACTTCGTTCCCTGATCGTTACAAATATAATAAGTAAAGCGCTCCTGCAGTATGGCTTTCGTCGTTGTTAGCAATGCCAGCCGTGGATGATTTTCGCTACAAACCAGTGAAATGTCCAGCTCCTGGATACGTTTACACACCGTGGCTCGCGATGACAGGGGGGTGGTGCTGAATATCAGGTCGGCTTTACGGTAGGCCAGCAGGCTTTCTACCGACTCTCCTGACGCCAGCAGGTCATGATGTTCAACGTGAAGGTTTGAATCATCTAATAACATATGGATCAGGCTGGTTGTTTTAGGGGTAATAAAAAGCTGCGGCGCATAAACAACCAGACGTTTCTTTAATTCAGAACGATTGGTGAGATAAATAGTTTGTTCTAATTGATTAAGATTTTTTTCAAGATGATGGTGGAGATTAACCCCGACGGTGGTAGGCGTAATTCCTTTACCTGAACGAACGAATAGCGGGTCATTCAGCTGGGTGCGTAGCCGCTGTAGCGACTGACTGACGGCAGAAGGCGTAATGAATAGCGTTTCCGCCGCTTTACTGATGCTCAAATGCTGGTAAATGCATTCGAAAATAACGAGTAGGTTCAGATCAAATTTCTTGAGATCGTAAAGATTAGCCATTATCAACGTCCTGTTAAGCTGGCGGTATGGAAAATAGGTGACTATATGTCTGTATTATATTCATTGTGTGAATATTTGTTTCTTATTATTTAATGCAGGCGCCGTTATTAAGTTTATCTAAATATATACCAGCGTTGCGCATTCTACCAGATCCTTTTGTGTACCGCTGAAGGCAGGGGAGGAGGTCATTTATAAATACTTACCTTGCCCTGCTTATCATCTGTAGTTTTTCTTTAACGGGAAGCCCGAACGCTTGTTGAAGTCTATTGGGTTATTCATATTATAAATTACTGATCCGCGAGTGGCACTGAGGGTGTTCATCAACCGCGGGCGGTAATTAAATATTTTTATTCTCCGGCTTTCGCTGGTCCTGCGGGCAAGTATGGCAATTGGAAGAGCGGCAGCGGGGACGGTCTGCATCGCGCTAACGCGGGAAACATGTCAGAAAGAACGGGCGTTTCGACATGGTGATGCCCGGGGAAATCACCGGAATAGGTATGGGGAGCGGTAAAACCTATTACAGCCATAGGTAAGACCTGCCGCCGCGCGGATTGCCCTTTCGTTCAGCGGGTGATGTAATCCCTTAGCTGTTACATTAAGGTGTAGAGCGCAACACACTGCCAGCTACTGGCGCTGAACCTACCTGCGGGTGTTTCAGGTAACGGGGCCGCCTGCGAGGGCGGCCTTTTTACTTTTCAGCGCATATAATGCGAAACGCGGTAGAAGATTGCCATCGCGTTGACAGGTTCACAAAGTTGTCTTGTTCCGGTTGTTAGATAACGCTTATTGATTCGATAATGCAAACGCATTGGTCGAGTCAGGAAAAATTCGTTAACTTAGACCTCAACGAAAACACGGAGGAAGTATAGATGTCCTTAATTAATACCAAAATCAAACCTTTCAAAAACCAGGCGTTCAAAAACGGTGAATTCATCGAAGTTACCGAGAAAGATACTGAAGGCCGCTGGAGCGTCTTCTTCTTCTACCCGGCTGACTTCACCTTCGTTTGCCCGACCGAACTGGGCGATGTGGCAGACCACTACGAAGAACTGCAGAAGCTGGGCGTAGACGTTTACTCCGTCTCTACCGACACTCACTTCACCCACAAAGCGTGGCACAGCAGCTCTGAAACCATCGCGAAAATCAAATACGCGATGATCGGCGACCCGACTGGCGCCCTGACCCGTAACTTCGACAACATGCGTGAAGATGAAGGCCTGGCAGATCGTGCCACCTTCGTTGTTGACCCGCAGGGTATCATCCAGGCTATCGAAGTTACCGCTGAAGGTATCGGCCGCGACGCGTCTGACCTGCTGCGTAAAATCAAAGCAGCTCAGTACGTAGCTTCTCACCCAGGCGAAGTTTGCCCGGCTAAATGGAAAGAAGGTGAAGCGACTCTGGCTCCGTCTCTGGACCTGGTCGGCAAAATCTAAATTTCCGTCTCCTTTCACGCAATTGCTGCGTTGGCGTCGCCTGCTCACCCCGGTCACTTACTGAGGTAAGCTTCCGGGGATTCTCAGGCTAGCCGCCTTGCTCTTGCGCGAAATGCTTAGGAAATTGCGTAGTAATATCTGGGCGCATCTGCGCCCGTTTTATTCCAACACCATGATGCAAGCGTATTCAGGCTGCCTGAACGAGGCCGTTTGCATGATGATGTTTTAAGCCCAGGAGATAAAAATGCTCGACACCAACATGAAAACCCAGCTCAAGGCTTATCTTGAGAAGCTGACCAAACCTGTTGAGCTGATTGCCACGCTGGATGACGGCGCTAAATCGGCAGAAATCAGGGAACTGCTGGCTGAAATTGCTGAACTGTCAGATAAAGTCACCTTTAAAGAAGATAACGGCCTGGCGGTGCGTAAGCCGTCATTCCTGATTACCAATCCCGGCTCCAGCCAGGGGCCGCGCTTTGCCGGCTCTCCGCTGGGACATGAATTCACCTCTTTAGTTCTGGCTCTGCTGTGGACCGGCGGTCATCCGTCAAAAGAAGCGCAGACCCTGCTGGAGCAGATCCGCAATATCGACGGTGATTTTGAGTTCGAAACCTACTATTCGCTTTCATGCCATAACTGCCCGGATGTGGTTCAGGCGCTGAACCTGATGGCGGTACTGAACCCGCGCATCAAGCACACGGCGATTGACGGCGGAACGTATCAGAATGAAATCACCGAACGCAACGTGATGGGCGTACCGGCGGTATTTATGAACGGTAAGGAATTTGGTCAGGGTCGCATGACGCTGACGGAAATCGTTGCCAAAGTGGATACCGGCGCGGAAAAACGCGCGGCGGAAGAGCTGAATAAACGTGAAGCCTATGATGTGTTAATCGTCGGCTCCGGCCCGTCCGGCGCAGCGGCAGCCGTTTACTCCGCGCGTAAAGGCATTCGTACCGGCCTGATGGGTGAACGCTTTGGCGGCCAGGTGCTGGATACCGTTGATATTGAAAACTATATTTCCGTACCCAAAACGGAAGGCCAGAAACTGGCTGGCGCATTAAAAGCGCACGTCAGCGAATACGATGTTGATGTGATCGATTCTCAGAGCGCCTCCAGACTGATCCCGGCGACGGTTGAAGGCGGCCTGCATCAGGTTGAGACCGCTTCCGGCGCGGTGCTGAAAGCGCGTAGCGTTATCATTGCCACTGGCGCGAAATGGCGTAACATGAACGTGCCGGGTGAGGATCAGTATCGTACCAAGGGCGTGACCTACTGCCCGCACTGCGACGGCCCGCTGTTTAAAGGTAAGCGCGTGGCGGTTATCGGCGGCGGTAACTCCGGTGTGGAAGCGGCAATCGATCTGGCTGGCGTTGTTGAACATGTTACTCTGCTGGAGTTCGCGCCGGAAATGAAGGCCGACCAGGTTCTGCAGGATAAAGTCCGCAGCCTGAAAAACGTCGATATCATTCTCAACGCGCAGACCACGGAAGTGGTGGGCGACGGTAGCAAAGTCACTGGCCTGCAGTACCGCGACCGCGTGAGCGGCGATGAGCATCACGTGGCGCTGTCGGGGATCTTCGTGCAGATCGGTCTGCTGCCGAATACCAACTGGCTGGAAGGCGCGATTGAGCGCAACCGCATGGGTGAAATCATCATTGATGCGAAATGTGAAACCAACGTGAAGGGCGTTTTCGCTGCCGGCGACTGCACGACCGTTCCGTACAAACAGATTATTATCGCCACCGGCGAAGGTGCGAAGGCGTCCTTGAGCTCGTTCGATTACCTGATTCGCACTAAGACTGCATAATTCATAATAAAGTAAGACCAAACCTGCACAGCAAAGAGGCTACCCTGGGGTAGCCTCTTTTTTTACCTTACTGCCGCTACCTGACCACCATCACCGGAATATGCGCATGGCGAATCACGCTTGAGGCGTTGGAACCCAGCAGATGGGTGCTGATTGAAGGGTTGCGGGAGCCTATCACCACCACATCGGCTTTAATTTCATTGGCCAGTTCATTGACCATATCGCGCACGTTGCCAAAGCGGACGTGCATTTTGATTCGCGACGGGTCAATGCTGAAATGGCCGGCCATCGTTTTCAGGCGCGTTTCTGCTTCATGCTGCAAATGCTCTTCAAAGCGGCGCAGATCGGCGGTAAAACGACTCATCGTGAAGCTTGATGAACCGGGCAGTACGTGGAGAAGATGGATAACCCCGTCCTGCTGGGCTAAAAACTCCGCATGGCGAACGGCTTTATCGCTTAACTCCATTTCAAAGACATCAACGGGCATAATGATGGTTTTATACATATGCATTCCTCCTTGTTCGTCTGCTTTTATATCAACACATTATAGGAAAGTATTGTGCCATTCAGGTCGCAAAATTGTCAGAACGGTACGAGGGCGGCGTAAAAGTTTGTCAAAAGAGAGGAGAAGAGCGAAAGATGCAGAAAGAGGATGCAGTAACATCCTCTGGATAAAGCGCGAAACGCTTCAGGCAGCGGGGAGATTAACGGTGGAAATCGCCAGCGGCCTCCGGCTGATACAGCAATTCCAGCACTTCAAGGTGCGTTGAGGTGCCGCCCGGTAATTCCCAGTGAATGGTGCTGCCGACTTTGAGGCCCAGCAGGGCTGCGCCAACCGGCGCCATCACCGAAAGCTGGGTGGCGCTATCCGTGACCTGCGCCGGGAAAACCAGCGTGCGGATGCGCTCTTCACCGGTGGTTAAATCGCGAAATCTGACCTGGCTATTCATGCTGACAACATCATGCGGCATGGCTTCCGGGGCCAGCATCTGCGCGCGGTCGAGCTCGTCATTCAGCGCGTCCGCTACCGGTGAGTTGGCGAAAGCCGGTTGTTCCAGCAGCCTGTCGATGCGTTCTGCATCCAGTTCATTAATGATAATTGCGGGTCTGGTCATCTCATACTCCATGTTATCCAGGAACCTGTCCGTAAAAGAAAACCCTCACCGAAAATGGCAAGGGTTAATGTCCTCTCATCATACTGAGACTTGCTGGTGGTTTGAAGTGATTAAACGCACATTCATCAACGAACCATAGCGAAGTTGTATGAAATCTAGCCGGCTTTATCCAGCAGAAATTGCTTACCGCAGTTCCCCGGATGGGGTTGGGGTAAGAATGAATCAGCGGAGAGAGGGGCATTAATGGCCGCGGCTTTGATGGAGATTTGCATCTCAGTCAGATAGGCTGGGTTGCCGTTGCAGGTTAACTTGAAAGCCCTGACGTTCTGTTTTCCATAGGCTTCAGCAACCGCGGCGTTGAAGTCATCCCGGCTAACGGTTTGCCCATAGTGCCTGGCCAGGAAGGCGCCCAGATGGCTCTGTTTGATCTCGCCGTTCAGGCGCACCATGGTGCCGAAATAGTTGTCAGGATCGAAACCAAAGCAAACGCCATGCTTGGCATATTCATAACGTTCGAGACATGAGTTACCGCCCGAACCCGGCATCACGCCGTTAAGCTTATTGGCCATTTCCAGCGAGAGCCCGGTTTCAGCCGCCCGACATTTTTGCCCGGCTTTTGCTTCCGGCATATTGGGAACAGGGCGGGTTGCACAGCCAAAGCGCATCCAGCGGCGCTCGTCCACCCCGCGCACGGCAATAGATTTTGGCAGGCTCGGCCACAGGCCGTGAACGGTGAGAAAATCGGCTTTATTGCTGAGTTCCTGCTGCAGGCGGCACTCTTCCGGTTCGCTGCGGTTTCGGTCTTGCATACTTTGGCAGAACCCCGTTTGCCAGGAGAGAGCCAGCACGTAGCGGTCAAAATCACCGTATTGCGTGGCGATCAGCGGATCTGCGCTGACCTGGGCGGCGCTGAGCAAAAGGGCAATGGCAACGAAATCCTTCCTGAACATTTTTATTCCTGATGACAAATGGTCATTGATAACATTGAGTTATTAAAGCATAAAAAAGGCGCCAACAGGCGCCTTTTCACACGGTTTCAGCGTTAGCGGATTGCGCTGCCGGGAACCAGAACTTCGGTGGCGATAATCACCACTAACAAACCAACCAGCACCGGGACAGAGGTCCGTTTCACCACTTCGAACGGCGAAATTTTTGCCATCCCGGCCACGGCGACCACCACGCCGGAGACCGGAGAAATGGTTCGGCCAAGGTTAGATGCCTGCAGCATCGGGATCGAGAGATAAGCCGGATTGATGCCGGAAGAGTGCGCCAGCTTCGGGATCATCTCAACGAAAGCATAGAAGGGGGCGTTACCGGAACCGGTGGTCATCGCCGCCAGCATGGTCAGAATGACCAGCACCAGCATCAGAATGATACTGGCGGAGCCGAACGACGTGGCGATAGAGATCAGACCGTTAATAAAGCCAATGGTACTCAGACCCTGAGCAAAGACGCCGGCGGCTACCAGCAGCATCACCACACCGGCAAACGCGTCAGCCATGCCGCGATACGCCGCTTCCAGGCCATTGAACACATTTTTGGTGTTAAAGCCGCGGCAGAATTCCAGAACCGCCGCCAGCAGCATGCAGAGCACAAGAATCGTTATGATGTGCAGCTCCGGGCCCCATTTTCCGTCGAAAATCAGTACGCCGATTATCGGCGTAAACGGCAGAATGGCGTAGAAAGCGGGGGCGGTCGTGGTTATCTCGTTTACATCGAGCATTTCATGGGCGACGTTTTCTTTTTTATCCAGGTAGCGCTGCCAGAAAAAGTGAGCGATCGCCATGCTGATAATGGCCACAATAGAAATAGGCAGCGTGGTTTTAAAGGCAAAGTCAATCAGCGGCATTTCGGCGGCTTTGGCGGCCAGCACGACATCCCCGGAAGTGGGGGAGAGAATAATCGCCGCCGGAGAAGCGCAGATAGCGGCGGCAGCGCCGCGGCTGATGCCCACATTGACCATCACCGGGAACAGTGTCGCCATCAGCAGTACTCCCAGACCGGTAGCGGAGGAGACGGCCAGCGACATCAGGCAGGCAACGAAATAAGCGGCGATCATCAGTAGATAGGGGGAGTTAATGAAGCGCAGCGGTTTTGACGCCAGCTTCACCACCATGTCATTGGCGCCGATGTGCGTCATATAAGTCGCGAAACCGCAGAGCATCATGATCATCATGCCGAGGTCGCCGCCGCGGCTCATCAGCAGTATCTTAATATATTCAACGATATCGGTTGCAGAATAACCGGTGCTCTTTGCGTCGCCTGGTAAAACCTTATGCCCCATCAGCGCGCTGGCGATGAGTAATACTAAGCCACCGACGAACAGCACGCCGGTGGCGGAATAGCCTTTAATGATATAGCGGGCGACGCCCACAATGACCACAATCCCAATCAGGATCTCTACTAGCGTAAGCATTCTTTTACCCCTAAACCATTAACCCAAAGAATCTACTAATAAATGAAGCGAAGAAAAAATTTAGTGAGGGAATGTGCCTAAAAAACGGGCAAAACTCGCTGACGCAAATCAATAAATCGATGAGAATCCCTGTCAGGCAGTAACATGCCCGCCCGGTCAAAGCCTGGACGCGAGAGATTTTCAGATTTTTTGCACCGGATAAATCAAGAGTTTGCCTAATACCGTTAAGGTAGTATTAAGATTATCTTTGTTATCTTACTCCGCTTTAAAAATGATACTGGTAAGAGAAAAGTGTAATGCGACGTCGATTTATAGGGTTGTTTCTGGGATGCCTGGGCCTGCTGCTATCATCCACCTCCGCTAATGCTTCGTTTAGTTCGACGCTTCGCGACGGCTACAATACGCTGAGCGATAACGTCGCGCAGACCTGGAATGAGCCTGAGCACTATGATCTTTATATCCCCGCGGTGACCTGGCACGCCCGTTTCGCCTATGACAAAGAGAAAACGGACCGCTACAACGAACGTCCCTGGGGCGCCGGCTTCGGCGTTTCGCGCTGGGATGATAAAGGGAACTGGCATGGCATCTATTTGATGGCCTTTAAAGACTCTTATAATAAGTGGGAGCCTATCGGCGGCTATGGCTGGGAGAAAACCTGGCGTCCCTTAGCAGACGATAATTTCCATCTGGGTTTAGGCTATACGCTTGGCGTGACGGCGCGCGATAACTGGAACTACATCCCGATTCCGGTCGTGCTGCCTCTGGCTTCTATCGGTTACGGCCCGGCCACGTTCCAGATGACCTATATCCCGGGCACCTATAACAACGGAAACGTTTACTTTGCCTGGGCGCGCATTCAGTTTTGATGCGATTTTTTATAGCAATAAAAGAGATAAGCGGACTGTCTTGTTGAAAAACAATGACTAACGTGAGCCCGGTGCAAAAAGATAGAGACTTTTATCACTTTTTAGCAAAGTTGCGCTGGACAAAAGGTACCACAATTGGTGTACTGATACCCGACACAGTATTAGTGTCGATTTTTTCATATAAAGGTAATTTTGATGTCTAAGATTAAAGGTAACGTTAAGTGGTTTAATGAGTCCAAAGGATTCGGTTTCATTACTCCGGAAGATGGCAGCAAAGATGTATTCGTACATTTCTCTGCAATCCAGTCCAACGGTTTCAAAACTCTGGCTGAAGGTCAGCGCGTAGAGTTCGAAATCACTAACGGTGCCAAAGGCCCTTCTGCTGCAAACGTAATGCCTATCTAAGCAACGCGTCAGTAGAATATAAAAACCCGCTCATGGCGGGTTTTTTTTTGCCTGCGGTCAGGGGCTAGCGGCTGGCCGCATGTGAAAACAGCCAGAACGCGGTGGCCGTCATGGCAAATGAGCCTAACAAGTTGACCAGTACGTTGAGTAACGCCCAGCTAAAGCGCCCCTGCTGGAGTAGAAACACCACTTCGGCGGAAAACGTGGAGAAGGTGGTCAGCCCGCCGCAAAAGCCGGTGGTGATAAGCAGCTTCCACATCGGATCGATATCCGTCAGGCGGTTAAACCATGCCAGCCCTGCGCCGATAATAAAAGCGCCCAGCAGGTTAGCGGTGAGCGTACCAATGGGGATAGCATGATGCATAGGGTTAAACTTCATACCCAGCCACCAGCGCAAAACGCTGCCGGTGCCGCCGCCAAGAAACACAGCCAAAAGGAGTTGCAACACGGTCATTCCCTGTTTATTGATCGAGACTAAACTTCGAGTGTAGCGCGCGAAAGACCTCACTGGCTATGACTAACCTGACGGGAGAGAAAAGATGCTTGTTGCTGCCGGACAATTTGCCGTAACGCCGGACTGGACGCAAAACGCGCAGACCTGCGTGAGCATGATGCGTCAGGCCTCAGAGCGGGGGGCCGCGCTTCTGGTTCTCCCGGAAGCGCTGCTGGCGCGAGACGATAGCGATGCGGACTTATCGGTTAAATCCGCCCAGCGCCTTGATGGCGGCTTTCTACGGCTCTTGCTGGCAGAGAGCGAAAACAGCGCGTTAACGACGGTGCTGACCCTGCATATTCCTTCCGGCGAAGGACGGGCAGCGAATACGCTGGTGGCGCTACGTCAGGGCAGGATTATTGCGCAATATCAGAAACTGCATCTATATGATGCTTTCAATATCCAAGAGTCCCGGCTGGTCGATGCCGGGCGGCAGATTCCGCCGCTTATCGAGGTGGATGGGATGCGCGTCGGGCTGATGACCTGCTACGATTTACGTTTCCCTGAGCTGGCGCTGTCGTTAGCGCTCAGCGGTGCGCAGCTCATCGTGTTGCCCGCCGCGTGGGTAAAAGGGCCGCTGAAGGAGCACCACTGGGCGACGCTATTGGCGGCGCGGGCCCTGGATACTACCTGTTATATTGTCGCCGCCGGGGAGTGCGGGACGCGTAATATCGGCCAGAGTCGTATTGTCGATCCCTTAGGAACAACGCTTGCCGGGGCAGGAGAGCGGCCGCAGTTGATTTTTGCCGAACTTTCAGCTGATTATATTCAGCAGGTACGCGAGCGTCTGCCGGTGTTGCAGAATCGCCGCTTTGCGCCACCGCAATTATTATGACGTTTTTTTAAACAAGGCTTGATTCACCTTGTTACAGATTGCTATTGTGTCCGCGCGTCAAATAGCCGTTAATTGTATGCGTGTATGATGGCGTATTCGCAGCTTGTATTAGAGAAGAAGGTTAGCTATGGGTGAGATTAGTATTACCAAACTGCTGGTAGTCGCAGCGCTGATTATCCTGGTGTTTGGTACCAAAAAGTTACGCACGCTGGGTGGAGACCTGGGCTCGGCTATCAAAGGCTTTAAAAAAGCCATGAACGATGACGATGACAGTGCGAAAAAGACCAGTGCTGAAGAAGCGCCGGCACAGAAGCTCTCTCATAAAGAGTAATTCGCGACGAGTTTCCTGAACGAGGGGGCTCGCTACCGACGGGGATAAACCGCGTCGGCAAAGAGGCTGCAGCGATAGCGCTGCGGCCTCTTTTGTTATTTGCACTGGGTTTTGACGAAAAAGATGCAACCAACTGTTACCGGGGTGGGATTTTTAGCGGGTAACGAAACGCATCGGCAGAACGGACCGCTGCGCTAAAAATATCACGCCGCGGTCGAGGCAGAGATTACTTCACTTCCATGCCTTTGGCCTGTAGATCGGCATGATAGGAGGAACGAACGAACGGCCCGCAGGCAGCATGGGTAAAGCCCATGGCCATCGCTTCGGCTTTCATCTCTTCGAACTCATCCGGGCTGACGTAGCGCTGTACCGGCAGGTGGTGGCGGCTCGGCTGTAAATACTGGCCTAACGTCAGCATGGTGACGCCGTGGCGGCGCAGATCGCGCATCACTTCTACGATTTCAGCATTGGTTTCGCCTAAACCCACCATCAGGCCCGATTTCGTCGGGATCTCCGGGTGGGCTTCTTTAAAACGTTCCAGCAGCTTCAGGGACCAGTTGTAGTCGGCCCCCGGGCGGACCTGGCGATACAGGCGCGGCACGTTTTCCAGGTTATGGTTAAACACGTCCGGCGGCGTCGCCTGAAGGATTTCCAGCGCACGATCCATACGGCCGCGGAAGTCCGGCACCAGGGTTTCAATTTTAATCGTCGGGCTTTTTTCGCGAATCGCGCTGATGCAGTCGGCAAAGTGCTGAGCGCCGCCATCGCGCAGATCGTCGCGATCCACGGAAGTCACCACCACATAGCGCAGCGCCATATCGGCGATGGTTTGCGCCAGCTTTTGCGGTTCGTTGGCGTCCGGCGTCACCGGGCGACCGTGGGCAACATCGCAGAACGGGCAACGACGGGTACAGATGGCGCCCAGGATCATAAAGGTTGCCGTTCCGTGGTTAAAACATTCCGCGAGGTTAGGGCAAGAGGCTTCTTCGCACACGGAGTGCAGGCCGTTCTTACGCATCGCTGCCTTGATCCCCTGGATACGGGACGAGTCAGCCGGAAGTTTGATTTTCATCCATTCCGGTTTTCTGAGCAGAGCTTCACGCTCAGTTGCCACGTTTTTCACCGGGATAAGGGCCATTTTATCGGCATCGCGGTATTTTACACCGCGTTCCATCACAATGGGTTTACTCATAGCGTGCGTGTTCCAGTTGCGAGTGACGAAGGAAAGCGAATCAATTCAAGTAAATGTTGCATTTATCAACTATTTTTGAATTAAACGCAGGCAGTATATCATTGATACGGGGCATAAAGCAGCCTGCTGGCCGGGCAAATTGTAAAATAGTTGTTGTTTTATGCTTTTCCCTCTCGTGCCTTATCGGCTAAAAAGCCTGACGAATTGTCTCTACGATCTCTTTCAGCAAGGGCTCCTGCGCGCTGAGCTTGTTATAGTGCAGCGCAATATCAATTTTTTCTTCCCGCAGCGGCGGGAAATCGAGCATTTTTAAGGGCCAAATCTTCTCGACCAGGGAAAACATTCCGGAAGTGATTAGCCCCAGCATATCGCTGTCGTTGACCAGGGCTGCCTGGGTTAACAAATTGTAGCTACTGAAACCATAGCGGCGTTCGCCGAGATGTTCCTCCAGGCGACGCAGGATGGTCGTATAGCGCTGTCCTTCGGGCTGCAGGAGAGCGAATTCATATTGGCTCAGGTTTGCTGAGTTTGCGGGGAGCGCGAGGGCCGGATGCCCTGCCCGGCAGAAGATATGTACGCTATCCTGAAATAGCACATGGTGCGTAATCGCCTGCCCGCTGTGAGGGAAGCTATCGACCAGCAGGTCAACCTGACGCTGATTTAACTGGCTGGCCGCGTCGGTAATGGCGACGTTGTGCAGCAAAATCTGGGGAAAGACGCTCCGCAGCTTTTTGGTGATAACCGGCATGATCAACGCGCCGATAGCCGGGGAGGTGGCAACGGTTATTACCCGTTCCCGCTGCGTATTGCCGGTTAAATCCAGGGCGTTGAGAAACGCCTCCATTCCCTGACTGATATGTTTATGCAGATGCGTGGCGTAGGCCGTTGGCGTCACGCCCTGGCCCTTGCGAATAAAGAGCGGGTCAGGGAAGAGGGCGCGCAGTTTGTTCAGGGACTGACTAATCGCCGACGGCGTGATATTCAGTATTTTTGCCGCGTTGACGATACCGTTATGGACGTAAACCGCTTCAAAAATAGTGAGTAAATTGAGGTCTATGTTGCGCAAAATGCGAAACATCTGACGATCGTAGCGATCGTCAACTCGTTCGGTTGGTACGCTCTGAGCGTTATTTTCTTCCACTCTGTATTTCCGCTAGTGATGATTAGCACCATTATAGCGGCCACAATTATTTTATTAGTGATAATTGATTGCAAAAATAAAGGCTTAATCGCGCCTGAGGGATAAATGTGACGTCCCGCGGTCGCGGGACGTGATGGCTAGCGGCCTTGAAGATATTCCGCGGGTGGATCGTTGAGCAACGCCAGCAGATTGGCGGCCAGGCGTGGAGACACGGTCTCCGTACGAGCATCGGGCAGCCACTGGCGCATCTGGGTCATCTCCATTCCGGCATAACCGCAGGGGTTAATCCTCAGGAACGGTGACAGATCCATGTTGATATTCAGCGCCAGGCCGTGGAATGAGCAGCCTTTGCGAATGCGCAAGCCCAGGGAGCAGATTTTTCGATCGCCCACGTAGACGCCGGGGGCGTCGGCTCGCGGGTGCGATTCAATACCGTACTCCGCCAGGGTATTCACAACGGTTTGCTCTAACAGCGTGACCAGCTCACGTACGCCCAGCTTGCGCCGTTTCAGGTTCAGCAGAACGTACATCACCTGCTGTCCGGGACCATGATAGGTGACCTGTCCGCCGCGATCGCTCTGAATAACGGGGATCTCGCCGGGAACCAGAACATGTTCGGCCTTTCCGGCCTGACCCTGTGTGAACACCGGGTAATGCTCTACCAGCCAGATTTCATCCAGCGTGGCATCGTCGCGGGTGTCGGTAAATTCATGCATTGCCTGCGAGACAGGTTCGTAAGGTTGCAGGCCGAGCTGGCGGATGAGGATTTTATTGTGCTGCAAAACAACGTCTCCGCAGAGAGAGAATGATTTGAGTGGGGCAGTATATCACAGCGAGAAAGCGAGAATGACCCGGCGTGGATGCCGGGTCAGGGGAAGAGATTTACAGCACCATCCGAACGATTTCAATATTGCCCAGCTCTTCGTAGAGGGTTTCTACCTGCTCAATATGGGTTGCATTGATGGTAATAGAGACAGAGTGGTAGTTGCCTTTGCTGCTGGGTTTTACCGTCGGAGAGTAATCACCTGGTGCATGGCGCTGTACCACTTCAACCACCTGGTCAACCAGCTCCGGCAACGCCTGTCCCATTACTTTGTAAGTAAATGGTGTAGGGAATTCAAGCAGTTCGTTAAGTTTGGTTTTCATGTCAGCTCCGGTGTTACAACAAAAAATAATAACTCCCACGACGTGTGGGAGTTATCAGGATACCTAGTATATGGGGATGTAAATCACACTTTCAAGTGGTCGATTTTTAACCAAACCAGTGATGGAACATTAATTTAATGTAATCAATGATTTTACCGAAGAAATTGCCTTCCGGGATTTCCTGCAGTACGACCAGCGGGCGCTGATCGATCGTTTTGCCATCCAGCTGGAAGTTAATGGTGCCTACCACCTGATTTTTCTGCAGCGGCGCGTGCAGCTCAGCGTTATTCAGCACGTAGCTGGCTTTCAGATCTTTCATGCGACCGCGCGGGATAGTCAGATAAACATCTTTATCCACGCCGAGCGAGGCGCGATCGGTATCGCCAAACCAGGCGGGCTCAGAAGCGAACTCTTTACCGGCTTTAATCGGATTAACGGTTTCAAAGAAGCGGAAGCCCCAGGTCAGCAGCTTTTTGCTTTCAGACTCGCGGCCTTTGTAGGTGCGGCCGCCCATCACGGCGGAGATCAGGCGCATCTGGCCTTCGGTTGCCGACGCCACGAGGTTATAGCCCGCTTTGTCAGTATGGCCGGTTTTAATCCCGTCGACGTTCAGGCTGTTATCCCACAGCAGCCCGTTGCGGTTGAGCTGACGAATACCGTTGAAGGTAAACTCTTTTTCTTTATAGATGGTGTATTCATTCGGGACATCGCGGATCAGCGCCTGGCCGATAAGCGCCATGTCGCGCGCGGAGCTGAACTGACCATCGGCATCCAGGCCGTGTACGGTCTGGAAGTGGGTGTTTTTCAGACCAAGGGCGTTAACGTAGTTGTTCATCAGGCTGACGAAGGCATCCTGGCTGCCGGCGACGTAGTCGGCCATCGCCACGCAGGCGTCGTTGCCGGACTGCAGGTTGATGCCGCGGATCAGCTGCGAAACCGGCACTTGCATACCCGGTTTAAGGAACATCAGCGAGGAGCCTTTAAAGACCGGGTTGCCGGTCGCCCACGCGTCGTTACCCACGGTGACCAGATCGGACTCTTTAAACTTGCCCGCTTTCATGGCCTGACCAATCACGTAGCTGGTCATCATTTTGGTCAGGCTCGCCGGGTCGCGGCGGGAGTCGGCGTTGTTTTCTGCCAGGACTTTGCCTGAGTTGTAATCAATAAGAATCCAGGATTCGGCGTCAATCTGCGGGGCGCCTGGGATCATCGTTTTGATATTCAGGTCATCGGCGCGGGCAGCGGAGGACAGCGCTGCCACGGAGAGCGCCGTAACGAGTAAGCGAGCGGTAAAAGAGGTCTTCATGGTCTGAACAACGGCATCCGTGATGGAGTTAAAAAAAGTGCCTTACTATAACAAACGCACTACGAACCAGCATCCGACATTGCGCACGACTTTGTTAATGACTTTGTCATGCGCAACGAGCAGGGGAGGCGGGTGCGATGCCTTTAGTTGGCGCGAGTAATAAATGACTGCAGCTGAGCTTCGCTTTGCAGACGCTGTTGAATCGTGCTGGCCTGCGCTTTGCTGCTGAATGGGCCGAGCTGAATACGCCATACCGCGCCGTTTTGCGTGACGCGGCCCGGGACGGAAAATTGCTGACTCAGACGCTGCTGGTACTGCTGCGCGCGGGCCTGGTCGCTGACGGCGCCGACCTGTACGACGAAATCGCCGCTGGCGCTGGCCGCTGCGGCAGGCGCTACGGCAGCGGTGGCGGCCACGGCGGGCGCAACGCTGCCTTGTACTGAGCCCGGGGCGGTCACCGGCGCGCTTTGAACGACAGGCTCGCTGCCTTCCAGCACGCCGTTATTCAGCGGCGTCGGGGCGCCGAGGAAACCGCCGCTGTTGACCGGCGCGCCGGTGGCGTCTTCCGGCTTCAGCGTTGAATTACTGATGGCGTGCACGTCAGTTTGCGCGGGTTGACTCATTGCCGCGCCGCTGTCGCCGTCAAGATTCGGGCGGGCGGGCAGCGCGTAGGTCTGTTTGGCTACGGTGGTACAGGCCATACCCGGACCGGAAAGCGAGCCGTCCGGTGCGACGACGATCGGGTCGATGCGCACTTTGGTATTGTTCGAGGTATTCAGACGATCGGCTGAGGCGCGGGACAGTGAAATCACGCGATCGTTACCGTAAGGCCCGCGATCGTTGATGCGCACGACGATCATGCGGCCGTTCGCCAGGTTGGTGATCCGCGCGTAGCTTGGGATCGGCAGCGTAGGATGGGCCGCGGTAAGCTGCGTGGGATCGAACGCTTCTCCCGATGCGGTCAGATTGCTGTTAGGCTCGGCGTCGTAGATGGCTGCGAAGCCTGCCTGGGTGAAGTTAGACGGATCCTGGACGATTTTGTAGCTTTTGCCGTCGCGTTCATAATCCTGATTCGCCGTGGCGTTAGGCGTTTCGTACTGCGGGTCGGCGCCGCTAATCTCCACCGTTGGGCCATTGCAAACGGCCGGCTGTGGAGTGCTGACCGTTTTCTGTTGAACGTCTTCACTCGAACATGCCGCCAGCAGCCCTGCTGCTATGCAGATCCCCAGCCATTGCTTACGCATCGCGAACCCCTTACACGCTTTTCGACAACATTTTTCTGTGAGTATGGATCGACATGACGATACCAAACCCGGCCATCAATACGATTAGGGCAGAGCCCCCGTAGCTGACCAGCGGCAAAGGTACCCCCACCACCGGTAAAATACCACTTACCATACCAATATTTACGAAGACATAAACGAATAAAATCAACATTAAACCACCGGCCATCACCCGGCCAAAGGTGGTTTGCGCCTGGGCGGCAATCCACAACCCGCGCATAATCAGCAGAATATAGAGCGCCAGCAGAATCAGCACGCCGATCAGCCCCAGCTCTTCCGCCAGGACGGCAAAGATAAAGTCGGTATGGCGCTCAGGCAGAAACTCCAGCTGCGACTGGGTTCCGTGTAGCCAGCCTTTTCCACGCAGTCCGCCGGAGCCGATGGCGATTTTTGACTGAATAATGTGGTAACCCGCGCCGAGCGGATCGGTTTCCGGGTCGAGCAGCATCATTACGCGCTGGCGCTGATAATCATGCATCAGGAAGAACCAGAGGATGGGAATAAAGGCGGCGACCAGCACCACGGCAATACCAATCAGACGCCAGCTCAGGCCAGACAGAAAGAGGACAAACAGACCGGACAGGGCGACCAGAATCGAGGTCCCGAGGTCAGGCTGCGCGGCGACCAGCAGCGTAGGCAGGAAAATCAGCACCAGCGCGATAGCGGTATTTTTCAGCGATGGCGGGCAAACGTCGCGGTTGATAAAGCGCGCCACCATCAGCGGTACGGCTATTTTGGCGATTTCCGACGGCTGGAAACGGACGATGCCGAGATCCAGCCAGCGCTGCGCCCCTTTGGAGATGGCGCCGAAGGCGTCAACCGCCACCAGCAGGATAATACAAAAGATATAGAGATAGGGCGCCCAGCCTTCATAGACCCGCGGCGGGATTTGCGCCATGACGATCATGATAACAATCCCCATGGCGATCTGGCCGATTTTGCGCTCCATCATGCCCATGTCCTGACCGCTGGCGCTCCAGATCACGAGCGCGCTGTAGGTCAGCAGCGCCAGCAGGATAAGCAGCATGGTGGGGTCGAGGTGGATTTTATCCCATAGCGATTTTTTATTCGGATTATCAGTCATTATTGATCCTCCCCAGCCGTTACCGCCGGGTTTTCACTCGGCAGATTGGTGTTATTATCACCCAGCATTATATGATCGAGAATCTGACGCATAATGGTACCGACTGCCGGACCTGCGCCGCCGTTCTCAAGAATAATCGCCACGGCAACCTGGGGGTTGTTGTAAGGGGCAAACGCCGTCATCAGTTTATGGTCACGCAGGCGTTCAGCGATTCTGTGCGCGTTATAGGTTTCATTGGCTTTCAGGCCGAAGACCTGAGCGGTACCCGATTTGGCCGCAATTTTATACGGCGCGCTGGCGAAGTATTTATGCGCGGTACCGTTGCCGCGGTTGGCTACGCCAAACATCCCGTCTTTGGCGATTTCCCAAAAACCGGAGTGAATATCGCCGACCGGCGGTTCATGCGGCTGAACCCACGGCACAGGTTTGCCGTCCTCCACCGTGCTCTGCAGCAGGTGCGGTACTTTAACCACGCCGTCGTTAATCAGGATCATCAGCGCCTTGTTCATCTGGATAGGCGTCGCTGTCCAGTAGCCCTGTCCGATGCCGACCGGGATAGTATCGCCCTGGTACCACGGTTTCTTGAAGCGCTTGAGCTTCCATTCGCGGGTCGGCATATTGCCGGAGCGCTCTTCCGCCAGGTCAACGCCGGTATAGTGGCCATAGCCGAATTTGCCCATCCACTCCGACAGGCGATCGATGCCCATGTCGTAGGCGACCTGGTAGAAGTAGGTGTCGGCCGACTCCTCCAGCGCTTTGGTGACGTTCAGATGGCCGTGGCCCCACTTTTTCCAGTCGCGGTAGCGTTTATCCGAGCCGGGAAGCTGCCACCAGCCGGGGTCAAACAGGCTGGTGTTGCGGGTAATAACCCCGGCGCTGAGCGCCGAGACGGCCACGTATGGCTTAACCGTCGACGCCGGTGGGTAAACGCCCTGAGTCGCGCGGTTAACCAGCGGCGTATTGGGATCGTTGAGGAGTCCGGAGTAGTCTTTGCTGGAAATACCGTCAACGAACAGGTTGGGATCGTAGCTTGGCGTCGAGACCAGCGCGAGGATTGCGCCAGTGCGCGGGTCGGTGACTACGACCGCCGCGCGGCTGCCGGCCAGCAGCGTTTCAATGTACTGCTGTAGCTTCAGGTCGAGCGTTAAATAGATATCGCGCCCGGCCTGCGGCGGGACCTCTTTCAGCTGGCGAATCACGCGGCCACGGTTGTTCACTTCAACCTCTTCATAGCCGGTTTGCCCGTGCAGGACATCTTCGTAATAGCGCTCGATGCCCAGCTTGCCGATATCGTGCGTGGAGGCGTAGTTAGCCAGCTTCCCCTCTTTATCCAGGCGATCGACGTCTTTATCGTTAATTTTAGAGACGTAGCCGATAACGTGGGTCAGGGCGGAGTTATAGGGATAGTAGCGGCGCTTATAGCCTTTGACTTCCACGCCGGGAAAACGGTACTGGTTCACTGCGAAACGGGCGACCTGCACTTCGCTGAGGTTAACTTTCACCGGAATAGAGGTAAAGCGGTGCGAGCGGGCGCGCTCTTTTTTAAAGTTCGCCACATCGTCATCGGTGAGGTCGATAACATCGCGCAGCGCATCCAGCGTTTGCTGAACGTTGTCGACCTTCTCCGGCATCATCTCCAGCTGGTAAATCGTACGGTTGAGCGCCAGCGGCGTGCCGTTGCGATCGTAGATAATGCCGCGGCTCGGCGGAATCGGGACCAGCTTGATGCGGTTTTCGTTTGAACGCGTTTGATAGTCGGTGTAACGCACAATTTGCACGTTATAAAGGTTGGCGATCAGTACGCCGGTAAGCAGCAAAATCCCCAAAAAAGCGACCAGCGCCCGGCGCACGAACAGCGAGGATTCAGCCGTATAGTCGCGGAAAGAATTCTGTAATTTCATTCGCTGCTTAGTCTACCCTGGTCATCATTACTCACGGTGGTAAGGGTGGTTGGTGGTAATGCTCCACGCCCGATACAGACTCTCGGCCACCAGTACGCGGACCAGCGGGTGAGGTAGGGTGAGCGTTGAGAGCGACCAACTTTGTTCCGCCGCCGCTTTGCAGGCGGGTGAAAGGCCTTCCGGGCCGCCGATAAGCAGGCTAACGTCGCGGCCATCCTGTTTCCAGCGTTCCAGTTCGCGCGCCAGCTGCGGCGTATCCCAAGGTTTCCCCGGAATATCCAGGGTGACGATGCGGTTTTTGCCTGCAGCCGCCAGCATCATTTCGCCTTCTTTTTCGAGAATGCGCTTGATGTCGGCGTTTTTGCCGCGTTTACCGGCGGGAATTTCCACCAGTTCGAACGGCATATCCTTTGGAAAACGGCGCAGATATTCGCTAAAGCCGGTCTGAACCCAGTCCGGCATTTTGGTGCCAACGGCTACCAGGTGCAGCTTCACGCGCTAACTCCAGAGTTTTTCCAGCTCGTACAGACGACGGCTCTCTTCCTGCATAACGTGAACCATAACGTCGCCGAGATCGACCACGATCCAGTCCGCGGCGGCTTCGCCTTCAACGCCCAGCGGCAGCATCCCGGCGGCGCGAGACTCCTGCACAACGTGGTCGGCAATGGACATAACATGGCGCGTGGAAGTGCCTGTGCAGATAACCATGCAATCTGTAATGCTGGATTTGCCATGAACGTCAATGGCTACGATGTCCTGACCTTTCAGGTCATCAATTTTGTCGATAACAAAATCCTGGAGTGCTTTACCCTGCAAGAGTTCCCCCTGGGTGTGTGAAGAGTGATAACAATAAACAGCCTGACAGTATACCCGAACTGTTGGCAAAGTCGGGATAAATGTCGATAAACGGGCGGTGAAGGCGGCTATCATCCCATCCATCGCCGATGATTGCATCGCCATTTTTGTAAAACAATTTCTGCAAAGTTCAAATGGCGGATGCAGCCTGGCTGCGGAGAATAACAGCCTGCTTTGCACTGTCAATGGTCTGCGCGCAATTCTTCTTCCGCCAGCCAAACGGCCCGGCTATTTAGTACGCGCAGCGTGGTGAAATCAGGCTGGAGATCGACAAGGCTCCACGCGCCATGCTCGATGGGGAAGTGCCACATCGCCGAATCCGGCATGTTCAGAAGTTGCGCGACTAAGAGGCTAAGCACGCCCTGATGACCGACGATAAGCAGATGGTCAAGTTCCCGAAACTGAGAGAGGGTGACGGTAAAGCCGCGGACGCGTTCGGCAAACGCCTGGAAGCCCTCCCCGTTGGTGGGCGCCGCGTGCTGCCAGTCGGCGCACCATGCGGCGTAGTTTTCGGCATCTTCCTGCTGTAAATCGCGGTGGTGGCGCATTTCCCAGTCGCCGAAGAACATTTCATTGAGCGCGGCGAAGGACTGGCGGGGGACGTCACGGTCGCCCAGCAGGAGGCTGGCCGTGCGCTGGGTGCGCTCAAGCTCACTGCAAAACGCGCGCTGAAACGGGACGGCCCGCAGCCGCTTTCCCAGCGTTTGCGCTTGTCTGATTCCGCGCTCGGTTAACGCAGTGGGCGCGTGCCCGCTATAGAGGCCCGCGACGTTGGCCTCGGTTTCGCCATGACGAACTAACCATAACTTCATGATGACCCTCTCGAAAGGAGTCTATGAGACTGTCCTTGTGGCAAGGCTAGCAGTAGAGCTTCTGCTCATGGATATAGTCGAGTACGGTTTCCGGCAGCATGTCCGCGCAGGATTCGCCGGATTCAAGACGCTGGCGAATCAGGGTGGCTGAGATATCAAACCACGGCGTTTCGGCCAGGTAGATAACGCCCGTCGGGCTGCTATGCATCCGCTCTACGTCATGAGTGAGATATTTGTCCAGCCACTGCTGATCATGCTCGCACGCCATGGTCAGCGGATAGCCCGGGCGCCGGCAAACGATCAGATGCACGTTATCAAGAATGCTTTCATAGTCGTGCCAGGTGGTAAAGGTGAGCAGCGAATCCTGGCCAATAATAAACGCCAGCGACCGTTTTGGCCCTTGCTCCTGGCGCCACTCGCGCAGGGTTTGCGCGGAGTATGACGGCGTGTCGCGCTTGAGTTCGCGATCGTCGAGGATAAACAGCGGCTTATCCGCGATGGCCAGCTCCAGCATATGCCTGCGTTGGTCGCTGGTGGCTTCGGGCTGCGGGCGGTGCGGCGGCACGTTGTTGGGCACGATGGTGACTTGATTAAGGCCAATCTGGTTGGCCAGAATTTCCACCGGTTTAAGGTGACCATAATGCACCGGATCGAAGGTGCCGCCGTACATTGCCAGTAACTGAGTCATATCAACCATCAATAAAAACGTCTGCCAGCGCTTTATGGCAGAGCAATAAAGAGAGACTTTCCAGCTCGGGCCATACGGAGTGCCCGTAATCCTGCTTGAAGGTGAGTTCGGCACGGGTCAGCAACGTCACGGCCTGGCGCAGCTGGTCGGCGCTGAGGCGGGCCAGCGCATCGCTAACCAGCTGGCGGCGGTTCTGCCACACGCGATGTTTGTCAAACAGCGAACGCAGCGGCGTATGGGCCGACTGCCGCTTCAGGTTGACCAGCAGCAGCAGCTCGCGCTGTAGGGTGCGCAGCAGGATAGCGGGCTCGCTGCCTTCCAGACGCAGCTGTTGCAGAACGTGGAGTACGCGCTTACTTTTCCCGGCCAGCAGCGCATCAACCCAGTGATAGGGGGTGAAATGCGCGGCATCATTCACCGCCTGCTCAACCCGCGGCAGCGTCAGTTTACCGTCCGGCCACAGCAGCGACAGACGCTCCAGAGCCTGCGCCAGCGCCAGAAGATTACCTTCATAGCAGTAGCACAGCAGCTGACTGGCCGCGTCATCAAGCTGCAGATTATTCTGCTTTGCGCGCGCGGCGAGCCAGCGCGGCAGCTGGGCATATTCCGGCGTCTGGCAGCTTACCTGCACCGCCCGGCTGGTCAGCGCCGTCATCCATGCGGCGTTCTCCTGCGCTTTCGTCAGCTTATTACCGCGAACGATGAGCAATAAATCTTCATGCAGCATGCCGACAAGCGTCGCGAGCTGTTCGTTAATTGCTGCATTAGGGCCATTATCGGGCAGGATGAGCAGCAGCGTCTGGCGGCTGGAAAACAGGCTCATGGCCTGGCTTAACGAGAACAGGGCAGGCCAGTCGGTACTGGCATCAACGGTGGCGGTGTGATGTTCGATAAAGCCTTGGGCGGCCGCGGCTTCGCGGATGGCGTCTTGGCTTTCCTGCAACAGCAGCGGATCGTTGCCAAGCAGCAGATAGGCCGCGCGCAGCCCTTCAGTGAGCTGCGCGCGGAGCTGTTCCGGGTACAACCGAATCATCAGTTACCCAGCGTGGTGGAGACGCGATTGCCGGAGGTTGAAGCGGCTGGGGTCGTCGTGACCGGCTTCTCATCCTCTTTGGTGGCTTCGACATCCGCAACGTGTACGCTCGGCAGCTTACGGATCAGCTGCTCCGCGGCTTTGTCGTACATTTCCTGAACGATCATGTCCTGCTCGGCATCTTTCGCTAACGCCGCCTGCGGGTTATCGAAGAACGAGCGGTAGACTTTGGTCGTGATGGGATAGATATCATGGCCTGGGATCAGGACGCTGGCATTTACCGTCATCACCATCTGATATTCCGCAGTACGGCCGTCCTGGAAAATAGATGCTGTATCTTTCTGAATGGACGATGTCTCCAGACGCAGGGAAGGAATATCCTTGCGCAGGGTACTGCTATCGACCAGTTCAACGCCGTTCAGACGCAGCTGATTACGGACAGCACGACTTAATGGTCCATTGGGATCGCCCGACTGGAAGATCATGGTTTTCATTGCGGTCGGAACCTGCGTAGTGCTACGCAGGTGCCAGCCGCAACCGGCGGTGATTAACACCGCCAAAGATAACAACAATGTTGCCAGATATCGCACGCTTCCTCCTGCGCTTAGCCAACGACCAGATTGAGCAGTTTACCCGGAACGTAGATCACTTTACGTACGGTCACACCGTCGAGATATTTCGCGACCAGATGCTCCTGACCCGCGCGCTCACGAACCTGCTCTTCAGTTGCATCCACCGCAACGGTAATTTTACCACGAACTTTACCATTTACCTGGACCACGACCAGAGTCGTGTCTTCAACCATTGCGCTTTCATCAGCGACCGGCCACGGCGTGTTGTCAATATCGCCTTCGCCGCCCAGCTCCTGCCACAGGGTAAAGCTGGCGTGCGGGGTGAACGGATTGAGCATGCGAACCACGGCCAGCAGGGCCTCACGCATCAGCGCGCGATCCTGATCGTTTTCCTGCGGCGCTTTCGCCAGCTTGTTCATCAGCTCCATAATCGCCGCAATCGCGGTGTTGAAGGTCTGACGACGGCCGATGTCATCGGTCACTTTCGCGATGGTTTTGTGCACGTCGCGACGCAGCGCTTTTTGATCTTCGCTGAGGCTGGCAACGTCCAGCGCAGGGGCTTCACCCAGGGTAGTGTGTTCGTAAACCAGTTTCCAGACGCGTTTCAGGAAGCGGTTCGCACCTTCCACGCCGGATTCCTGCCACTCCAGCGTCATGTCGGCCGGAGAAGCGAACATCATAAACAGGCGCACGGTGTCCGCGCCGTAGCGTTCCACCATCTCCTGCGGGTCGATGCCGTTGTTTTTCGACTTGGACATCTTGCTCATGCCGGTATAGACCAGCTCGCGACCCTGCGGATCGAAGGCTTTAACGATACGTCCTTTCTCGTCGCGCTCGGTGGTCGCCTCTTTCGGAGAGACCCAGTTACGCTCGCCGTTTTCGCCAACATAGTAGAAGGCATCTGCCAGCACCATGCCCTGGCAAAGCAGCTGTTTAGCCGGTTCGTCAGAGTTCACCATGCCCGCGTCGCGCATCAGCTTGTGGAAGAAGCGGAAATAGAGCAGGTGCATAATGGCGTGTTCGATACCGCCGATATAAATATCGACCGGCAGCCAGTAGTTGGCCGCTTCGGGGTCGAGCATACCCTGGTCGTACTGCGGGCAGGTGTAGCGCGCGTAGTACCAGGAAGACTCCATAAAGGTGTCAAACGTATCGGTTTCGCGCAGCGCCGGCTGGCCGTTAACGGTGGTTTTCGCCCACTCAGGGTCGGCTTTGATTGGGCTGGTGATGCCGTCCATCACGACGTCTTCCGGCAGAATAACCGGCAGCTGATCTTCCGGCGTTGGCATCACGGTACCGTCTTCAAGGGTCACCATTGGGATCGGCGCACCCCAGTAGCGCTGACGGGAAACGCCCCAGTCGCGCAGACGGTAGTTCACTTTACGTTCGCCGACGCCAAGAGACGCGAGCTTATCCGCGATGGCATTAAAGCCAGCTTCGTGATCCAGACCGTCGAATTCGCCGGAGTTGAACAGCACGCCTTTTTCGGTCAGCGCCTGTTCGGAGAGATCGGGTTCGGAGCCATCAGCGGCCAGGATGACCGGCTTGATGTTGAGACCGTACTTGCTGGCAAACTCGTAGTCGCGCTGATCGTGACCCGGAACGGCCATCACCGCGCCGGTGCCGTACTCCATCAGCACAAAGTTTGCCGCCCATACCGGGATCGCTTCGCCGGTCAGCGGGTGAATCGCTTTGTAGCCAGTATCGACGCCTTTTTTCTCCATGGTTGCCATTTCGGCTTCGGCAACTTTGGTATTACGGCATTCGTCGATAAACGTCGCCAGCGCGGAGTTATTGGCTGCTGCCTGCTGCGCCAGCGGGTGACCCGCAGCGACGGCCAGGTAGGTACAGCCCATAAAGGTGTCCGGGCGGGTGGTATAAACGGTCAGCTTGTCGGCGTAGTCGTTAACGTCGAAGGAGATTTCGACGCCTTCGGAGCGACCAATCCAGTTGCGCTGCATGGTTTTAACGGTATCAGGCCAGTGATCCAGGTTATCCAGATCGTTCAGCAGCTCGTCAGCGTAGGCGGTGATTTTGATAAACCACTGCGGGATCTCTTTACGCTCAACTTTCGTGTCGCAGCGCCAGCAGCAGCCGTCGATAACCTGTTCATTCGCCAGAACGGTCTGATCGTTCGGGCACCAGTTTACCGCGGAGGTTTTTTTATAGACCAGCCCCTTTTTATACAGCTCGGTGAAGAACTTCTGCTCCCAGCGGTAGTATTCCGGGGTGCAGGTTGCCACTTCACGGCTCCAGTCATAGCCGAAGCCCAGCTTTTTCAGCTGGTTTTTCATGTAGGCGATATTGTCGTAGGTCCACGGGGCCGGAGCGGTGTTGTTTTTCACCGCGGCGCCTTCCGCAGGCAGACCAAACGCATCCCAGCCGATAGGCTGCAGAACATTTTTGCCCAACATACGCTGGTAACGGGAAATCACGTCGCCGATGGTATAGTTGCGCACGTGGCCCATGTGTAGTCGACCAGAAGGATAGGGAAGCATCGACAGGCAGTAATACTTCTCTTTGCTCTCGTCTTCGGTAACTTCAAAGGTACGCTTCTCGTCCCAGTGTTGCTGGACTTTTGATTCTATCTCTTCCGGGCGGTATTGCTCTTGCATGGCAGCCAGTGGTCCTGTTTTCAATACAGCTACAAAATGTAGCCAATGGATGTGTTATTTCAGATCGGCATAGCATAGCCCAAACGCCAACGTCAAAACAGCCTTTCACACACTTACAGAGATGAAAGCGGTGGAGAATATTTCGCGACTCTGTGGCTTGGCTGGCAGAGCAATCCGCAGATAACGTCTATCATAAGAAGAAGTTAACCACACCGGAGGCGAAAAGATGAACAAGGTTGCTCAATTCTACCGAGAGCTGGTGTCGACGCTCAGCGAGCGGTTACGCAATGGAGAACGCGATATTGATGCGCTGGTGGAGCAGGCCAGGGTCAAGATTAGCCAGTCCGGCGAGTTAACGCAGAGCGAAATCGAGAATGTTATCCGCGCTGTCAGACGCGATCTGGAAGAGTTCGCGCTCAGTTATGAAGAGAGTCAGGATGAGCTGACTGATAGCGTCTTTATGCGGGTGATCAAAGAGAGCCTGTGGCAGGAGCTGGCGGATATTACCGATAAAACTCAGCTTGAGTGGCGCGAGGTGTTCCAGGATCTCAGCCACCACGGCGTCTATCACAGCGGCGAAGTCGTGGGGCTCGGCAATCTGGTGTGTGAGAAGTGCCATTACCATCTGCCGGTTTATACGCCGGATGTGCTACCGCGTTGTCCAAAATGCGGGCACGATCAGTTCCAGCGCCGGCCATTCGAGCCGTAAATACGTGAGAGATATTTGCGGAGCCTTTACACTGGCGTTAAGCCAGCCCGAGGGCCAATATAAAGCGCGTTAATATATTGGCCTTCCTTTTAAAGGGCAGGCTAACCCTTCATCTGTATGCGTAAAAATGCTGGTGCCGAAGCACCAGCATTAACTTTCTTTTAAAAAAAGACGCGCATTTTCAATGATAACTTCATGTTAATTGATGGTGTTAATGGTCGCGCTCTTAAACTGCTGAGTGCCGCCCATTTCACTGGCGTATTTATGTGAGGAATTTAAAACCAGATTAGTCGTGGAAATCGTGCCTTTGCCACAGGTTGCCCACCCCAGGAAACCGCAGCGGTATCCTCCGTTAACCACTTTATTAACTGACATGGTTAAAGTGCCGCCAGCTCCTATGTGAGAACGGTTAGTAATATTACCGTGATTCCGTGTATCCAGCGTCATATTTGATGAGCTTAAAATTTCGCCTTCATTATAAAGCTCATGATAGGTTTTAACGCCAACATTATCCTGACCAACAATAACCCCATAGTTGTGTGTGACATAGTTATCAATAGCTATCGTATCGGCCCCCATATAACCTTCATTTTTAAGCCAGTAGCTTTTTGTCGTCAGCGTATCAGTCGCTTCCATAAAGCTACCTTTGGTTAACGCCAGAGTACCATCGGTTTTTACGGTCACGTTGCCGCCGGAGGTGGTACCAGAATTGGTAATTTCCCCGGATGTTATCTGGTCATTTATTTTCGCCTGAACCAGCAGAGTATCGTAGCCAAAAATATTGCCAGTGACTTTAAGCGTGTCTCCTCCGAAGGTGACCGTTGTGTTTTTACCTCTGGTCGAGCCTCCGTTTTCAATGTTACCGGCGGCGGTGACTGTCAACTGATTATCTGAAAGTAAATTGGAACCATATGTCGTTTTCAGGTTACCGTTAGTCATTACGCTCAATGTGGAGGCCGCTTTGAATTTACCCGTGTTTTCGATATTTCCGGATGCGTTGACTAATAAATTTCCTGTGCTGGAAATGGTTCCACTATTGCTTATCGAACTGAGGCTATTCAGTAAGGCGATATTATTCGAGGATATATTTCCCGTATTTTTAAAATTGCCTGCAGAGAGTACCTGAGTCATCATACCATTACTGGCGATAGAGCCTTCGTTGGTGAGTGAGCCAAAGCTGGTCAAAGAGAGGCTGGTGTTAGCAACAATAGCGCCTTTATTTCGAACGCCAAAACCTAAATTATTGCCAACCATAGTAATACTATTGGCTTTGATGCCGCCAAGATTACTAATGTCGATACTATATTCAGGGTAAACATACTGCCGTGCCGTTGCCGCTTTGCCCGCTGAGGTTATCGCGCCAGAGCCGTTATCAAAGGTGAAGTTTCCTGCGGCCACTATCGCGTTCGTAGCATTAACCGTACCGTTAATGGCTATCGCATCGGCGAGCAGAACCGCATAGCTATTACTGGCATCCATTCCATTCTTGTCGATGGACAGTTTACCCCCGGTAACGTCATAACTGGCGATAGCGCCAGTATCAGAGAATGTTACCTTTCCTGTCGTTAAAATCGCCTTATTGGTGTTGATGAAACTACATCCTGAGCAGGAAATACCATTGGGGTTAGCAATAACCACATCAGCTCGCTGACCCGCAACTTCAATAAATCCATTCAGTGAGCTTGCACGGTTTGAGGTAACTTCGTTAAGAATAACAGAAGCACTACCATTAGTCAGATTGTTATTTTTAGCGATATTCCCCAACGTCGCATGGGAGAGATCGCTGGGGCTATTGTTCAGAACAACACCCTTACTATCAACATTAAACTCACGATACATATTATGTGAGACGCCGGCGGCATTGGGTTTTTCAATATCAATGACTTTGGCGCCTGATAAATGGGTGTAAGTTGTCGGGTCGGCATAAACAAAGCTTGAGCTCAATGCTGCTGCTAGCGCAACATAGGTTAAATTGAATTTAAACATTTAATAGAGTCCTTTAGAAAAAAATGAGGTTAACTGATGCGTTGAAAAACTGATTTTAATACCTCCATTGTAATGAAAATCCCAGGTTTGCAGGGTCTGTATGAAAACCGTTTGGCTTTATCAGTGGGGTTCCGATGAATAAATCATACTGAGTTGAAATTATGCTTCCGCGTATTCCCACCGTGGCGCCAGACATGACTTTGCCATTTCCGTACTGCTCTGTTCCTGTAATGCGTCCAACGTCTATGCCTAAGTACAGCTGTCGTTCTGGGGCGGGCATATCCCAGATGAAATCATTGCGCCAGTACCAGCCTTGATTTCCTGAAAGGGTTCTTTCACCGTCAAAACCTCGTACCGTCCAACGATTGCCTATATTAAATTGATTGTCTGCGGATAAGATATCGGGGCTAATTTGTATATTAATATGCGGAGCATAGCTGAATTTATCCCCCGTTGATTCAAACTTCATTAAGGCTTGAAGGTCGGCATGAATAATGCGCGAAAGCTTACTGTACAGACCGGCTTTTTCCTCCGGAGTTGGCATTGAACTGAGCCAGGGAAGGCTACGCTGTACGCCCAGGCTGGCATCTACGATTGTATGGGTAAAATATCGCTGATGATGTGCCGTAATATCCCAGGCAGGATTCTGTTTGCGCATAACGCTCAGTTCGCTGCCACCAAAATAATAATGTGAGGTACTTTTTGCTATTCGCGCATCAATGGTTGTTTTTTGCTGGCGAGTGTGCGAAATTAGACGCGTTAAGGTTGCGCTGGTATAATCATTTTTGCTTTTATATTCAATGGTGGAGTATCTGCCATTGAACTGCTGACGATATTCACTTTGTGAACCGTAAAGATTGAGTGACCAAAATCCAAAGGGAATAGAATAATAGAGGCTTTTATTTTGGTTGCCATCGTTATGTTGATTAAACTCGACATCGCCCCCCATGGATAAATAGAAAATGTCATTTAGCGTCGTCAGGTCATAAAGATAAAGCGCGCCACCGGCCTGGTAACGCCCGCTGCTACGGCTTCCTGCATCATCCAGCCATGCGCCTACTTGCCAGTTTCGTGCCAGATGCCGGGAGATTTGGATATCGCTTTCCGCATGGTTCTTACCCGGCATGATTTTCATCTGCGCCGATGAGCCGGGTAAACGCTGCAAGTTAGCCATCCCCTGTTCCAGTTCGGTTAGCTTCAGAATATCCCCTGTTTTAGCCGGTATGGCATTCCACAGGCTGGTTGTCGCGCTATTGCCGGAAGCCCAGCTAATATTGCCGATATAGCCATAGCTCAACGTGATGCTCAGAATGCCATCATTCAGGGATTGTGAAGGTACATCAATAAGCGAAGTGATATATCCCCGGGCAATGAGTTCATTTTGCAAGGTTGTGGTGAGTAGACGTATGCCTTCAATACCCAGGCACTTTTTTTCTGCCTGGCGAGCGATATTACCTAACAGACCGCGGGTCAACTTGTGGTCAGCGGAAATAATTTCAACATGGTTGATATATCGGCAGGTTGCTTCAAGTGGAAAGGCGAGTTTATATTTTTGCGATCCTGTACCTGATGCCGAATATTCCTGCTGTGCTGGTGCCAATGCGCTTTGACGTGCCTTATCCTGTTCCACCTGATTGGTATTGCTAATCGATACATTCGCCAATGTCGATGCGGTTAACAGAATATAAAGAGAAAGGGAGGTTATGAGACTTTTATTATTCACGAAGCAATATCCATTTGTTTCACTCGTCCGTTATAGCCTTGTCAAGAATGTTTAGCGTTAACTGAGTAGGGTTAACGAAGCCGGGTTCTCAATCTTAAGAATCTTAATTTTCTAAAATCAAAAAAATCCGCTGCCGGCGCTCAGCGTTGTTGTCAAATTCGCGCCATGTTATCTATGACAGATTATGTAATCCACGATGTAAAGAGTGAATTTTTGTTGAATTGAGCGTTTCAGGTCGTGAATTATTTGGCGTGAGGCTGGATATATTTATGACGCGTATTTGAGAGCGGCAAAGCTATTGCCATAACTATGGAGAGAGACAGGAGCGGGAAGAGATAAAAGGCGTGTACGGTACCGTACACGCCGGAAGATTAGTGCAGAATTTTGGCGAGGAAGTCTTTGGCGCGTTCAGATTGCGGGTTAGCAAAAAACGCTTCTTTATCGGCGTCTTCGACAATTTTTCCTTCATCCATAAAGATAACCCGGTTGGCTACCTTACGCGCAAAGCCCATTTCATGGGTGACCACCATCATGGTCATCCCTTCATTTGCCAGTTCAACCATAACGTCCAGCACTTCGTTAATCATCTCCGGATCCAGCGCGGAAGTGGGTTCATCAAACAGCATGGCGATAGGATCCATACACAGCGCGCGGGCGATGGCCACGCGCTGCTGTTGGCCGCCCGAGAGCTGGGCGGGGAATTTTTCGGCATGAGCGGAAAGCCCCACGCGTTCCAGCAGCTTAAGCCCTTTCGCCCGGGAGGCGGCTTTGTCGCGATTGAGCACCTTGACCTGCGCCAGGGTGAGGTTCTCGATAATCGATAAATGCGGGAACAGCTCAAAGTGCTGGAATACCATCCCGACGCGCGAACGCAGTTTGGCCAGGTTGGTCTTTTTATCGTTGACGGTGGTGCCGTCGACGATGATTTGACCTTGCTGAATGGGCTCCAGGCCGTTTACGGTTTTAATCAGCGTTGATTTACCCGAACCCGAAGGCCCGCAGACCACCACCACTTCGCCTTTTTTCACTTCCGTGGAGCAATCGGTCAGCACCTGAAAGTGACCATACCATTTTGAAACATTTTTCAGGGTAATCATTATACAGTCCTTTTCTTCAACCAGCTGACCAACAGCGATGCGCTGAGACTAAACACAAAATATACGGCGCCTGCGAACAGGATCATCTCTACCTGGGTTCCATCACGCTCGCCGATAGTTGAGGCGGTGCGGAAAAAGTCGGCCAGGCTCAGAACATAAACCAGCGAGGTATCCTGGAACAGGACGATGCCCTGCGTCAGCAGCAGCGGTACCATGGCGCGGAAGGCCTGCGGCAGAATCACCAGCTTCATGGATTGCCAGTGGGTCATGCCCAGCGCCAGCGCGGCGCTGGACTGGCCGCGCGAGATACTCTGAATGCCGGCACGGATAATTTCCGAGTAATAGGCCGCTTCAAACATGGAGAAGGCGATCATCGCTGAAATCAGGCGGATATCGGTTTTCGGCGACAGGCCAAGCACGTTCTGCAGGAACCCGGGAACAATCAGATAAAACCACAGCAGTACCATCACCAGCGGAATGGAGCGGAAAACGTTAACGTAGGTTTTGGCGAACCACGCCAGCGGCAGGAAGCTCGACAGGCGCATCACGGCCAGGATCGTCCCCCACACAATCCCGACAACAATCGCGGTCACGGTAATTTTTAAGGTAATCACCAGCCCTGCCAGCAGGTATGGCATGGAAGGAATAATGGAGCTCCAGTCAAAATCGTACATTATTTACCCCCCATATTGCCCGGCAGGCGGACTTTACGTTCGACCACGTACATGATCAGCATAATAACGGCGTTGATAAACACGTAGGCGAGGGTGATAGCGGTAAACGATTCCCAGGCATGGGCCGAGTAGTCCAGCAGCTTACCCGCCTGGGCGGCCATATCGGCAAGACCAATGGTGGAAGCGATGGCCGAGTTTTTCACCAGGTTCATCATTTCAGAGGTCATTGGCGGCACGATAACGCGATAGGCGTTGGGCAGCAGAACGTAACGGTAGGTTTGCGGGAGCGTTAGCCCCATCGCCAGCCCGGCGTTTTTCTGGCCGCGCGGCAGGGATTGAATACCGGAACGAACCTGCTCGCAGACGCGCGCGGCGGTAAACAATCCCAGACACAGCATCGAAGAAACGAAAAACTGAATATTTGGATCCAGCTCGGACTTAAACCACATGCCGATGTTTTCCGGCAGCAGTTCAGGCACCACCAGATACCAGGTGAAAAATTGAACGATAAGCGGAACGTTACGAAAAAGTTCAACGTAGCAGGTGCCGATAGTCGACAGCAGACGGTTCGGGACCGTACGGAGAATACCGAAGAGCGAACCTACAAAGAATGCGATAATCCAGGCCGTTACCGACAGGGTGACGGTGATCTGAAAACCACTCCACAGCCAGCCTAAATAGGTGGTGTTGCCGAACGGGGCCTGTTGCAGGAATATTCCCCAGTTCCAGTCTATTGACATAAATGACTCCTGGAAAAAAAGGGTAGCAGCGCTACCCTCGAAGATTGTTGCTCAGCCTGTTTCGGTATTCGCGGCCGCTGGGGAACGACCAGCCGCCGTATAGTCTGTCCGCGCCGTAGCAACAATCGGGAGGGCAGGATTCCCCGCCCTTTGTTTTTTTAATTAGTTAAGAGCTTTATCGTTAGGTGATTTGAACAGCGCTTTCATCTCGTCAGAGAGTTCAAAGTTCATATTCAGGTTCTTTGGCGGAATAGGATTTTTAAACCACTTATCGAACCATTTTTCGGCTTCACCGGAGGTCTGAACCTGGGCGACCGTCTCATCGACCAGCGTTTTGAACTGCGGGTCATCTTTGCGCAGCATGCAGCCGTAGGCTTCCTGAGACTGAGCGGTACCGACAATCTCCCAGTTATCCGGTTTTTTCGCTTTCGCACGTTCGCCCGCCAGCAGCGCGTCATCCATCATAAAGGCCACCGCGCGACCGCTTTCCAGAGTACGGAAAGAGTCACCGTGATCTTTTGCGCTGATAATACGCATATTCATTTTTTTCTCGTCGTTCAGCTTGTGCAGCAGAATTTCGGAGGTGGTGCCGGAGGTGACGACGACGGCTTTATCCTTCAGGTCCGGGAAATCTTTAATCGCGCCGCCTTTTTTCACCAGCAGACGGGTACCGACGACGAAAATCGTATCGGAGAAGGCCGCCTGTTTCTGGCGTTCAAGGTTGTTGGTGGTGGAGC
Source organism: Klebsiella michiganensis (assembly GCF_015139575.1). GTDB lineage: Bacteria > Pseudomonadota > Gammaproteobacteria > Enterobacterales > Enterobacteriaceae > Klebsiella > Klebsiella michiganensis. The sequence continues at coordinate 4,254,942 of NZ_AP022547.1, read as the reverse complement.
CGCATTCGAAATCATACGTGCCGTTTTGCAGCAGCGGAATACGGTTTTGTGAGGTGACAGGGATCAGTTTGACCTGCAGATCCGGTTTGTTCAGCTTCTTCTTGATGGCATCAACGATCGCATTCGAGTAGTCCTGAGAGTAGCCAACGACCTGCTGCTTGTTGTCATAGTAAGAGAACGGAACGGATGATTCACGGTGACCAACGACGATAACGCCGTTTTTGGCAATTTTATCCAGAGTGCTCTGGCCTGCGGTGGATGCCGCATCTTCTGCATGCGCCACCCCAGCGGTGAGGCCCATGACCAGCATTGCTGCGGCCAGTTTACGTAATTGCATATCCGACTCCTTATCCTCAGCGCCGTCAGACGCTATTGATACCCATTGTGAATGTGTGTGCTTTTTTATCGCTGCCGTCTTTGCGTGCAGCATTTGTATGTGTTTGTTAGCATTTAGTTTGGCTTAATGTAAAGATTTTGCTCTTATATTGTTGATTTTTGCGAAGCGCACCGCACCATTTAAAGGCAAAAATCCCCCATTGCACCAAAATAGCGCCGCCTGACGATCGATGGTGGTGCAACCGGGTTGTACCCCCGAGGATCGCGTTGCTACATGTATTTATTAAGCAATGGTCGTGCCAGAATGGATAAGAAGGGGAGATGACCGCGGCGACGAGTGCCGCCGCGGGAGAAGCAATTATTGACGGCGCTGGCGCAGGCTCATCAGCAGCGCAGCAAAGCCAAACAGGGCGGTTAACGCCCACAGCGGCCAGTTCCCCGTACGCGCGTACGGCGTCAGTCCTGCCGTTGGGGTCACTTTGGTGGTTAATACGGCGCGGGTGAACTGCGGGATCATCTCCTGTATTTCACCGCGTGGGCCGATGACCGCGGTAATGCCGTTATTGGTGCTGCGCAGCAGCGGACGGGCCAGCTCCAGCGCGCGCATTCGCGCCATCTGGAAGTGCTGCCAGGGGCCGATAGATTTGCCGAACCATGCGTCATTCGAAATGGTTAACAGAAAATCCGTATCCGGGCGGAAGTTATCCCGCACCTGCTCGCCAAGAATGATCTCGTAGCAGATAGCCGCCGTCAGACGCATATTATGCGCCACCAGCTGCGGCTGCACGTACGGCCCGCGGCTGAAAGAGGACATTGGCAGGTCGAAGAACGGCGCCAGCGGACGCAGAATCGATTCCAGCGGCACAAACTCACCAAACGGCACCAGATGATTCTTGTTGTAGCGATTCTTTGAGTCGTAGCTGTACGGGTTATCTTTGCCCAGCGTAATAATGGTGTTGTACGTGTCGTAGCGATTGCGCGCGTTCAGACGCGCATCGACGATGCCGGTGATCAGCGAGCTATTTTTCGACCGCATCAGGTCGTCCATCATGCTGAGGAAGCGCTGCTGGTTAATTTCCAGATCCGGAATCGCGGACTCCGGCCAGACGATCAGCTGCGATTTACCCATATGCGGCTGGGTGAGATCCAGATAGGTTTTCAGGGTGTTGAGTAGCTGATTCTGGTCCCATTTCATCGCCTGGGGGATATCGCCCTGTACCAGCGAAACCGTGGTCGCGCGCGCCGGCAGCGGTTGATACCACTGAATGTAGCGAAGCGGGAAGGGCAGGGCGAACAGCACGACGGCGGCAATCAGCGGCTTCCAGTTACGCTGCGCGATAGCCAATACCAGCAGGCCGCTGACGAGCATCAGCAGGAAGTTAATCGCCTCAACGCCCATCACGGGCGCCAGGCCTTTGAGCGGGCCGTCAATCTGACTGTAGCCGAACTGTAGCCACGGGAAGCCGGTCAGCACCCAGCCGCGCAGAAACTCGGTAACCTGCCATATCACCGGGGCGGCGATGGCAACGCGTATCCAGCTGGTTTTCGGCCACAGGCGCGAAAGAATGCCGGCAAATAATCCGGTATAGAGCGACAGATAGGCCGCCAGCAGAACCACCAGGAAAACGTTGACCGGACCGGGCATACCGCCGAACTGCGCGATGCTCACGTAGACCCAGTTAATACCGGAGCCGAACAGCCCTAATCCCCAGAAATAGCCAATCGCGGCGCTTTGCAGGGGACGTCGGTTGAGGGTTAAACCTTGCAGGCCAATTAACGAAATAAGGGCTGCGGGCCAGAAGTCATAAGGTGAAAAAGCCAGCGTTCCGCTGGCTCCGAATAACAGCGCCAGCAGCAAACGTACGCGCTGGCGTTCAATAAGAGAGGCAAATACCATTTAGGTTAATCGTCCCGTTGGATTAGTCTTCCAGCTTCGGCTGCGGGGCATCATCAGGAAGCTTTACATGTACCTGAATAATACGTCGACTGTCAGCCATTGCGACCTTGAATTGGTAACCATCAATGTCGATAGACTCGCCGCGGGCAGGCAGATGACCAAACGCCTGCATGACCAGACCGCCGATGGTGTCGACCTCTTCATCGCTGAAGTGGGTGCCATACGCTTCGTTGAAATCTTCGATTGAGGCCAGCGCGCGCACCGTCCACGTGTGGCGGCTCAACTGACGGAAATCGATATCTTCTTCTTCGTCGTATTCGTCTTCTATTTCACCGACGATGAGCTCAAGGATGTCTTCAATGGTCACCAGACCTGAGACGCCGCCAAACTCATCGATAACGATAGCCATATGATAACGTTGGGAGCGAAACTCCTTCAGCATGCGGTCAACCCGCTTGCTCTCGGGCACGACAACCGCCGGACGCAACACTTTTTCCATGCTGAAGGCTTCGGCATCGCTGCGCATAAACGGCAGCAGATCTTTGGCCATCAGAATCCCTTCGATGTGATCTTTATCTTCGCTGATCACCGGGAAACGCGAGTGGGCCGATTCGATGATCACATCGAGGCACTCGTCCAGCGTCTGGTTGCGTTTCAGGGTAATCATCTGCGAGCGGGGGATCATGATGTCGCGGACGCGCTGGTCGGCGATATCCATTACCCCTTCGAGCATATCGCGCGTATCTTCGTCGATAAGGTCGTTTTGCCCGGAATCACGGATCAGCGCCAGCAGTTCGTCACGATTCTTGGGTTCACCGTGAAAGAGCTGGCTGAGTAACAGGGAGAAGAATCCCTTTTTGCTGTTTACTGTGTCGCTACTGTGTGAATTGTCGTCGCTCATGGCGTCGTATGGGTTCTCATGTTAGTTAAATAGTCGCTCGTCACGCGTATACTCAGCGCCCGGCATAGCGGCCAGTCGCCGGCAAAGCCGGCAACGGGTTATTCCTTCTCGGCAATGTACGGATCCTCATAGCCCAGAGCAAGCATTATCTCTGTTTCGAGGGATTCCATCTCTTCCGCTTCTTCATCAATGATGTGGTCATAGCCCAAAAGATGCAGGCTACCGTGGACCACCATATGCGCCCAGTGCGCTTCCAGCGGTTTACCTTGCTCTTTCGCTTCCTGTTCAACCACCTGACGGCAGATGACCAGGTCGCCAAGCAGCGGCATTTCGATACCCGGCGGGGCTTCGAACGGGAAAGAGAGCACGTTAGTCGGTTTGTCCTTCCCGCGATAGGTCAGGTTCAGCTCGTGGCTTTCCGCTTCATCAACCAGGCGAATCGTCAGCTCCGACTCTTCCTGAAACTGCGGGATAACGCTATCGACCCAGCGCTGAAACAGGGCTTCATCCGGCATTCCGCTGTTATCTTCGCAAGCCAGCTGTAAATCGAGAATGACCTGACTCATTTATGCTCCTGTTCCTGGGCTTCGCGTTTGCGCTCGGCGGCCAGTTCTGCTTTACGTTTCTGGTCTGCTTCTTCCCAGGCTTCATAGGCGTTAACGATGCGGGCGACCACCGGGTGGCGCACGACGTCTTCGCTATGGAAGAAGTTGAAGCTGATCTCATCGACTTCTGCCAGCACTTCAATCGCGTGGCGCAGGCCCGATTTGGTGCTGCGCGGCAGGTCAATCTGCGTGACGTCGCCGGTAATGACCGCCTTAGAGTTAAAGCCGATACGGGTCAGGAACATTTTCATCTGTTCAATGGTCGTGTTCTGGCTTTCGTCGAGAATGATAAACGCATCGTTCAGCGTACGGCCGCGCATATAGGCCAGCGGCGCGACTTCAATCACGTTGCGCTCAATCAACTTTTCGACTTTCTCGAAGCCGAGCATCTCGAACAGCGCGTCGTACAGGGGCCGCAGGTACGGATCGACTTTCTGGCTCAAATCGCCGGGCAGGAAGCCCAGTTTTTCGCCGGCCTCAACCGCCGGACGGGTCAGAAGAATACGGCGGATCTCCTGGCGCTCCAGCGCGTCTACCGCGGCGGCGACCGCCAGGTAGGTTTTCCCGGTCCCGGCAGGGCCGACGCCGAAGGTAATGTCGTGGTCGAGAATATTGGCGATGTACTGCGCCTGATTCGGCGTACGCGGCTTAATCACGCCGCGCTTGGTTTTGATATTGATGGCCTTACCGTAGTCCGGCACGCTTTCGGCGCTCTGCTCCAGCACGCGGGCTTCTTTGATCGCCAGATGAATTTGTTCCGGTTCAATATCCTGAATTTCGCCGCGCATCGGCGCGGTATCGACGTACAGACTGCGCAGGATATCCGCCGCAGCGGTGACGCAAATCGGCCGACCGGTCAGTTTAAAGTGGTTGTCTCGACGGTTAATCTCGATGCCGAGGCGGCGTTCCAGCTGTTTAATGTTGTCATCAAACGGGCCGCACAGGCTCAGCAGACGGGCGTTGTCCGCGGGCTCAAGGGTGATTTCGCGAGTGTCTGTATTCAAGCTGTTCCTCTTATACATAGATAGCCGGAAGGTAGCCGGTCAGGAAATTATTCACGTCATCGGAATATGGCGCAAGCATCGCTATAGATATTGGGTTCAGGAGAGGAAATACAAGGCCTGCCGGAGCCGGCAGGCCTGAACGGATTATGGCTGGTAGATACCGACGCCAAGATCGTTTTCTTTACGGGTGCGGGCAATCACCGACTCCGGGGTTTCCGCGATGCGCAGACCCATTTCGTCCTCGGTGCGCACCACTTTACCGCGCAGGGAGTTTGTCCAGACGTCGGTGATCTCGACATCGACAAACTTGCCGATCATCTCAGGCGAGCCTTCGAAGTTCACCACGCGGTTATTTTCGGTGCGGCCAGACAGCTCCATGATGCTCTTACGTGAGGTGCCTTCCACCAGAATGCGCTGCACGGTGCCGAGCATACGGCGGCTCCAGGCCATCGCCTGCTGGTTGATGCGCTCCTGGAGAATATACAGACGCTGCTTCTTGTCCTCTTCCGGTACGTCGTCGACCATATCGGCCGCCGGCGTTCCCGGACGCGCGGAGAAGATGAAGCTGTAGCTCATATCGAAATTCACATCGGCAATCAGCTTCATGGTCTGCTCGAAATCCTGGGTGGTTTCGCCAGGGAAGCCGACGATGAAGTCGGAGCTGATCTGAATATCCGGACGCGCCGCGCGCAGTTTGCGGATAATCGCTTTATATTCCAGCGCCGTGTGGGTTCGGCCCATCAGGTTCAGCACGCGGTCGGAGCCGCTCTGTACCGGCAGGTGCAGGAAGCTGACCAGCTCCGGCGTATCGCGGTAAACCTCAATGATATCGTCGGTGAACTCGATGGGATGGCTGGTGGTAAAGCGGATCCGGTCGATACCGTCGATCGCCGCAACCAGACGCAGGAGATCGGCAAAGCTACCGGTGGTGCCGTCATAGTTTTCCCCGCGCCAGGCGTTTACGTTCTGCCCGAGCAGGTTGACTTCACGCACGCCCTGAGCCGCAAGCTGGGCGATTTCAAACAGGATATCGTCGCTTGGGCGGCTCACTTCCTCACCGCGGGTGTATGGCACCACGCAGTAGGTGCAGTACTTGTTGCAGCCTTCCATGATGGAAACAAAGGCGCTTGGGCCTTCGGCGCGCGGTTCCGGCAGGCGGTCGAATTTTTCGATTTCCGGGAAGCTGATATCGACGACCGGGCTGCGGTTGCCTCGTACCGAGTTGATCATTTCCGGCAGACGGTGCAGGGTCTGCGGCCCAAAAATAATATCGACGTAGTGGGCGCGCTGGCGAATATGGTCGCCTTCCTGAGAGGCCACGCAGCCGCCAACGCCGATGATCAGGTTGGGATTCTTCTCTTTCAGCAGCTTCCAGCGTCCTAGCTGATGGAATACTTTTTCCTGAGCCTTCTCACGGATTGAGCAGGTATTGAGCAGCAGCACATCCGCTTCTTCCGCCACTTCAGTGAGTTGATACCCGTGGGTGGCATCCAGCAGATCGGCCATCTTTGATGAATCGTATTCGTTCATCTGACAGCCCCAGGTTTTAATATGGAGTTTTTTTGTCATCGACTTGCTCATGCTTAATTAGGTATACCCAAAGTCAGCGTCTTCACCGGATGTTGCTCTGCAATGTGAAGGGTGACGGATATAAAGCCAGGATTGCAGGGCGCGTATTGTAATGCTTTGACCGCGCCCTGACCAGTACGACCGTAATCACCACAAGCCGAATAAAAATCCGGTAAACTGAGGGGATTCGGGTTTAAGGATAATAGCCATGACAATTCATGCAACAGATGTCGTTATCGTCGGCGGCGGGATGGTTGGCGGCGCCCTCGCGCTTGGCCTGGCGCAGCTGGGCTTTACGGTGACGGTCATTGAAAAAAACGCGCCACCGGTTTTTGATGCGTCTTCACCGCCTGACGTGCGTATTTCGGCAATCAGCGCGTCATCGGTAGGGCTGCTGAGAGGCCTCGGCGTCTGGGACAGCGTGCGGTCCATGCGCGCCCATGCGTACCGCCAGCTAGAAACCTGGGAGTGGGAAAGCGCCCATGTTGTCTTCAATGCCGCGGAGCTGAAGCTGCCGGAACTGGGCTATATGGTGGAGAATAACGTCCTGCAGCGAGCCCTGTGGCAGGCGCTGGAAGCCCATGAGCGCATATCGCTGCAGGTGGGGACATCGCTCCAGGAGATGCGTCGGGAAGAAACGTACGCCTCCTTAACGCTGACCGACGGCAGCCAGCTTGATGCGCGGCTGGTGGTGGGCGCGGACGGCGCCAGTTCGCAGGTGCGTCAGCTGGCCGGAATCGGCATCCACGCGTGGCAGTATCAACAATCCTGTATGTTGATAAGCGTACAGTGTGCGGACGATCCCGGCGACAGCACCTGGCAGCAGTTCACTCCGGCGGGGCCGCGCGCGTTTTTACCGCTGTTCGATCATTGGGCCTCGCTGGTGTGGTACGACGCGCCGGCGCGGATCCGCCAGCTGCAGGGCATGAGCATGGCTCAGCTACAGCAGGAAATTACTCGCCACTTCCCGTCGCGGCTGGGAGAGATTACGCCGCTGAGCGCGGGCGCCTTCCCGCTCACCCGCCGCCACGCATTGCAGTATGTTAAGCCGGGGCTGGCGCTGGTGGGCGATGCTGCGCACACCATTCATCCGCTGGCGGGGCAGGGGGTTAACCTCGGCTATCGCGATGTCGATGCGCTGCTCGATATTCTTGGCAGAGCAAAAGCCCACGGCGAAGAGTGGGCCAGCCTGCCGGTACTTAAGCGCTACCAGACGCGCCGTCAGGCGGACAACTTTATTATGCAGTCTGGGATGGATCTGTTTTACGCCGGGTTTAGCAACGATCTGCCCCCGGTGCGTATGCTGAGAAACATTGGGCTGATGGCGGCCGAGCGCGCCGGCGGACTGAAGCGTCAGGCGTTGAAATACGCGTTGGGGTTATAATCCGCATTCAAAATAATCGCGCAAACAGCGTGTCTTTACCCTCTTTTTTGGGCAAGAATCCCTGATACCAGATACTGCCGACAGAGGTTGTCAGGGATTCGCACTGCCACTGATTCGTGGCGAGCAAATAGAAGGAATAGGCGCTTTTACCTGACATATAGAGCAGGAACAGCAGCGCCAGCAGCGCAAGGATGGCAGTTACCGCGTCGCCTTCGGAAGACAGAACGTCACAGGCAAGGATGGCGATACATGCTGCCTGAAGAATCATCTTGCTCGCAAAGCAGCGAAGAAAAAATTGCCGCGTTCTTTCTGTTGACCAAAAACAGGGATTCTTAATGACGTCTCTCTGCTCCTTAGCCGGGAAGCCATGAATGTAGGTTATCCAGCGGGTATCCTCGGTGAGCGTTAGCGCGAGGCCCGTTTCGTTGAGCCGATGCAGGCGCATGGATATGCCGACGGGAAAAAACAAACCAACCACGATGCTGTAGGTTAGTAAGGCTGAAATCCCGAACAGGCAGAAAGCGAAGCCGATCAGAAAAAAGAGCAAGGTTATGGTGCGGGTAAAGAGAGGGAAAACCTGATAGTTCATCGTAAATCCTTTTACTCATTGACTCTGTAATTTATCAGAGCTGAGAACGAGGTACACTTCAGGTCAGCTTTTTTCGGAATTCATAAAGCAAAAAGCCCGCCGAAGCGAGCTTTTTGCTTTTTGTTGGCTGGGGTACGAGGATTCGAACCTCGGAATGCCGGAATCAGAATCCGGTGCCTTACCGCTTGGCGATACCCCAATTTTACGTTGACCATTTCGTACCGGGGTCAAACCGGTGGCTTAGCGCCTGGAGATACTCCAACGGGTGCGCGCACAGCGTGGGCGACTTTTAAAATTGGCTGGGGTACGAGGATTCGAACCTCGGAATGCTGGTATCAGAAACCAGAGCCTTACCGCTTGGCGATACCCCAACAATTCTTTTGGATTTATCGAACTGAATCAATAATTCCTTTGTATGGTGGCTACGACGGGATTCGAACCTGTGACCCCATCATTATGAGTGATGTGCTCTAACCAGCTGAGCTACGTAGCCAAAATCTTACTCTATTTTCGATGGCTGGGGTACCTGGATTCGAACCAGGGAATGCCGGTATCAAAAACCGGTGCCTTACCGCTTGGCGATACCCCAATACCGTCGCGGTGAACCGCAAACATCGAAAATATGGCTGGGGTACCTGGATTCGAACCAGGGAATGCCGGTATCAAAAACCGGTGCCTTACCGCTTGGCGATACCCCAACAAAAATCTTTTACCGCAACGCGAACGAGTAAATGGTGCGGGAGGCGAGACTTGAACTCGCACACCTTGCGGCGCCAGAACCTAAATCTGGTGCGTCTACCAATTTCGCCACTCCCGCAAAAAAGATGGTGGCTACGACGGGATTTGAACCTGTGACCCCATCATTATGAGTGATGTGCTCTAACCAGCTGAGCTACGTAGCCATCTTTTTGCGCGTTACCTTATCGGCGTTGCGGGGCGCATTATGCGTATTGAGCCTTGAAGCGTCAACCCCTTTTTCATCGAAAATGGACTGAACGTAACTGTTTGGTTAGGTTGCGAACAGCGTGGTGCAATAATCGGCAATTATTGGTTATTTATCGTTTTTAACGGCTTAAATAAGGCACAAAACAAAAACGGACCCCGAAGAGTCCGTTTTGAAAACAGCGTCGGTTAGTAGGCCGACTGGTGTACGCCAACCGCGCGTCCCGACGGATCGTTCATTTTTTTGAAAGATTCGTCCCACTCAATCGCTTTTGCTGAAGAGCATGCGACGGAAGGGCCGCCAGGAACGCATTCGGCCGCGCTCGGTACCGGGAACAGCTCTTCGAAAATCTCACGGTACAGATACGCTTCTTTCGAGGAAGGCGTGTTGTACGGGAAGCGGAAGCTGGCGGTTTCCAACTGCCGATCGGAAATCTGTTCAGCGGCCACTTCTTTTAAGGTATCGATCCAGCTGTAACCAACGCCATCAGAGAACTGTTCTTTCTGGCGCCAGGCGACGCTCGCCGGCAGGTAAGATTCAAAACATTCACGCAGGACATGTTTTTCCATTTTACCGTTGCCGCACATTTTATCCTGCGGGTTAATACGCATTGCCACGTCGAGGAATTTCTTATCCAGGAACGGGACGCGCGCTTCAACGCCCCAGGCGGACATCGCTTTGTTGGCGCGAGCGCAGTCAAACATATGCAGCGCCTGCAGTTTGCGCACGGTCTCTTCGTGCAGCTCTTTGGCGTTGGGCGCTTTATGGAAATAGAGGTAGCCGCCAAATACTTCGTCAGAACCTTCGCCGGACAGCACCATTTTGATGCCCATGGCTTTGATTTTACGCGACATCAGATACATTGGCGTTGACGCGCGAATCGTTGTCACGTCGTAGGTTTCAATGTGATAGATAACATCGCGAATCGCGTCCAGGCCTTCCTGCACCGTAAAGTGGATCTCGTGGTGTACGGTACCCAGATGGTTAGCCACTTCCTGCGCGGCTTTCAGATCGGGGGCGCCCTCCAGGCCGACGGCGAAGGAGTGCAGCTGCGGCCACCAGGCTTCTGATTTTTCCTGATCTTCGACGCGGCGCGCGGCATATTTTTTGGTGATGGCGGAAATCACCGATGAATCCAGGCCGCCGGAGAGCAGCACGCCGTACGGAACATCGGACATCAGGTGGCTTTTCACCGACTCTTCCAGCGCCTGACGCAGCTCGTTTTTGTCCGTGACGTTGTCTTTGACCGCGTCGTAGTCGAACCAGTCGCGCTGGTAGTACTCGCGGATTTCGCCATCTTTGCTCCACAGGTAGCTGCCTGCCGGGAACTCTTTAATCGTGCGGCAAACCGGAACCAGCGCTTTCATTTCAGAGGCAACGTAGAAGTTACCGTGTTCGTCGTGACCCATATACAGCGGGATGATGCCGATGTGGTCGCGACCAATCAGATACGCGTCTTTTTCGCTGTCGTAGAGAGCGAAAGCAAACATCCCCTGCAGATCGTCGAGGAAGTCCGGGCCTTTTTCCTGATACAGCGCGAGGATAACTTCGCAGTCGGAACCGGTCTGGAACGCATAGCGGTCGCCGTATTCCGCGCGCAGCGCCTGGTGGTTGTAGATTTCACCGTTGACGGCGAGAGCGTGAGTTTTAGCGGCGTTATACAGCGGCTGCGCGCCGGCGTTGACGTCGACGATCGACAGGCGTTCATGCGCCAGGATGGCTTTATCACAGGCATAGACGCCGGACCAGTCCGGACCACGGTGGCGCATCAGTCGGGAAAGCTCCAGTGCCTTTTTACGCAGCTCACCCGCGTCAGTTTTAATATCCAGTACGCCAAAAATCGAACACATAGCCTTCTCCGTTACCCTGTCTTGTTTGATGTTGTGCAGACTTCGTCTTATTGCGAAGCCTCAGTGCATGCTTTAGAAAATGCCGCAAAGGCGCGGAGGGCGCAAGGGGTTTACGGCAGTAAAAGGAAATAATGCAATTGTGATTGTCGAATAGTGAAAAAAGAGTACGTTTTGAGCGCTTTTGTTGCTGAATATTTAGTGATGGCGCTTTTTTTTTAGATAAAAGCGTTCAGGAGAGGCTTAGAAATAAGAAACCACGTCGCAGGACGTGGTTTTATTTAGAAGATATCGATTTCCGCAACGGAGGGATAAATCCAGGAAGGGCGGAACGGCATGCTGTCGATATCATCGAGCGTGGCAACCCCGGAAAGCACCAGAATGGTTTCCAGACCGGCCTGGAAGCCTGCCAGAATATCCGTTCGCAGGTTATCGCCGACGATCACCGTCTGTTCCGAATGCGCCTGCATTTTATTGAGCGCGGAGCGGATAATCCACGGGCTCGGTTTCCCCACGTAGAACGGCTTACGACCGGAGATTTTTTCTATACCGGCGCACAGCGCCCCGCAGGCCGGGTAGTAGCCGCGACCGTGGGTATCCGGGTTAGTGGCGATAAAGCGCGCGCCGTTGGCGACAAAAAAAGCGGCCTTATGCATCATCTCCCAGTTAAAGGAGCGCGTCTCACCGACGATAACAAAATCCGGATTGACGTCGGTGATGGTAAAGCCGGCTTTGTACAGTTCGTGAATCAGCGCGCCTTCCCCGACCACATAGGCTTTTTTGCCTTCCTGGCGACGCAGAAAATCCGCCGTGGCCATTGCTGAGGTATAAAAGGCGGTATCAGGAACATCGATTCCCGCCGTCGCAAAGCGGTTTGCCAGATCCTGACCGGTTTGAGAAGGGTAGTTGGTCAGCATCACCAGCGGCATCTCTTTCTCGAGTATGCGTTTGATGAATTCAGCGGCGCCCGGCACGGCCACATTGTCGTGCATCAGCACGCCGTCAATATCACAAATTACGTTTTGAATGGTCATGAACTGTCCGACATCGTTGGAGAAAGGCGAAACTATAAAGCGGCTTTAGCTTTCCAGCAAACGCTGGAGCAGAGTCCCATTGAGCATCGCACGCTTTACCAGGGCAAAAGCGCCAATGGCTGAGCGATGATCGAGCGTGGATCGCACTACCGGCAGGTTTTTGCGAAACGCCTTCAGCGCCTGGGTATTAATACAGCCTTCGATTGCCGGCAGAAGGACTTTTTCCGCTTCCACGATCTCCCCGGCAATCACCACTTTTTGCGGATTAAACAGGTTAATGGCGATAGCGATGGTTTTACCCAGATGGCGGCCAACGTGCTCGATCACCTCACAGGCCAGCGCATCGCCTTTATTCGCGGCTTTGCAGATCGTTTTGATCGAACAGTCATCGAGGGAGATTTTGCTCTGATAACCCTGTTCCAGCAGATGACGAACGCGATGTTCAATAGCGGCATTGGCGGCGACGGTTTCCAGACAGCCGAAGTTACCGCAGTGGCAGCGCTCGCCTAACGGATCGACCTGGATATGGCCGATTTCCCCGACGTTACCGTTACGGCCAATAAAAATCCGCCCGTTGGAGATGATCCCTGCGCCGGTTCCGCGGTGTACGCGCACCAGAATGGAGTCTTCACAGTCGTGGCTCGCACCAAAATAGTGCTCCGCCAGCGCGAGGCTACGAATATCGTGGCCGACGTAGCAGGTAACTTTAAAGCGTTTTTCCAGCGCTTCAACCAGCCCCCAGTTTTCCACCTGAATGTGCGGCATATAGCGAATGACGCCGCTTTCCGGATCGACCAGCCCCGGCAGGATCACCGAAATGGCGATCAGCTCGCGGATTTTACGCTGACAGCTCTCCATAAAGGTGGCGATGATGTTAAGCAGGGCGTGTTCCAGCGTTTCCTGGGTTCTTTCCGGCAGCGGGTAGTGCTCTTCTTCAAGAGTCTTGCTGCTTAAATCATAGAGGGTCAGGGTGGCGTCGTAGCGGCCAAGGCGTACGCCGATGGCGTGGAAGCCGCGGGTTTCGGCAACAATGGAGATGGCGCGGCGGCCCCCGGTGGAGGCCTGCTGATCGACTTCTTTGATCAGTCCGCGTTCAATAAGCTGACGCGTAATTTTGGTTACGCTGGCAGGGGCAAGCTGGCTTTGTTCCGCAATCTGGATACGCGAGATGGGGCCGTGCTGATCGATGAGCCGATAGACGGCCGCGCTGTTCAGCTGTTTTACGAGATCGACGTTACCAATTTGAGCCTGTCCGCCTGCTGTCATACTTTTACTTACTCAGTGACGACCTCGTTACCATTAACGATGGTCTTGGTGATTTTATAATCACGGGTGAATGCGGTCAGGTTAGCGACCATCCCCGGGGCAATGCTGCCTAACTGTTTGTCTACGCCAATGGCGCGGGAAGGGTAGAGCGTCGCCATACGCAACACTTCATCCAGCGCGATGCCGCAATGCTCAACGAGGTTACGCACCCCTTCAATCATGGTCAATGAAGAGCCGCTGAGGGTACCGTTCTCATCTACGCACAGGCCGTTCCGGTAGTATATTGTTTTACCGGCAAAAATGAACTGCTCAATATTGGCACCCGCCGGCGCCGTCGCGTCGGTAACCAGACACAGCTTGTCGCCTTTCAAGCGTTTAGCGAGGCGCACGTTAGCGAAATCGACGTGCATACCATCGACGATGATGCCGCAGTAGACATCCGGCTCGTCGAAAATCGCGCCAGCCAGGCCCGGCTCACGGCCGGTAATATACGGCATGGCGTTAAACAGATGGGTAGCAAAGGTAATCCCGGCGCGGAAACCGATTTTCGCTTCTTTAAGCGTCGCGTTGGAGTGACCGGCGGAGACAATGATGCCGGCGGCCACCAGTTTGCGGATAACCTCCGGTTCCACCCGTTCCGGCGCAAGCGTGATTTTGGTTATCACGTCCGCGTTTTCGCACAGGAAATCCACCAGCGCGGCATCCGGTTTGCGTACGTAGTCCGGGTTGTGGGTGCCTTTTTTAACAATATTCAGCCACGGGCCTTCAAGATGCAGACCCAGCGCCTGGTTAGGATGTTTTTGCAGGTATTCGCGCATCACGCGTACGCCCTGTTTCATCAGGTCGTCGCTGGAGGTGATCAGCGTGGGCAGATAGCTGGTGCAGCCGGAGCGTTCATTGGCCTTCTGCATAATCTCCAGCGTTTCAACGGTGACCGCGTCCGCCGTGTCGTTGAACTGCACGCCGCCGCAGCCGTTAAGCTGGACGTCGATAAAACCGGGGGCAAGGATCGCGCCATCAACCGAGCGCTGTTCGATCCCGGTGGGCAGTTCAGTCTGAGGACAGATACGTTCGATAAGGCCATTGGCGATAACAATCGCATGGTCATCCAGAATTTCATGACCGGTATAAATCCGGCCTTGGGTTAATGCATACATTACGACCCCCGGTTGTCAAAAATGGTTGTCCCGCGGGGGCAGCCGCGGGACGAGACTACATTACAGACCTTTGATATTTTCGGCTTCTAACTCGTTGAAATATTTCAGTGTCTTAACTTTTAGTTCCATGGTGGACGGCTCATCGCAGACCACCACCGCTTTCGGGTGCAGCTGCAGACAGGTAATGGTCCACATATGGTTTACGTTGCCTTCCACCGCCGCCTGCAGCGCCAGCGCTTTCTGATGACCCAGCACCAGAATCATCACTTCCTCCGCGTCCAGCAGCGTGCCCACGCCAACGGTCAGCGCGTACTTAGGCACCTGGTCAACGTCACCGTCGAAGAAACGGGAATTCGCTACGCGAGTATCATGGGTCAGGGTTTTGATGCGTGTGCGTGAAGCCAAAGAAGAGGCTGGTTCGTTAAAAGCGATGTGGCCATCGTTACCCACGCCGCCCATAAACAGGTGGATTTTACCGTAAGAACGAATTTTTTCTTCATAGCGACGGCATTCTGCATCAATATCCGGCGCGTTACCATTCAGCAGGTTAATATTTTCCGCCGGGATATCAACGTGATCAAAGAAGTTGCGATGCATAAAGCTATGATAGCTTTCCGGATGCTCTTTCGGCAGCCCAACGTACTCATCCATGTTGAAGGTGACAACATGCTTAAAGCTAACCTGGCCTGCTTTGTGCATCTCAACCAGGGCTTTATAAGCGGTCAGAGGCGTACCGCCGGTAGGCAGGCCCAGGACAAACGGACGGTCCGCAGTCGGTTTGAACGCATTGATGCGGTTAACGATATGCCGGGCAGCCCATTTACCGACTTGTTCAGCTGTTACCAGGGGGATCAGTCTCATTGTTCACCTCTATAGTTAAATTAGAACCTGGCGGATTGGCGCCAGCATACTATTAAGAGTATCGCAGCAATTGCGCCGAGCGGGGTCAATCCGTGTTGATTTTTTGAATGATAAAATAAGTTTTCGTTGTTAGCCAGTCAAAGGCGGAGGTGAATACGATATTTGGTGACTATTGTCACAAAAAATACCCATTTAATTTGCGAGACGAATTAATTTTTCAGACACTTTGCAGGTAAGTTAAAAATTTAACCAGGTTACACAATAATAAAGTGGCTTTAATGAGCCTTATCGGGGTCTCATAGGGGGAATAAGATGAATATTTTAGGTTTTTTTCAGCGACTCGGTAGGGCGTTACAGCTCCCTATCGCAGTGCTGCCGGTCGCGGCGCTGCTGCTGCGATTCGGTCAACCGGATCTGCTTAACATTTCGTTTATCGCCCAGGCGGGCGGGGCAATCTTTGACAACCTGGCGCTGATTTTCGCTATCGGCGTCGCATCCAGCTGGTCGAAAGACAGCGCCGGTGCCGCAGCGCTGGCGGGGGCGGTAGGTTACTTCGTGTTGACGAAAGCGATGGTCACCATCAACCCGGCCATCAACATGGGCGTCCTGGCGGGTATCATTACCGGTCTGGTTGGCGGTGCCGTCTATAACCGCTGGTCGGGTATCAAACTGCCTGACTTCCTGAGCTTCTTCGGCGGTAAACGCTTTGTACCTATCGCAACCGGCTTCTTCTGCCTGGTGCTGGCAGCCATCTTCGGCTACGTCTGGCCGCCGGTGCAGAACGCCATCCATGCAGGTGGTGAATGGATTGTGGGCGCGGGCGCGCTCGGCTCCGGTATCTTTGGTTTCATCAACCGTCTGCTGATCCCGACGGGTCTGCATCAGGTGCTGAACACCATCGCCTGGTTCCAGATTGGTGAATTCACCAACGCTGCTGGCGCCGTGTTCCACGGTGATATCAACCGCTTCTATGCGGGTGACGGCACCGCGGGGATGTTCATGTCCGGCTTCTTCCCGATCATGATGTTCGGTCTGCCGGGTGCGGCGCTGGCGATGTATTTCGCGGCCCCGAAAGAGCGTCGTCCGATGGTCGGCGGTATGCTGCTGTCGGTTGCCATCACCGCATTCCTGACCGGTGTGACTGAGCCGCTGGAATTCCTGTTCATGTTCCTGGCGCCGCTGCTGTATCTCCTGCACGCCATCCTGACCGGTATCAGCCTGTTCGTTGCGACGGCGCTGGGTATCCACGCGGGCTTCTCTTTCTCCGCAGGCGCCATCGACTATGTGCTGATGTACAGCCTGCCGGCAGCCAGTAAAAACGTCTGGATGCTGATTGTGATGGGCGTTGTGTTCTTTGTTATCTACTTCCTGTTGTTCAGCGCGGTAATCCGCATGTTCAATCTGAAAACGCCGGGTCGTGAAGATAAAGTGGATGACGTGGTCACTGAAGAGGCCAACAGCAATACCGAAGAAGGTTTAACCCAGCTGGCGACCAACTACATCGCGGCGGTCGGCGGTACGGATAACCTGAAAGCGATTGATGCCTGTATTACCCGTCTGCGTCTGACCGTGGCGGACTCTGCGCTGGTTAACGACGCGGCCTGTAAGCGCCTCGGTGCTTCCGGTGTGGTTAAACTGAACAAGCAGACCATCCAGGTTATCGTGGGTGCGAAAGCCGAATCCGTCGGCGATGAAATGAAGAAAGTGGTTGCCCGTGGCCCGGTTGCCGCGGCGGCTGCAGCGTCTCACAGCGCACCCGTAGCCGCTCAGGCTGCTAAACCGCAGGCTGTTGCTAACGCGAAAACCGTCGAAGCGCTGGTTTCGCCGATTACCGGCGACATTGTAGCGCTGGAGCAGGTACCGGATGAAGCGTTCGCCAGCAAAGCCGTCGGCGACGGCGTGGCGGTGAAACCGACCGATAAGATTGTTGTTGCGCCGGCGGCTGGCACCGTGGTGAAGATTTTCAACACCAACCATGCTTTCTGTCTGGAAACTGAAAACGGTGCGGAAATCGTCGTCCATATGGGTATCGATACCGTCGCGCTTAACGGCCAGGGCTTTAAACGTCTGGTGGAAGAGGGCGCGGAAGTGAAAGCGGGTCAGCCGATTCTGGAACTGGATCTTGAGTTCCTGAACGCTAACGCGCGCTCGATGATTAGCCCGGTCGTATGCAGCAATAGCGACGACTACAGCGCGCTGGTTATCCAGGCAACCGGTAAAGTGGTTGCAGGCCAGACGCCGCTGTACGAAATTAAAGGCAAATAAGACTCCTGAGTGGCGTTTATGCCTCAGCGGCGCAGCGAAACCTGCGCCGCTTTTTTTACCGCAAACACCCCCATAATCTCCTTCCGATCGCTATTTTGCGTAACTAATAGTTGTCTCTACGCCCTGCTTGTAAGATCATGTACCGTTATACGTTGTTTACGCTTTGAGGAACCCACGATGAGTGAGGCAGAAGCCCGCCCGACTAACTTTATTCGTCAGATCATTGATGAAGATCTGGCTACTGGTAAGCACACCACCGTTCATACCCGTTTTCCACCGGAACCGAACGGCTATCTGCACATTGGCCACGCGAAGTCTATTTGCCTGAACTTTGGTATCGCTCAGGATTACCAGGGCCAATGCAACCTGCGTTTCGATGACACCAACCCGGTGAAGGAAGATATCGAATACGTTGAGTCGATTAAAAACGACGTGCAGTGGTTAGGTTTCCACTGGTCCGGGGATGTTTGCTACTCGTCTGATTATTTCGATCAGCTGCACCAGTATGCGGTTGAACTGATCAATAAAGGTCTGGCCTACGTTGACGAACTGTCAGCGGAAGAGATCCGTGAGTACCGCGGCACGCTGAAAGAGCCGGGTAAAAATAGCCCGTACCGCGATCGCAGCGTGGAAGAGAACCTGGCGCTGTTTGAAAAAATGCGCAGCGGTGGATTTGCCGAAGGTAAAGCCTGCCTGCGCGCGAAAATCGACATGGCCTCTCCGTTTATCGTGATGCGCGATCCGGTGCTGTACCGCATTAAGTTTGCCGACCATCACCAGACCGGAAGCAAGTGGTGCATCTACCCGATGTACGACTTTACCCACTGCATCAGCGATGCGCTGGAAGGGATTACCCACTCGCTGTGTACTCTCGAGTTCCAGGATAACCGCCGCCTGTACGATTGGGTGCTGGATAACATCAGCATCCCCGTGCATCCGCGCCAGTATGAATTCTCGCGCCTCAACCTCGAATACACCGTGATGTCCAAGCGTAAGCTGAATCAGCTGGTGACCGAGAAGCACGTTGAGGGCTGGGATGACCCGCGTATGCCGACCATTTCCGGTCTGCGCCGTCGCGGCTATACCGCTGAATCCATCCGCGAGTTCTGCAAACGCATCGGCGTGACCAAGCAGGACAACACCATCGAAATCGCTTCGCTGGAATCCTGCATCCGTGAAGATCTGAACGAAAACGCCCCGCGCGCGATGGCCGTTATCGACCCGGTTAAGCTGGTTATCGAAAACTATCCGCAGGGCGGCAGCGAAATCGTGACCATGCCGAATCATCCGAATAAACCGGAGATGGGCAGCCGCGAGGTGCCGTTCAGCGGCGAAATCTGGATCGATCGCGCCGACTTCCGCGAAGAAGCGAACAAGCAGTACAAGCGTCTGGTGCTGGGCAAAGAAGTTCGCCTGCGTAACGCTTACGTGATCAAAGCGGAGCGCGTGGAGAAAGATGCGGAAGGCAACATCACCACTATCTTCTGCACCTACGATGCCGATACCCTGAGCAAAGATCCGGCCGACGGTCGCAAGGTGAAGGGCGTGATTCACTGGGTGAGCGCGGCGCACGCGCTGCCGGTAGAAATCCGCCTGTACGATCGCCTGTTCAGCGTACCGAACCCGGGCGCGGCGGAGGACTTCCTCTCGGTGATGAATCCGGAGTCGCTGGTGATCAAACAGGGTTTTGCCGAGCCGAGCCTGGCGCAGGCGCAGCCGGAAAAAGCGTATCAGTTCGAGCGCGAAGGTTATTTCTGCCTGGATAGCCGCTATGCAACCGCAACCCAGCTGGTGTTTAACCGCACCGTCGGTCTGCGCGACACATGGGCGAAAGTCGGCGCGTAGCTACCCGCCGTTATTGAGAACGCCGCTTACTGCGGCGTTTTTTTTATTCAGAATCAGAGAATTAAATCCTCATATTTTTGCGATGCGAATTAATCTTGTTTACAGATTGTAATAACCGCTTTTTTTAACCCTTTCCATCTATTGCATATAAATATGTAATCGCTTTCATTTCCCCTAATTTTCTCTTTTTTTGCAAGCACTTCACCCGAAAAAAGTGTGACATCTACGACTGAAACAAAAAGACATAAATTATGTGCGCTTTGTCATAATCTTCATCTTTGGTCGGCGAAAGAGATTGATAATTCGCGTCACGAAAAATAGTCTATACCTAGTGGTTATGCGAATTTTTACCGCACCACTTTTTAAGCAGTCTTATTTTATTTTTTTGCGCGTTGCCATTGGTAACCGCACTTTAAAACGTCAAAGAGGATATGCATATGCGTACGTTTAGTGGCAAACGTAGTACGCTGGCGCTGGCTATTGCCGGTGTCACAGCCCTGTCAGGATTTGCAATGGTGCCGGATGCAAAAGCAGAAGGGTTCATTGATGATTCAACGTTAACCGGCGGTATCTATTACTGGCAGCGTGAGCGCGACCGTAAAGATGTGACCGACGGCGATAAATATAAAACTAACCTGTCGCACTCCACCTGGAACGCCAACCTCGATTTCCAGTCCGGCTATGCCGCCGACATGTTCGGTATTGACGTTGCTGCCTTTACCGCCATCGAAATGGGCGAAAGCAGCGAGAGCGGTCACCCGAACGAAATCGCTTTCTCCTCGCGCAATAAAACCTACGATGAAGACTATTCCGGCGATAAGAGCGGGATCAGCCTGTATAAAGCAGCCGCAAAATTTAAATTTGGCCCGACCTGGGCGCGCGCGGGCTATATTCAGCCAACCGGCCAGACGCTGCTGGCACCGCACTGGAGCTTTATGCCGGGTACCTATCAGGGGGCTGAAGCCGGTGCGAACTTTGACTACGGCGATGCGGGCGCGCTGAGTTTCTCCTATATGTGGACGAACGAATATAAAGCGCCGTGGCACATTGAGATGGATGAGTTCTACCAGAACGACAAGAAAACCAAGGTGGATTACCTTCACTCTCTTGGCGCCAAATATGATTTTAAAAACGACCTTGTGCTGGAAGCGGCGTTTGGTCAGGCACAGGGTTACATCGACCAGTATTTTGCCAAGGCCAGCTATAAGTTTGATGTTGCAGGCACGCCGTTAACCACCAGCTATCAGTTCTACGGCACCCGCGATAAGGTCAGCAACGGCGGGGTTAACGATATCTATGACGGCACCGCGTGGCTGCAGGCATTGACCTTTGGCTATAAGGTTGCCGACGTTCTCGACCTGCGTCTGGAAGGAACCTGGGTTAAAGCTGATGGTCAGCAGGGCTACTTCCTGCAGCGTATGACGCCAACTTACGCATCGTCTAACGGGCGACTGGATATCTGGTGGGATAACCGTTCGGACTTCAACGCCAACGGTGAAAAAGCGGTGTTCTTCGGCGCGATGTATGACATGAAGAACTGGAACATGCCGGGCTGGGCCTTCGGCGCCTCCTACGTTTATGCCTGGGATGCGAAGCCGGGGAGAATGTCCTCGCCTGATGCGTACTACAACCCGGATAAACGCCTGGAAGAGTCCGCCTATAGCCTGGATGCCATGTACACCGTTCAGGAAGGACGCGCTAAGGGCACGCTGTTCAAACTCCACTTTACGCAATACGACAACCACTCCGATATCCCAAGCTGGAGCGGCGGTTACGGCAACATCTTCCAGGATGAGCGCGACGTGAAGTTCATGGTTATCGCTCCGTTCACCATTTTCTGATGCCACTGCGGCGGGGGAAACCCGCCGCAATTTCCCGAGGTTCATGATGAAAAAGTTAATACTTGTCGCCATTATGGCAGCAGGTCTGGTTGCCTGTACCCAGTCGCCAGCGCCTAAGGAAGACTCAAAGTTAAAAGATGCCTACAGCGCCTGCATTAATACCGCAGAGGGCAATCCGGATAAAGTTGAAGCCTGTCAGAGCGTACTGAACGTGCTGAAGCAGGAGAAACAGCATCAGCAGTTCGCGACCCAGGAAAGCGTGCGGGTGCTGGATTATCAGCAGTGCATCCAGGCGCGCAAAACCGGGAACGATCAGGCTGTAGAGGCGCGCTGCGACCAGATCTGGAAAGAGATCCACAGCAACAATACGCCGCGTTAAGCCAGACGGCGGCAAGCAAACGGGCGGAGCGTCAACTCCGCCCGTTGCTATTTTAGCGGGGTATTTCTGCCGGCTGGTAGCCGCGGCCCAGGCGTACGAAGAGCATCGCGGTAGCGGCCAGGCCGCATAGCGCGGCGCACATCAGCCACCAGCCCGGCGAGCTTTTGTCGCCCGTTATCTCGACCAGCGCGGTGGAAATGGCCGGCGTCAGGCCGCCGAAGATCGCGGTGGCGAGGCTAAAGGCCAGTGAAAAGCCCACGGTGCGGACGTAGACCGGCATCACTTCCGTCAGGGCGGCCACCATCGCGCCGTTATACATCCCAAAGAAGAACGAGAACCAGAGCAGGACCAGCGTCATGCGGGTGAAATCCGGCGCGGCGGTGAGCCAGTGCATGACCGGCCAGGTAGTGAGCAGCGCCAGCAGGGTTATGCCCATCAGCACCGGCCGACGGCCTATTCTGTCAGAAATTGCCCCGCCAATCGGTAACCAGATAAAGTTAGAGATGCCGACCAGCATGGTCACCAGCAGACTGTCGCGGGCGCTCAGATGCAGAACGGCTCTACCGTAGGTCGGCGTATAGACGGTAATAAAATAAAAGGTGGTGGTGGTCATCGCCACCAGCAAGGTCCCCGCCGTGATGATGCGCCAGTTTTTGGCAATCGTGCTCAGGATCTCACGCGTGTCAGGGCGATGCTTGCGCTGCAGGAAGGCTTCGGTTTCCTGCAACGAACGCCGCAGCACAAAAATCAGCGGAATAATCATACAGCCAATAAAGAAGGGAATACGCCAGCCCCATTCGGCAATCTCATCGTGGCCGAGCGTTTCATTCAGCGCGTAGCCAATCAGCGCCGCGACGACGATAGCCACCTGCTGGCTGGCGGATTGCCAGCTGGTATAGAACCCTTTTTTCCCCGGCGTGGCGATTTCCGACAGATAGACCGACACGCCGCCGAGCTCGACGCCCGCCGAGAATCCCTGCAGCAGGCGACCCACTAATACCAGAACGGGGGCGAGAACGCCGATGGTTTGATAGCCGGGAACCAGCGCTATCAGCAGCGTCCCGCAGCCCATAATTGCCAGCGTCACCATCAGCCCTTTACGCCGTCCGATCCTGTCAATATAGGCCCCCAGCACTATCGCGCCGATGGGGCGCATCAGAAAGCCCGAACCAAACACGGCGAAGGTCAGCATTAACGCCGCAAACTCGCTCTCCGCCGGAAAGAACGTTCTGGCGATATAGGTGGCGTAAAAGCCAAACAGAAAAAAGTCGAATTGTTCGAGAAAATTACCGCTGGTCACGCGGAGAATGGCGCCAAAGGTACCGGCGCGCGATGAGGGTTGCGTCATAGGGGTTGCTCTCCATTGTCTTTATCTTGTTTTTATAGAGGTAAGATGAGCGGACTAGTCGCCTGCGACTGCCGCCTGTTTTCCGCGCCGTTTCTCAATCGCCCATTTGAGTAACGCCGCACAGCGATAAAATCCGTGGGCGAATTTTCCGTATGGCAGGGTCAAAAACAGCGCCATGACCACGCCGAGGTGAATGGCAAGCAGAATGCCCATCCACGAGGTGTCTCGTCCCGCCAGCAGGGCGAGGCCGGTGAAGCTGGTCAGCAGCAGCAGCAGAATAAAGCCGCGATCCATCGGTTTTTGCCGCGGGTCGCCGTGCAGCGGCGAGCGGCGCAGGTTCAGCCATAGCAAACCCGCCGGGCCCACCAGCAGGCCGATGCCGCCGAGCGTGCCCAGCACAACCGGTACGCTGAAGAACGGGTAGGGGGCCTCCCAGCCGGCGATATAGTGATAACCTGTGGCTACCACTGTGGCGGCGAAACAGAGCAGAAACCCGTAGAAGGTAAAGTGATGGAAACGGCGGCGCAGCAGGGTAAACGCGTCATCGGCCTCGTTGCAGCCCTTACCGTGACCGCCGTCGAGATACTTCAGCGTGAGCGCATTATGCGAGGCTTTAGCGATGTCGATGGCCTGAGGCTGACCCGGCGAAATCTCGCGCCAGAAGCGGATCACCCCGGCCATCAGTAACCCCATGGCCAGTATGAAGACCGTGCCAAACATCCACGCCAGCAGGTTATGGGGAAAAATCTGGTAGAAATCGCCGGCCAGCGGCGGATGAAGCAGGGAGCCTTTTAGCCCCATCGCCAGCAGCAGAAAGAGGATCAGCCCGCCGACCAGCGCCAGTACCGTGGTTACGCCGGCCCGACGATACAGGCTGCCGAAAGCCGCGGGCTGAGCATAGTGTTGATAGGTCTCCAGGCGCACTTCCGCCATCGCCTTCGGGACATTAATGGCAAACTCGTGCGGCGGCGCGTACTGGCAGGCATGCAGGCAGGCGCCGCAGTTATGGCACAGGTTGGCCAGGTAGTTTATATCCGCTTTGCCAAAAGCCAGGCGCTGGGTCATGGCCGGAAACACGGCGCAAAACCCTTCGCAATAGCGGCAGGCGTTACAGACCTGCATCACCCGTTCAACTTCCGCTTCCGACTCGGTGATGATTTGCGCGTCAATGATCAGCTTTTCAAGCGATTTCATGGTGTGTCTCCTGCTGCGCCGCGCGGGCGGCCTGCTGGCCGGCAATGCGGCCGAACGTCGTACCGATGGACATGCCCACGCCGGCGGTATACCCCTTGCCCAGCACGTTGCCGGCCATCATTTCGCCGGCGACGAACAGGTTGCGGCTCGGCTTGCCCGCAAAATGGACGGCGGCGCGTTCATTAACGTACAGCCCAAGGTAGGTAAAGGTGATCCCCGGCCGTAGGGCATAGCCGTAGTAGGGCGGGGTATCGATGGGCCGCGCCCAGTGGGTTTTCGGCGGCGTCAGGCCGGATGTCGCGCAGTTATCAAGCCGGGTATGATCGAACTGGCCCGGCGTACAGGCGGCATTGTAGCGGGCGATGGTTTGCGCCAGGCGTTCCGCGTCCAGCCCCAGCTGGCGAGCCAGCTCTTCAATGGTATTGGCCTGGGCGCCGGGGAAAACGGGCGGCATAAAGTGGCCGATCGCTTTGCTGTCGATGATCGAGTAGCCGATTTGCCCCGGCTGGTGGGCGACCAGCCTGCCCCAGATGGCATAGCGTTTGGGCCAGAAATCTTCCCCTTCATCATAAAAGCGCCCGGCGTCGCGGTTGACGACCACCCCCAGCGACACGCAGTCCACGCGCGTGCAGATCCCGCCATCGTAGAGCGGCGCCCTGGCGTCAATGGCGACGCAGTGGGATTGCGAGGGGTCGCCAATAATGTCAGCCCCGGCGTCAATCATAAACTTGAGCAGCACGCCCTGATTGAAGCGGGTGCCGCGGATGAGAAAGTTATCGGCTGGCCATTCACCGCGCTCATTCTGTCCCCATGCTTCACGCAGCCACTCGCGGTTAGATTCAAATCCGCCGGCGGCGAGGACGCAGGTTTTGGCGACGATCCTCTCTTCGCCCGCCAGCGCGGCGACGAATTCGCCGTTATCTAATTCGAGCGCCTGTACCGGCGTGTCGTAGCGGATCTTTACGCCCATCTGCTCCGCGCTGCGGTAATAGGCATTTATAAGAGCCTTGCCGCCGCCCATAAAAAAGGCGTTGGTGCGGGCCACGTGCAGGGCGCCGGAGAGCGGCGGCTGAAAGTTAACCCCGTGCTGGCGCATCCAGTCCCGGCACTGCGATGAGGTGCGGATCACCAGGCGCGCCAGCGCTTCGTTGGTGTTGCCCTCGGTGACGCGCAGCAGGTCCTGCCAGTACTCTTCTTCCGGATAGCAGTCGACCAAAACATCCTGCGGAGCATCGTGCATACAGCGAAGATTCCGCGTGTGCTGAGAGTTGCCGCCTCGCCATTCCCGCGGCGCGGCCTCCAGCAGCAGTACGGACGCGCCAGCTTCCCGGGCGGTTAAGGCGGCGCATAGCGCGGCATTGCCGCCGCCAATGACCAGTACATCCACCATTTATGGCTCCATTACGCTTTGCTTGATTGTTAAATTTGTAATGAAAATGTATTCGTTACGGCCGGCTGGACGCTATGGCGTATTGCTAAAGGGGGGTTTAGTTTGCGTAAAGGCTGGCGCCGGGCCAGCGACCTGACTCAACCAGCTGACGCATGACTTTCGCCAGTATTACGCGGGCCGCAAGGCCTGCCGGAGTCAGCTCATCATCGGAAAGGCTGACGAGAAAATTAGGTCGACTGAGTATCGGATTGTCGACGCCGATCACTCTCAGGGACTCGCTGTCGAGATGGGAAATTGCCGCCCCCGGCTGCAAAGTGGCGCCGAGCCCGTCGCGGACGGCGCGCATCAGCAGGGCCAGGCCGTCGATTTCAGCCACCACATCGACGCTCAGGGCATGCTCCTGGCAGATCGCCTCCAGCCTGCCGCGCAGTCCATGCCCCAGGCTTGGCATTATCAGCGGGATAGCGGCCAGCTGGCCAGGCGAGATGCTCGCTTCGGGAAGGGGAGAGAGCACGTCATGGGTGCCAATCAGAAACAGACGCTCTTCGAGAATAGGTCTGGCGCTCCAGCGCACAAGCTTCTCCTTCTGGAACACGATAGCTAAGTCAAGCTGGCGGGTGTTGATCATGCGTTCAAGGTTACCGGAGAGGCTCTCGACCAAATGCAGGCGGACGTCGGCATAGCTTTCGCGCATCGCGTGAATAAAAGGCACCCCGAGAACGGAGGCGGTGCTGGGGGCCATACCGACGCTGACGTGGCCGGAAAGGCGCGCCTCGCGCGCGGCGAGAACCGCATCATCGGCGTGACGCAGCGCGAGCTGCGCCTGGGAGTAGAAGGCGAGGCCGGCGCTGGTCGGCATTACGCCGCGAGACGTCCGCTGCAGCAGGCGAATGGCGAGTTCGTTCTCGAGGCGCGCCATCTGTTGGCTAAGCGCG
This sequence comes from Klebsiella michiganensis, assembly GCF_015139575.1. Lineage (GTDB taxonomy): Bacteria > Pseudomonadota > Gammaproteobacteria > Enterobacterales > Enterobacteriaceae > Klebsiella > Klebsiella michiganensis. The sequence goes on along the minus strand of NZ_AP022547.1, from coordinate 4,228,352 downwards.
GAGACGCCGATATCCAGGTCAAGCGCGGCGCGGCCCATACTGCCGGTTTCAATAATGCGCACAAAATAGCGTAGCTGGCGAAGCTCCATGTCGACTCTCCGTACACGTCAGGATGCACTGACAGTAAACGTATTGCAGCGCGAGAGAAAGAGGCGGCAGATTCCGGGCAAAAAAAAGCCAACCTTCAGGTTGGCTTTTGGCGGTATACGATGCGGTGATTATTTCTCTGCCGCGTCGTGGGCATGTTCATCTTCGCGGCAGTCGCCTTCTGCGCAGTGGCCGTACAGGTACAGGCTGTGGTTAGTCAGGCGAATACCGTGCCTTGCGGCAATTTCACGCTGGCGCGCTTCGATGGAATCATCGCTAAATTCGATCACTTTGCCGCAGTCGAGGCAAATCAGGTGATCGTGATGATGCTGCTGCGTCAGTTCAAAAACGGATTTACCGCCTTCGAAATTATGACGGGTGACGATGCCGGCGTCGTCGAACTGGTTCAGTACGCGGTAGACGGTAGCCAGGCCAATCTCTTCACCCATATCAATCAGGCGTTTGTATAAGTCTTCCGCACTGACATGATGGTTATCCGGTCCTTGCAGCACTTCCAGGATTTTTAATCTCGGAAGCGTCACTTTCAGGCCAGCTTTCTTTAATGCGGTATTGTTGTCAGTCATGCGGAATCTGTCCTGTTGCTAAACGATCTACTTCCTTCAGCGGAAGTAATACAGAGAATCACCCGATGTAATGCGTCTCATTATAGAACTGCCATGGTGAAATGAAAACTGCAAGCATCGGGCCTTGTATGCTGTCAAAAACGAGGCACTCGCTACAAAGTGCTTCACGCGACCCCGTTAAATCAGAGGACATTGTACAGATATGTGATTAAAAGTTAAAAACTTGTAGCTATAACTTTGATTGCTTTTATCTATCAATTCGGCGAAACCTGATGATTACGCCGTTCAGACTCAGGCATTCTTGATTTCTTCGAGGTGCAGCTCTTCAGAAATCTGTTTTACCCATTTTTCCACGCGTTCGTTAGTCAGCTCTGGCTGACGGTCTTCGTCAATGGCCAGGCCAACAAAGTGATTGTCATCGGCCAGGCCTTTAGAGGCTTCAAAATGGTAGCCGGCGGTCGGCCAATGGCCAACGATAGTTGCGCCACGCGGTTCGATGATGTCGCGGATGGTCCCCAGCGCATCACAGAAGTATTCAGCATAGTCTTCCTGATCGCCACAGCCAAACAGAGCCACCAGTTTGCCATTGAAATCGATCTCTTCCAGCGTCGGGAAGAAATCGTCCCAGTCGCACTGGGCTTCGCCGTAGTACCAGGTGGGAATGCCGAGCAGCAGGATATCGTGAGCTTCCAGATCCTCTTTGCTGCTTTTGGCAATGTCGTGAACATCAGCAACGTCTTTACCAAGCTGCTTTTGGATCATTTTTGCAATATTTTCGGTGTTGCCGGTGTCGCTGCCAAAAAAGATGCCGATGATTGCCATGAGTAAAATAACCTCTTGAAACTTAATGATGTGGTAGTGGCGTAATGCCCGCAGATAGGGGCAATGATAGCAGAACTGAGAAGGGCGCGGAAACAGCAATCACGCCCAACTGCACACTCTGCTACACGAAAGCTTATTTTTTGAGGGTTTTAGGCTTTATCCTGGTCGCGCAGGGCTGCCAGCTGGTTCATCAGCATCTCTTCGATGAGATCGCTGCGGTTCATGTTACGGGCTTCGGCCAGCTCATTAAGCGCATCGACAGCATCGGCATTGAGCTTTAGCTCCACGCGCTTCAGACCGCGACTCTTATCGCGTTTAAGCTGATTGCGTTTGTTGATGCGCAGCTGTTCATCGCGCGAAAGCGGATTCGTTTTCGGTCTACCCGGCCGACGCTCAGTTGCGAACAAATCTAATGTCGTACGGTCCGTTTGTTCTTTTGCCATGATTCAGAGTGACTTCGGGGGAAACAAGCTATCGGGCATAGCCGACGCAGACAGCGCGCCATAATACATCAGGCGACGGGCTGCGCCAACGGCCGCGGGCATTAAGCCGCGCGGTCGAGTATATTTTAGGCAGTTACGCGGCGATAGAGGTCAAATAACGACGGATCGCGCGGATAACGGCCTCCGGTTTTTCTGCATGCACCCAGTGCCCGGCGCCGGCGATAACGTGCGCGCGCGCCTGGGGAAACTGAGCTAATAAAGTCTCGCGGTAGGCATCGGTGACGTAGGGGGAGTTGCCGCCCGGAATAAACAGCGCCGGATGCGGCCAGGGCGGAACGGTTTGCCAGCCGACGATATTATCGTACTGCTCCCACAGCACCGGTACGTTAAACCGCCACTGGCCGTCCACGAAAGATTTTAACAGAAACTGAATCACGCCCTCTTCGTTAAGGTGCTGGCGCATGATCGTCGCCGCCTGCTGACGCGTAGCGGCCCCCGCGTCGGTGACGGCATTGATGGCGGCGAAGATTTCATCATGGCGGCGGACGTGATAATCCACCGGGGCGATATCAATGGCGACCAGGCCCGCGATACGCTCCGGGGCCAGCGCGCTCAGCGCCATCACCGCTTTACCGCCCATTGAGTGACCAATAAAGGTGGCTTTCTCAATCTGTGCTTCATTGAGAATATCAAGCAGATCCTGGGCCATCGCGGGATAGGTCATGTCAGGCGAGCGCGGCGAAAGGCCGTGGTTTCGCATGTCGACCTGGATAATATCGCGATCGAGAACCAGATCGCGGGCGAGGATCCCAAGATTATCCAGGCTGCCAAAAAGGCCGTGGACCAGGACGATAGGGGGATTATTGTGCGGATTCTGTGCAGATTGCGCTCGGCTATTTAATTTCATGGCAAAGTTCTTTTTTTCGCTCCGTCGGGTTAGGGTATTATGTTGGACATTCTGCCATCCGGCTGCAAGACCCGGAAGATATCCGAGTTTTACCGCCATCCTGGTTTGACGCTATCCGCGGTTGGGATTTGTCCCTATAATCCCGACAACTTGTATTCAGAAAAAGATATCGCACTGGATTAAGATGAAAACAATTGAAGTTGATGATGAACTCTATAGCTATATTGCCAGCCACACCAAGCATATTGGCGAGAGCGCATCCGACATTTTACGGCGCATGTTGAAGTTTTCCGCCGTTTCCCAGCCTGTCGCACCGGTAGCGAAAGCCGCTCCGGCCCCTGCGCCAACGCCTGTCGTTGAAGTGAAACCCGCCAATCCTCTGAAAGATAAAGTTCGCGCTATGCGTGAGCTGCTGTTATCTGATGAGTACGCCGAACAAAAGCGCGCGGTAAACCGTTTCATGCTGGTTCTGACCACCCTCTACGCCTTAGACAGCAAAGCGTTTGCCGAGGCGACCGAGTCCCTGCACGGGCGCACCCGCGTTTATTTCGCTGAGGATGAACGCACGCTGCAGAAAAACGGTAATCAGACGAAACCTAAGCAGGTACCGGGAACGCCGTGGTGGGTCATTACAAATACCAATACCGGTCGCAAATGCAGCATGATCGAACATATCATGCAGTCAATGCAGTTCCCTGCGGAATTGATCGAAAAGGTTTGCGGTACGATCTAGTTAGTTAACTTTGCACCAGAAGGATCAGGCAATGGCAATCGATAAGCGCGCGGGTCAACCTGCGCAACAGAGTGATTTGATTAACGTCGCCCAACTGACTGCCCAGTACTATGTGCTGAAGCCGGAAGTTGGCAACGCGGAACATGCAGTGAAGTTTGGCACCTCCGGTCACCGCGGCAGCGCGGCGCGCCACAACTTCAACGAGCAGCATATTCTGGCGATTGCTCAGGCAATTGCTGAAGATCGCGCGAAGAACGGGATCACCGGCCCATGCTATGTTGGTAAGGACACTCACGCACTCTCCGAACCGGCTTTCATTTCCGTACTGGAAGTGCTGGCGGCGAACGGCGTTGACGTCATCGTTCAGGAAAACAACGGCTTCACCCCGACGCCGGCGATTTCCAATGCGATTCTGGTGCACAACAAGAAGGGCGGCCCGCTGGCTGACGGTATTGTTATCACGCCGTCCCACAACCCGCCGGAAGACGGTGGTATCAAGTACAACCCGCCTAACGGCGGCCCGGCGGATACCAACGTGACTAAGGTGGTAGAGAATCGCGCCAACGAACTGCTGGCTGCCGGTCTGCAGGGCGTGAAGCGTATTTCTCTTGATGCGGCGCTGGCCTCCGGCCACGTCACAGAGCAGGATCTGGTGCAGCCGTTTATTGAAGGGCTGGCGGATATCGTCGATATGGCGGCGATCCAGAAAGCCGGACTGACGCTGGGCGTCGATCCGCTGGGCGGCTCCGGTATCGAATACTGGAAGCGTATCGCTGAGCATTACAATCTCAACCTGACCATCGTTAACGACCACGTCGATCAGACCTTCCGCTTTATGCACCTCGATAAAGACGGCGCAATCCGCATGGACTGCTCCTCCGAGTGCGCGATGGCGGGCCTGCTGGCGCTGCGCGACAAGTTTGACCTGGCCTTCGCCAATGACCCGGATTACGACCGTCACGGTATCGTCACGCCGGCCGGGTTAATGAACCCGAACCACTACCTGGCAGTGGCGATTAACTACCTGTTCCAGCATCGCCCGCAGTGGGGCAAAGATGTGGCTGTCGGTAAAACCCTGGTCTCCTCGGCGATGATTGACCGCGTAGTCAACGATCTGGGGCGCAAACTGGTGGAAGTACCGGTTGGCTTTAAGTGGTTCGTTGACGGCCTGTTTGACGGCAGCTTCGGCTTCGGCGGCGAAGAGAGCGCGGGGGCGTCGTTCCTGCGCTTTGACGGCACGCCGTGGTCTACCGACAAAGATGGCATCATCATGTGCCTGCTGGCGGCGGAAATCACCGCAGTCACCGGCAAAAACCCGCAGCAGCACTACGACGAGCTGGCAGAGCGCTTTGGTGCGCCAAGCTATAACCGTCTGCAGGCTTCCGCGACGTCTGCCCAGAAAGCGGCGCTGTCTAAGCTCTCCCCGGAAATGGTGAGCGCCAGCACCCTGGCAGGCGATCCGATTACCGCGCGTCTGACCGCGGCGCCGGGCAACGGGGCGGCGATTGGCGGTCTGAAGGTGATGACCGACAACGGCTGGTTCGCCGCGCGTCCGTCAGGTACCGAAGATGCCTATAAAATCTACTGCGAAAGCTTCCTCGGCGCTGAACATCGTCAGCAGATTGAGAAAGAAGCGGTAGAGATTGTCAGCGAAGTGTTGAAAAACGCGTAATTGACCGCACGATAAACAGGCCCTTTTCAGGGCCTGTTTTTTTTCGCAGGGATAGCGATGAATCGGGAACGAAAAAACGTTTTTTGGTTTTGGGGCGGGATGGATCTCTTTTATCTCTTGCAGTTTATTGGCTGGAACATCTACCACCGGCGAGTACCGCTTTACGATGATATCCTCTCATTTTTACCGCTGCTGCAAACCTGGGGCTCCGCGGCCGCCTGGCTGTTTACCCTTCATTTTATTCTGACTATCAGCATTCCCGCGTCGATGATTCTCTTCTGGCGCCAGAGCCGCTATGCGCCGTGGCTGGCCTATGCGCAGACGCCGCTGCGTCTGGCCTTTATGCTCCCGTCGCTTTCGCTGGTGGTCTGGCTGGCGCAGGCGGTGGCGTTGAAAAGCGCGGCCTTCTTTATTGCTCTGCTGCTGGTCTCAGAGGCGGCAAAAGTCGTGACATTATGGCGATGCCGCAAGGTTTGACGTTATGTGTTATCCAGACGGCACAGGCCTGGCGGATATTACGCTGACTGAATCGGGCATAAACGGGTATTATTGCTTTGACCGGGTTTGCCCGTTTTAGCGAATATACGGCTAAAGCAAACGAACAATCACGGCTAATTCTGCGATTTTAATCACAAATTTATTCCATCCGAAATGAAAGTTGCCTCATATATATGATCAACTTCAAACTAAAAAAAGCTAAAAACTTGTTTTGATTTTGTATGATTTATGTCACTTACTGATATGGACGATTTTGTTATATTTATGTCATTAAATCCTGAATGCTTTCTTGAGAACGTCTATGTTACAAGTTAAACGTCATTCATTAATTGTGGAATATGTCGTAGAAAAAGGATGCGCCAGAGTTAATGAGCTCTCACAGATATTCGGTGTATCTCCAGAAACCATTCGCCGGGATTTAACCGCTCTGGCGAGAAATAAAAAAATAGTTCGCAGCTTTGGCGGTGCAATGATTTCTGAAAATAACGCATCATTTTTAGCTGCCGATACGCCGACAAATCACGGGAACTTTGTCGATAAAGCCGAGGCCTTTATTAAGCGCACCAAAGAGCAGCCGGAACGTAAGATGCGTATTGCTAAAGGCGCGCTGCAGTTTATTCATGAGCATGAGTGCATTATCATGGATAATAGCAGCTCCTGCTGGTTTTTAGCGCGCCAGCTGCCTGACATCGAGCTGACCGTGATTACCAATTCTTTGAATATTATTCAAACCTTAGCCTGTCGTAAGAAAATAAGAATAGTCAGCGTTGGGGGTGAATATTCTGAGCGCCACGGTGATTTTCACGGTCCGGTCGCCGAGTTCATTATCAACAACTTTAAGGTCAATAAGCTGTTTTTTTCTTGCCAGGGTCTCGACGCCGGGCTGGAAATAAAAGACAGCAATGAAGTCAACGTCCGGCTGAAGCAGGAGATGCTGAAAGTTGCCGATCAAAAAATCCTGATGGTCGATAGCAGTAAGTTTGAACGCTATTCACTCTATAAAATATGCGATCTGGCGGATATTGATGTGTTGATCACTAACGAATTACCAGCTGATACCTATCGCCAGCACCAGGTACATATTGTCGAGACTAAATAGCCGCTCTGCCAGATATTCTACCGGCATTATTATTGAATAGCCCTTGTGCCCGATGGAGGGGTATTGCGCCAGCAATACCATCCCTCTTCATTATTTATCCGAAAAAGAGGTTTACGATGGAACAATTACCTGAAGATATGAAAGCGGTTGTCTGCCATGGTCCCCAGGATTATCGCTTTGAGAAAATTCCCCGCCCGGTCGCCAAAGAAAAGGAAGTGGTAATTAAGGTTGACGGGTGTGGAATCTGCGCCGGCGACTGCAAGGCCCAGGACGGCGCGCCGATGTTCTGGGGCGATAATCCGTGGGTGAAAACGCCGGTGGTGCCCGGCCATGAGTTTTACGGTCGGGTTGCCGAATTAGGTCCGGGCTCCGCTGAAAAATATCAATTAAAAATTGGCGATCGCATCCTGGCTGAACAGATTGTCCCCTGCCATGAGTGCCGTTTCTGTAAAACAGGCAAATACTGGATGTGCGAAACCCATGATATTTACGGTTTCCAGAAGGATGTCGCCGATGGCGGTATGGCTGAATATATGCGTTTTTCCGAACGGGCGATTATTCACAAAATTCCTGAATCATTAAGCGAAGAAGATGCCGCGCTGATCGAACCTATGGCCTGCGCAATCCACACGGTACGCCGCGGAGATATCGAACTGGATGATGTGGTTGTTATCGCCGGCGCCGGGCCGCTGGGGCTGTGTATGGTGCAGGTCGCTCATCTGAAAACGCCGAAGAAACTGGTGGTCATCGACACGATGGACGACCGCCTGGCGCTGGCGAAAGCGTTTGGCGCCGACGTGGTCATCAATGCGGCGCAAGAGGACGCCATCGCTATCGTAAAATCCATGACCGATGGCTACGGCTGCGATGTGTATATCGAAGCGACGGGGGCCCCTATCGGCGTGACCCAGGGTCTGGAGATGATTCGTAAGCTGGGACGCTTCGTTGAGTTCAGCGTGTTTGGTAAAGAAACGACCGCCGACTGGTCGATTATTGGCGACCGTAAAGAGCTGGATATCCGCGGCGCGCATCTGGGGCCTTACAGCTATGAAATCGCCATCGATCTCTTTGCGCGCGGTCTGCTGACCGCCAAAGGCGTGGTGACGCATTTCTATTCTATTGATGAGTGGAAAGCCGCTTTTGAGATGGCTAAATCGCTCGATTCGATTAAGGTCGTCATTAAGCCATAAATTTTTTAACTAGTTAAGTTCGTCATTTTTAATTATTACGCAAATGACCGCTGATGGCTGTTCATTAAATACTGGATTTCAATCATGGGGATAACTGAGAACAATATCAGTGGCTTCTGGCTATCTGCCAGCGGCGTATTTATTGCTCAGTATATCAGGCAGCATCCGTACCATGAAAACGCTGATAAATAAATTTTATTTCTCAGCGCATTACTCAATAAGGAGATAGTGAATGCCTGTAAAATTTAAGACTAAAGCAATACTCTCAGGACTTCTTGCGATGAGCATGGTTGCCTGCGTTAATGCCAAACCTTTGACTATCGGTATGTCGTTCCAGGAATTGAATAACGAATATTTCGTCACCATGAAAGAGTCGCTTGAGCAGTCGGCAAAAGATATTAACGCCACCGTCTATACAGCGGATGCGGCGCATGATGTTTCCAAGCAGATTAGCGACGTTGAGGATATGCTGCAAAAGAAAATAGATATTTTGCTGATTAACCCGGCTGATAGCGTCGGTGCGGAAACCGCCGTGCTGGCCGCTAAAAAAGCCGGCGTGGTGGTGGTGGCGATAGATGCTCAGGCTAATGGTCCGATCGATTCTTTTGTCGGTTCAAAAAACTATGATGCGGGCTTTATTGCCGGAGAACACTTAGCCAAAGCGCTGGGTGATAAAGGCAACGTAGCGATTCTCGACGGGATTCCGGTGGTACCTATTCTGGAGCGCGTGCGCGGCTTTGAAGATGCCATGAAAAAGCATCCCAATATTAAAGTGATTACCAAACTGAATGGTAAACAAGAGCGCGATACCTCCATGAGCGTGACGGAAAATATGCTGCAATCCAACCCGATGCTCAACGGTATTTTTAGCGTGAATGATGTTGGCTCACTCGGCGCTCTGGCGGCGATTCAGGCATCAGGGCGCGATGTGAAGCTGGTGAGCGTTGATGGCTCTCCGGAAGCGGTCGCTGAAATTGCTAAAGGTAATACGCCGTTTATTGCCACCGCCGCTCAGTTCCCGCGCGATCAGCTGCGTATTGGTTTAGGTATTGCCCTGGCCAAACATTGGGGGGCGAATATTCCTAAAGAGATCCCTGTTGATGTGAAGCTTATCGATAAAACCAACGCCAAAGATTTCCACTGGTAATCGCATTATTACGCTACAGCGGCTCTCGCTTATTCAGGTGAGCCGTGCCGGATTCTTATTAAAGTATGGCTCGCTATTTTATCGAGCCATTATGGAGCGATGTTTATGCCCAGCTTACTGGAAGTCAAAAACGTCAGTAAAAGCTTCCCCGGGGTCAAGGCGCTGGATAATGTCAATATCACCCTTGGCCGAGGGGAGGTGCATGCTTTATTAGGTGAAAACGGCGCGGGTAAATCGACGTTAATGAAAATCCTTTGCGGGATATATCAACCTGACGCCGGTAATATTTTTATTGACGGTAAGCAGCAGCATTTTCATAACTATCGTGACGCGATTGCCTGCGGCGTAGGGATTATCTTTCAGGAGTTTTCTCTTATTCCCTATCTGAACGCTTATGAGAATATTTTCCTTAATCGCGAAAAGGTAAATCGTTTTGGCCTGCTAGATCGTAAAGCGATGCGCCGCGAGGCGTTACGCATTTTTAAAGATCTTGGCGTGACCCTCGATCCCGATGAGCAAATTTGCCATCTCAGCGTCGCCGAACAGCAGTTTGTGGAAATTGCCAAAGCGCTGTCGCTGGATGCGCGAATTCTCATTCTGGATGAACCCACCGCGACCTTAACCCCGAGCGAGGCGGAGCATCTTTTCCGCGTGATGCGCGATTTAAAGGCCAAAGGCGTCGGGATGTTCTTTATCTCGCACCATCTTGAGGAGATATATGAGATCTGCGACAGCCTGAGCATTCTCCGCGACGGCAAATATATCGGGTCGGCAAAGGTCGACAATATCGATATCGCCGAGATGATCCAGATGATGGTCGGCCGTGAGGTGGAGAATATCTATCCCGAGCGGCGGACGCTGGCGCATGATGAGATACTGCTGGAGGCCGAAATTCAGCTTACCGAGAGTAGCCAGCTCAATCGGCTGACGCTGCGCAAAGGGGAGATCCTGGGCCTCGCCGGGCTGGTGGGGTCGGGGCGTTCCGAAGCGATCCTGGCCCTGACCGGCGCGGATAAATGCTTCAAAAAGCGCGTCCGCCTGGCCGGAAAAGAGGTGACGATAAAATCCACCGACCGGGCTCTGCGTTTGGGCATTGGTCTGTTGCCGGAAAGCCGCAAAACGCAGGGACTGGTGCTGCCTTTTTCGGTCAAAGACAATATCTGGCTTAACAAACACGCCTGCCAGTTCTCGCTTATCCGCGATAACGAAGAGCGCCTGACCGCCGAGCGCTTAATTAGTCACGTTGGCGTGAAAACGCCGGATGCCGGGACCGCGGTGGGGACGTTGAGCGGCGGTAACCAGCAGAAAGTCGTTATTTCCCGTTGGTTGAATCATGATGTCAATATTCTTATTTTTGACGAACCGACTCGCGGTATTGATGTCGGAGCGAAATCAGAAATCTATCAGATTATGCGCGACCTCACCGCCCTGGGTATTTCAATAATTATGATTTCATCTGAGCTACCAGAGGTGATTGGCGTTAGCGACCGGGTAATGGTTTTTCGCGACGGTAATATCGTTGCCGAACTCGAGAACGACCAAATCAATTCCACTGTGATTATGCTGCACGCTGCCGGTAATATTATTTAGGGAGTATTAAATGAGTAATGAAAACGTGTCATTAGCGCCCGCCGCATCTCCTGATAAAAATAAAAAGATGCTCCATGGTTTATTAAAAATGCCCGCGTTCCTGCCGTTTGTTGGTCTGGTACTCCTGTTCTCCTGTATGGCTATTTTTAATGACTACTTTTTAACGGTCGATAACTTATCGACCGTCGCCCGTCAGGTCTCGATTAATGCCATCATTGCCATCGGGATGACCTTTGCCATTCTGACCGGCGGAATCGACCTTTCCGTCGGCGCGGTCATGGCCCTGGCCGGTACCCTGATGGCGGGATTAATGAAGTACTATGGTTTAGATCCGTGGTTAGCCATTCTTATCGGCCTGTGCTCCGGCGTCGCCTTTGGCGCGCTGAACGGCTTTTTAACCGCCTACGGTAAAATGCCGCCGATTATCGTGACCCTCGGGGCAATGATTATTGCGAAGGGGCTGGCGCTGATCTATACCGGCGGCTACCCCATCTCCGGCTTACCGGATTCATTCGCTTTTTGGGGCCGTGAATATCTGTTCGGTATTCAGGTGCCTATTATTCTGATGGTGGTTTTATATCTCATCTTTTATATCGTCCTGAATCATATGCCGTTTGGTCGCTATGTTTATTCCCTCGGCGGTAATGAAGAAGCGGCGCGCCTGAGCGGTCTGCGGGTGAAATATTATAAATTGCTGGTTTACGTGATCAGCGGTTTTACCGCCAGTTTTGCCGGTCTTATTTTCACCTCGCGGGTGATGAGCGGCCAGCCGAATGCCGGCGTCGGATTTGAACTGGATGCCATTGCCGCCGTGGTGCTCGGCGGGGCATCCATTGCCGGCGGCCGCGGAATGATTATCGGCACCCTGATTGGCGCCATGATGCTCGGCGTACTGAATAATGGTTTAAACCTTCTGGGGATCTCACCTTACGTTCAGTACGTGGTGAAAGGGCTTATTATTTGGGGCGCCACCTTTATTAGCTCAGCCAGACGTTAACTTATTTTAAATATGAGGCGAAGGAATATGAATTTTATCGGGGTTGATATCGGTGGTACGGTCACCAAAGCCGGTATATATAATGAGTTAGGGCAAGAGATTCACGTGGCGTCGCAATATGCGCAGGTATTATCCGAACAGCCGGGCTTTACCGAGCGGAACATGCATGAGCTATGGGACACCGTTTGCAGCGTGATAAAAAAAGCGCTGTATGAAAGCCAGGTGCCGCCGCTAAGCATCGGCGGGATCGGTTTCTCCTCGCACGGCAAAGGGCTCTACGCGATTGACAAAAAAGGCGAGCCGGTGCGCAACGGGATTATCTCATCCGATACCCGGGCGCTGGCGTTTGTCAAAAAATGGTATCGCGAAGGTATAGACAAGCTGGCATACCCAAAAGGATTGCAGCAGCTGTGGACCGGACATCCGGTGTCGCTACTGGCGTGGCTGAAAGCGCATGAGCCGGCCAATTACGACAGGATCGACGCCGTTTTAATGGTGCACGACTACGTTCGTTTCCGCCTGACCGGCGAGGCGACGGCGGAGATCACCAATATTTCCGGCAGCAATTTTTATAACCAGTTTACCTCCCGCTATGACCGCGACATGATGGCGCTGTTTGGCATTGAGGAAGTGGCGGATAAAACCGCGCCGGTGGTGAACTCGACGGACTGCGTGGGCCACATTACCCTGCAGGCCTCGCTGGATTGCGGTTTGTGCCCGGGGACGCCGGTTTTCGGCGGCTTTTTCGACGTGGTGGCCTCCGCCGTCTCCTCGGGCATTGACCGGGCGGATACCCTGAGCGCGGTGGCCGGCACCTGGAGTATCGCCACCTCGGTGACGGATAGCATTATTGCCAGCGACTTTCCCTACATCTGGGGGAAATACTGCATTCCGGGCAAATACTTCGTTCACGAGGGCAGCCCCACTTCGGCGAGCAATCTCTCCTGGTTTGTGAAGCAGTTTTTCCCTGACGATGACCGCTGCTACGACCATTTCGAAAGCTGGATTGCGCAAGATACCGACAGTAACCTCATTTTTTTACCCTATTTGTTCGGTTCCAATCTGGCGATGGATCTGCCCGGCGCGCTAGTGGGCCTCGCGGGGCATCATACGAAAAAGGATATTATTGCGGCCATCTATCGCGGCATCGTTTTTTCTCACCTGGTGCATCAGGACCGCATTATTGAACTCAATCGGGATATTCAAAAAATTCGCTTTACCGGCGGGCCGAGCCAGTCGAGAGGCTGGACGCAGATGTACGCCGATGCGGCCAATCTTCCGCTGGAAGTGGTGGATATCGAACAGGCCGGCTGTCGAGCCGCCGCGCTGTGCGCCGCGGCCGGCAGCGGCGCCTACGCTAACTTCAGCGAAGCGATTGCCGCCACGCAGCCCGAGGTGGTCTGCTATCAACCCGACAGCAATCGGCATCAGCAGCTGCGTGAAGGCTACGCCCGTTACTTAGCGGTCGCGCAAAGCCTCTCCAGGGCGACGGGAGCGGCGCAATGAAACCCAGACTTGGCATCTACGAAAAAGCGCTCCCCGCGGCGCTGGACTGGCCGAAACGCTTTGAAATGGCGGCGGGCCTGGCGTTTGATTTTATTGAAATCTCCGTTGACGAAAGCCCCGAGCGCCAGGCCAGGCTGCGCTGGAACCGGGGGCAGCGGCTGGCGTTCGTGGCCGACAAAATTAACAGCGGCATTGATGTGCCGAGCATGTGCCTCTCCGCGCACCGCAGCCATCCCTTTGGTAGCGTCAATCGCGATACCCGGCTCAAGGCGCGGGAACTGATGCTTGATGCGCTGGATTTTGCCAGCCACGTCGGCATTCGCAACATCCAGCTGGCAGGCTATGACGTCTATTACGAATCCTCTTCGGCGCAGACCCGGGAATACTTTATCGAGGGCATCAACTGGGCGGTGGCTGAAGCGGCGAAAGCGCAGGTGATGCTGTCGATGGAGATTATGGATACTGCCTTTATGAGCAATATCTCCCGCTGGCTGGATCTTGAACGGAAGGTTTGCAGCCCGTGGTTTTGCGTCTACCCGGACGTTGGCAACTTAAGCGCCTGGCAAAACGACGTTCCCGAAGAGTTGAGGAAGGGCATTCATAAAATCACCGCCATTCATTTGAAGGATACCCAGCCCGTTTCGCACGCTTCGCTGGGGCAGTTCCGCGATGTGCCATTCGGGACCGGCTGCGTCGATTTTACCGAGATATTTCGTACGCTCTCGGCGCTGAACTATCGCGGCGCCTGGCTGATTGAGATGTGGGCCAAAAATGACGGGCGGGACAGCGAGAGAATCGCCGACGCTAAAGCGTGGCTAACGGATAAATACCAGCAGGCGTTTCGCCCGCCTCAGTATGAAGGCATTGTGAATTCAGGAGTGAAGTATGTTGGATAACCTCAAGCAGGCGGTTCTTGACGCCAATCTGGCGCTGCCGAAATTTCATCTTGTGACCTTTACCTGGGGCAACGTCAGCGGTATCGATCGCGAGGCCGGGCTGGTGGTAATCAAACCCTCCGGCGTGGAATACGCCGTGATGACGGCCGAGGATATGGTGGTGGTGGAGCTGGCGACCGGCAGGGTGGTGGAGGGGCGCTATAAGCCCTCGTCGGATACGCCGACCCATCTGGAGCTGTATAAGGCGTTTAGCGGCGTGGGCGGAATTGTGCATACCCATTCGCGCCACGCGACGATTTGGGCGCAGTCGGGCAGGCCGCTGCTGGCGATGGGCACCACCCACGCCGACTATTTTTATGGGCCGATCCCCTGTACCCGCCCGCTCAGCGATGATGAAATCCGCGGTGATTATGAAACCAATACCGGTCACGTGATTATTGAAACGCTGGGCACGCAGCATACCGATCCGCTCAGCGTGCCCGCCGCGCTGGTCCACGGCCACGGCCCGTTTGCATGGGGAAAAGATCCGGCGAACGCGGTGCATAATGCGGTGGTGCTGGAGGAGATTGCCTATATGAATATGTGGACCCGTCAGCTGAGCATTGACGAACAGCCGGTCTCTGCGACGCTGCTGGATAAACACTATTTGCGTAAACACGGGGCAGGGGCCTACTACGGACAATAATCGCCTGCCTTCCCCGGATTGCGGCGTAAACGCCTTATCCGGGCTACCGGCCCGCAGTCGACGGTGAACACGTAGCCCGGTCATACCGCAGCGCCACCGGGATGAAACAGCGTTGATTTATGAGGCCCGGCACATTTCCCGGAGGCGGCGCTTGACGCGCCTGTCCGGGCTACCGCCTGGCAGACGATGGCGGACCCGTAGCCCGGCTAAGCGAAGCGCGAGCCGGGGACAACGGCTAGGGCATAAACCGATAGCCGATCCCCGTTTCGGTCAGCAAATGCTGCGGACGCGCCGGATCGGCCTCCAGCTTTTGCCGCAGGTGCCCCATATAAATGCGCAGATAGTGGCTGTGCTCCACCGCATTCGGCCCCCAGACCTGATTGAGTAACTGCCGCTGGGTCAGCACCTTGCCGGGATTATTGAGCAGTACCGCCAGCAGGCGAAATTCAATCGGCGTCAGGTGGATCTCCTGATCGCCGCGTACGATGCGGCGGGCGGGGATATCAACATCAATATCGGCAAAACGCACCCGCGGTTCGTCGGCCTGGGCGCCGGCATGGCGGCGCATCGCCACCCTCAGCCGCGCCTGCAGCTCGCCAATACCAAAGGGTTTGCTGAGATAGTCATCGGCACCGGCGTCAAGCGCGGCGATTTTGTCCTGCTCCTCGGTGCGCGCCGATAGCACGATAATCGGCATCTGGCTCCACTGGCGAACCTCGCGAATAAACGCGTTGCCGTCACCATCGGGTAGTCCAAGATCGAGAATGGTTAAATCCGGCTTGCGGGTCGCGGCTTCGATCAGCCCGCGCTGCAGGGTCTCCGCTTCAAATACGCGCATGCCGTCGGCTTCCAGCGCGGTGCGCAGAAAGCGGCGGATAGCATTTTCGTCTTCAACGATCAGAACGTTAATCACATTTCCTCGGCTAACTCTTCCAGTTCAGGGGGCGTTTCCCTCGGCAGTGTAACACGGAAGCAGGCGCCGCCCTGCGGGCGCGTCGCGGCGCTAATGGTCCCGCCGTGCACCTCAACGATCGCCTGGCAAATGGCCAGCCCCAGCCCGACGCCGGGGATCGCCGACTCTTTATTGCCGCGAGCGAATTTATCAAAGATAGCCTGTTCTTGCCCGGCGGGAATACCCGGTCCGTTATCCCATACCTCAAGCACTAAAGTGTGCGGATCGACGTCCGCGGTAATGCCGATTTGCGCCTGTACTCCCGCGTATTTCACCGCATTTTCCAGAAGATTAATCAGTACCCGCTCAAAAAGCGGACCGTCGACGTGAACCAGCAGCAGCGGGTCCGGCAGCGCAAGCTGAATATGCCGCCCGCCGAGCCCCGGCTCCAGCATACGCAGCGCGCTGCCGACGACCTCTTCCAGGGTTAGCCACTCTTTATGCAAATTAAAGCCGCCGGACTGGATCCGCGCCATATCCAGCAGATTATTCACCAGGCGGGTGGTATTGAGCACGTGCTGGCGTATCTCGTTGGCCTGCGGCGCGTGCTTCGATCCTTCGCTGGCGAGATCGAGCGTCAGGATCTCCGCCTGGCCAAACAGCACCGTAAGCGGAGTCCGTAGATCGTGGGACAGCGCCGCCAGCAGCGAGTTGCGCAGGCTTTCCCGTTCGCTGTTCAGCCGGGCCTGCTCTTCGCTGGCGGTGAGCGCCAGCCGTTCCAGCGCGCTGGCGACCAGCAGGGTGAAGGTTTCCAGCAGGCGCTGCTGTTCGGGGATCATCAGCTGGCGCAGGTTGGCCGGCTCCACGACCAGCAGTCCCCAGGTGCGGGTGGCGCTTTTCAGCGGCAGGATCTGGTAGGGCACTCCGGGAAGCGTATCGGTGCCCGCACCGGCGGGTTGGCCTTTATCAAAGCTCCAGCGGGCAATCGCGTCATCCCAGGTGATTGCCGCCGCGGGCTGCGTCAGCGGCGTGAGTCTTAATGTTTCATCGGGCAGCAGCAGCTGGCTGCGCGCCTGAAACGTTGAGGCGATAAACCGCTCGCTGGTGGCGGCGATATCTTCACGGCTGCGGCCCACAGCCAGCGCTTTTGACATTTCGTACAGATGCCGGGTGCGCTGTTCGCGGTAGCGCGCCACCCGCGCCTGGTAGCGTACGCCGGCGGTGAGGTTGCCGATAAGCAGCCCGACGGTTAGCATCACGCCAAAGGTCAGCAGATACTGCACGTCAGAAACCGCCAGCGTGCCGCGCGGCGCGACAAAAAACAGGTCGAAGCTGACCACGTTAATCACCGTCGCCAGTACCGACGGCCAGCGGCCGTACAGAAGGGCGATAATTACCACGCCGAGCAGGTACAGCATCACCAGGTTGGCGGCCTCAAAGGCCATCAGCCACTGCATGGCGACGACGGTAATAACCGCGCACAGGGCGATGGCGACGACGCAACCCTGGAGCTGCAAACGCCATTTTTCCATCGCCGTCCGGCTATCGCTGGCGCGCGCCGGCAGGGAGGCGGCCTTCTCATCCAGCGCTATCACCACCAGGTCGAGATCCGGCGCGTGACGGGCCAGGCGATCGGCGAAGCCGCTGCGATCCCACCAGCGCCTTTTCTGCTGGCGGCCAATCACTATCTTGCCGAGATTATGTTCGCGGGCGTAGTGGAGAACGGCCTTCTCTTCAGAAGGATCGGCGAGGGTGGCGGTTTCCGCGCCCAGCTCCTGCGCCAGCCTGAGCGCGGCGAGAATCTCCCGCCGTTTCGCCTCCGGCAGGCGGTGCAGAGAGGGGGTTTCAACATACACCGCATGCCAGACGCTCCCCAGCCGGGCCGCCAGCCGGGCGGCGGCGCGGACCAGCTTTTCGCTGCCGGTGTTATGGCCGATGCACAGCAAAATGGCGTCGCGGGTATGCCAGACTTTTTCCTGGCCCTGACGGTCGCGCCAGGCGCGCATCTGCTCATCGACCCGATCGGCGGTACGGCGCAGCGCCAGCTCGCGCAGGGCGATGAGGTTGCCCTTGCGAAAGAAGTTCTCGATGGCCCGCTCGGCCTGGCCGCCGATATAGACTTTTCCCTCATTGAGCCGCTGACGCAGATCGTCGGGGGGCAGGTCCACCAGCACCACATCGTCGGCGGCGTCGAAAAACGGATCCGGGACGGTTTCGCGAACCTGCACGCCGGTGATGCCGCTGACGACATCGTTCAGGCTCTCGAGGTGCTGGACGTTAACGGTGGTAAATACGTCAATGCCGGCTTCCAGCAGCTCTTCGACGTCCTGCCAGCGTTTAGGATGACGCGAGCCGGGCGCGTTGCTGTGCGCCAGCTCATCGACCAGAATCAGCGCCGGGCGACGGGCCAGCGCGCCGTCAAGGTCAAACTCCTTTACGTAGCGCCCGCGGTGGGAAAGGCGGCGCTGGGGCAGGGTACTGAGCCCCTCAAGCATCGCCGCCGTCTCTTTGCGTCCGTGGGTTTCCGCCACGCCAATCAGAATATCCAGACCCTGGGCGCGCAGCCGCTGCGCTTCCGCCAGCATCGCCCAGGTTTTACCGACCCCGGCGCAGGCGCCAAAAAATATCTTTAGCTTACCGCGATGCGGGGCGGCGGCGTGTTGCAGCAGGCGGTCAGGGTCCGGACGCAGCGGCTCGTCACTCATTTTTACTTATCCTTCAGGGCATCCAGCGACATATTCAGCTGCAGTATATTTACCACAGGTTGGCCGAGAAAACTGAGCAACGGTTTTTGCGTTGCCTCGTTCACCAACTGCGTGACCTGCTCCACGCTAAGCTGGCGCGCTTTGGCGACGCGCGGCGCCTGCCACAGAGCGGCGGCAGGCGTCAGACTGTAATCCAGTCCGCTCGCCGAGGCGGTCACCAGCTCCACCGGAACCGTTGCGCTGGCGTCCGGATTGGCGGCGCGCAGGGTCTGCACCCGTTCGCTGATGGCTTTGTCCAGCGCCGGATTGCTGGCGGCGAGGTTGCTGCCGCCGGACGCCAGCGGGTTATCCGGCATCTCCGCCGTCGCGGAAGGGCGGCCCTGGAAGTAGCCCGGCGCGGTAAAGTTCTGTCCGATAAGGCGGGAACCGCGCACTTCGCCGTCAATCCGCACCAGCGAGCCGTTGGCCTGCTGCGGGAACCACCACTGTCCCAGCGCGGTGGTTAACAGCGGATAGACGCCGCCGGTGAGCAGCGTTAACAGAATAAACAGCACAACAGCAGGACGAATGAATGACATGGTTTTTTCCTCACAGCAGCCCGGTCAGGGTCAATAACAGGTCGATCGCTTTGATACCGATAAAGGGCACCAGCAGTCCGCCCAGGCCGTAGACCCACAGGTTGCGGCGCAGCATCGCCGAGGCCGTCAGCGGCTTATAGCTCACGCCCTTCAGCGCTAGCGGGATCAGGAAGATGATAATCAGCGCATTAAAAATCACCGCGCTCAGGATCGCCGAAGAAGGCGAGTGCAGATGCATCACGTTAAGCATCGCCAGCGGCGGATAGACGGCGGCAAAGGCGGCCGGAATGATGGCGAAATACTTCGCCACGTCGTTGGCGATACTGAAAGTGGTTAACGAACCGCGGGTCATCAGCATCTGTTTACCGATATGTACGACCTCGATCAGTTTGGTGGGGTTAGAGTCGAGATCCACCATATTGCCCGCCTCTTTCGCCGCCTGGGTACCGGAGTTCATCGCAACCGCCACGTCGGCCTGCGCCAGCGCCGGGGCGTCGTTGGTACCGTCGCCGGTCATCGCCACCAGCCGTCCTTCCGCTTGATACTGGCGGATCAACGCCAGCTTGGCCTCCGGCGTCGCTTCGGCGAGAAAGTCGTCCACGCCCGCTTCCGCGGCGATAGCGGCGGCGGTCAGGCGGTTATCGCCGGTGATCATCACCGTCTTAATCCCCATTTTACGCAGCTGGGCAAAACGCTCTTTGATGCCGCCTTTGACGATATCTTTCAGCGAGATAATCCCCAACACGCGTTCGCCTTCGGCGACCACCAGCGGCGTGGCGCCAAGACGCGCCACGTCTTCAACCTGTTTATCGACGTCGGCCGGGAAGTGGCCGCCGTTGGCCTCAACGTGGCGGCGAATGGCATCCACGGAACCTTTGCGGATCATCCGCTGGTCGATGTTGATGCCGCTCATCCGGGTCTGGGCGGTAAACGGCACGAAGGTGGCATGCAGCGATTGCAGATCGCGCTCGCGCAGATTAAAGCGCTGTTTTGCCAGCACCACGATGCTGCGGCCTTCCGGCGTTTCGTCGGCCAGCGACGACAGCTGGGCGGCATCGGCAAGGGTTTTCTCTTCCACGCCCTGCGCAGGCAGGAATGCCGAAGCCTGGCGGTTGCCGAGGGTAATGGTGCCGGTTTTGTCCAGCAGCAGGACGTCGACGTCGCCCGCCGCTTCAACCGCGCGGCCGCTGGTGGCGATCACGTTCGCGCCGAGCATGCGGCTCATCCCGGCGACGCCGATGGCCGACAGCAGGCCGCCGATAGTGGTGGGGATCAGGCACACCAGCAGCGCCACCAGCACCGTGACGCTGACCGCGTTACCGCTCCAGGCGGAGAAGGGCCAGATGGTGGCGGTGGCCAGCAGGAACACCAGGGTCAGGGCGATAAGCAGGATAGTCAGCGCGATTTCGTTCGGCGTCTTGCGGCGCTGGGCGCCTTCAACCATGGCGATCATCCGGTCAAGGAAGGTTTCGCCGGGGTTGACGCTGCAGCGGATCACCAGCCAGTCGGAGAGAATACGCGTCCCGCCGGTCACCGAGGCGAAGTCGCCGCCGGACTCGCGGATAACCGGCGCGGATTCACCGGTAATGGCGCTCTCATCCACCGACGCGCCGCCTTCGATAACTTCGCCATCGCAGGGAATAATATCCCCCGCTTCGACCAGCACCACGTCGCCTTTACGCAGCTCTTCGGCGGGGACGTGGTCAATTTGCGCATCGTGCTGCGGCGCGCGCAGCTTACGGGCAAAGGCGGTCTTTTTGACCCCTTTGAGGCTGTTAGCCTGCGCTTTACTGCGGCCTTCCGCCATCGCTTCGGCGAAGTTGGCGAACAGGACGGTGAACCACAGCCAGAGACTCACGGCGGCGGTAAATCCGGCGCTGCCGGCGATCTGCCCGCTTGCCATGGCAAGAGCCAGCAGGGTGGTGAGCAGACTGCCAATCCAGACGATAAACATCACCGGGTTACGCCACTGTATGGCAGGGCTCAGTTTTTTCACGGCGTCCAGCAGGGCCTGACGCACCAGCGTCGGCTCCAGCAGGGCTAATGATTTGCGACTCATAACAGGTTGCTCCGCAATCGCTTAAAGTAAGGAAAAGTGTTCCGCCAGCGGGCCGAGCGCCAGCGCGGGAATAAAGGTCAGGGCGCCAACCAACAGCACGGTGCCGATCAGCAGGCCGATAAACAGCGCGTCATGGGTGGCTAGCGTGCCGCTGCCGGCGGGCTGAATTTTCTTCGTTACCAGCGAACCGGCAATCGCCATCACCGGGATAATGACCGCGAAGCGGCCAACCAGCATGCAGAACGCCAGCAGCAGGTTCCAGAACGGCGTCGCCGCGCTGAGGCCGCCAAAGGCGCTGCCGTTGTTGTTGGCCGCCGAGGTGACGGCGTACAGCACTTCGCTGAAGCCGTGCGGCCCGGGGTTGAACATGCCCGCGCGACCGGCTTCGGTCATCATCGCCAGCGCCGTGCCGAGGAGCACCAGCGTCGGGGTCACGAGGATCGCCAGCGCAATCATTTTCATTTCGCGGACGTCAATTTTCTTCCCGAGGTACTCCGGGGTGCGGCCAATCATCAGCCCGGCGATAAATACCGCCAGCATCACGAACAGCAGCATGCCATACAGACCCGAGCCGACGCCGCCGAAGACCACTTCGCCTATCTGCATCAGCCACATGGGGACCATTCCGCCCAGCGCGGTAAAGGAGTCGTGCATGGCGTTGACCGCCCCGCAGGACGCGGCGGTGGTGACCACGGCAAACAGGCTGCTGGCGAGAATACCGAACCGGCTCTCTTTGCCTTCCATATTGATACTGCTGTCGGCGCCAAGGCTCAGCAGATGCGGGTTACCGCGGGTTTCCGCCCACATCACCACCGCCACGCAGACGATGAAGATGAGCGTCATCGCCCATAGAATGGCCCGTCCCTGACGGCGATCGCCCACCACCTCGCCGAAAGCGAAGCACAGCGCCGCCGGGATGAGAAAGATCGCCAGCATCTGCACCAGGTTGGTCAGCGCGGTCGGGTTTTCAAACGGATGCGCTGAGTTGGCGTTAAAGAAGCCGCCGCCGTTAGTACCCAGCATTTTGATCGCTTCCTGTGAAGCCACCGGCCCCATCGGCAGCATCTGGCGCACCCCTTCAAGCGAGGTAAAGCCCTGATTCGGGGAAAAACTCTGCGGCACGCCCTGCTGAATAAAGAACAGCGCGATGAGCAGCGAAATGGGCAGCAGCAGCCAAAGGGTGATGCGGGTCAGATCGACCCAGGCGTTGCCCAGGGTGCTGACTTTCTGCCGGGCGTAAGCGCGGGTAAGGGCAAAGATCACCGCGATGCCGGTGGCGGCGGAGAGGAAGTTTTGCACCGCCAGCCCGGCCATCTGGCTAAGGCTACTCATGGTGGTTTCACCGGCATAGGCCTGCCAGTTGGTGTTGCTGACAAAGCTCACCGCCGTATTCAGCGCCAGGTCCCACGACAGGCCGGGCAGGTGCTGCGGATTGAGCGGCAGCGAGCCCTGGAACATCAGCAGCGTGAACAGGACCAGCAGACCCAGCGCGTTAAACAGCAGAATAGCGAATAAATATTGATACCAGTTCATCTCCTGCGAACGAATGCCCGCCGCCCGCCATAAACCGCGTTCGATACCGGCCAGGCCCGGTAGCGGGGCATCATTGATCATCGTCGCCAGCGCCGTGCCCAGCGGACGAGCCAGGATCATCAGCAGCAGAATAAAGCTCGCAATGAGTAAAAATCCTTGAGCGGCCATCAGAATGCCTCCGCGTGTATCAGGGCATAAACCAGATAAACCAGCAACAGGAACACCAGCGCTACGCCAGCGATTACGCCTGCACTCACAATCCACCTCCGGGTGTCTTTTTGATATACGAGGAGAATAGGCAGTCGGGCGCAAAGATTTCGCAAAAATCAGCGGCGGGGGTGTAAAAAAAATATAAAAATCGCCAAGACCACAATTTAACTAATGGTTAGTATTAATTTAACTTTTTTGTAACTAAGTTACCGGGTGAATGTAAATAAAGGCTAAATACGTGCTTTTTAGTGGTCGGATGAGTAGTAAAATTACAGCCAAAGCGGTACTATTTTAAGCAGAGAAACAGATTAACTTTACCGGCTTTGCTTGCCGGCCTGACAAAGGGGAGAGAAATTATGGCGTTGTACAAAACTTATCCTGCTCATATCATCTTTGCGCGTCGCGCTTTCGCCGTGGCGGCTGGCGTGCTGGCGCTGCCGGTAATGCTGTTCTGGAAAGATCGCGCCCGTTTTTACAGCTGGCTGCACCGCGTGTGGGCGAAAACCAGCGAACAGCCGGTATGGCTGGCGCAGGCTGAAAAAGTCTCCGCAGATTTTTATTAATAACGGTTTATGGCTCAGCGGGCGCGCGCTGCGGAAACGGGCTAATGGATTGATATCCTGGCTTATTTACCCTGTTTTCCCCGGCACAGCGTGCCAACAGATTGCCTTATCATCATGCCGCCGGTTTACCCGGCGGTTTTTTTTTGCCATGAGTGGCTTACACTTATTCACTCCCCGAAGGTTAAGCCTGCGGGAGGGTTAAATATAAGTCGAACTTATCAATTTTCATGATGAAAGGAATGCTATGGCCACCCATCTGGTCTGGTTTCGCGCGGATTTGCGCATCCACGATAACCTTGCGCTCGCCGCCGCCTGCCGCGATCCCCATGCCGAGGTGCTGGGATTATTTATCGCCACGCCAGGGCAATGGCGCCAGCACGGTATGGCGCCGCGCCAGGCGGCGTTTATGGTCAGCCACCTTCACAGCCTGCAAGCGGCGCTGGCCGAAAAGGGGATCCCGCTGCAGATTGAACATGCCGAAGATTTCACCGCCAGCGTGGCGCTGCTCGCCAGCATTTGCCGGCAGCGGCAGGTGACCCATCTGTTTTACAACTACCAGTACGAAATCAATGAACGCCAGCGCGATACGGCGGTGGAGAAAACCTTAGCGGAGGTGACCTGTCAGGGCTTTGATGACAGCGTTCTGCTGCCGCCGGGCAGCGTACTGACCGGCAGTCGTGAAATGTATAAGGTCTTTACGCCGTTTAAAAATGCCTTTATTCGCCGTTTGCAGGAAGCGCTGCCGGAGTGCGTCGCCGCGCCGAAAGTCCGTGCGGGCGGGCCCATCGCTGCAGCGTCTGAAGTGAAAATAGATTATCCGCAGACGCCATTTGATAGCGAGCTGTTCGCCGCGGATGAAAAAAGCGCCATCGCCCGGCTTCGCGGCTTCTGCCAGCAAAAGGCCGCCGACTATGAGCAGCAGCGCGATCTTCCCGCCATCGAGGGGACCAGCCGACTGTCGCCGTGCCTGGCGGTGGGCGCGCTCTCACCGCGCCAGTGCCTGCACCGTTTGCGGGTTGAGCAGCCGCGGGCGCTGGATGGCGAAGCCGGATCGGTATGGCTCAACGAGCTTATCTGGCGCGAGTTTTATCGTCACCTGATGGTTTACTACCCAAACTTGTGTAAGGGGCGGCCTTTTATCGACTGGACCGATAACGTGGCGTGGCTGGACGATAAATCCGCGCTTCAGGCCTGGCAGCGCGGGCAAACCGGCTTCCCGATTGTCGACGCCGCGATGCGTCAGCTCAATGCGACCGGCTGGATGCATAACCGCCTGCGGATGATTGTCGCCAGTTTCCTGGTGAAAGACCTGCGCATCGACTGGCGGCTGGGCGAGCGCTACTTTATCGAACAGCTTATTGATGGCGATCTGGCGGCGAATAACGGCGGCTGGCAGTGGGCGGCTTCAACGGGTACCGATGCCGCGCCCTATTTTCGTATTTTTAACCCGACGACCCAGGGAGAGCGCTTCGACAAAGCGGGGCAGTTTATTCGTCAATGGCTGCCGGAGCTGGCCGGGGTACCTGAAAAAGCGGTGCATCAACCGTGGCTGTGGGCGGAGAAACAGGGCGTAACGCTGGATTATCCGCGCCCGATTGTTGACCACAAGCAGGCGCGGCTGGCGACGCTGGCGGCCTGGGAAGCCGCCAGAGAGCTTAAGACTCCATCGCCAGGCGACGAGTCCGGATCTTAACGGCGTGATACAGCCAGATAGCCAGCACCAGGCCGACGCAGGCCAGCGCGCCCCAGGTTATCTGGCTGAACACCTCAATGTAGGCGTTGATCGAGTAGTTGACGGCCCCGGCGGCGTCGAACGACCCCTGCGAGGTTTGATCGGCAATCACGCCTGCCAGATAGTTAGCGATAGCGCCGGAGAGCAGCATATAAATACCGGTCAGCACCCCGGTCACGCCGGGGATCTCAATACGGGTAATCTGCGACATCGCCACCGGGTCGATAAACAGCTCGGCGAAGCCCATCACCGCCAGGCCCAGCACCATCATCGGCATCGAAGATTGTCCGTAAGCCGCCGACCAGCGTGCGCTGAGGGTCAGGATACAGAAACCGGCGCTCATCAGGCCGAGGCCCAGCGCGAATTTGCCCCAGATGCGCACGGTACGGTTGCCGTTAATATTCTCCTTCACTAGCCACGCCAGCACCACCCCACAGAGCATCACCGCAAAGGCGTTCACCGACTGGAACATCGCGGTCGGTATCTCATAGCCCATAAAATGACGATTAACAAAACGGTCGATATAGAGGCTGATGGAGCTGCCGCCCTGCTGCGCAAAGGCCCAGAACAGCAGGCTGAAGCAGGTGAGCACCATAATCAGACGCAGCTCTTTACGCTGCCCGGCGGTCTCCGCCCGCAGGTAGATCCGCGTCAGTACCGCCAGGCCGATAACCGTCGCCACAATCAGCGCGTAAACCGACCACTCCTGCCAGAACAGCACGGTGATCAGCAGCGGCGCGGCGATCAGCAGCACCAGCAGCCAGCCCCAGTTTGGTAAGACGAAACTCCGCGCCCGCAGCGCTTCGCGATTGACGCCCCGGGTGTGGCGGAAATGGTGATTGCCGCTGAGGAAAATCACCAGCCCGGCGATCATGCCGACGGCCGCCAGCGCGAAGCCCATCGCCCAGCTGTACTCCTCCTGCACGTAGCCGCAGGCGATTGGCGCAATGATAGACCCGACGTTACCCGCCGCGTACATCAGCGAAAAACCGCCGTCGCGGCGCGGGTCGGTGGGTTCATACAGCTCGCCGAGCAGGCAGCTGACGTTGGATTTAAACAGCCCGTAGCCGCAGACAATAATCGCCAGCGACAGATAGAGGAAGGTAGGGGCGATTTCGCTGGCGCCGAGCACCAGATGGCCGATGGCCATCAGCAACGCGCCGAGCATCACCGCCATGCGGTTGCCCAGCAGCTTATCGGCCAGGAAGCCGCCGAGAATCGGCGTGACGTAGACTAAAGAACAGTAGGCGCTGAACAGCGCATAAGCATGATTATCGTCATACTTGAGCTGGTTGGTGAGATAAAGAATCAGCAGCGCGCGCATGCCGTAAAAACTGAAATATTCCCAGATTTGCAGCGCGACGACGTAATAAATCGCCCGCGGCTGTGAGGATTGTGTGTTCATGTAATGCCTTGTCCTGCCGTAAAAAAGAAAGTCGATCTTTCTGCATGAATAGCCATTAACTAGCGATATTCATGGCCTTATGGGCTTTCTGGTTATTTAATATGCTGTAATAGTGCATAAATATACACGAATGCGCGAACGAGGGAGTAGACAAATTGCGGGATTTCGCGAAAAGTCAAAATGGACGGCGAAGCGGCAGAACTATCGACTGACCGGACGGATACCGTTATGTTATTCCTCTGCATAGAACGATGACCTGGTGGAACGGCAATGAAAAATAGTGAACTGGAACAACTGATTAATGAAAAACTCAATAGCGCGGCCATCAGTGATTACGCCCCCAACGGGCTCCAGGTGGAAGGGCGCGAAACGATACAAAAAGTCGTCACCGGCGTGACCGCCAGCCAGGCGCTGCTGGATGAAGCCGTCCGCCTGGAGGCCGATGCGGTGATCGTCCATCACGGCTACTTCTGGAAAGGCGAATCGCCGGTCATTCGCGGCATGAAGCGCAATCGCCTCAAAACGCTGCTGGCTAACGACATTAACCTCTATGGCTGGCACCTGCCGCTAGACGCTCACCCGGAACTGGGCAATAACGCTCAGCTGGCGTCGCTGCTCGGCATCAATGTGATGGGGGAGATTGAACCGCTGGTACCGTGGGGCGAACTGTCGATGGCGGTATCGGGCCTGGAGCTGGCTTCATGGATTGAAGCACGGCTGGGTCGCAAACCGCTGTGGTGCGGCGACACCGGGCCGGATAAAGTCGCCCGCGTGGCCTGGTGCACCGGCGGTGGGCAAAGCTTTATCGACAGCGCGGCCCGCTTTGGCGTCGATGCGTTTATTACCGGTGAAGTTTCAGAGCAAACCATACACTCGGCGCGCGAGCAGGGGCTGCATTTCTACGCCGCCGGGCACCATGCCACCGAGCGCGGCGGCATTCGCGCGTTAAGCGAATGGCTGACGGAAAATACCGAACTGGACGTCACGTTTATTGATATCCCGAACCCGGCCTGATGAACGGAGGCAAAAGTGCAGCGAGCGCGTTGTTATTTATTAGGTGAAACGGCAGTCGTACTGGAGCTTGAGCCTCCGGTGACGCTGGAAAGCCAGAAGCGGATCTGGCGGTTAGCCCAGCGGCTGGTAGGCCATACCGAGGTGGTGGAAGCGATCCCGGGCATGAACAACATTACCGTGATATTGCGCAACCCGCAGCAGACGGCGTGGGACGCGATTGAGCGCCTGCAGCTCTGGTGGGAGGAGTGCGATACGCTCGAACCGGAATCGCGGGAGGTCTCGGTCCCGGTAGTTTATGGCGGCGAATACGGACCGGATCTGGGAGAAATTGCCCGCCACAGCGGCCTGAGCGAAAAGCAGGTGGTTGAGCTGCATTCGTCGGTGGAGTACGTGGTGTGGTTCCTCGGCTTCCAGCCGGGGTTCCCGTACTTCGGCGGCCTGCCGGAGCAGCTGGCGATGCCGCGACGGGCGGAGCCGCGCCTGCTGGTGCCCGCCGGGTCCGTCGGTATTGGCGGAGCGCAAACCGGGATCTATCCGCTGGCGACGCCCGGAGGGTGGCAGCTGCTGGGGCGTACGCCGCTGGCGCTGTTTGATCCGAAGCGCAAGGAGCCGGTGCTGCTGCGTTCCGGCGACAGAGTGCGTTTCGTGCCGCAAAAGGAGGGCGTATGTTAAAAATTATCCGCGCCGGAATGTATACCTCGGTGCAGGACGGCGGGCGTGAAGGGCTGCGTCAGCTGGGCATCAGCCGCTGTGGCGCTATGGATAAGCCGGCGCTGGTCACCGCTAATCTGCTGGTGGGTAACGGCGCTAACGCCGCGGCGCTGGAGATAACGCTGGGTCAGGTGGATATTCAGTTTGAACGCAGCGGCTGGTTTGCGCTGACCGGCGCCGCCTGCGAGGCGAAGCTCGATGGCGAGCCGGTATGGGTGGGCTGGCGAACGGCGGTCAAGGCCGGGCAGCATCTGGTGCTCAAGAACCCGCAGCACGGCGTGCGCAGCTACCTGGCGGTGGCGGGGGGGATTGCGGTGCCGAAGGTGCTGGGTTCGCGCAGCACCGATCTGAAAGTGGGGATTGGCGGTCTGGAAGGTCGACGTTTGCAGGACGGAGACCGGCTGAAGCTGGGGAAATCGGATAAGCAGTTCCGCGGGCCGCGCGGCGTGAAGCAGCTCCCCATCGGCAACCGCATCCGCGCGCTGCCCGGGCCCGAGTACCAGGAGTTTGATAGCGTGTCGCAGGACACGTTCTGGCGCTCGCCGTGGCAGCTTAGCCCGCAGAGCAATCGTATGGGCTATCGCCTGCAGGGGCAACCGTTGAAGCGGACGACCGACCGCGAGATGCTTTCGCACGGCCTGCTGCCCGGCGTGGTACAGGTTCCGCATAATGGCCAGCCCATCGTACTGATGAACGACGCGCAGACCACCGGCGGCTATCCGCGCATCGCGACCATTATCGAGGCCGATATGTACCAGCTGGCGCAGATCCCGCTGGGACAGCCGATCCACTTTGTTCCCTGCTCCCTGGAGGAGGCGCTGAAGGCGCGTGCCGACAGACAACGTTATTTTGAACAGCTGGCATGGAGACTGAACGATGAAGATTGATTTAAACGCCGACCTGGGCGAAGGCTGCGCCAACGATAGCGCGCTGCTGCAGCTGGTCTCTTCCGCCAATATCGCCTGCGGTTTCCATGCGGGCGATGCGGTGATGATGCTGCAGTGCGTCCGCGAAGCGCTGAAATATGGCGTCGCGGTGGGCGCGCATCCCAGCTTTCCTGACCGGGAAAATTTTGGCCGTACGGCGATGCAGCTGCCGCCGGAAACGGTTTATGCGCAAACGCTGTATCAGGTCGGCGCGCTGGCGGCGCTAGTGCGCGCGCAGGGCGGCGAGCTGCAGCACGTCAAGCCGCACGGCATGCTCTATAACCAGGCGGCAAAAGATCCGCAGCTTGCTGACGCTATCGCCAAAGCGGTATATGACGTTGACGCGGGTCTGGTGCTGGTAGGCCTGGCGGGCAGCGAGCTGATTCGCGCCGGGCAGCGTTATCAGCTGACCACCCGCCAGGAGGTCTTCGCCGACCGCGGCTATCTGGCGGACGGCAGCCTGGTGCCGCGCACCCAGCCCGGCGCGCTGATCGAGAGCGAAGAGCAGTCGCTGGCGCAAACCCTGGAAATGGTGCAGCACAGCCGGGTGCGGAGCATCACCGGCGAATGGGCGCACGTGGTGGCGGAAACCGTCTGCCTGCACGGCGACGGCGAGCACGCGCTGGATTTTGCGCGCCGCTTGCGCGCGGCGTTTGCCGGGCGCAATATACAGGTCAGTGCGGAAGTAGAAGAATAAAAACAATATTATCAAGCAATTAACATTAGACAACAATTCACAACAACATACAGGATGTAACTATGGGAGAGTCATTATCTCTCTGGCCACTGATCGGCATCGCTGCGATCGTGGTCGGATTTGTTCTGCGTTTTAACCCGGTACTGGTGGTTATTGTGTCCGGGATCATCACGGGTCTGACGGCGCATATGCCGATCGCGACCATTCTGGAAAAGCTGGGAGAAGGATTTCTTAATACCCGCAACCTGCCGTTTATTCTGCTGCTGCCGCTGGCGGTGATTGGCCTGCTGGAGCGGCACGGTCTGAAAGAGCGCGCGCAGACGTGGATCGCGAAGATCCGCAGCGCCACCGCCGGTCGTCTGCTTATCGTCTATCTGTTCGTTCGTGAAGTGACCGCGGCGATGGGCCTCACCAGCCTGGGTGGTCATCCGCAGATGGTGCGCCCGCTGCTGGCGCCGATGGCGGAAGGGGCGGCGGAGAAAAACTTCGGCGCCTTGCCCGGCGAGGTGCGCTATCGTCTGCGCGCGATGTCGGCGGCGACCGACAACGTGGGCCTGTTCTTCGGGGAAGATATTTTCGTCGCCTTCGGGGCGATTATCTTTATGCATAACTTTATGCTGGAGTCGGGCGGCATTCAGACCGAGCCGCTGCATATCGCCCTGTGGGGGATCCCAACGGCGGTCTGCGCCTTCCTGATCCACTCCGCCCGCCTGTGGCGCCTCGACCGCCATCTCCAGCGCGAGCTGGACAAGGTTAACGCCGGGCAGGCGAAAGGCGGTGCCGCATGAATTTTCAGCAAACCTGGCTGTACTGGCTGGCGGGCGCGGTTCTGCTGGTGGTGGCGGTGATGTCATGGCGCGATAAGGCCAACCCGCGCAGGCTGACAACCGGCCTGTTCTGGGGGCTGTATGGCCTGGTGTTTCTGTTTGGCGACTGGACCTATGAGCTGGTCGGCGACAAGCGGGCCGTTAATATCGGTGTTGGCGTGGTGGTGGTGGTGCTGGCGCTGATCGCCGGTTTTGGCGGCGTGCGCCTCGGTCGCTATCATCAGCGCTCGCAGGAAGAACGTACCGCCAGCGCCGCGCGTCTTGGCAACCGGCTGTTTTTCCCGGCGCTGGCGATCCCGGTGGTGACGGTGATCGGCGTGCTGCTGTTTAATAATCTCCCCTCGCTGCAGGTCGCTATCTTTGGCCCGGGCAATCACGCCACGCTGATCACGCTGTTTTCGATGACCGCGGGCACGCTGCTCGGTCTGGTGATGGCTATCCGCATGACCCATGAAACGGCCGCGCAGCCGTTACAGGAAGCCCGCCGCCTGCTGGATTCGGTGGGCTGGGCGTTTATTTTGCCGCAGATCCTCGCGGTGCTCGGGCTGCTGTTTACCGCCGCCGGCGTTGGCAACAGCATCTCCCTGCTGACGCAGCACTACCTGGCGGTAGACAGCCGGTTTATCGCCGTTGCCGTCTATACCCTGGGAATGGCGCTGCTGACGATGGTGATGGGCAACGCTTTCGCCGCGTTTCCTATCGTGACGGCGGGGGTCGGGATCCCGATTCTGGTGCTGCAGCACGGGGGGAACCCGGCGGTGATGGCGGCCATTGGCATGTTCTCCGGCTACTGCGGTACCCTGATGACGCCCATGGCGGCGAACTTCAATATCGTGCCTGCCGCGCTGCTGGAGCTGCCGGATAAAAACGCGGTCATCAAAGCCCAGGTGCCGACCGGCATTATGCTGCTTATCGTGAACGTATTTTTGCTCTATTTCCTGATGTTCCTGTAAGGAGGGATCATGGCTGGCGTGTTAATTACCGGTTTTGAGCCGTTCGGCGGCGAATCGGTTAACCCTTCGTGGGAAGTGGTAAAGCGGCTGGATGGCGCTATTATCGGCGGACAGCCGGTAGCGGCGCGGCAGCTGCCGTGCGTCTTTGGCGACGCCCTGACGGCGCTGAACGCCGCGCTGGATGAGCTGGATCCCGTCCTGACCCTGGCGATTGGCCAGGCGGGCGGTCGCGTCGACATCACCGTTGAACGGGTGGCGATCAACGTCGATGATGCGCGGATCCCGGACAATAAAGGCCTGCAGCCGATCGACGTACCGATCGCTGCCGGCGGGCCGGCGGCGTACTTCAGCACGCTGCCGATCAAAGCGATCGTAACCGCCCTGCGCAGCCGGGGGATCCCGGCGTCGGTGTCGCAGACGGCGGGGACGTTTGTCTGTAATCACGTGATGTACGGCCTGCTGCACAGCCTGCGTCATCGCAGCGGCGCGAAGGGCGGGTTTATCCATATTCCGTATTTGCCGGAGCAGGCCGCGGCTCACCCCGGCGAAGCCAGTATGGCGGTAGAGACGGTGCAGGCCGCGCTGGAAACGGCCATCGCCGTTGCCCTGCAGCAGGATGGCGATGTGAAAGTCGGCGGTGGGGCAACGCATTAACACAAGGACAAGATTATGCCGGAAGGTCCGGAAATTCGCCGCGCGGCGGATAGCCTGGAAGCGGCGATTAAAGGCGAACCCCTGACCGGGGCGTGGTTCGCCTTCCCGCAGTTACAACATTACCAATCTCAGCTGGTCGGCCAGCGAGTGACGCACATTGAAACTCGCGGTAAGGCGCTGCTGACCCACTTCTCCGGCGGGCTAACGCTGTATAGCCACAATCAGCTGTACGGCGTCTGGCGAGTGGTGGACGCGGGGGAGCAGCCTGAAACGACGCGCGTTCTGCGCGTTCGGCTGCAGACCGCGCGCAGGGCGATTTTGCTCTACAGCGCCTCTGATATTGAGATGCTGACGCCCGAGCAGCTCGTCCGCCATCCGTTTTTGCTGCGGGTCGGGCCGGATGTGCTCGATATGCGCCTTAGCGTTGAACAGGTCAAAGCGCGGCTGCTGTCGGCGAAATTCCGCAACCGCCAGTTCTCCGGTCTGCTGCTGGATCAGGCTTTTCTTGCCGGACTAGGCAACTATCTGCGCGTGGAGATCCTCTGGCAGGTGGGGCTGACCGGGCGGCATAAAGCCTCTGAACTGGATGAAAAACAGCTCGATGCGCTGGCGCATGCGCTGCTGGAGATCCCGCGCTTGTCCTACAACACCCGCGGTCTGGTGGACGAGAATAAGCACCACGGCGCGCTGTTTCGCTTTAAGGTTTTTCATCGCGAAGGGGAGGCCTGCGAGCGCTGCGGCGGAATAATCGAGAGAACGATGCTATCGTCGCGGCCGTTTTACTGGTGCCCGGGATGTCAGCAATAAAAAAACGCGCCTTCAGGCGCGTTTTTTGTCGCTGCGATAGCCCTCTTAACGGGCGATATCGTTTTTGAAATCGCGCTTTTCGTAGCCGGTATACAGCTGGCGCGGACGGGCGATTTTCATGCCGTCGCTGTGCATTTCGTTCCAGTGCGCAATCCAGCCCACGGTACGCGCCATCGCGAAGATAACGGTAAACATAGAAGACGGAATGCCCATCGCTTTGAGGATGATACCGGAGTAGAAATCGACGTTCGGGTAGAGTTTCTTCTCGATGAAGTACGGGTCGTTGAGCGCGATGTGCTCAAGCTCCATGGCCACTTCCAGCAGATCGTCTTTGGTACCGAGCTCTTTCAGCACTTCGTGGCAGGTCTCACGCATAACGGTGGCGCGCGGGTCGTAATTTTTGTACACGCGGTGGCCAAAGCCCATCAGGCGGAAAGAGTCGTTTTTGTCTTTCGCGCGACGGACGAATTCCGGAATGTGTTCAACGGAGCTGATCTCTTCGAGCATCTTCAGCGCCGCTTCGTTGGCGCCGCCGTGTGCCGGTCCCCACAGGGAGGCAATACCCGCAGCGATGCAGGCAAACGGGTTCGCGCCGGAAGAGCCGGCGGTACGTACGGTGGACGTTGAAGCGTTCTGTTCGTGGTCGGCGTGCAGGATCAGGATACGGTCCATGGCGCGTTCCAGAATCGGATTCACTTCATATTTTTCACACGGCGTGGAGAACATCATATTCAGGAAGTTACCCGCGTATGAGAGGTCGTTGCGCGGATAAACGAAAGGCTGGCCGATAGAGTACTTGTAACACATTGCCGCCATCGTCGGCATTTTGGAGAGCAGGCGGAATGCGGCGATATCGCGGTGGCGTGGGTTATTCACATCCAGCGAATCGTGATAGAACGCGGCCAGCGCACCGGTGATACCGCACATGACGGCCATCGGGTGAGAATCGCGGCGGAACGCGTGGAACAGACGGGTAATCTGTTCGTGAATCATGGTGTGGCGGGTAACGATGGTTTTGAATTCGTCGTACTGGGCCTGGGTCGGCTTCTCACCGTTCAGCAGGATGTAGCATACTTCCAGATAGTTGGAGTCGGTTGCTAACTGATCGATCGGGAAACCGCGGTGCAGCAGGATACCTTCATCACCGTCGATAAAGGTGATTTTAGATTCGCAGGATGCGGTGGAGGTAAAACCAGGGTCAAAAGTAAACACGCCTTTTGAACCAAGACTACGAATATCAATAACATCCTGACCGAGCGTGCCCTTTAGCACATCCAGTTCGATAGCAGTATCACCACCCAGGGTGATTTTTGCTTTAGCATCAGACATTTATGGTCTCCTTAGCGCCTTTATTGCTTAAGGCTGCCGGGTGGTGGATTTGCATTCAGCCCGTAGCAGATGACATTACCAGTTTGTTATGTTGCACATCGCTCTGCGTCGCGAAAAGGGCAGGGTACAGAGCAAGGGCGCTTGATGGTACGTCTTCAGCCTACGACGAAACAACAGCAAATCAGCGTTTTAGCAGCCCGAATATTATAAAACTATATACCACTAATAACTGTCCTGATTACATCGGTCAATACTCTCTCACTGTTGCATAACTTATTCTCAGGTAAAAGAGTGACCCCATAACTTTTGCGTATTATTGCATTTATCTGGTAATGGTTGTAACAATAATGTTTAATATTTGTCAAATCAGATGATTAAAAATTAAAAATATGTTGTTATCGTGACATGGATCACTGTTCGGGAGAAAACCCGACAAACTATATGTAGGTTAATTGTAATGATTTTGTGAACGGCCTATACTGCCGCCAGGTCTCCGGAACACCCTGCAATCCCGAGCCACCCAGCGTTATTTTGTCACGCTTTAACTCCTGGAAAGGCGTTTTAACATGACTTTTAGTTATAGATAAGGACGCTGTCTGACCCGCAAGCAGACCGGAGGAAGGAAACAATAAGAACAGCATGTGGGCGTTATTCATGGTAAGAAATGTGAAAAAACAAAGACCTGTCAATCTGGATCTGCAAACGATCCGGTTCCCAATCACGGCGATAGCGTCCATTCTCCATCGCGTATCCGGAGTGATCACCTTCGTGGCGATCGGGATTCTGCTTTGGCTGCTGGGCACCAGCCTTTCCTCTCCCGAAGGTTTTCTCACTGCGGCATCCATTATGGATAGCTTCTTTGTGAAGTTCATCATGTGGGGCATTCTGACCGCGCTGGCGTATCACGCGGTGGTCGGTATTCGCCACCTGCTGATGGATTTTGGCTACCTTGAAGAAACCCTCGAAGTAGGGACACGCTCCGCCAAAATTTCTTTTGTTATTACTGTCGTGCTTTCACTTCTCGCAGGAGTCCTCGTATGGTAAGCAACGCCTCAGCACTAGGACGCAACGGCGTACATGACTTTATTCTGGTCCGTGCTACCGCTATCGTTCTGACCCTCTACATCATCTATATGGTTGGCTTCTTTGCCACCACCGGTGAAATTTCATGGGAAGTCTGGACGGGCTTTTTCTCCTCCGCGTTCACTAAAGTCTTCACCCTGCTGGCTCTCGTTTCCATTCTGATCCACGCCTGGATCGGGATGTGGCAGGTATTAACGGACTACGTTAAACCACTGGCCGTGCGCTTAATTCTGCAACTGCTGATCGTTGTTGCGCTGGTGGCTTACGTTCTTTATGGATTTGTTGTGGTGTGGGGTGTGTAATGAAATTGCCTGTCAGAGAATTTGATGCTGTTGTCATTGGTGCCGGCGGCGCAGGTATGCGCGCGGCGCTGCAGATTTCCCAGAGCGGCCAGACCTGTGCGCTGCTCTCTAAAGTTTTTCCGACCCGTTCCCATACCGTTTCCGCGCAGGGTGGTATCACCGTCGCGCTCGGTAATACCCATGAAGATAACTGGGAATGGCATATGTACGACACCGTTAAGGGGTCGGACTACATTGGCGATCAGGACGCCATCGAATACATGTGTAAAACCGGCCCGGAAGCGATTCTGGAGCTGGATCATATGGGTCTGCCGTTCTCGCGTCTCGAAAATGGCACGATTTATCAGCGTCCGTTCGGCGGCCAGTCGAAAAACTTCGGCGGCGAGCAGGCGGCACGTACCGCTGCGGCGGCTGACCGTACCGGTCACGCGCTGCTGCACACTCTCTATCAACAGAACCTGAAAAATCACACCACTATTTTCTCCGAGTGGTACGCGCTGGATCTGGTGAAAAACGCCGATGGCGCGGTGGTCGGTTGTACCGCCCTGTGTATCGAAACCGGTGAAGTGGTTTACTTCAAGGCTCGCGCCACCGTGCTGGCTACCGGCGGCGCCGGTCGTATCTACCAGTCCACCACCAATGCCCATATCAATACCGGCGACGGCGTGGGTATGGCGATCCGCGCCGGCGTGCCGGTGCAGGATATGGAAATGTGGCAGTTCCACCCGACCGGTATCGCCGGGGCGGGCGTTCTGGTGACAGAAGGCTGCCGCGGTGAAGGCGGCTACCTGCTGAACAAACACGGCGAACGTTTCATGGAACGTTATGCCCCGAATGCGAAAGACCTGGCGGGTCGCGACGTGGTGGCGCGTTCCATCATGATCGAAATCCGTGAAGGTCGCGGCTGCGATGGTCCGTGGGGCCCGCACGCCAAGCTGAAGCTCGATCACCTCGGTAAAGAAGTGCTGGAATCCCGCCTGCCGGGTATCCTGGAGCTCTCCCGCACCTTTGCCCACGTCGACCCGGTAAAAGAGCCGATTCCGGTTATCCCAACCTGCCACTATATGATGGGCGGTATTCCGACCAAAGTGAGCGGACAGGCGCTGACCGTCAACGAGCAGGGCGAAGATGTGGTTATTCCGGGACTGTTCGCGGTAGGCGAAATCGCCTGCGTATCGGTACACGGCGCGAACCGTCTGGGCGGCAACTCGCTGCTTGACCTGGTGGTCTTTGGCCGCGCGGTGGGTCTGCACCTGCAAGAGTCTATCGCCGAGCAGGGCGTACTGCGCGACGCGACGGATGAAGAGATCGACGCTTCTCTGGAACGTTTGAACCGCTGGAACGGCAACCGGAATGGTGAAGACCCGGTCGAAATCCGCAAAGCGCTGCAAGAGTGTATGCAGCATAACTTCTCGGTCTTCCGCGAAGGGGATGCAATGGCGAAGGGCCTTGAGCAGCTGAAAGCCATCCGCGAGCGTCTGAAAAACGCCCGCCTGGATGATACTTCCAGCGAGTTCAACACCCAGCGCGTTGAGTGCCTGGAGCTGGATAACCTGATGGAAACCGCTTACGCCACCGCGATGTCTGCGAACTACCGTACCGAAAGCCGCGGCGCGCATAGCCGCTTCGACTTCCCGGATCGTGATGATGAAAACTGGCTGTGCCATTCCCTGTATCTGCCAGAGTCGGAATCCATGACGCGTCGTAGCGTCAATATGGAACCGAAGCTGCGTCCGGCATTCCCGCCGAAGATTCGTACTTATTAATGCGGAGACAGGAATATGAAACTCGAGTTTTCAGTTTATCGTTATAACCCGGACGTAGACGATGCTCCGCGCATGCAGGATTACACCCTGGAAGCGGAAGAGGGTCGCGACATGATGCTGCTGGACGCGTTAATCCAGCTGAAAGAGAAAGACCCGTCGCTGTCGTTCCGCCGCTCCTGCCGTGAAGGGGTTTGTGGCTCCGACGGTCTGAACATGAACGGGAAAAATGGTCTGGCGTGCATCACGCCGATCTCCGCGCTGAATCAGCCGGGTAAGAAAATTGTTATCCGTCCGCTGCCAGGATTACCGGTTATCCGTGATTTGGTGGTAGACATGGGGCAATTCTATGCACAATATGAGAAGATTAAGCCTTACTTGTTGAATAATGGGCAAAATCCTCCGGCTCGCGAGCATCTGCAGTCGCCAGAGCAGCGTGAGAAACTCGATGGTTTGTATGAGTGTATTCTCTGCGCATGTTGTTCAACGTCTTGCCCGTCGTTCTGGTGGAACCCGGACAAGTTTATCGGCCCGGCCGGCCTGCTGGCCGCGTATCGCTTCCTGATCGACAGTCGCGATACCGAAACCAGCGAACGCCTTGAAGGGCTGAGCGATGCTTTCAGCGTATTCCGCTGTCACAGCATTATGAACTGCGTCAGTGTGTGCCCTAAGGGGCTGAACCCGACGCGCGCCATCGGCCATATTAAGTCGATGCTGCTGCAGCGCAGTGCGTAAGTAACCCGGTCTGCCCCGGATGGCGCTAGAGCTTATCCGGGCTACCAAAAGCAGTAGCCCCGGCAGCGTTCGTGCCGCCGGGAAATGAATACCCTAAATAATTCGAGTTACAGGACGGCGGCGACGCAGCGAATCCTCAGGAGCTTACTCAAGTAAGTGACTGGGGTGAGTGAGGAAAGCCAACGCACATGTAACTTGAAGTATGAAGGGGATAGCAGGAAATCTTTAAAAACCGCCAAATATGTACCAGTAATCAAGGCGTTCAGAGCGAGGTAAGGCGGCAACTGAACGCATCTCCGGGAGCATAGTGAACTATGTGACCGGGGTAAGTGAAGGCAGCTAACGCAACCGCAGCCTGAACGCCGAAGATTAATGGCAGTTTTTAAAGGTTCCTTAGCGGACGAAACCACAACTCATCCGCAACAAGTGAACCCCGGCACGTACAACTTCTGTGCGTGGTAGTTTCTACGGCGAAATAAGCATATAAATGCTTAAGGGATCACGATGCAGAACGGCGCAATGAAAGCCTGGCTGGACTCTTCTTACCTCTCTGGTTCGAACCAGAGCTGGATAGAACAGCTCTATGAAGACTTCTTAACCGATCCTGACTCTGTTGACGCCAACTGGCGTTCTATGTTCCAGCAGTTACCTGGCACCGGAGTCAAACCGGATCAATTTCATTCCAAAACGCGTGATTATTTCCGCCGCCTGGCGAAGGATGCCTCGCGTTACACTTCTTCGATTTCCGACCCTGACACCAATGTGAAGCAGGTTAAAGTCCTGCAGCTCATCAACGCATACCGCTTCCGTGGTCACCAGCATGCGAATCTCGATCCGCTGGGACTGTGGCAGCAAGAGAGAGTGGCGGATCTCGATCCGGCTTACCACGATCTGACCGAGGCCGATTTCCAGGAGATCTATAACGTAGGTTCTTTTGCCATCGGTAAAGACACGATGAAGCTGGGCGATCTGATCTCTGCCCTGAAGCAAACCTATTGCGGCTCCATCGGCGCGGAATATATGCACATTACTTCTACCGAAGAAAAACGCTGGATCCAGCAGCGTATCGAGTCGGTAGCAGGCAAAGCGAGCTTTAGCGCCGAAGAGAAAAAACGCTTCCTGAGCGAGCTGACCGCGGCGGAAGGACTCGAACGCTACCTCGGGGCGAAATTCCCGGGCGCAAAACGCTTCTCGCTGGAAGGCGGGGATGCGCTGATCCCGATGCTCAAAGAGATTATCCGCCACGCGGGTAAGAGCGGCACCCGCGAAGTGGTGCTGGGCATGGCGCACCGCGGTCGTCTGAACGTACTGGTCAACGTGCTGGGTAAAAAACCGCAGGACCTGTTCGACGAATTTGCCGGTAAACATAAAGAACACCTCGGTACCGGTGACGTGAAGTACCACATGGGCTTCTCGTCCGACATGGAAACCGAAGGCGGCCTGGTGCACCTGGCGCTGGCGTTTAACCCGTCGCACCTGGAAATCGTCAGCCCGGTGGTTATCGGCTCCGTACGCGCTCGCCTCGATCGTCTCGACGAACCGAGCAGCAACAAAGTTCTGCCGATCACCATTCACGGCGACGCCGCGGTCACCGGCCAGGGCGTGGTTCAGGAAACCCTGAACATGTCCAAAGCTCGCGGTTACGAAGTGGGCGGTACCGTACGCATCGTGATTAACAACCAGGTGGGATTCACCACGTCTAACCCGCTGGATGCGCGTTCTACCCCGTACTGCACCGACATCGGTAAGATGGTGCAGTCGCCGATTTTCCACGTCAACGCCGATGACCCGGAAGCGGTCGCTTTCGTGACCCGCCTGGCGCTGGATTTCCGTAATACCTTCAAACGCGATGTCTTCATTGACCTGGTGTGCTACCGCCGTCACGGCCACAACGAAGCCGACGAGCCGAGCGCAACCCAGCCGCTGATGTACCAGAAAATCAAAAAGCATCCGACCCCGCGCAAAATCTACGCTGACAAGCTGGAAGCCGATAAGGTCGCGACGCTGGAAGACGCTACCGAGCAGGTTAACCTCTACCGCGACGCGCTGGATGCCGGCGAATGCGTGGTGCAGGAGTGGCGTCCGATGAACATGCACTCCTTTACCTGGTCCCCGTACCTCAACCACGAGTGGGATGAGAGCTATCCGGACAAAGTTGAACCTAAGCGTCTGCAGGAGCTGGCGAAACGCATCAGTACGGTGCCGGAAGCCGTTGAGATGCAGTCGCGCGTCGCGAAAATCTATGGCGATCGTCAGGCAATGGCCGCCGGCGAGAAGCTGTTCGACTGGGGCGGCGCGGAAAACCTTGCCTACGCCACGCTGGTCGATGAAGGTATTTCGGTGCGTCTGTCCGGCGAAGACTCCGGGCGCGGGACCTTCTTCCACCGCCACGCGGTGATCCATAACCAGAAAAATGGTTCAACCTATACGCCGCTGCAGCACGTCCACAACGGTCAGGGCCATTTTAAAGTCTGGGACTCCGTGCTGTCGGAAGAAGCGGTCCTGGCGTTTGAATACGGCTATGCCACCGCAGAGCCTCGTACTCTGACCATCTGGGAAGCGCAGTTCGGCGACTTCGCCAACGGCGCGCAGGTGGTTATCGACCAGTTCATCAGCTCCGGCGAGCAGAAGTGGGGCCGCATGTGCGGTCTGGTGATGCTGCTGCCGCACGGCTACGAAGGCCAGGGGCCGGAGC
Organism: Klebsiella michiganensis; assembly: GCF_015139575.1. GTDB lineage: Bacteria > Pseudomonadota > Gammaproteobacteria > Enterobacterales > Enterobacteriaceae > Klebsiella > Klebsiella michiganensis. Next base: position 4,187,323 of record NZ_AP022547.1, on the reverse strand, counting down.
ACTCCTCCGCGCGTCTGGAACGCTATCTGCAGCTCTGCGCCGAGCAGAACATGCAGGTTTGCGTACCGTCCACGCCGGCGCAGGTTTACCATATGCTGCGTCGTCAGGCGCTGCGCGGTATGCGTCGCCCGCTGATCGTGATGTCGCCGAAATCGCTGCTGCGTCACCCGCTGGCGGTATCGAGCATGGACGAACTGGCTAACGGCACCTTCCAGCCGGCAATCGGTGAAATCGACGATCTCGACCCGAAAGCCGTGAAGCGTGTTGTGCTGTGCTCTGGTAAGGTTTATTACGACCTGCTGGAACAGCGCCGCAAGAAAGAGCAAAAAGATGTCGCTATCGTTCGCATAGAGCAGCTCTACCCGTTCCCGCACCAGGCGGTACAGGAAGCGCTGAAACCGTATGCGCACGTGCATGATTTTGTCTGGTGTCAGGAAGAACCGCTCAACCAGGGCGCGTGGTACTGCAGCCAGCATCACTTCCGTGAAGTGATTCCGTTTGGGGCCTCTCTGCGTTATGCAGGCCGCCCGGCCTCCGCCTCTCCGGCGGTAGGATACCTGTCCGTTCACCAGAAACAGCAACAAGATCTGGTCAATGACGCGCTGAACGTCGATTAATTAAAGGATACATAATGAGTAGCGTAGATATTCTGGTTCCCGACCTGCCTGAGTCCGTAGCTGACGCAACGGTTGCCACCTGGCATAAAAAACCGGGCGATGCGGTTGTTCGTGACGAAGTGCTGGTAGAAATCGAAACTGACAAAGTGGTACTGGAAGTACCGGCTTCAGCGGATGGCATTCTGGACGCGGTGATTGAAGACGAAGGCGCTACCGTGCTCTCTCGTCAGATCCTGGGCCGCCTGCGTGAAGGCAACAGCGCGGGCAAAGAGTCCGGTGCGAAAGCCGATGCCAAAGAGTCGACGCCGGCCCAGCGCCAGCAGGCTTCTCTGGAAGAACAAAACAACGATGCGCTGAGCCCGGCGATTCGCCGTCTTCTGGCGGAACACAGCCTCGACGCGGCGGCCATTAAAGGCACCGGCGTTGGCGGCCGCCTGACCCGTGAAGACGTGGAGAAGCATCTGGCGAGCGCGCCGGCTAAAGCTGAAGCGCCGGCGGCTGCACCCGCTGCTGCTGCTCCGGCGGCGCAGCTGGGCAACCGCTCGGAAAAACGCGTGCCGATGACCCGTCTGCGCAAACGCGTTGCCGAGCGTCTGCTGGAAGCGAAAAACTCCACCGCCATGCTGACGACCTTCAACGAAGTCAACATGAAGCCGATTATGGATCTGCGTAAGCAGTACGGTGACGCGTTTGAAAAACGTCACGGTATCCGCCTGGGCTTCATGTCCTTCTACGTGAAGGCGGTCGTGGAAGCGCTGAAACGCTATCCGGAAGTGAACGCCTCTATCGATGGCGACGACGTGGTGTACCACAACTATTTCGACGTCAGCATGGCGGTCTCCACGCCTCGCGGCCTGGTCACCCCGGTTCTGCGCGACGTCGATCTGCTGGGCATGGCGGATATCGAGAAGAAAATTAAAGAGCTGGCAGTAAAAGGCCGCGACGGCAAGCTGACCGTAGACGACCTGACCGGCGGTAACTTCACCATTACCAACGGCGGCGTATTCGGTTCTCTGATGTCTACACCGATCATCAACCCGCCGCAGAGCGCGATTCTGGGCATGCATGCCATTAAAGATCGTCCGATGGCGGTGAATGGTAAGGTGGAAATTCTGCCGATGATGTACCTGGCGCTCTCCTACGACCATCGTCTGATCGACGGACGTGAGTCGGTTGGCTACCTGGTTGCGATTAAAGAGCTGCTGGAAGACCCGACTCGTCTGCTGCTGGACGTGTAGTCAGCAAGAGTATGACCTACCGTAGGCCGGGTAAAGCGCGCGAGCGCCGTTATCAGGCCTACAGGTTTATAATTATTCCCTGAAGGATGGACTGAACACATGAACTTACATGAATATCAGGCAAAACAACTCTTTGCCCGCTATGGCTTACCGGCGCCGGTGGGTTATGCCTGTACTACTCCGCGTGAAGCAGAAGAAGCCGCTTCAAAAATCGGCGCGGGTCCGTGGGTAGTGAAATGTCAGGTTCACGCTGGTGGCCGCGGCAAAGCGGGCGGTGTGAAAGTAGTTAAGAGCAAAGAAGACATTCGCGCATTTGCTGAACACTGGCTGGGCAAACGCCTCGTCACCTATCAAACAGATGCGAACGGCCAGCCGGTTAACCAGATTCTGGTTGAAGCGGCGACCGATATTGATAAAGAGCTGTACCTGGGCGCGGTTGTTGACCGTAGCTCCCGTCGCGTGGTCTTTATGGCCTCTACCGAAGGCGGCGTGGAAATCGAAAAAGTGGCGGAAGAGACTCCGCACCTGATCCACAAAATCGCCATCGATCCGCTGGCGGGTCCGATGCCTTACCAGGGCCGCGAACTGGCGTTCAAACTGGGTCTGGAAGGTAAACAGGTTCAGCAGTTCACCAAAATCTTTATGGGCCTGGCGACCATTTTCCTTGAGCGCGACCTGGCGCTGATCGAAATCAACCCGCTGGTGATCACTAAGCAGGGCGACCTGATCTGTCTCGACGGTAAACTGGGCGCTGATGGCAACGCGCTGTTCCGCCAGCCGGATCTGCGCGAAATGCGCGACCAGTCGCAGGAAGACCCGCGCGAAGCTCAGGCGGCGCAGTGGGAGCTGAACTACGTCGCGCTGGACGGCAACATCGGCTGCATGGTGAACGGCGCGGGCCTGGCCATGGGCACCATGGACATCGTTAAGCTGCACGGCGGCGAACCGGCTAACTTCCTCGACGTTGGCGGCGGCGCAACCAAAGAGCGCGTCACCGAAGCGTTTAAAATCATCCTCTCTGACGACAACGTAAAAGCGGTTCTGGTTAACATCTTCGGCGGTATCGTACGCTGCGACCTGATTGCCGACGGCATCATCGGCGCGGTAGCCGAAGTAGGCGTTAACGTCCCGGTAGTGGTTCGTCTGGAAGGTAACAACGCCGAACTGGGCGCGAAGAAACTGGCTGACAGCGGCCTGAATATTATTGCAGCGAAAAGTCTGACGGATGCAGCTCAGCAGGTTGTTGCCGCAGTGGAGGGGAAATAATGTCCGTTTTAATTAATAAAGATACCAAGGTTATCTGCCAGGGCTTCACCGGTAGCCAGGGTACATTCCACTCTGAACAAGCCATCGCTTACGGTACGCAAATGGTTGGCGGCGTAACGCCGGGCAAAGGCGGCACCACCCATCTGGGCCTGCCGGTGTTCAACACCGTGCGCGAAGCGGTAGAAGCGACCGGCGCAACCGCATCCGTTATCTACGTTCCGGCGCCGTTCTGCAAAGACTCCATCCTGGAAGCTATCGATGCAGGCATTAAGCTGATTATCACCATCACCGAAGGCATCCCGACGCTGGATATGCTGACCGTGAAGGTGAAGCTGGATGAAGCGGGCGTGCGCATGATCGGGCCAAACTGCCCGGGCGTGATCACCCCTGGCGAATGCAAAATCGGCATCATGCCGGGCCACATTCACCAGCCGGGTAAAGTGGGCATCGTTTCCCGTTCCGGTACCCTGACCTATGAAGCGGTTAAGCAGACCACTGATTACGGCTTCGGCCAGTCCACCTGCGTGGGCATCGGCGGCGACCCGATCCCGGGCTCTAACTTCATCGATATCCTGAAGCTGTTCCAGGAAGATCCGCAGACCGAAGCGATCGTCATGATCGGTGAGATCGGCGGTAGCGCGGAAGAAGAAGCGGCCGCTTACATCAAAGATCACGTAACCAAACCGGTTGTCGGCTACATCGCCGGCGTGACCGCGCCGAAAGGCAAACGTATGGGTCACGCGGGCGCCATCATTGCCGGTGGTAAAGGGACGGCGGATGAGAAATTCGCCGCGCTGGAAGCCGCTGGCGTGAAGACCGTTCGCAGCCTGGCCGATATCGGCGAAGCGCTGAAAACCGTAATTAAGTAATAAGTAAAAAAACAGCCCTGACGTTCTGCATGGTTAAGGGCTGGTCCAATTTCGACATGGTTGGCCATCTGATGATGGCCTTTTTTTGCCTGCCACTGCGCCATCAGGCGTTACGCCGTTTTCGCCCGCGATTTCATGCCGTTTAATCATATTCATCTGCGCAAATGAGATTATTTTTTGCGTCCGGCATCATCCTTTTTATCCGCGCTATTTTGCATATTAAGTGCTTGCAAAAGGCGGTGGGGAATAATGTGGTGCGAAAGAAAAGGCATGAACAATGGGAGGGCTTTAGCTCGCTGGCAGCGCTTTTTTCGCGGGCTACCGGGCTGGAGACCACGGTGATTGAGGCGAATGACAATCGATTACCTGCTGGCTATGGTGGGTTAAATTTCTTTGCCTTACCGCTGATTCAGGACAATACATTATCCGGTTATATTATTTGCGACCATCATAACGCTACCGACAACCAGCATCGGGCGGCGGCGATAAGATTACTGCATTTTATCGTTAATAATATGTCTGCGATTGCAGAAAACAGGCAAGTGGACGAGAAACCGTTGCGGCATAAGAGAGAGTTTTATTATTCACAAAAATCGTCGCATGAAATAAAACTGCTGTCGGCATTACGCTATATTGATGAAAATTTATATGGTGAGCTGTCTTTAGAGACCGTCGCCGCTCACGTTTGTTTAAGCGCAAATTATTTTAGTCGTTTTTTTAAAAAACGCCAGGGGGTGAATTTTAAAGTCTGGGTTAATCAGCGCAAAATGCAGCGTGCCGGAGAACTGCTTGGCGATCCGTCATATTCGGTAGACAGCGTAGCGCGTAAGCTTCAGTTTGCGCAAACCAGCTACTTTTGTCGGGTGTTTCGCGCCGCTCATCGCACCAGCCCGCAGTCGTTCCGCGATCGGCGTCTGGCAGCCGCTTCACGGTAAGTCGATTAGCCGCCGTTTTATCGTTAATACAGATTTTTCCTGGAGCGCTCATAATGTGTGGCCGATCGCGGAAAAATTTTCATTTATGCTCACCAGCGGGCAATTAAATTTCACCGTCTCATCGACTGACTTCGCAAATAAACAAGTTAATGTGAAAAAATATTGACAACTTATTGTTGTTATTTGCATGGCAATCACATTGTTTAAATTGTGTTTATTGTAGTGCCTGGGTATTATTGGTTATTATTTGATCAATAACAGTGTGCATTAATCATGGAATAGATCAATGACATCTGAAGGTAAAATAAAATATAACACCCGGGGCTAATCTGATGTCCTTGCGCGCTTTTTTTATCTATTAAACAATTTTTTGCACGCCGTAAATGGAAGACGTTATGAGAGGAAAAATCCCCAAAACTGAATTACTGGTGACCTTTGAGGTTGTGGCTCGCCACGAAAGTTATACTCGAGCAGCGGAAGAGTTGGCTTTAACACAAAGCGCCGTGTTCCGACAGGTCACGGCGCTGGAGGATTTCCTCCATACGTCATTATTTAATCATGCTAAAAAAAGGATTTTTTTAAATGCGGCTGGCAAGCATTATTTGACTATCGTTAAGGAAACGCTTAACAAACTGGAACGTGATACCAACTCCATTATGACATGGCAACCGACGGTGCAGGTGCTTGAGCTGGCCGTCAATCCTACCTTTAGCACCCACTGGCTGATCCCCAACCTGCGCGAGTTTAATAAATTACATCCGGGCATTATCGTTAATATTCATTCGCTGGCTAATATTGGCGATTTTCTTAGCCGCGAGTACGATGCCGCCATTATGCGCGAGGATTTTTGCTCGCCGTGGGCGGAGGTTGAGTATCTGTTCGAAGAGGAAATTCTGCCGGTGTGCGGCTGCGGGCTGCTGTCCGAACCCGGGCAGAAGCTGGCGGTCGAGGAGCTGCTGGGCGAGTTTCCGCTGCTGCATCAAAGCACGCGAATTCACGGCTGGCAGGAGTGGTTTGCGCTGTCGAATATCACCAGCCCGCAGATCAACATCGGTCCGCGTTTTGACCTGCTCTCAATGCTGATTGCGGCGGTGCGTTCGAACCTGGGGGTGGCGCTGCTGCCGCGTTTTGCCATTCAGCATGACCTGGATAGCGGTGAGATGGTGATCCCCTGCGATGTGCCGATTCGCACCGGCAACCGCTTCATTATGACGTGGCAGGAGGATAAAGCGGAATCCCGACATTTACAGGTATTCCGCGAGTGGCTGCTGCAAAAATCGGTGGTCTCGGCAGCCTGACGGCGCGTTGTCAGCGCCGCAGACGGCGGTGCCGGGCGCAGAGCGGCATCATTTCCCGGAGGCGATGCTGCGCATCTGTCCGGGCTACCGGCCCGCAGAACGCTGTGAACCCGTAGCCCGGGCAAGGCGCATCAAGCGCCGCCCCCGGGAGCATAGCGCAGAGTGGCTGAATTTCCCGGAGGCGATGCTGCGCATCTGTCCGGGCTACCGGCCCGCAGAACGCTGTGAACCCGTAGCCCGGGCAAGGCGCGTCGAGCGCCGCCCCCGGGAGCATAGCGCAGAGTGGCTGAGTTTCCCGGAGGCGATGCTGCGCATCTGTCCGGGCTACCGGCCCGCAGAACGCTGTGAACCTGTAGCCCGGGCAAGGCGCATCGAGCGCGGCCCCCGGGAGCATAGCGCAGAGTGTCTGAGTTTCCCGGAGGCGATTCTGCGCATCTGTCCGGGCTACTGGCCCGCAGAACGCTGTGAACCCGTAGCCCGGCTAAGCGCAGCGCGAGCCGGGTAAAACTACCAGTCGATTCCCACCTGCGCCTGAATACCGCTGTCAAAGGCGTGCTTCACCGGACGCAGCTCACTAACCGTATCGGCAAGCTCCAGCAGCCGGGCGTGGCAGCCGCGGCCGGTGACAATCACGTTCTGCCGCGGCGGACGATTCTCTATCGCCGCGATCACTTCCTGAGTATCCAGATAGTGATACGCCAGCATATAGGTAAGTTCATCCAGCACCACCAGATCGTAGCTCGGGTCGGCCAGCATGCGCTTGCTCTCCTGCCATACGGCCGACGCCGCCTCGATATCTGCCTCCCGGTTTTGCGTTTCCCAGGTAAAGCCGGTGCCCATAATGTGAAACTCAACGCCGAGCGGATGCAGCGTGTTGTACTCTCCATTATCCCACTGACCTTTAATGAACTGGGCAACACCGACGCGCTTACCGTGGCCGACGGCGCGCGTTGCCGTACCGAAGGCGGCGGTGGATTTACCTTTGCCGTTGCCGGTGAAGACGATCAGAATGCCTTTTTGCTCCGTTGCCGCCGCCACGCGGGTAGCAACCTGCATTTTCAGCTTCTGCTGGCGCTGACGATGGCGGTCGGGATTGCCTCGCGCGTGCATAAATGCTCCTTAGTGTCCTGCCGGACAGGTGGCGCAGCGGTGCTGCTGCTCGAACTGGCTAAAGAAGTTGTTGCCTTTGTCGTCAACCAGCACAAACGCGGGCAGATTTTCGACTTCCATCATCCATACCGCTTCCATGCCCAGCTCCGGATACTCCAGGCAGCGCAAACTTTTCACATACTGCTGCGCCAGCAGGGCCGCCGCGCCGCCGATGCTGCCGAGATTAAAGCCGCCGTGTTTATGGCAGGCCTCGGTCACCTGCTGGCTGCGGTTGCCTTTGGAAAGCATGATCAGACTGCCGCCCGCCGCCTGGAAAGCGTCAACATACCCATCCATGCGTCCGCCGGTGGTGGGGCCCAGCGAGCCGCAGGCCAGATTATTCGGCGTTTTCGCCGGGCCGGCGTAGTAGACAATATGCTTGCGCATATACTCCGGCATCGGTTCGCCGTTATCCAGACGCGCTTTGATTTGGGCATGGGCGATGTCGCGGGCGACGACAATCGGACCGCTCAGCGACAGTCGGGTGCCCACGGGCAGGGCTGACAGGTCGTGGAGGATGTCGCGCAGCGGCCGGTTCAGATCGAGCTGGACGGTCTGCGCCCCGTTTTCTATGCGCTGAGAATCAGGGATAAACTTGCCCGGGTTATGTTCCAGCTTCTCCAGCCAGATGCCGTGTTTGTTGATTTTGGCTTTGATGTTTCGGTCGGCGGAGCAGGAAAGCGCCATTGCGATAGGGCAGGAGCCGCCGTGCCGCGGCAGGCGAATCACGCGAATGTCGTGGGCGAAGTATTTGCCGCCAAACTGTGCGCCGATGCCGAACTCGCGGCTGGCTTTGAGCAGCGCCGCTTCCAGCGACGTATCGCGAAACGCCTGGCCCAGTTCGTTTCCGCTGGTGGGCAGATTGTCGTAATATTTTGTCGAAGCCAGCTTCGCCACCTTCAACGCCTGGTCCGCCGACAGGCCCCCCACGACAAAGGCGATGTGGTACGGCGGGCAGGCGGCGGTGCCCAGCGCCTTCATTTTTTCAATCAGGAAGGCGGTGAGTTTTTCCGGCTGCAGAATAGATTTTGTTTCCTGAAATAGCGCGGCTTTGTTCGCCGAGCCGCCGCCTTTATTGACGAAAAGGAAGCGGTACTCGCTGCCCGGCACCGCGCTGATATCAATCTGCGCGGGCAGGTTGGTCTCAGTGTTGACCTCGGTATACATATCAAGGGGGGCATTTTGCGAATAGCGTAAATTGTTTTCCTGAAAGGTGGTGTAGATGCCCTGACTCAGAGCTTCCGCGTCGTTGCCGCCGGTCCAGACGTTCTGGCCTTTGCTCGCGACGATGGTGGCGGTCCCGGTATCCTGGCAGTTTGGCAGCACGCCTTTTGCCGAGACTTCGGCGTTGCGCAGCAGCTGTAGCGCAACGTATTTATCGTTGCCGCTGGCCTGCGGGTCGTGCAGGATGCCGGCGATCTGCTTTAAGTGCCCGGCGCGCAGGAAAAACGACGCCTCATAAAATGCCTGCTGAGCCAGCAATGTTAACGCTTCCGGCGCAACCTTGATGACCTCTTCTCCATCTAACTCTGTCACCTTAACATGTTGATTCGTTAGCAGTTCATATTCGGTATTATCGTTGCTCTGAACAAAAAGTTCCTGCCAGACAAAGGGTTTCGACATTTTACTTCTCACTATTTCGCTAAAAAGAGATTGGCCCGCGTCGCATTCGCGACGTACTCGATGGTCTGCTGGGCGCGGACGCTATTGCCGGCTGCATCCAGCGGAGGGGAGTAGACGGCGATAGCGTATTGCCCGGGAACGACGGCGACCATTCCGCCGCCAACGCCGGATTTTGCCGGGATACCGACGGTGTACAGCCATTTGCCGCTGCCGTCGTACAGCCCGGCGATCGCCATTTCCGCCAGCACCTGCGGGACGTAGCTGGCGGTGAGCAGCTGCTTGCCGTTGAACGGTGATTTGCCATTGTTGGCGAGTACGGCCCCCATTTTGGCGAGCTGCTCAACGGTGATATCCACCGAACACTGACGGGTGTAGATTTCGACGGCTTCCTGAGGGTCGCCATAGAAGCTGCGGTATGAATTCATCAGCATCGCCAGCGCCTGGTTATGCTGATTGGTCTCCATTTCGGATTGAAATACCGGCTCGTTAACGCTCAGGGAGCTGTCGGCCCAGGCGTTGAGGTTGTTGAGAATGTTGTTCCAGCGGTCGGTTTTGTCTTTCGCCGCAATCAGGCTCACGGTGCTCATGGCGCCGGCGTTGACTAACGGGTTCTCCGGCGCGCCTTGCGTGAGCTCCACGGCTAAGCCGGAATTGAAGGGCAGGCCGGTCGCGTTCGCGCCGAGTTTATCCAGCACCTCCTGCGGCCCGCGCTGCTCCATCGCCAGCGCCAGGGTGAAAACTTTACTTAAGGATTCCATCGGAAAGGCTTTTGTCACGTCGCCGGTCTGGTAAATTTTGCCTTCGACCGTCGCGAGCGTAATGGCGAAATTATTCGGGCTATAGCTCGCCAGGGCAGGGATATAGTCGGCGACTTTACCGTCGTGATTACTCTTATATTTCTGATGTGCCTGCTCGATGATGCTGGCGTAGTCCGGCGCGCTTTGCGCCTGCGCGGCGGCGCTAAACAGTAAGCTGGCGGTTAAGATGCAGGTGCCAAGAAATTTCACGTTCATGGTGTGTCCCGTTGGGATGATTGGAGGGAACCGGGCCGGACGTATCCGGCCTGGGGCTCATAGCCATTTGCTGTCAGGACATCGCCACTTCGGACGTTTCGCTGGCAGGGCGCTCCTGCTCCGGTTTTTTGACCGGGGCGGTGCCGCGGCAGCCTTCTCCGTAATGCTCGCCTTCCCAACGGCCAACGATGGCGGCGCCCATGGCGTTACTCATCACGTTGGTGGCGGAGCGACCCATATCGAGGAACGGGTCGACGCCCATCAGCAGGATCAGGCCCGCTTCTGGAATGTTGAACTGGTTCAGCGTCGCGGCGATAACCACCATTGAGGCGCGCGGCACGCCCGCCATCCCTTTGGAGGTCAGCATCAGGATCAGCAGCATGGTGATCTGCTCGCCCATGCTGAGGTGGACGTTACAGGCCTGAGCGATAAACACCGTGGCGAACGAGCAGTAGGCCATGGAGCCGACCAGGTTAAAGGAGTAACCGATGGGCAGAACGAAGCTGGCGATTTTGGAAGAGACGCCGAATTTTTCCAGCTTATCGAGGGTGCCAGGGAAGGCGGCTTCTGAGCTGGATGTGGTGAAAGCCAGCAGCGCGGGCTCGAAGATCGCTTTGGTCAGGCGGCCAATGCAAGGGCCGACAATCACCGTCGACAGGCCAATCAGGATTGCCCACAGCATGCCCAGCGTCAGGTAGAACTCACCCATAAAGATCCCGGCGCTGACCATCACGCCCAGACCGCGCTCGGCAATCAGCCCGGAGATGGCGGCGAAAACGGTCAGCGGCGCGAACAGCATGACGTACCCTGTGAGCTTCAGCATCACGTGGACCAGCGAATCGAGCACCTTCACGATGGGCTCGGCTTTTTCGCCGATCGCCGCCAGGCTGCAGCCGAGGAAAATAGAGAACACCACGATTTGTAGAATTTCGTTGCGCGCCATCGCATCAACGATGCTGGTGGGTACCGCGTGCGAGATAAACACTTTCAGGGTGAAGGGCTCGGACTGTACGGCGGCCACGGCTCCGGCATCGTGGGGGACAAAGTTGATGCCCGCGCCTGGCTGGAACAGATTGACGATCACCAGACCCAGCGCAATCGACAGCAGCGAGGCGCAAATAAACAGGAAAAAGGTTTTAGAGAATATGCGCCCGAGCGTTTTCGCATCGCCCATTTTGGCGATGCCGACCACCAGCGTTGATATTACCAGCGGGGCGATAATCATTTTTACCAGGCGTAAAAATATAGTGGTAAAAATGGAAATATCCTGCGCATAGGATTTTGCTGTATCTGCTGATGCCATATTATTAATGATCACCCCGGCAATCATGCCGAGTATCAGGCCTAATATGATCATTTTGGTTAAACTTATTTTTTTCATATTTACTCCATCGGAACAGGGTTAGTCGTGAAGTGGTGTAGGGCGGCGTACGCCTGCGCCAGGCAGCAGCGCAGACGTACCCCTGTGGTGACCAACCGCATAAATTGTCTGGAATACAGTGATACAGCGAAATCCTGTACCCTAATGGATGTTGTTGTATTTTAGAAATTACAGGTCGAACTCAATACTTAATAACGGCGCATGCTGCTGAGCACCATAAACATCATTGTCTCCGACGTTGCCGGAAATAATATCCCGCGGCATGACGATTTTTACCGCGTTGGCCGGATCGAACCAGATAATGCGATGAATAAAATCAGGCTTTACGTTATATAAGCCGGCAATAAGCTGCGGGGTTAATTGCTCAGAACGTTTGACCCGCTGATAATCTTCCCGGGTTTTAAATAAAATATCTAAAACCAGTTCATACGGTCCGGCGTTTTTGGAGCGGATCACCTGCGCCAGTGAGCATAGGGATTGTTTCATGCCTGAACTCCTTCTGGCGTCACCTGTTCGATATGGAAGTCAAAGCGCAGCGCGTCGCTGGCTTCGATCAGGTGATAGATTGAGAACTCATACACCGGACCGCTCTGAATATCGGAAGGTGAGAACGGGAAGGCGAGGTTGCCCGCGGTGGCAATGCGGTTTTCATAGCCGTAGTGCAGCAGGGTAGAGCGCACCAGCGAACAGACGCTGTTGGCGATATCCTGGGTTGGCGCAACGACATCAAGCAGGATGCCCAGTTCGTGCCCGGCGGTTTTCATCGGTTCGTGATTGCCCATCACGCCGTTCTTTCCATACAGATGGAAGGTCATGCGGATGCTGTCATCGTTCAGGGAGAGGTTGCGTGCGACGCTGGTCTGTACCTCTTCAAGAATATTATCGATTCCGGCAATCATGATCGGATCGCGCGTTCCGGCAATGGTCAGGCAGCGGAAGCCGACCCGCCGCGCGCCTTCCAGCTTCAGCGCGTACGGCGTCGCTTCATGACGAGAACCGCTGACGTAAACCTCGCCTTCGTTGACGGCTTTGAAGGTGCATCCTTTCAGGTTAAGCACGCCGCCCGGACCGGGCAGGAAATACGGATCGGACTTCTCGTACAGCGTATGCGCCGCCGCAGAGGTTTCGGTAAACTTACGCTTTGGATTAAACGCTTTCAGCGTAAAGCCGCTGTCGTCGATAATCCCCATGGCGCAGTCGGAACCGGAGCCCGGCGTGGCGGCAATGGCCGCGCATTCGAGGATCTTGCCGCAGTGCAGGGCGAGCCCCTCATCAAAGCCCTGCATAATCGGCAGCGCCGCGAAGCAGGCCGGATCGTACGCCCGGCCGCCAAGCACCACCTGGGCGCCGGCGGCGAGCGCCCGCTGAAAGGGTTCGATCCCCATCTGGGCGACGATATAGGTACACTCTTCAATGGCCTCGTGGGTCAGTTCAGGCACAAAGTCCAGGGCGGTGATTTTGCCGTTATCCAGCGCCTGATGAATGATGGCTTTATCAACATCAGACGGGATCAGTGCCATGGAGAACGACAGTTTTTCTTCCTGCGCAATCTCATGGATAATCTGCCGACACCACTCCAGATGCGGCGCGGCGCCGGATCCTCCAGCGGTGCCGATCACCACCGGTATGTTGTTCTTCACGCCGGCGACGATCATATAGCGCAGATCGCGTTTCACCCCGGCCCGGTCGGTAAAAGGTTTGCCTGCCCCCAGATAGTGGGGGCCGGGATCGGATGAACCGGCGTCAACGGCAATCAGATCCGGGGACTCCGCCATGGCTTTAAGAAAGCTCTCTTCCGGGAAGCCATAGCCGAGGATTGCCGTCGGCGATAAGATCTTAAAGGTACGAGCCATCTCTTAATCCTTAGTCTGCAACAGCGCGATGGTGCGGTTCATTTCGTTAAACACGATGTTAAGACCTTCGTCGAAGCCCATGCCCGGCTTGATCAACATGCGCATCGGACGCGCGGCCAGCGCGACGTGAACGCAGGTGCGGGCGCTGATCTCGGTTTCGTTACAGGTACCGCCCTGATAGGCTTCCATCGCGTGTTTGTTGCAGTACAGCACTGCGTCCACGATGTTATGAATGCCGCCGAGATCCGGGGTTTTGATCTGCACCATGTGGCAGCTGCCGGCATCGGTAAAGTCAACGATGTCCTGGTAGGTGTTACACCACTCGTCGGCGACAATTTTTACGCCGGAACCGAGGCGGGTCAGCTCTTTGGTAATGGCCGTGAGCATACGGATCTGGTCCGGTTTATTACCCGCATCCACCGGGCCTTCTATGTAGAGCGGCAGGCCCTGCGCCTCTTGCTCCAGGCTGGCGATATAGTCGGCGCAGCGAACCGGATCCATATCGAAAATCAGGCCGATGGTGCCGTACACGTCGATATGCAGCGTGGGGCGATAGCGGGGGCTGGTGCGCAGGCTTAAGATGCGGTCGGACAGCCAGCGGACATACTCACGCAGTTTTTCCCCTTTCAGACCCAGCTTCTCTTCGACGTTGTTAATGAGCGCATGCGGCAGGACGTCAACGCCTTTGAGGATCATTTTGTCCACGGCGATGTAGCGGTCGTCGCCGCTCTGACCAAATAACGGAATCGCTTCCGGTATGCAGGGCAGCTGCCATTCGTCGCAAACTACCTCCGCCTTCAGGCGGCCGCTGGCCAGCGCGGTGGCGTCGAGCAGCGCCTGGGAAAGACCGTAGCGGACGGCGGTATGCAGCAGATGACCGTCGATGCGCAGCTTGTCGAAGAAGCGGGCGTTCGGCAGGAAGGTATCGACATCGCGGCCCTCCAGCAGCGGTTTGATATGATCGTTGAGGAACGGGATAAAGTTCTCCGCCAGGAACAGCGGGTCGCGGCCGCCCGCGCCGGAGTACTGTACGGCGGCACAGTCACCGACCGCCACCGCGCCGTTTTCCAGAATCAGCTGGACGGATACGCATTCACCCGCCTGGCGTACCGAGGTGAAGCCTGGCGTTACCGGAGCACCGGTATAAATGAACCCATCATGACCCGCGCCGTTTTTAATCGCCTGCTGATCGTCAAAATAGAATGAAGAGTAGCCAGCGGTGAAAAGGGCCTGTTTAATTTTCATTATGGTCTTCCTATTAATTTACTGTGGGATACCGCGTTGATGTCATCAACAACCATCTGGAATGAGGGTTTGCGTCCTTCAAAATGCGCACGTTCAGCGACGTAATCGTGGTGCAGGGCGAGGATGTCCTTCGGCAGCGGAACCGCGCCGGCTTCAAGCACGCGAATGGCGCCGGCATTGTCGCGGACCGGCAAAATTTTGCCCGCGTTGCAGGATGCGGGGGCAAAAGGCACGTCCAGGACGCCCGCTTCAAAGGCCAGCACCGTACCGCGGGCGATGTCGCCGTTGCCCAGCTCGAACACTTTCTTCAGCACTGCGCGAACCTCGCTTTTTATCAGCTCCACTTCCTGCTCAACCGCGGCGCAGGGCGGGAACTTCTGATCGCTGACCATATTGAGCATCTGGCGGGATGCCCTCAGCCCCTGCGCGTTGGCCGCCGCGGTGGGAATACCGAACGCTTCATGCGGGCTCTTGGTGATCACTTTGGTGGCGCCGGACATCCCGGCTACCGCCGCGCCCCAGGAGATAATGGCAAAGGCTTTTGATTCATCTTCCGGAAAGCCGCCCATCCACTGGTGGAAGACGGTACTCAGCTCATAATCGTCGAATCCGTAATTGCCAAAGTATTCGTGGGAGAGTTCGCGAAGAGATTTAATCGCCGCGATGTCCTGGGTGAGGCTGCCGACCTGGCCGTAGCCGACGGTGATTGACTTGACGCCCTGTTCCAGCGCCAGCAGACCTTCGATAATGGCCACCGCGTGGGACATAAACGGTGGGATCAGGGTGCCGGTCAGAGGGCCGAACGGTTCGCGGTTAATACGAATGCCGTGTTCTTCATACAGGCCCATCAGGCGGTCGCAGTACTGCCAGTCGCGAATCGACTTCTCCAGGGTGACGCGCTTGGCGTAGGGAATGTTGTAGGAGATACCGCCGCCTTCGTAGCTGGTAAAGCCGCTGGCCATGGAGATTTCCGCCAGCAGGCGCGCGTCTGGCGTACCGTGACGTACCTGGACCGGTTTTTCCAGCGCTTCGGTCATCCGGCGGCAGGCGGCGACGCCGTGGTTAACCACCGGCAAACCATTCAGTTTGGAGGTTCCCGCCTCGATGGATTTCTGTATGCCGACCGCCGCTTCTTCGTAACGGTTGAGGCGGGTATAGGCATCGATGGTGCTGGGCAGCAGATCGCACTCTTCCTGCAGGGTTTTAAGCAGCGCAATATGTTCATCCATCAGCGCCACGCCCGCGCGCGGCTGGCTCAGGGTTTTACCCTCCTGGTCGGCCTTAAGCAGAGCGTGAGAAAAGCGTTTTTTCTCAGGAATGGTTTGCTGGTACTTCACGCCATCTTCGAAGTGCTCAACGTCCTTGCCGGTATGCCAGGTCTGCAATACCTGATGCCGCTCGGTCATGAATTCGTCGTGGGTTAATTTTTTATTTCGAAGTTCCATTCGTAGCTGCCTTCATTTATAGGGTTAAACAGTGAATGCTGGTGCGAGCGGCGAGCTCGGGGTAGAGCCTGGCAACGTTTGCCAGCAGCGGAAGCAGGCCTTTTGCATCGCGGTAATAATCAAACCGGGTTGGCAGAAGAATGCGTCTGCCGTCGTCATCCAGTTCGCGGTATTTCAGCCAGCGGTGGATGTCGAAGCCGCTGGCGCGGGAGAGCCATCCACCGGAACCGACGACTTTACGCACGGGGGTCAGATCGCGGCCCATCTGTAAATCGACGTTGCCCACGCAGGTGCAGACCTGCTTTTTGGTGCCCGCGTGGCGTTCGCTGGCGTAGCCGACGCACAGCCCGGCCAGCACGGTGTCGAAATATTTTTCTTCCTCGTTGAGCGGCAGATAATCCGGCTGAGCGACCAGATGGCGCAGGTAGCGGTAAAAGGCCTCCTGATGCTGCGGCTGGTGGGCAAACACCACGTTCACCAGCTCCTGAGTACTTTCACCGACCACGACAGCTGAAACGCGCATGCCGAGATCGCCTTCCACCGTACGTTTAACAAACGGTTCCGGAACCCCGTGCAGAACGGTATCCGGAGAGAGCGTGTTGGCGCTGGCGGAGTAGACGTCGGTGGTGGCGCCGCCCATATCGATCAGCATGAACTCTTTCCACGCGCTGTCGTAATGGCTGATGGTTTTTACCAGCTCGTAGACGGTCCACGGCGTTGGCATCGGCTCTTCGCCGGTTTCCGCGACAATCACGTCCAGCCCTTTACCTTTGACGATTCGGGATAAGAAGACATCGCAAATCGCCTTGCGGGCAGCGTAGGGATTAGGGTGATCGAGATCGGGCAGAATGTTGTCTACCGTGGTCAAATCTTTGTGGCCAAGGATGGCCTGAACCTCGTCCTGAATATCCCGGTTTCCGGCATAGATAATGGCGCAGTCGAGCGTTGACTCCGCCAGCGCATGGGCGTTGGCCAGGCCGTAGCTCTCCTCGCCGCCGTCGGTTCCGCCGGTAAACAGCAGGATATCCGGCGGCGTGGCTTCCAGCGCCTGGATATCGTGGCGGTTGAGTTTGTAGGCGTAGTATTGGGCGATTTTGGCCCCCGCCGAGTGGGCGGTGACTTTTGCTGATTCCAGGGTGATGGACGGCACCAGACCCATCGCGGCAACGGCAAGACCGCCTTTTGCCGATGAAGAGTATTTCAGCGTGACGTCACCGCGGTGCAGCAACGGGCGCGCATCGGCAACGTTAAGCACCCGGTTCAGGCTGGCAAAAAAGCCTTCCGCCAGGTGATGGGTAGTGGTCGGGGTCAGAACGTGGTTTACCAGCGTCAGCTCATCCCCCTCCTGTGCGAAGAGGGCCGCTTTGGTCCACGTCGAGCCGATATCGACAGAGACGGTTTGCATCAGATAGCCTCTTCCAGACACTGCTGTTCAACGCCGTGGCGCTGGTTGATATCGTTCGCCATCAGCCTGCAGACGTCTTCCAGATCGTGGCTTGGGGCAAAGACGCGATTGAAGCCCATCTCTTTGAATTTGGCCTCGACGTCGGCAAAATCATGCTTACCGACCACCAGGTTGCCGCCAACGTAAAGAAGAATATCGCCGATACCCCGTTCGATGCAGCGTTCGCGCAGTCCCAGGCAGTCGATATCGCCGTGGCCGTAAATAGACGAGACAACGATGGCGTCCGCGCCGGTTTCGATAGCGGCATCGATATATTCATCCTGACTGACCATCACCCCCAGATTGATTACGCGAAAATCATGGGCAGTAAAAACGCGGTCCAGGACTTTGTTGCCTACTGCATGGCAGTCAGCACCAATGACGCCAATAACAAGTGTTGATTTCTTCATGGGTAATCCTCTGTAAGGCTGATGGTATAAAAATAAAAACGACTTTCTAATATTTGCAGCGTTGATGATGGCCGCCTGTTAATAGGGCTGGAGTGTCTGTGGTTCGAAGGGGGGAAGCAATTGATCTATTTTCAGAATATCTTTCAAAAAAGTCTTGTTTTTGATTTTTCTTTAAAAAATCCTTTTGTATCATGATGTTGTTAGTTTTTTTATTGTCTGGTGTTATTTCTGTTCAGATCTTTTTAATAAATAGATTGCGATGTTTGTGAGCAAGGTCTTATTTTATATTTTGCGTTTATTTTGCCTTGATAATAAGCGGTAAATACAATTCTTTAAATTTTTCTGTGAGCATAGTAACGGAATTTATGTGCTGTTTTTTATATGCGTCACGGCGAATTTGTTAGATTAAAGATATAAAATGGTGATTTGTTTATTTAATATTTCATTTTTGTTGAATGGCGGAGTGGGGCAGGAGAGCTGCTGTCCGGGGGGGATAAAAGCGCAGGGGGAAAGTCTGCTGCATAAAGAGCAGGGTGCGTTGCGTCACAAAACGACGAGAAAGAGAATGTACGCCGCATTTACTTGATAATGAGATAGTTACGCATCTGTGTTAATTGAAAGTAAACGCAATGATAAATGTAATAAGCAAAAAAATTTAGGGCATTAACTTGATAAAAAAAATCTGTGAGCTACACGACATTGTCAGCTGATGCCCGGATTAATGCGCCCAGCGCTCATCCCATTAAATTCCCCTCCGCGGCGAAATAAATGGACTATCATTTTCAGTAACCGTTGATACTCTTGAAAAACATATTGTTAACCTAGTGTTTACCTGTACGGTACACGGTATACATAATTAACATTTAAAATGAAAATTGATTTAAATCAATGTTTAAAACTTGGAAAAGGTCGCGAAATGGAGTTAAATTGTCGCGGATCAAATTGACCGAAATCTGGTATTTTCGCTATAAATTGATCGCTGTCGAAAACTGCAAATTTATCACAATAAAAACCTATTTATTGTAAGGGTTTTGCAGCGTAATATAATCACGGGATCAATTTGGGTGTTTTGTTAACATGTTTGTAACTTCTCATTACTATCGTTTTCTTGCATGAGAAAACGGGCGTGACGAGAAGAAGCAAATAAATTTGTATTGGGGCATGCGTGTGACCCTTTCTAACGGGGTTCACTCTCGGAGTCTTCATGCGATGAGCAAGGAGTCATGATGTTAGATATAGTCGAACTGTCGCGCTTACAGTTTGCCTTGACCGCGATGTACCACTTCCTGTTTGTGCCGCTGACGCTAGGTATGGCGTTCCTGCTGGCCATCATGGAAACGGTCTACGTCCTTTCCGGCAAACAGATTTATAAAGATATGACCAAGTTCTGGGGCAAGTTGTTTGGTATCAACTTCGCGCTGGGTGTGGCAACCGGTCTGACCATGGAGTTCCAGTTCGGGACTAACTGGTCTTACTACTCTCACTATGTGGGCGATATCTTCGGTGCGCCGCTGGCCATTGAAGGTTTGATGGCCTTCTTCCTCGAATCTACCTTTGTCGGTCTGTTCTTCTTCGGTTGGGATCGTCTGGGCAAAGTTCAGCACATGGCCGTGACCTGGCTGGTGGCGCTGGGCTCCAACCTGTCGGCGCTGTGGATCCTCGTCGCTAACGGCTGGATGCAGAACCCGATTGCGTCGGACTTCAACTTTGAAACCATGCGTATGGAGATGGTCAGCTTCTCAGAGCTGGTCCTGAACCCGGTTGCTCAGGTTAAGTTCGTTCATACCGTGGCGTCAGGCTACGTGACCGGCGCGATGTTCATTCTTGCCATCAGCTCCTGGTATATGCTCAAAGGCCGCGACTTCGCTTTTGCCAAGCGCTCCTTCGCTATCGCAGCAAGCTTCGGTATGGCGGCGATTCTCTCCGTTATCGTTCTCGGTGATGAATCCGGCTACGAAATGGGCGACGTGCAGAAAACCAAACTGGCGGCTATCGAAGCTGAATGGGAAACTCAGCCTGCTCCGGCGGCCTTTACCCTGTTTGGTATTCCCGATCAGAAGGCGCAGGAGAACCGCTTCGCGATTCAAATTCCTTACGCGCTGGGCATCATTGCGACTCGCTCCGTGGATAAACAGGTTACCGGCCTGAAAGACCTCATGGTTCAGCACGAAGAGCGTATCCGTAACGGGATGAAAGCTTACGCGCTGCTGGAACAGCTGCGTGCCGGTTCAACCGACCAGGCCGTGCGCGATCGCTTTAACGACGTGAAGAAAGATCTGGGCTACGGTCTGCTGCTGAAACGCTATACCGACAACGTCTCTGACGCGACGGAAGAGCAGATTGCTCTGGCGACCAAGGACTCTATTCCTGCCGTGGCGCCGCTCTACTTCGCCTTCCGTATCATGGTAGCGTGCGGCGTGCTGATGCTGTTGATTATCGGCGCCTCCTTCTGGAGCGTGATTCGCAACCGCATCGGTGAGAAAAAATGGCTGCTGCGCGCCGCGTTCTATGGCCTGCCGCTGCCGTGGATTGCCGTTGAATCGGGCTGGTTTGTCGCCGAATATGGCCGTCAGCCGTGGGCTATTGGTGAGGTGCTGCCGACGGCCGTCGCGAACTCGTCGCTGACCGCGGGCGACCTGATCTTCTCTATGGTGCTGATTTGTGGCCTGTACACGCTGTTCCTGGTGGCTGAACTGTTCCTCATGTTCAAGTTTGCCCGCAAAGGACCAAGCAGCCTGAAAACCGGTCGCTATCACTTTGAACAGTCCTCTGCGGCTATTCAGTCGGCACGCTAAGACAGGAGTCGTCAAATGATCGATTATGAAGTATTGCGTTTTATCTGGTGGCTGCTGATCGGCATTTTGCTTATTGGTTTTGCCGTCGCCGATGGCTTCGACATGGGGGTGGGGATGCTCACCCGTTTCCTCGGTCGTAACGACACCGAGCGTCGAATTATGATTAACGCCATTGCCCCGCACTGGGACGGAAACCAGGTGTGGCTGATCACCGCCGGCGGCGCGCTGTTTGCCGCCTGGCCGATGGTCTACGCCGCCGCGTTTTCCGGCTTCTATGTGGCCATGATCCTGGTGCTGGCCTCTTTATTCTTCCGTCCGGTGGGTTTCGACTACCGCTCGAAGATTGAGGATAACCGCTGGCGTAACATGTGGGACTGGGGCATCTTCGTCGGCAGCTTCGTGCCGCCGCTGGTGATTGGCGTGGCGTTCGGCAACCTGCTGCAGGGCGTTCCGTTCCACGTTGATGAATATCTGCGCCTGTACTACACCGGTAACTTCTTCCAGCTGCTGAATCCGTTTGGCCTGCTGGCCGGTATTGTTAGCGTGGCGATGATCCTGACGCAGGGCGCGACCTATCTGCAGATGCGTACCGTGGGTGAACTGCACCTGCGCACCCGCTCCGTGTCTACGGTGGCGGCGCTGGTGACGCTGGTCTGCTTCGCGCTGGCGGGCGTTTGGGTCTACTACGGTATCGACGGTTATGTGGTGAAATCGGTGATGGATCATACCGGCCCGTCTAACCCGCTGACCAAAGAAGTCGCGCGTGAAGCCGGCGCGTGGATGGTGAACTTTAATAACATGCCGGCGCTGTGGGCGATTCCTGCTCTGGGCGTGGCGCTGCCGCTGCTGACCGTCATCTCGACAAAAGCGGATAAAGGCGCATGGGCGTTTCTGTTCTCCTCGCTGACGCTGGCGTGCATCATTCTGACTGCCGGTATCGCCATGTTCCCGTTCATTATGCCATCAAGCACGGCGATGAACGCGAGCCTGACCATGTGGGATGCGACCTCCAGCCAGCTGACGCTGAACCTGATGACTTACGTGGCGATTGTCTTCGTACCGATTATTCTGGCCTACACCGCCTGGTGTTACTGGAAAATGTTCGGTCGCATCACTCGCGAAGACATCGAAAAGAACACCCACTCGCTGTACTAAGGTAAGGAGCTATATATGTGGTATTTCGCATGGATTTTGGGAACGCTTCTTGCCTGTGCTTTTGGGGTGATTACCGCGCTGGCGCTTGAGCACGTGGAAGCCACCAAAGCAGGTAAAGAAGAACACTGATGAGTATTATCGCGACTCTTTACGCGATAATGGACAAGCGCCCGTTAAGGGCGCTTTCCTTATTGATGGCGCTGGCGCTAGCGGGCTGCATCTTCTGGGATCCGTCGCGCTTTGCGGCCAAAACCAGCGAGCTGGAAATCTGGCACGGCTTCCTGCTGATGTGGGCGGTTTGTACCGGCGTTATCCACGGCGTGGGCTTCCGCCCGCGCGCCATTCACTGGCAGGGAATTTTTTGTCCGCTTATCGCTGATATTGTGCTCGTTTTGGGCCTGTTCTTTTTCTTCTTTTGAATAAGAAATCTCTGTTAACCATATGGGCTTGCATAAGCCCATAAAAATTTACTCCTCGTTTACTTTCCCCCATTCCAAACCACGATTCCCGCGCGTATAGTAGCGAAGTTTGAAAGCACTAACCTTTTGTTGCATTACCGGGATGTAAAGTGAATACAACGCTGTTTCGATGGCCGGTTCGGGTCTATTACGAAGACACCGACGCCGGTGGTGTGGTTTACCACGCCAGCTACGTCGCTTTCTATGAAAGAGCACGCACAGAGATGCTGCGCCATCATCACTTCAGCCAACAGGTTTTGCTGGCTGAACGAGTTGCCTTTGTGGTTCGCAAAATGACGCTGGAGTATTTTGCGCCCGCCAGACTCGACGACATGCTCGAAATCCAGACGGAGATAACCTCAATGCGAGGAGCTACCCTGGTTTTCACGCAGCGAATCGTCAACGCCGAGAACGTCGTTTTGAATGAAGCTGAGGTTCTTATCGTGTGCGTTGATCCACTCTTAATGAAGCCTCGTGCGCTTCCCAAGTCTATTGTCGCGGAGTTTAAGCAGTGACTGAGATGAATATCCTTGATTTGTTCCTGAAGGCGAGCCTTCTGGTTAAACTTATCATGTTGATTTTAGTTTGTTTTTCCATCGCCTCCTGGGCCATCATTATTCAGAGAACGCGTATCCTCAATTCGGCGTCACGTGAGGCCGAAGCGTTTGAAGATAAGTTCTGGTCCGGTATCGAGCTTTCTCGTTTGTACCAGGAAAGCCAGGGTCGTCGCGATAATCTGACCGGTTCGGAACAAATCTTCTACAGCGGCTTCAAAGAGTTTGCGCGTCTGCATCGTGCGAACAGCCATGCGCCGGAAGCGATTGTCGAAGGGGCGTCGCGCGCCATGCGTATTTCGATGAACCGCGAGCTGGAAACCCTGGAAACCCACATCCCGTTCCTCGGTACGGTGGGTTCTATCAGCCCATATATCGGTCTGTTTGGTACCGTATGGGGGATCATGCATGCCTTTATCGCGCTGGGCGCGGTAAAACAGGCGACGCTGCAAATGGTCGCGCCGGGTATCGCAGAAGCGCTCATCGCGACGGCAATTGGTCTTTTTGCCGCTATCCCGGCGGTTATGGCCTATAACCGTCTGAACCAGCGCGTGAACAAACTTGAGCTGAACTACGACAACTTTATGGAAGAGTTCACCGCCATTCTGCACCGTCAGGCGTTTACCAGCAGCGAAAGCAATAAGGGGTAAGCCATGGCCAGAGCACGTGGACGCGGACGTCGCGAACTGAAGTCCGAGATCAACATCGTTCCGCTGCTGGATGTCCTGTTGGTGCTGTTGCTGATCTTTATGGCGACAGCGCCGATCATTACGCAGAGCGTAGAGGTCGACCTACCGGACGCAACGGAGTCGCAGGCGGTGAAAAGCAACGATGAGCCGCCGGTGATCGTTGAAGTCTCCGGCGTCGGGCAGTACAGCGTGAAAGTTGGCCCGGAAACGTTATCGCAGCTGCCGCCGGAACAGGTTATTGCGGAAGCCAGGCGTCGACTTGAGGCGAATGAGAAAACGGTGTTCCTGATCGGCGGTGCTAAAGAGGTGCCATACGATGAGATTATTAAAGCGCTTAACCTGTTGCACAGCGCAGGGGTTAAATCGGTTGGCTTGATGACCAAGCCGATCTAATCGCTCGCAATATGCACGCCCGCCAGCACGTCGGCTTTGGGACAACAGCGTCTCGTGGCCGACGTCATATAACGGGAACAGGCGAACAGTTTTTGGGAACCGATAGTGTCAAAGGCAACCGAACAAAACGACAAGCTTAAACGAGCGATCATAGTATCAGTCGCGCTGCACATCGTATTGATAGCGCTGCTGATCTGGAGTTCGTTTGACGAGCATCTGGATGCTTCTGCCGGGGGTGGCGGAGGTTCCTCTATCGATGCGGTAATGGTCGATCCGGGGGCGGTTGTGAAGAATTATGACCGCCAACAGCAGCAGCAGGCCAGCGCCCGCCGCGCCGCCGAGCAGCGTGAAAAGCAGGCTCAGCAGCAGGCGGAAGAGCTACGTGAAAAACAGGCCGCCGAGCAGGAACGGCTGAAACAGCTGGAACAGGATCGTCTACAGGCGCAGGAAGCGGCTAAAGAGGCGAAAGAACAGCAGAAACAGGCGGAAGAAGCCGCGGCGAAAGCCGCCGCAGCGGCAAAAGCCAAAGCGGACGCACAGGCGAAAGAGGCGCAGGAAGCTGCCGCCAAAGCCGCCGCTGACGCGAAAGCGAAGGCCGATGCGCAGGCGAAAGCAGCCGAAGCCGCTGCGGCGAAAGCGGCGGCGGATGCGAAGAAACAGGCGGAAGCGGAAGCCGCGAAAGCGGCCGCGGACGCGCAGAAGAAAGCCGAAGCGGATGCAGCGAAGAAAGCTCAGCAGGAAGCTGAGAAGAAAGCGCAGCAGCAGGCAGAGAAAAAAGCGCAGCAGGAAGCGGCGAAACAGGCCGCTGCTGAAAAAGCTGCCGCCGAAAAAGCGGCAGAAAAAGCCGCTGCGCAGAAAGCCGCTGCTGAGAAAGCGGCAGCCGAGAAAGCCGCCGCAGCGGAAAAAGCCGCCGCCGAGAAAGCCGCGGCAGCCAAAGCTGCAGCAGCAGAGAAGGCCGCTGCAGACAAAGCGGCGAAAGCCGCCGCCGCTAAGGCAGCAGCCGCGAAGAAAGCCGCTGCGGCCAAAGAGGCCAACGGCGTGGACGATCTGCTCGGCGACCTGAGCTCCGGTAAGAATGCGCCGAAAGGTAATACCAGCGGTAGCGCTGGGGGTTCATCTCCTGCTAAAGGAAGTAAGCAGGGGCAGGGTGGTGCATCCCAGGCTGAGATTAACAGCTATATTTCACAGGTGCAGGCTGCGATTAAAGGTCATCTCTATGACTGGGATACCTACAAGGGGAAAACCTGTACTTTACGTGTGAATCTGGCTCAGGATGGAACGCTGTTAAGTGTGAAATCGGAAGGCGGCGATCCGGCGTTCTGTCAGCAAATGCTGGCGGCAACGAGCCGGATGACGAAGTTCCCTAAACCGCCGTCGCAGGCTGTTTATGAAACATTCAAAAATGCGCCACTGGACTTCAAACCTCAGTGATAGTTTTCCCCGTTTATGCGGGGAAAACAAACGTCGGTAGGCCCAGGGTTTTGGTAGTTTTGTGTATTTGAGTTTGTTAACATTCTGCTAAATTATCGTGGGCTTTTCGCCTGGATAAGGGAGATATGATGAAGCAGGCATTACGAGTAGCATTTGGTTTTTTAATGCTGTGGGCGGCAGTGCTGCACGCAGAAGTACGCATCGAGATTACCCAAGGGGTCGACTCGGCACGCCCAATCGGCGTTGTGCCGTTCCAGTGGGCGGGGCAGGGTGCTGCGCCGGAAGATGTGGGCGGTATCGTGGCGGCTGACCTGCGCAACAGCGGCAAGTTTAATCCGCTCGATCGCTCTCGTCTGCCTCAGCAGCCGGGTAGCGCTCAGGAAGTGCAGCCGGCGGCATGGTCTGCGCTGGGCGTTGACGCCGTCGTGGTTGGTCAGGTGACGCAAAACCCTGACGGTTCCTACAACGTGGCGTATCAGCTGGTTGATACCGGCGGCGCGCCAGGGACCGTGCTTGCGCAGAACTCCTTTAAAGTCACGAAACAGTATCTGCGCTATGCCGCGCATGCTGCCAGCGACGCCGTATTTGAGAAGCTGACCGGTATTAAGGGCGCCTTCCGTACCCGTATCGCCTACGTGGTACAGACCAACGGCGGCCAGTTCCCGTACGAGCTGCGCGTGTCCGACTACGATGGCTACAATCAGTTCCTCGTTCACCGTTCAACTCAGCCGCTGATGTCTCCGGCATGGTCTCCGGACGGCGCGAAGCTGGCCTACGTGACCTTTGAAAGCGGACGCTCTGCGCTGGTTGTGCAGACGCTGGCTAACGGCTCCGTTCGTCAGATTGCTTCGTTCCCGCAGCATAACGGCGCGCCGGCGTTCTCGCCGGACGGCAGCAAACTGGCTTTCGCTCTGTCGAAAACCGGTAGCCTGAACCTGTACGTGATGGACCTGGGATCTGGCCAGATTCGTCAGGTGACCAACGGTCGCAGCAATAACACCGAACCAAGCTGGTTCCCGGATAGCCAGAACCTGGCCTTTACTTCCGACCAGGCCGGTCGTCCGCAGGTGTATA
This sequence comes from Klebsiella michiganensis, assembly GCF_015139575.1. Taxonomy (GTDB): domain Bacteria; phylum Pseudomonadota; class Gammaproteobacteria; order Enterobacterales; family Enterobacteriaceae; genus Klebsiella; species Klebsiella michiganensis. Next base: position 4,160,988 of record NZ_AP022547.1, on the reverse strand, counting down.
AAGTCAATATTAATGGCGGCACGCCGCAGCGTATTACCTGGGAAGGTTCACAAAACCAGGACGCTGACGTGAGCGCTGATGGTAAAACTATGGTAATGGTAAGCTCGGCCGGTGGTCAGCAGCACATTGCCAAACAAGATCTGGAAGCGGGTGGTGTGCAGGTTCTGTCATCAACGTTTTTAGATGAAACGCCAAGTCTGGCACCTAACGGCACTATGGTAATCTACAGCTCTTCTCAGGGGATGGGATCCGTGCTGAATCTGGTTTCTACAGATGGGCGTTTCAAAGCGCGTCTTCCGGCAACTGATGGACAGGTAAAATCACCTGCCTGGTCGCCGTATCTGTGATAATAAATAATTGATTATTAAAGGAATCAAAGAAATGCAACTGAACAAAGTGCTGAAAGGGCTGTTGATCGCTCTGCCGGTTATGGCAATCGCGGCGTGTTCTTCTAACAAGAACGCCAGCAACGACCAGAGCGGTGAAGGCATGCTGGGTGCCGGCACTGGTATGGACGGTAACGCTAACGGCGGCAACATGTCTTCCGAAGAGCAGGCTCGTCTGCAGATGCAACAGCTGCAGCAGAACAATATCGTTTACTTCGATCTGGACAAATACGATATCCGTTCTGACTTCGCTGCAATGCTGGACGCGCACGCAAACTTCCTGCGCAGCAACCCGTCCTACAAAGTGACCGTAGAAGGTCATGCGGATGAGCGTGGTACGCCGGAATACAACATCGCTCTGGGTGAGCGTCGTGCTAACGCCGTTAAGATGTATCTGCAGGGCAAAGGTGTTTCTGCTGACCAGATCTCCATCGTTTCTTACGGTAAAGAAAAACCTGCAGTACTGGGCCACGACGAAGCGGCTTACGCCAAAAACCGTCGCGCCGTACTGGTTTACTAAGAGAATTGCATGAGCAGTAACTTCAGACATCATCTATTGAGTCTGTCGTTACTGGTTGGCATAGCGGCCCCCTGGGCCGCTTTTGCTCAGGCGCCAATCAGTAGTGTCGGCTCAGGCTCGGTCGAAGACCGCGTCACTCAACTCGAGCGTATTTCCAATGCGCACAGCCAGCTTTTAACCCAACTCCAGCAACAACTCTCCGATAATCAGTCCGATATTGATTCCCTGCGCGGTCAAATTCAGGAAAGCCAGTATCAGCTGAATCAGGTTGTTGAGCGCCAGAAGCAGATCCTGCTGCAGATCGACGGTCTGAGCAGCGGTGGCGGCGCAGCGGGAGCGCAAACCCAGACGTCAGCGGGCGATCAGGGCGCTGCGGCTAGCGGGACGGCGCCAGCGGCCTCGTCAGGCGCCCCGGCGCAGACCGGTGATGCTAATACCGATTACAACGCGGCTATCGCGCTGGTGAAGGATCCCTCTCGCCAGGACGATGCGATGGCGGCTTTCCAGAACTTCGTCAAAAAGTACCCCGATTCAACGTATCAGCCGAACGCCAACTACTGGCTCGGTCAGCTGAATTACAACAAGGGTAAAAAGGACGATGCGGCGTACTATTTCGCTTCCGTGGTGAAAAACTACCCTAAATCCCCGAAGGCGCCCGACGCGATGTTTAAAGTCGGCGTGATCATGCAGGACAAAGGCGATACCGCAAAAGCGAAGGCGGTTTACCAGCAGGTGGTCAGTAAATTTCCTGGCACCGACGGGGCCAAACAAGCGCAAAAACGCCTTAACGCACTCGGATGATTATGGCATGACCAGAAATCGCATCATTTCTGGTCTTGTCGCATGAATCCTAAGCAGTTAAGCAATCTTTATCTAAATTGTTGTTGCGCTGAATTCTGAAATCAGTAATATATGCCGCCGTTGCCAAGGGATATCGAACAAGCCCAAAGCGGCGAAAATAGTGGGTCGTTAGCTCAGTTGGTAGAGCAGTTGACTTTTAATCAATTGGTCGCAGGTTCGAATCCTGCACGACCCACCAATCGTTCTGGTGGAACGCGATAGTAAAACGTGAAGGATAACGTTGCGTCAGCAACGGCCCGTAGGGCGAGGCGAAGCCGAGTCATCCTGCACGACCCACCGTTAAAAGATGTATCCAGCGCAGTATCGGGTGATTAGCTCAGCTGGGAGAGCACCTCCCTTACAAGGAGGGGGTCGGCGGTTCGATCCCGTCATCACCCACCACTCGGGTCGTTAGCTCAGTTGGTAGAGCAGTTGACTTTTAATCAATTGGTCGCAGGTTCGAATCCTGCACGACCCACCAATCGTTCTGGTGGAACGCGATAGTAAAACGTGAAGGATAACGTTGCGTCAGCAACGGCCCGTAGGGCGAGCGAAAGCGAGTCATCCTGCACGACCCACCAATTTCGAATTGGTGACGAGTGAAGAATATTCAGGAAGTACCCGAGCGGGTCGTTAGCTCAGTTGGTAGAGCAGTTGACTTTTAATCAATTGGTCGCAGGTTCGAATCCTGCACGACCCACCAATGCTTAGGTGAGCAGTGGTAGTAAGCGTAAAGGATAACGTTGCGTCAGCAACGGCCCGTAGGGCGAGTGAAAGCGAGTCATCCTGCACGACCCACCATCCTGAATCGTTCCAGTTAGCAGTAAACCCGCAAGGGGTCGTTAGCTCAGTTGGTAGAGCAGTTGACTTTTAATCAATTGGTCGCAGGTTCGAATCCTGCACGACCCACCAATTTAACATCAAACTCAGATGTTAAGCGTGAAGGATAACGTTGCGTCAGCAACGGCCCGTAGGGCGAGCGAAGCGAGTCATCCTGCACGACCCACCAATGTAAAAAAGCGCCCTAAAGGCGCTTTTTTGCTATCTGCCATTTCCTCGAAAATCACAACAATCCGCAATACCTTAATGCTGCGTTATTCTACCGTCGCGCTGCGTTTACCGTGGCTACAATTGGCACAGGCCAGTAGCCCGGACAGATGCGTAGCATCGCCTCCGGGAAATGTGCCGGGCCTGATGCCTTTGCGTGGCTTCGTCCCGGGGGCGGCGCTTGACGCGCCTTGCCCGGGCTACAGATTCGTGCGTTTTGCAGGTTTAGCAGCCCGGACAGATGCGTAGCATCGCCTCCGGGAAATGTGCCGGGCCTGATGCCTTTGCGTGGCTTCATCCCGGGGGCGGCGCTTGACGCGCCTTGCCCGGGCTACAGATTCGTGCGTTCTGCAGGTTTAGCAGCCTGGACAGATGCGTAGCATCGCCTCCGGGAAATGCTTCCTGAGGGAAAAATTCCTCACGACATTTTCTGCACAATCGGCTATCTTGTTTAGCATATAAAACACCATGACCGGTTAATACCTTTCTTCAGGCATTATTACGGTCTGAAAGTTAAGCCAGTGAAACGAGACTGCAAGATGAGCGTAATGTTTGATCCGGAAGCGGCGATTTATCCTTTTCCTCCGAAGCCCATGCCGTTAAACCGCGATGAGAAGCACTTTTATCGCGAAAAAATTAAACGCCTGCTGCGCGAGCGCGATGCGGTGATGGTGGCCCATTACTATACCGACCCTGAAATTCAGCAGCTGGCCGAAGAGACCGGCGGCTGTATCTCCGATTCTCTGGAGATGGCGCGCTTCGGCGCCCGACATTCTGCCTCGACGCTGTTGGTTGCCGGCGTGCGCTTTATGGGAGAAACGGCGAAAATCCTCAGCCCGGAAAAAACCATCCTGATGCCCACGCTCCACGCGGAGTGCTCGCTCGATCTGGGCTGCCCGATCGAGGAGTTTAGCGCTTTCTGCGATGCGCATCCGGATCGTACGGTCGTGGTCTACGCCAATACTTCAGCGGCGGTAAAGGCGCGCGCCGACTGGGTTGTGACGTCGAGCATCGCCGTGGAACTCATTGAGCATCTTGATAGCATGGGTGAAAAAATCATCTGGGCGCCGGACCGCCATTTAGGTAGCTATGTGCAGAAACAGACCGGCGCCGACGTACTGTGCTGGCAGGGCGCCTGCATCGTTCATGATGAATTCAAAACTCAAGCGCTGGCGAGAATGCGGGCGCTTTATCCGCAGGCCGCGGTGCTGGTTCACCCGGAATCACCGCAGGCGATTGTCGATATGGCTGACGCGGTGGGGTCAACCAGCCAGTTGATCAATGCCGCTAAGACGCTGCCGCACAAGCAGCTCATCGTCGCCACCGACCGCGGCATTTTCTACAAAATGCAGCAGGCGGTACCGGAAAAAGAGCTGCTGGAAGCGCCTACGGCAGGCGAAGGGGCAACCTGTCGCAGCTGCGCCCACTGTCCGTGGATGGCGATGAACGGCCTGCAGGCGATTGCGGAAGGGCTGGAAAAGGGAGGCGTTGAACATGAAATTCACGTTGATGAACAGCTGCGAACCGGGGCGCTGGTTCCGCTAAACAGAATGCTCGATTTTGCGGCTACACTTCGGGGATAGCTCATTACTGCGTTACAGAACGCTCTGGGGATAAGATGGATTTTTTTAGTACGCAGAACATATTAGTGCATATACCCATTGGCGCCGGGGGATATGACCTGTCGTGGATTGAAGCGGTAGGCACCGTCGCAGGATTGCTGTGCATCTGGCTGGCGAGCCTGGAGAAGATTGCCAACTATGCCTTTGGGCTGATCAACGTCACGCTGTTTGCCATTATCTTCTTTCAGATCCAGCTCTACGCCAGCCTTCTGCTGCAGATCTTTTTCTTCGCGGCCAACGTCTACGGCTGGTACGCCTGGTCACGACAAACCAGCGATAACCAGGCGGAACTGCAAATCCGCTGGCTGCCGCTGCCGAAAGCGTTAGGCTGGCTGGCGGCCTGCGTGGTGGCGATTGGCCTGATGACGGTATTTATCGATCCGGTTTTTGCGTTTCTGACCAGGATTGCCGTCGCGCTGATGCACACCCTGGGCCTGCAGGTTGCTATGCCGGCGCTGCAGCCAGACGCGTTCCCGTTCTGGGACTCCTGCATGATGGTTCTCTCGGTTGCGGCGATGATCCTGATGACGCGCAAATACGTCGAAAACTGGCTGCTGTGGGTGATTATCAACGTCATCAGCGTGGTTATTTTCGCCCTGCAGGGCGTTTATGCGATGTCGCTCGAATATCTGCTGCTGACCTTCATCGCCCTCAACGGCAGCCGTATGTGGATTAACAGCGCGCGTGAGCGCGGCTCTCACGCGTTTTCCCGCTAATGGTGATGATGATGTCCATGCCCGGCGTGCGTCATGTTCAGACGGCACTCCGGGCCGCTGCAGGGCTGATACTCCATCTGAACCGTAATGTGTTCAATTTCATACTTATGCTGTAAGAAGCCCTGGATTCGTTCAAGCAGGCCGTCGTGATCGTGCGGCGGTACCACCTGCACGTGCAGCGTCATCACCGTTTTTTCTCCAACCAGCCACGCATGAACGTGGTGTACGTCGCGAACTTCAGGTATCGAGCGGCGCAAATCGCGCTTTAAGGCGTCGACGTCAAGCGAACGCGGCGCGCCCTCCAGCAGCTCATTAACGCTCTCCTGCAGCAAACGCCATGCGCTGCGCAGAACCAGGCACGATACCAGCACGGACAGAATAGGATCGATAGGCGTCCAGCCGGTGGTGATGATCACGATTGCGGCAATAATGGCCCCAACCGAACCGAGTAGATCCCCCAGCACATGCAGAGCGGCGGCCCGCACGTTGAGGTTACGCTCTTCACTGCCGCGATGGAGGATCCAGAAGGCCAGAATATTGGCCAGCAGGCCGGCAACGGCGATGATCATCATGGTTTTACCGGCTACCGGTTGCGGATGATGAAAACGCTGAATGGCCTCCCAGACGATTAATATCGTAATGACCACTAAGGCGATAGCATTGAGAAAGGCCGCCAGCGTGGTCAGCCGCAGCCAGCCAAAGGTGTGTTGAGCATTAGGCGGGCGACTGGCGAAACGCACGGCCAGAAAGGCGAACAGCAGCGCTGCGGCGTCCGTCAGCATATGCCCGGCATCGGCCAGCAGCGCCAGCGAACCTGAAATGAGTCCGCCTGCAACCTCAACCAACATGAATCCGGCCGTGACGCAGAACGCCAGCAGCAGCCGACGGGCATTATTATCTTCGGTGGATTGCGGAGAATTATGCGAGTGTGATTGCCCCATGGTGCCATCCCTACATTATTATTTTGATGATTACTTTATGACATGATTCACCTCTTGGGGTGAAAAAATGAAAAAAGGAGAGCCTTAGCTCTCCTTCCGGGCGGATACCGCGCAGATTATTGGGTGGTACCGTCGGTTTTCGTCGCCTCGTCCTGGCCGACCTTTTTATCGGTATCCGGGCAGCGGCCATCTTTGCACATTGAGTTCTTGTGGACTTCATCGCTCGACATCCCGTCGTGGTTCATGGTGGAGCCGTTGGGGTGGAGCATGGTGCCGCCGGTATCGGTGGAACCGGCGTTAATTTTACCGTTGTCCACGTTGTTTGGCGCCACGTTTTCACGCGCGTCGGGGGCAACCTGACCCGCGTCGGCTGCCGAATTGGCCTGCCCGTTGTTCGACTGCGCGCCGGTATCGGCGGCCAGCGCCGCGCCGCTGGCCAGGCCCAGGGTTGCTGCGAGGAGAAGACTGGTTAGCTTGTTCATTTTCATTGGATGCTCCTGTTATATCGATTTACCGAATTACCTCTTCCAACAGTGCATTGCCGGAGGTTCTACTCGTTGTGGTTAAAGCTTCGCTGTTAGCGAGCGGCATTAATATATAATGCTGAATGCTAAAGAAAATTAAGTTCTAACAGTTAAAAATTATAGCTTGTGGCCACTATTCCGCGACTTTATGGCGTTTTTTAGCCTATTTCCAGGAATATTCTGCCGCTAGTGTAAAATCACGTTTACACTTTTTGAGTGAAGAGATAGATTGGAGGGATTGCATTTAACTAGATAAGTATGGCAACGCTGGAAATAAGATGAATTATCAGAACGACGATTTACGCATTAAAGAGATCAACGAATTATTACCTCCCGTTGCGCTCCTGGAAAAATTCCCCGCTACCGAAAACGCCGCCAACACCGTTGCGCATGCGCGCAAAGCGATCCACCAGATCCTTAAAGGTCATGACGATCGGCTGCTGGTCGTGATCGGTCCATGCTCCATTCACGATCCGGCGGCGGCAAAAGAGTATGCCGAGCGTCTGCTCGCGCTTCGCGAAGAGCTTAAAGGCGAGCTGGAAATCGTGATGCGCGTGTATTTTGAAAAACCGCGCACCACCGTGGGCTGGAAAGGGCTGATCAACGATCCGCATATGGATAACAGCTTCCGCATCAACGATGGTCTGCGGATCGCGCGCAAGCTGCTGCTTGATATTAACGACAGCGGACTGCCAGCGGCCGGGGAGTTCCTCGATATGATCACCCCGCAGTATCTTGCCGACCTGATGAGCTGGGGCGCGATTGGCGCGCGTACCACCGAGTCACAGGTGCACCGCGAACTCTCTTCCGGCCTCTCCTGCCCGGTAGGCTTTAAAAACGGCACAGATGGCACCATTAAAGTCGCTATCGACGCCATCAATGCCGCCGGCGCGCCGCACTGTTTCTTGTCGGTGACCAAATGGGGACATTCGGCGATTGTGAACACCAGCGGCAATAGCGATTGCCATATTATCCTGCGCGGCGGTAAAGAGCCGAACTACAGCGCGCAGCACGTGGCAGAAGTGAAGGTGGGTCTGGAGAAAGCAGGCCTGCCCGCTCAGATCATGATCGATTTCAGCCATGCCAACTCCAGCAAACAGTTTAAAAAGCAGATGGATGTCGGCACAGACGTATGCCAGCAGGTTGCCGGCGGCGAGCGGGCGATTATGGGCGTGATGATCGAAAGCCATCTGGTGGAAGGCAATCAGAGCCTCGACAGCGGTGAGCCGCTGGCCTACGGTAAAAGCATTACTGATGCCTGTATCGGGTGGGAAGATACCGATACGCTGCTTCGTCAGCTGGCGAATGCGGTAAAAGCGCGCCGCGGTTAGGTTTTACGGCGAGTCTCAAAATAAAAAAGCGTGGAGTGCTCCACGCTTTTTTTACATCCCGCGAAAATTACTTCGCTTTACCCTGGTTCGCTACGGCAGCGGCTTTCGCGGCGATCTCGTCGGCGTTACCCAGATAGTAATGTTTAATAGGCTTGAAGTTCTCGTCGAACTCATACACCAGCGGTACGCCGGTCGGGATGTTCAGTTCGAGGATCTCTGCTTCGCCCATATTGTCGAGGTATTTCACCAGCGCGCGCAGGGAGTTACCGTGAGCGGCGATAATCACGCGCTCACCGCTTTTCAGACGCGGCAGAATGGTTTCATTCCAGTACGGTACGACGCGGTCGATGGTCAGCGCCAGGCTCTCGGTGGTAGGCAGCTCAGCGTCGGTCAGTTTTGCATAGCGCGGATCGTGACCCGGGTAGCGCTCGTCGTCTTTGGTCAGCTCCGGCGGCGTTACCGCAAAGCCTCGACGCCACTGCTTAACCTGCTCGTCACCGTATTTTTCAGCGGTTTCCGCTTTATTGAGGCCCTGCAGCGCACCGTAGTGACGCTCGTTCAGTTTCCAGGACTTTTCTACCGGCAGCCAGGCCTGATCCAGTTCGTCCAGCACGTTCCACAGGGTGTGGATGGCACGTTTCAGCACAGAGGTATAAGCAAAGTCGAAGCTGAAGCCTTCTTCTTTCAGCAGCTTACCGGCCGCTTTTGCTTCACCCACGCCTTTTTCAGACAGGTCAACGTCATACCAACCGGTGAAACGGTTTTCGTTGTTCCATTGGCTTTCGCCGTGACGAACGAGTACCAGCTTAGTTACAGCCATACACTTACTCCTCAATACACGTCATCTTTCTCGCCGCCTTGATGCGACCCGAAATCTGTAGTGTGTATATTTATTGATTGATAACTATTCTCATTATATTGCCGCGACTTACCTCACGGCAATGCTTATCCCTAACCATAGCGAAAATAGTCGCTCAGTGTAAGGTGCTTGTAAAACAGAGGTTATGTTTTTGTCTGTAAGTGGCGTATTTTTCAGCGAAAGGATAAAAAAAGCCCTCCATCAGGAGGGCTGGGTATTATTTCGCAATAAACTGATATTCCGTCAGGCTGACGTACTCTTCGCCGGGGCGCAGTACGCAGTCCGGCTGCGGCCATTCCGGATGGTTCGGTGAATCCGGCAGGAACTCGCTCTCCAGAGCCAGACCTTGCCAGTCAGCGTAAGGCTGCGCCGTGCGCGACGGCGTGCCGGCCAAATAGTTGCCGGAGTAGAACTGCAGCGCCGGAGCGGAGGTATAGACCGTCATCTGCAGCTTTTCGTCCTGCGACCAGACGTGAGCCGCAGGGCTTTTGGCATTGCCCAGCGCCTGGAGCAGAAAGGCGTGGTCGTAACCTTTAACCTTTTGCTGGTCTTCATCGCGCAGGAAATCGTCCGCCAGCATCTTCGGCGTGCGGAAATCGAAGCTGGTCAGGGTGACGTTTTGCAAATCGCCTCCCGGAATACCGTCGCTCTCAACGGGCAGATACGCATCGGCAAAGATTTGCAGCTTATGGCTACGCACGTCGCTCTGCACGCCATCAAGATTGAAATAGACGTGGTTGGTCAGGTTTACCGGGCAGGACTGATCAACGGTGGCGCGATACTCGATGGCGATACGATTATCGTCGGTCAGCCGGTAGTGCGCCGTAGCCGTCAGATTGCCGGGGAACCCCTGATCGCCATCGTGGGAGGAGAGTGAAAACAGCGCGTGACGATCGTCGGCGCTGACAATCTGCCAGCGGCGCTTATCAAAACCTTCAGGACCGCCGTGCAACTGATGGCCGGCCTCGTTGGAGGGCGTCAGATTAACGCTACGGCCATCAAGGGAAAAGCGGCTGTTGGCGATACGGTTCGCGTAACGGCCTACGGAAGCGCCGAGATAGGCGGCCTGGCGCGTATAGTCGGCAGGGGTCGCGCAGCCGAGCAGCGCTTCGCGTACGCTGCCGTCGGCCAGCGTCACGCGCGCGGAGAGCAGCGTCGCGCCCCAGTCCATTACGGTGACCGTCATGCCTGCGTCGTTACGCAGGGTGAGGAGATTCCACGGCTGGCCGTCCGGCGCCAGCTCCGTTGTTGGGTTTAGCATTGTCCAGCTCCCTGCGACGGTTTGCAGACGTAAAAGGTCTCTTTGATACCAGTTTTCGCTTCATACTCTTTGGCAACGGCCTGCTGTACGGTCTCGACCAGATCTTCCGGCACCAGGGCGACGATACAGCCGCCGAAACCGCCGCCGGTCATGCGAACGCCGCCTTTATCGCCGATGGTCGCCTTGACGATGTCCACCAGGGTATCAATCTGCGGGACGGTGATTTCAAAATCATCGCGCATGGAGGCGTGGGATTCCGCCATCAGCTCGCCCATCCGCAGCAGGTCGCCTTTTTCCAGCGCCGCTGCGGCTTCTACGGTGCGGGCGTTTTCAGTCAGCACGTGGCGAACGCGTTTGGCGACCACCGGGTCAAGCTCGTGGGCGACGGCGTTGAACTCTTGCAACGTGACGTCGCGCAGGGCCGGCTGCTGGAAGAAACGCGCGCCGGTTTCACACTGCTCGCGGCGAGTGTTGTATTCGCTGCCGACCAGAGTGCGCTTAAAGTTACTGTTAATAATCACCACCGCGACGCCTTTCGGCATCGAGACCGCTTTGGTCCCCAAGGAGCGGCAGTCGATCAGCAGCGCGTGATCTTTTTTACCGAGCGCGGAGATCAGCTGGTCCATAATGCCGCAGTTGCAGCCGACGAACTGGTTTTCCGCTTCCTGGCCGTTCAGCGCGATTTGCGCGCCGTCGAGCGGCAGATGGTACAGCTGCTGGAACACGGTGCCGACGGCGACTTCCAGCGAAGCCGAGGAGCTTAACCCCGCGCCCTGCGGCACGTTGCCGCTGATGACCAGATCCGCGCCGCCGAAAGCGTTATTCCGCTGCTGGAGATGCTTCACCACGCCGCGGACATAGTTTGACCACTGCTGGGTATCGTGGCTGGTAATCGGCGAGTCGAGAGAGAATTCATCGGTCTGATTGTCGTAATCGGCGGCAATCACCCGCACGGTACGATCGTCGCGCGGCGCACAGGCGATGACCGTCTGGTAATCAATGGCGCAGGGCAGCACGAACCCATCGTTATAGTCGGTATGCTCGCCGATCAGGTTAACGCGGCCAGGGGCCTGGATAACATGGCTGGCCGGATAGCCAAATTTCTCAGCAAACAGGGCTTGGGTTTTCTCTTTCAGACTCATAGTTATACTCCGGATTCGCGAAAATGGACGTCGCTCACAGCGCGCAGACGTTCGGCGGCCTGCTCGGCCGTCAGGTCACGCTGGGTTTCAGCCAGCATTTCATAGCCGACCATAAATTTACGCACCGTCGCGGAGCGCAGCAGCGGCGGATAAAAATGCGCGTGCAGCTGCCAGTGATTATTCTCTTCATCGTTAAACGGCGCGCCGTGCCAGCCCATAGAGTAGGGGAATGAGCACTGGAACAGATTGTCGTAACGGCTGGTCAGCTTTTTCAGCGCCAGCGCGAGGTCGCTGCGCTGGTCATCGGTTAAATCAGTCAGGCGCTGTACGTGCGCTTTCGGCAACAGCAGCGTCTCGAAGGGCCACGCTGCCCAGTAAGGGACCACCGCGAGCCAGTGTTCGGTCTCGACGACGGTGCGGCTACCGTCGGCTAATTCGCGCTGCGCGTAATCCACCAGCATCGGCGCGCCGTGCTCGGTGAAGTACGCTTTTTGCAGACGATCTTCGCGTTCCGCCTCGTTAGGCAGAAAGCTGTTTGCCCACACCTGGCCATGCGGATGTGGGTTGGAGCAGCCCATTGCCGAGCCTTTATTTTCAAAGACCTGCACCCACGGGTAGGTTTTTCCGAGGTCGGCGGTCTGCTCCTGCCACGTTTTAACCACGCCTTCCAGCGCCTCCACGCTCAGTTCCGGCAGCGTTTTGCTGTGGTCTGGCGAGAAGCAGATGACCCGGCTGGTACCGCGGGCGCTCTGACAGCGCATAAGCGGGTCGTCGCTTTCCGGGGCGTCAGGGGTATCGGTCATCAAAGCCGCAAAGTCATTGGTAAAAACAAACGTACCGGTGTAGTTCGGGTTTTTGTCGCCGGTGACGCGGGTATTACCCGGGCACAGGAAACAGTCCGGGTCGTGCGCGGGCAAGGTCTGTTTTGCCGGCGTTTCCTGCGCCCCCTGCCAGGGGCGCTTGGCGCGATGCGGAGAAACCAGAATCCACTGCCCGGTTAACGGGTTATAACGACGATGTGGATGGTCGACGGGGTTAAATACGCTCATGAAGGTTCCTTAGTCGGGATAACCCTGCGGATGACGGGACTGCCAGTGCCAGGTGTCCTGCGCCATTTCGTCAAGGTTGCGCGTCACGCGCCAGTTCAGCTCGCGATCGGCCTTTTCAGCGTCCGCCCAGTAGGCCGGGAGGTCGCCTTCGCGGCGCGGTGCGAAGTGGTAGTTAATCGGTTTGCCGCAGGCTTTGCTAAATGCGTTGACCACGTCGAGCACGCTGCTGCCGACGCCTGCGCCAAGGTTATAGATATGCACGCCGGCTTTATCGGCCAGTTTTTCCATCGCCGCGACGTGGCCGTCTGCCAGGTCCATCACGTGAATGTAGTCGCGTACGCCGGTGCCATCTTCGGTTGGGTAGTCGTTGCCGAATACCGCCAGCGATTCACGGCGGCCAACCGCGACCTGCGCGATATACGGCATCAGGTTGTTCGGAATACCCTGCGGATCTTCCCCCATATCGCCCGACGGATGCGCGCCGACCGGATTGAAGTAGCGCAGCAGCGCGATGCTCCAGTCCGGCTGCGCTTTTTGCAGGTCGGTCAGGATCTGCTCAACCATCAGCTTGCTTTTACCGTAAGGGCTCTGAGGCGTACCGGTCGGGAAGCTTTCGACGTAAGGGATTTTGGGCTGGTCGCCGTAGACGGTCGCGGAGGAGCTGAAAATAAAGTTTTTCACGCCCGCGGCGCGCATGGCGGAAACGAGTTTCAGTGTGCCGGTTACGTTGTTGTCGTAGTACTCCAGCGGCTTAGCGACGGATTCCCCGACGGCTTTCAGGCCGGCGAAATGGATCACCGCTTCAATGGCGTGATCGTGGAGAATTTCCGTCATCAGCGCTTCGTTACGAATGTCGCCTTCGACAAAGGTGGCGCTTTTCCCGCCGAGACGTTCAATGATTGGCAATACGCTGCGCTTACTGTTGCAGAGATTGTCGAGAATAATCACTTCGTGTCCCTGCAGTAGCAGTTGAACGCAGGTGTGACTTCCAATGTAACCGCTACCACCTGTAACCAGTACTTTCATGATTCGCTCCAATAGGCTTATCGTGTGAGAAGAAGATAGCATACCAAAGAAGCCAAAAGTGTGACACAGGCCAAATTGGTGGAATCGTTTACACTAAAATTTTTAAACAGCCCATTTGAGTTTTTTTGTTTTAAAAACAGGGTGATGTTATGTCTGGTAGCTATTATTCTGAAAAAAACAGGGATCAGCAGACCCCTGTACAGGCTTAATTTTACAGCGGATCCAGCTGGTAAGTGTAACCGTCTCCACTACTCACAAAGGCCAGTCGGTGGGTGATACAGTCCGGGGCGTCTTCGGCGTGATGAGAGACAAACAGCAGCTGCGTCACCCCTTCGCCAATCAGCACATCAACGAAGCGGCGCACCAGCTGGCGGTTGAGCGGGTCCAGCCCCTGCAGCGGTTCGTCAAGGATCAGCAGAGTGGGATGTTTGACCAGGGCGCGGACGATCAGCGCCAGCCGCTGCTGCCCCCAGGAGAGGCTATGGAACGGCGCATCGGCGGTGCGTTTGTCGATACCCAGAATATCCAGCCAGTTCTGCACCAGCTTATGCTGCTTGTCAGATACGGCCTGATAGATGCCGATTGAGTCGAAGTAGCCGGAGAGAATCACGTTACGCACGTTGGTGCTGACGCGGTATTCAAGGTGCAGGCTGCTGCTGACGTAGCCAATATGCTTTTTGATATCCCAGATGGTTTCACCGCTGCCGCGGCGGCGGCCAAACAGGGTCAGGTCGTTGCTGTATCCCTGAGGATGGTCGCCGGTAATCAGGCTGAGCAGCGTGGATTTACCGGCGCCGTTGGGGCCGACTATCTGCCAGTGTTCGCCAGGGTTCACCGTCCAGCTCAGGCGGTTAATGATCGGACGATCGTTGTACGAAACCACGCCGTCGTTCAGCACGATGAGCGGCGCTTCGGCGTCCAGCGCAAGACGCGCTGCCGGTGCGTCCGGCTCCGGCAGCGTCATGCCGTCAAGCTTTTCGCTATGGGCGAGCTGGGCAATAAGCGCCTGCTGCAGCAGGGCCTGCTTTTCGCCGGTTTCGCTCAGCACGCAGTCCGCCAGCACCCCGGCATACTGAACGAACGCCGGGATCTCGTCAAAACGATTGAGGACCAGCACCAGGGTGATACCTTCGCCGTTCAGCGCGGCCAACATCCCGGCGAGCTGCTGGCGCGAGGCGACATCAAGACCGTCGAACGGCTCATCAAGAATAAGCAGGTCGGGATCGCCCATCAGCGCCTGGCACAGCAGGGTCTTGCGCGTTTCGCCGGTAGAGAGATATTTAAAACGGCGTTCGAGCAGGTGGCTAATTGCAAACTGTTCAGCAAGGCGGGCGCAGCGGGAGGGGTCTTTAAACTCATCCTGGATAATTTCCGCCGTCGTGCGGCCGGTGTCTTCTTCTCCCGGGCTGAGCAAATCGGTGTTATTGCGCTGCCACTCATCGCTGACCAGCTTTTGCAACTGCTCAAAAGAGAGACGGGTGATGCGCGAGAAGGTGCACTCACGCTGCCCGCTTAGCAGGGTCAGCTCGCCGGAGAGCGCCCGCGCAAGCGCCGATTTCCCGCTGCCGTTGCTGCCGACGAAAGCCCAGCTCTCGCCAGCCTGCACGCGGAGGTGTTCAATATTTAACGTTTTTGTATCGCTAAGACGAAACGTGCCTTGCGAAATTTGCAACAATGACATTGTGTATCCCACTTTTTGCAGCGATTTGTTTCAGGGATACGTCTTCGCGAGCGCAATGTCAATGCCGTTAGCACAACGTGGCAAGAATGATGCGATCGGCATTAAAATATGCTATCACCTCCGCCCCTTCCGCCAGATCGCGCGTCTGTTCCACCGGCAGGGTGGCGCAAAGGCTCTGCCCATCCGGGAGCGCCATCAGCACTTCACACTGTTCCGGCCCGCGTTCGATGTGGTTGATACGTCCGGCCAGCTGGTTGTCGGCCCGTTCCGCCTGTGCGGCATCCTGAGTAATGCCAACCCACGGCGCTTTCAGCAGCACCAGTACCTCCTGGCCTTCCTCAAGGCCCAGACGATCGGCGCTTTGGGCGGTAATCGCGACCTTAAAGCGGGTTTGGCCGTCGGCCAGCAGAACGTCAACGTGCTGCTGGACCTGCTGATGGTCGCGGCCGGTAATGGTGCCAAACCACTGGTTGCGCGCGCTGGTCTGCAGAGAGAATCGCGAAATGGCAGCCAGCAGGCTGTCGAGGGGAAGGGCGTCATCATCGCTCAGGACATCGAATGCTTTCTGCTGAATCTGCGCCAGCAGGTCGTAGAGCTGAATCAGCCGCTGCCCGTAGCGGGTGAGGACCGCGCCGCCGCCGCCTTTGCCACCGGTCGCCCGGTCAACCAGGGTCTGCTCGCTGAGCTGATTCATTTCATTAATCGCATCCCAGGCGCTTTTATAGCTAATGCCCGCGTTTTTTGCCCCCTGGCTAATCGAGCCGGTCTGTTCAATCTGTTTCAGCAGGGCGATACGGCGAGGATCGGCGAACAGGCGCTGCTGTAATTTGAGGGTAAGAAGAATTTCAGCCTGCATAATCATATCCTGATGAAAAAGGATATTGTGACCGATAGCGGTCATCTTGCAAGATGCATCTCTCAAGGTGGCCTGCGGGGCACCGCACAAATGGGGCGTGTTTTTCCGGCTGAATTGGTTACAATAAACTATTCGTACTTTCTGGAGCCAACCATGTTAGAGCTATTGAAAAGTCTGGTTTTTGCCGTA
Organism: Klebsiella michiganensis; assembly: GCF_015139575.1. Taxonomy (GTDB): domain Bacteria; phylum Pseudomonadota; class Gammaproteobacteria; order Enterobacterales; family Enterobacteriaceae; genus Klebsiella; species Klebsiella michiganensis. Next base: position 4,144,998 of record NZ_AP022547.1, on the reverse strand, counting down.
GTCATGGTCCCTGTGGTGATGGCGGTCATTCTGGGCCTGATTTACGGGCTGGGCGAAGTGTTTAACCTCTTCTCCGGAGCCGGTCATAAAGACAGCAGACCGCAAAATCACTGATTTCCCCCGCGCCCGGTTCTGCCGGGCGTCCTTATTTCTTCCCCCCCTCCATTTTTCGAACGCTGATTACCCCTAATTTTCGCTGGGAAAAACCTGGCGCTATCGTTATATTGTCTATTACATAACGAACCGACGGGAGATTCAGATGACAGGTCAATGGTTACGCTTTTTTGCCGGAGCAACATTAACGCTCTCCGTTGCGGGCCACGCGCTGGCGGAAGAGGGCAAAGTGACGGTTTTTGCCGCGGCATCGCTCACCAACGCCATGCAGGATATCGCCAAAGAGTATAAAAAAGAGAAGGGCGTGGAGGTGGTTTCTTCATTTGCCTCTTCATCGACCCTGGCACGGCAGATTGAAGCGGGGGCGCCGGCGGATCTGTTTATCTCCGCCGATCAAAAATGGATGGATTACGCGGTCGAGAAAAAGAGCATTGATACCGCCTCGCGCGCGACCCTTCTCGGTAACAGCCTGGTTGTCGTGGCGCCAAAAGCCAGCGCGCAGGGCGAGATAAACATCAGTGATAAAACCGACTGGACCAGCCTGCTGAAAGGCGGCCGCCTGGCCGTAGGTGACCCGGAACACGTGCCTGCTGGCATCTATGCGAAAGAGGCGCTGCAAAAGCTGGGAGCCTGGGAAACCCTGTCGCCGAAGCTGGCGCCGGCAGAAGACGTGCGCGGCGCGCTGGCCCTGGTTGAACGCAGCGAAGCGCCGCTGGGGATCGTTTACGGCTCCGATGCGGTCGCCAGCAAGGGGGTAAAAGTTGTCGGTACCTTCCCGGAAGATTCGCATAAGAAAGTGGAATATCCGCTGGCAATCGTCGACGGCCATAAAAATGCCACGGTCAGCGCGTTTTATGACTATTTAAAAGGGCCGGAAGCGTCCGCCATCTTTACACGTTACGGATTTACTACCCACTAATGTTCTTAAGCGATCCTGAATGGCAGGCGGTACTGCTGAGCCTGAAAGTCTCCTCCCTGGCGGTGGTACTGAGCTTGCCTTTTGGCATCTTTTTCTCCTGGCTGCTGGTGCGACGAGATTTTCCCGGTAAAGCGCTGCTCGATAGCATTCTCCACCTGCCGCTGGTATTGCCACCGGTGGTGGTAGGGTATCTCTTGCTGATCGCGATGGGGCGACGCGGTTTTATCGGCAGCTGGCTGTATGACTGGTTTGGTCTGAGCTTCGCGTTTAGCTGGCGCGGCGCGGTACTGGCGGCGGCGGTGATGTCCTTTCCGCTGATGGTGCGGGCCATTCGCCTCGCGCTGGAAGGGGTGGACATCAAGCTCGAGCAGGCGGCGCGTACCCTCGGCGCTGGCCGCTGGCGGGTGTTTTTCACTATTACGTTACCGTTGACGCTACCCGGCATTATCGTTGGCACCGTGCTGGCTTTCGCCCGCTCGCTGGGCGAGTTCGGCGCCACCATCACGTTTGTTTCCAATATTCCCGGCGAAACGCGCACCATCCCTTCGGCCATGTATACCCTGATCCAGACCCCCGGGGGAGAAGGCGCGGCCGCGCGTTTATGCTTGATTTCGATTGCGCTGGCGCTGGTATCGCTGCTGATTTCCGAATGGCTGGCCCGCCTCAGCCGTCAGCGGATGGGGAAATAAACATGCTTGAGCTCGATTTTACCCAGACGCTGGGTACCCACTGTCTGCAAATTCGCGAGACGCTTCCCGCCAGCGGCATTACGGCGGTGTTCGGCGTCTCCGGCGCGGGTAAAACCTCGCTGATTAACGCCATTAGCGGCCTGACGCGCCCGCAGCAGGGGCGCATCGTCCTCAACGGCAGAGTGCTGAACGACGTTGATAAAGGTATCTGCCTGGCGCCGGAAAAGCGCCGCATTGGTTACGTTTTTCAGGACGCGCGCCTGTTTCCGCACTATAAAGTGCGCGGCAATCTGCAATATGGCATGGCGAAGTCTATGGCGGCGCAGTTTGACAAGCTGGTGGCGCTGCTCGGCATTGCGCCGCTGCTTGACCGCCTGCCGGGCGGCCTCTCCGGTGGGGAGAAGCAGCGGGTGGCGATTGGCCGGGCGCTGCTTACCGCGCCGGAGCTGCTGCTGCTGGATGAGCCGCTGGCATCGCTGGATATTCCGCGCAAGCGCGAGCTGTTGCCCTATCTGCAGCGTCTGGCGCGTGAAATCAAGATCCCGATGCTGTACGTCAGCCACTCTCTGGATGAAATCCAGCATCTGGCGGATAACGTGCTGGTGCTGGAAGAGGGGAAAGTGAAAGCCTTTGGCTGTCTGGAAGAGGTGTGGAGCAGCAGCGTGATGCACCCCTGGCTTCCCCAGGAGCAGCAAAGCACGATCCTGAACGTGACCGTTGCCGCTCAGCATCCGCAGTATGCCATGACCGCGCTGGCGCTGGGGGATCGGCAGATATGGGTTAACCGTCTTGACAGGCCGCAGGGCGAAAGCGCGCGGATCCGCATTCAGGCCTCGGACGTTTCTCTGGTACTGCAGCCCGCTCAGCAAACCAGTATCCGCAATATTTTACCCGCGCAGGTCATGCAGTGTATTGAAAGTCATGGGCAGGTTGAGGTCAGGCTGGAGATAAGCGGCCGTACCCTGTGGGCGCGCATCAGCCCCTGGGCTCGCGATGAGCTGGGGGTGACCCCGGGCCAGCGGCTGTATGCGCAGATAAAAAGCGTGTCGATAGCCGCCTGATTACAGCAGGTGGCGATAGATGTAGTCGGCGATACTGGTGGTTTCGTTTTCACCGATTACCACGTTGGCGCGCGCTTTGACCTCTTCCACCGCGTTGCCCATCGCCACGCCGGTACCGGCGGCTTCCAGCATGCTGAGGTCGTTATAGTTGTCGCCGAAGGCGATAACATCCTGCATCGCCAGGCCCTGCGACGCGACCCACTGCGCCAGGCGTTTACCTTTGCTGTTGCCTTCCCGGGCAATGTCCACCTGATCGTGCCACGACCATTCGCACTCCAGACCCAGCGTCTGGCCAACGTGTTGGGCAAAGCGCTGCAGTTTGGCGGTATCTTCATCGGTCAGGGCGAATTTCCACACGGCGTTAACTTCCCGGGCCGCCTGCGCCAGAGAATCGACCTGAGTGAATACCGGACGCTGCTCGACGGGGAGCGATTGCGCCCAGCTGGCGGTGCGGATAACGTGCCCGGTCGGCTGCTCGTACAGCATGGCGTCATCGACGTACATCAGGCCGTGAATATCATGCTCGTTCAGCATTTCCGTCAGGCTCAGGGCTTTATCTACCGGCATCGGGTCGGATTCAAGCACCTTTTTTGCATGATAATCATACAAATAAGTGCCATTGCAGCAAATTGCAGGTGTATCCAGCGCCAGCGCCTGATAAAAAGGATGGATAGCGACGTGATGTCGGCCGGTGACGACGATGATCTGATATCCCGCGTCTTTGGCGCGAGCCAGCGCATCGAGCGAGGCGGGGAGGATGGTCTTTTTGCCGGTTAAGAGCGTGCCGTCTAAATCGAGGGCAATCACGCGTGAGGTCATGGGTTGTTTCCGGTTAATGATGAAAAGTTAGCAGGCTATGATGGTACACCGCTGTGCCATTCCGGCAAACTTTTCAGCATCTACCGCTAAAGAGCCGATACACTTGATCTTTCAGGCTGCCAGGAGGCAACCTGAAGAGCGTTGTGTATGCATATTGTGTTTTTCAGGGTGTCGTTAGTCTGAAAAATGAAATTTCCACGTGCAGTGAGGAAGGAGTATTCATGAAACAAACCGTTTATACCGCCAGCCCGGAAAGCCAGCAGATTCACGTCTGGGATCTGGATCTTGAGGGGAAACTGACCCTGGTGCAGGTTGTTGATGCCCCGGGCCAGGTGCAGCCGATGGTGGTGAGCCCGAACAAAGAGTTTCTCTACGTCGGCGTGCGTCCGGAGTTTCGCGTACTGGCCTACCGCATTGCGCCCGATAATGGCGCCCTGACTTTCGCCGGCGAAGCCGCGCTGCCGGGTAGCCCAACGCATATTTCTACCGATCGTCAGGGGCGCTTTGTGTTCAGCGCTTCCTATAACGCGGGCTGCGTGAGCGTTACGCCGCTGGTGGACGGCCTGCCGCGAGAAGCGGTGGCGGTGGTTGAAGGTCTGGAAGGCTGCCACTCGGCAAATATCTCTCCCGATAATCGCACCCTGTGGGTACCGGCGCTGAAGCAGGATCGTATCTGCCTGTTTACCCTGAGCGACGACGGTTTCCTCGCAGAGCAGGAGCCGGCTGAAGTGACCACCGTTGAAGGCGCGGGCCCGCGTCACATGGTGTTCCATCCGAATCAGCAATACGGCTACTGCGTCAACGAACTGAACAGCTCCGTTGACGTCTGGGAGCTGAAAGATCCGTACGGAAAAATTGAATGCGTGCAGACGCTGGACATGATGCCGCCTGATTTTGCCGGCGTGCGCTGGGCGGCGGATATCCATCTGACCCCGGATGGCCGTCATCTCTACGCCTGCGATCGTACCGCCAGCATTATCACTATCTTCAGCGTCTCGGAAGACGGCAGCGTGCTGTCCATCGAAGGCTATCAGAATACCGAGACCCAGCCGCGCGGCTTTAACCTCGATCATAGCGGCAAATATCTGATCGCCGCCGGTCAGAAATCGCATCATATCGCGGTGTATGAAATCAAAGGCGAGCAGGGGCTGCTCCAGGAAAAAGGGCGCTATGCCGTAGGCCAGGGCCCGATGTGGGTCGTGGTCAACGCTCGCTAAGTTCTCTGTCAGTGACGAAACCTCGCCGCGGCGAGGTTTTTTTACGCCTGCGCAGGGGCTACTTCACCCGCATACGATACTCAATCATGCCGCTTTTCTCCGCGACCCAGTTATACAGACGCTGGCCCCGAAGGTTGGTCTCATGCGTGTGCCAGTACAGGCTGGCTGCGTGACGTTTGCGCGCCTGCAGCTGAACATACTCAATCAGCTGCTTGCCGATATGCTGACCGCGAACGGCCGGGTCAACGAAGAGGTCCTCCAGATAGCAGTAGTCGCTTTCGGCCCAGGTGGAGCGGTGGAAGAGATAATGTACGAAACCCACTATCCTGCCTTCCTGTTTTGCCACTGCGCAGAACATCGGCTCGGTGGGATGGAAAAAGCGCTTCCAGGTGAGCTGCGTGATGCTTTCCGGGATGTCGACGCGATAAAACGTCTGGTAGCTTTTCCACAGCGGCAGCCACTGGGCAAAGTCGCTTTCAGCCGCGGGGTGGAGGGTTACCTGCGCGAGGTTAACGTCGGTTTTGTTGCTATTCATGGCTGTTCCTTATTTTTATCAACCGGGTGATTTGACCTGGCGCTATGGTAGGTGCTGTTCTGGTTCCTAAAAAGTGACACTTTCTGTATATTTATAGGATCCACTTTTATGCCGTCGATGCCCGCTGCCGCTCATGCCAAAACCCATTGCCCCTCTGTTTCAGGAACTGTTATTAGCCCGCGGCGTGATTAAAGATCAGGTCTACCACGCCCTGCGTCAGGCGATTCTGGATGGCCGATTGTCGGCGGGTTCAAAAATCCCCTCCAGCCGGGCGCTGGCTGAGATGATGGCGATCTCGCGAAACTCGGTTATTGCCGGTTTTGACCGCCTGATGGATGAGGGGTACCTGGTCACGCGCAAGGGGGCTGGCACCTTTGTCTGCGAGCATATCCCGGATAACCTCATTAGCGAGTATGACGCGTCGACGCCGCCCGAAACGGCAATAGCCGCCGCAGGGCCGCTTAATCCTGATGTCGCCGCTCTGGTGTCATCATGGTCAGAAAGAGAGGACAGCGGCGAAATGCGTCAGGTTTTTGCCGTCGGTATCGGCTGTACCGATCTCTTCCCTCATGCTTTATGGGGGCGGCTGCTGGGGCGCGTCTGGCGGCAATCGCGTCGTGAGCTGGGAGCGCACGCCACGCCCTATGGATATCAACCTCTACGCCAGGCGATTAGTCGCTATATTCAGGCGACGCGCGGCGTCAATTGCCACGAAGATCGGGTGATCATTGTCAACGGTATTCAGCAAGCGCTTTCCATCACCGCTCAGGCTTTACTGGAAAAGGGCGATGAAGTCTGGCTCGACGATCCCGGATACAGCGGCGCCCGCGGCGCATTCGCTGCCAGGGGAGCGGTGGTCCGGCCCGTTCGGGTTGACGAGGAGGGCATGGATATTCAGGATGGCATTCGCCATTACCCGCAAGCTAAGCTGGTCTATACCGCGCCGTCGCACCAGTTCCCGCTCAGTGGAACGCTTAGCCTGCCCAGAAGGCTCGCCTTACTGGAATGGGCGGAAGCCCATCGGGCGTGGATATTTGAAGACGATTACAATAGCGAATTCCGCTATGCCGCCCGCTCTCTGCAGGCGTTGCAGGGGTTAGATAATCATCAGCGGGTCATCTACGCGGGCACATTTTCTAAGATGATGTATCCGGAGTTCCGGCTGGGCTTTTTAGTGGTCCCCGAGCATTTGCGTGAACAGTTTGCCATGACGAAATATTACACCGATCTCTGTAGTGGGTATCTCGAACAGGCCGTCCTGGCCCGTTTCATCAGCGAGGGGCACTATGCCAGCCACGTCCGTCGTATTCGCAAAGCCTGTTTTGAGCGAAAAAGCGCGCTGGAGGCGGCTATTGCACGCTACTTTGCCGGGCGCATGGTCGTACATCCAACGGATTCGGGTATTCACATAGTCTGCTGGCTATCAGCGGGTTTAAAGGCAGAAGAGGTCGTCGCTAAGGCGCGCCAGCAAGGTTTCGGCGTGCAGACGTTTGAGCGCTATTGTCAGCGGCCGATGTCGCGCGAGGGCGTTTTATTCGGTTTTGCAAACCATACCCCAGCGGTGTTGACCGAGGGAATTCGCCGCCTGGCTGCGATGTTTTAGCTCAGCAATACGGGAAATATTTTGCAGGGGATTAATGGCATTCATTGCCGGATTATATTGCAGACAATGATTATCTTTTTGGAAAACCTGCCCCGTCCTGATTATTCATCTGACAACAGGGGCAGAGTTTTAAAAAGAGAGATACCGCGCCTGGATTTAACGTATATCCACGGCTTCTGTAATAATATAACCATTCGCTTAGCGATATGTGACTTCCCTGTTTAATTACAGCCGGTTAATAAATCAGATATCATCCATGGTGTAGCTGACGACGATTTCCAGGGTTTTGCGGATAACGTCTGCAGTTACGACATCGCTGGTGGTTTCCAGCGCCGTAATTAACCACAAAATAATCGCCTTGTTGCTGAGGTGACCCTCAGACTCAAGGATGCTGCTGATAGCCAGCGACATCACCGCTGATTCATCGATCAGTCTGTCGCCTGCGTTGCGGAAATATTCAGAGAGTGCGGTATCGTTCAGGCCTGCGTAAATATCCGGTTGCTGATGCATAGTCTGTCTCATCATATTCTCTACTTTGTAAGTTAAACATTAGACCAGTAGTGGTCAGTGTATTTTATTCGTACCTGGCTGCTGAGGAGAGCCTAATAACGAATTCGGCTCATCCCAATTATGCTTAGCGCCTGAAGTACCCACGGTATTGTTTTTTCCACGGCGAGCTACCATATTACTGATTTCATCGATAATACGCCCAAGTGCATTCCGCCGTTTTTTATCCTGTTCCCCAGCCTGCATGGCCTGGAGTTTCCCGATCAGTGCTTGTTTACTAATAGGCCCCTTATTTTTGAGTAGAGAGAGGACAGCCTCTCCAATCAATAAATCGGTTAGTGGATCATAATCATTGCGATTCATAACGGTATCTCTGATCATTGTCATCTCCTTGACTGGGAATTTAGTAGCAAGCCGGTAATCCGTGTCAGATACTGGCCCATCCCTTATATTTCCTCATTCAGTAACGACTTAAATCACCAGATAGCTGAAGCCACTTTTATCACTGATGCTCAAACAAGAGACCAATCAACGTTTGATAATGGTTTTCTTCTTCAGGTTCTGAAGCCACTTCAAGGCGACCCAGCAGTTTCGTACACAGGGATTTGCGATTCAGGTTGCGTCCTTCATTCAGGATATCCATTACAATCTGCCCTAACGTCTCCTGCTGCGAAGGTAACGACGCTTTATTGAAGTAGTGGGCAATAGCGTTAGCCGTGTCAGGAATGTAACCGTTCTGCTGCATATGTGCTCCTGTAAGTTCAATTATCAGTGAAGTTGCGATTAAAGTTATACAATGTTTATCAACTTGTACATAGGAAATGGAAAAAATATGTTAATTTTCTTAATGTTTTTTATAACGTATTGATTTATATGGTTTTAAAATTGTACAAATCTTAAGGTAAACATCGAGTGGAGATGTACGAATTGTACAGGTATACAGGAAGGCAAGAACGCCAGCGAAAAGAGGGTGTTAATGTGATTTATTTGTTAATGACTCGGGCGCTTTTACAGGACTTATGCGGGTAGACCTGCTACTGTAATATCTTATTAGCTTTCATCTCTTCTGTCGGAAACTTCATGCTCACTACCATTATTTATCGCAGCCATATCTGCGACAACGTGTCAATTAAATCGCTCGAAAGCATGGTTGCTGAAGCAAATGTCAAAAATAGTCAGGAAAACGTGTCGGGTATTCTGCTTTTTAACGGCACCCACTTTTTTCAGCTATTAGAAGGACCTGAAGAGAAGGTTGAGGAAATTTACCGTCTTATCTGCGCAGACCCGCGGCACCATAACCTCGTGGAGCTGCTCAGGGATCATGGACCGATGCGGCGCTTTGGTAAAATTGGCATGGAACTCTTTGATTTACGAGAGTTTGACCGCGATGAAGTGCTGCAGGCTGTGCTGGATAAAGGGACCACAAAATATCAGCTCACCTATGACGACAGAGCGCTCCATTTTTTCCGTACCTTCGTCGAAGCCACGGAAAAGGAAAACTATTACGAAATTCCTGCGGCTGAAAGCTGGGAGTTTGTGATAGAAGACGCTGCCTGCTACCCTGAAACTCCGCTGCAAGAGGCCGAATGCAGCTTTGCTTTTCAGCCGGTCATCGATCCGTTTGCCAAAGAGGTCGTCTCCTACGAAGCGCTGCTGCGCACGACTTCCGGTGATTCGCCAGCGGTCTATTTTGACGGACTTTCGCGAGAGGAAATCTACTGGACGGATCTCCACAGCAAGCGCATTGCCTTCGCCATGGCGGGACTTTTGCACCTCCGTGGACGCACGTTGTCGATTAATCTGCTGCCCATGACGCTGGTGAATGTTCCCAACGCTGTCGAATTTCTGTTAGCGGAAATTGAAGCCAGCGGTTTGATCCCTGAGCAAATTATTGTGGAATTTACCGAAAGCGAAGCCATTTCCCGTCTTGATGAATTCACCGATTCCGTGCGTAAGCTCAAGTCTGCGGGAATTCGCGTGGCTATCGATCATTTTGGCGCCGGGTTTGCCGGGCTGTTGCTGTTGGCTCAGTTTCAGCCGGATCGCATCAAGATTAATCGCCAGCTGGTCAAAGATATCCATAAGCACGGCCCAAAACAGGCAATCGTTCAGGCGATTATTAAATGCTGTCACTCCCTGGAAATCGCCATTTCTGCGGTAGGTATCGAGCAGGCGGAGGAGTGGATGTGGCTGGAGTCAGCGGGGATTACGCATTTCCAGGGAAATTTATTTGCCAGTCCGTGTCTGGGAGGCATTCCGCCGGTAGCATGGCCAGAGAAAAAAGTAGCGTGTGAGCTTCTTTAAATTTTGACCCCGGCTCAGCGCAGCGTGTCGGTTAAAAAGCGGTGTATAACGGTAAAATAAGCCCTGTTTTTTGCCCGGTATATCGGCGCCCGACCTGTTTATTTTAGCTGTACAAGAAAAGTTAATTGTACAACCAGGCTAAATTCGTTAATTTAGTCGGTAAAGTATTATCAGGTTAGAGGGCGCTAATGGCATATTACAGCATCGGTGAGGTTGCCGAACGTTGCGGAATCAACCCCGTGACTTTGCGTGCATGGCAGCGAAGATATGGTTTGCTAAAGCCGCAGAGAAGCGAGGGAGGCCACCGCCAGTTTGACGAGGAGGACGTTCAGCGCATTGAGGAAATCAAACGCTGGATCGATCGCGGAGTCTCCGTGGGCAAGGTTAAGGCGCTTCTGGAAGGCCATCAACCTGAAACGCAAGACGCTGCCGTCCTGCTCCAGGAAGAGATGATGACGCTTCTGCGAGGCGTCCAGCCCTCAAAATTACGCACCCGCATCATGTCCCTCAGCCATGAATATCCCGTAGATAAACTGATTGACCGGCTCTTTGTCCCCGTCCGCAGTAAGCTCAATCTCGATCCGAATACCTCCATGGCGATTATCAGTATGCTGGACGGTATCCTGATTGATTGCGTAGCGTCCATTCTTGCGGAATCGCGCAAAAAGGTGGGGAAAGAGACGCTGCTGGTGGGGTGGGGTAATGAAGACCGTACCCGTCTGTGGCTGGAAGCGTGGCGTTTATCGCAGCGCGCCTGGCACGTCAACGTGCTGGCGGAGCCGCTGGATTCTCCTCGCCCGGAACTGTTTCCTGGTCAGCACATTTTTGTCTGGACCGGCCGCGCGCTGACCCCCTTGCAGGCAGAATTACTTAGCCACTGGCAAAGCCAGGGCTTCACCATTGAGTTTCACGGAGAGTAAGCGTCTTAGAGGGTTAGCAGCGGAACATTTTTAGAGATGTTATTCCGCCGCTTGTCTTCCTGAAGCATGGCAACATGCGCTGGCAGGTAAATTATCAGAAATTGAGCTGGGTCCAGGCTTTAAACGTTTCGCTGCGGCTAATATTAAAAAAATCTGTCCGACCCGAGCAGCCGAGCTTTTTGATTAAGGTCAGGCGAATTTGATAAATTGTTTTAATATGTAAATTCAGCGACTTCCCTATATTTGCCATCGCTTCACCATCGTTCATCAGGCGAATCACTTCTTTTTCGCGATTGGTAAAAACGATACTTTCAGATTCCCGGTCCGGCTTCTTACCGAACAAGGTGGGGCGGAGAATAAACGATTTTATCTCAGCGGGCGTTGAGCGCGCCGGGATTCTGTACATTGGTATTTCGCTCAGGAAGTTCAAATCATTACCGTCGGTGAGCAGGACAAAACGAACTCTTTTGCGATCGTAATGATGATTAAGCACCGCATAATAGTTATCGCTGGTGAAAAAGACATATTTTCCATGAAAACAGCCTGGTGATAATGAATCGAGTACAAGCTGTAATCCTTGACGAAGAAGGTTATTGTTAATCCAAAGATCGTAATGATTAAAAAAGTGACCTTGCTTGTCGTTATTCATTTGTCCTCCGAGGTAGAAGTGTTAATAATGGCTTAATTTAACAAATCACATATCATGCTTAGTGATGGTTTTTACCACGTAGCACATGCAGCGTTTGGATATATAAATCGGCGAGTATTTCATTTTTCTCGAGATTCAGGCGCCGCTGAACCTCAACGATTAAACGCTCATGGCTAACGGCTTCGCTCTCCGTCTGGGTCTGCACCATGTGTTCGATATTTTTCAGCAAAGCAGAGTTAGAAATAAACTCTGCAGGAATAGTATTTTTAATCTGCATGGTATATCTCGGGTTATGTTAGACAATAAATCAACAAACAAAGATGCGGGATAAAAATCATCTTTGCTCTACGGTTCTTCACCATTTCAAAGGAAATGGTGTGCATTTTTTTAAATCATAAGAATGCTGTAATGCAGAATTTAAAACTTACGTAATAACTATAGTCACGATCTTCAGGATGTACAATTTTTCCGAATTAATTTTGTACATTTAGTTGGTTTTTTTAACATTGACTTATAAGATATTGTTTTGTAGAGTTATTTTTTGTAAAGATAATGTGAAAAAGTTGTACAGAACGGCGTCTGTACAGGGATAACCTACAGGATGAGGGGATAGCGGTGAAGAAGCGGGAAGGGCACAGCGGGAAGAGAAAGAGACAAAGGGGGAATAGCTTCCCCCTTTTGGCGTAAGCGTTACTGCTTCGGTTCAGCGACGACAAAGCTTCCCACGCCGCGGTTGTTGTATTCCCACATGCGGTTGAAGTTAGCGTCATTCAGGTTACGCTGCGGGTTGCCTTTGGCATCCGCAGTACCGGTGTTGCCGCTAAACGGACGGTTTGAACCGACGGCATCAGCCCACGGTTTGGCAATATTAAAGCCTTCATTAATGACGCTATCGCGAATAACGACCTGGCCATTGGTGTTGCCGTCAACGTCCAGAGAGCGGCCCAGCTGCGCGACGTTATCGCCGGAAGCGGTAAAGCGGCTGTTGATCGCCAGGAAGCCGTAGGTCACGCTCTTCAGGGTCGCTGGCGCAAAGACGTAGCCCTCTTTCTGGGTGCGCGAATTGACCACGCGGAAGTCGGTATTGTCGAACACGACCGCCCCACGACCGGAAACGATATCGACGTCGCCTTCAATATAGCTGTTGCTGACCAGGGTTCGGGTCTGACGGTTATCCTGCAGGCGGTTTTGTACGCCGCTGTTGGTCACGAAAAAGGTGTTCTGGCGACCGAGGATATTCACCTTGTTAATCTGTACCCGATCGCCATCGCTACGCAGCGCCACGGCCTGATGGGTGCCCGCGTCTACGCTGTCGCCGAGGTTGTTGGCGATAGTCAGGTTCTGTAGCTGGAGATCGTTATTCTGCGACCAGAATACCGCTGAGCACATCACGCCAACGGTGGCGGCACGTCTGCTCTGGCAACTGTCGTACATATACCAGGCCGGTTTGCCCGGCATATATTTGCCGCCCGGATTAACCTGGTGACGCCAGGAGACCGGATCCATTTCTGAATCAATCGCTGCGCTGATTTTTACATCAATCGGCTTCTCACCGGTGCCGTACAGGGTCAGCGCGCCAGGCGCCGCCGGAACGTATACGGTGCCCGCATATTCACCCGGCATGATGGCGATAAACTGACGACGATTGGAGTGGCGGGTAATCGCTGCATCCACCGCGGCCTGAATCGTGGTGTGGGTTACCCCCTGGGTACCCGCAGGACCCACAACAAAATCCGGCTGCGCCGGGAGGCTGATGGCGGACGGGCTCCACGCCGCGGCGTTAGGATCGAGAGACTGGAAATAGCTCGCCGGTAAGAAGTTTTTCGCCTCATCGGCGGTTAAAACTGGACGAGAGGCCGTGCCCGGCGCTGTTTGCGTTGAGGGCTGTTGATCGGCAGGCGTCGAACTACAGGCGGACAACGTCACGCCAAAGGCCAGCGCCAGCGCCAGGCGGGAAACGGAATATGTGTTCATGTTGCTCCGGGCAAGAATAAATTAAGGGTATAGGTCCTTTAAAGCCTGCTGTTTTATACCAACTTAAGCGAAACGGGAAGACGTAGCGCAAAAAAGTTGTTTCTTTACATAATAAGAGCCGGAAACGAGCCGCTTTTGATCACAAATAAATAACATTTGCCGGGGGCTGAGTTGACATTTCTCGCGGAATCAAAATAAATGTCTATACAACCCATGACAAGTTGACCGCTATGACACACACACCTTCCGAACGCCTAATCTGGCGAAACGTCCGCCTGGCCACGCTCGATCCGCGTTTCTCTCAGCCGTATGGACTCGTGGAGCATCATGCGCTGCTGGTGCGCGATGGACGCATTGAAGCTATTGTGCCCGAAAGCGAGGCGCCCGCAGGGCAGAGTATTGACCTCGGCGGCAGGCTGCTCACGCCGGGGCTGATTGATTGCCACACGCACCTGGTCTTCGGCGGCAGCCGGGCGCAGGAGTGGGAGCAGCGCCTCAACGGCGTCTCCTACCAGACCATTAGCGCCAACGGCGGTGGCATTAACGCGACCGTGCGCGCCACCCGGGAAAGCAGCGAAACGGAGCTGCTGGCGCTGGCCCGGCAGCGGCTGGCTCGTCTGCTGCGCGAAGGGGTCACCACCCTGGAGATCAAGTCCGGCTACGGGCTGGATCTCGCAAACGAACGTAAAATGCTGCGGGTTGTACAACAGCTTGCCGCAACGCATACCGTTGAGATTTCCCCCACGCTACTCTCCGCCCACGCCACGCCGCCGGAATATAAAGGCGACCCGGACGGCTATATCAATCTGGTATGCGAAACCATTCTGCCCACGCTGTGGGAAGAGGGGCTATTTGAAAGCGTCGATGCCTTCTGCGAAAACGTCGGCTTTACCCCCGCGCAGACTGAACGGGTTTACAGTACGGCCCAGGCATTAGGTATCCCGGTAAAAGGTCACGTTGAGCAGCTCTCTTCGCTGGGCGGCGCCGAATTAGTGAGCCGCTATAAAGGCCTGTCCGCCGACCATATTGAATACCTGACCCCAGAGGGCGTGGCGGCGATGAGCCGCAGCGGCACCGTGGCGGTGCTCCTGCCCGGCGCGTTCTATTTCCTTAACGAAACCCGCAGGCCGCCGGTTGAACTGCTGCGCGAATATCAGGTTCCGATGGCGGTGGCGACGGACTACAACCCCGGCACCAGCCCCTTCGCCAGCCTGCATCTGGCGATGAATATGGCCTGCGTGAAATTTGGCTTAACGCCGGAGGAGGCGTGGGCAGGCGTAACCCGTCATGCGGCGCAGGCGCTGGGCCGCCAGGCGAGCCACGGCCGGCTGGCGCCGGGCTTCGTTGCTGATTTTGCTATCTGGGACGCGGAGCATCCGGTTGAGATGGTTTACGAGCCGGGGCGCAGCCCGCTCTGGCAGCGCGTGGTGCGAGGAGAAATCGCATGAAGCTATGACAACCGACGGCCGCCGGGATTTGTCAGGGGCGCGACCACAGCGCGGAGGCGCGGCAAATCGCCCATTGGTGGCAGTAGCGATTCAGTATATTCTGGACGTTTCGCCGCCCATTCGCACAAGGAAGCCCGGCCATGTTCTCATCGCAACCTCGTTCCGCGCCTGCGCCTTTCTATGAAAAGGTGAAACAGGCTATTAGCGAAAAGATCCACAGCGGCGTCTGGCGTCCGCACGATCGCATTCCTTCGGAGGCGGAGCTGGTGGCGCAGTTTGGCTTTAGCCGGATGACCATCAATCGGGCGCTGCGCGAGCTGACCGATGAAGGCCGGCTGGTGCGATTACAGGGGGTGGGGACGTTTGTCGCGGAGCCGAAAGGGCAGTCGGCGCTGTTTGAAGTGCGCAGCATCGCGGAGGAAATTACCTCTCGTCATCATCAGCACCGCTGCGAGGTGGTGCTGCTGGAGGAAACGCAGGCGGATCTGATTCAGGCCGCGGCGCTCAACGTGGCCGCCGGTACGCGGATTTTCCATTCGCTGATGGTGCATTTTGAAAATGAGGTCCCGGTACAGATTGAGGACCGCTGCGTCAACGCCTCCGTGGTGCCGGACTATCTGCGTCAGGACTATACCGCGACCACGCCCCACGACTATCTGTCGCTGATCGCCCCTCTGACCGAAGGGGAGCACATTGTTGAGGCGGTGCAGGCAACGGCGGAGGAGTGCGCGCTGCTGCATATTCACGCGCACGACCCGTGTCTGCTGATCCGCCGCCGCACCTGGTCCACCACCCATATCGTTTCCCACGCGCGCCTGATTTTCCCCGGCAGCCGCTACCGTCTGCAGGGCCATTTTGGTTCCTGATCTTCCTGCGCGTCGGCAAAACGTGATTGCTGACGCAATATAACAAAAATGTATCTTTTGTGTTAAATCCTGGCTTGCGTATGCTTGTATAGACAAGTATATGTATCTACGTACACAACGTTAATTGTCAGGAGAAACCCCCGATGTCGCAAAGCAAATACCGCCAGCAGGACGTACGTGCACCGCGTGGCACAACGTTAAATGCGAAGAGCTGGCTGACCGAAGCTCCGCTGCGTATGCTCATGAATAACCTCGACCCGGATGTCGCCGAAAACCCGCATGAGCTGGTGGTGTATGGCGGCATCGGACGCGCGGCGCGCAACTGGGAATGCTATGACGCTATCGTGAAGGCGCTGAAAAACCTGGAGAGCGACGAAACGCTGCTGGTGCAGTCCGGTAAGCCGGTGGGCGTATTCAAAACCCATGAAAACTCGCCGCGGGTGCTGATCGCCAACTCCAACCTGGTGCCGCACTGGGCAACCTGGGAACACTTTAACGAGCTGGATGCTAAAGGGCTGGCGATGTACGGCCAGATGACCGCCGGCAGCTGGATCTACATTGGCAGCCAGGGCATCGTGCAGGGCACCTATGAAACCTTCGTTGAGGCAGGCCGCCAGCACTACCAGGGCAGCCTGAAGGGGCGCTGGGTGTTGACCGCCGGTCTGGGCGGCATGGGCGGCGCGCAGCCGCTGGCCGCGACCTTAGCGGGCGCCTGCTCGTTGAATATCGAATGCCAGCAGAGCCGCATCGATTTCCGCCTGCGTACCCGCTACGTTGATGAACAGGCGACGTCGCTGGATGACGCGCTGGCGCGCATCAAAAAATACACCGCCGAGGGCCGGGCAATCTCTATCGCACTGTGCGGCAACGCGGCAGAGATCGTGCCGGAAATGGTCAAACGCGGCGTGCGCCCGGATATGGTGACCGATCAGACCAGCGCCCACGACCCGCTGCACGGCTATCTGCCGAAAGGCTGGAGCTGGGAAGAGTACCAGGCTAAGGCCGAGTCGGACCCGCAGGGCACTATCCTGGCGGCGAAACGCGCAATGGCCGACCACGTGCAGGCGATGCTGGCATTCCACGAAATGGGCGTGCCGACGTTTGACTACGGCAACAACATTCGCCAGATGGCCCAGGAGATGGGCGTTGGCAACGCGTTTGCTTTCCCAGGCTTCGTTCCCGCCTATATCCGCCCGCTATTCTGCCGCGGCATCGGCCCGTTCCGCTGGGTTGCCCTGTCCGGCGACCCGCAGGACATCTATAAAACCGACGCGAAAGTGAAAGAGATCGTTAAAGACGATAAGCACCTGCATCACTGGCTGGATATGGCCCGCGAGCGTATCAGTTTCCAGGGGCTACCGGCGCGTATCTGCTGGGTAGGCCTCGAATGGCGGCAGAAGCTGGGGCTGGCGTTTAACGAAATGGTCCGCAGCGGCGAAGTCTCCGCGCCGATCGTCATTGGCCGCGACCATCTTGACTCCGGCTCCGTCGCCAGCCCGAACCGCGAGACGGAAGCGATGCGCGATGGTTCCGACGCCGTCTCCGACTGGCCGCTGCTCAACGCCTTACTGAATACCGCCAGCGGGGCGACCTGGGTGTCGCTGCACCACGGCGGCGGCGTCGGGATGGGCTTTTCGCAGCACTCCGGCATGGTTATCGTCTGCGACGGTACCGATGAAGCGGCGGCGCGCATTGCCCGCGTCCTGCACAACGACCCGGCGACCGGCGTGATGCGTCATGCCGACGCGGGCTACGATATCGCGATTGAGTGCGCGACAGAACAAGGTTTGAATCTTCCGATGGTGGCAGCAACGCAGGGGCACGCTAAATGAACGCTTTAACACTGATTCCGGGTCAACTCAGTCTGTCGCAGCTGCGCGACGTCTACAGCCAGCCGCTGAACATTACGCTAGACGAAAGCGCGTTCGCGGCGATTGATGACAGCGTTGCCTGCGTCAACGCGATTCTGGCGGAAGGCCGCACCGCCTACGGTATCAACACCGGTTTTGGCCTGCTGGCGCAGACGCGCATCTCAACCGAAGATCTGGAAAACCTTCAGCGATCGCTGGTGCTGTCGCACGCGGCGGGGATTGGCGAACCGCTGGATGATGACCTCGCGCGTCTGATTATGGTGCTGAAAATTAACAGCCTGTCGCGCGGCTTTTCCGGCATTCGCCTGAGCGTGATTCAGGCGCTGATTGGCCTGGTCAACGCGGGCGTGACGCCGTGGATCCCGGCGAAGGGATCGGTCGGCGCCTCCGGCGACCTCGCGCCGCTGGCGCATATGTCTTTGACCCTACTTGGCGAAGGGAAAGCGCGCGTGCGCGGCGGGGAGTGGCTGCCGGCGACGGAAGCGCTGCGTCAGGCGGGGCTTGAGCCGATTACTCTGGCGGCGAAAGAGGGGCTGGCGCTGCTCAACGGCACGCAGGCGTCGACGGCGTTTGCCCTGCGCGGCCTGTTCGAAGCCGAAGACCTGTTCGCTTCCGCGGTAGTTTGCGGGTCGTTAACCACCGAAGCGGCGCTCGGTTCGCGTCGTCCGTTTGATCCGCGCATTCACGAAGCGCGCGGTCAGCGCGGGCAGATTGACGCCGCGGCGCTCTATCGCCATCTGCTGACCGACGACAGCGCGATTTCCCAGTCGCACCATAACTGCACCAAGGTGCAGGATCCGTACTCTCTGCGCTGCCAGCCGCAGGTGATGGGTGCCTGCCTGACCCAGCTTCGCCAGGCGGCGGAAGTGCTGCTGGTTGAAGCCAACGCGGTATCCGATAACCCGCTGGTGTTCGCCAGCGAGAACGACGTGATTTCCGGAGGTAACTTCCACGCCGAACCGGTGGCGATGGCGGCGGATAATATCGCGCTGGCGATTGCCGAAATCGGATCGCTGTCGGAGCGCCGTATCGCGCTGATGATGGACAGCCATATGTCGCAGCTGCCCCCTTTCCTGGTCAAAAACGGCGGCGTCAACTCCGGGTTTATGATTGCCCAGGTGACGGCGGCGGCGCTGGCCAGCGAGAACAAAGCGCTGTCGCACCCGCACAGCGTGGACAGTCTGCCAACCTCCGCTAACCAGGAAGACCACGTCTCGATGGCCCCGGCCGCCGGCCGCCGCCTGTGGGCGATGGCGGAAAATACCCGCGGCGTACTGGCCGTTGAGTGGCTGGCCGCCGTGCAGGGTCTGGATATGCGCGAAGGCCTGAGCAGCAGCCCGCTGCTGGAAGAGGCGCGCCACCTGCTGCGCGAACGGGTGACCCATTACACCGAGGACCGCTTCTTCGCCCCGGACATCGAAAACGCCATTGCGCTCCTGGCGGCGCGTCATCTGACGCGGCTGCTGCCTGCCGTGCTCTGAGACCAACGCTAAACCATCGCTGTTCTCTGTACCTGCGCCGGGAGGATCTCTTCCTCCCGGCCACCCTACACGCATATTTGTCGTCGTATAAAAACTATCAGGACACTTGCATATGCAACAACAAAACAAGCCACACCTGCTGCGCGGGCTGAATGCCCGGCACATTCGTTTTATCGCCCTCGGCTCCGCCATCGGTACCGGGCTGTTCTACGGCTCGGCATCGGCGATCAAGGCCGCGGGCCCGGCGGTACTGCTGGCCTATCTGATCGGCGGCGCGGCGGTGTTTATCGTGATGCGGGCGCTGGGGGAAATGGCGGTACGCAACCCCGTTTCCGGCTCCTTCAGCAGCTACGCGCGCCAGTATCTTGGCCCGCTGGCGGGTTTTATTACCGGCTGGACCTACACCTTTGAGATGGTGATCGTCGCCCTCGCGGACGTTACCGCGTTCGGCATCTATATGGGGCTGTGGTATCCCGATGTTCCCCGCTGGATCTGGGTGCTGAGCATTATCTTTTTTATCGGCGCCATGAACCTGTGCAGCGTGCGCGTTTTCGGCGAGATGGAGTTCTGGCTGTCGCTGATCAAAGTGGTGGCGATTATTGCCATGATTGTGGCGGGCGGCAGCATCATTTTCTTTGGATTCGGTAACGCCTTTCCGGCAACCGGGCTGGAGAATTTGTGGAGCCACGGCGGCTTTGCCCCTAACGGCTGGGAGGGGATTATAGCCTCGCTCGGTATCGTGATGTTTGCCTTTGGCGGCGTCGAGATTATCGGCGTGACCGCGGCGGAAGCGAAGAATCCGCAGAAGGTGATCCCGCAGGCGATCAATACTATCCCGCTGCGAATCGTGCTGTTCTATGTCTGCACCCTGGCGATTCTGATGGCGATTTTCCCGTGGAACAGCTTCGGCGAGCGGGGCAGTCCGTTCGTGCTGATTTTTGATGGTCTGGGGATTCCGGCGGCGGCTACCATCCTGAATATCATCGTGATCAGCGCCAGTATTTCGGCGATTAACAGCGATATTTTTGGCGCGGGGCGCATGATGTACGGCATGGCGAAAGAGGGGCTGGCGCCGAAGAGCTTCCAGCGCATCGCCAGCAACGGGGTGCCGTGGATGACGGTGGTGGTGATGGGCGTGGCGCTGCTGGCGGCGGTGGTGCTGAACTACCTGATGCCGGAGCAGGTGTTTGTGCTGATTGCCTCGCTGGCAGCTTTTGCTACGGTGTGGGTCTGGCTGATGATCCTGCTGGCCCACTTTGCGATGCGTCGCGGCCTGTCCGCTGAAGAGCGCGGCAATATCGCGTTTCCGGTGCCGTTCTGGCCGGTTGCGCCGCTGCTGACGCTGCTGTTTATGGGACTGGTCATCGCGGTGCTGGGGATGGTGGAGGAGACGCGGATTGCGCTTATCGCCGGTCTGGTATGGCTCGGGCTGCTGACGGTGGTGTGGTTTGCGCGGGTGCGCAAAAACGCCGTGCAGGCGGTGACGGAGTCGTGATTGTTTTGGTTTACCCGGGTTGCGGCTGACGCCTTACCCGGGCTACCCAATCGCACTCACCTGTAGCCCGGATAAGGCGTTTACGCCGCCATCCGGGGCTTAGCTAAACAGGGCGGTAATCGACGCGCTGCCGAGGCTGTGGAAATGGACGTTAAAGCCGACCATCGCGCCGCTCGCGCCCTCATCGACCGCAATTTTTTCGACGTCCAGCGCGTGGACGGTAAAGATATAGCGATGGGTCTCGCCTTTTGGCGGCGCCGCGCCGCCGTATCCGGCCTGGCCAAAATCGGTACGGGTCTGAATCGCTTCTTCGGGCAGTTCCGCCTGTCCGGAGCCGGCTCCCTGCGGTAACACGCGGGTATCGGCCGGAAGATTGGCCACCAGCCAGTGCCACCAGCCGGAGCCGGTGGGCGCATCGGGATCGAAGCAGGTCACCACAAAGCTTTTGGTTCCGGCCGGCACATCGTCCCACGCCAGATGCGGCGAGATATTATCGCCATCGTAGCCCATGCCGTTAAAGACATGACGATTGGGCAGCTTCTCACCATCCTGTAAATCATGACTGATTAATTTCATCGTCTCTCCTCGTAGTCATCCGCTGATTAGCCAGAAAGTGTAGCGCGAGAGAGGCGCCATTACCGTCGCTTATTCGCTAAAAAATGTTTCTTCCTGAACCGCGGCGTTTACCGCCCGCGTCAGGCGACTCAGCTGCTCCGGCGTAATGATGTACGGCGGCATCAGGTAAATCAGGCGACCGAACGGGCGGATCCACACGCCTTGTTCGACGAAAAAGCGCTGCAGGGCGGCCATATTCACCGGCCGATGCGTCTCGATCACGCCAATCGCTCCCAGCACCCGCACATCGGCAACCTGCGCGGATTCGCACGCCGGCGCCAGTTCGGCGCTGAGCTGCGCTTCAATGGCTGCCACCTGCTGCTGCCATTCGCCGCTTTCCAGCAGGCGCAGGCTCTCGGTCGCCGCCGCGCAGGCCAGCGGGTTGCCCATAAAGGTCGGGCCGTGCATAAAGCAGCCGGCTTCCCCGTCGCTGATAGTTTCTGCCACCTGACGGGTGGTGAGGGTGGCGGAGAGGGTCATGGTGCCGCCGGTCAGCGCTTTGCCGAGGCACAGAATATCCGCCGCAATCCCCGCGTGCTCGCAGGCGAACAGCTTACCGGTTCGACCAAAGCCGGTGGCGATCTCATCGGCGATCAGCAGGATGCCCTCGCGATCGCACATCCTGCGGATCCGCCTGAGCCACTCGGGGTGGTACATCCGCATTCCGCCCGCGCCCTGAACAATCGGCTCGAGGATCACCGCGGCGATTTCATGGCGGTGGGCGGCCATCAGACGGGCGAACGGTACCATATCCCGCTCATCCCAGTCGCCGTCGAAGCGGCTCTGCGGCGCCGGGGCGAAGAGGTTATCCGGCAGATAGCCCTGCCACAGGCTGTGCATTGAGTTCGTCGGATCGCAGACCGACATCGCGCCGAAGGTATCGCCGTGATAGCCGTTGCGGAAGGTGAGAAAGCGCTGGCGCGGGTCGCCTTTCGCCTGCCAGTACTGCAGCGCCATTTTCATCGCCACTTCGACGGCGACGGAGCCGGAATCGGCGAGGAACACGCATTCGAGGCTTTCCGGGGTCATCGCCACCAGCTGGCGGCACAGGGCGACCGCGGAAGGGTGGGTAATCCCACCGAACATGACGTGCGACATCTGGTCAATCTGCGCTTTCATCGCCGCGTTCAGGCGCGGGTGATTATAGCCATGAATGGCCGCCCACCAGGACGACATGCCGTCAATCAGCTGCCCGCCGTCGGCGAGGGTCAGCTCACAGCCGTGGGCGGCCACGACCGGATAGACCGGCAGCGGCGAAGTCATTGAAGTGTAAGGGTGCCAGATGTGGCGCCGATCGAAAGCGAGATCGTCCGTTGTCATAATCGACTTGTAAACCATTTTGAAAACATTTAGGTTTACGAGTATAAACCGAACCAACAATTAACAAAACCCTTTGGAGAGGCTAATGGCTCACCACCCCCGCTGGACAATGTCGCAAGTTACTGAGTTATTTAATAAACCCTTTCTGGATCTGCTGTTTGAAGCGCAACAGATCCATCGCCAGCACTTCGACCCGCGCCAGGTTCAGGTCAGCACGCTGCTGTCGATTAAGACCGGCGCCTGCCCGGAAGACTGCAAATACTGCCCGCAAAGCGCGCGCTATAAAACCGGTCTGGAATCCGAACGCCTGATGGAGGTTGAACAGGTGCTTGAGTCGGCGCGACAGGCGAAACAAGCCGGTTCAACCCGCTTCTGTATGGGGGCGGCGTGGAAGAATCCGAACGATCGCGATATGCCGTATCTTGAGCAGATGGTGAAAGGGGTGAAAGCGCTGGGGCTGGAAGCGTGCATGACCCTTGGCACGCTCAACGATAGCCAGGCCCAGCGTCTGGCCGGCGCCGGTCTGGATTACTACAACCACAATCTCGATACCTCGCCGGAATTCTACGGCAATATCATCACCACCCGCACCTATCAGGAGCGCCTCGATACCCTTGATAAAGTGCGCGATGCCGGAATTAAAGTGTGCTCCGGCGGTATTGTCGGGCTGGGGGAAACGGTCAAAGACCGCGCCGGGCTGCTGCTACAGCTGGCCAATCTGCCGACGCCGCCGGAAAGCGTGCCGATCAACATGCTGGTGAAGGTCAAAGGCACGCCGCTGGCGGATAACGACGACGTGGACGCCTTTGATTTTATTCGTACTATCGCCATTGCGCGCATCATGATGCCGACCTCGCACGTGCGCCTCTCCGCCGGTCGTGAACAGATGAACGAACAGACCCAGGCAATGTGCTTTATGGCTGGGGCGAACTCGATTTTCTACGGCTGCAAGCTGCTGACCACGCCAAACCCGGAAGAGGACAAAGACCTGCAGCTGTTCCGCAAGCTGGGGATTAATCCGCAGCAGACCGAGGTACTGGAAGGCGATAACGCCCAGCAGCAGCGGCTGGAGCAGGCGTTGATGAACCCGGATACCGAGGAATATTACAACGCGGCGGCGCTATGAGCTGGCAGCACCGCATCGAGCTGGCGCTGGCGGAACGGCAGGCGGCGGATGCCTTGCGCAGTCGCCTGCCGGTGACGCTGGGCGCAGGACGCTGGCTCAGCCGCGAAGGGCGGCGCTGGCTCAATTTTTCCAGCAACGATTATCTTGGCCTCAGCCAGCATCCGGCTATCGTCAAGGCCTGGCAGCAGGGTGCGGACCGCTACGGCGTCGGCAGCGGCGGCTCCGGCCACGTCAGCGGCTATAGCGAGGCGCACCGCGCGCTGGAGGAGCAGCTGGCCGACTGGCTGGGCTATCCGCGCGCGCTGCTGTTTATTTCCGGCTTTGCCGCGAATCAGGCGGTGATTGCCGCGCTGGCGGGCAAAGAGGATCGGATTGTCGCCGACCGTCTCAGCCACGCTTCGCTGCTGGAAGCCGCCAGCCTAAGCCCGGCGCAGCTGCGGCGTTTTCAGCACAACGACAGCCGCCATCTTGACGATTTGCTGGCGAAACCGCTATCCGGCCAGCAGCTGGTGGTGACCGAAGGCATTTTTAGCATGGACGGCGATAGCGCGCCGCTGGCTGAGGTTTCTCAGGCGGCGCGGGCGGCCGGCGCGCTTCTGCTGGTTGACGACGCGCACGGTATCGGCGCGCTCGGCGAAGAGGGGCGCGGCAGCTGCTACGCGCAGCAGGTACGCCCGGATCTGCTTATCGTCACCTTCGGTAAAGCGTTTGGCGTCAGCGGCGCGGCGGTGCTGTGCAGCGAGGCGCTGGCGGATTATCTGCTGCAGTTTGCCCGCCATCTGATTTACAGCACCGCCATGCCGCCGGCGCAGGCGGTGGCGCTGAGCGCCGCGCTGGCCGTGATTCGCAGCGACGAGGGTCAGCAGCGGCGGGAAACGCTGGCCGGCCATATCGCCGACTTTCGCCGGGGAATGTCCCACTATCCCGGGGAGCTCACTGATTCCGGCAGCGCGATCCAACCGCTGATCGTCGGCGACAACGCCCGCGCGCTGCGGCTGGCGGCGCGTCTGCGTGAGGAAGGCTGCTGGGCGACGGCCATTCGCCCGCCGACGGTCCCCGTCGGCAGCGCGCGGCTGCGCCTGACGCTGACCGCCGCGCACGAGTCTGCCGATATCGCCCGCCTGCTGGAGGTGCTGCATGACGGCGGTGAATAAGCGCGCCGTCGCGGCGGCGTTTGGCCGCGCGGCGGGACATTACGCTCAGCACGACGAATTACAGCGCCTTAGCGCCTCGCTGCTGCTGGAACAGCTCGATATCAAGACCTTTCCTGAGGTGCTGGACGCGGGCTGCGGCCCCGGCAGCATAAGCCGCTTCTGGCGCGATGCAGGGAGCCGGGTGACGGCGCTGGATCTTTCCGTCGACATGCTGGCGGAGGCCCGCCGCGGAAACTGCGCGCACCGCTACGTCGAGGGCGACATCGAAGCGCTGCCGCTGGCGGACGGCTGCGTTGATCTGGCGTGGAGCAACCTTGCGGTTCAGTGGTGCGACAATCTCGCGACCGCCATTGATGAGCTGTCCCGGGTCGTGCGGCCCGGCGGCCGCGTGGCGTTTAGTACGCTGCTGTCAGGTTCGTTACCTGAGCTCAATCAGGCCTGGCGAGCCATCGATGAGCGGCCGCACGCCAACCGTTTTCTCAGCGAGCAGGCGGTGCGTCAGGCGCTGGCCGGTCGCCGCGCCAGCGGCCACGTCCACGCCATCACGCTGCCGTTTCCCGACGCGCTTGGCGCGATGCGGTCGCTTAAAGGCATTGGCGCGACCCATCTGCACCACGGACGCAGCCCTGCGCCGCTCAGCCGCGGCAAGCTGCGGCAGCTCCAGCTCGCCTGGCCGCAGCAGCAGGGCCAGTGCCCGCTGACGTATCATCTTTTTACAGGAGTTATCGAACGTGACTAAACGTTTCTTCGTTACCGGCACCGACACCGAGGTGGGGAAAACCGTCGCCAGCTGCGCGCTGCTGCAGGCGGCCAATCGCGAGGGATTTAAGAGCGCGGGCTACAAACCGGTGGCTTCCGGCAGCGACTATACGGCCCAGGGATTACGTAATGAGGATGCGCTGGCTTTACAGCGCAATAGCCGCGTGGCGCTGCGCTACGAGCAGGTCAATCCGTTCACCTTTGCTGAACCGACGTCACCGCATATTATCAGCGCTGATGAAGGGAGACCGATTGACGCCGCCGCGATTTCTGCTGGCCTGCGCGAGCTGGAAGCGCTGTCCGACTGGCTACTGGTGGAAGGGGCGGGGGGCTGGTTTACGCCGCTGTCAGAAACGCTGACCTTTGCCGATTGGGTACAGGAAGAGCGGCTGCCGGTGATTTTAGTGGTCGGCGTTAAGCTGGGGTGCATCAACCATGCCATGCTGACCGCTCAGGCGGTGCTACAGGCCGGACTGCCGCTGGCGGGCTGGATAGCCAACGATATCCAGCCGCCCGCCAGGCGCCATCCTGAATATCTGGCAACGCTGAAACGCGTGCTGCCCGCGCCGTTTCTTGGCGAGATCCCGTGGCTGGCGGAGGCGGCTCAGCGCGAGGATCTCGGTCAGTATCTCGACCTCAGCGCGCTGGATCGGGCGTCATCCACTTCGCCAGCAGCGGGGCATCCAGCTGGATAACGTCTCCCTGGGCTACGCTGCGTCCACAGTGCAGCAGACAGAAACGATCCGCCACCCGACGAATAAACGGCAGGTGCTGTTCGGCGATCAGCACCGTCAGGCCAATATCGCGGTTCAGGCGCATCAGTAAATCCCCGAGCTTGTGCAGGAAGCGCTGGCCGCCGCCGCGCGAAGGTTCGTCGAGGATCAGCAGGCGCGGACGGGTTATCAGCGCCCTGGCCAGCGCCAGCTGATACTGATCGTCGGCGCTCAGGGTAATCCCTTTACTTTGGCGCAGAGCGTACAGCTCGGGGAACAGATCGTAAATCTCTCCGGCGACCGCTGACGCCGGTTCGCCGCCCGCCGCAAGGGCAATGTGCAAATTTTCCTCCACGCTCAGCTGCGAAAAAATCCGTTTATCCTGCGGTACATAGCCAATGCCGATGGCGCTGCGCGACTGCGCGGAGAGCGGCATCAGGTCATAGGGCGCCGATCCTCCGTCCTGCCAGGTGATAGTGCCGCTGGCCACCGGCAGATGACCGGTAATACAGTTGACGAGCGTGGTTTTCCCCATTCCCTGGCGCCCCATGACGCAAGTGCATTTACCGGGTTTGAGCTCAAGGTCAACATTCCACAGCGTGTGCTGGCTTCCGTAATAGTGGTTCACGGCGCGTAGACTCAACATAGACGTTTTCTCCTTTCCTGGGATAGCAGGCGACGAGAAGATTCTGCAAATCTCTTGCCAGGAAAAAGAACTCTCGGTATTTGCTGGTCAATACAGGTGCGACCGGGCACAAGCGGACCGACCTTGCACTTTCCCGGTGCCCGCGCGCTGAAATGTGGTGCAAAAAATAACAAAAAATCTAGCCACTCTTCGCCAATAAACAGCAAAAAAAATTCAATTAATTTTTTTCGCGGCGGGTTTGGTCGGGGCGACGGGTTTTGTTCGGGTGGCTCGGGTCATGGGCTGCAGACAGTTATCCACTATTCCTGTGGATAACCTTGTGTATTAGAGTTAGAAAACTTGCGGTAAGCTAGAGAGTACGCGGCCTGCGGCCGAATTGGCGCGAAACCCGTCTTTTATTAAATTCTATTAAATATCAATTATTTAAATAAAATCAATGCCTGTAAGAAAAGTGTCACCGACTGCCATAAAACATTCATCCCCTCGCTTGACAAATGTTAAATGGTCATACTTTTTGGGGATAACCCTGAGGCGTGGTCGATTATCCCGTAAAGCGGTTTTTATTCGTCCATGTTGGCGGTAAAAAGCGCTAATTAGTCCGACTACGATAATACGGCACTGTTTTTATATCCAGTATTTTTTATTGGCAAAAGCTGAGCCGGCGAGTAGAATTAAACACCTGCCGTTCAACCCTTCTTCAGGTTCTGATTGATGAGTAAACCGTTCAAGCTGCATTCTGCTTTCCGTCCCTCCGGCGATCAGCCGGAAGCCATTCGTCGCCTGGAAGAGGGGCTGGAAGATGGCCTGGCGCATCAAACCCTGCTCGGGGTCACCGGCTCAGGTAAAACGTTTACCATCGCCAACGTCATTGCTGACCTGCAGCGTCCGACGATGGTGCTGGCGCCAAACAAAACCCTGGCGGCGCAGCTATACGGCGAAATGAAAGAGTTCTTCCCGGAGAACGCGGTGGAGTATTTCGTCTCGTACTACGACTACTACCAGCCGGAAGCCTACGTGCCAAGCTCGGACACCTTCATCGAGAAAGATGCGTCGGTGAACGAACATATTGAACAGATGCGTCTGTCGGCGACCAAAGCGCTGCTGGAGCGTCGCGACGTGGTGGTGGTGGCCTCGGTCTCCGCTATCTACGGTCTGGGCGATCCGGATCTGTATCTGAAAATGATGCTGCATCTGACGGTCGGCATGATTATCGACCAGCGCGCTATTTTGCGCCGCCTGGCCGAGCTGCAGTATACCCGCAACGATCAGGCCTTCCAGCGCGGTACCTTCCGCGTGCGCGGCGAGGTGATTGATATCTTCCCGGCGGAGTCTGACGATATCGCGCTGCGCGTTGAGCTGTTCGATGAGGAAGTTGAGCGCCTGTCGCTGTTCGATCCGCTGACCGGTCATATTGAGTCGACGATCCCGCGCTTCACTGTTTATCCCAAAACCCACTACGTCACCCCGCGCGAGCGCATCGTCCAGGCGATGGAAGAGATCAAAGTTGAACTGTCGGAGCGGCGTAAGGGACTGCTGGAGAACAACAAGCTGCTGGAAGAGCAGCGTCTGAGCCAGCGTACGCAGTTCGACCTCGAAATGATGAACGAGCTGGGCTACTGCTCGGGGATTGAAAACTACTCGCGCTATCTGTCGGGCCGCGGGCCGGGCGAACCGCCGCCGACGCTGTTTGACTACCTGCCGGCCGATGGTCTGCTGGTCATCGATGAGTCCCACGTCACGATCCCGCAGATCGGCGGTATGTACCGCGGGGACCGGGCGCGCAAAGAGACGCTGGTGGAGTACGGTTTCCGCCTGCCGTCTGCGCTCGATAACCGTCCGCTCAAGTTTGAAGAGTTTGAGGCCCTGGCGCCGCAAACCATCTATGTTTCGGCGACGCCGGGAGCCTATGAGCTGGATAAATCCGGCGACGAGGTGGTGGACCAGGTCGTCCGTCCTACGGGGTTGCTGGATCCGGTCATCGAAGTGCGTCCGGTAGGCACCCAGGTCGACGATCTGCTCTCGGAGATTCGCATCCGCACCGCGATCAACGAGCGCGTGCTGGTCACGACGCTGACCAAACGCATGGCGGAAGATTTAACCGAATATCTGGAAGAGCACGGCGAGCGGGTGCGCTACCTGCACTCGGACATCGACACCGTGGAGCGCATGGAGATTATCCGCGACCTGCGCCTCGGCGAGTTTGACGTGCTGGTGGGGATCAACCTGCTGCGTGAAGGTTTGGATATGCCGGAAGTTTCGCTGGTGGCGATCCTGGATGCCGATAAAGAAGGCTTCCTGCGCTCTGAACGCTCGCTGATTCAGACCATTGGCCGCGCGGCGCGAAATATCAACGGCAAAGCGATTCTCTACGGCGATAAAATCACTCCATCGATGGCGAAAGCGATCGGGGAAACCGAGCGCCGCCGCGAGAAGCAGCAGGCGTACAACGAAGAGCACGGTATCGTTCCGCAGGGTCTGAATAAGAAAGTGGTCGACATTCTGGCGCTCGGTCAGAATATCGCGAAAACCAAAACCAAGGGGCGCGGCAAGTCTCGCTCACCGGTTGAGGCGGATGTCGTCGCGCTAACGCCGAAGGCGCTCCAGCAGAAGATTCACGAACTGGAAGGGCAGATGATGCAGCACGCGCAGAACCTGGAGTTTGAAGAGGCGGCGCAAATTCGCGACCAGCTTCACCAGCTGCGCGAGCTGTTTATCGCCGCTTCGTAGCGGCGTTGCCAGATAAATATCGCCCGGGCCTTACCGGGTCTTCGGGCGATGGACGGGATGTGTTTTTCGTAGGTAGGGTAAGGCGCCAGCCGCCACCCGACAGAAAAGCGGGCACATGAGCCGAAACGCTTTGGTTATTTGTTGCCCCTCTGTCGCGATTTTCCGTGATGCTTAATGTTGGCTTAATCTTGTTTGGCGAAACTATCCTCACTTTACTGAGGATAGCGCCATGCAAAAATTAACCTTCCGCGAATACCTGGCAGTCACCTGCGCGTTTGTTATCGTCGTTGCCTTTTTCCATCAGTGGGTGCTGACGTTCTGACGCGAAGCTTTAGGGAAGAGTACCCAGGCGCGAACGCCGGGCCCGGGCTGTCGGTTATGTAAAAAGAACTGCGCGTCGTGCAGCTGGGCGATGCGGGTGACGATGCTTAACCCGAGACCAATACCGCCATAGCGGCTGTCCATGCGGACGAACGCTTTGCTTAGCTCACCGCTTTTAGCCTCATCAATTCCCGGTCCTTCATCCTCAACGGCCAGAATGGGCGTTGGGCCAGGCGCTATCGACACTTTAATCGTCGACCCCGTCGGGCTATAACGATGCGCGTTTTCGACCAGGTTACGTAAAATAACCTGCACCAGCGTGGCGTCGCCCGACACGATTGCCTCTCCATCCTTAACGTTGATCGCCAGCGTCTGCTGGCGCTGCTGCAGCATTGTCTCAAGCTCGCTCTGCAGCGGTTCGATTACATCCTCTTTCAGCGCAACCTGCTGATAGCTTCCGGCGGAGAATGACTGGCCAACGCGCGCCAGCTGAAGCAGCTGGGTAATGCTATTGGTCATTTGATCGAGACGCTGAATTAGCGGGTCCACGCTAACGCCATGCACTTTCGCCAGAAGCTCCAGGTGCAGACGCAGCCCGGCCAGCGGCGTGCGCAGCTCATGGGCGACGTCGGCGGTAAACAGACGCTCGCGATCGAGGGTTAAATTCAGGCGGGACACCAGCTGATTAATCGCGGTGGTCACCGCGGTGACTTCAGGAACCGATTCCTTCAGCGTGATAGGCTGCAGGTTGTCCGGGGTGCGGCTTTCCAGCTCGAGCTGCAGTCTGGAAAGCGGCTTTGTGATTTTTTTCACCGCCAGCAGGGAGATATACAGCGCCAGGCCGATAATCAGCAGGCTTGGGATCAGCAGGCTGGCTACCGCTTCGCGAACCTCATGCTCTATATGCTTCTGATTGTTATGCCCTTCAATGGCGCTGGCGACCAGCAGCTGAATCTGCTCCTGACTTTCATGCCACAGCCAGAACACGCTGATGAGCTGACAAACGGCCAGAATAGCGCCAATTGTCAGCAGCAGCCGATGACGCATAGTCCAGTTTTCACTGACAAAAAAAGCCATAGCGTTATTCGGTCTCCGCGTTATCAACCAGCATATAGCCAAAGCCCCGGACGGTGCGGATGCGTGATTTGCCGACTTTATCGCGCAGATTATGGATATGCACCTCCAGCGTGTTGGTGGCCGGTTCGTTGTCCCAGCTGTAAATGTCGTTGTAGAGAATTTCGCGATGCACCGGGCTGCCCGCTTTCATCATCAGGCGTGAAAGCAGAGCGTACTCTTTGGGCGTTAAATCCAGGGACTGCTCGCCGAGCCAGACCAGCCGCCGGGTGACGTTCAGGCGCAGATTGCCGACGGACAGTTCGTTATCGCCCTGATTATTGTGACGACGCAGCAGGGCGCGAATGCGCGCGTTCAGCTCTTCCAGCGCAAACGGCTTAACCAGGTAGTCATCCGCGCCGGTATCCAGGCCGCTGATGCGGTCATCCACGGTATCGCGGGCGGTGAGGATCAGTACCGGCTGGCTGAACTTCTCCCGTCGCATGCGCGCCAGGAAGTGCAGACCGTCTTCATCCGGCAGGCCGAGGTCGAGAACCACCAGGCTGTAGTGGTTGCTGGCCAGAGAGAGGGCGGCTTCGTGGGCGGTTGATACGCCGTCGCAAACGTAGCCCTCGCTTTGCATCGCCAGGATTAACCCTTGTAACAGGAGCGCATCGTCTTCAATGACTAAAATTTTCATCGGCCTGCCTCTCTACATGGCGTTAAAATATCGTCTGTTGCCTGGTACTCGCGGGTGCTGACCCCGAGCAGACCGAGCAGGGTGGAGAAAAGATTATCCTGCGAATACGCTTGCGTTTTCGCTTTTTGCTGCAAACACTGGCTGGACACGCCATAGCGCTGTTGATAATCCGCTGACAGCCACAGCAGCATCGGGACGTGTTTTTGCGTCTCCGGGGCGATGGACCACGGTAGCCCGTGTAAATACACCCCATCCTCGCCAAGCGACTCGCCGTGATCCGAGAGATACACCAGGCTGGTGGTAAATTTATCCTGCTTTGACTGCAGTAATTTTATCGCTTTGTCGACCACATAATCGACATACAAAATCGTATTATCGTAGGTATTGGTGAGCTGCTGCTGGGTGCAGCTCTGAATCTCGTTGGTGTCGCAGGTGGGCGTAAACTGTTTAAACTGCGCCGGATAACGATTGTAGTAGGTTGGGCCGTGGCTGCCGATAGTGTGCAGAACGATAATCCCGTCCTGCTGCAGATTATCGATATAGTTCTCCAGGTTATGGAACAGCACCTCATCGTAGCACTCGCCGTCGATGCACTGGCCGCTAAGCTTCAGATCGGTGACGTTCTGGTGCGGTACCCGGTCGCAGGCTCCTTTACAGCCGCCGTCGTTATCATTCCACTGAACCTGAATTCCCGCGCGCTGCAGGATATCCAGCACGCCTTCCTGATGGTGCGCCAGCTCTTCATCATAGTGGGCGCGCGGCATATTAGAGAACATGCACGGTACAGAAACCGCGGTCGCGGTGCCGCAGGACGTGGTGTCGGGGAAATAGATAACATTATCCTGTTTCAGGCGCGGGTTGGTCTCGCGGGCGTAGCCGTTCAGGGAAAAGTTTGCCGCCCTTGAGGTTTCGCCTAACACCACGATAGTCAGGTTTTTCCGCGGTCCGCTGCGCATCTCCGGCTTCTGAACCGCGTCTTCGCCAATTTTGACCAGCGGAAGATTATCCATCCTGTTATGCGCGTACCAGGAGTTCACGGCCACAATGCTGTTTGACGGGCTCAGGGACTTAACCAGCTCTTTGTTATTGCGAAACAGCGAGGCGTAATCTTTATAGAAAAATGCCGCGACCAGAATAATCAGCAGCGCTGAAACCACGATGCTCAACAGCCTTACCGCCACGCTGCGCCACAGGGTTGCCGGTTTGCGGATTTTAACCCACCAGGCCACGACCACCGCCAGAATGCCGGAGAGTCCCAGGATCAGGACCATTTTTCCGGAGAGTAGCGCAAAGCTTTCGGCGGGAGTGGTATCGAGAATATTGGTGATCATCGCCCGATCGATAACCACGCCAAAGGTCCAGATAAAATACTGGGCCGAGGCGCTAAGCAGAATAAACAGGCTGATAACGAGGCGGTCAAGCTTAAGAAATGACGCTAGCGTGGTGATGATATTCATCACGCTGATAGCCACTATCGGCATACTGAGGAACACCAGCCAGTTATGCAGGCCGTTGACCGGCAGCAGGGTAAACGCCTGGCGATAGAAAGCGATGTTCAGCGCCAGGCCAATATAGCAGGCGAACAGAATCAAATAGACCGTACGGTTAAGCATTGGCCGACGTAAAGAAAATAACGACATAGCGAAGTCCATATAAAGAGATGTTCGCTATGCTGCCCGTTTTTTTTTAAGACAACCTTAAGATTTTAAGCCTGCCTGTTTTTGTCGCGAGGATAAGGCCGCGTTGAGGATTAGCCTAAGGCCTGAATCGCTTTATCCAGCGCGCGGCGCAACAGCTGGCGATCGTGACGATAGGGCACATCGCTGGCGTCCAGCGGCGTCTGAATGACGACCCGATCCTTAATCCCTGCGATATCGGCTTTCGGGCCGACAACCAGCGCGTCAATCACCCGTTTACCAATCTGCTGCTCCATAATGGCGACCCTGTCCGCCAGCGTCAGGCTGGCTGCCGGGCTATGCTCTTTGCCAAGGTTATCGATAAACACCATTGGCGCGGGCGTGCGGCGCAGCGCCTTCGCCATCTCATCAAGCAGCAGAATCGGCATCAGGCTGGTATAGAAGCTGCCGGGGCCAATCAGGATTAAATCGGCTTCGGCGATGGCTTCTATCGCTTCACGGGTGGTGGGCACCGGCGGGGAGAGCATAAGCTCGCGCGGCACGCTGGCAAGCTGATCGATATTCACTTCACCGTAAACTTCGTGCCCTTCATGGTCGATGGCCATAAGATCGACCGGTTGTTCCGACATCGGGATCAGAAACGCGTCGACCTTAAGAAGATTCCTGATCAAATTGATCGCTTCAAGCGGGCGCACGCTCAGGTGATCCAGCGCCTTAAGCATCAAATTGCCGAGGTTATGCCCGGAAAGCTCACCGTTGCCGCTAAAACGGTACTCAAACATCGCCGAGGCCACGCTGGGTTCGGCGATGAGCTGATTAATACAGTTGCGCATATCGCCCCAGGCGATGCCGCCTTCCGCGCGACGAATGCGCCCCGTAGAGCCGCCGTTATCGGTCGTGGTGACGATGCCGGTGAGGCGTGAACCGAGCGAAGAGAGGGATGACATTACCCGGCCCAGCCCGTGCCCGCCGCCGAGTGCCACCACGCGATCCAGATCGGCGAAAGTGCGATTGCGCATAAAAATCCCTTATAACCATTTATCGGGCTCACAGTAACCGATCTACCCCTAAAAGACGATGGGCTGAATCTGACAAACTGACCGACATCAATGCAAAAGCGTGGTTTTTAGCTATTCTGTAGCGAAAATACGCGATCGTATCGATATATATATGATTATATAACGAAACTGGAAATGGCATAACCGTTATTAAAGCGCTACTATTCGGCGTAACCCACTAACACTCTAGCCTCTGTGCCTGTGTCGAAAGATATGGTGCTTTGGCCGTGACAACCTCGGTTGCCACCAGGGCGCGAAAAGAAATGACCGCGTCTCCCGTATTTGGAAAGGTGTCTATGGCTTCACAGCTTACCGATGCATTTGCGCGGAAGTTTTACTATCTGCGTTTATCAATTACCGACGTATGCAACTTTCGTTGCACCTACTGTCTCCCCGATGGCTATAAGCCCGGCGCCGTCACCAATAAAGGCTTTCTCAGCGTTGATGAAGTTCGCCGCGTGACGCGCGCGTTCTCCGCCCTGGGGACGGAAAAGGTGCGCCTGACCGGCGGCGAACCCTCGCTGCGTCGCGATTTTACCGACATCATCGCCGCGGTGCGGGAAAACCCTTCTATTCGCCAGATTGCGGTCACCACCAACGGCTACCGGCTGGCGCGCGATGTTGAAAGCTGGCGCGATGCCGGGCTGACGGCGATTAACGTCAGCGTGGACAGCCTCGATGCGCGTCAGTTTCACGCCATCACCGGCCAGGACAAGTTTCATCAGGTGATGGACGGCATCGATGCCGCATTTGCCGCTGGCTTCGAAAAAGTGAAGGTCAATACCGTGTTGATGCGCGACGTTAACCATCACCAGCTCGACACTTTTCTGGCGTGGATCCAGCCGCGCCGCATTCAGCTGCGTTTTATTGAATTGATGGAAACCGGCGAAGGCAGCGATCTGTTCCGCCGCCATCATATCTCGGGCATGGTGCTGCGCGATGAGCTGCTGCGTCGCGGCTGGATCCATCAGATCCGCCAGCGTAGCGACGGCCCGGCGCAGGTGTTTTGCCATCCGGATTATGCCGGGGAAATCGGTCTGATTATGCCTTATGAAAAAGACTTCTGCGCTACCTGTAACCGTCTGCGCGTCTCTTCCGTGGGTAAATTGCACCTGTGCCTGTTCGGCGAAGGCGGCGTCGATCTGCGCGATCTGCTCGCCGATGAGCAGCAGCAGCCGGAGCTGGAGGCGCGCATATCCGAGGCGTTAACGCACAAAAAACAGACCCACTTCCTGCATCAGGGCAACACCGGTATTACCCAGAACCTGTCCTATATTGGCGGATAATTCATTTTAAGGAGCGATCAGATGAGCCAGGCCAGCGCTGAGTTTATCCCGACCCGTATTGCTATTCTCACCGTCTCCAGCCGACGTGGCGAAGAAGACGACACCTCCGGACACTGGCTGCGCGACGCGGCTGAGGAGGCGGGGCACGTCATCGTCGATAAGGCGATTGTGAAAGAGAACCGCTACGCCATTCGCGCTCAGGTGTCGGCGTGGATTGCCGGCGATGAGGTGCAGGTGGTGCTGATTACCGGCGGCACCGGTTTTACCGACGGCGACCAGGCGCCGGAAGCGCTGCTGCCGCTGTTTGACCGCGAAGTGGAAGGTTTCGGCGAGGTGTTCCGCATGCTCTCCTTCGAAGAGATCGGTACCTCGACCCTGCAGTCCCGCGCCGTTGCCGGGGTGGCGAACCGCACGCTGATTTTTGCGATGCCCGGCTCAACCAAAGCCTGTCGTACCGCATGGGACAATATTATTGCGCCGCAGCTCGATGCGCGCACGCGCCCGTGCAACTTTATCTCTCATCTTAAGAAGTAATTTATGACGCAGCTGACCCATATTAACGCCGCCGGCGAAGCGCACATGGTCGATGTCTCAGGGAAAGCGGAGACGGTTCGCGAAGCGCGCGCCGAGGCCTATGTTGAAATGCAGGCCACGACGCTGGCGATGATTATCGACGGTAGCCATCACAAAGGCGATGTCTTTGCCACCGCGCGCATTGCCGGGATCCAGGCGGCAAAACGCACCTGGGAGCTGATTCCGCTTTGCCATCCGCTGATGCTGAGCAAAGTCGAAGTCAATCTGCAGGCGCAGCCCGAGCATAACCGGGTGCGTATCGAATCCCTGTGCCGTCTGACCGGGAAAACCGGCGTTGAGATGGAAGCCCTGACCGCCGCTTCCGTCGCCGCGCTGACGATTTACGATATGTGCAAAGCGGTGCAGAAAGATATGGTGATAGGTCCGGTGCGCCTGCTGGCGAAAAGCGGCGGCAAGTCCGGCGATTTCAGAGTGGAAGATAGCCATGATTAAGGTTCTTTTTTTTGCCCAGGTGCGCGAACTGCTCGGCACCGACTCCCTGACGCTCGATCCGCAAGGCCTGACCACGGTTGAAGCCGTTCGCCAGCAGCTGATCGCCCGCGGCGACCGCTGGGCGCTGGCGCTGGAGGAGGGCAAGCTGCTGGCGGCGGTAAACCAGACGCTGACGACGTTTGATCACCCGCTGGCGGCCGGTGATGAAGTGGCGTTTTTCCCGCCGGTTACCGGGGGATAACATGACGCAGACGCGTATTATCGTCAGCCATGACCGCTTTAAGGTCGGCGACGAATACCCCTGGCTGGCCGAGCGCGATGAAGACGGCGCGGTAGTGACGTTTACCGGCAAGGTCCGCAACCACAACCTTGGCGACAGCGTCAAAGCGCTGACCCTCGAACACTATCCGGGGATGACGGAAAAGTCGCTGGCGGAGATTGTGGAACAGGCGCGCGAGCGCTGGCCGCTGGGCCGGGTGACGGTGATTCACCGTATCGGCGAGATGTGGCCCGGGGAGGAGATTGTCTTTGTCGGCGTCACCAGCGCCCACCGCGGTAGCGCGTTTGCGGCGGGGGAGTTTATTATGGATTACCTGAAGACCCGCGCGCCGTTCTGGAAGCGGGAGGCGACGCCGGAAGGCGAGCGCTGGGTCGATGCGCGAGATAGCGACCGTGAAGCGGCAGAACGCTGGTAGTGTGGTACGCTTAGAAGATAAATTTCGTTAATCAGGAGACAGTCATGGATAGATATCCTCGTTCCGGGTCGATCGTACAGGGTCGCAGCGGACTTCAAACTTATATGGCGCAGGTGTACGGCTGGATGACGGTCGGGCTGCTGCTCACGGCGTTTATCGCGTGGTTTGCGGCCAACACCCCTGCGGTGATGATGTTTGTCTTCTCCAGCAAAATAACCTTTTTCGGCCTGATCATCGCCCAGCTGGGGCTGGTATTTGTGCTCTCCGGCATGGTGCAGCGGCTGAGCGCGGGAATGGCGACCACTCTGTTTATGCTCTATTCGGCGCTAACCGGGCTCACCTTATCCAGTATATTCCTCGTCTATACCTACTCATCGATCGCCAGTACCTTCGTGGTGGCAGGCGGGATGTTTGGCGTGATGAGCCTTTACGGCTATACCACTAAACGCGACCTGAGCGGCTTCGGCAATATGCTGTTTATGGCGCTTATCGGTATCCTGCTGGCGTCGCTGGTTAACTTCTGGCTGAAGAGCGAAGCGCTGATGTGGGCGGTGACCTACATCGGGGTGATCGTCTTCGTCGGCCTGACCGCCTATGACACCCAGAAGCTGAAAAACATCGGCGAGCAGATTGACGTTCGCGATGCGTCAACGCTGCGCAAATACTCGATTCTTGGGGCGCTGACGCTGTATCTGGACTTTATCAACCTGTTCCTGATGCTGCTGCGCATTTTCGGCAACCGTCGTTAACTCGTTCCCGGATGGCGGCGCGATGCGCCTTATCCGGGCTACCAGACCGCAGAAAACGATGAACCTGTAGCCCCGGTCAGCATCCGCGACCGGGGCTTTTTTGACTACTCGCCCGCCAGCTTGCGCTGGTTTTTCTCCCGCAGATGCTTCGCCCGGCTCTCCAGAATCAGGTAGCCGATGGTCGCCAGCAGCAGCGGCAGGAAGTAGTACAGGGCGCGATAGGCAAGCAGGGCGGCAATAATCGCGCCGCGCGAAATCTCTTCCCCGGAAAGCATGGCGATAAATACCGCCTCAAGCACGCCAATGCCTGCCGGAATATGCACGATAACCCCCGCAATGCTGCTGACCAGCAGCACGCCGAGCACGAGAAAATAGTCCACCTGCGGGCCCAGCAGCAGCCAGATAATCGCCCCCATCGCCATCCAGTTCAGGCTGGAAACCGCCATCTGCAATAACGCGAAGCGCCAGGACGGCAGAACCAGCCGCTGGCCTTTTATCGTCAGATGGCGCTTTTTAGCAAAGGCGCAGGCCCACAGGTAAAACGCGGAAATCAGCAGTAAAACGACGCCCAGAATTTGCAGCGACGACTGGCTGATATACCAGCGCTCGGGCACCTTCACCATGCCGGAGCTAAAAATAATGCCGCCGAGCAGAATATAGCCCAGCCAGTTGGTGGTAATGCTCAGGGAGAAGATACGGGTAATGGTTGCGCCGCTCAGGCCGAGGCGCGAGT
The DNA here is from genome assembly GCF_015139575.1 of Klebsiella michiganensis. GTDB lineage: Bacteria > Pseudomonadota > Gammaproteobacteria > Enterobacterales > Enterobacteriaceae > Klebsiella > Klebsiella michiganensis. Next base: position 4,106,208 of record NZ_AP022547.1, on the reverse strand, counting down.
AGAGCCGATAGCGCATACCAATCCCACCCACCCAGGTGCTGAGCGTCAGGTTAAAGGCGTAGCAGATAAACGACACCAGCATCACCTGGCGTTTAGCCAGCTTGTGGCCGCAGTAAGCGCGCCCCAGCAGGTCGTAGCAGCCATAGATCAGGTAGCTGGCGATAACCAACCCGATGGCGCTGAGCAGCGCCGTACGGTTGTAATCGCGAATGACCTTCCACACGTCCTGCCAGTCGATTTTTTGCGCATAGACCACCAGCAGAACGACGACGGCGATAAAAAAGAGCACCGTCAGGATTTTTTTCGCCATCCGCCAGCGAGGGTGAGATTTCGCCATCAGGATTTCACCTCCTGGTTTTCCGGGTCCACGCGGTCCTGGGTTTCTATTTCTGGCTGTACCGGGGGCTGAACCCGCGACAGCAGCGGCGTATGGGCCGGTAGCCATCCGACCCAGGCAGGGAAGTGGCGCAGGAAGTGGAACGCCAGCACGCTAATGCCGAGCCGCCACCAGGTTCGTTTCGACAAAATGCGCTTATCGACCTCGCGGCAGTCGTTAAGGATTAAGCCATTGAGATTATCGCGCAGCGTCTGGTTAAACTCGCGGTCGTGAATCACCAGGTTGGCTTCCAGATTCAGCGACAGGCTCAGGGGGTCGAGGTTGCTGGAGCCCACAGTGGCCCAGTGATCGTCCGCCAGCGCCACTTTGCCGTGCAGCGGACGGCGGCGATATTCGAAAATCTGCACGCCGCCTTTTACCAGATAGTGGTAGAGCAGGCGCGCGCCGAATTTGACAATCGGAATATCCGGCTCACCCTGAACGATGAGCTTAACGCGCACGCCGCGGCGGGCAGCGTTGCGCATAGCGTGCAGCAGCCGATAGCCGGGGAAAAAGTAGGCGTTAGCGATAATCACTTCCCGGCGGGCGCTGGTCAGCATCTTCAGATAGTGACGCTCAATATCATCGCGATGATCCTGATTATCCCGCCAGATAAACAGCGCCTGCGCTTCGCCGGGGTTGCGGTTGATTTCAGGCTTATGCCGACGCCGCTGCCACCAGCGTCGGGTCGCTTCGCTGGTGGGGAGGTTTTCGAGTTCAAATTGCAGAATATCGAGCACCACCGGCCCTTCGACCTGTACGGCGTAATCCTGTTTGGCCTCCGGACCGTAATCGGTCATGTGCTCGGCGGAGTAGTTAATGCCGCCGACAAAGGCGGTAACGTCGTCGATCACCACGATTTTGCGATGCATACGGCGAAATAAATTAGTGCGCATGCCGAGCAGGCGCGGGCGCGGATCGTAATAGCGAAAAATCACGCCAGCCGACGTCAGCTCGCCCACAAAGCTTTCGCTTAAATCCGGCGAGCCGTAGCCGTCCAGTAAGACCTCGACGCGCACGCCGCGCTGGGCCGCTTTTAACAGAACGGCATGGAGCTGTTTGCCGACGTCATCTTCAAACCAGATAAAAGACTCAAGGATCACCCGCTGCTGCGCGCGGCCGATGGCGGCAAACAGGGCCGGATAATAGTTATCGCCATTTTCTAATAGCCGAATGCGGTTTCCTTCCTGCCAGCTGCATTTCACAGATGTATCTCCACGCTAAGCGGTGCATGATCGGACAGATGACGCCACTGTTTTAACGCCAGCGCTCTGGGCTGGCTGGCGTGGGCGTTTTTTACGTAGATGCGGTCAAGTCGCAGCAGCGGAAAGCTGACCGGGAAAGTGCGCGCCGGGCGCCCTCTGGCGCGGGTAAAAATCTCCTCCAGCCCGGCCTGGGCTTTAAGCTGGCGGTTCGCCTGCTGCCGCCAGTCGTTAAAATCACCGGCTACCACCACCGGTTCGCCCGCGGGTAAACCGTTCACCCAGTCTGCCAGCATCGTCAGCTGGGCCTGACGTTGATGAGCGCGCAGTCCCAGGTGCACGCAGAATAAATGGATAGCGATGCCGCTTTCCGGCGGGACGATGCGGCAGTAGAGCAGGCCGCGCTTTTCGCTGTTGCCGACCGAAACATCGAGATTTTGATAATGTTCGATGGGGAAGCGGGAGAGGACCGCGTTGCCGTGATGCCCTTCCGGGTAAACGGCGTTGCGGCCGTAGGCATAATCGCTCCACATGGTATCGGCCAGAAACTCATAGTGGGTGGTATCCGGCCAGTTTTCGATATGCAGCGGATGAATTTCGTGCGCCCCCATTACCTCCTGCAGGCAAACAATGTCGGCGCTGACGCTGCGCACCGCTTCGCGTAATTCGGGCAAAATAAAGCGGCGATTGAACGCAGTAAACCCTTTATGGGTGTTAATTGTCAGCACGTTTAACGAAAATCGCGGCATTTGTTTGTCCTTATTTCTCTGGGCAATGTCACTTTCCTGTAGGAAATAGTGTAGTAGAGGTCACAAAAAGATGCGGTGATACGGAATTTTCCGTAAAGTGCGGTACTCTGAGTAGCAGAGAAAAATCCTTCAGGAGAGAAGCCATGAAGTGGCAACAACGTGTACGCGTCGCAACGGGTCTTAGTTGCTGGCAGATTATGTTGCATCTACTGGTCGTGGCAGTACTGGTGATGGGTTGGATGAGCGGCGCGCTGGTGCGCGTCGGATTAGGTTTGTGCGTGCTGTACGGCGTCACGTTAGTGTCGATGCTGTTTTTGCAGCGCCATCACGATGAGCGCTGGCGCGACGTCGGTGATTTCCTTGAGGAACTCACCACCACCTGGTACTTCGGCACCGCGGTGATCGTGCTGTGGCTGCTGTCGCGCGTGCTGCACAATAACCTGCTGCTGGCCCTCGCCGGGCTGGCAATACTGGCCGGTCCGGCGGTGGTTTCACTGCTGGCAAAAGATAAAAACAGATACGCTAAATCGTTCGGGCTACAACAAGGCGGCAACGCAGCGAATCCCCAGAAGCATAGATAACTATGTGACTGGGGGGAGCAAGGCGAGCCAGCACAGTTGTGGCTTGAACGATGACGAGTATTACGCGATCTTTCTTCGGAACATCGCATACGCCGCCGAGCCGGTGGTGGCCGCTATGACCAGTAGCGGCCACAAACTTCCCCACACGATTTCCAGACTCGCATCCTTCAAATAGATCTGCTTGGTGATATCGGTGAAATGACGAATCGGGTTCACCCACGTCAGGTTTTGTAGCCATACCGGCATATTTTCCACCGGCGAAACGTAGCCGGAGAGTAAAATCGCCGGCATCATAAAGACGAATACGCCGATAAACGCCTGCTGCTGCGTGGAGCACAGCGACGAAATCAGCAGTCCGAATCCTACCAGCGACAGACCGTAAACGATCATCGTGAAGTAAAACAGCAGCAGTGAGCCAGCGAAGGGAATCTGATAGGCCCAGATACCGATCCCCAGCACGATGGTCGCCTGCAGGGTGGCGACAATCAGCGCCGGGACCGCTTTACCGATAAAGATCTGCCAGGTTGCCAGCGGCGAGACCAGCAGCTGGTCGAGCGTCCCCTGTTCGCGCTCGCGGGCAACGGAGAGCGAGGTGACGATCATTACGCCGATGGTGGTGATCATGGCGATCAGCGACGGCACCACGAACCATTTGTAATCGAGATTCGGGTTATACCAGTTGCGTACCACCAGCTCGCTATTGTTCGGTTTGGCTTTGCCTTCCAGCAGGTCCTGCTGATAGCTTTTGACGATCTGCTGGAGGTAGTTGGCGGCAATTTGCGCGCTGTTGGAGTTGCGCCCGTCCAGCAGCAGCTGGAGCGGGGCGGTCTGGTTGGTGTCGAGGTTGCGCGAAAAATCCGCCGGGAAACGCACGACCAATAGCGCTTTTTGTTCATCGATGGTCGGTCTTATTTCCTGAGGGCTTTTCAGTAACAGCACGTGGGTGAAGGCTTTGGCGCGGGCAAAGCGCTGGGTCAGCTCCACGGCGTGCTTGCCGTTGTCTTCGTTATAGATGGCGATGGTGGCGTTCGTTACCTCCAGCGTGGCGGCAAAGGGGAACAGCAGCACCTGAATGAGCACCGGCATAATCAAAATCGCCCGCGTCTGCGGTTCACGCAACAGCGACTGTAGCTCTTTGCGGATTAACGTCCATAAGCGATGAAACATCTTATATTCTCTCTTTATACTGCTTTGTATTCCCGGACTGCGCTTATCCTGGCTACCCAATCTGGCAGAAACGGTAGCCCGGGTAAGACGTTAGCCGCAACCCGGGGGCACGCAGGCAAATTAATCCAGACGCCGTTTGGTTTTCAGCCACGTCAGGCCGATAAACATCACCGCCGAGGCGATTAAAAACATCACGTTCACCAGCAGCACCACCGGGATGTTGCCCGCCAGAAACAGGCTTTGCAGGGTGCTGACAAAATAGCGCGCCGGGATCACGTAGGTCACCGCGCGGATTATCGCCGGCATGCTGTCTATCTGAAAAATAAACCCGGACAGCATAATTGAAGGCAGGAATGCGGCATTCAGCGCCACCTGCGCGGCGTTAAACTGGTTGCGGGTAATGGTGGAAATCAGCAGCCCCATTCCCAAGGTGCTCAGCAAAAACAGGCTGGTGATAAAAAACAGAATCACCAGCGAACCGCGAAAGGGCACGCCGAGAATAAACACCGCCACCAGCATACACAGCAGCATCGCCAGCATGCCGAGGAAATAGTAGGGGATCAGCTTGCACAGCAGCAGCTCGGCGCGCGTAATCTCGGTCGACAGCAGCGCCTCCATGGTGCCGCGCTCCCACTCGCGGGCCACCACCAGCGAGGTCAGGATCGCGCCGACTACCGTCATAATGATGGTAATCGCGCCGGGGATAATAAAATGCTGGCTGATCGCGGCCGGGTTAAACCAGTAGCGCGTCTGCACGTCGATTAGCGGCTCGAAGGTTTCGCCGCGATCTTCCGCCCGCTGCTGCTGCCAGATTTGCCAGATGCCTTCGACGTAGCCCTGAGCGAAGTTAGCGGTATTCGGTTCGCTGCCGTCGGTGATGAGCTGGATCGGCGCATCGTCGCCGGGGCGGGCCATCTTCTGGTCGAAGTCCACCGGCAGGGTTACCAGGGCGCGAATGCGTCCCGCCTGCATCATCTGCACCAGTTCCTGGCGGTTATCGCTGATGGTGGCGTCGATATAAGGGGAGCCGGTCATGGTATGGACAAAATCTAGCGCCTCTTCGCTCTGCTGCTCCAGCAGCACGCCCACCCGCAGCTTGCTGGAGTCGAGGTTAATCCCGTAGCCAAAGATAAACAGCAGCAGCAGGGGGATGACCACCGCAATCAGCCAGCTGCTGGGGTCGCGGACAATCTGCCGCGTCTCTTTCACGCACAGGGCGCGTACGCGCCGCCACGATAGCAGTTTACCGCTCACCGGCGTTCTCCTTATCCCAGTCGTGAATGAGGGTGATAAACGCCTGCTCCATCGTCGGGTCAGGCTGTTCATCATCCGCCGCCAGCGCCTTCAGATCGTCCGGCGTGCCGCTGGCGATCAGTTTGCCGCGATAGACCAGGCCGATACGATCGCAATACTCCGCTTCATCCATAAAGTGGGTGGTGACCATCACCGTCACGCCTTTATCCACCATACTGTTGATATGCAGCCAGAATTCGCGGCGGGTGAGGGGATCGACCCCGGAAGTGGGTTCATCAAGAAACAGGATATCCGGTTCGTGCATCAGCGAGCAGGCCAGCGCCAGGCGCTGTTTATAGCCGAGCGGCAGATCGTCGGCGGCCTGCCGGGCGATGCTTTTCAGGCCAAACGCCTCGCTCATGCTGGCGATTTTGTCGTTCTGCGCCCGTCCGCGCAGGCCGTAGACGCCGGAGAAGAAGCGCAGGTTCTGCTCAACGGAAAGGTTGCCGTAGAGCGAGAACTTCTGCGCCATATAGCCCAGATGCTGACGCGCCTTGCCGGAGCTGACTTTCAGGTCCATGCCCAGCACCAGCGCTTTCCCGGAGGTGGGGACCAGCAGGCCGCACATCATCTTAAACGTCGTGGACTTTCCCGCGCCGTTAGGCCCGAGGAGGCCGAAAATCTCCCCGCGTTTGACCTGAAAATCAACGTGGTCGGTGGCGGCAAAATCGCCGAATTTCTTGGTCAGGGTCTGCGCCTCAATCACCGTGTCCTCATGGGAGCCTTCCACGGTGTGGATAATGTTGCCCAGCGGCGATTCGGCAGTACCGGCGCCGCCCAGCAGGTCGATAAAGGCATCCTCGAAGCGCGGCGCGGTTTCGGCGACCTCCAGCGGCGGCATATCGCCAGCCTTCTGTACATCGCTGATGCTGGCCTCTTTTTTAAGGATCAGGCGTACCGATTTACCCTGAATCACGCCATCGCTGACCTGCGGTAGCTTCAGCGTACGCTGGAGGAGGCGGCGGTTATTCTCCCGGGCGCTGGAAACCAAAAAGCTGCGTCCGGCCATGGTCTGCGTCAGCTCTTTTGGCGCCCCCTGGTAGAGCAGCTGGCCCTCGTTCATCAACAGAACGTCCCGGCACTGCTCGGCCTCATCAAGATAAGAGGTGCTCCAGAGGATCAGCATTCCGTCGCCCGCCAGTTCGTGCACCATCTGCCACAGTTCGCGGCGGGAGATAGGGTCGACGCCGACGCCGGGTTCGTCCAGCAGCAGGACTCTCGGTTCGCCGACGAGGGTGCAGGCCAGGCCAAGTTTCTGCTTCATGCCGCCGGAAAGCTTGCCCGCCAGCCGGCCGGTAAAGGGGCCGAGGGAGGTAAACTCCAGCAGCCTGGCGAAGGTTTTTTCCCGCGCCTCGCCGGTCACGCTGCGCAGATCGGCGTAGAGCGTCAGGTTTTCCATCACCGTCAGATCTTCATACAGGCCGAATTTCTGCGGCATATAGCCGAGCACCGCATGCAGGGCGCTATCGTCGGCAATCGGGTCGAAGCCGATCACTTTTGCGCTGCCTGCGTCGGGCTTCAGCAGCCCGGCGAGCATGCGCATCAGGGTGGTTTTTCCGGCGCCATCCGGGCCCACCAGACCGGTCACATAGCCGGAGTGAATGGTGCAGTCCAGCGGCGCGACGGCCGGGCGATCCATGCCGGCAAAGCGCCGGGTCAGGCCGCTCAGCGTAATCACGTCCTCGCTCATTGGCCGTTTCCGTGACTGAAGGTGACGGTGACCGGCATCCCCTGGCGCAGCGCGTCGTCGGCATCAGTGACCACAATACGCAGGCGATAAACCAGATCGGTGCGCAGGTCCGGCGTTTCCACGGTTTTCGGCGTGAATTCAGCGGTAGGGGAGACGAAGCCGATTTTGCCGCGGTAGGGTTTATCCGGGCGACTATCGGTGTAAAGCAGCACTTCGCGACCCGGCTGGGCCTGACCGAGGTTTTTTTCATCGATATAGGCGCGCACCCACACCGGATGGGTTAACGATAACGTCATCACCGTGCCGCCAGCGCTGAGCATGCTGCCCGGCTCGACGGCGCGGGTCATCAGCGTCCCGTCGGACGGTGAGGTCAGCGTGGTATCGTGCAGATCCAACTTCGCCTGCGCCAGCGCGGCCTGCGCCTGTTCAAGGCTGGCTTTGGCCTGGGCGATTTCCTGCGGACGATTACCGGCGCGGTACTGGCGCAGCTTATCCTGCGCGGACTTCAGCGTCGCCTGGGCCTGATCGCGCGATGAGCGGGCGTTTTCCAGGTCGTTAGCGGAGATGGCGCTGCTTTTGCGCAGCCCCAGCTGGCGCTGGTAAAAATTCTGCGCATAGTCGTAAGCGGCCTGCGCCTGGTTGACCGCGGCGGCGGCCTGGGCGATCTCTTCCGAGCGATACCCCGCCATCATCAGGTCGTACTGCGCCTGGGCGGTGGAAACGTTGGCCTGAGCCTGCTGCAGGGCATTCTCGTAGGGCGCGCGGTCCAGCTCGCCCAGGGTCTGCCCGGCTTTAATCGCATCGCCCTCGTCGACGCTGAGCGACGCCAGCCGCCCGCCCACGCGGAAGCTGAGGTTGACGGTACGAATATCCACGTTGCCATACAGCGTGAGCGCTTTCTGCTGGCTGCTCTGGTACCACCACCAGCCTCCGCCAATGACAGCGGCCAGCAGGAGAAGCAGCACAACGACGATGAGCGGTTTTTTCATGACTCCAGACTCCTTTGCGATAATCCTTCCAGAACGAAATCAATATGGCAGGTGATAACCTCAATAATTTGCGCGGTTTTGTCCCGATCGAACTCAGCCCAGCCCGCGCGGCGCAGCACCGTTTCCCGACCAAGGCGAAAAGCGAGAACTTCGCCCAGCAGCGCGTGGGTGTGGAGGACCATTTCCGTGCTGTCAGCGTTAAGGCCGGTATAGGCGGCGATTAAGCGGGTCAGGTAGCAGTGTAGCGGAGCAATCACCTGATCGTGGATGAGCCGGTAGGCCGGCGTTGGCGACAGCTGCTCGCGGGAGATAAATTTGCTCAAATTGACGGTGTCGTCCTGGGTCAGCAGCAAAATCATATTCTGGCAGGCGCCCAGTATCAGGGTGCGCATGGCGGCTTTATCCGGAACAGGCTCAGCGCACAGCGCTTCCGCCGCCTGCGCGTGGGGGCGGAAATTGTGCTCGATAAAATCGGCAATCCACTGGGCGCAGGCGAGATAGAGATCGTCCTTGGAACCAAAATAGTAGGTAATGGCGGCGATATTCTGACCGGCCTGGGCGGCAATATCGCGGGTTGTGGCGTGCAGGCCGTATTCGCCAAACAGGGCGATTGCGGCGGCGATAAGCTGGCTTTTCGCCTGCTCGCCCTTACTGGTCGTAGGAGTGGTTGTCATCGCGCGAGAAAAGTTAATCAATCGATTGATTAACTCTAGGCGCAGGTTGGCGGTTTGTCCACCGTTTGCTGCTAGATATGAAATCCTTCGCGACTCAGCTCTTCGGCAACCCAGGCAAAGAAGATCTTCACTTTCTCTTTTTGTTCATTCGGGTGCGGTAAAACGAAGTGATGCGCGTTAACCGGCATGCTGACGTCGCGGGTAAAGACGGGTTCCAGGTGGCGCTGGCTCACGCTCTGCCCGGCCAGCAAATTACTCTCAAGAATAATCCCCATTCCCATCCGGGCAGCCTCAATACTCATATAGGAGCGGTCAAAATTAAAAATAAAGTTTTTATTCCAGCCGCGAACCTTATGCCACGACAGCCAGTTGCTCCAGCCGATCAGCGTGCTATCGGAATGAATAAGGTCGCAGGCCAGCAGGTCTTCAATGGACTGAACGTCGCGGCCGGCTAAATAAGTCGATGAGCTAAAGGGGAGCACGCGTTCATTTTTTATGGTCTTGACCACCAGGGTTGGCCATTGTGAGAGCCCGTGGCGAATATCGATATCAATATTATCGCGGGAGAACTGGATGCTTTCATAAGAGCAGGTCAGGCTAATTTTAAGCTCCGGCCAGGCCTGGCGAAATTTATTCAGACGGGGCATCAGCCACAATAATCCAAAGCTCGGCGCGGAATGAATCCGTAAATAATCCTGGTGGATATCATTAATCACCTGGTTAGTGGCCTGACCAATAATATTTAACGCCCCGGAAACCTCTTTAAGGTATTTTTCGCCAATTGTGGTTAATACCATCCCTTTACTGCTACGGGAAAATATTTTTTTTCCCAGATACTGTTCCAGGCTGGCTATCTGATGACTTACCGCGGAGGCCGTAATATTAAGATTCTCTGCCGCCAGGTTCAGGCTGCCGGTATCAGCCACTTCAATAAAGGCCTGAATATTACGTAAGGATGGCATCGGCAAGCTTTTATTCTGCAGCGGCTGGTTCATGATTTCCTCCGGCGGGGGGAATAACGCAAGGCGGTTTTTTTACTCAGAAAGAAGGACGTCCAGCCGTTATCCCAGAAAATGATGGTCAGCATAGCACAGCCGGAAAATAAGTGATGGCGCAATCTGTGATGAAGTTAACAGTTTTAAATGCAAAACTCTCGAAAAAAATAATTGACAGGAATTTGAGTGCAGTCACGAAGCAAATTTTTCTCACGCGCAATTGAGCTTTTTTGAATACTCTTTCTTTTTGGGATTGTTATATTGCAACTACAGGCCTGATAACAGGGCGCGATGCGGTAAGGGTCGCGACAAAAAACATAAAAAAATAAAGAGGATACCCTATGTCACGTATAGATACTGTTGTCTGTACTGACGCCAGAAAAACAAAATATCGTTTCGTGGTTTTGACGATGATTTTCCTGGTGTATGCCATAAATTACGCCGACAGAACGAATATCGGTGCGGTACTGCCGTTTATCATTGACGAGTTTCATATCAACAACTTTGAGGCCGGGGCCATCGCCAGCATGTTTTTCCTCGGCTATGCGGTAAGCCAGATCCCGGCCGGTTTTTTTATTGCCAGACGCGGCACCCGGGGACTGGTCTCGCTGTCTATTTTCGGCTTTTCCGCTTTTACCTGGCTGATGGGCACCGTGAGCTCGGTATTTGGCCTGAAGATGGTGCGACTGGGGCTGGGGCTTAGCGAAGGGCCGTGCCCGGTGGGGCTGGCTTCAACCATTAATAACTGGTTCCCGCCGAAAGAGAAGGCCACGGCAACGGGCGTCTACATCGCCGCCACCATGTTTGCGCCGATAATCGTACCGCCGCTGGCGGTGTGGATCGCGGTTACCTGGGGCTGGCGATGGGTCTTTTTCTCCTTTGCGATACCGGGGATTGTGGCGGCGGTCGCGTGGTACCTGTTGGTTAAGTCAACGCCCGCGGAAAGCGGATTTGTTTCGCAACGCGAACTGGAAGAGATTAATGCCGGGCGTGAAACCGATAAAAACGCCGTCCGCGAAAATATATTAATTGCCGACCGCTTCACCTGGCTGGATAAAATTATTCGGGTGAAAAAGATGGCGCCTATCGATACGGCGAAAGGATTATTTACCTCGAAAAATATTCTTGGTGACTGTCTGGCCTATTTTATGATGGTCAGCGTGCTGTACGGGTTATTAACGTGGATCCCGCTGTATTTAGTGAAAGAGCGCGGTTTTGACGTGATGAGTATGGGCTTCGTGGCGAGTATGCCGTGCATCGGCGGCTTTATTGGCGCGATTGGTGGAGGCTGGATCTCGGATAAAGTGTTAGGCCGCCGGCGTAAACCCACCATGATGTTCACCGCGATTTCAACCGTGGTCATGATGCTCATTATGCTGAACATTCCAGCAAGCACCTTGGCGGTATGTATTGGATTATTCTTTGTCGGTTTTTGTTTGAATATTGGCTGGCCGGCTTTTACCGCCTACGGAATGGCCGTTTCGGACAGTAAAACCTATCCGATTGCCTCTTCTATTATTAATAGCGGCGGCAACCTTGGCGGCTTTGTCGCCCCGATGGCCGCCGGTTTTTTACTTGATCAGACCGGCAGCTTTAATTCTGTATTCACCTATTTCGGTATCTGCGCCGCAATAGGTCTGGTGGTGATTCTTTTCCTCGATGAGCCACAATAACGGCAATATTTCTGTTAATTAATATGACGTCATGTCATGGAGTGAAAATATGTTATTAAAAGATAAAGTCGCCATTATTACTGGCGCGGCCTCCGCACGCGGTTTGGGTTTTGCCACCGCCAAATTATTTGCCGAGAACGGCGCCAGCGTGGTCATTATCGACCTCAATGGCGAAGCCAGCAAAGCCGCAGCGGCGGCCCTGGGCGAAGGCCATCTTGGTCTGGCAGCGAACGTCGCCGATGAAGTTCAGGTGCAGGCCGCAATCGAACAGATTCTGGCGAAATATGGCCGGGTCGATGTGCTGGTGAATAACGCCGGCATTACCCAGCCGCTGAAGCTGATGGAAATTAAGCGTGCCAACTATGACGCGGTGCTGGACGTCAGCCTGCGCGGCACGCTGCTGATGTCGCAGGCGGTTATTCCGGCGATGCGGGCGCAAAAATCGGGCAGCATTGTCTGTATCTCATCGGTTTCCGCCCAGCGCGGCGGCGGTATCTTCGGCGGCCCGCACTACAGCGCGGCAAAAGCCGGTGTGCTCGGCCTGGCGCGGGCGATGGCGCGCGAGCTTGGCCCGGATAACGTCCGCGTAAACTGCATCACGCCGGGGCTGATTCAGACCGATATTACCGCCGGCAAGCTGACCGACGACATGACGGCCAATATCCTCGCCGGGATCCCGATGAACCGTCTGGGCGATGCGGTGGATATCGCGCGCGCCGCCCTGTTCCTCGGCAGCGATCTCTCTTCCTACTCGACCGGTATCACCCTGGACGTGAACGGCGGCATGTTAATCCACTAAGCGAGGCAAGCAGATGAAGATGACAGAAACACAACAAGTTGCCGCGGCGGCGTGGCGTATTCGTCGCTATGCCCTGCAAATGGGCGAAGTCCAGGGGCAGGGCTATATCGGCCAGGCATTAGGCTATGCGGATGTGCTGGCCACCGCCTTCAGCCACGCGATGCGCTACCGTCCGGAAGATCCGCAGTGGGAAGGGCGTGACCGTTTTCTGCTCTCTCACGGTCATTACGCCATCGCCTATTATGCGGCGCTGCTGGAAGCGGGAATTATCCCGGAAGAGGAGCTGGAGACCTACGGTTCCGACGACAGCCGCCTGCCGATGTCGGGCATGGCGACCTATACGCCTGGAATGGAGATGTCCGGCGGCTCGCTGGGGCAGGGGCTCTCCATCGCCGTCGGGATGGCGCTCGGTCTGAAGAAGAAGGGCAGCGCATCCTGGGTTTTTAACTCTATGTCGGATGGGGAGCTGGACGAAGGTTCAACCTGGGAAGCGGCGATGTCGGCCGCCCACTACGGCCTGACTAACCTGATTAACCTCGTTGACGTGAACAAACAGCAGGCGGACGGCGATTCGCGCAAAATTCTCGGCTTTGAGCCGCTGCATGAAAAATGGGCCGCCTTCGGCTGGTACGTGCAGCGCGTGGACGGTAACGATCTGGCGGCGGTGGTGGCCGCCTTTGATAACGCGAAAAATCATGCGGGCAACCAGCCGCGGGTCATTTTATGCGACACGCTGATGGGCAAAGGGGTGCCGTTCCTTGAAACCCGCGATAAGAACCATTTTATCCGCGTCGATGCCGACGAATGGCAAAAAGCGATTGCGGTCCTGGACGCCAACAAACCGGAAGGAGTGCTGTAATGAGCCAGAGTAAACCACGCTTAAAAACGTCGGCGATGATCGCCTCCATTGCTGATGAAGGGCAGGCGACCGTTTCCGCGCCGTTTGGCGTCGCGCTCTCGAAGCTGGCGGCCCAGCGTCCGGAAATCGTCGGTATGACCGCGGACCTGTCAAAGTATACCGATCTACATATTTTCGCCCAGGCCTTTCCGGATCGCTTCTTCCAGATGGGAATGGCGGAGCAGCTGCTGATGGGGGCCGCCGGGGGGATGGCGAAGGAGGGATTTATTCCCTTCGCCACCACCTATGCCGCTTTTGCCACCCGTCGCGCCTATGATTTTATCCATCAGGTGATTGCCGAAGAGCATCTGAACGTGAAGATCTGCGCGGCGCTGCCGGGCCTGACCACTGGCTACGGGCCGAGCCATCAGGCAACGGAAGATCTGGCGATTATGCGCGGCATTCCCGGCATGGTCATCGTCGATCCCTGCGATGCGCTGGAGATAGAGCAGGCGGTACCGGCGATTGCCGACCACGACGGTCCGGTGTATATGCGTCTATTGCGCGGTAAGGTGCCGCTGGTGCTCGATAAATATGATTATCAGTTTGAGCTGGGCAAGGCGAAGCTGCTGGAGGACGGTAACGATGTACTGATTATCTCTTCCGGGCTGATGACCATGCGCGCCCTCGAGGCGGTTGAAAAACTGCGGGCCGATAATATCAGCGCGGCGGTGCTGCATGTCCCCACCATCAAACCGCTTGATGAAAAAACGATCGTTGCGCAGGCTTCGAAGCCCGGCCGTCTGGTGGTGACCGCGGAAAACCACACGTCGGTCGGCGGGCTGGGGGAGGCGGTTGCCGCGCTGCTGATGCGTAAAGGCGTACGCTGCGAGTTGGATACCGTCGGTTTGCCTGACGAATTCCTGCTGGCCGGCGCGCTTCCTACGCTGCACGACCGCTACGGCATCTCCACAGCGAAGATGGTCGAAAAAATTAAGTATCGCCTGCGTTAATCGCTTTCGCCGCCGCGTTCTGCGGCGGCGTTTCTCTGCTTTTGTTCGCGGTTTCCCCGTCGAGGCATTAAACGGGCTATTTCGGGGACGCCTGGCGCGAAGCGCCATCGCCGCTTCTCATCGACAGGACGGGGAGCAGTGGTTTGTTAGCCGGAGGATTCTTTTCGGCAGATTTTATGCGGTTCGTCACAAAATCTGCTAGACTGCGCAGCTTCATGGCATTGTGGTTTTTGCCATCTCTTTCGCAATAATCTCCCTGAAAACTACGCCTGTGACGGGCCGGGGCGGTTCGGAGTTGTTATGTCTTTTGATTCCCTTGGCCTGAATCCTGAAATCCTGCGCGCCGTCGCTGAGCAGGGCTACGTTGAGCCAACCCCAATTCAGCAGCAGGCTATCCCGGCAGTATTACAGGGTCGCGATCTGATGGCCAGCGCTCAGACCGGTACCGGCAAAACGGCGGGATTTACGCTGCCGCTGCTTCAGCATCTGATCCAAAAGGAGCCGCATGCTAAAGGGCGTCGCCCGGTGCGTGCGCTGATCCTGACCCCAACGCGCGAGCTGGCGGCGCAGATTGGCGAGAACGTCCGGGATTACAGCAAATACCTCAACGTTCGCTCGCTGGTGGTGTTCGGCGGCGTGAGCATTAATCCGCAGATGATGAAGCTGCGCAGCGGCGTCGATATCCTGGTGGCAACGCCGGGTCGTCTGCTGGATCTTGAACATCAGAACGCCGTGAGCCTCGACAAAGTCGAAGTGCTGGTGCTGGACGAAGCCGACCGTATGCTGGATATGGGCTTTATTCACGATATTCGCCGGGTGCTGGCGAAGCTGCCGGCCAGACGTCAGAACCTGCTGTTCTCCGCAACCTTCTCCGATGACATTAAATCGCTGGCGGAAAAGCTGCTGCATAACCCGCTGGAGATCGAAGTCGCCCGCCGCAACACCGCCTCTGAGCAGGTGAGCCAGCTGGTGCATTTTGTCGATAAAAAGCGCAAACGCGAGCTGCTGTCGCAGATGATCGGTGAAGGTAACTGGCAGCAGGTGCTGGTCTTTACCCGCACCAAGCACGGCGCAAACCATCTGGCGGAACAGCTCAATAAAGACGGCATCCGCAGCGCCGCTATTCACGGCAACAAGAGCCAGGGCGCGCGTACCCGCGCATTGGCTGACTTTAAATCCGGCGGCATTCGCGTACTGGTGGCCACCGATATCGCCGCGCGCGGTCTGGATATTGAAGAGCTGCCGCACGTGGTGAACTACGAGCTGCCAAACGTACCGGAAGACTATGTGCACCGTATCGGTCGTACCGGGCGCGCCGCGGCAACGGGTGAAGCGCTGTCGCTGGTTTGCGTTGATGAACATAAACTGCTGCATGATATCGAACGCTTGCTGAAAAAAGAGATTCCACGTATTGCCCTGGCGGGCTACGAGCCGGATCCATCGATTAAAGCCGAGCCGATTCAGAACGGTCGTCAGCAGCAGCGCGGCGGCGGTCGCGGTGGCCAGGGTCAGGGTCGCGGTGGCCAGGGGCAAGGTCGCGGTCAGCAGTCCGCTCCGCGTCGTACCGATGGCGAAGCGCCGAAAGCGCGAACTCAGGACGGTAAGCCTCCTCGCCGTCGTCGCCCGCGCAAACCCGCCGCGGCGGAGTAACACTATCCCGTCACTCCTGTGGCGAGTGTCGCGATCGCGCGGCTAAGCCACTGATGGGTTGTCCGGGTAAGACTCCTTACCCGGACGCGCTTCGCTCAGCATAACCTCGAGCGTGATTCCAGTTTGCTCAGAAAGACGTTCCTTCCGACGGCTAAAAAATGGCACAATAGTGGCTGTTTATACAGTATTCAGGTTTTCTCATGGCTTTGACCGCAGCGCTGAAAGCGCAAATCGCCGCCTGGTATAAGGCGCTTCAGGAACAAATCCCTGACTTTATTCCCCGTCCTCCGCAGCGGCAGATGATTGCCGATGTGGCGAAGACGCTCGCTGGGGAAGAGGGGCGACATCTGGCGATAGAAGCCCCGACCGGCGTCGGCAAAACCTTGTCATACCTGATTCCCGGCATCGCCATTGCCCGTGAAGAACAAAAAACGCTGGTGGTCAGTACCGCCAACGTTGCTCTGCAGGACCAAATCTACAGTAAAGATCTGCCGCTGCTGCGCAAAATCATTCCCGACCTGCGATTTACCGCCGCCTTTGGCCGCGGGCGCTACGTCTGCCCGCGTAACCTGGCCGCGCTTGCCAGCACCGAGCCAACGCAGCAGGATTTACTGGCCTTTCTTGATGACGAACTCACGCCTAACAACCAGGCGGAACAGAAGCTGTGCGCGACGCTGAAAGCGGACCTTGATAGCTACAAATGGGACGGCCTGCGCGATCATACCGATAAAAATGTGGATGATTCATTATGGAGCCGCCTGAGCACCGATAAAGCCAGCTGCCTGAACCGCAACTGCCACTATTATCGCGAATGTCCGTTTTTTGTCGCCCGCCGGGAAATCCATGAAGCGGAAGTGGTGGTGGCGAACCACGCGCTGGTGATGGCGGCGATGGAAAGCGAAGCGGTGCTGCCGGAACCGAAGCATCTGCTGCTGGTGCTGGATGAAGGCCACCATCTTCCGGAGGTGGCCCGCGATGCGCTGGAAATGAGCGCGGAAATCACCGCCCCCTGGTACCGCCTGCAGCTGGATCTTTTTACGAAACTGGTCGCGACCTGCATGGAGCAGTTTCGCCCTAAAACTACGCCGCCTCTGGCGAATCCCGAGCGTCTGAATGGGCATTGCGAGGAGCTCTACGAGCTCATCTCCTCCCTGAATAATATCCTCAATCTGTACATGCCGGCCGGGCAGGAGGCGGAGCACCGCTTCCCGATGGGGGAGCTGCCGCAGGAAGTGATGGAGATTTGCCAGCGGCTGGCGAAGCTCACCGAAACGCTGCGCGGTCTGGCGGAGCTGTTCCTTAACGATCTGGGCGAAAAAACCGGCAGTCACGACGTGGTGCGTTTGCATCGGGTTCTGCTGCAGATGAACCGCGCGCTGGGGATGTTTGAAAGCCAAAGTAAACTGTGGCGGCTGGCATCGCTGGCGCAGTCCTCCGGCGCGCCGGTGACCAAATGGGTCACCCGCGACCTGCGGGATGGCCAGATGCATATCTGGTTCCACTGCGTGGGGATCCGCGTCAGCGATCAGCTGGAGAGGCTGCTGTGGCGCAGCGTCCCGCATATCGTCGTTACCTCTGCGACGCTACGCTCGCTTAATAGCTTTTCGCGTCTGCAGGAGATGAGCGGGCTGAAAGAGAAAGCGGGAGACCGCTTTGTGGCGCTGGATTCGCCCTTTAATCACGTCGAACAGGGTAAAATCGTCATTCCGCAGATGCATTACGAACCGCTTATCGATAACGAAGAGCAGCATATTGCCGAGATGGCCGCCTATTTCCGGGAACAGGTCGAGAGCAAAAAGCATCTCGGCATGCTGGTACTCTTCGCCAGCGGAAGAGCGATGCAGCGGTTTCTCGAACACGTTACCGATCTGCGCCTGCTGCTGCTGGTTCAGGGGGATAAGCCTCGCTACCGGCTGGTCGAGCTGCATCGTAAACGCGTTGAAGGCGGCGAGCGCAGCGTACTGGTTGGGCTGCAATCCTTCGCGGAAGGCCTGGATTTAAAAGGCGAACTGTTAAGCCAGGTGCATATCCACAAGATCGCTTTCCCGCCGATTGACAGCCCGGTGGTGATCACCGAAGGCGAATGGCTCAAAAGCCTCAACCGCTATCCGTTCGAAGTTCAGAGCCTGCCCAGCGCGTCATTCAACCTGATTCAACAGGTTGGCCGCCTGATCCGTAGCCATAGCTGCTGGGGAGAGGTGGTAATTTATGATAAACGCCTGTTGACCAAAAACTACGGTAAGCGTTTATTGAATGCATTACCCATATTTCCGATAGAGCAGCCAGCCGTCCCTGAGGTTATAGTAAAAACTAAAATAAAACAGACGCGTCGCAAACGGCGTTAGCGGTGCAATGTCGACGCGGTGAGAAGCTCAGAGGAGCCTGCAATGGACTACAGCAAAATCATTAAAGAAGTCGGGCGCGGAAAAAACCACGCTCGCGACCTGGACGTGGAAACGGCCCGCGCGCTCTACTCGCGGATGCTTAACGGCGAGGTGCCTGACCTTGAGCTCGGCGGCATTCTTATTGCCCTGCGCATCAAGGGCGAAGGTGAAGCGGAGATGAAGGGCTTCTATGAAGCGATGCAGGAGCACACCATTAAGCTGACGCCGCCGGTCGGCAAACCGATGCCGATTGTGATCCCCAGCTATAACGGTGCGCGTAAACAGGCCAACCTGACGCCGCTGCTGGCCGTCCTGCTGCATAAGCTCGGCTTCCCGGTCATTGTTCACGGCGTTAGCCACGATCCCACCCGCGTGCTGACGGAAACCATTTTTGACCTGATGGGCATCCCGGCGACGCTTCACGCGGGCCAGGCACAGGCGCGGCTAGACAGTCACCAGCCGGTTTACGTTCCGGTTGGCGTATTTTGTCCGCCGCTGGAAAAACAGCTGGCGATGCGCTGGCGCATGGGCGTGCGTAACAGCGCCCACACCCTGGCCAAGCTGGCGACGCCGTTTGCCGAAGATGCGGCGCTGCGCCTGTCGAGCGTTTCGCACCCTGAGTACGTCGGTCGGGTCGCGAAATTTTTTGCCGGGATCGGCGGCCGGGCGCTGCTGATGCACGGTACTGAAGGCGAAGTTTACGCTAACCCGCAGCGCTGCCCGCAGATTAGCCTGATTGATGAGACCGGTACGCGGGTGGTTAACGAGCGTCAGGATGGCGCCGCTGCGCAGGCAGTCGCTCTGCCGGAGTCAAAAGATCCCGAAGTGACCGCGCGCTGGATCGAGCGCTGTATGGTCGGGAGCGAACCGCTGCCGTCATCGTTGAAAATTCAGCTGGCCTGCTGTCTTCTGGCCGCCGGCGTGGTCTTGTCTCTGGAGCAGGGGCTGGCGAAGGTGGCTGAGAGCTGGTAACTCTATCGCAGGATCGCAGGCAAAAAAAAGCCCGTCCAGTGGCATGGACGGGCAAGGCAAGGGTATTAAAGGATCTTACAGGGTTAAAACAGTGGCATTACAGGGTGTTGCTGTTGCTACAGGGATAACTGACGATTATTTATAGATAACCGCAGTACCGCTCAGTTTGTTGTTGCTGTTAGCGGAGGTAATGCTATAGCCGGTTGCACCAGCGGCCTCGGCTTTTTCAGCCAGTTTAGCTTCCAGTCCATCCAGCGTCGTCGCGCCTTCAGCGGAAACCACACCAATTTTGTTCATGCTCTCTGCCTGAGCCGATGTCACCGGCTGAGCGGCGAACGCGCCGAAAGACAGAGCGGAAAGGGCGATAGCGGCGGCAGCATATTTGATGTTTTTCATAGTTAATCTCTCGCAGGTTGTTCTGTATAGGGGACGATGTTCCGTCGATGTGATAAGTATCACGGTTTTTAGCGGGAGATAAAATCGAAGGAAATTAACAGTCTTCATCTAATTTTTTGAATGATTATTAATTTATTGAATATTAATAAATTATTTTAGCCGGCGGCGGCGAAACAGGTCGGGGCGGCGAACGGGGGGCTGGAAGGGCACATTTTGCCACGCCGTTTGCCAAAAAACGTGCGCGAAAAGATAACGCGATGTGCGTAATGAACAGTAAATATTGGTCAGCGAAGCTGGCTATCCTTGGAGCCTCTGCGATTATATCCTGAAAATGTATTGTTATGTAAATCTTTCTCCTGTTGGCATTTTACGCAGTATTTCACCCCCGCCACCGCCCGTCGGCGCGCCTCAGGAATCGGCTCTCCGCATTCTTCACAAAATTTGTTGCTTTCCCCCGATGACAGTTCGTTTCGCGCCCGAGCTATCGCGTCGTGGATGGTGCTGTCGATCTGTTCCTGCACCGCGTCATCATTCGCCCAGCCTGATGCCATAGTTCACCTCGCTATCTCGCCTCTCTTTAGTATAGAGAATATGGGGATAAAAAATGACCAGACAAGGCTCAGATCTCTGACCATTCGCGCAGCAGGTTATGGTACAGATTAAGCAGAGACAGGACTTCGTCACTTTCGCCGTGGCGGCTTTTTAATTTCTGAATATTGCCATCCAGTTCAAACAGCATACTGCGGCGTTTATCGTCGCGGATCATTGACTGAACCCACAAGAACGAGGCGACGCGAACGCCTGAGGTCACCGGGGTGACGCAGTGCAGGCTGCTTGAAGGATAGAGCACCAGGTCCCCGGCAGGGAGCTTAACCGAATGCTGTCCGTAGGTATCGTTCACGACCAGCTCACCGCCTTCGTAGCTCTCCGGGGGGCTTAAAAAGAGCGTGGCGGAAAGATCGGTACGCATCCAGCCTCCCTGCGCCTGGCTGCGCACCGCGCCGTCGACGTGGAAACCATAAGTTTCGCTCTGCTGATAACGATTAAACAGCGGGCTGGAAATCGCTTTCGGCAGCGCGGCGGCAAAAAACAGCGAACTGCGATTCAGCGCCGCCAGTACGTTGCCCTGAAGTTCGCCGTAACGATTGCTGTGGGTATCAACCTGCTGGTTATTTTTGACCTGGGCGCCCAGATCGCCGGTCGTCACGCGCCCGTCGACCCATTCCGCCTGCTGCAGCTGAGCGATAAAATCGTCCACTTCCTGAGAGCTGAGAACGGCGGGAATATGATACATCATCGTTTTATCTCCGGAGAAAACGGGGCGCAGCCGCCCCGGGGTGGATCAGAAGTGCATATTGGCGGTGAGCACGAAGGTTCGCGGTTCACCCGGGTGATAACGGTAGCCGCTCTTGTTAATCGAGGCGACATAGTCGGTATCAAACAGGTTGTAGACGTTCAGCTGCAGGTCGAGATTACGGTTAATGCGATAGCCGACTTTGGCATCAGCCACCCAGTAGCCTTCGGTATAGGAAGGCGTGCCGACCGCACCGTCGCTGCCGCGATGCATGCTGCCGACGTATCGCGCGCCGGCGCCGACGGCGATCGCATCGGTGGCCTGATACTGGCTCCAGAGGGTAAACGCGTGCTCTGGCGTATACGGCAGCGCGCTGGTGCCATCCTGGGCGGTATTCGCGCCTTCACGAACGCTGGCGTGCTGTTGGGTATAGCCGCCAATCACCTGCCAGTCGGGCGTGATATTACCGGCCAGAGAGATCTCATAGCCTTCAACGCGCTTCTTACCGTACTGCGAATAGCTGCCGTCGTCGTTCTGCTCGACTTCGTTTTCAATATCGGTGCGGAAGAGGGCGGCGGTCAGCAGCAGGCGCTTATCCATCAGCTCCCACTTGGTGCCGACTTCGCTGGTTTTGGCCTTCTGCGGTTTAAAGTCGGTTCGGTTGGCGCTGCTGCCGGTGCCGCTTTGCGCGAGGGTGAAGTTGCTCCCTCCCGGCGGCTGCTGGGAGACGGCGTAGTTGACGTAGAGGTTGCCGTTATCGGTCAGGTGGTACAGCGCGCCAGCCTTCCAGTTAACCAGGTTACCGCTGGTTGAGGTATCGACGGTGGTGACGGGGGTATTTTTCGCGACTCCGGTCGGGCAGGCGATGGCGCCGCGTCCGGTACCGCCGCACAGGCTGGCGCTATCGTATTTGGTCTGGTAGTTATCCAGACGGATCCCGCCGTTAAGTTCGACGTCCTGGGTTATCTGCAGCGTATCGAAAGCATAGACGCCGAAGGTATCCGTCTGTCCGTTAGCGTTGGCGCCGCTGCGGTTCAGGCCGCCGATGGAGATATCGCTGTTCGGATGATAAATATTCACCGCCGGAGGCGTGAGCGGATATACCCCGTAGTTGGTCTGGGTTTCGCGGGTAAATTCCACACCGGTGCTGACGTTATGACCGATGGCCCCGGTATAGAACGTCGACGTCAGGTTAGTCTGGTTGGTCAGGATCTTGTTGCTGGTATCTTTGGTGTTCGCCAGGCGCGACCAGGTCCAGGTGCCGACATCGTTGGGGTTTGGCTGAGTGATGTTTGACGCGCCGCCCATCACCGCAGTCATCAGGTAATCCTGCTTCACGCGAGACCAGCGGGTGGTGTTGCGAATCGTCGTCGTGTCGCTCAGGTCGTGCTCGAAGCGCATCGTCACGGTATCGGTTGTGGAATCATCGTAGTCGGAGTCGGTGCCGTAGAAGTTGCTGGTGGCGACCTTGCCGGAGTGATTCAGCGCCGAGGTGCCGGCGTTGGGAGCGGAATAGCCCGGCAGACCGATGGTGGGAATGCCGCCGTCGGGCGTGTTGTGCTGGGTTACGTGCAGATAGTTAAGATACAGGCGGTTTTCGGTGCCGAGGCCAAATGCGGCCGATGGCGCGACGCCGTAACGCTCGTTTTTCACCTTGTCCCGGCCCGCATCATGGGTTTTCTCGCCCATCAGATTCAGACGCACCGCGCTGGTTTCGCCAATGGCCTCGTTAATATCCAGGGTGCCGCGTCGGAACCAGGCGCTGCCCGCGCTGGCGGAGGCGTCGATGCCGGAATCGAGGCGCGGCTGTTTGCTGATCATATTGATCGAGCCGGTCGGCGCGCTGCGTCCGTAGTCGGAGCCTGAAGGTCCCTTGATGACTTCGATCTGCTCGGTATTAAAAGTATCGCGGCTGACGCTGCCGATATCGCGGATGCCGTCGACGTAAATGCTGTTGGAAGTGTCCGCCCCGCGCATGTAAATCGCGTCGCCGGTCGTCGAGTTGCCGTTTTCGCCGGCAAAGAAAGCGCCGACGCCGGGAACGTTTTTCAGCGCGTCGGTGAGGTTAGTGACGCCCTGGTCCTTCATCACCTGCTCAGAGACCACGCTAACCGTCCGCGTTGTGTCGGCGATCGGGCGTGAAAATTTAGGATCGGCGGAGCGGGTCGGCGCGTACAGCGATGGCGTCTGCGCTTCGACCACCAGCGTTTCGCCGCTATTTTTTTCAGTGCTATCCGCGGCAAGCAGCTGGCCGGTCGGAGAAAGACTCAGGCATAAGCCGGTGAAGAGAGTGAGCGAGTGAAAACTGCTGAACGGCAAATTGTTATTTTTTTCCATATCAATAAGTGACTTATAATTTTAATTAGGCCATAACGACCGCAGACGAAGCGTTGCTTCGCCCCGACCACTGCAGGTGATTTTTTACAAAAGCAATGAGTTTGATAATGATTGTGATAATCATTATCAAACAACAGGCGAATTTCTATCACTCATTTATAAAAAAATAAATACATTTATTTACATTGGCTGCATTTTTTCTACATAAAGGCGCGCCGGGCAGGCGAGGTTGTCGCAGGAAAATGGCATTCAGCTACCCGGCCTGGAAAACGGCGCTAGTACAGGCCGGGTGGGTGGGTTAGCGGGCGTCCGGACGAACGAGG
The DNA here is from genome assembly GCF_015139575.1 of Klebsiella michiganensis. GTDB lineage: Bacteria > Pseudomonadota > Gammaproteobacteria > Enterobacterales > Enterobacteriaceae > Klebsiella > Klebsiella michiganensis. The sequence goes on along the minus strand of NZ_AP022547.1, from coordinate 4,082,813 downwards.
TCAAAGCGCAGGCTTTCATCAATGCCATAATAGGCGCTGGGGCCTCCGGCGCGCAGAATCGGCTGGGCCCTGGCGGTCTGGTAAATTCCGTCTTCCAGCAGCGATTCATCGATATGCACCGCCACCACTTCGCCCAGCACCAGCCAGGTGTCAACCGCTCGCCCTTCTGCGGTCGTTAACTGGATGCATTGTGAAAGGCGACACTCGAAGTTTACCGGGCTTTCGGCGACCCGCGGCGCGCTGACGATGCGGCTGGGAGCGGCAGTCAGCCCGGCGCGGATGAATTCATCTTCATTATGGGGAAGGGTGGCGGAGGTTTCGTTCATCGCGACCGCCAGAGGCCGGGTGGCCAGATTCCAGACGAACTCTTTAGTCTCAGCGATATTCTGTACGCTATCTTTCCAGCCGCTGCTGGCAAAACCAATAATCGGCGGCCGATAGTTAAAGCAGTTGAAAAAACTGTACGGCGCGAGGTTACGCTGGCCGCTGTTATCAAGGGAGGCTATCCAGCCGATGGGGCGCGGCCCGATAATGGCGTTAAGCGGGTCGTGCGGCAGCCCGTGTCCGTGCGAAGGTTGGTAGAAATACATACGACACCCGTGACAAAAAAAGAGATAACCAGACTCACTTATTTACCGCGCCGCCGTCAACGGGTATCTTACGCGGCTGTTCAAAGGAGATTGCCATGAAAGCCCAGAAACCGGGGTTACACCCGCGTAACCGTCACCAACAACGCTACGACCTGCCCGCGCTGTGCCAGGCCCACCCTGAGCTCCAGGGCTTTATCACCCTTAACCCGGTGGGTGAGCAGACCATCGACTTTGCCAATCCGCTGGCGGTGAAGGCGCTGAATAAAGCGCTGCTGGCGCACTTCTACGCGGTGAAATACTGGGATATTCCCGACGGCTTTCTCTGCCCGCCGGTGCCGGGCAGGGCTGACTACATCCATCATCTCGCCGATCTGCTGGCGCTGGATAGCGGGACGATCCCGGCCAACGCCAGCATTCTCGATATTGGCGTTGGCGCAAACTGCATCTATCCGCTCATTGGCGTGCACGAGTACGGCTGGCGTTTTACCGGCAGCGAAGTGAACGCCGACGCGTTCGCCAGCGCCCAGGCTATCGTCAACGGCAATCCCGGCCTGACTCGCCAGATCCGCCTGCGTCGTCAAAAAGACGCTAAAGCGATTCTGACCGGCATTATTCATAAAAATGAGACCTACGACGCGACCCTGTGTAACCCGCCGTTCCATGATTCCGCCGCCAGCGCGCAGGCGGGCGGTGAGCGTAAACGTCGCAACCTGGGACTGGGCGAGGAGAGCGTGCTGAACTTTGGCGGCCAGCAGCAGGAGCTGTGGTGCGAAGGGGGCGAGGTTGCGTTTATTACGCAGATGATTGCGGAGAGCCAGCAGTTTGGCCGTCAGGTGAAGTGGTTTACCTCGCTGGTTTCTCGCGGCGACAATTTGCCGCCGCTCTACCGTGCGCTGACCGACGTCGGCGCGGTGAAAGTAGTGAAAAAAGAGATGGCCCAGGGAAATAAGCAGAGCCGCTTTATCGCCTGGACCTTTATGGACGAAGCCAAACGTCGCCGCGCTTTATAACGTGGGCTCGGCGGGTGCCGGCGGTCCCGCCGGTGCCGGCATCGGCAGAACCTGGTAAGTTTGTACCGGCGCCCGCACGCCCGCGAGGTCAAAATGCCTTTTCACCTGAGTGTCGAGGGCGAACCTTACCGTCCACTGCTTCAACGGCAGGGTGGTAAAGGTGACGCGCAGGGTGAAGGCGGTATTGCTTAAGCCCACCAATCCTGCGAAAGAGGGCTCGCCAATGATCAGCCCGCGAATCTCTTCCTGCGCCATCACTTCCGCGACCGCGTCTTTCAGCGCCTGGTTGGCCTTATCCAGATCCTCCTGTCGATCAACGTCATAGTTGGCCACCACCGAGCCGATCCCGCGCACGAAGTTGGCGAAGGTGGTTATCGAAGACCACGGAATAATGTGATAAGCACCGGTATCCTGGCGTACGCCGACGGAGCGAATCGACATGCGTTCTACCGTCCCGGTTAACGGCCCGATGGTCACCAGATCGCCGGTATTCATGCCGTTCTCAAACTGGATGAAAATCCCGGTAATAATGTCTTTGACCAGGGTTTGCGCGCCGAACGAAATCGCCAGGCCCAGCGCGCCTGCGCCGGCCAGCAGCGGGGCGATATTCACGCCCACTTCCGAAAGCAGGATCATGATAGTAATGGTGCTAATGACCACCGCCAGCGCGTTGCGAAACAGCGTCAGCAGCGTTCGGGCGCGGGCGCTGGGCAGCGGGCGGCCGTGAATATCCGATGCCAGCCGGTTCTCAATCAGGCTGGCGAGCAGCGTCCAGCCAATTGCCGAGAAGAAGAGGATCAGCGCGATACGAATCAGCACATCCACCGCTTTTTGCCCGCTGCCGTTATGTATCCACTGCCAAAAATCGAACAGCCCCCACGCGCTGAGCAGCAGCATGATCGCCACGCAGACCGTCAGGATACGCGCGGCTTTCAGCGACGCGGAGATCCAGCCGTTCAGCCGTTTTTGCAGTTCGGGGTAGTTGCGCTGGGTTTCCGGCGACAGGGTGATGGTTTTCGCAATCCAGCGCGACAGAATACCGGAGACCAGCGCGGCGGCGCCGATGATGGCCAGGCTGCGCAGCGTCGCGCCCATCATAAATTTCAGGCTGTTGCCGGGATCGAACAGGGAGAAGAAAAACAGCACGATAAAATAGGCGCAGGCCAGCCAGTGCCAGATCAGCGCAAAGGCGCGGATAAACAGGCTAAAGAAGGCCAGCGAGCGGTCGGCGAGATGGATAAGCCCCTGGGTAATCAATTTCTTATTGTGAAATATCAGGTACAGCGCCCACAGCGTAATGCACAGCATAATCACCACGTTGGCCAGCGCTCCGAACTGTACGTTGACCTGGTTGGAGATAATCGGCACCGCGACGATGAGCCCGTAGCCAATCAGGCTGCTCAGCGCGCTGAGACGCAGGTTCCAGTATTTCGCCGCTTCATCGCTGAGGTTGAACGGGCGTAGCTCCGGGATGCGGGGGCAAAAAATAAGCCGCAGAATGGCCTTGAAAAATTCAATCAGCGCGAAGGCGTTGAGAAACAGGCTTTGTTGAAAGGCGATGGTGGGGTTGTTACCGTTCAGGCGGTCGCTTAAAAGCTGGCCCACGAAGAGCGTGAGCGCCAGCAGAAGCAGGTCAAAAATAAACGCGCCGGCGATCGTTGCAGGTAGCTGAAGCCAGTTGCTGCGGTCGCGGTTTTTATGCCGTCCCCAGTGGCCCATTTTGCGATACAGCGGCAGGGCCGCCAGGCGTACCAGCCACCAGAACGCAAAGACCAGGCCCGCCAGCAGCAGGAAATGCCAGGCGGCGTTGGTGAAAGTCTGAGAATTAAACGCTTTGTGCGGAGAACCGGTGATGTTGCGCCACAGCTGGGAGAAGCGCGAAGAGAGCTGCTCTCCGTATTCGCGGCTGATGTGAGTGACGTTCTCCAGCACCGTGGTCTCGTCTTTTATTTCCGGCGGCGTCAGCTTCGGCGTACTGTCCGGCGGCGGCGTGGCGGCGGCTTTCCGCAGCTGCTCGATAAGCTCCTGACGGGCGTCGGCGTTTTCAAGCACGTCGGCCAGCGCGCCGTAGGCCGCTTTCTTCTGCGCCACATCGGGTTCACTGCTGCTGGACGGGTCCGCTGTGGTTGCCGGAACGCCTGGCAGCGTCGCGGCCCATAGCGGAGCGGTGAAGAGTAGGGCAAGCAGTAACAAAATCCGCGGCACAGGCACCTCCATTGCATCTCAAACCAATAAGTATAGAAGATGAGATCCGCAGAGCGAGGTTGGGATGATTCTGGAAAGCGGCTCTCCCGCGAAGGGAGAGCCGGGGGGGATCAGGCTACGTGCTGCAAAAACTCGCGCAGGCGCGGGCTGGGCGGGTTATTCACCAGCATCTGCGGATCGCCATCTTCCGCAATGCGCCCTTTATCGATAAAGATCAGGCGCGACGCCACTTTTTCGGCGAAGCCGATTTCGTGGGTAACGATAACCATGGTCATGCCTTCTTCGGCCAGATCCTGCATCACTTTCAGCACTTCATGACGCAGTTCAGGGTCAAGCGCGGAAGTCGGCTCATCAAACAGCATCATTTTGGGTTTAACCGCCAGCGCCCGGGCAATGGCCACGCGCTGCTGCTGTCCGCCTGAAAGCTCAGAAGGGTAGTGGTGCGCACGTTCCGCGAGGCCCACTTTCTCCAGCAGGTCTTTCGCCAGTTTTTCCGCCGCCGCTTTATTGGCGCCGCGAACGCGCAGCGGGCCGAACATCACGTTTTCCAGCGCCGTCAGGTGCGGGAACAGATAAAACTGCTGGAATACCATCCCGGCTTCCTGGCGAATCAGCCGCTCGTCAACCTTCGGGTCGTTGACCTTCAGACCGTCGACGATCAAATCGCCGCTGGTAATCTCTTCAAGTTTGTTAATACAGCGCAGCAGGGTCGATTTACCGGAACCGGACGGCCCGATAATCACCACGACTTCGCCCTGGTTGATCTTCAGATCGATATCATGCAGCACCTTGGTTGGGCCAAAATGCTTGGAAACGTTTTTAAATTCAATCACAGGATTTTCATCCTTCTTTCAAGACGACGCAGAACAAAGCTCAGCACCAGGGTGATGATCAGGTAGATAACCGCAACGGCGCTCCAGATCTCCAGCGCGCGGAAGTTACCGGCAATAATTTCCTGGCCCTGACGGGTCAGTTCGGCCACGCCGATGACGATAAACAGCGAGGTATCTTTGATGCTGATAATCCACTGGTTTCCCAGCGGCGGCAGCATACGGCGCAGCGCCAGCGGCAGGATCACGTAGCGGATAGTTTCCCGACGAGAAAGGCCCAGCGCGAGGCCTGCTTCCCGGAACCCTTTATGGATCGACAGCACCGCGCCGCGGGTGATTTCCGCAATATAGGCGCCGGAGTTGATCATAATGGTTACCACCGCCGCCGAGAACGGGTCGATGCGTAAATCGCTAAACGCCATCGGCAGGGCGAAGTAGATGAACATGACCTGCACCACAATCGGGGTGCCGCGGATGATTTCGATAAAGACCAGCGCAATGTGGTTGGCAATCCAGCCGCCGAAACAGCGGGCGAAACCGGCCACCAGACCGATTATCAGACCGCCGACCAGGCCGAGGACCGAAATCCACAGCGTCATTTTGGCGCCTTCCAGTAAAATTGGGATGGCGGGCCAGATGGCACTCCAGTCAAACTGCATAATGTGTTCCTGTTACCGTGTCGAAAACAGAGGAAAACCCCCTGAGAAAACTATTCAGGCCTGCTGACGGGTAGCCCGGAGAGCTCCAGGTCTACCAGACCACAGCAGGCCTGGAAGAGAGTATCGCTAATTATTATTTGGGTTCAGTACCGAACCATTTTTTATAAATTTCGTTGTAAGTGCCGTTCTCACGCAGCGTTTTCAGCGCGCCGTTCACTTTTTCACGCAGCTCGTCGCTGCCTTTCGGGAAGGCGATACCGTAGTTTTGCGCTTCCAGCGAGTCGCCTACCGCTTTGAACTTGCCGTTACCCGCAGTTTTGATGAAGTAAAGGATGTTTGGCGTATCGTGCAGAACCGCATCAGCGCGACCGGTACCCAGTTCCATATAGGCGTTATCGATGTTCGGGAACTGGCGCAGATCTTTGGTTTTGATATTGGCTTTCGCGTAATCAACGGAGCCGGTGCCGCCCTTCACGGCAACCACTTTACCGTTCAGATCTTTGACATCTTTAATATCGTTATTATTCGCGTTAACCATGACCAGCAGGCCGCTTTTGTAGTAGCCGTCAGAGAAGTCGATCGCTTTTTTACGTTCGTCGGTGATGGTGATCCCCGCCAGCGCGAGATCGATGTTTTTGGTCTGCAGCGCCGGAATGATACCGCTGAAGTCCATTGGCTTCAGGGTGTAGTCAAGCTTTAGCTCTTTCGCAATGGCAGCCCACAGGTCAACGTCGAAACCGACATACTTATCGCCCTGTTTAAATTCGAACGGTACAAACGCCGTGTCGGTCGCGACAACCAGTGTTTTATCAGCGGCGTGAGAAGAAACCGCAAAAGCCAGGGTCAGTGCAGCCAGTGAAACTTTAAATACAGACTTCATAGCATTTCCTTTTATATCCACGGGACGATCCCCTGCGAGAACGAGTTGCCTTATGAAAAAATCATGCCACTTTTACAACCTGTTGTTTTATAACAAGCAGGAAGGCGCCTGTTGCACAATTTTGATAACGGATAACGTTAAATGCACCGATATGGGGCGCCGTTTTGGTGCGTCATAAAGGCATCGCATAACAAGAGCATTTTTAACGCAAACCCTGATGTTAAAACAATCTCGGCGTAACGATTGTGTGAGGTGATTATTACAATTGTTTTACTTTTGCGCGTATTTTGTACATTCTCATGCACTGAAGTGGTGCGCGGCGGGGAAGTGGAAAGAAAAAAAGCCGCCAGCGTGGCTGACGGCAGTTGGCCTTACTCGATATTGGCTTCGATGAACCACAGGAATTTATCCAGGTCGCGTGAAGCAGCGGTGAAGATATCAGCGGTATCTTCATCTTTGGCTTCATCGATGGCTTTACGCACATCGTTGGCGACGATCGCATAGCGGTCGGCCAGCTCTTTCAGATGGTCCTGGACGCTATGGATATCCAGCGGGTAGCTTTTCAGCGGGCTTTTGCTGTTAATGACCTGAGTCGTACCCAGCGCTACGCCACCAAGCTGTACGGCACGTTCTGCCATCGTATCAAGGTGGTCGACGAGCGCAGTGCGGAAGCCGTCCAGCATCTCATGAACGGCAATAAAGTTTGCACCGCGCATATTCCAGTGAGCCTGTTTGGTAATCAAAGACAGGTCAATGAACTGGATCACCTGGCGATTCAGCAGCTCAACGGTCGCTTTCTTCGCGCTATCAGCGACGTCGTTACGGGTATAGAGCAGATTCGTTGCTTTAGTTTTAACCAGTTTTGCGGTACTCATAGTGTCATATCCTCTTGATATTTGTACTCGTCATACTTCAAATTCGAATTATTCGGAGCGTCTCATCCCAATAACTTGCGGAATTAAGTATAGCAACGGATTTGAGCTTTGCAGCGGCGGTAGTCTCTATCGGTCTGATAGCGCAGGGCTGTTAGTCAGGAAAAATAGTTTATAAATTAAGGAGATGATTGAGTTTCTCGTCAATCAGCTCCTTTTCGCTAGCTGATGTCGACCTTCTGTATCTTCGTTTCCCGACGCATCGTCAGCGTGGAGCCCATCGAGGCAAGAATAATCGCCCCCAGCGCCAGCGTTTGGGTCGCGGTTAGCGTTTCCCCAAGAAACACCATTCCGGAAAGCGCGGCGAGAGCCGGCTCCATGCTCATCAGGGTGCCAAAGGTCTTGCTGGGCATGCGGGTCAAGGCAACCATTTCCAGAGAGTAGGGCAGCGCGGTCGATAAAATGGCGATCCCCAGTCCCGGCAGCAGCAGCCCCCACTGAAAGAGCGTATCGCTGGCCTGGATCATCCCCATCGGGACGAAGACCACCGCAGCGATTAGCGACCCCATAGCGACCGTTGCGGGGCCATGCTCTTCGCCGGCGCGCTGGCCGGTCAGAATGTAGACCGCCCAGCAGGCGCCAGCGCCGAGGGCCAGCAGCGCGCCAATGGGATCGATCTGCGCCACGCTTTGCCCCAGCGGCAGCAGAAACCAGAGCCCGAGCACCGCCAGCGCCACCCAGACGAAATCGAGGGGGCGACGGGAGCCAAAGAGCGCCACCGCCAGGGGGCCGGTAAATTCCAGCGCGACGGCGACGCCTAGCGGAATGCGCTGAATCGATAAATAGAACAGGTAGTTCATCGCACCGAGCGACAGGCCGTAGAAGAGCAGCGGCAGGCGCTGCTCCGGGGCAAAGCGCAGGCGCCAGGGTTTGAAGATAACCACCAGGATGAAGGTGCCGAGCGCGAGGCGCAGGGCGGTAACGCCCGGCGCACCCACCAGCGGGAAGAGTGACTTGGCCAGTGAGGCGCCACTCTGGATCGAAATCATGGCAATTAAAATAACCAGTATCGGCAACCATGCCGGTACTTTGCGGGACGAGCCGGGCATCCTTTCTCCTGTCAATTTTGTCAAATGCGGTAAAGGTTCCAGTGTAAATGAATTACCCCGCGCCGGTTGAGCTAATGTTGAAAAAAAGGGGTGTAAAAGCAGTACAATAGCGCGGGGTTGAAGATAATTTCACCAGAAGATTAGGAATAATCTGGATACACGTCTGGCGCTTTATGAGCCTTAATAGGAGTATATTTGTAAAAAAGGTTTGTTTTCCAGTTTGTTATAGAAACGTAGAAACCTTTAGTTACATGAAAAAGTACGTTAGACAATGTAAAGTGAAAAGAGTTTCCCAAAAGTTTTTGTTATATTTAAGGCTTAGGACTTATTAGAAACACATTTGAGGTGGTTATGAATAAAATTGCACGTTTTTCAGCACTGGCCGTTGTTCTGGCTGCATCCGTAGGTACCACTGCTTTCGCCGCGACTTCTACCGTTACCGGTGGCTACGCGCAGAGCGATATGCAGGGTGAAGCGAACAAAGCAGGCGGTTTCAACCTGAAGTACCGCTACGAGCAAGACAACAACCCGCTGGGTGTTATCGGTTCTTTCACCTACACCGAAAAAGATCGTTCTGAGTCTGGCGTTTACAAAAAAGGCCAGTACTACGGCATCACCGCAGGTCCGGCTTACCGTCTGAATGACTGGGCGAGCATCTACGGCGTAGTGGGTGTTGGTTACGGTAAATTCCAGGACAACAGCTACCCGAACAAATCTGACATGAGCGACTACGGTTTCTCTTACGGTGCTGGTCTGCAGTTCAACCCGATCGAAAACGTTGCTCTGGACTTCTCCTACGAGCAGTCTCGCATTCGTAACGTTGACGTTGGCACCTGGATTGCTGGCGTAGGTTACCGCTTCTAATCACTCCGGTGATATAAAAAATCCGCCTCAAGGGGCGGATTTTTTTTGCCTGCGGTTTACGCAACCGTGTTAATTGACGGTAAACGCGTCGGTACCCAGATGGGTATAGTCCACTTTCTTCAGCTGGAAGTTAGTGATGTAGATGGGGCCGGCCTTCTGTTCCGAGATAAAACGATAGCGCGGGGCAATCTCCTGAGCGCTGATGCCGGTCCACTGCGAAAAGAAGCTGAGGAAGTCGTTGGCGGACCGCCGCGCTTTAATGACCTTATGCGCTTTATCATCGCTGGAGATCACCATAAAGGGGACCTGGAAATTCTGCTGGTACTTATCGTCGTGCGCCAGATACTGCACCTCTTTCCCGCGCTCTTTAAAAGCCAGACCGTGATCGGAAAAATAGGTCATCGAGAAGGTTTCGCCCGAGTTTTGTAGCTGAGTATAAAGATCGCTCAGCAGCGTATCGGTTTGCGTCATGGTGTAGAGATAGCAGGAGGTCTCTTTCGACTGAACAAAAACCGCGTATTTCCCTTTGGTGCGGTCGCAGGCCTGCGGATGCGAACCCATCAAATGCAGGACAATCAGCTGCGGCTGGGTGCGGCGGGTGGCAAGCACCTGCGCGGTCAGCTTTAATAGCTGCTCATCCTGAGTGTTTTTATTGGCCTCGAAATCGCCGTTCTTGAGGAACTGAACTTCGTCCGCGCGTTTGGCGATGCTGGCAATTGCCGTATCGTATTCGCCAATTTGCCCCTGATTCGAGAACCACCAGGTCTGAAAACCGGCGCGGTTGGCGAGGGTGACAAAGTTATCCTGAAACTGCGGTTTATCATCGACCACCCGGTTGAGGGTTAAACCGAGCGATTTCTGCGTTGAACCGCTGGCGGCAACGTAGTCATTGAACAGATAGCCTTTTACCGAGCTGGCGAACGGGGTGTTGTCCCAGTGGCCGCCAAAGGCGCCGAGCGCATCGCGACGCGCGCTCTCGCCGATCACCACCACATACAGATGATATTTGGGCTTTACCGCCAGCACGTGCCAGCTGTCTTTCATATTCGCCAGCTGCGCCATTCGCGCCTGCTCATCCAGCACTTCATTATTATTCACAACCACGTCTTTAACGAAGCGTACGGCGGGGTAGCCGGTGTCGATAACCTTAAAGACGCCGCCCCAGGCGAGGTTTTGCACCGGCTCGAGAAAGAAAATAGCGGTGCAGAACAGCAGCCCCAGCGTCTCCATTTTCCCCCATCGCGCCGATGCATCCGGCTTGCGCCGTACGGCAATCACGCCGAGCGCAAAGATAAACACGGCCAGCAGATAGTTGTACCACGGGAAAATGGTCAGGATCTCGGTGGACTCTTCGATGTTTGTGGCATGCAGCGCCAGCAGCGTGTTGAAATTGGGCGCGCCGTAGGCCTGGCCGAAAGGATAGTACATGGCCGCCAGCAGCGAATAGGCGCCGATCGTCACTTTTTGCGCGCGCGGAAAGCTGCGCCACAGCAGATGCAGCACGCAGGTAAAAGCAACGGTATAGAGCAGGCTAAAGTCGTAGCCCAGCGCCAGGTTAATAAACAGCGATTGTAAAAAGTAGAATCCTGTCCATGGGTTCAGTACCAGTCCGCGGGCGACCAGCGTTTCTTTCAGCGTGACATTCATAGTAAACAATCAAAAAGAGCCATGTGCGTCCCCTGGCATCAAGGGGTAAAACCTGCTGGACAGTGCGTGAAGAGGGTCTCTGCGAGCCGCAGTAGTGGCAGGGCTGACAAAAGATAGGGCTTGCAAATGTTAAGGTCAACCATCCATAACGGATTGTTTTGGGAGGAAGCTTACAAAACTTGAAAAAAGTTGCCGTAGCGCTGAGTAATCAGCCAGTTTGACGGGAAATTATGACAGAAAAATGAAGCGGCGTACCGCGACGCCGCATTAGTTGTTGGGTTTATCCTGCTGGGGCTTGCCGTTGATCAGATCGCACAGCATACCGACAAGCATTAACCGTACTTTAAAAGGAGAATGGGTAAACACGTTTAAACACCTCTTGAATTCATTCATCTCGACCTCCTGTAACTTCGTCCTTCACTCCTTGAAGGATGTGTGTATTACATACAGATATAGCACAGGCTATATTTTATAGCTATGGCTAAAACGTTAATTTTTTGTTCTCTGTGCGCGATCCATTACAATAGGGATCCTTTTATATGATGCTTGATGCGTCACAGGAATGAGGAAGCACAATGAACCGTCGCGCAGGTAAGCCAATAACAAAAAAAGTGACGCAGCTAGTGAATGTCGAAGAACACGTTGAGGGGTTTCGTCAGGTGCGCGAGGCGCATCGTCGGGAGCTGATTGATGACTACGTGGAGCTGATCTCCGATCTGATTATGGAGGTGGGGGAAGCCCGTCAGGTGGACATGGCCGCGCGTCTTGGGGTGTCGCAGCCAACGGTTGCGAAAATGTTAAAACGACTGGCCAGCGTCGGGCTGATCGAACAGATCCCATGGCGGGGGATCTTTTTAACCCCGGAAGGTGAGAAGCTGGCGCATGAAAGCCGCGAACGCCACCAGATCGTCGAAAACTTTTTACTGGTGATCGGCGTTAGCCCGGAAATTGCGCGTCGCGACGCCGAAGGCATGGAGCACCACGTAAGCGAAGAGACGCTGGCGATGTTTAAACAGTTTACCCTCAAGCAGGGGTCACCGGGAGAATGAACCTCGTCTTTGTTCAGTCGCTAATCCGCGACCGTTTTTTGCATCTGCTGCTGATCGTCGGCGTTGTTTTAAGCTTTTTTGTTCCGTTTGCCCCTGCAGGCTGGTTACACGCCATTGACTGGCATACGGTTATCACCCTTAGCGGGCTGATGCTACTGACCAAAGGTATTGAACTGAGCGGCTATTTTGACGTAATAGGTCGCAAAATGGCGCGCCGCTTTGTGACCGAGCGCCAGCTGGCCATCTTTATGGTGCTGGCGGCCGCGCTGCTATCCACCTTCTTAACCAACGACGTGGCGCTGTTCATCGTCGTGCCGCTCACGCTGACTCTGAAAAAATGGTGCGCCATCCCGACAAGCCGTCTCATCATTTTTGAAGCGCTGGCGGTGAACGCCGGGTCGTTGTTAACGCCCATCGGTAACCCGCAAAACATTCTTCTCTGGGGGCGCTCGGGCCTCTCCTTTCCGGCCTTTATCGGCCAGATGCTGCCGCTGGCGGCAGCGATGATGCTCACCCTGCTGGCGCTGTGCTGGTTCTGTTTCCCCGCGAAGCGTCTCGACTATCAGAGTAGCGACAGGGCGCCCTCCTGGCGGCCAAAGCTGGTCTGGAGCTGCCTGGCGTTCTATGGGGTCTTTTTGACCGCCTTAGAGCTGAAGCAGGAGCTGTGGGGACTGGCGCTGATCGCGCTGGGTTTTTTGCTGCTGGCGCGGGCGGTCATTATCCACGTCGACTGGACGCTGCTGCTGGTCTTCATGGCGATGTTTATTGACGTTCACCTGTTGACCCAGCTACCGGCTCTCCAGCATGCGCTTAACGGCGTCGGCCAGCTCTCGGCAGGCGGATTGTGGCTGACGTCGATTGGCCTGTCGCAGTTTATCAGCAACGTCCCGGCGACCATTTTGCTGCTCAATTACGTTCCACCATCGGTGCTGCTGGCCTGGGCGGTAAACGTCGGCGGGTTCGGCCTGCTGCCGGGCTCTCTGGCAAACCTGATTGCGCTGCGCATGGCTGGCGATCGCCGTATCTGGTGGCGTTTCCATATCTACTCTCTGCCCATGCTGCTGTGGGCCGCGCTGGTAGGGTACGGATTGCTGCAGCTCTGATTTTCAGAGAATTGGGCAAGAAACGGACAGAAACGCCACATTCGCGCTCTCCTTTTCCGGGGTATAACTTTATTCACGATGGTGAATCACCCTGATTGAAGGAGAGTCCTATGCGTTATCAAAAACTGGGCCATACCGGCCTTTTTGTCTCTGAGCTGTGCCTCGGCACCATGACCTTCGGCGGCGAAGGCGGCCTGTGGGGGAAAGTGGGGCAGCTGCGCCAGGCGGAGGCAGAGCAGCTGGTGGGCAGCGCGCTGGATGCGGGCATCAACTTCATCGACACCGCTGACGTCTATTCAGAAGGGCGCTCGGAAGAGATTACCGGCCAGGCGCTGAAGAATCTGAAAGTGCCGCGTGAAAACGTCGTCGTGGCGACCAAAGTGTTTGGCGAAACCGGCACCGCAGGCGTGAACTCGCGCGGCAGTTCGCGCTATCACATCATCGGCAGCGTGAAGGAGAGCCTGCGTCGCCTGCAGCTCGATCATATCGATCTCTATCAACTCCATGGCTTCGATCCGGCGACCCCGATCGAAGAGACGCTGTATGCGCTGGATAACCTGGTGGAGCACGGCTACGTCCGCTATATCGGCGTGTCGAACTGGGCGGCATGGCAGATAGTCAAAGCGCTGGGCATTTCCGAACGTCTGGGGCTGGCGCGTTTTGCCTCGTTGCAGGCTTACTACACTCTTGCCGGCCGGGATCTGGAGCGCGAGCTGGTGCCGATGATGCAGAGCGAAGGCCTGGGCCTGATGGTCTGGAGCCCGCTGGCGGGAGGGCTGCTCAGCGGTAAGTACGATCGCGATGGGCACTCGGCGAGCGGCGGCCGCCGTCAGGAGTTTGATTTCCCGCCGGTGAATAAAGCGCGGGCTTTTGACTGCATTGATGTGATGCGCGAGATTGCCGATGCGAAGGGTGTTTCGGTGGCGCAAATCGCGCTGGCCTGGCTGCTGCATCAGCCGGCGGTAAGCAGCGTGATTATTGGCGCGAAGCGCGCTGAGCAGCTCGCCGATAACCTCGCGGCGACCAGCATTGCCCTGAATGATGATGAACTGGCGCGGCTTGACGCGGTCAGCGCGCTGCCGCGAGAGTATCCGGGCTGGATGCTGGAGCGCCAGGGCGAATACCGCCGCGACCAGCTCGCCCAGCAGTAACTTCCTCTCTTGCACGCCGGATCGTCTGTTTCGCGATCCGGTTTTTTTATCCGTTGCGCTCACAAAACGCGATCCTGGACTTTGCCTGACGGGAGAATTTCGTTTATATGACTAGTCATGAAATTAATATGACTAGTCATAGGTGCGAGCGATGAACAGAACACTACCGGCAGATTTTTTATGGGGTAACTCGGTTTCCAGTATGCAAACCGAAGGGGCGTGGAATGAGGGCGGGAAGGGGATGTCGGTTTACGATATCCGCCAGCCGGCGGAATTTGCGTCCGACTGGAAGGTGGCAACCGACTCGTACCACCGCTACCGGGAAGACTTCGACCTGATGCAGGATTTGGGCATGAACTGCTACCGCTTCCAGATTGCCTGGAGCCGCGTTTGCCCGGAAGGCGACGGCGAGTTCAATGAAGAAGGTATCGCCTTTTATCACCAGTTTATCGATGAACTGCTTGCCCGCGGCATTGAGCCGATGATCTGCCTCTATCACTTCGATATGCCGCTGTCGCTGGCTGAACGCTATAACGGTTTTACCGACCGTCGGGTGATGGAAGCCTTTATTCGTTACGGGCAGAAGATGATCGACTGCTTTGGCGACAAGGTGAAGTGGTGGCTGACCTTTAATGAACAGAATCTCTACCACATGCCGGACGCGTTTCTGATTTCAGGCTATATGCGCGGCGAGAAGACCCTGCGCGAGCTGTATCAGATCCAGCACCACGTGATGATGGCCCACGTGCACCTGACGCAGTATCTGCACCAGGCGAAGCCGCAGTGCCTGATGGGCGGCATGCTGGCCCACGCGCTGGTCTATCCGGCGACCTGCAAACCGCGCGATATCCTTTGCGTCCAGCAGCTCGATGAGTTTTTAAACCAGAACCTGCTGCGCGCCTTCGCCGGAGAGGGCTACAGCCCGGAGGTCATGCACGTTGTCGCCCGCGAAGGCTTTGCGGATATCTACCGCGCAGAGGATCTGGCGCTGATGGCGCAGGTTAAAATCGACTATCTGGCCTTTAGCTACTACGCCAGCAAGGCGCTGGATAGCGACCCGATCCCGCCGGGCACGCCGGTGAACCACTACATGCAGTTTGGCGATAAAAAGAATGACTTTCTGCAGGCCACCGAGTGGGGCTGGCAGATTGACCCGCTGGGCTTTCGCACCATCATTACCCGCTACTACAACGACTGGCGTCTGCCGGTATTCCCGATTGAAAACGGCATCGGGGTGATTGAGTCCTGGGACGGCGAAAATCCGGTCGCTGACGATTACCGCATCGCCTATCATCGCGACCATATCAACGCCATGAAAGAGGCGATGTTTGAGGACGGCGCGCGGGTGATTGGCTATCTGGGCTGGGGGTTAATCGATATTCTCAGTTCGCAGGGCGATATGCGCAAGCGCTACGGGGTTGTCTACGTGAACCGTGAAAACCACGACCTTAAGGACCTTAAGCGCGTCCCGAAGAAAAGCTATGCCTGGCTGAAGCGGGCCATCCGCAGTCACGGCGAAGAGATGTAGCGGCGCCTCGCGCGGGCAGATGGTATATTCTGCCCGCCAGCCACTATCAGACACGTAAAAGGATCCGGGAATGACGGCCAAATATCTGAGTATCGCGCGGGAAATCAAAAAACGTATTATCAGCCGGCAGTATCCCGCCAGCGCGCCGTTACCCGACCAGTTCGCCTTAGCGGCGGAGTTCAGCACCAGCAGGATGACCATCCAGCAGGCGATGCGCCAGCTGATTGTCGAAGGCCTTATCTACACCCGTAAGGGGCAGGGAACCTTCGTGCGCAAAAACTTCCTCCAGCTTTCGCAGTGGGAGCTGCCCGGCAGCGACTATTTTGGCGCCACCAAAACCTGGGAGCATGTAGGGGAAGTGACCAGCCGGGTGATTCGCTTCGAGCTGCGTTTTCCGTCGGAAAAAGAGCAAAGCTCGTTGCTGATTGACGCCGATGCCCCGGTCTATGATTTCGTCCGCCTGCGGCTGCTCAACGAGGAACCCGTGTCGCTGGACCTCACCGTGATGCCCGTTGCGCTGGTGCCCGGCCTGAATAAAACGCATCTCGAAAGCTCGGTATTTCGCTACGTGCAGGAGACGCTGGGGCTGAAGATGATGGGATCGTATCGGGTGGTGCGGGCGATGAAACCGCAGGCGCTGGACAGGGAGCATCTCAACTGCGAAGCGAGCGACCCGGTGCTGGAGGTGGAGCAGGTGATCTATCTGGAGGACGGTACGCCGCTGGAGTATGCCCATTGCCACTATCGCTACGACCACGGCGGAATTATTCTGGTCAATAACGGATAAAAAAATGGCGGGCACCGGGCCCGCCACTCTGTGCGATGCGTTTTAGTTCAGACGCACCGGCATACCGGAACGGTTCTGGATCGCCTGATCGACCACGCTCTGGTCTACGTCAGCCTGGCTGGTAATCGCCTGTACTGATTTGGTCAGGTTAATCGGCACGATTTCGCCGCCCTGGAACTGCTCTTCCGTGGTGGACAGCGGGTTGTGAACTTCAATGAAGCGGCTGCCGTCAGGTTCGGTAGTGGCTTTTACCGGCTCATCGATAAACTCAACGCGGGTGCCGACCGGCACGTTTTCAAACAGGAATTTGATATCGTCGTTACGCAGACGCACGCAGCCGTGGCTGACGCGCAGGCCGATGCCGAAGTTAGCGTTGGTACCGTGAATAGCGTACAGGCGGCCGATATACAGCGCGTACAGGCCCATCGGGTTATCAGGGCCGGCAGGAACAACGGCCGGCAGCGGTTCACCGGCTGCGGCATATTCAGCGTGCATTTTGGCGGTAGGCGTCCAGGTCGGACCGGCTTTTTTACGCTCAACTTTCGTCACCCAGTTGATCGGCGTGTCTTTGCCTAACTGGCCGATGCCGATCGGCAGCACGATGACGGTGTTGGTGCCTTTCGGATAGTAGTAGAGGCGCATTTCCGCGCTGTTGATGACGATACCTTCATGCACGGTGTCCGGCAGGATCAGCTGCTGCGGGATATTCAGCACGGTGCCGCCTTTCGGCAGGAAGGTGTCCACGCCCGGGTTGGCTTCCAGCATGTTGGATAAACCCATCTGGTATTCAGCGGCGAAATATTCCAGCGGCTGCTTGTTGCCTTCCGGAATGGTGATCACCTGGTTCTGGCCAATCAGACGGCTGCCGTCGGTGGGCAGAGGGTAGGTTACAGCAGAAGCTGTGTTGCAAAAGCCCACGATGGCGAAGGCTGCCGCGAAGAGTGTTGATAATTTCATAATCTTTATGTCGTGGGCGATGTTAATGCCGCACAGGCCTTTGTCAGTTTAAACAGGAAGTCGATGGGAGCGCATTATATGTGCTTTCCGGCAAACAGGTAAATGAGATGTGTACGAAATCACATTTTTTTCCTGTGACCCTGAGTGTAGCCCGTCAACGTGGGCTCTGCAGCCTGAAAACGGGAGGGGATTACCCCTCCAGAAGCCGCGACTGGAGCGCTTCTCGCGCCTGCGGCGTGAGCTGATACTCTTTCTCCAGCCAGGCATCGACGCTGGCGTAGCGTTCGTCGATTTGCGAAAGTGCGGCGGCAAGGTAGGACTCATGCACCGTCATCATTTCCGCCAGGTTCTGCCGGCCGCGGGGGGTCAGCGCATTACCGAGGGACTGGAGCATGTAATCTTCGACCTGCGTCAGCATGCCCTGGGTGAGCAGATATTCCTCCATGACCGTATGACGATCGCAGCCGAGGGCGAACAGCGTCAACGCGCAGCCAACGCCGGTGCGGTCTTTTCCCACCGCGCAGTGCTGCAGCAGCGCGCCGTCGAAAGGCTCCATCAGCCAACCGGCCAGCTGGCGATAAGCGGCGTTATTGAACGGCAGCTGGCGGTAGAGCGCCAGCATAAACTGCTCGCCGTTAAGGGCGTTCAGGGTGGCGGCGTTGAGCTCGGTGACTTTGGCGTTGACGTCGCGAACGTGCGGATTCGCCGGGGCGTTGAGGTAGTGAGCCGCTTCGTTCAGCTTATCGGGGCTGCGATTCACTTCGCCCGGATCGCGATAATCAATCACTCGGCTAAGCGGGATCGCGTCCAGATGGGTGAGGTCATCTGCCGTCATCATATGCAGCGAGCCGGAGCGGAATAATTTCCCGGTACGCACGCGACGGCCGTCGGCGGTACGCTGGCCGCCCAGGTCACGAAAGTTGATACCGCCCTGCAGCGATAAGAAAGCCGGATGGCGGGAGAGTGTGGTCATAGGTTCCTTCCAGATTAAGGTAAAAAATTACGCATTAAGCAGTGTAACCGCGCAATATGACATGACCCTAACACAGGCGTCATTGATGATTTTATAACGCCCCGTGAAAAGTGAAGCATTTGCTGGCATAATGTCTGGTTCATCACACTTCTCATTCTCTATTTTCAGGATAACCCCGTGCTAGTATCCAGCAACGTCACCATGCAGTTCGGCAGTAAGCCGCTGTTCGAAAATATTTCCGTCAAATTTGGCGGCGGCAACCGTTACGGCCTGATTGGCGCCAACGGTAGCGGCAAATCCACCTTTATGAAGATCCTCGGCGGCGATCTTGAGCCGACGCTGGGCAACGTCTCCCTCGATCCGAACGAGCGTATCGGTAAGCTGCGTCAGGATCAGTTTGCGTTTGAAGAGTTCAGCGTGCTGGATACGGTCATTATGGGCCACGGCGAGCTGTGGGAAGTGAAGCAGGAGCGCGATCGTATCTACTCCCTGGCGGAGATGAGCGAAGAAGATGGCTACAAAGTGGCTGACCTGGAAGTGCTGTACGGCGAGATGGACGGTTACTCCGCTGAAGCGCGCGCCGGCGAACTGCTGCTCGGCGTCGGCATCCCGGTTGAACAGCATTACGGCCCGATGAGCGAAGTCGCTCCCGGCTGGAAGCTGCGCGTGCTGCTGGCGCAGGCGCTGTTCTCTAACCCGGACATTCTGCTGCTTGATGAACCGACGAACAACCTGGACATCGACACCATCCGCTGGCTGGAGCAGACCCTCAACGATCGCGACAGCACCATGATCATCATTTCGCACGACCGTCACTTCCTGAATATGGTCTGTACCCACATGGCGGATCTGGATTACGGCGAGCTGCGCGTTTACCCGGGCAACTACGATGAGTACATGACCGCGGCGACCCAGGCGCGCGAACGTCTGCTGGCGGACAACGCCAAGAAAAAAGCGCAGATTGCTGACCTGCAATCATTCGTCAGCCGCTTTAGCGCCAACGCCTCTAAATCTCGCCAGGCGACCTCGCGCGCCCGTCAGATTGACAAAATTAAGCTGGACGAAGTGAAAGCGTCCAGCCGTCAGAACCCGTTCATTCGCTTTGAGCAGGATAAGAAGCTGTTCCGTAACGCCCTGGAAGTGGAAGCGCTGGCGAAAGGCTTTGATAACGGCCCGCTGTTTAAAAACGTCAATCTGCTGCTGGAAGTGGGGGAGAAGCTTGCCATTCTGGGCGCCAACGGCGTGGGTAAATCCACGATGCTGAAAACCCTGGTCGGCGATCTGACGCCCGATAACGGTACCGTTAAATGGTCTGAGAACGCGCAGATTGGCTACTACGCGCAGGATCATGAATATGAGTTTGAAAACGATCTGACGGTATTCGAGTGGATGAGCCAGTGGAAACAGGAAAGCGATGATGAGCAGGCGGTGCGCAGCATCCTGGGTCGTCTGCTGTTCAGTCAGGACGATATCAAGAAGCCGGCGAAAGTGCTCTCCGGTGGCGAAAAAGGCCGCATGCTTTTCGGTAAGCTGATGATGCAAAAACCGAATATCCTGGTGATGGATGAACCAACCAACCACCTGGATATGGAATCGATCGAATCGCTGAACATGGCGCTGGAGATGTATCAGGGCACCCTGATCTTTGTTTCCCACGACCGTGAGTTTGTGAGCTCGCTGGCGACCCGAGTGATTGAAATTACGCCGGAGCGCGTTGTGGACTTCACCGGTAACTACGAAGATTATCTGCGCAGCAAAGGTATCGAATAATATTGCTGTTGTCTGTCCCGGATTGCGGCGCTGCTGCGCCTTATCCGGGCTACCGGCCCGCAGACGGCGGTGAACCTGTAGCCCGGGCAAGGCGCGTTAAGCGCCGCCCCCGGGAGCAGAGCGCAGCGTGGCTGAATTCCCCGGAGGCGATGCTGCGCATCTGTCCGGGCTACCGGCCCACAGACAGCGGTGAACCTGTAGCCCGGGCAAGGCGCGTTAAGCGCCGCCCCCGGGAGCAGAGCGCAGCGTGGCTGAATTCCCCGGAGGCGATGCTGCGCATCTGTCCGGCTACCGGCCCACAGACGGCGGTGAACCTGTAGCCCGGGCAAGGCGCGTTAAGCGCCGCCCCCGGGAGCAGAGCGCAGCGTGGCTGAATTCCCCGGAGGCGATGCTGCGCATCTGTCCGGGCTACCGGCCCACAGACGGCGGTGAACCTGTAGCCCGGGCAAGGCGCGTCAAGCGCCGCGCCCGGGAGCGGTGCGCAGCGTGGCTGAACTCCCCGGAGGCGATGCTGCGCATCTGTCCGGGCTACCGGCCCGCAGACGGCGATGAACCTGTAGCCCGGGCAAGGCGCGTTAAGCGCCGCCCCCGGGAGCATAGCGCAGAGTGGCTGAATTTCCCAAAGGCGCTGCTGCGCCTTATCCGCACTACACCCGCCACTCGCTCCTTTCTTCACCGTTCACCAGCAGCCTGCGTTTTTCCCCCGCCGGCAACGACACCTTCAGCGCTTTCCACGCCGGACGATAATCGCCGCGCGCGTTCACCTTCAGGTTGATGCTGGCGCTATCGCAAACCATTTCCCATTCTACCCACAGCGCATGGCCATTCTGGTAGCTCCAGCTTTCGCCATCATCTTCAAACAGCAGGCCGCAACGGGTCCCCACGCCCTTCAGCGGGAACAGCTTCAGCTCGCGGCAATCGTCTTTTTGCGCATCGACGTGGCGGATACGCTCGCTCAGCGGCAGGCCTGCTCCGGCGCGAACCAGCAGCGGCAGTTTTTCCAGCGGCGCATCAAGGACGATCCACTGGCCTCCCGCGAACCACTGGTGGCTATCAAAGTCGTACCAGCCGTCCTGATTGGCCGGCAGCCAGACGCGGCGCTGACGCGCGCCGGGTTCGACGACGCTGGCGACCAGCAGATCGCGACCCAGCAGGAAGTCGTCGCATTCGGCAAACGTCCGCGGATCGTGTTCGTGATCGAGGAAGGTCGGACGCAGCATCGGTTCATCGTCGGCGTGAGCCTGCCACAGCAGCGTATAGAGGTACGGCAGCAGACGATAGCGCAGCTCAATGGCTGAACGGATAGCCGGCGTGACTTCCGGGTACATCCAGGCTTCGTTGACCGTCTGGTCGTCATTCCACGAGTGAATGGTAAAGCGCGGATGCATAACGCCGTTTTGTACCCAGCGCACGAACAGCTCCGGGTCCGGTTTATCGCCAGAGAAGCCGCCAACATCGTGTCCGACGTTGAACAGCCCGGAGAGGCTCATTCCCAGCCCCATGCGGGTGTTATAGCGCAGCGTATCCCAGTTGGTACGGTTATCGCCGCTCCAGGTCTGGACGTAGCGCTGCATCCCGGCGCAGCCGGAGCGAGAGATCAGGTACGGTCGTTTGTGCGGCGCAAAGCGCTGCTGAGCCTCCAGCGACGCGCGCATCATCAGCAGCGGCATGACCGGGCGAATATGTTTAATGGCAATTTCCTCGCCAAACCCGTAACAGCGGGCTTCGCCGTCCCAGACTTCATACTCGTTATTATCGTTCCACGTGGAGTCGATACCCATCTCCAGCAGCTGGGTTGTCACGCCTTCCTGCCACCAGGCGACGGTCTGCGGGTTGGTAAAGTCAAGGTGCGACCCTTCGTCATCCCAGAAGCTGGAGCGCTCGGGAGCATCCGCCTGTGAATCGCGGATAAAAAGCCCGCGCTCCGCGACCTCGTTATAGCGCGGATGGTCCTGCAGCAGGCAGGGCTTAATATTGGCGGCGAGCTTCAGTCCGGCATCGTGGAAGGCCTGGCTCATCACCTTCGGCTGCGGCACCTTGTCGTTGTTCCAGTTAAAGACGTAGCGCTTGCCGTCAATCGAGGTATAGCCGGAAGAGAGCTGGAACGAATCGCACGGTATGGCGTGTTCATCACACAGGCGGATGAAGTTCATCAGCTGGTTTTGCGCATCCGGCGCGTCGGTGTAGTGCATCGTCGAACCGCTGTAGCCGAGACTCCATTTCGGTCCGAACAGCGTTTTGCCGGTCAGGCGTACGAATGCTTTGGTGATATCCAGTACCCGTTTGCCGGAAAAAAGATAGTAATCGATGTCGCCGGCTTCCGCCTGCCAGCGGCGATAGGCGGTATGGTAATTATCGATTTCGTTGCCGAGATCCAGCCAGCAGCTGCTCAGGTTGTCGTAAAACAGACCGTAGCTGACATCGCTACGCTGCGCGATGGTAAACGGAATATGTTTGTACAGCGGGTCGGTGCTCGCCGCGTTATAGCCCATGGCGTCGAGGTTACGCATCTCATAGCGCTTCCCGTTACGCTGCAGATCGCCGGCTTTTTCGCCCAGACCGTAGAAGCGTTCGTCTTTGCGTCGGCTCAGGTAGTGGGCAACGCCGTCGCCGTGCGCATTCGCCAGGTAGGCGCTGGTGGGGCGGTCGTTAACCAGCGGCTGCCACTCGCCGGCCTCATCGCGATAGCTCCATTCCAGCCACAGCGGCTGGTGGACGGTGACGCGCAGCTGGTCGGTGGCGATGCTCAGGGTATCGCTATGCTCCGTGAGCTGCCAGGCGGGGAGGCTAAAGCCGCTCAAATCTTCGCGCGGGCGCCCTTCCCAAGGCACGTCCTGCTGGGGAGCGATACTCCAGGTGCGATCCAGCGCCAGCTGGCCGTGCCGCTTTAGCAGCACGCGGAACATATTCTCTTCCAGCACGTACAGACACAGGGTGTGCTGGCCGTCTACGATCAGCTCAACGTGGTGGTCCAGCCGTTGGTGCAAAGTCCAGTTTTTCAAAGTCTTCATTTTTTACATCCACTCTCAGGCGCGTTTTGCGCGACGTTCAGCAATAAATGCCACCAGGAATACCGCGCCAATCAGGTCAAAGAACCCCATGGCGATAAATAGCGGGTTGAAGCCGATTTTGTCGGCGGTGACGCCAATCAACAGCGAGAACAGAAAGCTGGCGATCCAGGCGGCGGAGCCGCGCATCCCGTTCACGGTCGCCATCTGTCCTTTATCGAACGACTCCACCACCAGCGCGCTGAGCATGCAGGAGATGATCTGGTGGCCGAAGCCGCCTATCGAAATCAGCACGATGGTGATATAGGGATCGCGGGTGATCGCCACGGTGGCGAGCGAAATCATCAGGAAGGCGCCGGTGACGGAGCTGGCGACCACCGAGTTCACCCGCGAACAGCCGAACCAGCGGGTATATAGTTTGGTCAGATAGCCGCTGGCGACGCTGCCGAGGTCGGCCGCCAGAAACGGCAGCCAGGCAAACATGGCGATTTGTTTTAAATCCATGCCGTGCTCTTTCGCCAGGTAGAGCGGTACCCAGAAGCTCAGCACCGCCCAGGCAGGCTCAGCCATAAAGGCCGGAATGGCGATACCGTAGAAGCGCTTGTTTTTCGATACGGTTTTCAGCGCGGTAAAGAAGGGCAGTTTGACCGGTGGCGCTTCATTGTCCTGCTGGATCAGCGCCAGCTCAGCTTTACCGAGGTTAGGGTGTTTTTCCGGGTTATGATAGAACGCCCACCACAGCACGACCCACAGCAGCGCCAGCGCGCCGGTGAACATGAATGCCCCCTGCCAGCCGAACGAAGCGTGTGCGAAGTAGATAATCGGCGGCGCCAGCATGGCGCCCACGGAGAAGCCGACGCCCGCCCAGCCTGCCGCGATCGGCCGCTCGGATTTTGGAAACCACTCACCCAGCGTTTTGGCGTTGGCTGGCGTCGCCGCCGCCTCAGCGCCGCCCATGAAAAAGCGCAGAATCGCCAGGTGCAGCCAGCTCCCCGCCCCGGCATGGGCGATGCAGGCGATGGCCCACAGGGTGGCGCAGATCATAAAGCCGAGCTTGAGGCCAATAACGTCGATAAGCCAGCCGCAGAGCGGCTGGAAAATGGTGTACGCCAGCTGAAAAGCGCCGACTATCCATGAGTACTGTTCAGTGGTAATACCCAGGGAGGTTTTTAGTTCCGGGGCGATAATCCCCAACGAATTACGCGTGATGTAGTTAACGGTGACGCCGAGTAAAAACAGCACCAGCATCCACCAGCGCAGGTTCTTCACTATGCGGCGCGATTTACTGACCGCCATATCATTATTGAGGCCTTGGCTCATAGAACTCTCCACGAGACATGTAGTAGGGAAAATTGACCAACCCGCTTGCTGAGTTGTCGCTAAAATTTTCTATTTCGTTGTTTGTTAAGGTTGATGTCTCGACACTATTGGTTGACTAATCTCAAAGGTGTTGGACCAATTAAGGCTAAGGGAGAATGCGAGCGGGCAATAGCGACAATTCTGCAAATATTTTCATGGGACGATCCAGATCGCAGTATGACATCGCCAAATCGCTTAAAAATATTCACATTCTCAATATGAAAATTTTTTCATGAGCAAAGTAGAGCGCGATCACAAAATGGACAAAAAGCTGAAAGTGAGCGAAATCGCGGCGCGTACCGGGCTGTCGGTGAGCACGGTATCGCGGGTGCTGGCGGGGAAAGCGAATACCAGCGCCAGGGCTCGCCAGAGGGTACTGGAGTGCGCCCGCGAGCTGGGCGTGATGGAGGGTATCGCCGCCGGGCGAATGCTGCTCAATAATCTGGTGGTCTTTGCCCCTCAGCGCGCTTTCGATGAACGCACGGATATTTACTACTATCGTGTGATTCAAAGCATCAATAGCGCCCTTATGCCGCATGAGGTACACCTGCGCTATTGCGCGCTGGAAGAGAACGACAGCGATGCCAATTTGTTTTTGCAGCGCATGCATGAAGCATCGACCCAGGCCGCGATTTTACTGGGTATCGACGATCCGCATATTCACGATCTGGCGGCCGATCTGGCGAAGCCCTGCGTGATGATTAACTGCCACGACGCGGGAATGCGTTTACCCTCCGTGGCGCCGGATCATCGGCTGATCGGCCAGTTCGCCGCCCGGTATCTATTTGAGATGGGGCATCAGGCGATCATGAACGTGATGTGCCTGCGCCGCTATACCATGGAGCTGCGTCTGCTGGGCATTAAGCAGGCGTGGCGGGCGCGTAATCTCCGTTTCGTTGACGGCAGGGATTTACTCGCTGTGGCCAACTTCAGCGCCAGGGATACCGAGGAAAAAGTCGGGGAGTGGCTGGATCAGCGCGGCGATGGCCCGCTGCCGACGGCATTTCTGGTGGGCGGTGATTTTATGGCGGCAGGCACGATCGCCGCATTACAAAAACGCGGTTTGCGCGTCCCGCAGGATGTTTCCGTCATGAGCATCGACGGCTTTAACCTGGCGGCGATCCAGGATGTACCGCTAACCGCCGTCCACGTCCCACGCGATGAATTAGGGGCCGAAGCGGTACATTTATTACAGCAGAGACTGATCCGTCCCGATGCGCCGCACGGCGCGTTACTCCTGCATGGGACGCTGGCAGTACGCGATTCGGTACGGCGGATACGCGCCGGTAACCGCCGTACCGCCGTTGAAGCGAAGGGGCTATATGATGATTAATTCGCCATCCCCAACGCGCGCTTACCGTGGATATTTAAGTCATCCAGCGTAAAGCGGCCTTCCCAGTCGCTTTCATAATCCTCGCGGGGGAAATCTCCCGGCGAAGCGCCGCGCGCCAGCGCCGCTTTGACCTTCTGCGCGTAGGCGAGGTTTTTCTCGCACATTGGCGCGGCGGGAATATACATCACGTTGCCCCAGCCCTGCTGATTTTCCACCGGCGCGACCGAGTGGATCACGTCGCAGTGCCACCATACCGAATCGCCCGCATTCAGCGCCGGAATAGAGCTTAAGGCTTTGATCAGCAGCGGGTGCCATTTTTCCGAAATCGGCAGCACCTTGCCCGGCGCGACGCCGCACAGCTCATCTTCCGGGACATCATCGAGCAGCGGACGCAGCAGCACGTAAGCCATCGCTTCCGGGATCGGCACCACGTGCAGCAGGCCCTGATCGGGGATCATATCGGAGAGCGCGGTCCACCCCTGGAAGGTGCGGAACACCGAGCATTTGGTGGTGTTGTCGACCGTATACTCTTCGACTTCGGTGCGGTGTGCCGCGTCCCACGGGTCGTAAGCATCAATGTTGCCGTTAAACACGTCGGCAAACACTTTCTGATAGGCCGGCAGCAGCCAGCGCTCCAGGGCGCCGGAATCGGTATGCGCCCCCAGTCCTTTCGAGGTGGTTCCCGGCGGGCGGCGGCGAATGCGGTCCGGGTAAATGACGCTTACGTCCGGGTCGAACCACTGCTTGCCGTCGCGGTTAAAGGTCCACAGACGGTTGAGGAACGACTGCACGGCGGCCATTTCATCGCTCTGTCGCGCCTGCATCTGCGCCTGGGACCAGTAAATCGGATAGATTTCCGGGCGCGAAGCTTCCAGCGACCCGAAAAAGGTATCGCCGGGACCTTTATAAACGTCATCGAAATGGTTGCGGTCGAGATACTCGAGCATTGCGTTGTCCCACGCCAGCGCCTGTTCGCGAGAAAAATGGCCCTTGATAACGGCGCAGCCGCGACGTTTGATGAGCTCGCGCTGGGCTTCCGTGACCTGGCCCCGGGCAATATCGGCGAACGGGAGCGTCGGCCAGACGTCCTGACCGCTGGCCTTAAGGGCGTCAATCTCTTCCAGACGCGCGGCGATACGCGCCGTCAGCCGATCGAACACCGCCTGCACGTCGCCAATTTGCGCCCGAAGCTCCTGTTTAATCCGGCGGATGGCCGCTTTGGGGTCGGCGGGTAAAGTTTCACAGGTATGGGTAACAGCCATAATGACCTCTCATCTTTCATTCGAAAGTAATATATCTTACATATGATAATTTAAGTTAAAATTAAGTTAATGCAAGTTTAAAATTATGCGGAGGTGCACAAAACGGGAAGCCGGGGCGGTAAACCCCGGGTGTGGCGTTACTCGTTGAACGGGGCGGTGTGGTCGAGGACGGCCTGAATGACGTTCAGCGCGCCGTCGTGGTTGTTATCATCGGTGGCAAAACGCGACACCGCCTTGATGCTTTCGGCGGCGTTGGCCATCGCGAAAGAGTATTTCACCAGCTTGAGCATTTCCGTATCGTTAGCGCTGTCGCCAATGGCTACGCAGGCCTGCGGCGAGATGTTCCAGCGCTTCAGCAGGCGGCTGATGCCGTTAGCTTTATGCAGGCCGGGGATAATCAAATCGACGAAGCCGAAGCCGCTGGTGACCGGCTTCATGATGCCGTCCAGCGAGACGTGCAGTTTGTCGATAAGCTGCGGGATTTCGCTATCCGGCAGGTTCAGGGAAAACTTAAACAGCGTGTCGTCGATGTCATGATAGCTGCTAATGCGCTGCAGGCGATGGTAGTGCTTTGACATCAGGGTGACGAACGCCTCGGGCGCGCGCTCGCTGACGTAAGCGCTCTCGAGGCCGCAGGCGACGAAGTTGAGCTGCGGGTCTTTCAGCAGTTCGCCAATCACCACCTGGGATTCATGACGGGTGAGTTCGCCGTGGAACAGCTGTTGACCGCGTTCGTAAACCAGCGCGCCGTTCTCGGCAACAAAGGAGATTTGGTCGCGGATTTCCGGGAAAAAAGAGATCAGCTGGTAGTACTGGTTGCCGCTGGCGACAACGAATTCAATACCCTGCTGCTGGAGTTGCGCGAACTGCGCAAGAAAACGCGAGCGGTCATACTGCTTGGCGTCATTGAGAAAAGTTCCGTCCATATCGGTGACGATAACTTTAACGGTCATAACACATGCTCCTGGCTTAACTTCGACCAGTAACATTCTAATTACAATGTGATGGGGAGCACAAATTTATTTCGAATGAAAGTTTGCGTTCACCTCTGTGCAGCATAAAACCCCGGATTGCGGCGTAAACGCCTTACCCGGGCTACCGGCCCGCAAACGGCTTCGAACCTGTAGCCCGGCTAAGCGTAGCGCAAGCCGGGGGATGTGACTTACAGCGTATGCTCGGTACGGGCGATAATATCGTCCTGTGCATCCGGCGACAGGGCGGTAAAGAACGCCGAGTATCCGGCCACCCGGACCACTAAATCACGATACTGGTCTGGGTGTTTCTTCGCTTCCAGCAGCGTCTCGCGCGACACGATGTTGTACTGAATATGCCAGCCTTTATGCACCTCGAAGAAGGTGCGCAGCAGCACCATCAGTTTCTGCTTATCGGATTCGTTCTCCAGCGTGGCCGGGTTCAGCTTCTGGTTAAGCAGTACGCCGCCGAGGATTGAGCCGGTCGGCAGTTTGCCCACCGAGCTGATTACCGCAGTCGGCCCGAGATGGTCGGTGCCGGAGGCCGGGCTGGCCCCTTCCGCCAGCGGCGAGTGCGCTTTACGGCCATCCGGCGTCGCCATCGTTTGGGCGCCAAACGGCACGTTGGCGGAAATGGACGAGGTGCCGGCGTAGTAGTTGCCGCCGATCGGGCCGCGGCCGTAGCGCGGGTTATGATACAGCTTCAGCTCGTCGATATAGGTCTGGTAGGCGCGAGCCAGCAGCATATCCACGCTGTCTTCATCGTTACCGTATTTCGGCGCGCCGTTGATTAAGCGCTGGCGCAGCTGCTCGTGGGTCAGGCCTTCGAAGTCTTCAGCCAGCGCCTTTGCCAGCTCCTGCTGACCAATAACGCCCTGATCGAACACCAGCTTCTTCACTGCCGCCAGGCTGTTGCCGAGGTTAGCGATGCCGACCTGCAGACCGGAAACCCAGTCATACTTCGCGCCGCCCTGCTTGATGCTCTTCGCGCGCTCGATGCAGTCATCGACCAGCGCCGAGCAGAGAATATCGTGCACGTTCTCTTCCAGCATGGTGTCGACCACGTACTCAATCTCGATAGATTTGCGCGTGTAGTAGCGGATCTGCGTATCCCAGTCGGCCAGAACCTGTTCAAAGTTGTCGAAGTTGCCTTTTGACAGCGCATGTTCCTGCGGCAGGAAAACCTGGCCGCTGGTGGCGTCGCGGCCGCCTTCCAGGGTTGCCAGCATGACGCGGGCGAAGTTGATAAAGCTCATCCCGGTGCAGCGATAGCCCCATTTACCGCCGACGGCGGTTTCGATGCAGCCGATAGCGGCATAGTCGTACGCGTCCTGCGGCTCAATCCCCAGCTTGATAAATTCCGGGATGACGATTTCATCGTTGTTGAACGCCGGCATGCCGAAGCCGCAGCGGATCACCTGCACGCAGGCGTCGAGGAAGTCGTTGCTCATGCCCGCGTGATAGCGCACGCTGAGGTTAGGTTGAGTCGAACGCAGCCGACCGCAGGATTCCAGGATGGCGTAGGAGAGCGGGTTCACCGCGTCCTGCGCGTTGCCGTCCACCAGATTCTGGCCGCCGATGGTGACGTTCTGGTACAGCGGGCTACCGGCGGAAGCCTTAGAGTGCGAGCCGGAGCGAATTTTGTTCACTTCCAGCAGCTTCAGCCAGCAGCAGTGCAGCAGCTCGATGGCGTGTTCGCGATCCAATGATTGCGCCAGCTCAACGTCGCGGCGATAGTAAGGGTAGAGATACTGGTCCATACGGCCGAAAGAGACCGAGTGACCGTTGGATTCGATCTGCAGAATCAGCTGGATGAAATAGCACAGCTGCAGCGCCTGCCAGAAGGTTTTCGGTGGCTCGTGGGCGATAATATCGCAGTTTTCGGCTATCGCCAGCAGCTCGTCGCGGCGGGATTCGCGGCTCTCCGTCGCGGCCATATTGCGCGCCAGCCCGGCATAGCGCTTACAGTGGTCGCTGACCGCTTCCAGCACGATATCAATGGCTTTAAGGAACTGCTCGCCGTGCAGATCTTCCAGCACTGTCAGGTTAATGCGCGAACGGCGCTCGGCGACTTTCGCCCGCATGCCGTCGAGGCCTTTTTCCAGCAGCAGCGGATAGTTAACCGCAAGGTGAGCGTCGCCGGAGGTCATATTGCCTTCGGCTTTGATAATGCCGGTCGCCAGCAGCGCTTTTTGCTCGTCGGTAAACATGCCGTAGCAGCGATCCTGTACGGTTTGACCGCGCCACCACGGGCACACTTCATGGAGCACGCGTTTGTTCTCTTCGCTAACGGCAAACCCGGCGCCGGGGCGATCGGCGAGGTCGTCGATCTCTTTTTCGATCCAGCTAACGGTGTATTCCGGGAAGATAGGCGCCGCGCGAACTTCGCTGGCCTGGTTGCCGACGATCAGTTCATCGTGCTTAATCCAGATCGTGCGTTCCGCCAGGTGATGAGCCAGCGCCAGCGCGCGGCGTACCGGGATCGGCTTATCCAGGTGCTGCTGATAGGCTTCGGTATAGTGCAGGGCGCGCTCGGTACAAACCGGCGGCTTAACGATATGCACCAGCGCCATTTTATGCGCCTGAATGCGCGGGCTCAGAGTGTCCAGTTTCAACGTTGTCATAAGGTTATCCTCGTAGAGTCGCCGTTAAACCTTTGCTCTGAGCATAGCGCTGCGCGAAGGCGAGCAGCTCGGGTGCAGCAAGCGGTTTATCCGGAGCGGTATAGGGCTGACTGAGTAATTGGTATTTATTCATGCCTAAGGTGTGGTAAGGCAGGAAGTGGATCTCGCCAACCTGTAAACGGTCAGCGGCAAAATCGGTAATGGCGGCAATATCGCTTTCGTTGGCGTTAAAGCCCTGGATCAGCGGCACGCGAATGATGATTTTCTTTCCGGCCTGCGCGACGCGCTGCAGGTTATCCAGCACCCGGCGGGCGCTGCCGTCCGTCCACTGCTGAAAAATCGCTTCGTTGACGTGCTTGAGGTCGGCGAGAAACAGGTCGATAAACGGCAAAGCGGGTTCGACGTATTTCCACGGCACGTGCAGGCAGGTTTCGACCGCGGTGTGGATCCCCGCGTTGTGGCTGGCCTCAAACAGCTGTCGGGCCAGTTCGGGATTCATAAACGGCTCGCCGCCGGAAAGCGTGACGCCGCCGCCGCTGCGGTCGTAAAACGGTTTGTCGCGCAGCACCGTGGCCATAATCTCTTCGACGCTTTTCTCTTCGCCGCACACGGTTAATGCCGTGCTCGGGCAGCAGTCGCGCAATTTGCCGATATGCGCATCGGTGAGCTTTTCGCGGTGGATAATCAGACCGTCCAGCTTGCGGGTAATCACCTCCGGCGCAGCCTGCTGGCAGAGGTCGCAGCCGTCCAGGCAAAGGCGGGCGTCATACAGCAAATCCGCCGTGCGGGCGCGGCTTTCCGGATTCTGGCACCAGCGGCAGCCCAGCGAACACCCTTTGAGGAAGACAACAGTGCGGATCCCCGGGCCGTCATGGGTTGAATAACGCTGAATGTTGAAGATCATGATTCACCCGCTTATTTGCATATGAAGATTAAATTACTTTCGAATGAAAGTTGTATTGATATAAATCAACAAGCAGAAAGAGGAAGGAGAATGAAGGTTAAAATGCCGCTGCGGGTCACAAAACATCCGGCGACAGCGCCGCCGGAAAAGGATCAGGGCGTACCGCACACCTCGCAGTGAGGGTTACGAGGCAGCCTCATTTCGCGGAACTGGCAGCGCATGGCGTCGTACATGACGATTTTTCCCGTTGCCGGGCTACCGTAGCGGGCCAGCAGCTTAATCGCTTCCATCGCCTGCAGCGAACCGATGGTGCCGACCAGCGGCGCCATGACGCCGGCTTCGACGCAGGTGAGGGCGTTTTCGCCAAACAGGCGGCTCAGGCAGCGGTAGCAGGGTTCATCTTCCTGATACGTAAAGACGCTGATTTGCCCTTCCATGCGAATCGCCGCGCCGGAGACCAGCGGCGTTTTATGGCGGAAACATCCGGCGTTGAGCTGGTTACGGATCGCGACGTTG
Organism: Klebsiella michiganensis; assembly: GCF_015139575.1. Lineage (GTDB taxonomy): Bacteria > Pseudomonadota > Gammaproteobacteria > Enterobacterales > Enterobacteriaceae > Klebsiella > Klebsiella michiganensis. Next base: position 4,050,852 of record NZ_AP022547.1, on the reverse strand, counting down.
TCGGTACAGTCGAGCACCAGATCGTGGGCGGCGATTTGCGCCGCCAGCGCCTCGTCTTCCAACCGCGCGTTGAGCGCCGTGAGCTGAACGTGGGGATTAATCCGCGCCAGCGCGGCGCGGGCGGAGTCGACCTTCGGCTGGCCGATGGTGTCGTCGCTGTGCAGCGTCTGGCGCTGAAGGTTGGAGAGCGAGACGGTGTCGAAATCGAGCAGGGTTAGCTGGCCCACGCCTGCCGCCGCCAGATACTGCGCGGCGGCGCAGCCCAGCCCGCCGAGGCCGACGACCAGCACGCGGGAGGCTTTCAGCTGCTCCTGACCGTCAAAATCGAAATCGCGGAGAATAATCTGCCGGTTATAGCGCAGCATCTCCGCATCGCTCAGCTCCACGCCCATTACAGCCCTCCGAACAGATGATTAAACGGCTCGACTTCCACCCATTCGCCCGCTTCCACGTTGCCGCGCTCGCGTTCGAGAACGATAAAGCAGTTGCCGAGGCTGAATGAACTGAAGATATGCGAGCCCTGGTGACCGGTGCTGCTAACCACCAGCTCGCCGTCCGGACCGCGCTGCAGCACGCCGCGCTGAAAATCGAGGCGGCCCGGCGATTTCTTCAGGCCGGAGGCGGCGCGAACGCGCAGGCGCATCGGCTGAGCTTGCCCGACGTTGCCGGACAGCTTCGCCAGCAGCGGCTGAACCAATTGGTAGAAGGTCAGCGTTGCGGAAACCGGGTTGCCGGGCAGGCCGCAGAACCAGCTGTGCTTGAGCTTGCCGAAAGCGAAAGGTTTACCCGGCTTAATCGCCAGCTTCCAGAAGCCGATTTCCCCCAGCTCTTCGAGGATCGCTTTGGTGTAGTCCGCCTCGCCGACGGAAACGCCGCCGGAGCTAATCACCACGTCGGCCTGCTGGTCAGCCTGAATAAAGGCTTCGCGCAGTTTAGCCGGGTCGTCGGGAATAATGCCGAGGTTAATGACCTCGCAGCCCAGCTCCTGCAGCATCAGGTGCACCGCCAGGCGGTTGGTATCGTAAATTTGCCCGTCGGCCAGCGGCTGGCCCGGCAGCTGGAGCTCATCGCCGGTGGAGAAGACCGCCACCCGCACTTTACGCACCACCTCAACCTCGGCAATCCCCAGCGAGGCGATGACCGGCAGCTCGGCGGCGGTCAGGCGGGTGCCTGCGGGGAAGACGACCGCGCCGTGGGCGATGTCTTCGCCAAGACGACGAATATTCTGCCCGTTTTTCACCGGGGCGAGGAAGCGGATACCCTCATCGGTTTGTTCGGCCTGCTCCTGCATCACCACCGCGTCGCAGCCTTCCGGCACCGGCGCGCCGGTCATAATGCGGATACAGGTGCCCGCGGGCCAGACGCCGTCAAAGGGTTGACCGGCGAAGGCCTTGCCGGCCACCGGCAGCGCTGCGCCGTCGGTGAGATCCGCCAGGCGCACGGCGTAGCCGTCCATCGCCGAGTTATCAAAACCGGGAACGTTAAGCGGCGAAACGAGATCATGGGCGGTCACGCGCGAAAAGGCCTGCAACAGCGGTACGGTATCCGTCGCATTCAGCGGCGTAATACGAGTGAGCATCTGGGTCAGGGCTGTGTCGAGCGGCATCAGTCCGGCGGTAAAATCCATGGGTTTCTCCTGCGGGCAAACATCGAAAACGCCTATTATGGCAGAAAAGAGAGGCGGGCTATAACCCATCTGGCGACAAGCTTTACATCACCGTCCGCTCTTTCTATATTCAAAAATTGTATAGGACAGTCAGCACGATAATGATATTTATACACTTTATCGTTAAGGAATGGCGCAATGGGTAAGGCGGTTATAGCAATTCACGGCGGGGCCGGGGCGATTAGCCGCGCGCAGATGACGCCGGCGCGCGAGCGGGAGTACGTGGCGGCGCTGTCGGCGATTGTCGATAGTGGACAAAAAATGCTGGCGGCCGGGGCCAGCGCGCTGGATACGGTAACCGAAGCGGTCCGGCTGCTGGAGGAGTGCCCGTTATTTAACGCCGGTATTGGCTCCGTATTTACCCGCGATACCCGCCATGAGCTCGATGCCTGCGTGATGGATGGTTACAGCTTACAGGCGGGGGCCGTGGCCGGGGTTCAGCATTTACGTAATCCGGTGCTGGCGGCGCGGCTGGTGCTGGAGCAAAGCCCGCACGTGCTGTTGATTGGCGAGGGGGCGGAAGCGTTTGCCGCTTCCCGCGGTATGGCGCGGGTCGATAACAGCCTGTTTTCGACTCCCGAGCGTTTGCTGCAGCTGCGTCAGGCGCAGGAGGGGGACGATATCGTGCTCGATCACCACGCCGCGCCGCTGGATGAACGGCACAAAATGGGCACCGTCGGTGCGGTCGCGATGGATCTGGCGGGCAACCTCGCGGCGGCGACCTCCACCGGCGGCATGTCCAATAAGCTACCGGGACGCGTCGGCGACAGCCCGCTGCCGGGTGCGGGCTGCTATGCCAATAACGCCAGCGTCGCCGTTTCCTGTACCGGTACCGGCGAAGTGTTTATACGTACGCTCGCGGCCTACGATATTTCGGCGCTGATGGAGTATAGCCAGCTCAGCCTGCAGGAGGCCTGCGAAAGGGTGGTGATGGAGAAACTTCCGGCGCTGGGCGGCAGCGGCGGCCTGATCGCCATCGACAGAGAAGGCAACGTGGCGCTGCCGTTTAATAGCGAAGGCATGTACCGGGCCTGGTGTTATGCGGGCGATACGCCCACGATTGGTATTTATCGCGAATAAGAGGAAAGGGCGTTGCCGCATAGTCAAGAAATCGATGCCGATGATGTTCTGCAGGTGCGCGGCCTGAACGTCGTGTTCAATCAGCAGCAGCAGCAGGCTTTTTCCGCCGTCCGCGACCTGTCGTTTACCCTGCGGCGCGGCGAGACGCTGGCGATTGTCGGCGAGTCCGGCTCCGGGAAGTCGGTGACGTCCCTGGCGCTGATGCGCCTGCTCGACCAGGCGGTCAGCGAAGTGCGCAGCGATGCGCTGCTGCTGCGTCGTCGCAGCCGGCAGGTGATTGAGCTGAGCGAACAGTCTGAAACCGAGATGCGCGGCGTGCGCGGCGCGGATATGGCGATGATCTTCCAGGAGCCGATGACCTCGCTGAATCCGGTCTTCACCATCGGTGAACAGATTGCCGAATCTATCCGCTTACACCAGGGGCTGAAGCATGATGAGGCCCTGCGCGAAGCGAAGAAAATGCTCGATCAGGTGCGCATTCCGGAAGCGGAAGCCATGCTCTCGCGCTATCCGCATCAGCTTTCCGGCGGGATGCGTCAGCGGGTGATGATCGCCATGGCGCTCTCCTGCCGACCGGCTGTGCTGATTGCCGATGAACCGACCACCGCGCTGGACGTGACTATCCAGGCGCAGATTTTACAGCTGATCGCCGTCCTGCAAAAAGAGATGGCGATGGGCGTTATCTTTATTACCCACGATATGGGGGTGGTTGCCGATATCGCCGACCGCGTGCTGGTCATGTATCGCGGCGAAGCGGTGGAAACCGGCAGCGTGGAGGAAATTTTCCGCGCGCCGAAGCACCCGTATACTCAGGCGCTGCTGGCCGCGGTGCCGCGGCTGGGGGCAATGCGCGGCACTTCGCTGCCGCGCCGCTTCCCGCTGTTAAACCAGAGCCCGTCGCCGGAGGTGCAGAACACCGTTGTGCCCGGGGAACCGATCCTGAAAGTTCGCGATCTGGTGGCGCGCTTCCCGCTGCGTAGCGGCATTCTCAACCGCATTACCCGCGAGGTGCATGCGGTCGAAAAGGTCAGCTTTGATTTATGGCCCGGCGAAACCCTGAGCCTGGTGGGGGAGTCCGGCTGCGGTAAATCAACGACCGGCCGGGCGCTGCTGCGGCTGGTGGAAACTCAGGGCGGCAGCATCACCTTCAACGGCCAGCGGATTGATACGCTGACGGGCAGTAAGCTTCAGGCGCTGCGCCGCGATATCCAGTTTATCTTTCAGGACCCCTACGCCTCCCTCGACCCACGGCAAACGGTGGGCTATTCGATTATGGAACCGCTGCGCGTGCATCGGCTGCTGGAGGGCGATGCCGCTCGTGAGCGGGTCAGCTGGCTGCTGGAACGCGTCGGGCTGGAGCCGGAGCATGCGTGGCGCTATCCGCACGAGTTTTCCGGCGGCCAGCGGCAGCGCATCTGTATTGCCCGCGCGCTGGCGCTCAATCCGAAAGTGGTGATTGCCGATGAGTCGGTATCGGCGCTTGATGTGTCGATTCGCGCGCAAATTATCAATCTGATGCTCGATCTACAGCGTGAGATGGGTATCGCATTTCTGTTTATCTCCCATGACATGGCGGTGGTTGAGCGCATCAGCCACCGCGTGGCGGTGATGTATCGCGGGCGCATTGTCGAGATCGGCCCGCGCCGCGCCGTGTTTGAAAACCCGCAGCACCCCTATACCCGTAAACTGATGGCCGCCGTTCCGGTGGCCGATCCTGCGCATCGTCGTCCGCAGCGCGTGCTGCTCTCAGACGAGCTGCCGGGCAACATCTTCAAGCGGGGCGAAGAGGGGATCAGTACGCCGTTACAGCAGGTGGGACCGGGGCACTTTGTCGCCAGAGAGCCCGCCGCCGACGTGCTGGCGCGCTAACAACGACACCAATAATGCAGCATTTCAGGAGAACAACATGACTCAACGCGTTTCAGGCAAATGGCTGTTGGCGCTGGGCGTCGCTTCGGCGCTGACAGCGGCTCCGGCCTTTGCCGCAAAAGATGTGGTGGTGGCGGTCGGCTCTAACTTTACGACCCTCGACCCGTATGATGCTAACGACACGCTGTCGCAGGCCGTCGCGAAGTCCTTCTATCAGGGGCTGTTCGGCCTTGATAAAGAGATGAAATTGCAAAACGTGCTGGCGGAAAGCTATACCGTTTCCCCGGACGGCCTGGTGTATACCATTAAGCTGCATCCGGGGGTGAAGTTCCAGGACGGAACCGAGTTTAATGCCGAAGCGGTTAAGGCGAACCTCGATCGCGCCAGCAATCCGGAAAATCATCTCAAGCGCTATAACCTGTATAAAAATATCGCCAGCACCGAGGCGGTTGACCCGACAACGGTGAAAATTACCCTCAAACAACCTTTCTCGGCGTTTATCAATATCCTGGCCCACCCGGCGACGGCGATGATTTCTCCGGCGGCGCTGAAGAAATATGGTAAAGAGATTGGTTTCCATCCGGTTGGCACCGGCCCGTACCAGCTCGACACCTGGAATCAGACCGACTTCGTTAAAGTGAAGAAGTTCGCCGGTTACTGGCAGCCGGGGCTGCCGAAGCTGGACTCCATCACCTGGCGCCCGGTCGTGGATAACAATACCCGCGCGGCGATGCTGCAGACCGGCGAAGCGCAGTTTGCGTTCCCGATCCCTTACGAGCAGGCGCCGCTGCTGGCGAAAAACAGCAAGCTGGAGCTGGTGGCCAGCCCGTCAATTATGCAGCGCTATATCAGCATGAACGTGACGCAGAAGCCGTTTGATAACCCGAAAGTGCGCGAGGCGATTAACTACGCCATTAACCGTCAGGCGCTGGTAAAAGTCGCCTTTGCGGGCTATGCCACCCCGGCGACCGGCGTGGTGCCGCCGTCAATTGCCTACGCTGAAAGCTACAGCGCCTGGCCGTACGATCCGGCGAAGGCCCGCGAGCTGCTGAAAGAGGCGGGCTATCCGAATGGATTTAGCACCACGCTGTGGTCGTCGCACAACCACAGTACGGCGCAGAAAGTGCTGCAGTTTACCCAGCAGCAGCTGGCGCAGGTGGGCATTAAGGCGCAGCTGACGGCGATGGATGCGGGCCAGCGCGCGGCGGAAGTGGAAGGTAAGGGGCAGAAAGAGAGCGGCGTACGCATGTTCTATACCGGCTGGTCGGCGTCGACCGGAGAAGCGGACTGGGCGCTGTCGCCGCTGTTCGCGTCGCAGAACTGGCCGCCGACCCTGTTCAATACGGCTTTCTATAGCAATCCCCAGGTGGATAAAGATCTCAACGACGCGCTGAAAACCACCGATGCGCAGGAAAAAACGCGGCTGTATAAAGACGCGCAGGATACTATCTGGAAAGAGTCGCCGTGGGTGCCGCTGGTGGTAGAGAAACTGGTCTCGGCGCACAGTAAAAATCTGACCGGATTCTATATCCAGCCGGATACCGGATTTAGCTTTGAACAGGCGGATCTTAAGTAGATAGCTGCGGGTCCCCGGGCGCAGGCTGCGGGGACTTCGCGCAAGGAGAAGCATGCTCAATTATGTGATTAAACGCCTGCTGGGGCTGATCCCCACGCTGCTGATTGTGGCGGTGCTGGTGTTTCTGTTCGTGCATATGCTGCCTGGGGACCCGGCGCGGCTGATTGCCGGGCCGGAAGCCGATGCTCAGGTGGTGGGAATGGTGCGCCAGCAGCTGGGGCTCGATCGGCCGCTGCACGTGCAGTTCTGGCACTATATCAGCAATATTGTGCAGGGGGATTTCGGTACCTCGATGGCCTCGCGTCGCCCGGTAAGCAGCGAAATCGCCAGCCGTTTCATGCCCACGTTCTGGTTAACGCTCGCCAGCATGAGCTGGGCGGTGATCTTCGGTATGGCGGCGGGGATCGTGGCGGCAGTCTGGCGCAACCGCTGGCCGGATCGCCTGGGAATGGCGCTGGCGGTCACCGGCATCTCGTTCCCGGCGTTCGCGCTCGGCATGCTGCTGATGCAGGTCTTTTCCGTTGAGCTGGGCTGGCTGCCGACGGTGGGTGCCGACAGCTGGCGCCACTATATTCTGCCTTCGCTGACCCTGGGCGCGGCGGTAGCGGCGGTGATGGCGCGCTTTACCCGCGCCTCGTTCGTCGATGTCCTGCATGAAGATTATATGCGTACCGCGCGGGCGAAAGGCGTCAGCGAAACGCTGGTGGTGCTCAAGCACGGCCTGCGCAATGCGATGATTCCTGTCGTCACCATGATGGGCCTGCAGTTCGGTTTTTTGCTCGGCGGTTCAATCGTGGTGGAGAAGGTCTTTAACTGGCCAGGCCTCGGGCGTCTGCTGGTGGACTCGGTGGAGATGCGCGACTATCCGGTGATTCAGGCGGAAGTTCTCCTGTTTTCTCTGGAGTTTATTCTTATTAATTTAGTGGTGGACGTGCTGTATGCCGCCATTAATCCGGCTATCAGGTACAAGTAAGGTGCGATTGCTCAACTGGAGAAGACAAGCGGCTATCAACGCGATGCCGGGGATTAAACCCGGGCAGATACGTACCCCGTGGCACGAGTTCTGGCGGCGGTTTCGCGGTCAGCCGGTGGCGATGGGGGCGGGGGTATTTGTTCTGCTGCTGATTGCGGTGGCGATTGTGGCGCCGTGGATTGCGCCGTTCGACGCGGAAAACTATTTTGATTACGACCGGCTCAACGACGGCCCGTCAATGATGCACTGGTTCGGCGTTGATTCGCTGGGGCGGGATATCTTTAGTCGGGTGCTGGTCGGTGCGCAGATCTCGCTGGCCGCCGGGGTACTGGCGGTATTCATCGGCGCGGCCATCGGCACCGTACTTGGGCTACTGGCCGGGTATTACGAAGGCTGGTGGGATCGCATCATTATGCGTATCTGCGACGTGCTGTTCGCTTTCCCGGGGATTTTGCTGGCAATTGCGGTCGTGGCGGTAATGGGGAGCGGGATGTCGAACGTCATCATCGCGGTGGCGATCTTTTCGATCCCGGCTTTTGCGCGTCTGGTGCGCGGCAATACCCTGGTGCTTAAGCAGCAGACCTTTATTGAGTCGGCGCGCAGCATCGGCGCCAGCGATGCTACCATCCTGTTTAATCATATATTACCCGGAACGGTATCATCGATTGTGGTCTACTTTACGATGCGTATCGGGGTGTCGATTATCTCCGCTGCCAGCCTGTCATTTCTGGGGCTTGGCGCGCAGCCGCCGACGCCGGAGTGGGGGGCGATGCTCAACGAGGCGCGGGCGGATATGGTGATGGCGCCGCACGTGGCGCTGTTCCCGGCAATCGCGATTTTTCTGACGGTGCTGGCGTTTAACCTGCTGGGTGACGGCCTGCGCGATGCGCTGGATCCGAGGATAAAAGGGTAGGCGTTCGAGGATTGCGCAGCCCGGACAGGTGTCCGGGAAAGCACACCGCACGTTAATCCTGTGCGGTTTTGTCGCCCGGATAAGGCGCGCGAGCGCCGTCATCCGGGATAGGTTAAGCGGGCGGAATTAAATCCGGCTGCCCCACAGATCGTATTCGTCGGCGTGTTCGACTTTCACCCGCACAATGTCGCCCGGTTTGACTTTACTCTCACCGTTCAGGTAAACCGCGCCGTCGATTTCCGGCGCATCGGCCATGCTGCGGCCAATTGCCCCTTCTTCATCCACTTCGTCGATCAGCACCATAATTTCACGACCGACTTTCTCCTGCAGGCGCTCGGCGGAGATCTGCTGCTGCAGCTGCATAAAGCGGTTCCAGCGCTCTTCTTTCACCTCTTCCGGCACCTGATCCGCCAGTTCGTTGGCGGTCGCGCCTTCAACCGGGCTGTATTTGAAGCAGCCGACGCGGTCGAGGCGGGCTTCTTTCAGGAAGTCGAGCAGCATCTGGAAATCGTCTTCCGTTTCACCCGGGAAGCCGACGATAAAGGTCGAGCGCAGGGTGAGTTCCGGGCAGACTTCGCGCCACTGCTTGATGCGCGCCAGCTGGCGGTCGGCGGAGCCCGGACGCTTCATCATCTTGAGAATACGCGGGCTGGCGTGCTGCAGCGGAATATCGAGGTAGGGCAGAATTTTGCCTTCCGCCATCAGCGGGATCACATCATCGACGTGCGGGTACGGATAGACGTAGTGCAGGCGCACCCAGATACCGAGCTTCGCCAGCTCTTCGCACAGGCTAACCATACTGGTTTTGACCGGCATACCGTTGTGGAAACCGCTGCGATGTTTGACATCAACGCCGTAGGCGGAGGTGTCCTGAGAGATCACCAGCAGCTCTTTGACGCCGGCGTCGGCCAGGCGTTTGGCTTCCGCCAGCACTTCGCCAATCGGACGGCTGACCAGATCGCCGCGCATTGACGGGATGATGCAGAAGGTGCAGCGATGGTTGCAGCCTTCGGAAATTTTTAAGTAAGCGTAATGACGCGGCGTCAGCTTCACGCCCTGTTCCGGCACCAGGCTGAGGAACGGGTTGTGTTTAGGCTTCGGCGCGTAGTGGTGGACGTGTTCCAGCACCTGTTCATAGCTGTGCGGGCCGGTAATTTCCAGCACCTTCGGATGCACTTCGCGGATCTGATCTTCTTTTGCGCCCAGGCAGCCGGTGACGATCACTTTGCCGTTTTCTTTCAACGCTTCGCCAATCGCTTCCAGCGACTCCTGCACGGCGCTATCGATAAAGCCGCAGGTGTTAACGATAACCATATCAGCGTTATCGTAGGAGGGAACCACGTCATATCCTTCGGTACGCAGTTCAGTCAGGATACGTTCTGAGTCCACGAGGTTTTTCGGGCAGCCCAGAGAGACAAAGCCGATCTTCGGCTGAGGGGTGACATTGCTCATAGCTTAAAAAGTGTTCAATTATTGGGATGGTCAGGGCAGGGATTCTACAGAGATCGGCGGAAAGTTTATACTCCTTTTCTTGTTAGCCTGGCGATGTCCGTGTTTCTTTTTATCGGGATGATTATCCAGATTGTTAATCAAAATAAGGGAGTTATTCACCTTTTATCTTGCAACCCGGGGAAGTCGGTTTAGATCTGGTTTAACCTGAAGCGGTAAAATAGCCGCTGCTTTCAGTCTTTATTTTTATCAGGTTTCCCATGTTTAAAAAGTTGGGTGGTTTCGTCTGCGCGCTGGCCATGATTGGCGCGACGCCCGTTTATGCCAACGAGATGGCGTTATATTCGGTCAATACCGGTTCCTTTGTTTACCACATGACCGGCAATCACGGTCAATATAACGAAAAATTCAATAACCAATTTTTTTCCGTTGAGCGCAAGCTGTCAGCGGATTCAAAGTACAGCCTGTTGGCCGGCACCATGAAGAATAGCTTTGCCGACCGCTGCCTCTCTTTAGGGGCGAGGAGAGACTGGTACGCGGGGGCAAGCGGCTGGACGTTCAAGGGCGTCTATGCCTATACCGGCGAGTTTTTCTTTAAAGCCTTTCGCGATTGCGGGGATTCAGGCACCTATCGAACGGCGAAGAAAATCACCGGCGTCGGTTTCTCTCCCTATATTTATCATGGCCTGCAGTACAATTTTACCGATTATTTCGGCGTGGAAACGGGCATTATCGTCCCGGCCATATTTGTGATGAGCGTGCAGTGGAGCTTCCGCTAATTTGCCCGAAAAAGGCTTCCGGGCGAATTTTGATTAATGGCTTTGCGCAACGCCAGCGCCTGGCGCAGCCCCCGGCGCGGTCGGTTCTCTATTGTCGCGCAGCGTAAATACCGAGATCAGCGTAAACAGCCCGGCAATGCCGCCCAGAATATAATAGGTATGCGCGAAGCCGATGGTGTCGTACAAATACCCGGCCAGCGGCGAGTAAATCGCGGTGGCGATGGAGGCGACGAACAGCACCAGCAGGTAGACCGTCGAGGAGAGCTTGTTGTCGAAGTTGGCGGCGATAAATTTAAACACCGACACCAGAATCAGCGGTTTTTCCAGCGCATGCATCATTTTGCCCGCGCCGATCCACACCGGGCCCAGCGGAATCGCGGAGCCGACGATACGCACCGACATGATCAGTCCGGCGATGATCAGCGCCCATTTCGCGCCGGTGCGGTTTACGAACCACGGCATCAGGCATAAAAACAGCGTCTCGCCGCATACCTGAATGGAGGCCAAAATGCCGTACCAGCGATTGCCTTCTTCCGGCGTCGGGAACTGCAGAGAAAAGTACTGGGCAAACTGCTGATCGTAGGTGTCGTAGATTTGCGTGACGAACAGGGTAAAGACCAGCAGCATCCAGAACTGGCCGTTCTTCGCCAGCTCCAGGGCATGCGAAACTTTCAGCGCGCTGGTTTTCTGCATTTCCGCTTCGGTCAGCTCGATTTTGGTCAGCATAAAACAGAGCGCGGCAATCACAATGGCGATACTCGCCAGCCAGAAGGCGAGGTTCGGATTGCTGTCGATATACTTGCCGACGATCCACGCGGCGGCGGCCCAGCCTAACGATCCCCACATTCTTACCCGGCCATATTCGAACTGGTAGCGCCGCGAAATTTTATCAATATACGAATCAATCACCCCGCAGCCGGAGTTAAAAATTATTCCCAGGTATACTCCGCCAAGCAGCGCACCCAGCCAGAAGCTGTGCACCAGCAGCGGCGCGTACAAATAAATAAAGAACGGGCCTACCGGTAGCAGCATGGCGACCAGGATCCAGATCAGCCGCTTTTTCAGGCCGAACTTATCGGAAATAAAGCCGAAGAAGGGCTGCATCAGCAGGGCAATAAAGGCGTTGACCGAGTAGAGCAGGCCGGTTTTCGTTGCGCTAATCCCGAGGTGCTGAGTCGTCCAGATCACAAAGAACGCCATGGTCGAGGACCAGGCGAAGAGATAGAGGAAATCGAAAAGACTCAACAAGATATAGTTTCTTTTGCCGGGCGTCATCATTTCAGTTCCTTCAAGCGATAGAGATAAAGGTTACAAACAGGATCGATATGCCTGCCGTTCTTATTGAATGTTATACGTAATACATTTTATTTGATGATATGACACCCGGCGGAATTTTCTGGCAACGTGAATTGCGCTAATTTGTGATCATTACTGCAATAAATGATTTTATATCCCAGGGTTGGAATTTTTACTTTTATGAGAACGTATAACATTTTTGGCTTTCAGGAGATGATGTCGCAGGTGGGGATTTTAAGCTTCGTTGTAACATTGTAAAGGATGTTAATGACCTGAGAATTATTGATCTGCCTCATCGTTTTGTACAAAAAATGACCATATTATGATTGTGGTAAAGGACGACAGAGGAGGAACCGCGATGAGCGTTGACAGACTATATCGTAACCTGATGAATAAGCTGATTAATGCCAACATTGATCTCGATGCTTATTTACAGCTGCGTAAAGCAAAAGGCTATATGTCAGTCAGCGAAAACGACCATCTACGGGATAACTTGTTTGAACTGTGCCATGAAATGCGTCAACACGCGCCGCGCCTGCAGCACGTCGTTGCGCCGGAGGAAAAGGATGCCCTGCGGCTGGCGGGCGAAGCCGTCGCTTCCGCGGCGGTGTGCCTGCTGAGCGGACATCATGACTGCCCGTCCTACATCGCTGTCGACGTAGATAAGCTGGAAAGCTGCCTGGCGGTATTGCGGCTAAATATTCATAAATTGAATGATTCCAAGCCCATTACTCATGCCTGAGATCGGGGGGAGCCTGCTCCCCCCGATTAATGTTATGTAAAAATCCCTTCCCGTTTTCCCACGCTGGCTACCCTTATCGCATTGCTGACAAAAGGAGTATGCCATGCGCCAGACCATTACCCTGATGATAGCCCTTACCGCACTGTTGCTGCCTGCGGCTGCCCTTGCCGCCCGGGAGCGCGTAGAGGTGCTGCAGAACCAGCTTGAACACCCGTGGGCGCTGGCCTTTCTTCCGGACGATCGGGGCATTCTGATGACCCTGCGCGGCGGCGAGCTCCGGCTGTGGCAGCGGGAAAAAGGCCTCGCGCCTGCGATCTCGGGCGTACCGCAGGTCTGGGCCAACGGGCAGGGGGGGCTGCTTGACGTGGCGCTGGCCCCGGATTTCGCCCAGTCGCGCCGGGTCTGGCTAAGCTACGCCGAAGGCGGGAGTGACGACAAGGCCGGGACCGCCGTAGGCTACGGCCGACTGAGCGAGGATCTCCAGCGCCTGGAAAACTTCCAGGTGGTTTTCCGCCAGCAGCCGAAGCTCTCAACCGGCAACCATTTTGGCGGGCGGCTGGTGTTCGACGGCCGCGGTTATTTGTTTATCGGTCTCGGGGAGAATAACCAGCGTTCGACCGCTCAGGATCTCGATAAGCTGCAGGGAAAAGTGGTGCGGCTAACGGCTGATGGCAAGGTCCCGGACGATAATCCTTTTGTCGGCCAGGCTGGCGTCAGGCCGGAAATCTGGTCTTACGGTATTCGCAACCCCCAGGGGATGGCGATGAACCCGTGGAGCGATACGCTGTGGTTAAATGAACACGGCCCGCGCGGCGGGGATGAGATCAACCTGGTGCAAAAAGGGAAAAACTACGGCTGGCCGCTGGCGACGCACGGCATTAATTATAGCGGCCTGCCGATCCCGGAGGCCAAAGGCAAAACGCTGGAAGGAACCGAAGCGCCGCTGTTTGTCTGGGCGAAGTCGCCGGCGGTGAGCGGTATGGCGTTTTACAACGCGCCGACCTTCCCGCAGTGGCAGCACAGGCTATTTATCGGCGCGCTGAAGGATACGTCGCTGATTGTCCTCAAGGTTGACGGCAATAAGGTGACGGAACAGGAGCGGATTCTGGGCGATCGCGGTAAACGTATCCGCGATGTGCGCGTTGGACCCGATGGCTATCTGTATGTCTTAACCGACGAATCCAACGGCGAGCTGCTGAGGGTGAGCCCGGCGGGCTAATATCAGGTGACCGGGATCATCACCACGTTGCGCCAGGCCTGGCGCTGGTTAATCTGCTGATACCAGCGCTGCAGGTGCGGGCGCGGTTGCCAGGTTTTCACGGTCTCCAGCAGGTTATAAATGAACGGCGCGACGGCGATATCGCCGAGGCCGAAGGCGTCGCCTGATAGCCACTGATGGCGTGACAGTTCGTCATCGAGAATGGCGAACAGGGTCTCGCAGGTGGCAATACCGGCTTCAATCGCGGCGGGGTCGCGTTTTTCCGGCGGGGTTCTCACCAGCCCCATTAAAATCGGCCGATGGGCCGGCGAGAGCGAACCGTTGGCCCAGTCCATCCATTTCTCTCCCTGAGCGCGTTCGGCGGGCGACTCCACCCACAGGCGATCCTGACCATACTGCGCGGCCAGATAGCGGATAATGGTGTTTGATTCCCAGAGCACGATATCGGTCGTCTCATCTTTCAATAGCGGTACCAGCCCATTGGGATTCATGGCCAGATAGGCCGGATCGTGATTCAGACCGAACTCCAGGCCTGCCAGAATTTGCTGATACGGGAGGTCGAGTTCTTCCAGCACCCAGCGCACTTTCTTCACATTGGTCGAGTTATTTCTGCCCCACAGCGTAATCATATCCGCTCCTGCTTTTTATTTCGCCGCCGTTGCGGCGTAGTGAGCATTCATGTTGGAATAAAGTTAATATTTAGGCAACCGCGATCAAAAAAATTGCGCTGTTTGCAGCACCGGACGAGGTTATTGCGTAAACTTTAAAAACTTTACCAACTCGCTGTTTCTTTAAGGTCATTTGTACGCTTTACTCACCGGCTGCTGCGGCGCGGAACGAGTGTGGCGGCATATTTTTGTTTGGAAAGGATACTTGGGTGGCTCTTATGACGCATGATGCTTTTTCCCTTCGCGGCCTCGCGGCAGGCTGCGCGCTTTTACTTCTCGTTGCGCCTGCGGTGCAGGCTGCGGAACAACTCCCCGATGCGCCATCCATTGACGCGCGAGCCTGGATCCTGATGGACTATGCCAGCGGCAAAGTGCTCAGCGAAGGCAATGCCGACGAAAAACTCGACCCGGCGAGCCTGACCAAAATCATGACCAGCTACGTTGTCGGCCAGGCGTTAAAGGCGGGTAAGATTAAGTCTACTGATATGGTGACCATCGGACGCGATGCGTGGGCCACCGGTAACCCGGCGCTGCGCGGCTCTTCGGTGATGTTCCTCAAGCCGGGGATGCAGGTGTCGGTAGAAGATCTTAACAAGGGCGTCATCATTCAGTCCGGCAACGACGCCAGCATCGCGATAGCCGACTACGTGGCGGGCAGCCAGGATGCGTTTGTCAGCCTGATGAACGGCTATGCGCAGAAAATGGGCCTGACCAACACCACCTTTATGACCGTGCACGGTCTGGACGCGCCGGGTCAGTTCAGTACCGCCCGCGATATGGCGCTGCTCACCAAAGCGATGATCCATGACGTGCCGGAAGAGTATGCGATCCATAAAGAAAAAGAGTTCACCTTCAACAAAATCCGCCAGCCGAACCGCAACCGCCTGCTGTGGAGCACGAACCTCAACGCTGACGGGGTGAAAACCGGGACCACCGCCGGGGCGGGCTACAATCTGGTTTCTTCCGCGACGCAAAACGATATGCGCCTGATTGCCGTCGTGCTCGGCACCAAAACTGACCGTATCCGTTTTAACGAATCAGAAAAACTGCTGACCTGGGGATTCCGCTTCTATGAAACCGTGACGCCGATTAAACCCGATGCCACCTTCATTACCCAGCGCGTCTGGTTTGGCGATAGCAGTGAAGCGAAGCTGGGGGCGGGCGAGGCGGGTTCCATCACGCTGCCGAAAGGCCAGCTGAAAAACCTCAAGGCCAGCTACACCCTGAACGATACGCAGCTGACCGCGCCGCTGACCAAAGGGCAGGTTGTCGGCACCATCGACTTCAAACTGAATGATAAAACCATTGAGCAGCGGCCGCTGATTGTGATGGAAGCGGTAAACGAAGGCGGTTTCTTTAGCCGGATGATCGATTTCGTGCTGATGAAACTGCACGGCTGGTTCGGCGGTTGGTTCTCTTAAAATGCAGGCCGCGCCCTGCGGGGCGCGGTTAGTAAAGCAGTGAAATTTGTTTTTCCTTCGCCAGCGCGAGCAGATCGTCATCCGGACAGACGTCGCTGGCTATTACGTCAAACTGCGATAAATCCCCCATCCGCGCCGGCCGGACTTTGCCGAATTTACTGTGATCGACAACCAGCACGTGGTAGCGAGCGCTTTTCATCGCCCAGTGTTTGACCGGCAGCTCTTCCAGGTTAAAACAGGTCGCGCCCTGCTCGCAATCGACGCCCGCGGCGGAATAAAACGCGATGTCCGGGCACAGGTGGCTCAGCGTATCCTGCAGGCTTAGCGGTTTAAAAATGGCGTTGCTGGCGTGGAACTCGCCGCCGCACAAAATCGCGCGGCACTGGGGCTTTTCCTGTAAGGAAAGAAAGGTATTGAGCGAATAGCAGACGCCGGTAAAGGGCAGGGCGCTATCGATGGCGTCGATGATCCACGGCGTGGTGGTCCCGCAGTCAAAAAAGGCCATCTGGTGGGGCTCAAGCAGCTTTGCCGCATGGCGGGCGGCGCGGCGTTTTTCATCCACAAGGCGCGTTTTCTGATCGCTCAGCAGATAGTGCGTTGCGCTGCGCGGCTCCAGAACGATATAGCCGCCCAGCAACACGACCGGGCCGCTGTGGCCGTTGAGGTCGCGACGAATGGTCATCTCTGACACGCCAAGCAGGGTGGCCGCTTCTTTTAGATGGAGTTTATCACTGCGCTTGAGTGCCTGAATAAGCTGGCTGATGCGTTCGTCACGACGAGTTTCCATATTCCCTCTAAGCTGAAAGCGCCCTGCATTGACAGGGCGTCAGCGGCGATTTTACCTGCCGGAAGAGGCTTAGTCACGCGCAGGAATCGGGCGCTGCCGCAACTTTACCGGCTGGTCAGGAACGTCTATTCGCGCACCCAGCCTTTGCGAATCGGCAGCGAAAAGAACAGGCGGTACAGCCGCTGCAGATGCTGATAGAGGGTTTTTCCGCCGCTTTGCCACAGCAGTTGGGCGCTAAGGCAGGCGATCATCGCGGTGAGAAGCCCGCCCAGCATGTCCATCGGCCAGTGAACGCCGAGATAGACCCGGGACCAGGCAATCGCGCAGGCAACGGCGATAAGCAGCGCGCCCGACCACAGGCGGTGCCAGAACATAAAGGCCAGCGCAAAGGTAAAGCAGATAGTACCATGATTGCTTGGGAAGGAGTTATTGGGTGAATGATGCAGGAAGTTATAGCCCACACCGGCGGCAAACGGACGTTCATGCGGAAAAAACACGCCGAATATCCATGAAAGCGTGAGGCTAATCGCGAGCGCCATCATCACCTTAAATACTAGCTGACGCTGGTTTGGCCCCCAAAGCCATAAGGCGAACACCAATAATGGCACAATAATAATCAGGTCTTTGGCGATAAACGTCGCGATTTCAATTGCCCACCACGGCGACGCGGGGGTGGCATTGAGGAATGCAAACAGCGAGTAGTTAATATTTTCCAGCATACATCCAGGCTCTTGGGTCCGTTAGCAACAAGCCGCCCACCTTAAAAAACGGTGGCGATAAGGTAAAGCAGTATTGTCTTAATTATCAGTTTGTTATGAATGAAAGTGCACATGTGGCTTCGTTAACAGACTGAGTAAAGGAGTATATAGCCTGTAATCTAATTGAAACATAAACGAAATATATACAGTGGGATTTTCATTCGGTGATGGCGACGCGGTCTCTGCGTGGCGATATTTCTCTTCATCGCTCACAATTCACTATCTCCCCGGCACGACTTTCATTAAACTTTGCGCGGTTTTATTTAAATAAGAGATTTCATGCACAATTCTTCGCTTTCAGGCAAACGCCTCGGACGTCAGGCGCTGCTCTTTCCGCTGTGCCTGGTGTTATACGAATTCGCCACCTATATCGGCAATGACATGATCCAGCCGGGAATGCTCTCGGTGGTGGAAGAGTTTGGCGTGGGCAATGAGTGGGTTCCGACCTCAATGACCGCCTATCTGGCCGGCGGTATGTTTTTGCAGTGGCTGCTGGGGCCGCTTTCGGATCGCATCGGCCGCCGTCCGGTCATGCTGACCGGGGTGGTGTGGTTTATCGTGACCTGCCTGGCGACGCTGCTGGCGCAGACGATTGAGCAGTTCACGCTGCTGCGCTTTTTGCAGGGCATCAGCCTGTGCTTTATCGGCGCGGTTGGCTATGCGGCGATACAGGAGTCTTTTGAAGAGGCGGTGTGCATCAAGATCACGGCGCTGATGGCCAACGTCGCGCTGATTGCGCCGCTGCTTGGGCCGCTGGTGGGCGCGGCCTGGGTTCATCTCCTGCCGTGGGAGATGATGTTTGTCCTGTTTGCCGTGCTGGCCGCTATCGCCTTTTTTGGGCTACAGAAGGCGATGCCGGAAACCGCCACCCGCATGGGCGAGAAGCTATCGGTTAAAGAGCTGGGGCGTGATTATCGTGAGGTGCTGAAAAACCTGCGCTTTGTCGCCGGCGCGCTGGCCACCGGCTTTGTCAGCCTGCCGCTGCTGGCGTGGATTGCCCAATCGCCGGTGATCATCATCAGCGGCGAGCAGGCGACCAGCTACGAGTATGGTCTGCTGCAGGTGCCGATATTTGGCGCGCTGATTGCCGGTAACCTGGTGCTGGCGCGCCAGACTTCCCGCAAGACGGTGCGTTCGCTGATTATTCTCGGCGGCTGGCCAATTATGATCGGCCTGCTGATCTCCGCCGTCGCGACGGTGGCGTCAACCCACGCGTATCTGTGGATGACCGCCGGGCTGAGCGTTTACGCCTTCGGGATTGGGCTCGCTAACGCCGGGCTGGTACGCCTGACGCTGTTTGCCAGCGAGATGAGCAAAGGAACGGTGTCGGCGGCGATGGGGATGCTGCAAATGCTGATCTTTACCGTGGGTATCGAAGTGAGCAAGCACGCCTATGAGGCTGGCGGCAGCGGACTCTTCAGCTTGCTCAACCTGCTGAGCGGGGTGCTCTGGCTGGCGATGACGGTCTACTTCCTGAAGGATAAACGCGTAGGCAGCTCCCTCGAACCGCAGTAATCTTCAGATGCCCTGCTGCGACGTTACGCGCCGCAGCAGGCGCGGCCTCAGGCGAACGGCGCTTCGCGATTAAGCACTTTATCAATAATATGCAGCACGCCTTCTTCGTTATTGTGCGGCGCGCGGTAGCCGGCGACGGCCTTCACCGGCGCGGCGGCGTTGGCCATGGCGAAACCGAAGCCGGCATGCTGCAGCATTTCGATATCGTTGCCGCTATCGCCAAACGCCACCACTTCATGGTTCTCGATGCCCCAGCGTTCCTGCAGGATGCGCAGTCCGTTGGCTTTGTGCACGCCGGGAATAATCAGGTCAATGCTGCCGTAGCCGGTAGCGACCGCGGTCACCATATCGCCAAGCGCAGCGTGCAGCTTCGGCTGTATCTGCGGGATCAGCTGGTCCGGGACGTTGAGACCGAACTTCAGAATTTCATCATCAGCAATATGATTAAAGTCGTCGACCAGTTCGAGGCGATGATAGTACTTCGCCGCGACAGCTTTCAGCTCATCATTATACTGGTTGAGGGTATAAGCGCTGCGCTTACCGCAGGCGATGATTTCAATGTTGGTCAGCGTCTGGAGATGGTCGATAACAGTATTGAAATGTTCCCGCGGCATCCGGCAGTTAAACACGTCCTCGCCGGCGCTGACCACCCAGCCGCCGTTTTCGGCGACAAAGGCTATCTCATGGGCCACTTCGGGGAAGAAGGAGATAAGCTGGTAATACTGGTTACCGCTGGCGACGACGAAGCGGATGCCCTGCTCGCGCATCCGTTGATACTGGGCGAGGAAGCGCTGACGGTTATAGGTTTTGGCATCGCTCAGAAAGGTGCCGTCCATGTCTACCGCAATCATTTTGATGCTCATTAACTGTTCTCCATCACGGGTTCAGATTGTGGCTTCGCTACCGCGCGGGCGACGATGGCCGCGACCAGCACGAGTGCCAGCACCACCATCATGGCGCTGCGCAGGCCGAAGTGTTCGCCGAGAAAGCCCAGCAGCGGCGGCCCGACGAGGAAGGCGAGGTAGCCGGTAATCGCCACCACGCTGACGCGCTTCGGCGCATCGGGGCCGGTGTCGCTGGCGGCAGAAATGGTCAGCGGGAAGCCCAGCGACGCGCCGAGGCCCCATAATAGTACGGAGAGTCCGGCGACCCACGGGTTATCGACGAAAATAATCAGGCCAATGCCCAGGGCGCCCATTACCGCGCTGGCGCGAACCACCGTCACCCGGCTGTAGCGGTCAATAAACCAGCCGCCGGTGAAGCGGCCAAGGGTCATGCCGAGGGTGAAGCCTGCGTAAATCAGCGAGCCGGAGGTTGGGCTGAAGCCGTGGCCGTCAACCATCAGCAGCGGCAGCCAGTCGTTGGCGGAGCCTTCAGCAAAGGCCATGGCCAGGACGATCACGCCAATCAGCAGCAGCTGGGCATCGCGCCATATCGGCAGGCCTTTGCCTTCATGGCGCGCCGCTTCCGCCGCATTTTTGCCTGTGCCTTCAGGGATCGCGCGAATGGCGATAGCAATGGGGGCGACGGCCACCAGCGCCGCCAGCAGGATGTGCGGCGCGGCGGGCAGGCCGAAGCCGGTTACCGCCATACCAATCCCGGCGCCGACGAGCGTGCCGAAGCTGTAAAAACCATGCATCATCGGCAGGACGGTTTTATTCATCTCACGTTCAACGGCGGCGCCTTCGACGTTAATGGCCACTTCCGCGGAGCCAAAGCTGGCGCCGAAGATGGCTAAGCCGATAGCAAACAGCACCGCCGAGGTAAACCATAGCGCGGCGCTGAGCACCAGCATGCCGACCACCGCGCAGGACATGGTGGCGCGAATCACTTTACGGGTGCCGAATCGATTGACCAGCCACGCTGAGCAGAGGATGCCGCTCATCGAACCTATTGATAGTCCAAATAATACAATCCCCATTTCCGCCGTCGATAGCGCGAGCAGATCGCGAATCGCCGGCGTGCGGGTCGCCCATGAGGCCATGAGTAATCCGGGGATAAAAAAGAACATGAAGAGCGCCCACAGCCTTAGCTGGAGGGCTCTGCGGGAGGTTTGCGCTGTCATCCGTAAATGCCCGAGAGTGAAGAGATGCAGACAACAGTAGCAAGGTTGTGTACATTTGTACATCCAGGCAGGCTGCCGCGGAATGCTTTTTTATTGACCTCTATGATTCGATTCAGCCTGAGGCATATTTGACGCGTACGCCGTGGGATTCAGTATCTGTTTAAATGAAAGAGGAAAAGGGGATGGCCCGTCGACCAAACGACCCGCAGCGGCGGGAGCGGATTTTGCAGGCGACGCTGGACACGATCGCGATACACGGTATCCACGCGGTCACGCACCGGAAAATCGCCACCTGCGCGGGCGTGCCGCTGGGCTCGCTGACCTACTATTTCAGCGGCATTGAGGCGCTGGTCGAAGAGGCGTTCAGCCTGTTTACCGGCCAGATGTCGGCGCAGTATCAGCAGTTTTTTGCCGATGTGCATAGCCGCGAAGAGGCCTGTGACGCCATTGCGGAGCTGATTTTTAGCGCCCAGGTGACCACCGCGCGCAATATGGGGCTGATGTATCAGCTGTATGCTTTTTGCAGCAGCCAGCCGAATTTAAAAGCGGTCATGCAGAACTGGATGCTGCGCAGCCAGCGGACCCTTGAGCAGTGGTTTGAACCGGCAACGGCCCGCGGGCTTGACGCCTTTATCGAGGGGATGACGCTGCACTTCGTGACCGACAGAGCGCCGCTATCGAGAGAAGCGATTCGACTGATGGTAGACCGGCTGGCGGGAGCGTGAGCGGGGCGCAGAAAACAAAAAACCCATTTATGTAAACGGGTGAGTGAAAACAACGGCTTGCAAGATAATCAATAAGTTAGGTTAGTGGTAAGGAGTGGCGATTACGGGGCAATGCCAACCTCTGCCGCCACTTTGTCGCCACTTGGCAAGGTAGCTAACGGGTTGAAGCGTAGGGCTGTTTCAAGGTGATCAGGAGCAAGGTGCGCATAGCGCATGGTCATTTTTATATCGTGGTGGCCGAGAATCTTTTGCAGGGCAAGAATGTTTCCGCCCGACATCATAAAGTGCGCTGCAAATGTGTGGCGCAGAACGTGGGTAAGCTGGCCGCGCGGAAGCACGATGGAGGTTTTGTCCATCACAGATAAAAACTGGAAGTAGCAGTCAGTAAAGAACTTGAAGCCATCCAGGGCAATGATTTCTTCATAAAGCTCTTTGCTGATCGGAATACTGCGGTTCTTTTTTCCTTTGGTCCTGACGAAAGTAATTCGGTACTTAGTGACCTGGGAACGAGTGAGATTCACAGCTTCGCGCCAGCGCGCTCCGGTACTCAGGCAGATTTTAACGACCAGCGCGAGGAGGGCGCTTTGGCGTTGGCAGTCGTACAGAAGCTCTGTGATTTGTTCATGCGTTAGCCAGGCCATTTCCTTTTCGGCAATGGTGAACTTACGCATGCTTTCCAGTGGGTTTGGTGCCGTCCATTCTCCAAGGCGGGCCAGCTCGCTAAATACGCTGCTCAGATAGCTTTGCTCCAGATTGATAGTTACCGGGCTGGCACCTTTCTTCCACTTCTCGCTAAAGTAGATTTCACCTGTCAGGCGCTTGTCACGGTAATGCGCGAATAATTTCGAGCTGAGGTCGGTTGCGAGAGGGTTTCCGAGCGCATCGACCATAAGGATCAGCTTATCGTACACATGCTCGCCAGCGGTCAGGGATTTGCCGTGCAGTTTGAACCAGAGTTCAACGATGTCTTTCAGAGTCCGGCGATCTACCGATTCTCCCAGCCAAGGCTTAGCCTCCGCCTCATCCATCGTGTGACGTTCAAAAGCCAGTGCTTCGCCTTTGGTGGCGAACTGCTTACGCACACGGCGCCCGCTGCGCCCGGCGGGGTAGCATTCACAAATCCATTTTCCTGTCGCTAATTTTCTTATAGCCATAAATCCTCCTATAATTAGAAGGATTTATACTGTTTATAGATACAGTGTCAACATATGGATGTGTTAAAAACATACATATCAAAATTTAAGCAGATTCTTTCACATCTCCGGTTGCTTTGACTTTATCTTTAGCTGCATTCCATAATGACATGAGTCCTGGTGGTTGCTCGGTTTGGTCTGAAAATGCAGAATCACCTGACATATTCCAGTCTTTGAATACTACTATTGCATCATCTTTTGTAGCAGTTGAGCCGTATATTTGTAAAAAAACCTGACCAAACATTAGTGCGTGTCGACGGTCTTTTCTTCTAATAGATTCATGTGTATATTTTTTAGAATTGCTAAGACAAATATATGATAGCCAAGAAAGTATAGCTATACCTATTAAACCCCTGGTGAATATATACATTAATTGAAGATTGCCAAGATCTTTCAAATCAATATTTATATACAATGTATAAAATGCAGATGTTACAGCGAGTACACCAAAAATACCCCCAAAAATAGACCAAATAATAGACATTATTATGAAGTGCTTATCATCACTTCCTAAATCTGACTTTACGTTGTTTACATATGTGGGGATTTTTTCATCAATTCTTTGTTGTTGCACTTGACTACGGAGTTCATTATTTTCATCTTGTAAGATTTTTGTTTTTACTACAAGCTTTTCAAGCTGTCTATTTTTTACTTCACTATCACGAGATAATTCTTCTAATTTTAATGATAATATGCTGTTTCTTTCTTCTATTTTTTTTAAGTGAGTTGAGTAATCAGACTCGCTATTTGTCCTGCGTTTTTTATATTTTAAATTAATAGATTGGGTTTGCTCATCTTCATTGTCTTGTAATGTATTATCAGTAAGGTGAGCTTTATAAAAACGCCTAAAATCCATTAGATTTCGATGTGCCTCATCTATCTCCTCCGAAAGAATTAGCTCTTTTATATGCTTATAATAATGATCGGCCATCCTTACTGATTCTCGTTCGAGTAACTGCAGTAAGTATTCTTTCTGATCTTTAAAATCTTCGTTATTATTAATTGTTTCAGGCATTGTTATTCCCTTTAAATGTCTTCGGTAAAAATACCTTTGCATTTTGCAATGGCGGTAATGTCAGTTAGTGAACATTCGAAATTAGAGTTGCTACCCATGACTTTTACCATTCCAATAGGTATACGGGTTAAATCCTTAATGCTTATTTTTCCTTCGATATTAACAAGCCATTTACCGTCAGTGATTTCATCGAATTCTGATTCTGCTATATATATTTCACCGTCAACATTTAATGCTAATGGCCTAATCAGGCTTCTATTTAAAAATCTAGCATCCAAAACTAAAAAACTTTCATCATGTAACTTCCCTTCAATTACTTTATGGAAGGGAACCGTCATGACATTATTTCGAGCATCATCAAATACTGGACCGTTTCCTGTTGTTAACCATGCCAAAGATGCTCCTGTTTCAAGAGCGCACTGGATTATCCAATCCGCAGGAAAGGTATCCCGCATGTAACGGTTAGCTAAAGTACTTTTCGACACCTCTAAGTGATCAGCTAAAGCTTGCCGCGTCGTAAAACCATACGCCTCCACCAACCGTTCAATCGCAGCTTTGCCGCCCTGATTGGGATTTATTTTAATCTCATTTGGGTACTTTGATGTTGACATATCTCTATTGCGATCCTAACATTTGTTTTGTTCCCAATTGGGTACTTGCCACGATTATTAAAGACTCACCACAAGCCAATAGGAGATGTTGCATCATGACCCCTAATATTTCAATCACCTTGACTACGCCTCACGTCACAATTGAACGCTATAGCGAGCTTACTGGACTACCTGTTGACACCATTAACGACATGCTTGCAGATGGTCGGTTGCCTCGTCACCGTCTGCGCAAAGATAAGAAGCGTGAAAAGGTAATGATTAACATCGTTGCTTTAACCGTTGATGCACTCTCAGATTGCAACGTGACTATCAATTAGTTCCATTTTGAGACTTCACGGAGCAACTTACTATGTTTGACTTTCGCATATCAAAACACCCCCATTTCAATGAGGCCTGCCGGGCCTTCGCGCTGCGTCACAACATGGCGAAGCTGGCGGAACGTGCAGGCATGAACGTACAAACCCTGCGTAATAAGCTCAACCCAGAACAACCGCATCAGCTTACGGCCCCAGATATCTGGCTGCTGACCGATCTCACCGAAGACTCAACACTGGTAGATGGGTTTCTGGCGCAGATCCATTGCCTGCCATGCGTACCAACCAATGAAGTAGCTCGAGAGAAAATGCCTCAGTACGTCCTCAAAGCCACCGCCGAGATCGGCCGTGTCGCTGCGAGTGCGGTTTCTGGTGTTCAACTGAATGCGACTACCCGCCGTCAGGTTGTTGAAAGCGTCAATTCAGTTACTCGTTTGATGGCTTTAACCGCTATTTCACTGCAGGCGCGTTTACAGGCCAATCCTGCAATGGCCAGTGTCGTCGATACCGTGACAGGTCTTGGCTCTTCTTTTGGGCTGAGCTGAGGTGTTTATGTTGAATAACGAACCCTCATTCGCATCACTGCTGGTTAGGCAAAGCCCGGCAATGCATTACGGTCACGGCTGGATTCACTTACCTGACGGGAAAAAGTGGCATCCGTGTATTGAATTGTCTCCCCGGCAGCAGGCTGTCCGGGGAACTGGCAAAAAGAGTTTGTTACAACGTCTAAGTATTAACGTGGCAAGCAACCTGCAAACCAGGCGAAAAGCTTTTCCTGGACGCTGAGCTTAGTGTCATCAGGCCGACCACATGCAATAGCAGCTCTTTTATAGGCTGGATTTAACAAAGAACCGAAAGGTGCGGAATCAGAGTGATGCAGCATTTTCAACTTTTGTGCAATCAGTTCCGGGGTCAGTTCATCCCCTGCATAAAGCAATTCCCCGTACTGGCGGCTTTGTACGCTAGCACGTTCGGAAATAATAGCTGGTTGCCACACAAGTTGAATTGTCGCGATAACGACTACAGGCAAAGCGAACAACCATTCCAGACCAGTGTCCGCAAACACAGCAGTACCGCTAATAAGCTGAATGGCTGTCATCAATTTGTCAGCTCTACCGTGAAGCGTTGCCGTCATAACCTCAAGGTAATAACTGTAATGCAGTTGGAAGTATTCGGAGCTTTGTTTAGTCATGCCGGAATCCTATTTTTTATCCTGTCCCGGCGCTGGTTGAGGTGCAGGGGCAGGGCGAGGCAATACGTGGAAGTTGTCAGAGTCTGACATCAGGTTTCTCCTTCGATGGGTAGATGATTGTTGGCGCAAATAGTCTACCACTAAGGCACGTGCCGGGCGTGCATAAAAATCCCCGGCATCACTTTAAACATTTTTTGGAACAGTGGGTTATGTGGATGTTTAACCATTTAAGTTCAGGTTGCTAGTGAGGTTGAACAATGGCTATAGAAGGTAACACGGCGACAGTTCCGCTTAGTCCCGGTCAACGCCTGAATGGGCTGAACCACATCGCGGAGCTGAGAGCAAAAGTGTTTGGTCTGAATATTGAGCGTGAGCTGGAGCGGTTTATTCATGAGATGCGCGATCCCCGCGACATTAACTACAAACAAAACGAGAGGGCACTGGCCGCCATATTCTTCATGGCAAAAATTCCGGCAGAACGTCACAACGTCAATATTAATGAGCTGACCACTGACGAAACGCGGGAGCTAATTAAAGCAATGAATCATTTTCGTGCAGTAGTGAGCTTATTTCCCAAACGGCTAACCATGCCGAATTAACCCAAAACAGAAATTAATGGCGTAAACCCGCCGGGCATTCTTTTGCCCAAATTCAGGAGAAATGATTATGCGAAATAGTGAAACACGCACTACTAAAACCGGACCGGATGATGCCGGTTTGTTCCAGCTGTTTAACGAGACCCGTCTGGATGAGCGTAAAAGCTGCGCCTTTGCCGTTTCCATCCGCATGGAGGCACTGGCGATCCACATCCTGAAAGAGGGGATGAACGGAGTGGAGGCTGCAGAATTACTGCGCCGTGAAGTTGCCCGTTATGAAGCTGAATCACGCGGGGACTGGCACTGATGGCTGATTCTATGGATCTCGTACAGCAGCGCGTCGAAGAAAACCTGCAGCGCCATATCCACAATGCCCGGGCACGAAATCCGGGTATCGCTCGCGTGCTTTGCATCGACTGTGAAGCGCCAATCCCAGCGGCGCGCAGACAAGCTATTCCGGGCGTACAGTGCTGCGTGACTTGCCAGGAAATTGCTGAGCTGAAAGGTAAACATTACAGCGGTCGTGCTGTATGAACATCATCGATCCGCGTTGCTTCGGTATCAGCACTATTAACAGCATCAGTATCTCAGGGGGCAAGGATAGCCTTGCTCAGTGGTTACGGGCCATTGAAAACGATGTTCCTCATATCTCTGTCTTTGCTGATACGGGCCATGAGCATCCTCAGACGATGGACTACCTGGAATATCTGGAATCGCGGCTGGGTAAGGTTATTCGTGTGAAAGCGGATTTCACTCGCCAGATTGAAGGCAAGCGTAAATTCATTGCTGAAAAATGGCCTGTTTCTTTGGTTGAGGAATGCGGCATGTCTCCTGATGAGGCCGCAGAACGTATCCATCGCGCACTAGAAATTCTTAAACCAACTGGCAATCCGTTTCTTGACTTGTGCATGTGGAAAGGGCGATTCCCGTCCACAAAGGCTCGTTTTTGCACATTTGATTTGAAGCATGAGCCCGTCCGTACTCAGGTGATTGTCCCTGCATTAGATGAATATGACGAGGTTATCAGCTGGCA
Source organism: Klebsiella michiganensis (assembly GCF_015139575.1). Lineage (GTDB taxonomy): Bacteria > Pseudomonadota > Gammaproteobacteria > Enterobacterales > Enterobacteriaceae > Klebsiella > Klebsiella michiganensis. The sequence goes on along the minus strand of NZ_AP022547.1, from coordinate 4,023,397 downwards.
GGGAGTGAGGGCGCAGGAATCGCCAGCGCGTGCATTGCTTCCGGACTGGGAGGAAGATGCGGATAACACTCCTGGCCTTCATGTTTATCGCCCGATCCTCAACTGGCAGCACGAAGATGTGTTCGCCATTGCCAAACGTCATGGCATCAAACCTAATCCTCTCTATCTGCAGGGCTGTAGCCGTGTCGGATGCATGCCCTGCATCCATGCCCGTAAATCTGAACTGGCGGAAATCTTTCAGCGCTGGCCAGAAGAAATTCGCCGTGTCGCAGAATGGGAAAGGATGGTTGCTGAATGCTCACGTCGTGGTAATTCAACGTTCTTCCCGTCGACTCACGATCCGCGACGAGCCGAAAAGCGTATTGAAGTCATCACCGTAGATGGCTATGGCATTGAGACTTATCGCGACTGGGCGTTAACCACACGAGGTGGTGCGCAATTTGATCTGCTTGCAGGCACAAATGACAGCGCGGTATGTAGCAGTGTCTATGCGGGAGTTTGTGAGTGACGGATATCAGTTCAGGCCGTCTTATCGCACCTCATGTATCTGAAGTCCCTGGTAGCGGAGGTAATGCTGCCGGGGCATATCCATGGACCTCGCCTAAAAAGGCGGTTAACCCCTATCTGGACCCGGCGGCAGTAGCGCCGGTTTCCGCACTTTCAAACCTGATCACTCTGTACGCTGCTGATAATGAGCAGGGGCAGCTACGCAGTGAGGCATTGAGTGATGAGGTCTGGGAGCGTTATTTCTTCAATGAGTCCCGCGATCCTATCCAGCGAGAAATGGAGCAGGATAACCTCATCAGCTGCGCAAAAATGGCCCGCGAGCAGCAGCGTGTTAATCCCGATTTGGTCATTCTGGCCAACGTCAGCGCCGAACCTGCCCACATCAGCAAACCACTTCTCGAAAGGATTAAGTTCTTCCAGGGGTTGGGAAGGGCAAAGGCATATTCCCGCTATCTGCGCGAGACCATCAGGCCGTGTCTTGAGCGGCTGCATCGCGTGCGTGAAAGTCAGGTGTCTGCCTCGTTCCGGTTTATGGCGAGCCACGAAGGGCTGGAGGGGCTACTGGTTCTCCCTGAAATGAATCAGGAACAGGTCAAGCGACTGTCTACGCTGGTTTCGGCACATATGAGTATGTGTCTCGATGCGGCCTGCAGCGATCTGTTTGTGACTGATGACGTCAAACCGGAACAAATCCGCCAGTCATGGGAAAAGGTGGCGGCTGAGGCTATGCGGCTTGATGTGATCCCGCCTGCTTTCGAACAACTACGCCGCAAGAAAAGCCGTCGCAAGCCTGTGCCTTATGACCTTATTCCGGGTTCATTGGCTCGTATGCTGTGTGCAGATTGGTGGTATCGCAAGCTGTGGCAGATGCGCTGCGAGTGGCGGGAGGAACAGCTGCGCGCCGTTTGCCTGGTCAACAAGAAAGCCTCCCCGTATGTCAGCTATGAAGCTGTGATCCATAAGCGCGAACAGCGCCGCAGGTCACTGGAGTTTTTCAAATCGCATGAGCTGGTTAACGCTGACGGCGACACGCTGGATATGGAAGAGGTGGTGAACGCCAGTAACAGCAACCCGGCACACCGCCGCAATGAAATGATGGCCTGCGTCAAAGGGCTGGAGTTAATCGCAGAAATGCGCAGCGACTGCGCCGTATTCTATACCATCACTTGTCCGTCCCGCTTCCATGCCACCCTCAACAACGGCAGGCCAAACCCGAAGTGGACCAGCGAAACGGTCCGGCAAAGCAGTGATTATCTGGTCGATACGTTCGCCGCATTCCGTAAAGCCATGCACAAAGCCGGGCTGCGCTGGTATGGCGTCCGCGTTGCTGAGCCTCACCATGACGGCACCGTGCATTGGCACCTGCTTTGCTTCATGCGTAAAAAAGACCGCCGTTCCATCACTGCGCTGCTGCGTAAATTTGCTATCCGCGAAGACCGCGAGGAGCTGGGCAAAAATACAGGGCCGCGCTTTAAATCTGAGCTGATCAACCCACGCAAAGGCACGCCGACAAGCTACATCGCCAAATACATCAGCAAGAACATCGACGGGCACGGCCTGGCTAAAGAAGTCAGCAAGGAAACGGGGAGGTCACTGCGGGACAGTGCAGAGCATGTCACCGCCTGGGCGTCACTGCACCGCGTGCAGCAGTTCCGTTTCTTCGGCATTCCGGGCCGCCAAGCTTATCGTGAGCTGCGCCTGTTGGCAGGCCAGGCTGGGAGAGCGCAGGGCGATAAAAAAGCAGGTGCGCCGGTTCTGGAAAATACTCGTCTGGACGCTGTGCTGGCTGCTGCGGATGCAGGGTGCTTTGCCACCTACATCATGAAGCAGGGCGGCGTGTTGGTTCCCCGTAAGCATCATCTTGTCAGGACGGCATACGAGCTTAACGACGAGCCGAGCGCCTACGGCGATCACGGCATCCGTATTTATGGCATCTGGTCCCCGATTGTTGAGGGGCGAATTTGCACGCACGCAATCAAGTGGAAAATGATTCGTAAGGCCGTTGACGTTCAGGAGGCGACAGCCGACCAGGGCGCTTGCGCCCCTTGGACTCGTGGCAATAACTGTCCCCCTGTTGAAAAAATGTACCAGGCAGGGGGCGAATTACCGAGCAGCGAAGAACCTGCAGCGCTACCGGACTTCGAAAACATGAGTAAAAAAGAGCTGCGTGAGCTGACAGCAAGGCTGCGGCTGGTCAAACCGAAGCGCCGTAAAGGCTACAAACAGGAAATTACGGAACACCAACGGCTGCAGCTTGATGTGGAGCTGCGGTCCAGAGGATTTGACGCGAGTGAAACGGAGGTGGATCTGCTTCTGCGTGGTGGAAGTCTGCCATCTGGGGCCGGGCTGCGCCTGTTCTACCGGAATCAGCGTCTACAGGAGGATGACAAATGGCGTCAGTGGTACTGAAAAACGCAGGAATGAGGTTATAGATTAATCAAAGGGTTAGCTGAGTAAAAAAGTATTTCAGCTTTAAAATTATATGATGTACTGTATATATAAACAGTAATATTGGGAGGGAGTTGTGAACGATTTGTTCATGGAGTCACTTGCACTGCAGCGGATAGAACTTATGGCCCGACTGGTCGCCAGCTCAGATTGTAGCGATGATGACAAGGAGGTTGCGATCTCGTGGCTATCGGAGCTGACGAGCGATCTGGTTACCAGGCTGAATGAATATGGAGTTGGGCAGGATGAGAGTACGCATTAGTGATTTCGCACCATGGGAAACTCCCTCCCGTACGGCACCCTGCGGTTTGAGAAAGCAGTGCATGTCTATGGTGCATGGATTCGCATGATCCAAAAAGGATCGCAATGGGTCGGGGCCGCCAGAACTAGCGCACTTTCCGGCCCGTCATGCTCCTGCATGAAAACCACTACACAAAGCGGGCAGGCGTGGCGGGGATACGAGCGCGCTCTACCACGAGCAGTAGTTCAAAAAATTTCACAGCTATGTTAATTTGAGAATACTCTTATAACTGAATCTTTCATTCTTCTCAAGGAACGAAAATGCGTGTTAATTACGATGTCGTTATCAAAAGCGGCGATGATGAAGTTGATATGGAATATGGTCTAGATACTCTTGCTGGAACCGCCGAGGTTACTTGTTTGTTAGCAGAAGCAATACTTAGGAAGGTAATAATCAAGAGACGTAGCCATGTAAATCCGGCTAGAGCGGTACTAAAGAGGAATTTTATAGGGTCATATGGGCAAAATTTTGACTTGGTTATTAACGAGGCTGAATTGATATCAGAACTTCGTAAAATTTCAAAACCAGTTTTCAATGAAGTGATGAGTTTTTTTATTTCTCAGTCTTTATATTTAGAAAGTCGTGAGCTCTCTGATGAAGCTGAAGAAGTAGTAAAAGGACTTTCAGATATTGAGGATGAATTAATTTGCCGTATAAGGGCGCCACTAAAAAGAATGCATGAAATTAATCTTAAGAAAAACTATAATATCGAGCTGAATTTTAAGCAGCGAGCACATGACAAAAAAAAAGTGATTGAATTAGATACTTCTACCGCAACTAACTTATTCAAATCACGGGTTTCTAAAAGAACAGAAGTAATTAGGGCATACATTACGCGATTTAATGCACGTACAGGTAATGGTAGGCTTGTTCTTGAAGGTGAGAATGATACTGTCGCGTTTGGCTTTTACAGTCCATTACGAGTGATTCTCCCTGCTCAAAAAAGAATGATTTCAGCGAATTTACATGTAAATAACCCACCCGCAGCAGCTGGCTATACTTATCTTAATTTAACTGTAAGTAGAGTAAGGATCAATAGTGGTGAGACCATTAAATATTTAGTTCATACGGTACAGTAATATGTTGAAGATAATTTGTTTAACATTAATAATAATTGCTTGGGGCCTTTACTCTCTTAAGTTCGGTATTGGGTATTTAAGTACTCAGAATGCTGATGTTTGGGGACAGTTTGGGGACTTTATGGGAGGGGTTCTTAACCCCATACTTAGCTTTATATCCATATGCCTGCTAATTCGATCTGTGACGTTACAAGTTCAGTCTAACGCTACACTAACTCAGGAAATTAAAAGGCAAGAATTGCTTGAGGATTATAAAAAATTCGAGATGAGATTTTTTTGTCTTATAGAATCTCAGGAATCGAACTATAGTAAATTTCGGATTCTTATAGATGATCGTGCGGATAATGATGATCAACATGAACATGGGGCAACTAACAATACGGTTATAACTGAGTATAGAGCTAATAACGCAGTTACTTACATTGATGATAATTTGTGTCTTTTAGTTAAAGCAGGGGTGGATGACGAAAGAATTATTTCGTGGTTAGAATGTTTGGATGTTGATGACCAAATCTTCTCATTGGTTAGAAGGTTTTATCTTTTGGTAAAACTTATAGATGATAAAATTGATGCTGATAAGCAAGAGGAACAGTATGAGCTGTTAATAAACCTAACTGATGAGCGTCTATTAACTATCGTTGTGATCATTTGTTCTTATTTTGATTGGGGTAATGTGACTTATATAAAAAATAGTGGAATATTAAAGCAAGCTAAGATGGATGACTATATATCAAATTATCTGAAATAAAACACCTTAAACACTGTATTTGTCAGTGTTTAAGGTGTTGACATGATTAGTTGTCAAGAGTGTATGTTGTGAATGTAATAACTTCATCTCCTATCCAAGAGTTGATTTCTTTTAAACGCTCTTGCAGATAAATCAATTCATTTCGTACGAATACGCGGCTGGCCTTTTCTACATCACCAAAACCGCCGGTATTGTTGGGGATAACTCCCATCATCTGCGGCGGCACGCGGTGCGCTGCCATCATGTCATCCCGGCTCACGTTCTTGATATTAAGAAACTCATCCTTTGCAGCAACTTCTGACAGAGGGATGATCTGAATGCCGTCTTTTTTTCCGTTAGGCGAGTACATAAACAGGTTACGGAAGTTGCCCGGGCCTTTGGCGCTTTTCATCGCATGGCGGATGTTGTTCACGTCCTCCTGATTCTGCGCCGCATCGGTCATGTACATGATGAACCCAGCGTGACTGCCATTGATGTAATACTTACGGCGAAAAAGAGTAGCGGACTCATTAAGCAGCGCGGAGGGGATGGCGGACAGATATTCCGGCAGGCCGTAAATCTCCTGGTTCAGATCTGGCTCCATCAGATGAAATATGCTGCCTTTGGTGAACTCATACGGCTGTGTGGTCATGCCGTACTGCACAAACCAGTAAGTATCAAGGTCGATCCCGCGTCGGGTGTATTTCGCCAGTGATGGTTCCAGCGACAGAATACCGCCCAGCCGGTTAGTCCTTTTCTCCAGATAAGCGTTACCAAACACCAGATAGTCTTGCACGAAACGACTGAATGCCTGCTGACTCAGCAACGGGTGCGGGATAAACGTGCTGGTCAGGATGTTGCGCTTAACGGCAATCGGTGAGCTGTGGTGCACGGCAGCGCGATACGTGCGTGCCAGCCCATCAAAACTTACAGGCGGCTCATACCATCGGTCCATCTGGACGCATTCCACATAATCCAGCAGTTCGCGGCGGTCTAGTACAGGAATGGGGTCGCCAAAGCTGAATGCCTGGGTAGTCGCTCTGTCATAGGTTTGTACGTCAGGTGGCATTGCATCCTGTGCGGTATTCTCAGTCATTAAAAAATCTCCACGATGTTACTTGTATTGGCGGCTTCGCCCTGCAGTGGTTCGTTAAATAGTGCGTGCATCGTTGCCCAGGCTAGATCGGCGTGGCTGGCTTCTTCGCTGCGGCTGGCTTCATAGGTGGGGCGGTTTCCACTGGCGGTGGTGGCCCGGCGGATAGCCATGAATGACTGCGCGATATCGGTATGACCGGCGTCAAACTCAATGCGGCGGTGACTGATGATGTCGTATGCCTTGAGCACCAGGGCGTTTTTGACGTTGGGGTTATAGACAAACTCCCGGACGGCCGGGAAAAAGCCTTTGACGTTCTCGTAGACGCCGTGACCGACGCCGGTAGAGTCAATGCCGATATAGGTTACGTTGTACTGCAGGGTGAGCTGGCGGATAGCTTCTGCCTGTGCGCGGAAATCCATGCCGCGCCACTGGTGGCGCTCCAGTATGCGGAACTTGCCGCCGGGAACGGCAGGCGGGGCGATAACGACGCACCCGGCGCTGTCACCGTTCTGGGTGCCTTTCGCCGGGTCATATCCGATCCACACCTCGCCCCAGCCAAACGGACGCAGAGCCAGTGCATGAAAATCTTCCCATACCTCCCAGCTGTCCACCATGCAGGCCTGCAGGTCGGAAAGAGGGAACACGGACGCGAGATCGTCAATAAACTCGCACATCAGCAGGTTATGGTATTCGTCAGGGCTGTATTCCAGCCGCAGCTGGTCGAGGTCGAACAAGTTACAGCCGCCGCGCACGGCATCCTCCACCGTCACGATCTGCCGGAACTGACCGTCAGCACAAAGCAGGCCAGCCGCCAGCGCCGAGTGGGTCAGGTCGATATCCACACGGTCCGTTTTTGAGCGACCACGGTTATACAGCGCGCCAGACCAGAAGGGATAGGCGCTGTGCGTCAGGCTGGACGGGGTAGAAAAATAGGTTTGCCGCCACTTTTTATGCAGCGCCATACCGGAGGCGACTTTTCGCAGCTCCTGGAATTTCGGTATCCAGAAATATTCGTCAAGGTACAGGTTGCCGTGGTAGCTCTGCGCGGTGCGGGCATTGGTCCCCAGAAAATAGAGCGTGGCACCGTTAGGCAGGACCATCGGATCGCCTTTCAGCTCTACATCGACCTCTTTGGCAAACTCAATGATGTACTGCTTAAAAACATGCGCCTGGGCTTTACTCGCTGACAGGAAAATTTGGTTTCGGCCAGTCACTAGCGCATCGATCAGAGCCTCACGCGCAAAATAATACGTTGCCCCGATTTGGCGGGACTTCAGCACGTTGCGGATACGATGCTTTATCCCTGCTTCCCACCAGTGGCGTTGATATTCGAACATGCCAGCGCGGAAAATCTCTTCCAGCTTTTCGATCTGTTCGTCGCTGAACAGATTTTTTTCAGGTTGTTTACGGGGGCCGCGGTTGCGGTTTTCAACGTTCGGGTTTAAATCGGCCTCGTTGCCGCCGTTGTTAAATTTCCCGATGCGGGCGTGGCGCTCGGACTGGCGCGCCAGCAAGTCAATCTCCTTAAAGTCCTTCCCTTCTTTTTGCTCCTTCATAATCAGCTGGCAGTACCTTGCGGCCGTGGTGAGCTGCATCTGGTCAAGCGGACCGTAGCTGCCCCATTTGTCGCGCTTTTTCCAGCTGTGAACGGTTGCGGCTTTCTCGCCCAGCATTTCTGCAATGCGGGCTATGCGGTATCCCTGAAAATACAGCAGTAGTGCCTGCCGACGGGGATCGAGGTCTGCGGGAGTCAATGTTGTGTTCATGGCACAAGACTACGGCCTTGACAGAAGCCTTTCCCCGGCTGGCTTTTGTATGGTTTACCGCACAAGGTCTGCGCGTTGTTTCGCCCCCTCCATCACAGCAACCATAAGGCCTCACTGAGTTATTTGATGGAGTCGCTCAAATGGCAGTTAAAGCAAAACGCTTCCGCATTGGTGTGGAAGGGGCAACAACGGACGGGCGCAACATCGAGCGTGCCTGGCTGGAGCAGATGGCGGCAAGCTATAACCCGCAGGTCTATACCGCGCTGATTAATCTGGAACACATCAAGGGCTACACCCCGGACAGCCCATTCCGCCGTTTCGGGACCGTGGATAAGCTGGAAGCCGAAGAAATTGCGGATGGCCCGCTGAAGGGGAAAATGGCCCTGTATGCGTGGATCATCCCGTCAGATGATCTGGTGGCGTATACCCGCAAGTTGCAAAAGCTGTTCACCTCGATGGAGGTCAATACCAGTTTTGCTGATACCGGCAAAGCGTACCTGGTTGGCCTGGCAGCGACTGACGACCCGGCAAGCCTGGGTACGGAAATGCTGCAGTTTAGTGCCAGCGCCAAAAGCAACCCGCTGGCAAGCCGTAAGCAGAACCCGGAAAACCTCTTTACCGCCGCAGAAGAAACGCTGATCGAGTGGGAAGAGGTCCAGGGCGAAAAACCCTCCCTCTTTGCCCGCGTAACCGCGATGTTTACCAAAAAAGAGCAAACCGATGATGCGCGTTTCTCTGATGTGCATCGTGCTGTTGAGTTGGTCGCCACCGAGCAGCAGAGCCTGAGCGAACGCACCGATCAATCCCTGTCCGCGCAGGATAAGCGCCTTGCTGAGCTGGAAACATCCCTGCAGGAGCAGCAGACCGCCTTTGCAGAGCTGGAGCAGCAGCTGCAACAGGAAGACAGCCGCAAAGATTATCGCCAGCGCGCGCCGGGCGGTAACGCGCCGGCAGGTACCCTGACCAATTGCTGATGGAGCATAAGAACCAATGAAAAAGAAAACACGTTTTGCCTTTAACGCCTACCTGCAGCAGCTGGCACGCCTGAATGGCGTAGAAGTTGAGGAGCTGTCCAGCAAGTTCACCGTGGAGCCGTCGGTGCAGCAGACGCTGGAAGACCAGATCCAGCAGTCCGCCGCATTCCTGACCATGGTTAACATCATTGGGGTGACTGAGCAGTCAGGCCAGCTGCTGGGTCTGGGCGTCGGCAGTACCATTGCCGGGACCACTGACACGACCACGAAGGAGCGCGAACCAACCGATCCGACAGTCATGGTGGATGTTGAGTACAAGTGCGAGCAGACCAACTTTGATACGGTGCTGACCTACGCAAAACTGGACCTGTGGGCGAAATTCCAGGATTTCCAGGTGCGCATCCGTAACGCCATCGTCAAGCGTCAGGCGCTGGACCGCATCATGATCGGGTTTAACGGTGTGAAGCGTGCCAAAACCTCAAATCGTGGCGCTAACCCGCTGCTGCAGGACGTTAACAAAGGCTGGCTGCAGAAGGTCCGCGAAGATGCGGCGGATTGCGTGATGGGCAGCACCACGGCTGAAGATGGCACCACTACTGCAGACCCGGTGAAGGTAGGCAAGGGCGGTAAATATGCCAACCTGGATGCGCTGGTGATGGATGCCGTCAATGAGCTTATTGACCCGGTTTTCCAGGATGATGCGGAGCTGGTTGTGATCTGTGGCCGTGAGCTGCTGTCTGACAAGTATTTCCCGTTGGTCAATAAGGAGCAGGCAAACACCGAGGCGCTGGCCGCTGATCTGATTATCAGTCAGAAACGCATGGGTGGCCTGCAGGCTGTCCGCGCCCCGTCATTCCCGGCTAATGCCATGCTGATCACCCGTCTGGATAACCTGTCCATCTACTGGCAGGAAGATACCCGCCGCCGTTCGGTCATTGATAACCCGAAACGCGATCGCATCGAAAACTTCGAATCCGTCAATGAGGCGTATGTGGTGGAGGATTACCGCTGCGTGGCACTGGTGGAAAACATCACCATCGGCGACTTCAGCGCCGGAGCAGGGGAGTAACGCATGAGCCTGAGTCCCGCACGGCAGCACCGCCTGCGCGTTCAGGCTGAACAGGCCGCCCGTCAGGGCGGCAGTGTTCGCCATGCGTCGGGTTATGACCTGATGCTGCTGCAGCTGGCGGAGGACCGCCGCCGCCTCAAGGGGGTGCAGTCCACCGTGAAAAAGGCACAAATCAAGGTGGAGCTGTTACCCAAATATACCGCCTGGGCGGATGGCGTACTGGCAGCCGGTGGAGCGCAGCAGGATGACGTGCTGATGTTTTTGATGGTGTGGCGTATCGATGCCGGTGATTTTGCCGGCGGCCTGCAGATTGCCGCGCACGCGCTTAAGCATGGCTGGGTGATGCCGCAGGCGCTGGGCCGTCGCAACGTGCAGACCGTTGTTGCTGAAGAGCTGGCAGACCAGGCAGAAGCCGCGCAGCGCATGAAAGCTGAATTCCCTGCTGACGTGTTGCTGCAGGCGCTTTCGCTGACGGATACGCTGGATATGCCGGACCAGTCCCGCGCCCGGCTGCATAAAGCCATTGCCGCCGTGATCAGCGAGTCCCGCCCGGCCGCAGCCCTAAACCACTACACGTTTGCGCTGCAGCTCGATCCACGCTGCGGTGTGAAAAAAGACAAAGAGCGGCTGGAGCGCCATTTGCGTAACAGCCACTGACGGAACGTGCCCCGCGCACGGGCGGCACGGGATGGCGACAGGCAGCGCCTTATCAAAATCCCGTTCACCGCCCACCTTTTCAGGAGAAAACCCGCATGAGATTTGTTGCGCCAGAACAGGCGCCGGAACAGGCGGAGGTCATCAAAAACACCCCATTCTGGCCTGATGTGGATTTGTCGGAGTTTCGCAGCGTGATGCGAACGGATGGCACGGTGACGTCGCCGCGTCTCGGGCAGCTTATCCGGTCCGTGATGTCGGAGGTCAACGCGGAGTTGTACGACTTCCGCAAGCGCCAGCAGGCGCTGGGGTTCCAGACCCTGGCAGACGTACCGGCGGAAGTGCTGGACGGAAAAAGCGAGCGCATCCACCACTATCACAACGCCGTGTATTGCTGGGCGCGTGCGCAGGTGAATGAACGTTACCTGGACTATGACGCCACGGCATCCGGCGTCAAACGGGGTGATGAGCTGGCGGAGGCCAGCGGCGATCTGTGGCGCGATGCCCGCTGGGCAATCAGCCGGGTGCAGGATGCACCCCACTGTACGGTGGAGCTGATCTGATGAAAGTGCGTGCGTACCAGGGTGACACGGTGGACGCGCTTTGCTGGCGTCATTACGGGCGCACGCAGGGCGTCACAGAGCAGGTACTGCAGTCAAATCCGGGGCTGGCTGAGCATGGCCCTTTTTTACCTCACGGGCTGCAGGTGGAGCTGCCGGATATTGCGACCACTACCACGGTGCAGACCGTCCAGTTATGGGACTGAGTTATGACGCTTGAACGGATCAGCGCCTTTATTACGTATTGCATCGCTGTGCTGCTGGCGATGTTGGGCGATTTATCGCTTAAAGATGCCTCTACGGTGGGCGGTGTGCTGATTGGTCTGCTGATGCTGGCGATCAACTGGTACTACAAACACAAAACCTATCAGCTGCTACGCGGCGGGAAGATAACCCGGGGGGAATATGAATCCTTCAATCGTTAAGCGCTGCCTGGTGGGGGCAGTGCTGGCCATCGCTGCCACGTTGCCCAATTTCCAGCAGCTCCACACCTCAGTGGACGGGTTGAAGTTGATTGCTGATTACGAGGGGTGCCGCCTGCAGCCGTACCAGTGCGACGCAGGCGTGTGGACCGACGGCATCGGTAACACGTCCGGTGTGGTGCCGGGGAAGACCATCACAGAGCGGCAGGCGGCGGGGAACTTCATCACCAACGTATTACGGGTAGAAACCGCGCTGGCTCGGTGTGTCCTGGTGAACGTGCCGCAGTACGTTTATGACGCCCTCGTGTCGCTGGCGTTCAACGTCGGCACGGGCAATGCCTGCAGTTCAACCATGGTGAAGTTTATCAATCAGAAGCGCTGGCGCGATGCCTGCTATCAGCTACCGCGCTGGGTATATGTCAACGGCATATTTAACCAAGGGCTGGATAACCGCCGCGGGCGGGAGCTGGCCTGGTGCTTAAAAGGAGCATAACGAAATGAAGAAGAAATTTATTAGTGGGTTGCTTTCGGTGCTGTACGCGGCGCTGATGATTTTAAGTCTCTTTGTCCCAAACGGCATGGCCTCGGCGCTGGTCACCGCATTGACATGGGGAGCCTGTTTGCTGGTCTGGGTGGCGGTGGTGCTTTGCCTGGCTGGGTGGTATGCGGGTGGCACTCATCGGGAAGAGACAATGCAGGCGCTGACGCGCTTTTTCAGTACGCCAGGAAACCTGGTGATCAGATGGGCTAGGCGTTCACTGCTTGTGATTTTTCTCGCCTTTACGGGCCACGTTGTCACCCTGACATTTTATCTGCTGACGCTGGTCGCGCTTAAGGTCCTGCGTGCGCAGGTTGTTGATGCGCAGCCGGTGACGGTATGACGCGCGCGCTGGCGGTAATTCTGGCGCTTGTACTGGCGGCGCTGGGCTGGCAGTCATGGCGACTGAATGAGGCTAGCCACACCATCGATCAGCAAGGCAGGGACCTGAAAACAGCGGGCGACAAACTGGCAAAAACGAACAGTCAGCTGATCGCCCTGTCCATCCTGTCAGAAAACAACAACCGTGAGCAGATGCGGCTTTACGCGGCGGCAGAAAGCACAAACGCGCTGCTGCGAAGCCGCCAGCGCCGGATTGAGGAGCTAAAACGTGAAAACGAGGATTTGCGCCTCTGGGCTGGTACTCCTTTGCCTCCTGACATTATCAGGATGCGCGAACGTCCGGCCCTCGCCGGAGGTGCAGCTTACCGTGAATGGTTGTCCCAGAGTGACGCAGTGCCGCCTGGAAAAGTCAGCGGCCAGCACTAACGGCGATTTGCTGGCAGCGCTGGATGAGGCGGAGGCGGCCTGGTCGATCTGTGCTGACAAGGTGGACACGATAATTTCCTGCCAGGAGCGAAACAGTGAACAAACCTCAGTCCCTACGCCGCGCCCTGAATAACGCGGTGCCATATGTCCGCGATAACCCGGACAAGCTGCATTTATTCGTGGATAACGGATCGGTGGTGGCAACCGGGGCAGCGTCACTTTCATGGGAATATCGTTATACCCTGAATGTGGTGATTGTGGATTTCAGCGGCGATCAGGGGTTATTGATGGCGCCGGTGTTGGCCTGGTTAAGGGAAAATCAGCCGGATGCTATTCATAACCCGGAACTGCGGGAAAAGTTGCTTTCCTTTGAAGTCGATATTTTGCGCAATGATATCTGTGATATCAGCCTGAATCTGCAACTGACAGAGCGTGTGATAGTCAGCGCTGAAGGTGACGTGTCCAGCGTCGAAGCGGTGCCGGAACCGGACGAACCAGACGAAATGTGGGCGGTGAGCCGTGGCTGAGCTGCAGGAAGTTGACGCCTGGTTAGATGCGTTGCTGGCGGGACTGGAACCTGCCGCACGTAAGCGCATGATGCGGGAGCTGGCGCAGCAGCTGCGCCGCAGTCAGCAGAAAAATATCAGGATGCAGCACAACCCCGACGGGACGGCTTACGAGCCGCGTCGCGTGACGGCCAGAACGAAACAGGGCCGCATCCGTCGGCAGATGTTTGCAAAACTCCGCACCACAAAATACCTGAAAGCCGTCGCCAGCTCGGACTCTGCCAGTGTCGAATTTGAGGGCAAGGTACAGCGTATTGTGCGCGTTCATCATTACGGTCTGCGTGACCGTGTTAGCCGCAGAGGTCCGGAGGTTCAGTATTCGCGGCGTCGGTTACTCGGCATCAATGGCGAAGTGGAGGACATTACGCGCGATACCCTTTTGTTGTGGTTAAATTTCTGAGTCATAGACTAAATGTTTTCTAGGCCCTTTATATCGTTCGGATAACACATTTCTAAGGGTTGTATCTAACATGTATCCAAGGTCAAAGAAATGATTTAAATGCTCTTTCCAGATATCTTCTATTTCAATGTATGTATCGTTTTCAATTTTTTTCTCTTCAATTTTTTTTTCTGTTTTTTTATTATTTGATAGGGGTGATTCAAAAGTATTGTTGATGTATTGTATTGTTTTTTCCTTGCTTTCTTTATATTTTTTTACTTGGCCTGCATTGATTCTTACGGAGCGACTGATACTAAAAATGTCCAAGTTTGAAGTTGTTCTGTACTTTAAGTTTAATATTATATTTTCAATGTGTTTAATGTAAAAAATGTCAATGTCATCATTTTTAATTTTCTCTAGTATTTTAGAGATTTCTTCACCAGCGAGATGTGGAAGTAGGCTTCCGTCTGTTAGAGTTTTTTTGATTTCATTTATATGGTTGGATAAAGTGTTTTTTTCAATGGTGAAGTTGTATTTTAATTCATTTTGCATCTGTTCTATTCGGGTTTTTATTTCAATTTGTTTTTGTCTGCATTCATAAAAACTAAGTTCTAATTTTTTTGCTTGAAGACTAAAAAGGTAGAGTTTGTCAAAAAATATCTTTTTTTCCATATCTTGATAGATGCTGGAATTGAGTAATTCAATTTCGAGATTTTTGATCATCTCGATTAGGAAATCATCAAAAGCAGATTTAGACATGGTTTCCACAGCATTTTTAAGATCGGATAAAAGAGTGTTCATGACTACGCCTCATTGGTGGTTTGTATAGTACATCAGACAATAGACCTGGTTTTTTTTCAATAACATCTACGTGCATGCTGTGCGTATGAACATTCAACTTACAGAAATTATGCGCCTTATCACCAATCTGATCCGCACCGGCATTGTGACTGAAGTGGACCGGGACGGCTGGCTGTGCCGAGTGAAAACAGGCGACCTCGAAACCAACTGGATTAACTGGCTGACCTACCGCGCCGGTAAATCCCGCACCTGGTGGTGTCCGTCGCCGGGGGAGCAGGTGGTGCTGTTCAGCCTGGGCGGCAATCTGGAAACAGCGTTTGCGCTTCCGGCCATCTACTCCGACGCGTGCCCGCCGCCGTCCGACTCTGAAAGCGCGGACGTGACCGAATACGAGGATGGCGGCTGGTTCGAATACGACCCTGCCACCGGGCACTGGATTATCCGGGGCGTTAAAGCCGTGCTGATTGAGTCGTCACAGCTGGTTTCCTGCAAAACAGGGGAACTTGTGATCGAGGCCGACACGACCCGTATTAACAGCAACGTGATCATGAATGGCGATGTGACCCATGGCGGTGGAGCTATGACGTCAAACGGCGTCGTTGCTGATAAGCATAAACACCCTGGCGACAGCGGCGGAACAACGGGAGATCCAATTTGACGCTCTATATCGGGATGAATCGCGATACCGGCCAGGCCATTACGGAAACGGACCACCTGCGCCAGTCCGTACGGGATATTTTGCTGACGCCGCAGGGTAGCCGCCTTGCCCGCCGGGAATATGGTTCCCTGCTGTCAGCGCTTATTGACCAGCCGCAAAACCCGGTGTTGCGCCTGCAAATCATGTCGGCGGTGTACGTCGCGTTGCAGCGCTGGGAACCACGGCTGCAGCTCGACACCATCACGATTAACAGCAGCAGTATGGATGGTTCCATGGTGATTGAGCTGGCAGGCCAGCGTAATGACGGTGTGCCGGTATCGCTGTCCGTATCGACTGGAGCAACCAATGGCCGTTATTGACCTTTCTCAGTTACCGCCGCCGCAGATCGTGGATGAGCCGGATTTTGAAACCCTGCTGACAGAGCGTAAGGCGGAGTTTGTCGCACTCTATCCGGCAGAAGAGCAGGAAGCCGTGGCCCGTACTTTAACGCTTGAGTCAGAGCCGATCGTTAAAACGTTGCAGGAAAACGTGTACCGGGAGCTGCTGCTGCGCCAGCGAATTAACGAGGCGGCACGGGCCGTCATGGTGGCCTATTCCGGCGGGGATGACCTGGACAATTTAGGCGCGAATAACAACGTACAGCGCCGGGTGATTACGGCTGCGGACGACACCACCACGCCACCCACTGAGGCGGAAATGGAGTCGGACGCGGATTATCGGCAGCGCATCCCGGCGGCCTTTGAGGGGATGAGCGTTGCCGGGCCGGTTGGCGCGTATGAATTTCACGCGCTGAGCGCCGATGGCCGTGTGGCAGATGCATCAGCGTTCAGCCCTGCACCGGCGGAAGTCGTGGTGACGATTCTGGCCCGCGACGGTGATGGCACTGCGCCGGATGACTTGCTGCAGGTGGTTGGTGTTGCACTGAATGATGAGGCCGTGCGGCCTGTAGCGGACCGGGTGAGCGTGCGCTCTGCTGAGATTGTCCGTTATGAAATCGATGCGGTTCTGTATGTCTATCCCGGCCCGGCAAAGGAACCCATCCTCGCTGCCGCGAAAGAGCAGGGCACAGCATACATCAATGAGCAGCGCCGCCTGGGGCGTGATGTGCGGCTGTCTGCGATTTATGCTGCTCTGCATGTTCAGGGCGTGCAGCGGGTTGAGCTGATGCAGCCCCTGGCTGACATGGTAATAGATAAAACGCAGGCGTCCTATTGCACCGATTTTAAAGCAGAAATTGGTGGCTCTGATGAATAGCCTGTTACCGCCGGGATCATCGTCGCTGGAGCGCAGGCTGGCGCAGGCCTGTTCATGTATCAGTGATTTAAGCGTACCGCTGCGTGACCTCTGGAACCCGTGGAAATGCCCGGTGAAGTTTCTGCCGTATCTGGCGTGGGCGTTTTCTGTCGACCGCTGGGAAGAAACCTGGTCAGAGAGGGAGAAGCGTCAGGCGGTCAGCGATGCGTTCTGGATCCACCAACGTAAGGGGACGGTGGCGGCGGTTCGCCGGGTGATTGAAAACCTCGGCTACAGCATGACGTTACAGGAGTGGTGGGAGGTGGCCGACCCCGCCGGGACATTCCGCCTTGAGATTGACCTGAATGATATCGGTATTACCGAGACGATGATTAAGGAGCTGGAGCGGATTATTGGCGATGCGCGGCCGGTCAGCCGCCACATTGCCCGCCTGTCACTGTCAGCGGGGACCACCGGTCCGGTGTATACCGGCGCCGCCTCGTGCGGCGGGGAGGTCATCAGCGTGTACCCGCCGGAATACACGCCGGATGAGGCTGCCCGTTATGACGGCGGCGGGTTCCATTCCGGGTCGGTCACCTATACCGAAAATCAGCGCGGGGAAGACTCACATCGCTATGACGGGCGCACTTTTCACGATGGCCGTGGCGTTTACGCAGGAGAATAACATGAGTGCAATTAACGAACAGACGAAATGGGAAGATGAGGTTTACCTGCTGGCGCGTGAAGACCGGGTGGAGGGCGGCATTTATGGTCCGTCAAACAAACAGGCCCGGCAGCTGGCGAACCGTACCCGCTATTTAAAAACCGCCGTTGAGTCGCTGCAGGACTACCGGGATTACACCTTCTTCATGACCCCGGATGACCCGGACGGTACTGTTGCGGGGCTTGCCGGTACGCCGGAGGGGAAACTCTTTCGCGTGGTGGTGCCTGACAGCGAGGGGCAACTGCTGGCCTTTATCTATTACCAGAAGCGCAACGGCCAGGCGAACCGGCTGAATGCGCTGGCAAGTCAGCAGGCGATTACGTCCCTGCGACAGCAGCTGGAGCAGGACACCGGCGCGGCGCTGGATGGCCTGACCGCGTTGCAGTCCGGTCTCCAGTCGCTGACGGCCGCACTGATGCAGCTCGGTCTCGATGAGATGGCCGCGCAGGTGACCAGCATGGCCGCTTCACAAAAAAGTCAGTCAGACCAGATTCAGGCGCTGATGCTGGCGTTTCAGTCCGGTATGCGGGCGCTGGCTCTGGTGGAGGCCACCCCCGAGGAGGTGGAAAGTCATCAGCTGAGTAACCTCTATGCCTTCCAGGTGCTGGCCCGTCAGCTGCTCCCGCTCGATGGCTTCGACCCGTCAGCGGCAGGCAGCGGCACGGGAAACCGGGAGGCGCAGGCGCAATATCCGGGCGTGTTTGCCTTCGGTGAGCCGCGCGGTCTGATTCGCCTGGACGTGACCTCCGACAGCGGCGCACCGACCAGCAAGGACAACCCGGTTAACGGCACCTTAAAGGTGGACGTCGACGGAGAGATGTTCACGGCATACGTGTCCTTCAAGGTTCAGGGGGCGTCGTCGGCGGGATACCCGAAAAAGAACATGAAATTCGAGCTGTTTGCCGACGCGGCGCATACCGAAAATGTCAGCCTGAAAATCGGGGATGTGGTGCCGAAGGACAAATGGATTTTCAAGGCGAACTGGATTGACTCGACTCACCTGCGCAATGTGCTCTGCTACAACCTGTGGCAGAAGGTGATGGCGACCCGCAGCGGCTGGCCGCGCCGGGATATTGATAACAGCTACGTGGGGAAGCTGGGGGCCAGCGCCATTGATACCGGCGCCATCGGCTGCCCGAAGGGGTACGCCTGCGTGCTGTATATCAACGGTGAGTTTTACGGGGTAGGGGATTTTCTCTACAACTCGTCACGCAAGGATTACAACATCGCCAAAAACAGCCCGGAGCAAATCATGATTATCTGGGACGGGGCGATTAACATCCCGGCGCTCACGGATAACGGCACATGGGTGATGGACTCACCTTCGAAACCCACGGCGGAAACGGCTGCGTGCCTCGACCGCTGGCGGGACTTCGCGCAGTCCGCACAGGACGCGTTTACCACCGCTGCCGGTACGCATCTGGATAAAAACAACGTGGTGGATTTCTATGTCTTCCTCAGCTTTATCTGCGCCCCGGACTGCGTGCAGAAGAACACCACGTTTATCACCTGGGACGGTACGAAATGGTTTTTCATGCCCTATGACCTGGATACCACCTTTGGTCTGCATTACGCCGGGACGTCGATTGCCTATCCGCCAGACCTGAATCTGTTTGATAACGGCCTCGCCATGCAGGTCAACCGCACCTTCTGGAAGAAAGTCCGTACTACCTTCCAGGCGGAAATGAATGCCCGCTATGCCGAACTGCGGGATAACGGGCTGTTTTCACAGGGCGGCGTGCTGGGGCTGGCCCGCGACCTGCTGGGACGCTACACCCCGGAACTGATGCAGGCTGAATATGAAAAATGGCCGAATGTGCCCTCCCTGAGCATCACCAGTCTGGACCAGATGATGGACTGGACCCGACAGCGTATTGCATACCTGGACACTTTTTTCAGCTACCACCAGTAAGGACACCACCATGACCACGATTTTAGTCAAAGATGCGCTGCGGACCTCCGTTGAGGCGGCTTCGGGCGGAAAACAGACGGTGCTGTATACCCCGAAGGGACAGCCGACCTTTGTGAATATTATCCCGAAGGTGAGTATCGAAAGCCTGAACCCGGCGATGGGGATTTCCGGCGTACACCCGGCCTTTAAGCAGGGCGATAGGGAAATCCCGTATCTGTATGTCGGAACCTATCAGGGATGCGTGCTGAACGGCGAGGTCCTGAGTCTGCCCAACGTAGATGCGAATGCCTGTAACGCAACCAGCGCCACTCTTATCCCGTTACTGAAAGCGATGGGCAGCACCTGGCACGGCATGACGTCGGTCGAGTGGGCGCTGATGCAGGCGATGGCCGTGAAAAGCCGGTACAGTCCCCTGGGTGCCGATGTGTACGGCAAGTCCGCGCTGGATGCGACCCAGACCGGACGCCGTATCGACGGCAAAGAGGCAGGCGATTTGTCCTCACAGTCTCCGCGCATTTATACCGGCTCCGGTCCGGTCTCTTATCGTCAGGACAAAAAATACAACGGCATCAGCGATCTTGCCGGAAACGTCTGGGAGCGTACCTACGGCGCGCGTGTGGTGGGTGGCGAAATCCAGCTCTACGGGACCGGCAATGAGGCCGCGCTCGCCGCCTCCGCGGTGTTCAGTGCGCACGGCGCTGATGTGCCGGGCTGGTACGCCATCCATGCGGTGACCGGGGCCTTTATCACCCCGACACATACAGGGAACACCACCACGGCGGACTATGTGGCCACCACCCCCAACAGCGTGCGGGCGGTGACAAAAACCACCGGGCTGGCTGACAACGAGTTTTATCACCCGGCCTGGGGCGGGACCTTCGTTCAGCCGCAGAACACGCTGTCGGAAGCGGTAAAAAATCTTCTGGAGCTGTATGGCGTGTGGCCGTCCCTGACCGGTAAGGCGATTGTCCCGGCGGGGTCGACCGTCAACTACAACGCGGGCGCGACAAGCTGCATGCATCCGGTGCGCGGTAAGAACGATATTTTCCAGTTTGGCTTTGCCAACAATATCGAAGTGCTGAATTCCGAGATGGGTCTGCGCCCGGTGTATTACGCGCCCCTGAGTTAATCCCGAGGCCGCCCCGCTCCGGCGGGGAAGCCCGCTATTACGGACTGCCTTATGAGTAAAAAATTCAGCGCCATACTGACCACGCAGGGGGCTGAACGCCTGGCCGCTGCGGCGGTGAAGGGTATCCCCCTGGGTATCACTCACATGGCCGTCGGCGACGGGGGCGGTGTCCTGCCGGTGCCGGTGCCGTCCCCGGACCAGACCGCCCTGATTAACGAGCAGTACCGCGCACCGTTGAACCGCCTGGTCATCGCCGACCAGGCGGCAAATGTTATCCGTGCCGAAATGATAATGCCGCCGCAGGCCGGGGGCTTCTGGATACGCGAGGCCGCACTCTTTGACGAGACCGGCACCTGCCTGGCGGTGGCGAACCTGCCCGAATCCTACAAGCCGCTTCTGGCGGAAGGGTCGGGACGTTTCCAGGTGATTAACATCTGGCTGATGGTGAGCCAGACTGCAGACGTGCAGATGATTGCCGACCCGTCAGTGATTCTGGCGACGGTGGAAGAAGTCCGCCGGGCGGGGAACAACGCCAAAGATTATGCCGATGACATTGTTTCCACTCTGGAGAATGAGACAAGGGAGGCCATTGCATCAGCGGTCAGCACTGCTATCCGTGATTTCTGGGAAGCGGAAAACCCCGTCGGCACGGTCCGGTTTTACAGTCAGCATGTGGACCCGAATGAACGCTACCCGTGGTCAACGTGGACGTATACCGGTGAAAACAGAACCCTCCGCGTGGCAAAAGCGGACGGCTCCAATGTCGGCACCACCGGCGGCAGCGATACGGTCACCCTTCAGCGGGCGAATCTCCCCGCCGTGCAGATTAATGTAACCGGCTCGGCCTCTGAAGTGGAGGAGCAGAGGCTGAGAACCGGCAGAGGCGGCGGGCATAAGCACAAAGGCGGGATGGCGGGGCCAGGTGAGGCCTGGGACAGTAATTATATTGTGGGCTCCGATAATGACAGCCGCCGGACGCGAAACTATACCTCTGACGAGGGCGAGCACGACCACGAATACACGGTACCGGGTCACGGTCACTCAGTCAGCGGCAAAACCGATAACCTCGGCGAGAGTAAATCGCTCAGCGTGGTGGAGGCTCACACTCTGCTGATGTGCTGGAGCCGCGTTGCCTGATGGACAGCTAAAACCCCGAACAAATCAGCCCCGTAACGGGGCTTTTTTTCTGCCTGCGGTTGTATCAACCACGGTACAACGGGCATCAACGGCTTGCGGTGAATGATTTCCATACCATGGGTGTACCCCTAAACAGGAGATTCATTCCATGGCGCAAGACTACCACCACGGCGTGCGCGTTGTAGAAGTTAACGACGGCACCCGCTCTATCACGACGGTGAGCACGGCGATCGTGGGCATGGTGTGCACCGGCGATGATGCCGATGCCTCCATGTTCCCGCTCAATACGCCGGTACTCCTTACCGACGTGCTGACCGCCAGCGGTAAAGCGGGCGAGTCCGGCACGCTGGCCCGCTCACTGGACGCTATCGCAGACCAGGCAAAACCCGTCACCGTAGTGGTGCGCGTTGCCCAGGGCGAAACCGAAGCGGAAACCACCGCTAACATCATCGGCGGCGTGACCGCTGAGGGTAAGAAAACCGGCATGAAGGCGTTACTTTCGGCGCAGTCGCAGCTGGGTGTGAAACCGCGCATTCTCGGCGTACCGGGGCATGATACGCAGGCCGTATCCACTGAGCTGCTGAGGGTGGCGCAGAGCCTGCGGGCCTTTGCGTATATGTCAGCTTACGGCTGTAAGACGGTGGAGGATGCGATCGCCTACCGCGACAACTTCAGCCAGCGTGAAGGGATGCTTATCTGGCCTGACTTCATCAACTTTGACACGGTGCTGCAGGCGGATGCGACCGCCTACGCCACCGCCCGCGCCCTGGGATTGCGCGCCAAAATCGACGAGCAGACCGGCTGGCACAAAACCCTGTCTAACGTGGGCGTCAACGGCGTAACAGGCTTCTCTGCGGATGTGTTCTGGGACCTGCAGAACCCGGCAACCGATGCCGGGCTGCTGAACCAAAACGACGTCACCACGTTGATCCGCAAGGATGGTTTCCGCTTCTGGGGTTCCCGCTGCCTCAGTGATGATCCGCTGTTCCAGTTTGAAAACTACACCCGCACCGCGCAGGTGCTGGCTGACACCATGGCGGAGGGCCATATGTGGGCGGTGGACATGCCGCTTAACCCGTCGCTGGCCCGCGACATTATCGAAGGCATCCGCGCCAAAATGCGCAGCCTGGTGAATCAGGGCTACCTCATCGGCGGTGATTGCTGGATTGATGACAGCGTTAACGACAAAGACACCCTGAAGGCCGGGAAGCTCTGGATCGATTACGACTACACGCCAGTGCCGCCACTGGAAAACCTGATGCTGCGCCAGCGCATCACTGACCGTTACCTGGTGGATTTCACCACCCGCGTAAGCGCATAAGGGGGACCCATGGCCTTACCACGCAAACTAAAACACCTGAACATCTTCAACGCCGGTAACAGCTGGATGGGCATTGCTGAATCCGTCACCCTGCCGAAATTTTCCCGCAAGCTGGAGAACTATCGCGGCGGCGGCATGCCCGGTTCAGTCGGTATCGATCTGGGGCTGGATGATGGCGCACTGGATACGGAAATGACCATCGGCGGCACTGAAGCGCTGCTGTTCAAACAGATGGGCAAGGCCACGGTGGATGGGGTGCAGATGCGCTTCACCGGCTCTATCCAGCGCGATGATACCGGCGAGGTGCAGGCCGTTGAGCTGGTTGTGCGCGGACGCCACAAAGAGGTGGATTCCGGCGAGTGGAAAACCGGCGAGAGCAATACCACCAAAGTCAGCAGCGTTAACAGTTACGCGAAGCTGACCATTAACGGCGAAGTGCTCTATGAGGTTGATGTGATCAACATGATTGAAATTGTTGACGGCGTTGACCTGATGGAAGAGCACCGAAACGCCATCGGCCTTTAATGCAGCACTGGCGCGGGATGCCGCGCCAGCCACCCAATAACAGGAAAAGAACATGAGTGAGAAAAAAGAAGCAACGGTGAAGCTGGATAGCCCGATCACGCGCGGTGATACCACGATTACGGAAATTGTGCTGCGTAAGCCGCAATCCGGCGCGCTGCGCGGTACGCGACTGCAGGCGGTGATGGAGATGGACGTGGCCTCTATGATGACCGTGATCCCCCGCATCTCCACACCAACGCTGACCCCGCAGGAAATGGCGGACCTTGACCCTGCTGACCTTGCCGCAATGTCGATCGAGGTGGTCCTTTTTTTGTTGCCGAAGTCGGCGTTTGCCGATTTGCCGACAGCCTGACGGTAGATGACCTGGTGGCGGATATCGCCACGATCTTTCACTGGCCGCCGTCCGTCACTGACGTTATGCCGCTTACAGAAGTGCTGGAGTGGCGGCACAGAGCGATAATGCGAAGCGGGGCCAGCGATGAGTGATAAAAACCTGCGTCTGCAGGTGGTTCTGAATGCGGTTGATAAACTCACCCGCCCTTTAAAAGTTGCGCAGGCTGGCTCTAAGGAGCTGGCCTCCGCCGTCCGGCAGACCCGCGAACAGCTTAAACGGCTGAACGATGCGGGGGGCCAGTTAAAATCCTTCGATCAGCTGTCACAGAGCCTGAGCCGGACCAGTAACGAACTGGACCAGGCGCGGCTGCGTGCGCAGATGATGACCCGCGAAATGTCAGCCCTTGAATCCCCCACGAAAAAGCAGACGGCGGCGCTTGAAACGCAATGGCGGGCCGTGTCACGTCTGGAGCAAAAGCAGCAGCAGGAAACGCGACAGATGGCGGCAGCCAGGGCGGAGCTGTACCGCCTTGGCATCTCTGCGGGCGGCGGTGCCCGTGAAACGGCACGCATTACCCGCGAAACGGATCGCTATAACAAACAGCTGGCAGAGCAGGAAAGGCGCTTGCGGGATGTGGGCGAGCGCCAGCGCAAGCTGAATGCGGTCAGGGCCAAAGCTGACAAGATGCAAGACGTGCGTAACAGCCTGGCGGGGAACGGTGCCGGGATGATGGCGGCCGGGGTGACAACGGGCGCGACTCTGCTGGCGCCTATTCGCGCCTACTCGGAATCAGAGAACGCGGCTAACCAGCTGGCTGGCTCCATGATGGGGCCGGGTGGAAAGGTTGCGGCGGAGTTCCTGCAGTTGAATAAGCTGGCGATCGCCCTGGGTGACCGGCTTCCCGGCACCACGGCAGACTTTCAGAACATGATGACCATGTTACGCCGTCAGGGTATGTCTGCGCAGGTCATCCTGGGCGGGCTGGGTGAGTCGGCGGCGTATCTCGGCGTACAGCTGCAGATGGCCCCGACGGATGCCGCCGAGTTCGCTGCGAAACTGCAGGACGCCACGCAGACCACCGAAAAAGACATGATGAGCCTGATGGACGTGATCCAGCGGGGTTATTACGCGGGCGTTGACCCTGGTAATATGCTGCAGGGATTTTCAAAAATCAGCGCCGCGATGGACATTATCAAGCTCCAAGGCCTGGACGCTGCAAAAACCTTCGCGCCGCTGCTGGTCATGGCTGATCAGGCGTCGATGGCAGGGGAGTCTGCTGGTAATGCCTACCGAAAGATTTTTCAGGCCACACTGAACAATAAAAAGATTGATAAAGCAAATGATGTACTTGCAGGGACAGGTATAAAGCTGAGTTTTCAGAACAGTAAAGGCCAGTTTGCAGGGCTGGAAAACCTTTATAAGCAACTGGATAAGCTGAATAAAATTACCGACGATGGGAAAAAGCAGGCTGTCAAAGCAACCCTTTTTGGTGATGACGCGGAAACCCTGCAGGCACTGAACATCATGATCACAAAAGGGATAGCGGGCTATCGTGAAACCGCCGCCAAACTGGAGAACCAGGCGACCCTTCGTGAGCGTGTAGAGGCGTCACTTAATACCCTGGGGAATAAATGGGAAGCCGCTGGCGGCTCGTTTACTAACGCCATGGCGAGTATCGGTGAAACCGTCGCGCCGGTACTGAAAAATATTGCTGACTGGTTAGGCGATCTGGCGTCAGCTCTCGACGGGTTTGTTAAGCGTCATCCGCAATTGACAGCCGCACTTTTCAAGATTGCGGCCGTATTTGCCATCGTTGCTACTGCTGCGGGTGTGTTGTCGCTGGCGCTGGCGTCCATCCTGGGACCTATGGCAATTGTACGTGTAAGCGCCGGGGTTTTGGGCCTTAAATTTACCTCTGTGTTTGTCCTTATCACGAAAGTGATTAGCGGTACGGGCCAGGCGATCCTGTGGCTGGGCAGGTTGATGATGGCTAACCCCATACTGGCAATAATTGGCCTCATTGCGATGGGGGCCATTTACATCTGGCAGAACTGGGAAACGCTGGGGCCGAAGTTTAAAGCTCTGTGGGATGCCATCTCATCCGGCGTATCAGGGGCATGGGCTGTGATTAAGCAGACTATCAGCAATAAATGGGATGAAATTCTGAATGATGTTGCCGCGCTGCCCGCGAAGTTTAAAGCAGTGGGCGGGGCAATCATTGACGGCATCCTGAGCGGTATCAATGAGAAATGGGAGACGCTCAAGAGCAAGCTGGCATCGGTAAAAAGCTACCTGCCGGACTGGATGACCGGCGGCGACAAATCACCTGGTGCCACCCAGCAAAAAGGCGCCGGAGGATTCTTTGCGGGGATGTATGACAGTGGCGGTTATATTCCGCGCGGGCAAGTGGGCATCGCGGGAGAAAATGGCCCGGAACTGATTAACGGTCCGGCCTATGTGACCAGCCGCCGGAGGACCGCAGCGCTGGCCTCCATTGTCGCCGGAATGATGGGGGGAGCAATGCCTGCAGAGGCTGCGCCGCTTCATCCAATGAGCCTGCCGGCAGCATCATACCGCCCAGCAGCAGAGAAACCGGCAGGTACGCAGCCGGTATTCCAGTTTGAAACCCAGGCACAAATTATTATCCAGGCGCAACCAGGGCAGAGTCCGCAGGATATTGCGCGGGAGGTCGCGCGACAACTCGATGAGCGCGAGCGCCGCATGAGGGCTAAGGCCCGCAGCAGTTTCAGCGATCAAGGGGGGTACGATTCATGATGATGGTTCTGGGCTTGTTTGTGTTTCAGCTGCGCACGGTGCCCTATCAGCAACTGCAGTATCAGCGGAACTGG
The DNA here is from genome assembly GCF_015139575.1 of Klebsiella michiganensis. GTDB lineage: Bacteria > Pseudomonadota > Gammaproteobacteria > Enterobacterales > Enterobacteriaceae > Klebsiella > Klebsiella michiganensis. The sequence continues at coordinate 3,996,920 of NZ_AP022547.1, read as the reverse complement.
CGGCATGTGACCAACAACCGCGTTAATCGCCGTCCGACCACGCAGTTTCTGGGGCCAGATAACGATCAACTGACGCTCTCCGGCGTCCTCATGCCGGAAGTTACTGGCGGCCGGTTGTCGCTGCTGGCGCTGGAGCTGATGGCGGAGCAGGGCAAGGCCTGGCCTCTGATCGAGGGCGGCGGGACCATCTACGGTATGTACGTGATTGAAAGTCTGAGCCAGACGAAAACGGAATTTTTCGCCAGCGGTGAAGCGAGAAAAATAGAGTTTTCGCTGGGACTTAAACGGGTGGATGAGTCGCTGTCTGAAATGTTCGGCAGCCTGAACGACCAGCTTAGCAGTCTGCAGGACTCCGCTGCGGCAGCGGTAGGGAATATCAGAAACACGGTGGGAGGATTACTGCAGTGAGTGAGATGACTGATTTACTCAATCAGGGCAGTAAGACACCGGCCTTTCGCATCGTGATCGAAGGCAAAGACGCAACGCAGACCCTGGATAAACGTCTGCTGGGTATGACGCTGACCGACAACCGCGGATTTGAGGCTGACCAGCTCGATCTGGAGCTGGACGACGCCGACGGCCTGGTGATGATGCCGCGTCGTGGCGCGGTGATTTCTCTGGCGCTGGGGTGGAAAGGCGAGCCGCTGTTTTCGAAAGGAAAGTTTACTGTTGACGAGATAGAGCATAGCGGCAGCCCGGACAGGCTGACAATCCGTGCCCGTAGCGCGGATTTCAGGGAGACGCTAAATGTCAGGCGTGAAAAGTCATGGCACAAAACGACGGTGGGCGAGGTGGTGAAGGAAATTGCCACGCGGCACAGCCTGAAGGTTGCCATCGGCAAAGATGTTGCTGCGCAGGCACTGGACCACCTTGATCAGACCAACGAAAGCGATGCGAGTTTTTTGATGAAGCTGGCGCGGCAGTACGGTGCGATTGCCTCGGTGAAGGACAGTAATCTGCTGTTTATCCGGCAGGGGCAGGGAAAAACGGCAAGTGGTAAATCGCTGCCGGTCATCACTATTACCCGTAAGGACGGTGACAGCCACCGGTTCAGCCTGGCTGACAGGGGAGCGTATACCGGGGTGATTGCTCACTGGTTGCATACACGGGAACCGGCAAAGAAAGAAACGGCTAAGGTGAAGCGCCGACGGAAGACGACAAAACCAAAAGAGCCAGAAGCAAAGCAGGGGGATTACCTGATCGGGACGGATGAGAACGTGCTGGTACTGAACAGGACCTATGCGAACCGCAGTAATGCGGAACGCGCAGCAAAAATGAACTGGGAGCGGCTGCAGCGTGGTGTGGCGTCATTTTCCCTGCAGCTGGCAGAAGGCCGCGCGGATCTCTATACGGAAATGCCCGTGAAGGTCACCGGCTTTAAACAACCCATTGATGACGCCAGTTGGACCATCACCACGTTAACGCACACGGTCAACCCGGATAGCGGATTTACGACCAGCATCGAGATGGAAGTGAAAATTGATGATTTAGTAATGGACTGAGGTTTTCAAAAGAGAACTTAAAGTTCACAAAGTGAAATAATGTTGTATCATTATTGCGATTTAAGCAAAAATGGTAGGGACGTAAAATGATGATTTGCCCATTATGTGGAAGTGCAGCCCATACTCGCAGCAGTTTCCAGGTCTCTTCAATGACCAAAGAACGTTACAACCAGTGCCAGAATATCAACTGCAGCCATACGTTCGTAACGCATGAGACTTTTGTTCGCTCAATTTCTACACCTAAAGAGGCCCATCCTGTGCAGCCTCACCCCACAAATTCAGGCCAGGCTGCGCTGGCTCTTTGAGGCTGTCGCCACTTTGTCGCCATGTCTTAAAAATAGGGGTTGTAACTCAATGATTTTAAAGGCTGTAAAATTCAGGCAACAAAAAACCCATCAACCTTGAACCTAAGTGGCGGGGTTGATGGGCTCCACAAAATGGGGACATCAAAGAAAAGCAGTGGCACTACTTATGACTGATGCCAGCAAAAAAAGTTCTGCGTATGCGCGTTTTTTTTCTTAAAAAATTCACTGTAGCCCCGGCCAGATGATGACAATCAGCGTACCTGCCAGGGTTAACAACACGTTAGCGATGGCGTAGGTCCCCGCGTATCCCAGCGCAGGAATATTGCTGCGCGCGGTATCGCTGATGATTTCCATCGCCGGCGCGCAGGTACGGGCCCCCATCATGGCGCCGAAGAGCATCGCCCGGTTCATGCGCAGCACGTACGCGCCGAACAGGAAGCAGATAACCACCGGCACCAGGCTGACGATGAGGCCCGCCGCCAGCATCTGACCGCCGACGGCGCCGAGGCCGTTATTTATGCCGGCGCCCGCGCTGAGCCCCACGCCTGCCATAAACACCATCAGGCCGAACTCCTTCACCATATTCAGCGCTCCCTGCGGAATGTAGCCAAACGTCGGATGGTTGGCGCGCAGGAAACCGAGCATAATGCCGGCAAACAGCAGACCGGCGGCGTTACCGATGCCGAAGCTGAACGAGCTGAACTGGAAGGTGATCATGCCGATCATCAGGCCAACGATAAAGAAGGCGCAGAAGGCGAGCAGGTCGGTCACCTGGCTGTGGATGGAGATAAAGCCGATACGATCCGCGACGGTTTTAACGCGACGCGCGTCGCCGCTGACCTGCAGCACATCGCCCTTGTTGAGCACCACGTTATCGTCGATAGGCATTTCGATCTGGCTGCGGATAACGCGGTTTAAGAAGCAGCCGTGATCGGTCAGCTTCAGCTGCGCCAGGCGACGGCCGACGGCATTGTGGTTTTTGACCACGATCTCTTCGGTGACGATGCGCATATCGAGCAGATCGCGGTCGAAGACCTCTTTGCCGTTACGGAAGCTTGGGTCGAGGCGGGCATGGGCATCCGGGTAACCTACCAGGGCGATATCATCGCCCATCTGCAGCACCGCATCGCCGTCCGGGTTCGCGAGAATGCCGTTGCGGCGGATGCGCTCAATGTAGCAGCCGGTCTGGCGGTAAATGCCCAGCTCGCGCAGGTTTTTACCATCAGCCCACGCCACCAGCTCCGGACCGACGCGGTAGGCGCGGATCACCGGCAGATAGACCTTGCGCCGGGAGTCGGTATCGAGGCCGCGCTCGCGGGCGATTTGCTGGGCGCTGGTTTGCAAATCCTGATGCTGCAGCTTCGGCATATAGCGGGCGCCGACGATCAGGCTGACCAGGCCAATCAGGTAGGTCAGCGCATAGCCGAGGCTCAGATGATCGAGCGAGAGGGCGAGCTGGTCGCTGGGCATGCCGAAGTGCCGTAGCGTATCCCCGGCGCCCACCAGCACGGGCGTGGAGGTCATGGCGCCGGCGAGCATCCCGGCCGTCAGGCCGATATCCCAGCCGAAGAGCTTACCCAGCCCCATGGCGATCAGCATCGCGCTGCCGACCATCACCAGCGCGAGCATCAGGTAATTTTTGCCGTCGCGAAAAAAAATAGAAAAAAAGTTGGGCCCCGCTTCCACGCCGACGCAGAAAATAAACAGCATAAAGCCGAGATTGAGGGCATCAGTGTTAATACTGAAATGCTGTTGCCCTAATAATAGGGAAACCACTAAAACGCCAATGGAATTACCAAGTTGTACCGACCCGAGACGCAGTTTCCCGAGGCAGAGTCCTAATGCAAGCACAACGAACAATAACAGGATGTAATTCCCGTTTAACAAATCTGCGACGTTTATATTCACGAAAGCCAACTTCTCATTTACTAGTAAGTTGTTGAAGGAAATGGTTATTTGGTCTAAGGTTGGTCCAGTGTTCGCGTTGTCCCGAACGCTATTCTGGCATCCCGTTATAACCAGCAAAATATAGTCGACAGTTTAATCTTTCCTGGAGGCTGCGGCTAGTAACAATCGTGTTTACATTGACGGGATCTTTTATTGGCATGGATTGCCAGAATCTTTATCTGACTGGGCGAAGTGGAAGTTGGTTAGAGGCAAAATCAGGAGGATGTCGTGAAATCTGAGCGTGCTTGGGCCGGTATTATCTGTGGGTTCTTTCTATTTATCGTGGTTTGTTTATCACTACTGTTACATATGAAAGGCGCCTTTCGGGCTACCGGTCACCCTGAGCTCGGGCTGCTGTTCTTTTTGCTCCCCGGTGCGGCGGCAAGCTGCCTCTCTCCCGGGCAGCGGGTACTGCGTCCGCTTATTGGCGCGATGCTGGCTGCACCTGTCTGTCTGGTGGTTATGCGGCTTTTCTTTGTGACCGAGCGTTCTTTCTGGCAGGAACTGGCGTGGCTGTTTAGCGCGGTGTTCTGGTGCGCGCTTGGCGCGCTGTGCTTTTTGTTTATTTGCGCCTGGCTTGATACCAGACGCAGGCACTCGTCAGAGGAGTGAGCCGTCTCAGGCGAACAGGCCGAGATTCTCTTTCGCCCAGGCTTCAAAGTCAGTGCAGCCGCCAATGTGCTTCTGATCGACAAAAATCTGCGGTACGGTTTCAACCGGTTTACCTACGGTTTTTTCCAGGTCGGCTTTGCTGATGCCTTCTGCGTGAATATCAATATAGCGATAGTTAAAATCATCACGCTCGTTGCTCAGTTTTTCCGCCAGCTCTTTGGCGCGAACGCAATAGGGGCAGCCTGGACGACCAAAAATTACCGTAAACATAGTCCTTCTCCTTAAACCTCAGCCGGATGGCGAATGCCGCGTATCATGCCGCGTTATGTCGAGGAGGGAAAGAAGGTTCTGCCTTTTGCTTCGATGGCTTAAGGCTATGTTTGGTAAATATTCTGCTGATGAAACCGCTATACTCCCCTGATACGCGACCGGTTTTTGCCCGGGAGCGTGCATGATTTTGACCGAAGGAGCGTTATGCGATCGCCCGCTGCATTACCAAAAAGCATTCTGGTAGTCGAGATTATCGGCATGGTGCTGTTGACCCTGGCCTGGCTCTCGCTCAACCAGTACGTCAGCCTGCCCGCGCCGTTTTCCAGCCCAACGGCGGCGCTGCTGATGATCTTCGCGGGGATCCTGCTGATGCTTCCGGCCGCCGTGGCGTTAGTGTGGCGAGTGGCGAAAGTGATTGCCCCGCAGTTGACGCAAACGAAAACCCCACCTTCTTCATTGCCTGACAGAGAAAAACGAGATGACGCCGACCATTGAGCTGCTGCGTAGCCACCGTTCTATTCGCCATTTTACCGACGCGCCGATAAGCGACGAACAGCGCGCCGCGATTATTGCCAGCGCGCAGGGCGCTTCCAGCTCCAGTTTTTTACAATGCTCCTCAATTATTCGCGTTACCGACCCGGAAATACGCCAACAGCTGGTCCCGCTGAGCGGCGGCCAGCAGCACGTAGCGCAGGCCGCTGAATTTTGGGTATTCTGCGCTGATTTCAATCGCAATCTGCAAATCTGCCCGGACGCTCAGCTGGGCCTCGCCGAACAGCTGCTGCTGGGCTGCGTCGATACCGCGATTCTGGCGCAGAATGCGCTGGTGGCGGCGGAATCCCTTGGCCTCGGCGGCGTCTATATTGGCGGCCTGCGCAACAATATCGATGCGGTGACCGAGCTGCTGAAGCTCCCGCAGCACGTACTGCCGCTGTTTGGCCTGTGCCTTGGCTGGCCGGACGATAACCCGGAGGTGAAACCGCGCATGCCGTCGGCGATGCTGGTGCATGAAAATCACTATCAGCCGGTGGACGACGCGGTGCTTGCGGAATATGACGAGCAGATAGCGCAGTATTATCTCTCTCGCGGCAGCAATACGCGTCGCGATACCTGGAGCGACCATATCCGTCGGACTATTGTTAAAGAGAGCCGTCCGTTTATTCTGCAATATCTGCATAAGCAGGGATGGGCTACGCGCTGATTGCGTGTAAACTGCCCTCGGTCTGACGCAAGGAAATTCCGCAGGTCAGCGCTAATTGACTACCAGAGGCCCGCCAGAGCGGGTCTTTTCGCAGAGGTGCAGGGTGAAAATTGCCATATTATCCCGGGATGGAACGCTTTATTCATGTCGACGCCTGCGCGAAGCCGCGCAAAAACGCGGGCACCAGGTGGAAATCCTCGATCCGCTTTCCTGTTATATGAACGTCAGTCCGGTGGCCTCGTCGATTCACTATAAAGGTCGCCAGCTCCCGCATTTTGACGCCGTGATCCCGCGCATTGGCACGGCGATCACTTACTATGGTACCGCGGCGCTGCGTCAGTTTGAGCTGCTGGGCAGCTATCCGCTGAATGAATCGGTGGCGATCACCCGCGCCCGCGACAAGCTGCGCTCGCTCCAGCTGCTGGCCCGTCAGGGGATCGATCTGCCGCTCACCGGTATTGCCCATTCGCCAGATGATACCAGCGACCTGATTGCCATGGTTGGCGGCGCGCCGCTGGTGGTAAAGCTGGTGGAGGGTACCCAGGGCATCGGCGTCGTGCTGGCCGAAACGCGCCAGGCGGCAGAGAGCGTCATCGACGCTTTTCGCGGCCTGAATGCGCATATTCTGGTGCAGGAGTATATCGCCGAGGCGAAGGGGCGGGACGTGCGCTGCCTCGTGGTGGGTAATGAAGTGGTGGCGGCGATTGAACGGCGGGCGAAGGAGGGGGATTTTCGCTCTAACCTGCATCGCGGCGGCGTGGCGTCGGTGGCGTATATCAGCGAGCAGGAGCGTGAAATGGCCATTAAGGCCGCGCAAACGCTCGGGCTGGACGTGGCCGGCGTTGATATCCTGCGCGCCGCGCGCGGTCCTCTGGTGATGGAGGTCAATGCTTCTCCTGGGCTGGAAGGAATTGAAACCACCACCGGCGTCGATATTGCCGGCAAAATGATCGCCTGGATCGAACGACAAGCCACGCCCGGATTTTGTCTGAAAATGGGCGGATAATTCCCTTTCACGACACCGTCATGGAACAGGACGCTTTTTTTGCGTAAGCTATGGCGTCGCATTTTTCACAGTAAGAGGTCACAGGTCATATGGATTCACTGGTCGTTCCGGGTCTTGATACGTTACGTCAATGGCTCGACGAATTGGGCATCAGCTTTTTTGAGTGTGATTCCTGCCAGGCACTGCACCTGCCGCATATGCAAAATTTCGAAGGCATTTTTGATGCCAAACTTGACCTGGTGGATAACGTGGTGCTTTTCTCCGCGCTGGCAGAGGTGAAACCCTCCGCGCTGCTGCCGCTCTCCGCCGATCTTTCTGCGATTAACGCCAGTTCGTTGACGGTGAAAGCTTTCCTCGATATTCAGGATGATAATCTGCCAAAGCTGGTGGTGTGCCAGGCCTTGACCGTTGGCGTCGGCGTGACGATCGATCAGTTCGCGTGGTTTTTCCGCCAGAGCGAAGAACAGATATCGATGGTCATCCTCGAAGCCAGCGCCAATCAGGTGCTGTATAAGTCTGAGGAAGAAGAGCCGGTGGCTGAGAATATTCAGTACCATTTTCTTCACTAAGCCTGTCGAAAAATAGCGCAGCCACTGCCATAGCGGCTGCGTATTACATGCTTTTATTCTGCTATTAACCTTCCGGAAAAGAATTTTTCACCGCCATTCCGCCGCTTTCGGCTTATCACATAGACCCTTATTGCATAAAAAATTGATAAAAGCCGTTTTTTTACCTGGGCTATAGCCTCTTATTCTGGCTACAGTTATTCTGACGCTGCTTCCAGTTGCGGGCAACCATTCCGGGAGAGGTCCTCTCTCCTTTTCTTAGGCAATGAAAAAATATGCATGATTATTGCATGCGAACAAGTGCGTATATTCAGCCCGCTTGTTAACGGGCATTGAGAAGGAATAAGAGATATGACCGCCTTTGGTAAAAAATGGTTAACAGGTCTGGTTACGGGTGCGCTGATGGCCGTTTCTGCCGGTTCGCTCGCAGCCGAACAAAAAACCCTGCATGTTTATAACTGGTCTGATTATATTGCGCCGGATACGGTGGCGAATTTTGAAAAAGAGACCGGTATTAAAGTGGTGTATGACGTCTTTGACTCCAACGAAGTGCTGGAGGGTAAGCTCATGGCGGGCAGCACCGGTTTTGACCTGGTGGTACCGTCGGCAAGCTTCCTTGAACGCCAGCTGGCGGCCGGGGTATTCCAGCCGCTGGATAAAAGTAAGCTTCCCAACTGGAAAAATCTCGACCCGGAAGTATTGAAGCTGGTCGCGAAGCACGACCCCGACAATAAATACGCGATCCCGTACCTGTGGGCGACAACCGGCATAGGCTATAACATCGATAAAGTGAAAGCCGTGCTGGGCAAAGATGCGCCGCTGGACAGCTGGGATCTGGTGATGAAGCCGGAAAACCTGGAAAAGCTGAAAAGCTGCGGCGTCTCCTTCCTGGATGCCCCGGAAGAGATTTTCGCCACCGTGCTGAACTATCTCGGCAAAGATCCTAACAGTACTAAAGCCGATGATTACACCGGCCCGGCGACCGAGCTGCTGCTGAAGCTGCGTCCGAATATTCGCTATTTCCACTCCTCTCAGTACATCAACGACCTGGCGAACGGTGATATCTGCGTCGCTATCGGCTGGGCGGGCGACGTATGGCAGGCGGCTAACCGGGCGAAAGAAGCGAAAAATGGGGTGAATGTTTCCTACTATATTCCGAAAGAGGGCGCGCTGGCGTTCTTCGACGTCTTCGCCATGCCGGCGGATGCGAAAAACAAAGATGAGGCTTATCAGTTCCTGAACTATCTGATGCGCCCGGATGTTATCGCCCACATCAGCGATCATGTCTATTACGCTAACGGCAACAAAGCCTCTGTTCCGCTGGTCAGCGAAGCGATCCGCAATAACCCGGCCATTTACCCGCCGGCTGACGTCTTCGCCAAGCTGTTCACCTTGAAAGTCCAGGATCCGAAAATCGACCGCGTGCGTACTCGCGCGTGGACGAAGGTGAAAAGCGGTAAGTAATTCTCCGTGAGTTGTAGGCCGGATAAGCGTCGCGCTGCCGGCAACAGGCGCACCGCGATGGTGCGCCTGCACCATGATTTGATTTCTGCCGGAGAACACCCCGTGAATGATGTGATTCCTCGCCCGCAGGCGAAAACCCCCAAAGCGCTGACCCCGCTGCTGGAAATCCGTAATTTAACCAAGTCCTTCGATGGCCAGCACGCCGTCGATGACGTCAATCTCACCATTTATAAAGGCGAAATTTTTGCCCTGCTGGGCGCATCCGGCTGCGGCAAGTCAACCCTGCTGCGCATGCTGGCGGGATTTGAACAGCCTACCGCCGGACAGATTGTCCTGGATGGCGTCGATCTGGCGCGGGTGCCGCCGTATCAGCGGCCGATTAATATGATGTTCCAGTCCTACGCGCTGTTTCCCCATATGACGGTGGAGCAGAATATCGCCTTTGGCCTCAAGCAGGACAAATTGCCCAAGGCCGAAATCACCAGCCGGGTGCAGGAGATGCTGGCGCTGGTGCATATGCAGGAGTTCGCAAAGCGTAAACCGCATCAGCTCTCCGGCGGCCAGCGTCAGCGCGTGGCCCTGGCCCGCAGCCTGGCGAAAAGACCGAAACTGCTGCTGCTTGATGAGCCAATGGGGGCGCTGGATAAGAAGCTGCGCGACAGGATGCAGCTGGAAGTGGTCGATATCCTTGAGCGCGTCGGCGTTACCTGCGTGATGGTGACCCACGATCAGGAAGAGGCGATGACCATGGCGGGGCGTATCGCCATTATGAACCGCGGCAAGTTCGTGCAAATCGGCGAGCCGGAGGAAATCTACGAGCACCCGACCACCCGCTACAGCGCGGAGTTTATCGGCTCGGTCAACGTCTTTGAAGGGTTGGTGAAAGAGCGGCAGGAAGATGGCCTGGTGCTGGACTCTCCGGGCCTGACCCATCCGCTGAAGGTCGATCCCGATGCCTCTGTCGTCGATAACGTGCCGGTGTGGGTGGCCCTGCGCCCGGAAAAAATCATGCTCTGCGAAGACCCGCCCGCGGATGGCTATAACTTTGCGGTGGGCGAGGTTATCTATATTGCCTATCTCGGCGACCTGTCTATCTACCATGTGCGCCTGAAAAGCGGGCAGATGCTGAGCGCTCAGCTGCAAAACGAACACCGTTACCGTAAAGGGGCGCCCACCTGGGGTGATGAGGTGCGTTTGTGCTGGGATGCCGATAGCTGCGTCGTGTTGACGGTGTAAGGAGAGGGCGATGAGTACATTAGAACCCCCGTCAGGCGTAAAAAAACCTGGCGGTTTTGCGCTGTGGCTGGCGCGGCTGCAGATGGCCCACGGGCGCAAGCTGGTCATTGCGCTGCCCTACGTGTGGCTGATCCTGCTGTTTCTGCTGCCGTTCCTGATCGTCTTTAAAATCAGCCTGGCGGAGATGGCGCGGGCGATCCCACCCTATACCGACCTGCTGGAGTGGGCCGACGGTCAGCTTACGTTAACGCTGAATCTCGGGAATTTCCTGCAGCTCACCGACGATCCGCTCTATTTTGAAGCGTATCTGCAATCGCTTCAGGTGGCGGCGATCTCGACGTTCTGCTGCCTGCTGTTGGGGTATCCGCTGGCGTGGGCGGTGGCGCACAGTAAGCCATCGACGCGAAATATTCTGCTGCTGCTGGTGATCCTGCCGTCATGGACCTCCTTCCTGATCCGCGTCTATGCCTGGATGGGGCTGCTGAAAAGCAACGGCGTGCTGAACAACTTCCTGCTGTGGCTGGGGGTCATCGACCAGCCGCTGGAGATCCTGCACACCAACCTGGCGGTCTATATCGGTATTGTTTACGCCTACTTGCCGTTTATGGTGCTGCCGATCTATACCGCCCTCACGCGTATCGATTACTCGCTGGTGGAGGCGTCGCTGGATCTGGGGGCCCGGCCGCTGAAGACCTTCTTCCAGGTGATCGTTCCCCTCACCAAAGGCGGGATTATTGCCGGGTCGATGCTGGTGTTTATTCCGGCAGTCGGGGAGTTCGTTATCCCGGAACTGCTGGGCGGGCCAGACAGCATTATGATTGGCCGCGTGCTGTGGCAGGAGTTTTTCAATAACCGCGACTGGCCGGTGGCGTCGGCGGTGGCGATCGTGATGCTGTTGCTGCTGATCGTACCGATCATGTGGTTCCACAAGCATCAGCAAAAACAGGTGGGGGAACACGGATGAATAATTTACCGGTAGTCCGTTCGCCGTGGCGAATTTTGATTCTGCTGCTCGGCTTTACCTTTCTGTATGCCCCGATGCTGATGCTGGTGATTTACTCGTTCAACAGCTCAAAGCTGGTGACGGTATGGGCGGGGTGGTCGACGCGCTGGTATCGCGAGCTGTTTCATGACGATGCGATGATGAGCGCGGTAGGCTTAAGTCTGACCATTGCCGCCTGCGCCGCGACGGCGGCGGTGATCCTCGGTACCATTGCCGCAGTGGTGATGGTGCGTTTTGGCCGCTTCCGCGGTTCAAACGGCTTTGCTTTTATGATCACCGCGCCGCTGGTGATGCCCGATGTGATTACTGGCCTGTCGCTGCTGCTGCTGTTTGTCGCGCTGGGGCATTCAATTGGCTGGCCGTCGGATCGCGGCATGCTGACCATCTGGCTGGCGCACGTCACCTTCTGTACCGCGTACGTCGCGGTGGTCATTTCATCGCGCCTGCGTGAGCTGGACCACTCTATTGAAGAGGCGGCGATGGATCTGGGCGCCGCGCCGCTGAAGGTCTTTTTCGTCATTACGCTGCCGATGATTATGCCGGCGGTGGTCTCCGGTTGGCTGCTGGCCTTTACGTTGTCGCTCGACGACCTGGTTATTGCCAGCTTTGTTTCCGGGCCGGGGGCGACGACGCTGCCGATGCTGGTCTTCTCCAGCGTGCGCATGGGGGTCAACCCGGAGATTAACGCCCTGGCGACGTTAATCCTCGGCGTGGTCGGGATTGTTGGTTTTATCGCCTGGTATTTGATGGCCCGCGCGGAAAAGCAGCGGGTGCGCGATATCCAGCGTGCAAGAAGCGGCTGAACCACCTAAAATCTGCAATAGAGTTAACATCGGCGCCGCATTTGTGGCGCCGTTTTCATGGAAGACTTTACGTTGGGATTGTTTACTAAAACGCGTTCGTCTCATGCTCGTCTTAACGTTCCTGCGCTGGTGCAGGTGGCGGCCTTCGCCATTATTTTAATCCGCGGCCTGGATTTGCTGATGATCCTCAATCAGCTTGGCGTTCAGGGAATCGCGGATTTTGTCCATCGCAGCGTGCAGACGTGGGCGCTCACCCTGGTGTTTCTCTCAAGTCTGGTGCTGGTATTTATTGAAATCTGGTGCGCGTTTTCGCTGGTAAAAGGGCGCAACTGGGCGCGTTGGCTGTTCCTGTTGACGCAGATTATCGTGATTGGCTACCTGTGGGCCGCTTCATTGGGCTACGGTTATCCCGAGCTGTTTAGTATTGCCGGGGAATCGAAGCGCGAAATCTTTCGCTCCCTGGTGCTGCAAAAACTACCGGATCTGCTGGTGCTGGCGATGCTGTTTGTGCCGGCCCCGTGCCGACGCTTTTTCCGTTTACAGTAACGGTGATACAATCCCCGCCCCTGTTTTTTTGAAGGTCTTGTTATGCAATGCGCACTTTATGACGCGGGCCGCTGCCGCTCCTGCCAGTGGCTGGAACTGCCGGTATCCCAACAGCTCGCCGATAAAATGGCCGATCTGCGCGCGCTTCTCGCCGATGCGCCCGTCGCTGAATGGTGCGCACCGGTTTGCGGGCCGGAAAGCGGGTTTCGCAACAAAGCGAAAATGGTGGTCAGCGGTAGCGTGGAGCGCCCGCTGCTCGGGATGCTGCACCGTGATGGCGCCCCGGAAGACCTGACCGACTGCCCGCTTTATCCGCAAAGCTTCGCGCCCGTCTTCGCTGCGCTCAAGCCGTTTATCGCCCGCGCCGGGCTCACGCCCTATAACGTTGCCCGCAGGCGCGGAGAGCTGAAGTACATTCTGCTGACCGAAAGCCGGCTCGACGGCGGTATGATGCTGCGCTTTGTCCTGCGTTCGGAGACCAAGCTTGCCCAGCTGCGCGCCGCGCTGCCGGAGCTTCAGGCGCTGCTGCCGCAGCTGCAGGTGATTACCGCCAATATTCAGCCGGTGCATATGGCCATCATGGAAGGAGAGCGGGAAATTTTCCTCACCGACCAGCAGGCGCTGGCGGAAAATTTCAACGGCGTGCCGCTGTGGATCCGCCCGCAAAGCTTCTTTCAGACCAACCCTGTGGTAGCCAGCCGTCTGTATGCCACCGCTCGTGACTGGGTGCGCCAGCTGCCGGTCAACCATATGTGGGATCTCTTCTGCGGGGTGGGCGGCTTTGGTCTGCACAGCGCAACGCCTGAGATGCGCCTGACCGGGATTGAAATTGCCCCGGAGGCGATCGCCTGCGCGAAGCAGTCGGCGGCGCAGCTCGGGCTGCATAATCTGCATTTTCAGGCGCTCGATTCCACGCAGTTTGCGACCGGCGAAGGCGATATTCCCGATCTGGTGCTGGTGAATCCGCCGCGTCGCGGTATCGGCGACGGCCTGTGCGACTATTTAAACCGTATGGCGCCAGGCTTTATTATCTACTCCAGCTGCAACGCCCGGACGATGGCGAAAGATATCGCTCGCCTGGCCGGTTATCGCATTGAGCGCGTCCAGCTGTTCGATATGTTCCCCCATACCGCCCACTATGAGGTGCTGACCCTGCTGGTTCGCGAAGTATAAACAAAATGTGAACTCTTCAGGCGGTGAAGATCGGGTAAGCTTGGCTAATCAGAACGTAAGAATAGCGGAGTGCTGCCGGTGGCAAAAAAAATCCTGTTGGTTGAAGATGATGAAGATATCGCCGCGCTGCTGCGCCTGAATCTGCTGGATGAGGGTTATCAGATTGTCCACGTGGCGGACGGAGCCCAGGCCCTGCGCCTGCTGGAAAAAGAGCTTTGGGATGCGGTGATCCTCGACCTGATGCTGCCGGGCGTAGACGGTCTGGAAATTTGTCGGCGCATTCGTCAGCAAACCCGCTATCTGCCGGTGATTATTATCAGCGCTCGCGCCAGCGAAACCCAGCGGGTACAGGGGCTGGAGATGGGGGCGGATGATTATCTGGCCAAACCGTTTTCGATTCTCGAACTGACCGCCCGGGTCAAAGCGGTGTTCCGTCGTCAGGAGGCGATGGGGCAGAATCTGCTGATGGATGCCGGTCGTATCGCCAGCCATGGTTTAAGCATTGACCCCTTGTCGCGCGACGTTAAGCTGCGCGGCGAGACGGTGGATCTGACGCCGCGCGAGTTCGATCTGCTCTACTACTTTGCCCGCCATCCGGGGGAGGTTTTTTCCCGCCTTGAGCTGCTTGATCGGGTGTGGGGCTATCAGCACGACGGCTATGAGCATACGGTCAATACCCATATCAACCGCCTGCGCACCAAAATTGAGCGCGACCCGGCGGAGCCGGACATCATTCTGACCGTCTGGGGAAAAGGCTATAAATTTGCCGTGGAGCGCAAAGAGGCGCAGCCATGATCCGCCGTCTCAGCCTCAGCCAGCGCCTGGCGCTGGTGTTTACCTCACTGCTGCTGCTCTGTGCCGTAGCCGTTTGTCTGATCCAGCTGTACAGCAGCGCGCAGTACGGCAATGTCATGGTCCAGCGTCTCTCCGCCGGGCTGGCGCAGCAGATCGCCGCCCGCGAGCCGCTGCTGGACGCTCAGGGGCAGGTTGATCGCCGGATGCTGAAGCCGCTTTTTGATCGGCTGATGACCTTCAATCCTAGCGTGGAGCTGTATCTGCTTTCGCCCGACGGCGAGCTGCTGGCCGACGCCGCGCCGCCGGGGCATATTAAGCGCCAGCGCATCGATCTGGCGCCGGTGCAAACGTTTCTTTCCGGCGGCGCCTGGCCGGTGTACGGCGACGATCCGCGCAGCCTTGATAAGCAAAAGGTGTTTAGCGTGGCGCCGCTGCGCCAGGACGGCCAGCTGCGCGGCTATCTCTACATTATCCTGCAGGGCGAAACCTTTAATGAACTGGCGGCGAGCGCCTGGCAGAAAACCTTGTGGAGCCTGCTGCTGTGGACTCTGCTGCTGGTGGCCGGTCTCGGCGGGCTGGCGGGCTGGCTTGCCTGGTTCTGGGTAACGCGCCCGGTGCGTCAGCTCACCGCGCTGGTGGCAACCGACGGCCAGGACAGTATTCATGCGATCAAGGCGCTGGCGGCGCAAACTCCGGAGGTGAACCCGGGGAATGAAGTGGCCGTGCTGCATAATCGCTTTATTGAACTGGCCCGCCAGATTGCCGGGCAGTGGGACCGTCTGGCCGACAGCGATCGCCAGCGGCGAGAATTTGTCGCCAATATCTCCCACGATTTACGCACGCCGCTCACCTCTTTGCTGGGATATCTGGAAACGTTAAGCCTGAAGGCCGATCGCCTGACGATGGAGGAGAACAAGCAGTATCTGAATATCGCCCTGCGCCAGGGAAACAAGGTCCGCCATCTTTCTCAGCAGCTGTTTGAGCTGGCTCGCCTGGAGCACGGCGGGATTAAGCCGCAGCCGGAAACCTTCGTGCTGGCTGAGCTGGTGCAGGATGTCGCGCAAAAATTCGACCTGGCAATCGCGACGCGCAATATCGGTTTACAGCTGGATCTGGCCACCGGGCTACCGCCGATAACGGCGGATCTCTCGATGATTGAACGGGTGCTGACTAATCTGCTCGATAACGCCATTCGCCATACGCCGGAAGGTGGGCTTATCCGCCTGACGGCGCGTCGCTCAGGGCCGGAGTTTATCGTCGAGGTGGCCGATAGCGGACCGGGCGTTGCCGGTGAGCTGCGGGCAACCTTGTTCGAACGGCCTTCGGTGCTTGAACCTGGCGCGCAAAGCGCATCACGAGGGGGGCTGGGTTTGATGATTGTGCGACGGATGCTGCAGCTGCACGGCGGCGATATTCGCCTGCTTGAAGCGCCCGCAGGGGCCTGTTTCCAGTTTACCCTGCCGGTTTAAGGTGGCGGATTGGCCGATCGGGATACCGGTCTATCGCTGTCTGCGGGCCGGTAGCCCGGGTAAGGCGTTTACGCCGCAATCCGGGGAGTACGCCGGGATTGAGGCTTTAGTGCGGCTTCGTCCCGGGCCGCGCTGCGCTTGCCCGGGCTACGGGGCCACGGTTGTCTGCGGGCCGGAAGGCGTTTACGCCGCAACCCGGGGAGTGCGCCGGGGTTGAGGCTTTGGTGCGGCTTCGTCCCGGGCCGCGCTGCGCTTGCCCGGGCTACGGGGCCACGGCTGTCTGCGGACCGGTAGCCCGGGTAAGGCGTTTACGCCGCAATCCGGGGAGTGCGCCGGGGTTGAGGCTTTAGTGCGGCTTCGTCCCGGGCCGCGCTGCGCTTGCCCGGGCTACGGGGCCACGACTGTCTGCGGGCCGGTAGCCCGGGTAAGGCGTTTACGCCGCAGCCCGGGAAATGCGTCGGGATTGAGACTTTGGTGCGGCTTCGTCCCGGGCCGCGCTGCGCTTGCCCGGGCTACCGGGCCACGACTGTCTGCGGGCCGGTAGCCCGGACAGGCGCGTCAAGCGCCGCCTCCGGGAAATGCTTACTCCGGGAACCACTGCTTGCTGATTTTCTCGTAGGTGCCGTCGGCTTTAATCGCCTTCAGCGCGGCGTTCAGTTTTTCCAGCAGCGCTTTGTTATCCGGGCGTACCGCAATGCCGAGGCCGGTACCGAAGTACTGCGCGTCGGTGACTTTCGGCGTTGCCGCGCCCAGCTGCGGGTTGGTTTTCAGCCACTCGTTGACCACGGCGGTATCGCCAAACACCCCATCAATACGGCCATTTTTCAGGTCGATAAACGCATTCTGGTAGCTATCGTAAGCCACGGTTTTCACTTCCGGATGTTTATCCTGCAGGTATTTCTGGTGCGTGGTGCCGTTTTCCATCCCGATACGCTTACCTTTCAGATCGGCAAAAGAGTGGAAGGCATCTTTCTTCGAGATAACCAGCGCGGAGTTAGCGTAGTACGGGTCGGTAAACGCCACCTGCTTGCTGCGCTCCGGGGTAATGTCCATGCCGGAGATGACCGCATCATATTTCTTAAATTTGAGCGCCGGGATCAGGCTGTCGAAGGCATGGTTGGTAAACGTACACTCAGCCTGCATCTGCTTACACAGCGCGTTTGCCAGATCGATGTCGAAACCGGCGATCTGGTTATTGGCGTCCATCGATTCAAACGGTGGGTAAGTTGCAGAAACGCCAAAGCTGATTTTTTCTGCGGCAGCGGCGCCAAAGGCGAAAGTGCTAAGCAGTGCGGCCAGAACTAACTTTTTCATTGTGGAACTCCCGTCGGTCAATCTTATGATGTTGTGCCGTGTCTGCGGCTGGGAGTAACAATGCCACTAAATGAATTTATATTCAATAATCATGGATATTTATTTTAATTAGAATAAAAAAAGACGGATAATCCAGTGAGCTTATCCGTCTTGATTTGGCTTTTTATGCGTTTTTAATTGCGTCGCTCAAAGGCCAGCGCTTTATGCTCCACCAGGCGCATCAACAGCGTCAGCAGGCCATTGACCACCAGATAGACAATGCCAGCGGCGCCGAACACCATCACATCATAGGTACGCCCATAGAGCAGCTGGCTGTGACCCATCACTTCCATCAGGGTAATGGTGTAGGCCAGAGACGTACTCTTGAACACCAGCACCACTTCGTTGGAGTAGGAGGAGAGGGCGCGTTTAAAGGCGTACGGCAGCAGGATCGCCAGCGTATCTTTCTTACTCATTCCCAGCGCGCCGCAGGATTGCCACTGGCCATCCGGGATGGCGCGAATGGCGCCATAAAACAGCTGCGTGGTATAAGCGGCGCTGTTGAGAGAAAGGGCGATCAGCGCGCAGAGCCAGGGCTCGGAAATCAGATGCCAGAGTACCGGATACTCCTGCAGCGACGGGAACTGTCCCGGGCCGTAGTAAATCAGGAAGATCTGTACCAGCAGCGGCGTGCCGGTAAACAGCGTGATATAGCCGCGCACGATCCACACCAGCCCCGGCGTTTTTAGCGTCAGAATGATGGTGAAGATCAGCGACAGAATCAGCGCTACGACGATAGAGGCTGCGGTCAGCGTCAGGCTGGTATGCAGCCCTTTTAGCAGTTCGGGTAAGTAATCAAGCATCAGCCTGGTCTCCGTTCGAAGCGCGTCGCACGCTGGTCAATACGTTTCAGAATGTACTGACTCAACAGGGTGATGACCAGATAGATTGCCGCCGCGATGATATACCAGTTAAACGGCTCCTGGGTTCGGGTGGCGATGCTTTTAGTTTGCAGCATCAGATCGTTGACGCTGATCAGGCTCACCAGCGCGGTATCCTTCAGCAGCACCAGCCACTGGTTGCCGAGTCCCGGCAGCGCGTGGCGCCACATTTGCGGCATCACTAAGCGAAAGAAAATAGCGGCTTTCGATAATCCCAGCGCCTGACCGGATTCCCATTGCCCCTGCGGAACGGCTTTAAGCGCCCCGCGCAGGGTCTGCGATGCGTAAGCGGCATACAGCAGAGAAAGCGCGATAGCCCCGCAGAGGAACGGACTGACGTCGAAGTTTTCAATCTGCATCTGTACCGGGATCTGCACAATGCCGAGATTGATCGTAAAACCGTCAGAAAGGGTCAGCAGCAGCTGTGAGGAACCAAAATAGATAAACAGAACCACCAGAATTTCCGGTAGTCCGCGCAAAAGGGTGACAATGCCGGTTGCGAGCCAGGCGACCGGACGCAGCTTTACCGACTCGAGGACGGCAAACAGCATCGCCAGAACCAGGCCGATGATCAGGGCGCAAACGGCAAGGCCGACGGTCATCCCGGCGGCGCTTGCTAATGGAAAAAATTCGTTCATTCAGCGTTACTTCTGGAACCATTTGTTATAGATAGACTGGTAAGTCCCATCGCTTTTCACTTTTTCCAGCGCAGCGTTAAATTTCTGCTGCAGTTCGGTATTGCCCTGGCGCAGCGCAATGCCGAGACCGGTGCCGAAGTAGTCTTTATCGGTCACCTTGTCGCCCACCGCGGCCAGCTTCGGATTGCTCTTCAGCCATTCGGTCACCACGGCGGTATCGCCGAATACGGCATCAATACGGCCGTTCTGCAGGTCCAGCTTCGCATTCTGGTAGCTGTCGTAAGGAACGGTCGTGATTTCCGGGTGTTTGTCGGTGATGAATTTCTGGTGAGTGGTGCCGTTCTGCACGCCGACTTTCTTGCCTTTCAGGGCGTCAATGCTGGTGAATTTACCCTGCTGGCCGACGAACAGCGCGGAGTTTTCATAGTACGGGGTGGTGAACAGCACCTGTTTTTCACGCTCAGGAGTGATGTCCATCCCGGCCATGACCGCGTCGAAACGGCGGAACTTCAGGCTGGGGATCAGGCTATCGAAAGCCTGGTTGGTAAAGGTGCAGGTGGCATCAATCTCTTTACACAGCGCGTTCGCCAGATCGACATCAAAGCCGACAATTTTGTTATTGGCATCGATCGATTCAAACGGAGGGTAGGAGGCCTCGGTGGCGAAACGAATGGTCTGGGCTGCGGTAGCGGAGAGGCTCATGCCCGCAAGAAGAGCGGCAATCAGTACTTTTTTCATCGTCATTTCCCCGAAAACATCAATGTGAAAGATAGTTTTTAAACGCGTCGGTCTGCGGATGCGCGAAGCAGCCGGCATCACCTTGTTCAACGATATGGCCATTTTCCATATAGACCACACGGCTGGCTGTTTTGCGCGCCACTTCCACTTCGTGGGTGACGATAACCTGCGTAATACCGGTTTCAGCCAGTTCGCGGATAATACTGACGATCTGGGCGGTGATTTCTGGATCGAGCGCCGCCGTGGGTTCATCGAACAGCAGAACCTGCGGTTCCATCATCAGGGCGCGGGCAATAGCGACGCGCTGCTGCTGGCCGCCGGAAAGATGCAGCGGGTAGCGATCGCTATAGGGTTTCAGGCGCAGACGTTCGAGCAGCTTTTCAGCGCGGGCGAGAGCCTGATCTTTGCTCAAACCGAGCACGCGGCAGGGAGCTTCAATCAGATTTTGCTGCACGGTCAGATGCGGCCACAGATTGTACTGTTGGAAAACCATACCCACGTTCTGGCGCAGCTCGCGAATGGCTTTGTCAGAAGGCGCTTTGGTAAAGTCGAAATGATTTCCGGCGATATGCAGCGTACCGGAACGCGGCATCTCCAGCAGATTGAGGACGCGCAGCAGCGAGCTTTTACCGGCACCGCTTGGGCCGAGCAGCACCAGCGTTTCCCCCTGCGGGCAATCCAGCGTGATGTCGAACAGCGCCTGGTGTGCGCCGTAGAAGCAATTAATGCCGTTTAATTTTATGCTCATCTGGGCAGTCTGATACATATAGCAATTGAGGCCGCAAATAGTACCTTTGGCAGAATAGTTATGCAATATTTATGCGTTAAAAGTTAAATGTAAACCATGTTTACATTTAAAGTTAGCACAAAATATGGCTTCGTGAAGGTGGGATAAGTCAATGTCGGCATTACCAGCGGAAATGCCGACATTTTACCGGGGTTATTTCATTCGGCCCGAGCGGCCCAACGCCTGGATTAGCGTTTTTCCAGACTCTGACGCAGGGTGCCCGCCGGCGCATGGGCGTTGTTGCCGAGGTAGCGCACGTCATCCACGGCCCAGCACTGGCCTTCCTGAATCATCAGCACTTCGTCTTTCCAGCTTTGGGTGCCCTGTTTCAGCTCCACGCGCAGGGGAATATTGCGCGCGTCGCGATTAGGGATGGTGGAGGCGCTGGCGACATCGGCGCTGTCGGCTGGCGTTGTGCTGCTGGAGAAAAGATTTGACTGCAGCAGGGCGTTGTTAGACGGGTCCTGACGCGCGTCGTTCAGCAGTTTTGCCAGACCGTCGCTCAGGTATGGGCGCAGCGCGGTTAAATTGCTGTTGCGGTGCTGTACCTGGTAGTCATAAAACTTCTGCGCTACGTCATCCGGGCCGCCTTCGATGCAGGGGCCGCTGCGGGTGCCGTTATCTTTGTACGCAGGCGTGACGGTAGTACAGGCGCTGAGCGCCAGCGCGCAGGGGAGGACTAATGCAAGAACTTTGTAGCGCATGATGATTTCCTTATGAGCTCACTACGTTAGAATATCTTTTCAAGCATAGTGTATCAGATAGGGATTGTGCTTGACCCTTAGAGCTAACGCATTGAACGTTAAAGAAGGAGTTTCATCATGCAATTTTCCACCACTCCGACCCTCGAAGGTCAGCCCATCATTGAATACTGCGGCGTTGTCACGGGGGAAGCGATTCTGGGCGCCAACGTATTCCGCGATTTTTTCGCCAGCATCCGCGATATCGTCGGCGGTCGTTCCGGCGCCTATGAAAAGGAGCTGCGTAAGGCCCGTGAAATTGCGTTTGAAGAGCTGAGCGAGCAGGCGAAGGCGCTGGGCGCCAATGCGGTGGTCGGCATTGATATTGACTACGAAACCGTAGGTAAAGATAGCAGCATGCTGATGGTCAGCGTTAGCGGCACCGCGGTGAAGACCCGCCGATGAGAGCTTGCCGGGCAGGCGTACTGCTGGCGCTGCTGCTGGCGGGCTGCGCCAGCGAAAAAGGTATTATCGATCGCGATGGCTATCAGCTGGATACGCGCCATCCGGCGCAGGCGGCTTATCCGCGCATCAAAGTGCTGGTGATTCACTACACCGCCGATGATTTCGACGTTTCGCTGGCGACGCTGACGGATAACCAGGTGAGCTCTCACTACCTGATCCCGGAGAAACCGCCGCTGCACGGAGGTAAACCGCGGATCTGGCAGCTGGTGCCGGAAGAGGAACTGGCCTGGCATGCGGGTGTCAGCTTCTGGCGCGGCAGCACGCGCATTAATGACACTTCGATTGGCATCGAGCTGGAGAACCGCGGCTGGCAAAAAACGGCGGGGGTGAAAAGCTTTACGCCGTTTAATCCGGCTCAGATTGACGCCCTGATCCCGCTGGCGAAAGATATTATCGCCCGCTACCACATCGCGCCGCAGAACGTGGTCGCCCATGCGGATATCGCGCCGCAGCGCAAAGACGATCCGGGGCCGCTGTTCCCGTGGCGCAGGCTGGCTGAGCAGGGGATTGGCGCATGGCCTGATGCCCGGCGCGTGGCGTTTTATCTGCAGGGGCGCCCATCATACGAGCCGGTCGACGCCGCAGAGCTGCTGGACGTCCTGGCGCGCTACGGCTATCAGGTGACGCCGGAAATGACGCCAGCGCAGCAGAAGCGGGTCATTATGGCTTTCCAGATGCACTTCCGTCCCGCGCGCTGGGACGGGGTTGCCGATGCGCAAACCCTGGCGATAGCCGGAGCGCTGCTGGAAAAGTACGGGCGTGGTTAATAGTGCAGCTTGCCGTGGTCCTTCAACCACGCGGCGGTGCGGAGAATCCCTTCATCCATCGTGATGACCGGCTGATAGCCTAGCTCCTGCTGGGCGCGGGAGATATCAAGAGTAAAATCAAAGTTCAGCTTAGAGACGCCGTAGTGGGTAAATGCGGGCTCTTTCGCTGACTTATTGCCAAAGCGCTCCATGCTGCGGGCGATGATATCCAGCATGGGATAGGGAACCGAACGGATGCGGCACTTAATCCCCAGCTCGTCTATGAGTTTCTGCACAATGCTGTGCAGGGTTTGCGGTTCGCCGTTAGTAATGTTGTACGCGCGGGCCGAGGGCAGAAGGTCACTCTGCGGCTGGCTGGCGAGCCACATCGCGTGTACCGCGTTTTCATAGTAGGTCATATCCACCAGCGCGCTGCCGCCGCGCGGCAACAGGACGCTGCCGTAGTGCTGCATCATCTGCGCCAGGCGCGGGATAAACACTTTATCATGCGGGCCAAACAGGCTTTGCGGACGCAGGATTGTAAAACGGGTATTTGGGTTGGCCTGCGCCAGCAGATTGATCACATCTTCGCTTGCTGCCTTGCTGCGGGCGAATTCGTTGGCGAAACGCTGCGGGCGGAAATCCTCCGCAACATCGCGATGATGGTGATAATCAAAATAGAGCGACGGCGAAGAGATATGCACGAAGTTGCGCACGCCCCAGGCAACCGCCCACTCGCCGAGACGCCGGGTCGCGCGCACGTTAGCTAAATCGAAGGCCTGCTGGGTGCCCCACGGCGAGGTAAAGCTGGAACAGTGCCACAGGGTATCGATACCGGCGAGCATCACTTTGGCCTGCGAAGAGACCAGCTCGGTTAAGTCCGCAGGGACGAACTCTGCGCCCATTTTGCTCAGAAGCTTGCCCATCGCTTCGTTGCGCCCGGTCGCTCTGACGCTAATGCCCCTGTTACGCAGATATTCCACCGCGTTGCGGCCCAATCCGCTGGTCGCACCGGTAACCAGTACCTTCATATCGATCCACTGTTTAACAAAAGAATTTCGTGCGCATTTTTCCGTGATTCTGACTACGATGCAATGAGAATCATGAAAGAATTCTGCACCTATACTCTATTTGATGGTGATTTGCTCCGCCAGGTGGGCGATGCGTCGCGCCATACCGCGAAAAATAAACAGATGCGCCGGGATCATCAGCAGCCAGTAGAAAAGCCCCGGCATACCGTGCGGGTGCCACCAGGCGCGCACGTCCAGTTCGCGATGATCGCCTTTATCGCGCAGGGTAAAGCTCAGGCGGCCAAGGCCGGGCGCTTTCATGCCGAATAACAGCGTCAACTGCTTTTCCGGCTCGACGATAATCACCTTCCAGCTGTCCACCGCATCGCCGGTCTGCAGATATTCATTTTCCGGGCGACCTTTTGCCAGCCGGTGACCGACCAGCAGATCCATCACCCCGCGTGTTTTCCACAGAGCGTTGCCGAAGAAATAGCCCTCTTTGCCGCCAATTTGGTTGACTACCTTCCACAGCGCAGCAAGGCTGGCGGAAGTGTTAACGGTACAGCCTGCCTGTTTCGGATAGTAGCCGTACTCGGGCCGCCAGCGGGCGAAGGCCTGCGCATCGTAGCCCCAGTCGCTGGAGTTCACCAGCTGCTCCTCTTCTTTAAGCGTAAGGCGCACCGCTTCATCAAACGCGATAAGCGGTTGAGGAATTAAGGCCCGCAGGGCCCGATCGTCGGCAATCAGATCGTGCTTTAGCCCCTGGATCAGCGCTTTGGCCGTGGTTGGCGGCACTGAGGTAATGACGTTGAGAAACCACACCGAAATCCAGCGGGTCGGGAAAGGGATGGGGATCAGCGGGCGGCGTTTGCCGCTGACCGCCATAAAGCGGATGAACTGCTGCTGATAGCTCAAAATTTCCGGTCCGGCGGCTTCAAACACCCGATGCTCGCGGGCCGGATGGTTTAGCAGCTGCAGCAGATAGTAGAGTAAATTTTCCAGCGCAATCGGCGTGGTGCGCGAGCGCACCCAGCGCGGCGGCGTCAGCACCGGCAGGTTGTAGACCATATCGCGCATCACTTCGAAGGCGGCGGAACCGGCGCCGACGATAATGCCGGCGCGAACTTCCGCTACCGGAACGCCTGATTCGCGCAGCAGATCGCCGGTGATCTGGCGGGCGCGCAGATGATCGGATTGCTCCTGCTTCTCCACCTGTAAGGAACTGAGAAAGATGACTTCGTTCACCGGCGACTTGCGCAGCGCGTCGCGAACGTTGAGGGCGACCCGCCGTTCGTGGCGGATAAAGTCGCCGCCTTCGCCCATCCCGTGCACCAGATAGTAAACGGTATCAGCCTGCGCCAGCAGGGCGGGTAGCGCGTCCGGCTGGTTTAAATCGAGCGAATAGCACTCGACGCCGGGGAGCTGCTGTTTTTTAAGCCTGTCGATCTGGCGTGCCGCCGCCAGCACGGTGAAGCCCTGCTCGCTGAGCCTTTTCACCAGATGCTGGCCGATATAACCGCTGGCGCCAAGCACCAGAATTCGCTGCGACACGCCGGACTCCTTAACGGTTTAAAAATGCCTGCCAGTGGCTAACCACCTCGGTGAGCTGCTGGCGGTTAACGTCAATATGCGTCACCAGGCGCACGATGGGCGAGGCGTTGATCAGCACCCCGCGTTCGCGCAGATACTCGCCCAGCGCGGCGGCGCGCGCTTCACCGACGCGAACAAACAGCATATTGGTATCATGACGCGTCACCTCGGCGCCGGCGGCGCGCAGCTGCTCCGCCATCCACGCGGCGTTGTCGTGATCCTCTTTTAAGCGCGCGACGTTGTTCTGCAGGGCATACAGGCCCGCGGCCGCCAGAATACCGGCCTGACGCATCCCGCCGCCGACCATTTTCCGCCAGCGGATAGCGCGGTGAATGTACTCTTCGCTCCCCACCAGCAGCGAGCCTACCGGCGCGCCGAGTCCTTTAGACAGGCAGATGGTGAAGGAGTCGCAGTAGCGGGCGATCTCGCGCAGCGCGCAGCCGTATTCCACGACGGCGTTAAAAATACGCGCCCCGTCAACGTGCAGTCCCAGGCCGCGCTGGCGCGTAAACTCCCAGGCTTCTTTGAGATATTCACGCGGCAGCACTTTGCCGTTATGGGTGTTTTCCAGCGACAGCAGCCGGGTAGGGGCGAAATGGATATCGTCCGGTTTGATTTTGGCCGCGACTTTATCCAGCTGCAGGGAACCGTCCGCTGCGGCATCGATTGGCTGCGGCTGGATGCTGCCAAGCACCGCCGCGCCGCCGGCTTCGTAGAGATAGTTATGCGCGCCCTGGCCGACGATATACTCTTCGCCGCGCTGGCAGTGGCTGAGCAGGGCGACCAGGTTGGCCTGGGTGCCGCTAGGCAGGAAGATAGCGGCCTCTTTGCCCGCCAGGTCGGCGGCAAAGCGCTGGAGTTCGTTAACGGTCGGGTCATCGCCATACACGTCATCCCCGACCGGAGCGGCCATCATGGCTTCCAGCATGGCGCGGCCCGGACGGGTAACGGTATCGCTGCGTAAATCTATCATGTCATATCCTTATACACTTCATCCTTCGCGCTGCCCCGGCGTTGGCTGCTCCCTCAAACCCCGGTCACAGAGTTATCTCTGCGCCCGGGGATTTTCGGCCTTGCCGCCTTGAGGCAACACGAATAATTTTGCGTATGAATTGAAAAGGATATTTTTACCTTAGCCAGTTAGTTTTCGCCAGTTCGATAACTTCGTCGCCGCGGCCGCTGATAATCGCGCGCAGCATATAAAGGCTGAAACCTTTGGCCTGCTCCAGTTTAATTTGCGGCGGCATCGCCAGTTCTTCACTGGCGACGACCACATCCACCAGGACCGGGCCATCGGTAGCGAAAGCGGTTTGCAGCGCTTCATCAACCTCTGACGCGCTTTCAACACGTATGCCCTTGATGCCGCACGCTTCGGCGATGCGGGCAAAGTTGGTGGCGTGAAGTTCAGTGCCGTCTGTCAGATAGCCCCCGGCCTTCATCTCCATCGCCACGAAGCCCAGTACGCTGTTATTGAAGATAACGATCTTCACCGGCAGCTTCATCTGCGCCAGCGAGAGAAAATCCCCCATCAGCATGCTGAAGCCGCCGTCGCCGCACATTGCCACAACCTGACGGTCAGGGGCGGTGGCCTTCGCACCGATGGCCTGCGGCATGGCGTTAGCCATTGACCCATGGTTGAACGATCCGAGCAGGCGGCGCTTGCCGTTCATCTGCAAATAGCGCGCGGCCCAGACGGTCGGCGTACCCACGTCGCAGGTAAAGATGGCATCGTCGTCGGCATAGTGGCTGATGCGCTGCGCCAGATACTGCGGATGAATTGTTTTGTCGCTGGGCTTCGCCAGGTCATCAAGCCCCTTGCGCGCGTCGCGATAGTGTTCCAGCGCTTTATCGAGGAACTTACGGTCGGTTTTCTCCTCAAGATGCGGCATCAGCGCGCTGAGGGTCGATTTAATATCGCCGACCAGCGCCATATCCACTTTACTGTGGGCGCCAATACTGCCGGGATTGATATCAATCTGAATGATTTTCGCGTCCGTCGGGTAGAAGGCGCGATAGGGGAACTGGGTGCCGAGCAGCACCAGGGTGTCGGCGTTCATCATGGTGTGGAAGCCGGAGGAGAAGCCAATCAGTCCGGTCATCCCCACATCATAAGGGTTGTCGTATTCTACGTGCTCTTTGCCGCGCAGCGCGTGAACGATAGGCGCTTTGAGCTTCGCGGCGAAGTCTACCAGCTCTTTATGCGCCCCGGCGCAGCCGCTGCCGCACATCAGGGCGATGTTGCTTGAATAGCGCAGCAGCTGGGCCAGCTTTTTCAGCTCTTCTTCCGCCGGCGTCACCTGCGGCAGCGGCGCGTGGTACCAGTGGCTGCTGGCGCTTTCCGGCG
This sequence comes from Klebsiella michiganensis, assembly GCF_015139575.1. Taxonomy (GTDB): domain Bacteria; phylum Pseudomonadota; class Gammaproteobacteria; order Enterobacterales; family Enterobacteriaceae; genus Klebsiella; species Klebsiella michiganensis. Next base: position 3,969,730 of record NZ_AP022547.1, on the reverse strand, counting down.
CGGCTTTCAGCGCAACGTCGCCGGGAAGCACCACTACCGAGACGCCGCGGTTAATCACCGCTTTGCGCATGGCGATGGCCAGCACCTGCGGGATCTGTTCCGGGGTTGAGACCAGTTCACAGTAGTGACTGCATTCCCGGAACAGCTCCTGCGGATGCGTTTCCTGAAAATAGCCGCTGCCGATTTCGCTGGAAGGAATATGGGCGGCGATGGCCAGAACCGGAACGTGATTGCGGTGGCAGTCGAAAAGGCCGTTAATCAGATGCAGGTTGCCCGGCCCGCAGGAGCCTGCGCAGACCGCCAGTTCGCCGGTAAGCTGCGCTTCCGCCCCGGCGGCGAAGGCGGCCACTTCTTCATGGCGCGTGGGCATCCAGTCGATGGTCCCCATACGGTTCAGGCTGTCGCTTAAGCCGTTGAGCGAATCCCCGGTTACGCCCCAAATACGTTTAACGCCAGCCTGTTCAAGAGTTTTGGCAATGTATGCCGCCACGGTCTGTTTCATGGTTCTCCATCTCCTTTTTGTGATAACGCTTACAAGCTTAGATGAAACTGCCAGTTACGCTCGCTTTCACCTCTCATTTTCCGCTGGTTTTTTTCAGCGAAAACTCCGCATAATCTGAGCTCACATAAAGTGGTAAACAGGAATCATTTCAAATGGTTAAATCGCTGTTAAATGCTGTTAATAAACTGCTATCCCATGACGATTTCGGCAAACTCTTGTTACGACTTGCCGTTGGCGGGCTGATGCTGTTTCACGGGTTGCATAAGCTATTTGATGGCGTAGGGGGAATCAGCAATATGCTGGTAGCAAAAGGATTGCCGGGGTTTATCGCTTATGGGGTTTTAGTGGGCGAGGTGGTAGCGCCTTGCCTGCTGATTCTGGGAGTGCTTACGCGTCCGGCGGCGCTGGTGCTGGCGTTTACGATGGTCGTGGCCTGGCTGATGGTCGGGACGGGCAAAACCTTTGCGCTGGATGCGGTAGGCGCGTGGGCGATTGAGAGCCTGGTCTATTTCTTTGTGGGCGCGCTGGCGATTGCCTTCCTCGGGGCAGGGCGCTATGCCATCGCCGGCAATTCAGCCTGGCGGTAAACGTTGCCGGATGGCGTTGCGCCATCCGGCAGCTGAGGGTTAAGCCAGTACTAAATCACCCTGCGGGTGGCAGGAGCAGGCCAGCACGTAGCCTTCAGCGATTTCCGCATCGGTTAACGTCATGGTACTGCTGACGGTATATTCTCCGGAAACCACTTTGGTTTTGCAGCAGCCGCAGACGCCTGCGCGACAGGCGACGGTAACCGGCACCTTATTGCTTTCCAGCGCTTCGAGCAGCGTGGTGCCGACCGGCGCGTAGAACGCTTTCGCCGGCTGCAGTTTGGTGAACTTCAGGCCGCTGGTAGCGGCTTCGGCTACCGGCGTAAAGAACTGCTCTTTAAAGAAACGCGTCGCGCCCAGCGCTTTCACCTCCTGCTCAACCCAATCCATATACGGCACCGGGCCGCAGGTCATCACGGTACGAGAGGTCAGATCCGGTACGCTTTTCAGCAGATCGGTCGTCAGTCGGCCAGAAACAAAACCGTGGGTGGCATTGTTTTCAGCGACTAAGGTCACCGGATATTCGCGCCATTCGTCGGCAAAAATAACATCTTGCGGTGAACGAACGTTAAAGATCACCTGCACATCGGCCTGCGGGCGGTACTTTGCCAACCAGCGACGCATTGACATGATTGGCGTAACGCCGCAGCCAGCAGCCAGCATCAGGAACTTATCTTCAGCCTTATCTTCACAGGTAAATTCACCCATGGCATCGGACAGCCAGATATAGTCGCCGCGCTTCACGTCGCGGGTCAGCCACTGTGAGCCTGCGCCATCGTCAATCCGACGGATGGTCAGCGTGATGTACTCGCTTACTCCCGGCGTCGATGAAATGGTGTAAGCACGCAGCGTCTCCGCTGAATTACGTACGCTGACCAGTGCATACTGCCCGGCACGGTACGGATAATAGTCGTGGCACAGCAACGAAATTGTCCATACATCCGGCGTTTCCTGATGGATGTGATGAACCTGCATCCGCCATGGGCACTGATGAGTTGGCATTGTCATTCTTTACTCCTTACGCGCTCAGCAGCTGCTTCATGTCTTCTTCAACGGTGGTCACGGAACGCAGACCGAATTTCTCGTTGAGAACGGCCAGCAGGTCCGGCGTGAAGAAGCCCGGCGCCGTCGGGCCGGTGACGATATTTTTCACGCCCAGCGACAGCAGGGTCAGCAGAATAACAATCGCTTTCTGTTCAAACCAGGAGAGCACCAGAGACAGCGGCAGGTCGTTCACGCCACAACCCAGTTTCTCAGCCAGGGTGACCGCCAGGATGATGGCAGAGTAAGCGTCGTTACACTGACCGGCATCGACCAGACGCGGCAGACCTTCGATATCGCCGAATTCGAGTTTGTTGAAACGGTATTTACCGCAGGCCAGGGTCAGGATCAGGCAGTCGTCCGGTACGCTGGTGGCGAAATCGGTGAAGTAGTTACGTTCGCCGCGCGCCCCGTCGCAGCCGCCCACCAGGAAGATATGGCGCAGTTTTTCACGGCTCACCAGGTCGATCAGCGTATCAGCCGCGCCCAGCAGGGTCTGACGACCGAAGCCAACGGTGATCAGGTGCGGGATCTCGCTGTACGGGAAGCCCGCCATCTGCTGCGCCTGGGCGATAACCGGGGCGAAATCTTCGCCTTCCAGATGATTGACGCCTGGCCAGCCGACGATGCTGCGGGTCCAGATACGGTCGTCATAGGCGCCGACGGTTGGGTCGATGATGCAGTTAGAGGTCATCACAATCGGGCCAGGGAAGCGGGCAAACTCGACCTGCTGGTTTTGCCAGCCGCTGCCGTAGTTACCAATCAGATGCTTGAATTTACGCAGTTCCGGGTAACCGTGCGCTGGCAGCATTTCACCGTGGGTGTAGACGTTAACCCCGGTACCTTCGGTTTGCTCCAGCAGGTTGTACAGATCTTTCAGGTCATGGCCGGAAATCAGAATGCATTTGCCTTCGGTCGCTTTGACGTTGACCTGAGTCGGGGTGGGGTGACCATATTTGGTGGTCTCGCCAGCGTCCAGAATGCTCATCACTTTGAAGTTCATCTGGCCGATTTCCATCGAGCACTCCAGCAGCGCGTTCATATCGGCAGGCCAGGTACCGAGCCACGCCATGATTTTATGGTACTGGGCGTAGATGTCGTTGTCGTACTGACCCAGAACGTGCGCGTGCTCCATATAAGCCGCAGCGCCTTTCAGGCCGTACAGGCACAGCAGGCGCAGGCCGAGAATGTTCTCGCCGATGGCCGCTTTGTCTTTGTTCGGGGTGAATTCCGCCGCCTGGCGCTGCAGGTCGCCCAGATCGTCGCTCGCCAGCTGCAGATCGGCCATCGGGTTGTTAACCGTCGCGTGGGCATCAATATTCAGGCACTGGGCTTTCAGCGCTTCACGCAGGGTGATGGCCTCGCGCGCATAGCCAACGATACGCGGGGAATCGAAGTTAACGTTGGTCAGCGTGGAGAAAAAAGCGCGCGGCGCAAAGCTGTCGATGTCGTGGTCGATGATGCCGTATTCACGGGCTTTAAGCGCCCAGGCGGAGAGTCCCTGCAGAGAGGCAATCAGCAGATCCTGCAGATCGGACGTTTCGGCCGTTTTCCCGCACATACCCTGCGCGTAAGAGCAGCCGTTCCCTGCCGGGGTACGGATGGTTTGTTCACATTGCACACAAAACATGGTCACACCTTTTTTAAAGTTATATTTAATATACATGTTTAAGGTTATGCCCGAGCGCGAGAAGAGAAAAGGTATTTCTGATACAACTTACGGGGAGATTGATTTAGCGCAAAATTGGCGGCAGAAGACTACCGCCAGAGAGGTATTAAGCGGAGAAGAAAGCCATCAATATGGGCACCAGCAGACTGAGAATGAAGCCATGAACGATGGCCGCCGGCACAATCTCCACCCCGCCAGAGCGTTGCAGTACCGGCAGCGTAAAGTCCATTGATGTCGCGCCGCAAAGGCCCAGCGCGGTGGAACGGCTGCGGCGCACCAGTCCGGGGATAAGCATTATCGCCAGCAGCTCGCGGGCAAGATCGTTAAAGAAGGCCGCGCTGCCAATTACCGGGCCATAGGATTCGGTCAGCAGGATCCCGGAGAGCGAATACCAGCCAAACCCGGAAGCCATGGCTAGGCCGGTTTTTAGCGGCAGGTCGAGAATAAAGGCGTTGATGATACCGCCCAGCAGTGAACTGACCATGACCACTACCGCGACAATCATTCCGCGGCGATTCAGTACGATCTGCCGCAGCGTCATGCCATTATTGCGCAGTTGAATACCGATGAGGAACAAAAGGAAGATCAGGGTATATTCGCTGGCCTCGGTGGCGTGTTGTAAAAAGGATATGCCGCTCAGACCAATCATAAAACCAATAAATACCACGCCGCATAGCTGAAGGGATTCCAGAGCCATTGCCAGACGGGAGGGTAATTTTTCCTGACGATGATGATTTTGCCAGGGCATTTTTTGCTCGAGCCACATCAGGGCGGCAATATTGCACAGCAGAATAATAACGACGCTGACCGCCGCATAATGAAGGATCGCCAGGAGGTTGCTGGCCAGATTATCCAGGAAGGCCAGGCTAATACCCATAAAAAAGAGAATAACGTAGACAATCCAGCTCAGAAGTCGCGCGATGAGTTTAAGGGCTGATGGCCGATGAAGAGGAATAAGATAGCCTATAACCAACGGCAGCAGAATGATTAAAAGTCCCGAAAACATGAACGACCTGGTCCTTGCAGAATGAAAATAGCGCCCCTGACACTACCCAAATCGCCGGACTGAGTAAAGTGGTGGAAAAAAAGAAAGGCCCGGCAGCACCGGGCCTCAAGAAAAGTGGGGGACGTTTAGCTGCGTTTTTCCAGCAGGGTGCGGTAGAGCACGCCGCCGAGAATGCCGCCGATAATCGGCATCACCCAGAATAGCCACAGCTGCTGCAGCGCCCAGCCGCCCTGGAATATCGCTACCGCGGTGCTGCGCGCCGGGTTTACCGACGTGTTGGTGACCGGAATGCTGATCAGGTGGATAAGCGTTAGCGCCAGGCCAATAGCGATAGGAGCGAAGCCGGCCGGTGCGTTTTTATCCGTGGCGCCGTGAATGACCAGCAGGAAGCCGCAGGTCAGGACGATCTCAATCACAATAGCGGAGAGCATGGAGAAACCGCCGGGAGAATGTTCGCCATAGCCGTTCGATGCGAATCCGCTAGCGGCGGCGTCAAAGCCCGCTTTACCGCTGGCGACAACGTACAGAATAGCGGCGGCGATAATACCGCCGACAACCTGGGCGATAATATAACCAATCACGTCCCTGGCCGGGAAACGACCGCCGGCCCATAAACCTAAAGTTACCGCCGGGTTAAAGTGTCCGCCGGAAATATGACCGACGGCATACGCCATGGTTAATACGGTTAAACCGAAAGCCAGCGCGACGCCGGCAAAACCAATTCCCAGCTCAGGGAATGCCGCAGCCAGAACGGCGCTGCCGCAACCACCAAATACCAGCCAGAATGTACCAAAGCATTCTGCTGCTAATTTTCTAAACATAACCACCTCAATAAAAACGTAAACGCGCACGAGTTTTCGTGCCGGCCTTTATTTTCGCCACAAAGAATGACGACCAGAATAAAGCGACGCTATTCTATGGACGATCGCCACCTTGGGACCAGTTAAATAAATTGATGTAATTTGATTTAGAACAATGCGCTGGGATTCCTTTTTATGTCGGATTTTTTAAAAGTGTAGAACAAAAACGGTTAAAAAAACGACTTTCAATGATGAATGCGTTTCTCAATTAAGTGAAGTACGGCGCATCACATTCCCCCAAGCAGCCATGAGCGATTCGCAGACGCCCGGAGTGTCATGTTGATGCTCACCTCGCTATACTGCTGATAACTGAAGGAGATAGTCGCCACTGAGCGGAGGGCATATGCATCTTGAGCGCGTAGAAATAGTCGGTTTTCGCGGCATTAACCGATTATCGTTGATGCTTGAACAAAATAACGTGCTGATTGGCGAAAATGCCTGGGGTAAATCCAGCCTGCTGGATGCCCTGACGCTGCTCCTGTCGCCGGAGTTCGACCTCTATCATTTTGTTCGGGAAGATTTTTGGTTTCCGCCCGGCGATATTCAGGGGCGCGAGCATCATCTGCATATTATCCTGACCTTCCGTGAAAATGAACCCGGGCGCCATCGGGTTCGACGCTATCGTCCTCTCAGCAGCTGCTGGGTTCCCTGCGACGATGGCTATCAGCGCGTTTTCTATCGCCTGGAGGGGGAGCTTGCCGATGACGACAGCGTGATGACCCTGCGCAGCTTTATTGATGGTGAAGGGAAAGCGCTGGAGCTTGACGATATTGATGAACTCGCCCGTCACCTGGTACGGTTGATGCCGGTTCTGCGGCTACGCGACGCCCGCTTTATGCGGCGGATCCACAACGGCACCGTTCCGCACTCGCCGCAGATCGAAATTACCGCTCGCCAGCTTGATTTCCTCTCTCGCGAACTGGTACATCATCCGCAAAATTTAACCGATGGGCAGATCCGCCAGGGGCTGTCGGCTATGGTGCAATTGCTGGAGCACTATTTTGCCGAGCAGAGCAGCGCGCAGTCGCGCCATCGTCTGATGCGCCGTCATTCACATGATGAACAGCGCAGCTGGCGTTACCTGGATATTATCAACAGGATGATCGACAAGCCCGGCGGGCGCAGCCATCGGGTGATTTTATTGGGGCTGTTTTCGACTCTGCTGCAGGCGAAAGGCACGGTAAGACTCGATCGCGATGCGCGGCCGCTCTTGTTGATTGAGGACCCGGAAACCCGGCTGCATCCCATTATGCTGTCGGTGGCCTGGCATTTGCTCAATTTACTGCCGCTGCAGCGGGTGACGACAACGAACTCCGGCGAGCTGCTGTCATTAACGCCCGTCGAGCACGTCTGTCGGCTGGTGCGTGAATCTTCACGAGTGTCGGCCTGGCGGCTGGGGCCCGGCGGGATGAATGCGGAAGACAGCCGGCGCATCGCGTTTCATATTCGCTTTAACCGCGCTTCATCGCTGTTTGCCCGCTGCTGGCTGCTGGTGGAGGGGGAGACGGAAACCTGGGTTATCAACGAGCTGGCCCGCCAGTGCGGCCATCACTTTGATGCGGAAGGGGTGAAGGTCATTGAGTTTGCCCAGTCGGGTTTGAAGCCGCTGATTAAATTCGCCCGGCGAATGGGTATTGAGTGGCATGTGCTGGTGGATGGCGATGAAGCCGGGAAGAAATACGCCGCCACCGTTCGCAGTTTGTTGAATGACGATAAAATGCTGGAGCGAGACCATCTCACCGCGCTACCGGCGATGGATATGGAGCATTTTATGTACCGTCAGGGCTTCGACGATGTTTATCACCGGGTCGCGCAGCTGCCGATGAATATACCCATGAATATGCGGCGGGTGATCACCAAAGCGATTCATCGCTCGTCTAAGCCCGACCTGGCGATTGAAGTGGCGATGGAGGCCGGACGGCGCGGGGTTGACGCCATTCCGACGCTGTTGAAAAAAATGTTCTCTCGCGTGCTATGGCTGGCGCGCGGACGCGCGGATTAGCGCTGGCCGCTGTTTCTCTCTTTCTGCCGGGCTATCCATCCCGGCAGGTCTTCATCTGCATACCCTCAACTTCAGTTAAACAAAAATGAAGCGCATCTAAAAATGCGCGTTATTCTATTGCCGCATTTAGATAGAATTGTCGCGGGTTCTGCGGGTTAAAACATCAGGAATTGTTATGAAATTAAATGGAAAGCGCAGGAAAGTTTGGTGGCTGCTGGCGATTGTCGTGCTGGCCCTCGCCGTCTGGGGATGGCGAATTCTGAATGCGCCGCTGCCGCAGTATCAGACGCTGGTGGTGCGTAAAGGCGACCTTCAGCAGAGCGTGCTGGCGACCGGTAAGCTCGATGCGTTGAAAAAAGTGGACGTCGGGGCGCAGGTGAGCGGGCAGCTAAAAACGCTGCGCGTCGAGATTGGCGACAAAGTCAAAAAAGACCAGCTGCTGGGGGTTATCGACCCGGAGCAGGCGGAAAACCAGATAAAGGAAGTCGAAGCGACGTTGATGGAGCTACGGGCGCAGCTGAACCAGGCGCGCGCGGAACGTAAACTGTCTGCGGCGACGCTGGCTCGTCAGCAGCAGCTGGCGCAGCGGCAGCTGGTCTCTCGCCAGGACCTCGATACCGCCGCGACCGACTTAGCGGTCAAAGAGGCGCAAATCGGCACGATTGAAGCCCAGGTCAAACGCAATCAGGCGACCCTGGATACGGCCAAAACCAACCTCGACTACACCAAAATTCTGGCGCCGATGTCCGGAGAAGTGACGCAAATCACCACCCTGCAGGGGCAGACGGTGATTGCCGCCCAGCAGGCGCCGAATATTTTGACCCTGGCCGATCTCAGCACCATGCTGGTGAAGGCGCAGGTCTCGGAAGCGGACGTCATTCATCTTAAGCCGGGGCAAAAGGCCTGGTTTACCGTACTGGGCGATCCGCTGACGCGCTATGAAGGAACGCTGAAGGATATTCTCCCGACGCCCGAAAAGGTCAACGACGCTATTTTCTACTACGCCCGTTTTGAAGTGCCGAACCCGCAGGGCATCCTGCGCCTGGAGATGACCGCCCAGGTGCATATTCAGCTCTCAGAAGTGAAAAATGTTATCACCATCCCGCTGAGCGCGCTGGGTGAGGCCATCGGCGATAACCGCTATCACGTGCGTCTGCTGCGTACCGGTGAAGTTAAAGAGCGTGAAATCGTTATCGGCGCGCGTAACGACACCGATGTGGCGGTGGTGAAAGGGCTGGACGAGGGGGATGAAGTCATTATCGGCGAAGGTGCGGCCGGAGCGGCGAAATGACGGCGTTACTGGAACTGCGTGATATTCGCCGCAGCTACCCCTCCGGCGATGGCAACGTTGAGGTGCTGAAAGGCATTACGTTGAACATTGCCGCCGGTGAGATGGTGGCAATCGTCGGCGCATCCGGCTCCGGGAAATCCACGCTGATGAATATTCTCGGCTGTCTGGACAAACCGACCGGCGGTACCTACCGGGTCGCGGGAACGGACGTGGCTCGTCTCAACGGCGACGAGCTGGCGCGCCTGCGGCGGGAACATTTCGGTTTTATTTTTCAGCGCTATCACCTGTTATCGCATCTCACCGCGGCGCAGAACGTGGAAGTTCCTGCGGTTTATGCCGGCGCCGAGCGCAAAGCGCGCCTGGCTCGGGCCCATGAGCTGCTGGTTCGGCTGGGGCTGGGCGACAGAGCTGAATATCAGCCTTCGCAGCTCTCCGGCGGCCAGCAGCAGCGGGTGAGTATCGCCCGTGCTCTGATGAACGGCGGGGAAGTGATTCTGGCGGATGAGCCAACCGGTGCGCTGGACAGCCGCTCCGGCGAAGAGGTCATGGGGATCCTTCACCAGCTAAAAGCGCAGGGGCATACGGTGATTATCGTCACCCATGACCCGCAGGTGGCGGCCCAGGCGGAGCGGGTGATTGAGATACACGACGGTGAAATCGTGCGTAATCCGCCCGCGCTGAGTCCGGCGCAAGGCGGCGTACTGCGCCAGCGCACGGCGGCCGAACCGTCGGCGTGGCGTCAGTTCAGCAGCGGCTTTCGCGAAGCGCTGATCATGGCCTGGCGCGCTATGGCGGCGAATAAAATGCGTACGCTGCTGACGATGCTCGGCATTATTATCGGCATCGCATCTGTGGTGTCGATTGTGGTGGTGGGCGATGCCGCGAAGCAGATGGTGCTGGCCGATATTCGCGCTATCGGAACGAATACCATTGATGTATATCCCGGCAAGGATTTCGGCGATGACGATCCCCGCTATCAGCAATCGCTCAAGTACGACGATCTGTTAGCTATTCAGAAACAGCCGTGGGTGAGCTCGGCGACCCCGGCGGTATCAAAAAGCCTGCGCCTGCGGGCGGATAACATCGACGTTGCCGCCAGCGCCGAGGGCGTGGGGGCGCAGTACTTTAACGTCTACGGCATGACCTTTAGCGAAGGCAATACCTTTAACGAGCTTCAGCTAAATAGCCGCGCGCAGGTGGTGGTGCTCGACAGCAACGCGCGCCGACAGCTATTTCCGCATAAAGCGCGGGTCGTCGGCGAAGTGATTCTGGTCGGCAATATGCCCGCGACGGTGATCGGCGTGGCGGATGAAAAACAGTCAATGTTCGGCAGCAGCAAAATTCTGCGCGTCTGGTTGCCCTATACCACGATGGCTGGCCGGGTGATGGGGCAGTCGTGGCTGAATTCCATCACCGTGCGCGTCAATGAAGGCTACGACAGCGCGGTTGCCGAGCAGCAACTGTTGCGTCTACTGGAACTGCGTCACGGTAAGAAAGATGTTTTCACCTGGAATATGGACAGCATCTTGAAAACGGCGGAACGGACCACACATACATTACAGCTGTTTCTGACGCTGGTGGCGGTGATTGCGCTGGTGGTCGGCGGTATTGGCGTGATGAATATTATGCTGGTCTCCGTCACCGAACGCACGCGGGAGATCGGTATCCGTATGGCGGTCGGGGCGCGAGCCAGCGATGTCTTACAGCAGTTTTTGATCGAGGCGGTGCTGGTTTGCCTGGTCGGCGGGGCGCTGGGCGTCACGCTTTCGCTGCTGATTGCCTTTGTATTACAGCTGTTTTTACCCGGCTGGGAGATCGGTTTTTCACCGTTGGCGCTATTGACCGCGTTTTTATGCTCCACGCTGACCGGGGTGCTGTTTGGCTGGCTACCGGCGCGCAATGCGGCTCGTCTGGACCCCGTCGACGCCCTGGCGCGCGAGTAGCGATAAAAAAATGCCAGTCAGAAGGACTGGCATTTTGCTGGCGGGATGTACACAATGAAGCAAAAGAGTTATGCGGCTGTTTCTGTTTCTTCAGCTTCAACAGGGACAATCACGCTGGCGTGGTTACCTTTTGGCCCCTGGTGAACATCAAACCGAACCGCTTGTCCGGCTTTTAGCGTTCTGTAACCATCCATCTGGATGGTCGAGTAATGGGCGAAAATGTCTTCGCCGCCGCCCTCAGGGCAGATAAAACCGAACCCTTTGGCATTGTTGAACCACTTAACAGTACCCATTTCCATACTTCGACATCCTTCGTAAATCTTATAAGTAAGATGGAATGAACCGGTAGTGGAGTGACGAGTTGTTCATTTGCTCGCCAACTCTCGCCACTACAATTTAGAGAAATCAGGAAATGCGTCAAGCGATTGACGCCAGGGGACGGTGAAAAATGCGTCAAAATTTGAAGCAGTTAACGCTATTGCCGGGGAATGTGACAGACGTCGCGGATGGAAGTAATAGATGATAATTATCTATGATCTATTGTAGATTTATGATGTGCATAGCCTCTGGTCATCGACAGGCCACCGCCTGTTGGCAACAGCAACCGATGATGAACACTGACGATGAGTAAGAGAGACTGGTTGGACTTCGATCAGCTAATTGAGGACGAAGTTAAAGATGCGCTTAAACCGCCATCTATGTATAAAGTGATATTAGTCAATGATGACTACACTCCAATGGAGTTTGTTATTGACGTGTTACAAAAATTCTTTTCTTATGATGTTGAACGTGCAACGCAACTGATGCTGACGGTTCACTATCAAGGTAAAGCGATTTGCGGGGTGTTTACCGCAGAAGTCGCAGAAACCAAAGTATCGATGGTGAACCAGTATGCGAGGGAGAACGAACATCCGTTGTTATGTACGCTAGAAAAAGCCTGAATGCAGGCAATAAACTTGGGGGAGGTGCCTATGCTCAATCAAGAACTGGAACTCAGTTTAAACATGGCTTTCGCCAGAGCGCGCGAGCACCGTCATGAGTTCATGACCGTCGAGCACTTGTTGCTGGCGCTGCTTAGCAACCCTTCGGCCCGCGAAGCGCTTGAAGCGTGTTCAGTGGACCTGGTCGCGCTGCGTCAGGAGCTTGAAGCCTTCATCGAACAGACCACACCCGTACTGCCTGCAACGGAAGAAGAGCGCGACACTCAGCCGACGCTGAGCTTCCAGCGCGTGCTGCAACGTGCTGTTTTCCACGTCCAGTCTTCCGGCCGCAGCGAAGTGACCGGCGCCAACGTTCTGGTCGCGATTTTTAGCGAACAGGAATCTCAGGCGGCATACCTGCTGCGTAAACATGAAGTCAGCCGACTTGATGTGGTGAATTTCATCTCTCACGGTACGCGTAAAGACGAGCCGAGCCAGTCTTCCGATAACAGCGGAAGTCAGCCTGGCAGCAGCGAAGAGCAAGCAGGCGGGGAGGATCGTATGGAAAACTTCACCACCAACCTCAACCAGCTTGCCCGCGTAGGCGGTATCGATCCGCTGATCGGCCGCGAGAAAGAGCTGGAACGTGCTATTCAGGTTCTGTGCCGCCGCCGCAAGAACAACCCGCTGCTGGTGGGGGAATCCGGCGTTGGTAAAACCGCTATTGCTGAAGGTCTTGCCTGGCGTATCGTGCAGGGCGACGTGCCGGAAGTGATGGCCGATTGCACTATCTATTCACTGGATATTGGCTCGCTGCTGGCAGGTACCAAATACCGCGGCGACTTTGAAAAACGCTTTAAGGCGCTGCTTAAGCAGCTGGAGCAGGACACCAACAGTATTCTGTTCATCGATGAGATCCACACCATTATCGGTGCGGGGGCGGCTTCCGGCGGGCAGGTCGATGCCGCTAACCTGATTAAACCGCTGCTTTCCAGCGGTAAGATTCGGGTCATTGGCTCGACGACCTATCAGGAGTTCAGCAACATCTTTGAAAAAGATCGTGCCCTGGCGCGGCGTTTCCAGAAAATTGATATCACCGAACCTTCCGTGGAAGAGACGGTGCAGATTATTAACGGCCTGAAGCCGAAGTATGAAGCGCACCACGACGTCCGTTACACCGCGAAAGCGGTACGTGCGGCGGTAGAGCTGGCGGTGAAGTACATTAACGATCGTCATCTGCCGGATAAGGCGATTGACGTGATTGATGAAGCCGGGGCGCGTGCGCGCTTGATGCCGGTGAGCAAACGTAAGAAAACGGTTAACGTAGCGGATATTGAGTCCGTGGTGGCGCGGATTGCGCGTATACCTGAGAAGAGCGTTTCCCGCAGCGATCGCGATACGCTGAAAAACCTCGGCGATCGCCTGAAAATGCTGGTCTTCGGCCAGGATAAGGCGATTGAGGCCTTAACCGAAGCGATCAAGATGGCGCGCGCCGGGCTTGGCCATGAGCACAAACCCGTCGGCTCTTTCCTGTTCGCTGGGCCTACCGGGGTCGGTAAAACCGAGGTTACCGTACAGCTGGCGAAGTCGCTGGGCATTGAGCTGCTGCGTTTTGATATGTCCGAATATATGGAACGTCATACCGTCAGCCGCTTAATCGGTGCGCCTCCGGGCTACGTCGGTTTCGATCAGGGCGGGCTGCTGACCGATGCGGTTATTAAGCATCCGCACGCGGTGCTGCTGCTGGATGAAATTGAAAAAGCGCATCCGGATGTCTTTAACCTGCTGCTGCAGGTGATGGATAACGGGACGCTGACCGACAACAACGGCCGCAAAGCGGATTTCCGCAACGTGGTGCTGGTGATGACCACCAACGCCGGGGTGCGCGAAACCGAGCGTAAATCCATTGGCCTCATCCATCAGGACAACAGTCCGGATGCAATGGATGAGATCAAAAAGATCTTTACGCCGGAGTTCCGTAACCGTCTCGACAACATTATCTGGTTCGATCATCTGTCTACGACGGTTATCCATCAGGTGGTGGATAAATTTATCGTCGAGCTGCAGGTTCAGCTGGATCAGAAAGGCGTCTCTTTGGAAGTCAGCCAGGAAGCCCGCGATTGGCTGGCCGAGAAAGGCTACGACCGGGCCATGGGCGCGCGTCCGATGGCGCGGGTGATTCAGGACAACCTGAAAAAACCGCTGGCCAACGAGCTGCTGTTTGGCTCACTGGTTGACGGCGGACAGGTGACCGTTGAACTGGATAAAGAGAAAAATGCGCTGACCTACGACTTCCAGAGTGCGCAGAAGCACAAACCGGAAGCGGCGCATTAAGTTTCGGTACTCAGTGACAAAACCGGCCTCAGGGCCGGTTTTTTTATCTGCGCGCTTTAAGTTGTAAATGACGCAGAAATGAAAAGACCGGGAATTATCCCGGCCTTCAGCATCTGGCGCGCTAAGCGCGAAAACGATCAGCGACTACGGAAGACAATGCGGCCTTTGCTCAGGTCGTACGGGGTCAGCTCAACAGTCACTTTGTCGCCCGTCAGAATGCGGATGTAGTTTTTACGCATTTTACCGGAAATATGCGCAGTTACCACGTGACCGTTTTCCAGTTCTACGCGGAACATAGTGTTAGGCAGCGTATCAAGTACGGTGCCCTGCATTTCAATATTGTCTTCTTTGGCCATCTAGTCCTCTGGGGTATCACTACCGTAGTTTTGAACCGGCAAGATAATGCCGAAGTTCAGCAAGTATGTAAAGTTTTACGTCAAATCGCCGAAGTAGTTTTGGCGCATTACCCGTAATTCACGCGGATAAACCGGGTGACAGGCGCAAACGTAAAGGGGGAGTGACAGAACAATGGGTGTTATCTGACTCTTATTATTCCCAAACGGCGGCGGGGCAACGGGCAGAAGCTACTCTACCGCGCAATTATAACATCCCAACAAAAAATGTGCTGAAAACATTTATGCTTCTCCTGCAAATAGCACCCTTGGTACCCAGAATCGCTCCGGCAGACGATACGTCCGCAGCACGGAAAGATAGTCGAGGTAATCGCGGCGGGGAATTTCCACTGCGCCCAGCGACGCCGTATGCTTATTCAGCACCTGACAATCGATTAATTTTCCGCCATCCTGCGAAAATATCTGGCTAAAGACCAGCAGCGCGGTTTTAGAGGCGTTTTCGGCACGGCTGAACATCGACTCTCCGCAAAACAGCGCGCCCTGCGCGACGCCGTACATCCCGCCGACTAATTCCTTTCCCTGCCATACTTCAACAGAATGAGCATGTCCCAGCTCATGCAGCTGGTGGTACGCCTGAACGATCCCCGGCGTTATCCATGTTCCCTCATCGCGGTGGTCGGCGCAGCCCTCGATAACCTGACCAAAGGCGTGATTCAGCGTGACGCGATAAGGCGAGCGCTGATGGAAACGCTTCATGCTGCGGCTGAGATGAAATTTCTCTGGCCACAGTACCGCTCGCGGATCGGGGGACCACCACAAAATAGGGTCGCCGGGCGAAAACCACGGAAAAATACCGCGCTGATAGGCCATCAGTAAACGCGCCGGGCTAAGATCGCCGCCCAGCGCTAACAGGCCATTAGGTTCGCGTAAAGCGCCTTCCGGGGAGGGGAAGGCGATGGAATGATGAGAGAGCTGAACCAGCCGCATTTTTACCTCAACGCATCAGGCAATGATTCAATAGTAGCCTACAGGCGCTGCTTAAACTGGTAGTAACGCCCCTGTTCAGCCAGCAGTTCTGCGTGACTACCTTGCTCAATAATCTTCCCGTTGTCCATGACTATTATCTGATTAAAACGCGCCAGTCCGCGCAGACGATGGGTTACCATTAACACGGTTTTTTCACGCATCACTTCCGCCAGTAAATCAAGGATTTGACTTTCGGTCGTCGCATCGAGGCCTTCAGTAGGTTCATCAAGCAGCATGACCGGCGCATCGTGAAGCAGGGCGCGGGCGATAGCCAGCCTGCGCAGCTCGCCGCCGGAAAGCTGACGGCCGCCTTCACCCAGCCAGCTATTCAGACCGCTATCTTCCAGTAATTTCGCTAAGCCGACGCGTTCAAGCGTTTGGGCAAGTCGGGCATCGCTGGCTCCGGGAGAAGCCAGCAGCAGGTTGTCGCGCAGCGTAGCGCTGAACAGATGTACGCGCTGCGGCACGACGCTCATCGCCCGGCGCAGCGTCGCCTCATTAAACTGCCCCAGCGGCTGATTGTTGAGTAAGATTTCCCCTTCAGCCGGATCCCAGGCGCGGGTCAGCAGCTGCAGCAGGGTCGATTTACCGCAGCCTGTTCGTCCGAGGATGGCGATATGCTCTCCGGCCTCGATCTGCAATGACACTTTCTCCAGCGCGGGAGAGGGCTGCTGCGGATAGCTGAAGGTGACCTGATGTAAGCGTAACGAGACGCGATCCAGCGTCTGGCCTTCGCCCTGAGGGAAGGCCACTTCCGGCTCTTGCTCGGTAATTTGCGTGATGCGCTTTGCGGAGGCGATCACCTGCCCTAAATGCTGAAATGCGCCGGTTACCGGCGCCAGCGCTTCAAACGCCGCCAGCGCGCAGAAGACAAACAGCGCAATCAGCGCCCCTGGCTGAGTATCGCCGCCAACGCCCGCGGAGGCGAGCCACAGCATAGCGATAACCGCAATTCCGCCAATCAGCAGCATCAGCGCCTGAGAGAGCGCGGTGAGCTCAGCCTGGCGACGCTGCGCATCCAGCCAGCGCGCTTCCGTTTTTTCCATTTGCTGCCGGTAGCGGTCGCTGGCGTTGAACAGCATGAGTTCCGCCTGTCCCTGGAGCCATGAGGTCAGATGCTGGCGATATTGCCCGCGAAGCCGGGTTATGCTTTCACCTGCGGGTTTACCTGCGCGATAGAACAGCGGCGGCATCACCAGCAGGGTGAGCAGCATAATACCACCGAGGGTCAGGGCCAGAGTGACGTCCAGCACGCTCAACCCTACGGTGACGACCAGGATCACCACCAGCGCGCCTACCAGCGGTGATATGACGCGCAAATAGAGATGATCCAGGGTATCGACATCTGCAACCACCCGGTTAAGCAGCTCGCCCTGACGAAAACGCGCCAGCCCGGCGGGGGAGAGCGGCAGCAGCTTACTGAAGGTAAAGACCCGCAGGTGCTGCAGAACGCGGAAGGTGGCGTCATGGCTGACCAGACGCTCAAAGTAGCGGCCCGCGGTGCGAATAATCGCCGCGCCGCGCACGCCCGCGGCTGGCAGCATATAGTTAAAGCTGTAGATGCCCGCCACGCCAACGACGGCTGATGCCGACAGGAACCAGCCGGATAGCGTTAATAAGCCAATGCTGGCCAGCAGCGTCACGATCGCCAGCACGATACCGAGCAGCAACAGCCATTTGTGTCGTTTGTACAGCGCCAGGTAAGGCCATAATGCGCGCATTTAAATCTCCTCCTGACGATGAGCGAGCAGGGTCGCGAAGGGGCCGCCAGCGGCCGCCAGCTGCGAATAGCTGCCTTGCTCAACAATTCGACCATCCTGCATAACCCAGATCGCATCCCAGTTCGCCAGTCCTTCCAGCTGATGGGTAACCATTAACGTGGTTTGCTGCGTTGATGCATTGGTCAGCGCCTGCATCACGCGCTGTTCGCTATGCGCGTCAAGGCTGGCGGCAGGCTCATCAAGCAGCAGCAGACGACAGGGCACCAGCAGCGCTCGTGCGACGGCGACGCGCTGAGCCTGCCCGACCGACAGCCGGCCGGCCTGATCGCCAACAGGCGTATTAATACCCTGCGGCAGAAGAGAGACGAACTCGCTAACCCAGGCTTTATCCAGCGCAAGCTGCAGCTGCGCTTCGGTGGCTTCAGGGCAGGAGAGCAGGACGTTTTCGCGCAGCGTCGCCGCGGGCAGCTGTGGATTTTGCCCGACCCAGCTCAGGAGACGACGCCAGCGGTCCGCATCCAGACTCTTTAACTCGACGCCATTGACCTTGAGCGAGCCGTCATAGGGAAGAAAACCCGTTAACGTATTCAGTAGCGAGCTTTTGCCCGAGCCGCTTTGCCCAACCAGCACCACGCGTTCACCGGCGCGCAGGGAAAAATTCAGCGGCCCGGCCAGCACTTTCCCTTCGGGAGACTTAATCAGCAGGTCGCGAGCTTCAAGGCTTACCGTTTCATCATCTTTTAATGCCTTTTCCCCACGCTCTGCCTGCGCCAGCGGCGCTTCCATAAAGGTCTTCAGGCTATCGGCGGCGCCAATCGCCTGCGCTTTCGCATGATAAAAGGTGCCTAAATCGCGCAGTGGCTGGAAAAACTCAGGAGCCAGAATCAGGGCGAGGAAACCGGACATCAACGTCACCCCGGCGCCGTAATGGCCAAAGTTGAGCTCTCCCAGATAGGAAAAACCAAAGTAAACGGCGACCAGCGCAATCGACAGCGAGGTGAAAAACTCCAGGACACCGGAGGAGAGAAACGCCAGGCGCAGCACTTCCATTGTTCGCTGGCGGAAATCCTGCGAGGCCTCGCGTATGTTGTCCGTCTCCGCTTCGCCGCGATGAAAAATACGCAGCGTTTCCATACCGCGCAGGCGATCGAGAAAATGGCCGCTTAAACGCGCCAGAGCGAGAAAGTTGCGCCGGTTGGCATCAGCCGCGCCCATTCCCACCAGCGCCATAAACAGCGGAATAAGCGGTGCGGTACCCAGCAGAATCAGCGCCGCGGCCCAGTTGATGGGGAAAATCGTGATAACAATCAGCAACGGTACAGAGGCGGCCAGCGTCATCTGCGGCAAATAGCGAGCATAGTAGTCATGCATATCGTCGATCTGCTCAAGGATCAGCGTGGCCCAGCTACCCGCAGGTTTGCCCTGTATCCACGCCGGTCCCGCCTGCTGTAAACGATCCAGAACCTGACGGCGGATCTCAAGGCGGATATGTTGACCGGCCTGAAAACCCACTCTTTCACGCAGCCAGACCACCCAGGCGCGCAGCACAAAGACCAGCACCAGTAGCGTAAAGGGCAGCAGCAGCGCCGTCGCGGGGATATTTTCCATAATCATGCGATGGAGGATCCTCGCCAGGAACCAGGCCTGGGCGACGATCAACAGGCCGCTAACGACGCCCAATACGCGGGAAATCATCAACCAGCGACGGGAGATAATGCTTTGATCTTTTAACCAACGGGTTAACTCTTGTTGACGGGTTTTATTCATTGCGCGCTTAGCAGGTGTAGTTATGAGTTTTTTGGGCACGGCAATGTTACAACGAGGCAAAAATAAAGGCGACTTTTCGTCGCCTTCTTTACCTTTGTTACTGACTTGTAAAGATTATTTGCAAGCGTCGGCTAAACCATCCAGATAGCGCTCCGCGTCCAGCGCTGCCATGCAGCCGGTACCCGCAGAAGTAATCGCCTGACGGTAGATATGATCCATCACGTCGCCGGCGGCGAAGACGCCCGGGATGCTGGTCTGGGTGGCGTTGCCGTGGATGCCGGACTGGACTTTAATGTAGCCGTTTTCCAGCTCCAGCTGACCGGCGAAAATTGCCGTGTTCGGGCTGTGGCCGATAGCCACGAACAGCCCCGCAACCTCCAGGGATTCAACGTTATCCGCATTCTGGGTATCGCGCAGACGCAAGCCGCTTACGCCCATCTGGTCGCCGGTCACTTCTTCCAGCGTACGGTGGGTGTGCAGCACGATATTGCCGCTCTCCACTTTGTCCATCAGGCGTTTGATAAGGATTTTTTCCGCGCGGAAGCCGTCACGACGGTGGATCAAATGCACTTCGGAAGCGATGTTAGACAGGTACAGCGCCTCTTCGACGGCCGTATTGCCGCCGCCGATGACGGCAACCTTCTGGTTACGATAGAAGAAACCGTCGCAGGTCGCACAGGCAGACACGCCGCGGCCCTTAAACGCTTCTTCCGAGGGAAGACCCAGATAGCGTGCTGAAGCGCCGGTGGCAATAATCAGGGCATCGCAGGTGTATTCGCCGCTGTCGCCGACCAGGCGGAACGGACGGTTTTGCAGGTCGACGCTGTTGATATGATCGAAAATAATTTCGGTTTCAAATTTGGTGGCATGTTCATGCATGCGCTCCATCAGCAGCGGTCCGGTCAGATCGTTAGGATCGCCTGGCCAGTTTTCCACTTCCGTGGTGGTGGTCAGCTGACCGCCTTTTTCCATTCCGGTAATTAGTACCGGCTGCAGATTTGCGCGCGCTGCGTAGACCGCAGCGGTGTATCCCGCAGGTCCAGAACCAAGAATAAGCAGTTTACTGTGTTTGGCCGTGCCCATGAGATCCTCATAATTTATTGGCATACATGAGCTGGATTGTAGGGAATTTGTGGACGTAAAAAAAGAGCGCGGCGGTTTTGTTAACGATATGTGCAATAGAAGCTGCCGATTAATCGGCGATTTAACGAACGAAGAATATAACTAATTCTACTGTTAGCGAGACAATTATAAGAGGAAAACATGAGAATCAACCGGGGAGGATTATGAATATCTGGCATCTTGTACTAAAAATCGATGTTTTGCTTTGACAATCCCCTGTGCTTTTGCGAAAACATTCATGGAAGAAGAAAAGCAGTGTTTCGCGTGTGGCGAATTTTCATGCACGCAAATGCCATTTTTATCCGGGTTAGCGAAATCTACGCATGGTGTGGACAGACGCCATGCGTGATGTCGGTGACTGCCGTCAGGCAACGGGCTTCTCACGTACCCCTGGGTTACCCAACGTCGTACGGGTGATAACAGGATGGACTCTGGCAGTGAAGGCTCAGAGTCGGAACAGGAGTAGGGAAGGAATACAGAGAGACAATAATAATGGTAGATAGCAAGAAGCGCCCTGGCAAAGATCTCGACCGCATTGATCGTAATATTTTGAATGAATTGCAAAAAGACGGGCGTATTTCCAACGTCGAGCTTTCTAAACGGGTGGGACTTTCTCCGACGCCTTGCCTTGAGCGCGTGCGTCGACTGGAAAGACAGGGTTTTATTCAGGGCTATACAGCGCTGCTCAACCCGCACTATCTGGATGCATCACTTCTGGTATTTGTTGAGATTACTCTGAATCGTGGCGCGCCGGATGTGTTTGAGCAATTTAACTCCGCTGTGCAAAAACTTGAAGAAATTCAAGAGTGTCATCTGGTTTCCGGGGATTTTGACTACCTGTTGAAAACCCGCGTACCGGATATGTCAGCGTATCGTAAATTACTGGGCGAGACCTTGCTGCGCCTGCCGGGCGTAAATGACACCCGTACCTATGTGGTAATGGAAGAAGTCAAGCAGAGTAATCGTCTGGTAATCAAGACGCGCTAACACGGAACAGGTGCAAAATCGATGTAGTTTGATTACACTCCTGTTAATCCATACAGCAACAGTGCCGGGGAGACCCGGCACTGTTGTCCGTTTTAGCCGAAGGCAGGAAACAGCCTGATACCTGGAGAGCCTTTCTTGAGCCAGGAATACACTGAAGACAAAGAAGTCAAATTCACAAAGCTGAGTAGCGGACGCCGGCTCCTTGAGGCGTTACTCATTCTTTGCTCCCTTTTTGCCATCTGGTTGATGGCGGCCTTACTCAGCTTTAATCCCTCGGATCCTAGCTGGTCGCAAACGGCGTGGCATGAGCCTATTCACAACATAGGCGGGACGCCGGGAGCCTGGCTTGCCGATACGCTATTTTTTATTTTTGGCGTAATGGCCTATACCATTCCGGTCATCATTATCGGCGGCTGCTGGTTTGCCTGGCGTCATCAAGAAAACGACGAGTACATCGACTATTTCGCCGTCTCGCTGCGTTTAATTGGCGCGCTGGCGCTGATCCTCACTTCCTGCGGTCTGGCGGCAATCAACGCTGATGATATCTGGTATTTCGCCTCCGGCGGCGTGATCGGCAGTCTGTTGAGCACCACCCTGCAACCGCTGCTGCACAGCAGCGGCGGCACAATCGCGCTGCTCTGCATCTGGGCGGCAGGACTGACGCTATTTACCGGCTGGTCCTGGGTTAGCATTGCTGAAAAACTCGGCGGTGCTATTCTTTCTATTCTCACGTTTGCCAGCAACCGTACCCGTCGTGACGATACCTGGGTTGATGAAGGGGAATATGAAGATGATGAAGAAGAATATGAAGATGATGAACCCGCGAAGCCGCAGGGTTCTCGACGCGCGCGAATTTTACGCAGCGCCTTAGCTCGCCGCCAGCGTCTGGCTGAGAAGTTCTCTAATCCGATGGGGCGTAAGACCGATGCGGCGCTGTTCTCGGGTAAACGGATGGATGACGCCGAAGACGAGGTTCAGTACAGCGCCGGCGGTGCGCCTGTTGCCGCTGACGATGTCCTTTTTTCTGGCTCCAGCGCAGCGCGTCCGGCAAATGCTGATGATGTTCTGTTCTCCGGCGTCAGTGCGGCACGTCCCGGCGATTTTGACCCCTACGATCCTCTGTTAAACGGTCATAGCATTGCCGATCCGGTGGCTTTGGCCGCGCAGGATACCGCTGCGCCGCAGGCATGGTCTGAACCGCTGCCAGGGTATGAGGCTCAGCCGGTCTATCATCCGGAACAGGCCCCGGTACAGCAGCCAGCGTATCAGCCTGAACCGGCTTACCAGCCGCAGCATGCTTACCAGCCGGAACAGGCCCCGGTACAGCAGCCAGCGTATCAGCCAGAACCGGCTTACCAGCCGCAGCATGCTTACCAGCCGGAACAGGCCCCGGTACAGCAGCCAGCATATCAGCCGGAACCGGCTTACCAGCCGCAGCATGCGTACCAGCCGGAACAGGCCCCGGTACAGCAGCCAGCGTACCAGCCGGAACCGGCTTACCAGCCGCAGCATGCGTACCAGCCGGAACAGGCCCCGGTACAGCAGCCAGCATATCAGCCGGAACCGGCTTACCAGCCGCAGCATGCGTACCAGCCGGAACAGGCGCCGGTACAGCAGCCAGCGTATCAGCCGGAACCGGCTTACCAGCCGCAGCATGCGTACCAGCCGGAACAGGCCCCGGTACAGCAGCCTGAGCCTTACGCCGCCTCCGTTGAGCCTGAGCCTCCGCAAGAGGAGGTGAAGCCTCAGCGTCCGCCGATGTACTACTTCGAAGAAGTGGAAGAGAAACGCGCGCGTGAACGCGAGCAGCTTGCCGCATGGTATCAGCCGATTCCGGAGCCGGTCAGTCCGGTTGCGACAAAACCGATCTCGCCTCCGCCTGCTCCGGCGGCTGATGTTGCCGCGGTGAGCGCGCTGGCGTCTGGCGTCCATCAGGCCACCGGGGCGGCCTCCGTCGCATCTGCCGCATCCAGCGCCGCGCCGCTGTTTAGCCCGGTGTCGGGCGGCCCGCGTGCGCAGGTAAAAGAGGGCATAGGCCCGAAATTGCCGCGTCCAAACCGCGTTCGCGTGCCCACGCGCCGTGAGCTGGCTTCCTATGGCATTAAGTTGCCTTCGCAGCGGTTGGCTGAAGAACGTGCGCGTCAGGCAGAGCATCAGCACTATGATGACGATGCGCTGACGGACGAGGAAGTTGCAGAGCTTGAGCAGGGTGAGCTGGCGCGTCAGTTCGCGGCTGCGCAAAATCAGCGCTATGGCGATAGCTACGCTGCGGAAGAGGCTGATGTAGACGAGGATTCTGCCGCTGAAGCCGAACTTGCCCGTCAGTTTGCCGCTTCCCAGCAGCAGCGCTACGCCAGCGAGCAGCCGCCGGGATCGCATCCGTTCTCTGCGGCGGATTATGAATTCTCGCCAATGAAAACGTTAGTTGATGATACGCCGAGCGAGCCTGTCTTCACGCCGTTGCCGGAAGTACAGCAGCCTGCCCCGCAGAATCAGCAGCCGGCCCAGCATTCGCAGCCCGTACAGCAGCCGATGCCGCACCAGCAGATGCCTCAGCCGCCGCAACATGCGCAGCAGCAGTCTTATCAACCCGCGCCGCAGCAGCCGGTTCACCATCAGCCGATGCCGCAGCAGGCTCCTGGCAGCTATCCGCAGCAGCAGGCTCCGCAGCAGCCGATCCCGCAGCCGCAGGAAAGTCTCATTCACCCGCTGTTGATGCGCAATGGCGACAGTCGCCCGTTACAGAAGCCGACAACGCTGCTGCCCTCGCTTGACCTGCTCACGCCGCCACCGGCTGAAGTTGAGCCGATCGATACCTTTGCGCTTGAGCAAATGGCGCGTCTGGTTGAAGCTCGTCTGGCCGATTTCCGCATTAAAGCCGATGTGGTGAACTACTCACCTGGCCCGGTTATTACCCGCTTTGAGCTTAACCTGGCGCCGGGCGTGAAAGCGGCGCGCATTTCCAACCTGTCGCGCGATCTGGCCCGTTCTCTGTCCACTGCGGCGGTTCGCGTGGTGGAAGTGATTCCGGGTAAACCCTACGTTGGCCTGGAGCTGCCTAACAAAAAGCGCCAGACCGTTTACCTGCGCGAAGTGCTGGATAATGCGAAATTCCGCGATAATCCTTCACCGCTCACGGTGGTCCTCGGGAAAGACATTGCGGGCGAACCTGTCACTGCCGATCTGGCGAAGATGCCGCACCTGCTGGTAGCGGGTACCACCGGTTCCGGTAAATCCGTTGGGGTCAACGCCATGATCCTCAGCATGCTCTATAAAGCGCAGCCGGAAGACGTGAAATTCATCATGATTGACCCGAAAATGCTCGAGCTGTCGGTCTATGAGGGAATACCGCATCTGTTAACGGAAGTCGTGACGGATATGAAAGACGCGGCCAATGCTTTGCGCTGGAGCGTCAACGAGATGGAGCGCCGGTATAAACTCATGTCTGCGCTGGGCGTACGTAATCTCGCGGGTTATAACGAGAAGATTGCTGAAGCCGCACGTATGGGACGGCCCATTCCGGATCCTTACTGGAAGCCTGGCGACAGTATGGATGCGACGCATCCGGTACTGAAAAAAGAGCCTTACATCGTGGTGCTGGTCGACGAGTTTGCCGACCTGATGATGACCGTCGGCAAGAAAGTGGAAGAGCTGATTGCGCGCCTGGCGCAGAAAGCGCGCGCCGCGGGGATCCACCTGGTGCTGGCGACCCAGCGACCGTCGGTTGACGTTATCACCGGCCTGATTAAAGCCAACATCCCGACGCGTATCGCCTTTACCGTATCGAGTAAAATTGACTCACGTACTATCCTTGACCAGGGCGGTGCGGAATCACTGCTGGGAATGGGCGATATGCTCTACTCCGCGCCTAACTCGACGATCCCTGTGCGCGTCCACGGCGCTTTTGTACGCGACGAGGAAGTTCACGCCGTCGTTCAGGACTGGAAGGCGCGCGGGCGTCCGCAGTATGTCGATGGCATTACCTCCGATAGCGAAAGCGAAGGCGGCGGCGGTGGCTACGAGGGCGGTGAAGAGCTCGATCCGCTGTTCGATCAGGCCGTCAACTTTGTGACGGAAAAACGCAAAGCCTCCATATCTGGGGTACAGCGTCAGTTCCGCATTGGCTATAACCGCGCCGCGCGTATCATTGAGCAAATGGAAGCTCAGGGGATCGTGAGCGAGCAGGGGCATAACGGTAACCGTGAAGTGCTGGCGCCGCCGCCTTTTGAGTAACCGCAAAGTTGGGTAAATAAGTGAAAATCAGCCTGTTCTGCTGTTTTACGGCCGTTGGCCGTTCTACATTAGCAGCAGACCAGGCTCCCGCGTCGGGAGTGACGCACATTAAGGAATAACAATGAAAAAACTCGCAATCACCTGTGCATTACTGTCCAGTTTTGTCGTCAGTCAGGTATGGGCGGATGCCGCCAGCGATTTAAAAAGCCGCCTTGATAAAGTGAGCAGCTTCCACTCCAGCTTTACGCAGAAAGTGACGGACGGCAGTGGTAATGCCGTGCAGGACGGGCAGGGGGACCTGTGGGTCAAGCGGCCTAATCTGTTCAACTGGCATATGACCCAGCCGGATGAAAGCGTGCTGGTTTCCGACGGCAAAACGCTGTGGTTTTACAACCCGTTTGTTGAGCAGGCTACCGCTACCTGGCTGAAAGATGCGACCAGCAACACGCCGTTTATGCTGATTGCCCGCAATCAGGCCAGCGACTGGCAGAACTACAACATTAAGCAGAACGGTGACGATTTTGTTCTGACGCCGAAAAACGGCAGCGGTAATCTGAAGCAGTTCACCATCAACGTGGGTCGCGACGGTACGATTCATCAGTTTAGCGCCGTGGAACAGGACGATCAACGCAGCAGCTATCAGCTGAAATCGCAACAAAATGGTGCCGTGGATGCATCTAAGTTCACCTTTACGCCGCCGCAAGGGGTTACGGTGGACGATCAACGTAAATAGAGGCGAACGTGAGCAACCTGTCGCTCGATTTTTCCGATAACGCGTTTCAACCTCTGGCCGCCCGTATGCGGCCAGAAAATTTAGCGCAGTACATTGGCCAGCAGCACCTGCTGGCGCCGGGTAAACCCTTACCGAGGGCGATTGAGGCCGGGCATCTACACTCGATGATCCTCTGGGGGCCGCCCGGGACAGGAAAAACCACCCTGGCCGAAGTGATTGCGCGCTATGCCAGCGCCGACGTTGAACGTATCTCAGCGGTGACCTCCGGGGTGAAAGAGATCCGCGAGGCCATTGAACGCGCGCGCCAAAACCGCAACGCGGGTCGCCGCACAATTCTGTTTGTCGACGAAGTGCACCGTTTCAATAAAAGCCAGCAGGACGCCTTTCTGCCGCATATTGAAGACGGGACCATCACCTTTATCGGCGCGACGACGGAAAATCCCTCCTTTGAACTCAATTCCGCGCTGTTATCCCGCGCGCGCGTTTATCTGCTGAAGTCGCTGACCAGCGACGACATCGAGCAGGTGCTCAACCAGGCGATGAGCGACAAAACGCGCGGCTACGGCGGGCAAAATATCGTCCTGCCGGACGAGACGCGCAAGGCCATCGCCGACCTTGTCAACGGCGATGCGCGCCGGGCGCTGAATACGCTGGAAATGATGGCCGATATGGCCGAAGCCGACGCCTCCGGCAATCGCGTGCTGAAAGTTGAGCTGCTGACTGAAATTGCCGGTGAGCGCAGCGCGCGTTTCGACAACAAAGGCGATCGCTTTTACGATTTAATCTCCGCGCTGCACAAATCGGTTCGCGGCAGCGCCCCGGATGCCGCCCTCTACTGGTACGCGCGGATTATTACCGCCGGCGGCGATCCGCTCTACGTTGCCCGCCGCTGCCTGGCGATTGCCTCGGAAGATGTCGGCAACGCCGATCCGCGCGCGATGCAGGTTGCGATCTCCGCATGGGACTGCTTTACCCGTGTCGGACCGGCGGAAGGCGAACGGGCAATTGCTCAGGCCATTGTCTATCTTGCCTGTGCACCCAAAAGCAACGCGGTTTACACTGCGTTTAAAGCGGCGATGGCCGACGCCCGCGAACGTCCCGATTACGACGTCCCGGTTCATTTGCGCAATGCCCCAACGAAGCTGATGAAAGAGATGGGCTACGGGCAAGAGTATCGCTATGCTCACGATGAACCGAATGCTTATGCCGCCGGGGAGCAGTACTTCCCGCAGGAAATGGCGCAAACGCGCTATTATAAGCCGACAAACCGGGGGCTGGAGGGCAAAATAGGCGAAAAGCTCGCCTGGTTAACCGAACAGGATCAAAATAGCCCGATAAAACGCTACCGATAATTGAGGCGTTGCGGTAAGGTTGTCACACTATTTCCGTGGTCGCGCTCTGCGGCCATTTTTCTTTTATTAATTCGATAAGCACAGGATAAGCATGCTCGATCCCAATCTGCTGCGTACCGAGCCAGACGCAGTCGCAGAAAAACTGGCACGCCGGGGCTTTAAGCTGGATGTAGATAAACTTCGCGCTCTGGAAGAGCGTCGTAAAGTTCTGCAGGTTCAAACTGAAAACCTGCAGGCGGAGCGCAACTCCCGATCGAAATCCATTGGCCAGGCGAAAGCGCGCGGGGAAGATATTGAGCCATTACGCCTGGAAGTGAACAAACTCGGCGAGCAGCTTGATGCCGCTAAGACCGAGCTGGACGCGCTGCTGGCGGAGATCCGCGATATCGCGCTGGCTATCCCTAATATCCCGCACGACGACGTTCCGGCCGGTCGCGACGAAAACGACAACGTTGAAGTCAGCCGCTGGGGAACCCCGCGCGAGTTCGATTTTGACGTTCGCGATCACGTCACGCTGGGCGAAATGCACGGAGGGCTGGATTTTGCCGCCGCCGTGAAGCTGACCGGTTCTCGCTTTGTGGTCATGAAGGGCCAGCTGGCACGCCTGCACCGCGCGCTGGCGCAGTTTATGCTGGATCTGCATACCGAACAGCACGGCTACAGCGAAAACTACGTCCCGTATCTGGTTAACCAGGACACGCTGTACGGTACCGGTCAGCTGCCGAAATTCGCCGGCGACCTGTTCCATACCCGTCCGCTGGAAGAAGAAGCCGACAGCAGCAACTACGCGCTGATCCCGACGGCGGAAGTTCCGCTGACCAACCTGGTTCGCGATGAAATCATTGATGAAGACGATCTGCCGATCAAAATGACCGCGCATACGCCGTGCTTCCGCTCTGAAGCCGGATCTTACGGCCGCGATACCCGCGGTCTGATCCGTATGCACCAGTTCGACAAAGTCGAGATGGTGCAGATTGTACGTCCGGAAGATTCCATGGCGGCGCTGGAAGAGATGACCGGCCACGCCGAGAAAGTGCTGCAGCTGCTGGGTCTGCCGTATCGTAAAGTGGCTCTGTGCACGGGCGATATGGGTTTCAGCGCATGCAAAACCTACGATCTGGAAGTGTGGGTGCCGGCGCAGAATACCTATCGTGAGATCTCTTCCTGCTCCAACGTCTGGGATTTTCAGGCGCGTCGCATGCAGGCACGCTGCCGCAGCAAATCTGACAAGAAAACTCGCCTCGTACACACGCTGAACGGTTCTGGCCTGGCGGTTGGACGTACGCTGGTCGCGGTGATGGAAAACTATCAGCAGGCGGATGGTCGCATCGAGATCCCGGAAGTTCTGCGCCCGTATATGCGCGGCCTTGAATTTATCGGCTGATTTTTCAACGCTCTTCTCAAAAGCGCCTGCGGGCGCTTTTTTTTTACCCCCTTCTTGATACCGGGCAATAATCGCCTTCGCGATTACGAAGATACTCCCTTTGGATTAAACAGGATAAAAAACTAATAAAGGTTAATTTCGTTGTATATATAACTATATAACGGCATTAAGTTAATTGTGAGCAACCAAAGCGAGTATCTATGAAAACCAAAACCTCCGATGCTTTACTGGCTGCTGAGGTGAGCCGGCGTGGTTTAATGAAAACCACGGCGATTGGCGGGCTGGCGATGGCCAGCAGCGCTTTTACCTTACCCTTCACGCGCATTGCCCAAGCCGCAGACAACCTCAACCCCGCCAGCGAAACGGTCACCTGGAGCGCCTGTACGGTGAACTGCGGCAGCCGCTGCCCGCTGCGGATGCATGTGGTGGGTGGTGAGATAAAATATGTTGAAACGGACAATACCGGCGACGATAGCTACGACGGTCTGCATCAGGTTCGCGCCTGTCTGCGCGGCCGCTCGATGCGTCGACGCGTCTACAACCCGGACCGCCTGAAATATCCGATGAAGCGCGTGGGCAAACGCGGCGAGGGCAAATTCGAGCAAATCAGCTGGGAAGAAGCGTTCGATACTATCGCCAGCAATATGCAGCGCCTGATAAAAGAGTACGGTAATGAGTCCATCTATCTGAACTACGGAACGGGAACCCTCGGCGGAACCTTGACTCGCTCATGGCCACCGGGGAAAACCCTGATTGCCCGCCTGATGAACTGCTGCGGCGGCTATCTCAACCATTATGGCGACTACTCCACCGCGCAAATTGCCGCGGGACTGAACTACACCTACGGCGGCTGGGCCGATGGCAATAGCCCGTCGGATATCGAAAACAGCAAGCTGGTGGTGCTGTTTGGCAATAACCCCGGGGAAACCCGCATGAGCGGCGGCGGAGTGACCTACTACCTGGAACAGGCGCGGGAGAAATCCAACGCCAGGCTGATTATTATCGATCCACGCTATACCGACACCGGCGCCGGACGCGAAGACGAGTGGATCCCTATCCGCCCGGGAACCGATGCCGCGCTTGTCTCCGCGCTGGCGTGGGTGATGATTAACGAGAACCTCGTTGACCAGCCTTTCCTCGACAAGTACTGCGTAGGCTATGACGAGAAAACGCTGCCGGAAGGGGCGCCGGCCAATGGCCACTATAAGGCCTATATTCTCGGTCAGGGCAAAGACGGTATCGCGAAGACCCCTGAGTGGGCGTCGACGATTACCGGCATTCCCCAGGCGCGTATCGTGCAGCTGGCGCGCGAAATCGCCAGCGCTAAACCTGCCTATATTTCTCAGGGCTGGGGCCCACAGCGACATGCCAACGGTGAGCTGGTTTCCCGCGCGATTTCCATGCTGGCAATCTTAACCGGCAACGTCGGGATTAACGGCGGCAATACCGGCGCGCGTGAAGGTTCTTACTCCCTGCCTTTTGAACGTATGCCGACGCTGGATAATCCGGTGGAAACCAGTATTTCCATGTTTATGTGGACCGATGCGATTGAGCGCGGGACGGAAATGACCGCACTGCGCGACGGCGTGCGCGGCAAAGATAAGCTCGACGTGCCTATTAAAATGGTCTGGAACTATGCCGGTAACTGCCTGGTCAACCAGCATTCAGAGATTAACCGTACCCATGACATCCTTCAGGATGACAAGAAGTGCGAGATGATTGTGGTCATTGATTGCCATATGACCTCCTCGGCGAAATATGCCGATATTCTGCTGCCGGACTGTACGGCTTCGGAGCAGATGGATTTTGCCCTCGATGCCTCCTGCGGCAACATGTCATACGTGATTTTTGCCGATCGGGCCATCAAGCCGCGTTTTGAATGCAAAACCATCTATGAGATGACCACGGAGCTGGCGAAGCGCATGGGCGTTGAGCAACGTTTCACCGAAGGCCGCACTCAGGAAGAGTGGCTGCGTCACCTCTATGAGCAATCCCGTAAAGCGATCCCGGCGCTGCTGCCGTTTGATGAATTCCGCAAGCAGGGAATCTTCAAACAGCGCGATCCGGAAGGCCACCACGTTGCCTATAAAGCTTTCCGCGAAGATCCCGCCGCCAATCCGCTCACGACGCCGTCAGGGAAAATTGAAATCTACTCTGCGCAGCTGGCGGAAATTGCCGCGACCTGGGAGCTGAAAGAAGAGGATGTTATCGACCCGCTGCCGATATACAGCCCTGGGTTTGAAAACTATGACGATCCGCTGGCGAAAAAGTATCCGCTGCAGCTGACCGGTTTTCACTATAAAGCCCGCACACACTCCACCTACGGCAACGTTGACGTACTGAAAGCCGCCTGCCGTCAGGAGATGTGGATCAACCCGCTTGATGCACAGAAGCGCGGTATCGCCAATGGCGATCGGATCCGCATTTTTAACGATCGCGGTGAAGTGCATATCGAGGCCAAAGTGACCCCGCGCATGATACCGGGCGTGGTCGCGCTGGGTGAGGGGGCCTGGTATAACCCGGACGCAGGCCGCGTGGATCAGGCTGGCTGCATTAACGTGCTGACCACCCAACGCCCGTCGCCGCTGGCGAAAGGCAATCCATCGCATAGCAACCTCGTCCAGGTTGAAAAGCTGTAAGGAGTAACCGATGACAACTCAATATGGATTTTTTATTGATTCCGCCCGTTGCACCGGTTGCAAAACCTGCGAACTGGCTTGTAAAGACTATAAAAACCTCACGCCGGAAGTGAGCTTCCGTCGTATCTACGAATACGCCGGCGGCGACTGGCAGGAGGATAACGGCGTCTGGCAGCAAAACGTCTTTGCCTATTACCTCTCTATTGCCTGCAACCATTGTGAGGATCCGGCCTGCACCAAAGTTTGCCCGAGCGGGGCGATGCATAAACGTGAAGATGGCTTTGTCGTTGTCGATGAAGATGTCTGTATCGGCTGTCGCTATTGCCATATGGCCTGCCCGTACGGCGCGCCGCAGTACAATGCGACAAAAGGTCATATGACCAAATGCGACGGCTGCCACGAGCGCGTCGCCGACGGCAAAAAGCCGATTTGCGTGGAATCTTGCCCGCTGCGCGCGTTAGATTTCGGCCCGATTGAAGAGCTGCGCCAAAAACACGGCCAGCTGGCCGCCGTTGCGCCGCTGCCTTCGGCCCACTTCACTAAACCGAGTATCGTGATTAAACCTAACGCCAACAGCCGACCGTGTGGAGATACCACCGGCTACCTGGCCAACCCGAAGGAGGTGTGAGATGGGGAGTGGATGGCATGAATGGCCGCTGATTGTTTTCACGGTCTTTGGTCAGTGCGTGGTGGGCGGCTTTATTGTGCTGGCTCTGGCGCTAATGAAAGGCGACTTATCGCGTGAACAGCAACAGCGCGTCGTGTGGAGCATGTTTGGCCTGTGGGTGCTGATGGGCGTGGGCTTTATTGCCTCAACCCTGCATCTTGGGTCGCCCATGCGCGCGTTTAACTCGCTTAATCGCGTAGGCGCCTCGTCGCTCAGTAACGAAATCGCCAGCGGGGCGCTTTTCTTCGCCGTTGGCGGCATTGGTTGGCTGCTGGCGGTGGTCAATAAGCTACCGGCGGGGCTGCGTCATCTCTGGCTGGTCATTACCATGGTGCTGGGGATTATCTTCGTCTGGATGATGGTCCGCGTCTATAACACTATTGATACGGTACCCACCTGGTATACGGTCTGGACGCCGCTTAGCTTCTTCCTGACGATGTTTATCGGCGGTCCGCTGCTGGGATATCTGCTGCTGCGCGTTGCCGATGTCAACGGCTGGGCGATGCGCCTGCTGCCGGCGGTGACCCTGCTGGCGCTGGTGATTAGCGCCATCGTGGTGCTGATGCAAGGCAGCGAGCTGGCGACAATCCATAGCTCTATTCAGCAGGCCTCGGCGCTGGTGCCAGCCTACGGCTCGCTGATGGCGTGGCGCCTGGTTGCGCTGGCGTTGGCGCTGGTCTGCTGGATTGCCCCCCAGCTCAAAGGCTACCAGCCTGCGCTGCCGATGCTGGGGCTGGCTTTTGTGCTGGTGCTGATCGGCGAGACGATCGGCCGCGGCGTCTTCTACGGCCTGCATATGACCGTTGGAATGGCAATCGCCAGCTAATCGCCCTTTATCGCGCCAGAAACCCTTATTCTGGCGCGATAAAAAGTGCGGTCGATTCATGAAATATTTCTACCGATATTCCCACCGCTATTTTCCAATAAATTAATAAAAACAATGGAATAATATAAATAGCTATTCTGTTGTCGATCCGCTGGATAAAAAACTTCTATCGTTCCCCCGCAAACCGCGTCACGCCTGATTTCAGGCGGATTGACAATGTTTGCAGCAGTGGCATGATGCGCACGAAATCTGAACTCCATCACGGTTTATATCCATGACCATCTACACCCGGCCAGTGCAAATGCTGCTCTGTGGCCTGCTTTTGTTGACCCTGGCGATAGCGGTTTTAAATACGCTCGTCCCGCTTTGGCTCGCCCATGAAAATATGCCGACCTGGCAGGTCGGGATGGTGGGCTCGTCCTATTTTACCGGTAATCTGGTGGGAACATTGCTTGCCGGATGGGTAATTAAGCGTCTGGGCTTTAACCGCAGCTATTACCTGGCATCGGTTATTTTTGCCGTGGGCTGCGTGGGTCTTGGTATTACGCTGGGTTTCTGGAGCTGGTTCAGCTGGCGCTTTATCGCCGGCGTCGGCTGCGCGATGATTTGGGTGGTGGTGGAGAGCGCGCTGGTCTGTAGCGGCACTTCGCGGAGCCGGGGTCGCCTGCTGGCGGCGTATATGATGATTTATTACGTCGGCACGGTGCTGGGCCAGTTAATGGTCAGCAAGCTGCCGACGGATCTGATGAGCGTTCTGCCGTGGGTGACGGCGCTGGCGCTGGCGGCCATTCTGCCGCTGCTGTTTGCTCGCGTGGCGACTCAGGCCGATGAGCCGCACGAACCGGCGCGTATCTGGCCAATGTTAAGGCTGCGTCAGGCCCGTCATGGCGTCAACGGCTGCATTATTTCCGGCATTGTGCTCGGTTCGCTGTATGGCCTGATGCCGCTGTGGCTCAACCACCAGGGCGTTAGCGATTCCGGCATCGGCTTCTGGATGGCGGTGATGGTGAGCGCGGGTATCGTGGGGCAGTGGCCGATTGGCCGGCTCGCCGATCGCTACGGCCGTCTGCTGGTCCTGCGCGTTCAGGTGTTTGTGGTGATTCTCGGCTGTCTGGCGATGTTAAGCCAGGCCGCAATGGCGCCCGCGCTGTTCGTGCTGGGCGCTTCCGGCTTCACGCTCTATCCGGTGGCTATGGCCTGGGCCTGCGAAAAAGTTGAGCGTCATCAGCTGGTGGCGATGAACCAGGCGCTGTTAATGAGCTATACCGTGGGCAGCCTGCTTGGGCCGACGCTGACCGCCATGCTGATGCAGAACTTCTCTGACAATCTGTTGTTTATCATGATTGCCAGCGTGTCATTCATCTATCTGCTGACGCTGCTGCGCAAAGCGGGGCACCATCCTACGCCGGTGGCGCACGCCTGATTTTTCAGAACATAGCCAGGGCACGTCCCTGGCTATGGATTAATGCGACGCAAGAAGCGCAATAAACTGTGCCCGGTTTTGCACCGTGCTGTATCGCTGAAGTCTCTCCCCCTCATCCAGCCAGCAGACTAACCGCTGGATGGTCTGGATATGCTGTTCACTATCGGCCGCCGCCAGTACGACTATCAGCCGAATGCCGGGATGCTCCGGAAAATCAACGGCCTCGCTACAGCAAAGCAGCGAAAGCGCGCTGTTTCTGCTCAGCACGCCGGCTTCCGGACGCGCGTGCGGTAGCGCAAACGCCGGGCTCAATATATACCAGGGGCCATCCTGCTCCGTGGCGCTGATAATAGCCCTGGCATAGCCCCCGGTGATTTTTCCCTGCTCCTCAAGCGGGCGGCAGGCGAGATGAACGGCACTGCGCCAGCTCAGGCGGTCGCTGGTGAACTGACAGGCGGAAAATAGCCTCTCTTCCATAAACGTTCCCTTTACGCGCGAGCCGACCGCCAACTGACCGGCTCGCCTGGTGGTTAACGTAGCGCGTTAAACAGCGCGTCTCCCGAGATGCCATATTTCGCTTTTAGCTGCCTGCTATTACCCGATTCGGTAAATGTGTCCTGCGTTCCCAGACGCGTAAGGCGCACCGGATGTGCCTTTTGCGCCAGGGTTTCCGCGATCAGGCCGCCGAGGCCGCCGTTGACGGTGTGATTTTCAAGCGTAGCGATAAGCGGGCAGCCTTCGACCAGCCGATAAAACGCCTGCTGGTTGAAGGGTTTGACGGTTGCAACGTGAATAAGCTTGCCCTTTTTGCCGCTGGCGAGCAGCTTTTCATAGCCGTCGGTAGCCTGTTCCAGTACCGTTCCTTCAAACAGAATCGCAAAATCCGTGCCGCTGTCGGCGATGGCGGCGATATCGCTGACCCGGGGAACGACGCTTTTGTCGCGAACCGGCATCGGCTCGCGCGCCACGCGAATATAAACGGGTCCCTTTATTTTTGCCGCCTGCTCGAAGGCCTCGGCGATTTCTTCCGCATCTGCCGGGGTCAGGACGGTTAATCCCGGAAGGACGCGGGTCAGCGCTAAATCCTCCAGCGCATGGTGCGAAGCGCCGTCCGGGCCATCATCCATACCGGGGTGGCTACCGACGAGTTTAATATTGGCTTTGGCATAGCAGGCCTGCCGCAGCTGGGTCCAGGCGGTGCCGGTGACGAACATCGCAAAGTTAACATAGAAGGGCATAAAGCCTTCCAGCGCCTGGCCGACCGCGAAGCTCATGGCGGAACCTTCCGCAATGCCCATTTCGAAAAAGGCCTCAGGATAGACGGCCTGAAACTGGTCGGTACGGGTAGAGCTGGCTAAATCGCTGTCGATAACAACAACGGGATAGCCCTTTTCTTTTAGCGCAATCAGGGCATGCCCGATCTCATCACGGGGTGCTTTCATCACTGTAACTCCTCCATCGCCTGCTGAAATTGTTCTTTGCTCGGGGTTTTTGAGTGCCAGTCGCCGTTGTTTTCCATATAGCTGACGCCGGAACCTTTGGTGGTGCGCGCCACGATGGCGACAGGTTTACCTTTCAGGTGACGGGATAGCATCAGGGTATCGGCAACCTGATGCATATCATTGCCGTTGTGCAGTTCCAGTACATGCCAGCCAAAGCTGCGGATTTTGTCCGCCAGCGGCTCGAGATTAATGACGTCATTGACCGGATCGTGGGAAGAGAAGCCGTTGTAATCGATGATGGCGACCAGATTATCCATTTTCATATGCCCGGCCTGCTGTAAGGTTTCCCAGATTTGGCCTTCATGCATTTCGCCATCGCCAACGATGGCAAATACCCGGTGCGGATCGTTGCGCCGCTTTTTGGCGGCCGCCATACCAAAAGCAATCGACAGCCCCTGGCCAAGCAGTCCGGTTGTCGCATCGACTTCCGGCAGCGACTTAATGCTCGGGTGCCCCTGCAGGCGCGAGTTGATCTGTCGGAACGTATTGAACTCGCTGCGCTCGATCTTGCCTTGTTGATACAGCATGGCGTACTGCGCGGCGACGGCGTGGCCTTTACTCATCACCACGCGCGAGCGGGGGGAGGCGGCCAGATCGACTTCCTGGTAATAGAGCCAGGTAAGCACGTCGATTATCGACAGCGCCCCGCCCGGATGGCCAATTCCGGACTCGTAAATCATGGTGACGATCTCGCGGCGGGCGGCAAGCGCGTGGGATTTCAGTTCATCAATGTTCATGTTCATTCCTTCTTAGGGCAGCATTTTACCGATGTAGTACACGACCAGACCCAGAGCGACGAAGTCGGTTTCCGGGAAGCTGGTGCCTGAAAGACCGACGGATTCCATAATCGGGTAAATCAGCGCCGGGCCGATGCCGATCAGGATCCCGGTGATAAAGCTTCCGGCAATCGCGCCTTTCCAGCCGCCGGAGGCATTACCAAATACCGCTGCGGTCGCGCCAATAAAGAAGTAGGGAATGGCTACCGGGATAATCACGGTTTGGCCAAGGATCGCCAGAAAGCCCATCACCACCAGCCCGCCGACAAACGAAGAGATAAACCCCAGCACCGTGGCGGTCGGGGCGTAGGGGAAGAC
Organism: Klebsiella michiganensis; assembly: GCF_015139575.1. Classification (GTDB taxonomy): domain Bacteria; phylum Pseudomonadota; class Gammaproteobacteria; order Enterobacterales; family Enterobacteriaceae; genus Klebsiella; species Klebsiella michiganensis. Next base: position 3,932,746 of record NZ_AP022547.1, on the reverse strand, counting down.
CACCGGGCAGTCGAGCGCGGGTTTGGCGTTAGGAATAAACTTCTCCGAGATACCGAGGAAGGCCGGAACAATTTCTGACAGCAGCAGGCGTACGCCGGTAATGATGATGTACAGCGAAGCGGTAAAGGTCAGCGACTGAAAGAGCGGGTAAACCAGCCAGTGCATCCCGCCTGCCGCTGCGGTGACCGCGGCTTTTCCGGCAGCGAGCGCGGCGATGTAGTAGAAGATGCTCACCGAGATCGACACCGAGACGATGTAATCTTTAAAGATCCCCAGCCAGCCGGGAAGATTCAGCTTTTCGGTGGATTGTTTCGGATCGCCGACCTTTGCGCCAATCCAGCCGGAGGCGGCGTAGGCCAGGGTGACGTAGTGCCCCATCGCTATCTCATCATTACCGGTAATTTTTCGCATCCACGGCTGCGCAATGGCCGGATAGAGGCAGGCGGCGAGACCCAGCAGCACGGAGCCGACAATGATGGTCGTCATGTCGCTGTAGCCCAGCGCCTTCAGCGTTACGGTAAGCAGCGCGGAGAGATAAAGATTATGTTGCCCGGTAAGAAAGATGTATTTAAACGGCGTCACGCGGGCAAAAAACAGGTTCCAGCCAAAACCAATCACCATGATCAGCGACACGCACATGGCAAATTTGGTTTGCGCCAGTCCGGTTAGCGCTTCTGCCAGCGGCATGACGCCCTTCAGGCCAAATCCATCGCTGAATAAGGTCTGAAAGTTACCCAGGGAAGTGACTGCCAGACCGGCGCCACCGGCAAAAACCAGAAAGCCGACGATGGTTTTGAAGGTGCCGGAAAGGACTTTTTCAATCGGCTTACGTTGGATTAACAGGCCGATTAATGCAATAAAGCCAACTAAAAGTGGGGTTACGCCCAGAATGTCGAATACAATAAATCTGAGGAAATCCATATTGCCTCCGGGAGAGGTTAGTTGCTTTGAACGATATCGGTGAGCGCAGACTCCATCTCTTCACTGTTCATCAGGTCGGTGATGCCGACCGCTCTGAATCCGGCGGCTTCGACTTCGTCGGTGAGATCGCGCATAGTGATGACAAAATCAATATCTCGCCAGGTGCGTAACCCTGAGAGGACATCGTGCTCCAGCTCGATATTCCAGCCGTGCTTGTCGATGATTTTTTGTGCTTTGATTTTGAGCATTAAGGAGCTGCCCATACCGGTACGACAGACTATGAGACCTTTCATTCGATGTTCTCCTGTTTGTAAAAATAATTATTTTTATTTGTTTGTATGAGATAATAATTATTATCTTTGCGGCAGGACGAAAGATGTGACTGTGTTTGCATTTTGAGCAAATAAGGCAAAACATGAGCCAGATAGACAATAACTTGTTGATAAGCATAAGAAACGGAGCTTCAGGGCTAAGCCCGATACTGGAGAAAGTTGGCCGTTTTATTACGGAAAATCCTGACTTTGTGATGCGTCACACGATTTCAGAACTGGCCGACTCCATTGATACCAGTGAGGGGAGTATCACCCGTTTTTGTCGGGCCTTTGGTTTTAAAGGTTTCTCGGATTTCAGAACCGCGCTGGCGATGGAGCAGGGTGCCGCGCGCTCGGAAGACCACGGTATCAACGAGAGCGAAGAGATTGCGCCGGTGCTGGCGAGCATTCGCGACAGTAATGCCATTGTCGATAACCAGGAGCTGAAAGCCGCGGCCGACTGGCTTAACACCCTGAACAGCATTGCTATCTATGCCGTGGGCACGGCGGTGCCGGTGGCGTTGTTCCTGCAGATGAATTTAATCAATATGGGTAAGGCGGCCAGCTTTATCGATCGCTCCTATCCGGCGGCGATGCCGCTGCTTTCGGATAACCAGAAAACCGGCATTATTGTGGTGCATAGCGAACAGGCGTCGGCGGATATGATGCAGGCCCTGTCGCTGGCAAAGCAGCAGGGCGTTAAAATTTTATCGCTGACCCGCGGGACGTTTGCGCCGCTGGCCCGTTTATCTGACTGGAATCTTCAGGCGGCGGTGGCTTTACAGGGGGAAGGGGAGTCGGGGTTTGCGGAAATCGCTGGCGCAATGATGGTGGCCGACCGGATCCTCAGCGCGCTGGAAGAGCAGGATGAACGCTATGCGGAATACCGAAAAGCGCATCAGAAGCGCATTTTCTCGATTGAGAGCGTGGCGAATAAGCTGTCGGAATATTTTATGTCCTGACGCTGATTTTGTTGGGGAAACACCCGGTAGCGCAATCTCTACCGGGCGGGGATTTTAGTACATCACTTTATGACCGTACTGTTCCAGAATGCCCTTCACGCGTTCCATGGTCTCTTTCTTTGGCGGATGGACGCCGTCCAGCTTGTACTCTTCGCCCATGGCTACCCATTTATGCTTGCCCAGCTCGTGGTACGGCAGCAGTTCGATTTTCTCGACGTTGCCCATGTCACGAGTAAACTCGCCCAGGCGATGCGCGGAATCATCATCGTCGGACCAGCCCGGAACCACAACGTAGCGGATCCAGACGTTGATGTTTTTGTTTGACAGGTAACGGGCAAACTCCAGCGTCCGATGGTTAGAGACGCCAACCAGATTCTGGTGAATTTCATCATTCATTTGCTTGAGATCGAGCATCACCAGATCGGTGACTTCCAGCAGTTCATCAATAACCGGGTCGTAGCGGCGCACAAAGCCGTTGGTATCGAGACAGGTATGAATACCTTCTTTCTTACAGGCGCGGAACCAGTCGCGAACAAATTCGGCCTGCAGGATAGCCTCGCCGCCGGATGCCGTCACGCCGCCGCCGGATGCGTTCATAAAGTGGCGATAGGTCACCACCTCTTTCATCAGCTCTTCAACGGTAATCTCTTTGCCGCCGTGGGTATCCCAGGTGTCGCGGTTGTGGCAATAGAGGCAGCGCATCAGGCAGCCCTGGAAGAAGGTGATAAAGCGGATCCCCGGGCCATCGACGGTGCCACAGGATTCAAAGGAGTGAATGCGACCAATTGTTGACATTGCGGTGATATCTCCGAATTTGGCCCATCCGGGGCCTATGTAGATGCACAGCTCAAAGGCTATGTCGAGTCTGTTTTGGCTGTTATCCATAAAGTATAGACAGCAGACAAAAGAGACTGGGGCAGGATGATATTGCTAAAAAGGCCCCACTTGCGTGGAGCCTTTATTGTACGCTTTTTACTGTACGATTTCAGTCAATACCATTACATGGTCTGAGTGAAGGTACGAGTAATAACGTCCTGCTGCTGTTCTTTCGTCAGGGAGTTAAAACGTACTGCGTAGCCGGATACGCGGATGGTCAGCTGCGGATATTTTTCCGGGTTTTCCATCGCGTCGAGCAGCATTTCGCGGTTCATAACGTTGACGTTCAGATGCTGACCGCCTTCGATGGACGCTTCGTGGTGGAAGTAACCATCCATCAGGCCGGCGAGGTTAGTTTTACGAACTTCGTCGTCTTTACCCAGCGCGTTCGGCACGATAGAGAAGGTGTAAGAAATACCATCTTTCGCGTAAGCAAACGGCAGTTTCGCAACGGAGGTCAGAGAGGCAACAGCACCTTTCTGGTCACGGCCGTGCATCGGGTTAGCACCCGGTCCGAACGGAGCGCCAGCGCGACGACCGTCAGGGGTGTTACCGGTTTTCTTACCATACACAACGTTAGAGGTGATGGTCAGAACGGACTGAGTCGGGATAGCGTTGCGGTAGGTGTGCAGTTTCTGAATTTTCTTCATGAAACGTTCAACCAGGTCAACGGCCATATCATCGACGCGAGAGTCGTTGTTACCAAACTGCGGGTATTCGCCTTCGATTTCGAAGTCGACAGCCAGACCGTTTTCGTCACGAATCGGTTTAACTTTCGCATATTTGATTGCAGACAGGGAGTCAGCCGCAACGGACAGACCTGCGATACCACATGCCATGGTGCGGATAACATCACGGTCGTGCAGCGCCATCAGGGAAGCTTCGTAGCTGTACTTGTCGTGCATGTAGTGGATGATGTTCAGCGCAGTGACGTACTGTTTAGCCAGCCAGTCCATGAAGTGATCCATGCGGTCCATCACTTCGTCGAAGTTCAGAACGTCGCCTTTGATCGGTTCAGATTTAGGACCAACCTGCATTTTCAGTTTTTCATCAACGCCGCCGTTGATTGCGTACAGCATGGTTTTCGCCAGGTTAGCACGCGCGCCGAAGAACTGCATTTGCTTACCAACAACCATCGGGCTTACGCAGCAAGCGATAGCGTAGTCATCGTTGTTGAAGTCAGGACGCATCAGGTCATCGTTCTCGTACTGCAGAGAAGAGGTATCGATGGACACTTTCGCGGCGTATTTTTTGAAGCTCAGCGGCAGTTTTTCAGACCACAGAATAGTGATGTTCGGCTCCGGAGACGGCCCCATGGTGTACAGGGTGTTCAGGAAACGGAAGCTGTTTTTGGTGACCAGAGTACGGCCGTCAACGCCCATACCGCCGATAGATTCAGTTGCCCAAATCGGGTCGCCAGAGAACAGTTCATCATATTCAGGGGTACGCAGGAAACGAACCATACGCAGTTTCATGACCAGGTGGTCAATCATTTCCTGTGCGTCTTGCTCGGTGATTTTACCGGCTTTCAGGTCACGTTCGATGAAGATGTCCAGGAAGCTGGAGGTACGACCGAAGGACATTGCCGCGCCGTTCTGAGATTTAACGGCAGCCAGGTAGCCGAAGTAGGTCCACTGGATAGCTTCCTGAGCGGTGGTTGCCGGACCAGAGATATCGCAGCCGTATTTTGCCGCCATTTCTTTGATCTGACCCAGCGCACGGTGCTGTTCAGAGATTTCTTCGCGCAGACGAATAGTTCCTTCCAGATCTTCGCCGTTTTCCAGTTTCTCTTGCAGAGAGACGAACTGAGCGTATTTGTCTTTCATCAGGAAGTCGATACCGTACAGCGCAACGCGACGGTAGTCACCGATGATACGACCACGGCCATAGGCATCCGGCAGACCGGTCAGAACGCCAGATTTACGGCAGTTCAGGATGTCTTTGGTGTAAACGTCAAACACGCCCTGGTTGTGAGTTTTGCGGTATTCAGTGAAGATTTTCTTCAGCATCGGGTCCAGCTCGCGATTGTACGCTTTGCAGGAACCTTCTACCATTTTGATGCCGCCGAACGGGATAATCGCGCGTTTCAGCGGAGCTTCAGTCTGCAGACCAACGATTTTCTCGAGACCTTTCTCGATGTAGCCAGCGTCATGAGAAGTGATGGTGGATGCAAGGGAAGTATCAAAATCAACAGGCGCGTGAGTGCGGTTTTCCTGTTTAACGCCTTCCATTACGGTGTCCCACAGCTTGGTGGTCGCGTCAGTTGCGCCAGCCAGGAAGGACTCGTCACCTTCGTACGGGGTATAGTTTTTCTGGATGAAGTCGCGGACGTTGACTTCGTTCTGCCAGTCACCTTTCGCAAAACCTTCCCAGGCTGTGGCTAACTTTTCATTAAGCTCGGACATGTAACACCTACCTTCTTAAGTGGATTTTTTATTTACTGCCTGAAACAACCCTTAGTGATGGTCGTCGCCACGCAGGTAAATGACCCAGTATGTCAACCCAACCAGCAGACCACCGCCGATGATGTTCCCGATAGTTACCGGAATCAGGTTATCAGTGATGAAGTTCATGACGGTCAGGTGAGAGAAACTTTCCGGAGTTGAACCGACAGCGGTCCAGAATTCCGGGCTTGCAAAGTCGCGGATAACGATACCCAGCGGGATCATAAACATGTTCGCGATACTATGCTCAAACCCGCTGGCAACAAACATTGCCACCGGTAAAACCATAATCATGGCTTTATCCATCAGGCTGCGGCCGGAGTAGCTCATCCATACCGCAAGGCAGACCATCAGGTTTGCCAGGATACCCAGGCACACGGCTTCAACAAAAGTATGGTGCATTTTGTGGTCGGCGGTTTGCAGAACGTTAAGTCCCCATTGACCGTTGGCAGTCATATATTCGCCTGAAAGCCACATCAGCAATACAAAGAGTAAGCAACCAATCAGGTTACCAACATAGACGTTGAGCCAGTTTTTCGCCAGTTGACCCCATGTGATTCTTCCGCTGGCTTTCGCGACAACGATAAGAACGGTTGAGGTAAACAGGTCGGCACCGCAAATAACGCAGAGAATCAAACCTAGTGAGAAGCAGATGCCTCCAATCAGTTTGGCAACCCCGAATGGCATCCCGGCCGTGCCGGTTGTCGCGGTAATATAGAAAACAAAAGCGATAGAGATGAAGACACCTGCGGTGATCGCCAGATAAAACGTCTTTATCGGATGTTTTGTCGCTTTATAGACACCCGCTTCTTCGGCGACTTTCGCCATGGCAGCAGGGAGTAAAAGATCAAAAGGGTTGTCAGCTTTCACACTAACTCTCTCTTTATGTAAGTTGGCGGTGAGATACTAACAAAGCATTATAGAAGGGAATTTGATGTAGATCATATCCTACCGGAACTATAGGCCTTTTGAGTGTGTGGATTTGCCTTAATGTTTATTTAACTTATTGTTTTTTAATGAAAAAATAAATTTTAAAATTTACAAATAATGTTGATTATTTTCATTTTGCCCCCCGTTTTTCGGTTAATTAAAATGGGGTATTTTTATTAAAATTAACAATATTTGCGGGGGGGTTTTATTATTTCTCACCACTAATTAACTTTATGGCTACAATCGGGCTTTGGGGTTGCGGAAAACATAAAAACGGGGGCCTTCGCCGGCCCCCATAATAGGGTTGTTCAGGCAGTAAAGCGCGCTTATTTACCCCAGAATGCTGCTTTTGCGCGCTGCAGCTTTTCGTAGGCTTTCAGCAGCGACTGATGAGCCGGGAACGCGAGCAGGTCGCTGTCTACTGCCTGCAGGCCGTAGAACGGCGCTTCTCCGCTCAGCGCGGCGCTGGCGGCTTCTACGGCATCGGCGCCGTACATGCGTACAAAAGCGTTCAGATACTGCAGCGGCTGGCGCTCCTCTTCCTGGCTCAGCAGCAGCAGGGTTTGCAGGCAGCGGTAGTAATTGGCGCGCTCGGCGCTAAAGATGGAGGCGTTGAACTCCATGGTCCACTCGGTCCAGATTAGCGCCTGCTCGAGATCGCCGCCCGCCAGCGCGAGCATGGCTTTCAGCTCGCCAATGCGCAGCGTATACCAGCCGTTGTCTTTGCCGGTCGCCAGACCCAGCAGTTCGCGCACGCGGGTGAAGTCATCAAGGCCTTCATCGTCCATTTGTTCGATAAGCGCCAGATAATCTTCTTTTTCCCACTCGCTTTCCGGCAGGGAAAGAATCGTTTCCCGCAGAGGCGCGCCCATGCTGTTATTCGCCAGCCAGAGGTCTTCCGCCGGATAAATATCAGACATGCCCGGGACAATGATTCGGCAGGCGTAGACGCTCAGGTGTTCGTAATCGGCGATGTAAACTTCTTTATCTTCTTGTTTAAAGATAGCCATCAGGGTGGCGAACTCTTCCTCCGTGGTTCCGGAGAAGCTCCAGTCCACGAACGGGTAGTCGGCATCCTGCTTAAACATATCCCAGGAGATCAGGCCGCTGGAATCGATAAAGTGCGTTTCAAGGTTCGCATGTTCGGCAACTTCTTCATCGTCGAAGGTGGGCGGCGTGAAGACGTCGAGATCTTTCAGGCTGCGGCCCTGGAGCAGTTCGGTAACGGTACGTTCCAGCGCCACGCCGAAATCGGGATGCGCGCCGAAAGAGGCGAAACAGGTGCCGTTAGCTGGGTTAAACAGCACGACGCAGATAACCGGATATTTGCCGCCGAGCGAACCGTCATAAGCGAAAATCGGGAAACCTTCGGCCTCCAGCTTATTGATCGATTCAACTACGCCCGGATAGCGCGCCATCACCTCCGCCGGGATCTCCGGCAGACTGATGCTTTCGGCGATAATGCGGTTTTTAATATGCCGTTCGAACACTTCTGAGAGGCCCTGAACGCGGGCTTCGTTGCGGGTGTTGCCCGCGGACATCCCGTTAGAAACGTACAGGTTGCCGACAATATTCATCGGAATATAGACCGTTTCACCATCAGACTGGCGGGTGAACGGCAGACCGCAGACGCCGCGATCGTCATTCCCTGACTGCAGATCGACCAGCATGCTGGCGGTTAACTGATCGTCAGGATCGTAGAACGCGCGCAGGCGGGTATCCAGCAGGCCTTCCGGTACTTCGTCATCGTCGGTTAACGGGAACCATTTTTCATTCGGATAGTGAACGAAGGGACCGTTGGCGATAGTCTCGCCCAGCCAGAAGTCGGCAAAGAAATAGTTGGTCGAGAGACGCTCAAAGTACTCTCCGAGCGCGGAGGCCAGCGCGGCTTTTTTGGTGGCGCCTTTGCCGTTGGTGAAGCACAGGGCGCACTCTTTATCGCGGATATGCACTGACCAGACGTGCGGAACCGGGTTGAGCCATGAGGCCTCTTCAATATCGAATCCGAGGTCGTGCAACTTCTGCTGGAAGCGAGCGATGGAATCTTCCAGGGCGGCATCTTTGCCGGGAATAAATGTTTGAGTCATGGCAGTCACTTTTATCGTACGTAAAGCGCGCAATGATACGGGTTTTAGATGACGGGTGCTATCTCCATCGTCTGGCTATGCTTATGTCACTCAATAACTGTTCAGGCGTTAATCATGAAGACATTTGACTGGCATCGTATGGCACTGGATAAAGTGCCCGTGGAATTTCTGGCCGAGGTGGCATTACGGAGCCTCTACACCTTCGTACTGGTATTTATTTTTCTCAAGATAACCGGTCGGCGGGGCGTTCGTCAGATGTCACTGTTCGAAGTGCTCATCATTTTGACCCTCGGTTCGGCCGCGGGCGACGTCGCATTCTATGATGACGTTCCGATGCTGCCGGTACTGGCGGTTTTTATCACTCTGGCCCTGCTGTACCGATTGATTATGTGGCTGATGGGGCATAGCGAAAAACTGGAGGATCTGCTGGAGGGTAAGCCGATTATTGTTGTGGAAAACGGCGAGCTGGCCTGGGAGAAACTGCAGGCGGAAAACATGACCGAATTTGAGTTTTTTATGGAGCTGCGAATCAGCGGGGTTGAGCAACTGGGGCAGGTGCGGCTGGCTATTCTGGAAACCAACGGGCAGATCAGCCTCTATTTCTATGAGGATGACGATGTTAAAGCCGGACTCTCCATTCTTCCTTCCCGCTTTACCGATCGTTTTACCACGATACCCCGGGACGACGAGTATGCCTGCGTTCGCTGTAGCGCAATCCTTACGCTACGAGCCGGGGATAAACAATTATGCCCTCGCTGCGCAAATGCAGAATGGTCGAAGGTCAGCCGGGCAAAAAGAGTCACCTGACAGCAATTATGTCGGTTTTATGACGTCAAGCTGGCAGATTCTTTTGTGTGAGCGAGGCCGCATTTCCCCGACGCTCAGTTTTAGCCATTGCGGTGCGTGTCACTGAATGATAAAACCGATAGCCACAGGAATAACTTATGCCCGCGACGGTTCGCGGGTAAATAACATAGCAAGTGGTGAGGGGAAATGGCTCAGGTCTATAACTTCAGTTCAGGCCCGGCAATGCTGCCGGCGGAAGTACTCAAACTGGCACAAAAGGAACTGTGCGACTGGAACGGTTTGGGGACGTCGGTGATGGAAATCAGCCACCGTGGTAAAGAGTTCATTAAGGTGGCTGAAGAAGCGGAACAGGATTTTCGCTCCCTGCTCAATATTCCTTCCAACTATAAAGTTTTATTCTGCCACGGCGGCGGTCGCGGACAGTTTGCCGGTATCCCGCTGAACCTGCTTGGCGATAAAACCGTTGCCGACTACGTCGATGCCGGCTACTGGGCGGCCAGCGCGGTAAAAGAAGCGCATAAATACTGCACGCCGAACGTGATCGACGCCAAAATCACCGTTGACGGCCTGCGCGCGGTTAAGCCGATGAGCGAATGGCAGCTGACCCCTGGCGCGGCCTATCTGCACTACTGCCCGAACGAAACCATTGACGGTATTGCCATTGAAGAAGCGCCAAACTTTGGCGACGATGTGGTCGTCACGGCGGATTTGTCATCGACGATTTTATCCCGTGAAATTGACGTCAGCCGCTATGGCGTGATCTACGCGGGCGCGCAGAAAAACATCGGTCCCGCAGGTCTGACGCTGATTATTGTGCGCGAAGATCTGCTGGGTAAAGCCAGCGTAGCCTGCCCGTCGATTCTTGATTACTCCATCCTTTCCGCCAATGACTCCATGTTTAACACGCCGCCGACGTTTGCCTGGTACCTGTCAGGTCTGGTGTTTAAATGGCTGAAAGAGCAGGGCGGCGTTGCCGCTATGGATAAAATCAACCAGCAGAAAGCCGACCTGCTGTATAGCACCATCGATAACAGCGGTTTCTATCGCAACGATGTCGCTGCGGCGAACCGCTCGCGCATGAACGTGCCGTTCCAGCTGGCGGACAGCGCGCTTGATAAACTGTTCCTCGAAGAGTCCTTTGCCGCAGGTCTGCATGCGCTGAAGGGCCACCGCGTCGTGGGCGGCATGCGCGCTTCCATTTATAACGCCATGCCGCTGGCGGGCGTGAAGGCGCTGACCGACTTTATGCAGGACTTCGAACGCCGTCACGGTTAATCGTCGCCGCGTTTTTTCATCCCCGCAGCCGGTCTGCGGGGTTTTTATTCTGTTTGTTTGAGAGTTGAGTTTAATGGAATCCCTGACGTTACAACCCATCGCACGCGTAGATGGCACGATTAACCTGCCCGGGTCCAAGAGTGTCTCTAACCGTGCCTTGCTGCTGGCGGCTTTGGCCCGCGGCACGACGGTGCTGACCAACCTGCTGGATAGCGACGATGTACGCCACATGCTGAATGCCCTGAGCGCGCTGGGAGTTCATTACACCCTGTCTTCCGATCGTACCCGCTGTGAAGTCACCGGCAACGGCGGCCCTCTGCAGGCGGCTGAAGCATTAGAACTGTTCCTCGGTAATGCCGGAACGGCGATGCGTCCGCTGGCGGCGGCGTTATGTTTAGGCCGTAACGATATTGTGCTGACCGGCGAGCCGCGAATGAAAGAGCGGCCGATTGGCCACCTGGTTGACGCGCTGCGTCAGGGCGGGGCGCAGATTGATTACCTGGAGCAGGAAAACTACCCGCCGCTGCGCCTGCGCGGCGGTTTCAGCGGCGGCCAGGTTGAAGTGGACGGCAGCGTTTCCAGCCAGTTTCTGACCGCGCTCCTGATGACCGCCCCGCTGGCGCCTCAGGATACCGTCATCGCGATTAAAGGCGATCTGGTTTCCAAACCTTATATTGATATTACGCTGCACCTGATGAAAACCTTTGGCGTTGAGGTTGAAAATCAGTCTTACCAGCGTTTTATCGTACGCGGCAATCAACACTACCGCTCGCCGGGCGACTACCTGGTTGAAGGCGATGCCTCCTCGGCATCCTACTTCCTCGCTGCCGGCGCAATTAAGGGCGGAACGGTGAAAGTCACCGGTATTGGCCGCAACAGCGTCCAGGGCGATATCCGTTTTGCCGATGTGCTGGAAAAAATGGGCGCAACCGTCACCTGGGGCGATGACTTCATTGCCTGCACCCATGGTGAAATGAACGCCATCGATATGGATATGAATCATATTCCGGATGCGGCGATGACTATCGCCACGGCGGCCCTGTTTGCGAAGGGCACCACGACGCTGCGCAACATCTATAACTGGCGTGTCAAAGAGACCGATCGTCTGTTTGCGATGGCCACGGAGCTGCGTAAAGTGGGGGCAGAGGTGGAAGAGGGGGAGGATTACATCCGCATTACTCCGCCCGCGAAGCTCCAGTTTGCTGAGATCGGCACCTATAACGACCACCGTATGGCAATGTGCTTCTCGCTGGTGGCGCTTTCCGATACGCCGGTCACCATCCTTGATCCGAAGTGTACGGCGAAAACGTTCCCGGACTACTTTGAGCAGCTGGCGCGAATCAGTACGCTGGCCTGAATAACGCGCGTTTAAGGTAAAAACGCCGGCCATCGTGTCGGCGTTTTTTTATGCCCGCGTGTTAAACCGGCAAGCCCTGGCGCAGTACATTCGCGCTGGCATCGCCGCAGATTAACGGTAAAACGGCATCATCTTCCGGGCTGTTGCTCTGTCAGCCCGCTATAATTGCACAATTCTTCCACAGGAGATTTCCTGTTATCCGTAATTTACAAGCAATGCTCACTTTCCGTCGAAGAGATGCGTATAATGCGCGGCGTTTATATATTGATGCGCCTTGCTGAAGGAGAAAAAGATGACGGCAACAGTTCCGGTAATCACCATTGATGGGCCTGGCGGTGCGGGCAAAGGCACCTTATGCAAGGCAATGGCAGAAACGCTGGGCTGGCATCTGCTCGACTCTGGGGCGATTTATCGCGTGCTTGCTCTCGCTGCGCTACATCATCATGTGGATGTTGAATCCGAAGAGGCGCTGGTGCCGCTGGCTGCGCACCTGGATGTTCGTTTTGTCTCCACTAACGGTAGCCTGGAAGTGGTACTGGAGGGGGAGGACGTTAGCGCTGAGATTCGCACTCAGGATGTAGCCAACACGGCCTCTAAAGTAGCGGCTTTTCCCCGCGTGCGTGAAGCGTTGCTGCGCCGCCAGCGGGCCTTTCGCGAATTGCCAGGCCTGATCGCCGACGGACGCGATATGGGCACCGTCGTATTCCCTGATGCGCAGGTGAAAATTTTCCTTGACGCCTCCGCGGAGGAACGTGCTCATCGCCGCATGCTTCAGTTGCAGGAGAAGGGCTTTAGTGTTAACTTTGATCGCCTTTTATCCGAGATAAAAGAGCGCGACGATCGCGACCGCAATCGTACAGTCGCGCCGCTGATCCCGGCTGCCGATGCTTTGGTTCTTGATTCAACAGAACTAAACATTGAGCAAGTGATTGAAAAAGCGCTACACTATGCGCGCGAAAAACTGGCTTCCGCTTAATCGTCTTATCGATAAAGCACAACAGCCTCCGAATTATAGCAGTACCCCCGCAGCAATGGAGTGTTAGCGGGTATGTTAAACAACCCCATCCGGCATGGAGCCAGGTGGACGTTAAATATGAAACCTGAAGATTAAACATGACTGAATCTTTTGCTCAACTATTTGAAGAATCCTTAAAAACAATCGAAACCCGTCCGGGTTCCATCGTTCGTGGTGTTGTTGTTGCTATCGACAAAGACGTAGTACTGGTTGACGCCGGTCTGAAATCTGAGTCTGCCATTCCGGCAGAGCAGTTCAAAAACGCCCAGGGCGAGCTGGAAATCCAGGTTGGTGACGAAGTTGACGTTGCTCTGGATGCAGTAGAAGACGGCTTCGGTGAAACCCTGCTGTCCCGTGAGAAAGCTAAACGTCACGAAGCTTGGATCACGCTGGAAAAAGCTTACGAAGACGCTGAAACTGTAGTCGGTATTATCAACGGCAAAGTTAAAGGTGGCTTCACTGTTGAGCTGAATGGTATTCGTGCGTTCCTGCCGGGCTCCCTGGTAGACGTTCGTCCGGTGCGCGATACGCTGCACCTGGAAGGCAAAGAGCTTGAATTCAAAGTCATCAAGCTGGACCAGAAACGTAACAACGTTGTTGTTTCTCGTCGTGCCGTTATCGAATCCGAAAACAGCGCAGAGCGCGATCAGCTGCTGGAAAACCTGCAGGAAGGCATGGAAGTTAAAGGTATCGTTAAGAACCTCACTGACTACGGTGCATTCGTTGATCTGGGCGGCGTTGACGGCCTGCTGCACATTACCGATATGGCATGGAAACGCGTTAAGCATCCGAGCGAAATCGTAAACGTTGGCGACGAAATCACTGTTAAAGTGCTGAAGTTCGACCGCGAACGTACTCGTGTATCTCTTGGCCTGAAACAGCTGGGCGAAGATCCGTGGGTAGCTATCGCTAAGCGTTATCCGGAAGGTACCAAACTGACCGGTCGCGTGACCAACCTGACCGACTACGGCTGCTTCGTTGAAATCGAAGAAGGCGTTGAAGGCCTGGTTCACGTTTCCGAAATGGACTGGACCAACAAAAACATCCACCCGTCCAAAGTTGTTAACGTTGGCGATGTAGTGGAAGTTATGGTTCTGGATATCGACGAAGAACGTCGCCGTATCTCCCTGGGCCTGAAGCAGTGCAAAAACAACCCATGGCAGCAGTTCGCGGAAACCCACAACAAGGGCGACCGTGTTGAAGGTAAAATCAAGTCTATCACTGACTTCGGTATCTTCATCGGCCTGGACGGCGGCATCGATGGCCTGGTTCACCTGTCTGACATCTCCTGGAACGTTGCAGGCGAAGAAGCAGTTCGTGAATACAAAAAAGGCGACGAAATCGCAGCAGTTGTTCTGCAGGTTGACGCAGAGCGCGAGCGTATCTCTCTGGGCGTTAAACAGCTCGCAGAAGATCCGTTCAACAACTGGGTTGCACTGAACAAGAAAGGCGCAATCGTAAACGGTAAAGTCACTGCAGTTGACGCTAAAGGCGCAACCGTAGAGCTGGCTGACGGCGTTGAAGGTTACCTGCGCGCTTCTGAAGCTTCCCGTGACCGCGTTGAAGATGCAACTCTGGTTCTGAGCGTTGGCGACGACGTTGAAGCTAAATTCACCGGCGTTGATCGTAAAAACCGCGCAATCAGCCTGTCTGTTCGTGCGAAAGACGAAGCTGACGAGAAAGATGCAATCGCAACTGTTAACAAACAGGAAGATGCAAACTTCTCCAACAACGCAATGGCTGAAGCTTTCAAAGCAGCTAAAGGCGAGTAATCTTAGTCTTTCGGGTTACAACAACCTGAATTACGACGAGTTTACTTGACAGATTGCAGGATTCGTCCTGTAATCAAGCACAAAGGGCGGCTACGGCCGCCCTTGTTTAAGCTGTTAGCTAATTTTGCCTTGAAGGAAACCGGAGGAATAATGACCAAGTCAGAATTGATAGAAAGACTTGCCAGCCAGCAATCTCACATTCCTGCGAAAGCAGTGGAAGATGCTGTTAAAGAAATGCTGGAGCATATGGCCTCAACGCTTGCTCAAGGCGAGCGCATTGAAATCCGCGGTTTCGGCAGCTTCTCTCTGCATTATCGAGCACCCCGCACCGGGCGTAACCCAAAGACTGGCGATAAAGTTGAACTGGAAGGTAAATACGTTCCCCACTTTAAGCCGGGCAAAGAATTACGCGACCGCGCCAATATTTACGAAGAGTAAGTTTCGCCGATCGGCGACAACATACTTAAACGTTAAAAAAGCACCTTCGGGTGCTTTTTTTATGCCTTTAAATCTCTCTTTGAAGTGACCTCGCAAAACGCGGGTTCTGTTGCGTTAACGCGGTAGATTTTGCGGATGGCGCGGCGCAGTTCCTTTCCTTGCCTGGCGACACACTCCCCGTTTAGCGTAACACTCCCTCTGACAGGGAGGTGCTAATGCGTTTACCACAACTTGCCGGCTGTGTGATTATCGGTATTCTGCCGCTGCTCTGGCTGCCAGTGCTGCCCGGGCGGTGGGTTATCTGGGGGCTCATGGCCCTGGCGCTACTCATTGCGCAATGTCGACGCAGACCTGCGCAATATGCGGCATTGATAACGCTGTTTTTTGTCTGGGGAGCCCTCAGCGCAGGCGAGGTGCTGTGGCCGACGGAGAGGTTAACGGACAGGAATCGCCAGGTTGACGTTGAGCTAACCGCAACGGACGGGCAGACAACGCATCAGGGGAAGATTATCCGTCTGGATGGGCAACGGCTGTTTCCTGCGCCAGGGATTAGCCTCTACGGCAGCTACCTGCCAGAAACGCCCTGCGCAGGTCAGGTTTGGGCGATGACGCTGCGCGCGCGTCCGGTACACGGACAGCTCAACGATGGCGGGTTTGATAGCCAGCGTCATGCATTGTCGCAGCATCGTCCGTTAACCGGACGCTTTATCACCGCTGACGTTCGGGTGCGGACCTGTAGTTTGCGGGCGCGTTATCTTGCTTCGCTGAATCAAACGCTGAACGCGTTGCCGTGGCAATCGGTGATGCTAGGGTTAGGCATGGGGGAGCGTCTGGCAATACCGCGCGAGATCAAGACCCTGATGCAGGAAACCGGGACATCGCACCTGATGGCGATTTCTGGCTTACATATCGCGCTAGGGGCTTCACTGGGCTGGTTGCTGCTCAGAGGTGTGCAGTTTTTTCTCCCGTGCCGCTGGCTTGGCTGGCGGGCGCCGCTGCTCGTTGGCCTGGCGAGCGCGATTTTTTACGCCGGGCTGACCGGCATGCAGCCACCCGCGTTGCGCACCTGCGTCGCGCTGGCCGCCGGCTGCGCGCTGCGGCTATCCGGAAAACGCTGGTCGCCATGGCAGCTATGGGTCTGCTGCATTGGCGCAATACTGTTTGCCGATCCGCTGGCGGTGCTGTCCGAAAGCCTCTGGCTCTCCGCGTTTGCCGTTGCGGCGCTTATCTTCTGGTATCAGCTGGCGCCGATGCCGGGCGGCAAAAGGAGCGGGCTACTGCGTCAAAGCCTCGCGTTATGTCATCTGCAGATCGGCTTAATGTTTTTACTTGCTCCTCTACAGATCGCACTTTTTCACGGCATCAGCCTGACGTCCGTGCTGGCCAACTTGATTGCCGTGCCGCTGGTGACCTTTGTCGTTGTCCCGCTAATTCTGACCGCGATGTTTTTACACCTCTGCGCGCCGTTTATCATTGAGATGGCGGTCTGGCAATCGGCGGACCGTGTTCTGGCCGCGCTATTCTGGTTCTTACGACAGCTGCCGCCCGGCTGGCTGGCGCTGGATGCGCGCTGGCTTGGGATAAGCTTGCTGCCGTGGCTGGCGTTAATCGTCTGGCGTTTTCATGCGTGGCGCACGCTGCCCGCGTTTTGTTTAGCATTTCTCGGGCTATTGAGCTGGCCCTTCTGGCGGAGTACGGTTGCTAACGAATGGCGAGTCACCATGCTGGATGTCGGGCAGGGGCTGGCAATGGTGATTGAACGCGAGGGCGCGGCGCTTCTCTATGATACCGGCCTGGCCTGGCCCGAGGGAGACAGCGGTCAGCAGATCATTATTCCCTGGCTACGCTGGCATCATTTGCAGCTTGAAGGCGTCGTTCTCAGCCACGAGCATCTCGATCACCGCGGCGGGCTAAATTCGGTGTTAAAGGCGTGGCCCCTGATATGGGTGCGAAGCCCTTTAGGCTGGGCGGGTCATTTAGCCTGCCAGCGCGGAGAAACCTGGCAGTGGCGGGGTTTAACCTTTCGCGCGCTCTGGCCGCTGCCCGGAGCGACAGCGCAGGGGAATAATCGCTCGTGCGTGGTGCGTATTGATGACGGTAAACATAGTATTCTGCTGACCGGGGATATCGAAACGCCCGCGGAACGGGCGATGATTAGCCGCTACTGGCAACATCTTACGTCTACACTTATCCAGGTCCCCCACCACGGCAGTAATACCTCGTCGGGAATCGCCCTGCTGCGGAGCGTTGGCGGAGAAGCTGCGCTGGCTTCCGCTTCGCGCTATAACGCATGGCGCATGCCATCAACCAAAGTGATTCAGCGCTACCGAAAACAGAGCTATCAGTGGTTCGACACGCCGCATCAGGGGCAAATTACGGTGGTTTTTTCTCCGGATAGCTGGCAAATCCATGGCTTACGGGATCAAGTTTTACCGCGATGGTATCATCAGTGGTTTGGCGGGAAGGCGTAGAACGGGTAGAATATGCGGCTATTTCAACACAAGCTGGTTTATTGAATGCAGAACGATAAAGATCTCTCCACGTGGCAGACCTTCCGCCGACTCTGGCCGATTATAGCGCCGTTTAAACCCGGGCTAATCGTGGCAGCGGTAGCGTTAGTGCTTAACGCGGCTAGTGATACCTTCATGCTATCGCTTCTTAAACCGTTATTGGATGATGGTTTTGGTAAAACGGATCGCTCGGTGCTGATATGGATGCCGCTGGTGGTGATCGGGTTGATGGTTCTGCGCGGCATTACCAGCTACGTTTCGAGCTACTGTATCTCCTGGGTTTCCGGCAAGGTCGTGATGACGATGCGCCGTCGTTTATTCAGCCACATGATGGGGATGCCGGTTGCCTTCTTTGACAAACAGTCCACCGGGACGCTGCTATCGCGTATTACCTATGATTCCGAGCAGGTCGCGTCTTCTTCCTCCAGCGCGCTGATTACCGTTGTGCGCGAAGGCGCGTCGATTATTGGCCTGTTCGTCATGATGTTCTACTACAGCTGGCAGCTGTCGGTGATTCTGATCGTGCTGGCGCCGATCGTGTCTATCGCGATTCGCGTGGTCTCGAAGCGTTTTCGTAATATCAGCAAGAATATGCAGAACACCATGGGCCAGGTGACGACCAGCGCAGAGCAGATGCTGAAAGGGCATAAAGAAGTGCTGATGTTTGGCGGTCAGGCCGTCGAAACCAAACGTTTTGATAAAGTCAGCAATAAAATGCGCCTGCAGGGGATGAAAATGGTCTCCGCGTCGTCAATTTCTGACCCGATTATTCAGCTGATCGCCTCTCTGGCCCTGGCTTTCGTGCTTTATGCTGCCAGCTTCCCGAGCGTAATGGAGACGCTGACGGCGGGTACCATCACCGTTGTCTTCTCTTCAATGATCGCCCTGATGCGCCCGCTGAAATCACTGACTAACGTCAACGCGCAGTTCCAGCGCGGGATGGCCGCTTGCCAGACGCTTTTCGCTATCCTTGACTCCGAGCAGGAGAAAGATGAAGGCACGCGGGTTATCGAACGCGCGAAGGGCAACCTCGAATTTAAAAACGTCACCTTCAGATACCCGGGACGTGAAGTCGCCGCGCTGCGCAATATAGACCTGAATATTCCGGAAGGGAAAACCGTGGCGCTGGTAGGGCGCTCGGGTTCGGGTAAGTCGACCATCGCCAGCCTGATTACGCGTTTCTACGATGTCGATGATGGGCAGATCTTACTTGACGGCCACGATCTGCGTGAATACACCCTGAGCTCCCTGCGCGATCAGGTTGCGCTGGTGTCGCAAAACGTTCATCTCTTTAACGATACCGTAGCGAATAACATCGCCTACGCGCGTACCGAAGAGTACAGCCGCGAGCAGATAGAAGAAGCCGCTCGTATGGCTTATGCCATGGACTTTATCAACAAAATGGACAATGGCCTGGATACGATTATCGGGGAAAACGGCGTTATGCTTTCCGGCGGTCAGCGCCAGCGTATCGCTATCGCTCGCGCCCTGCTGCGTAACAGCCCGATACTGATCCTCGACGAAGCCACGTCGGCGCTGGATACCGAATCGGAACGCGCTATTCAGGCGGCGCTGGACGAACTGCAGAAAAACCGCACCTCGCTGGTGATTGCCCACCGTCTGTCGACGATTGAGCAGGCCGACGAGATCGTGGTGGTGGAAGATGGCCAGATCGTTGAACGCGGCAGCCATACCGACCTGCTTGAGCACAAGGGCGTTTACGCTCAGCTGCATAAGATGCAGTTCGGCGCATGATTGCACGCATCTGGTCCGGTGAGTCGCCCTTATGGCGGCTGCTGCTTCCGCTCTCCTGGCTCTATGGCCTGGTGAGCGGGTTGATACGGCTGAGCTATAAACTCGGTTGGCAAAAAGCCTGGCGAGCGCCGGTGCCGGTGGTGGTGGTGGGTAATCTGACCGCGGGCGGTAATGGTAAAACGCCGGTTGTCGTCTGGCTGGTGGAACAGCTCCAGCAGCGCGGTATTCGCGTTGGCGTCGTTTCACGCGGCTACGGCGGTAAAGCAGCGAGCTATCCGCTGCTGCTGAATACGGCTACCCCCACAGCGGAAGCGGGCGATGAGCCGGTGCTGATTTACCAGCGTACCGGCGCGCCGGTTGCCGTCTCGCCGGTACGCAGCGATGCGGTACAGGCCCTGCTCGCCGCCCACGATCTTCAGCTTATCGTCACAGATGATGGCCTGCAGCACTATAAGCTGGCGCGCGACAAAGAAATAGTGGTGATTGACGGCGTGCGCCGTTTTGGCAACGGCTGGTGGCTGCCTGCCGGCCCCATGCGCGAGCGCGCTTCGCGTTTACGCAGCGTGGATGCGGTTATCGTTAACGGCGGTCTCGCCCGTCCGGGAGAGATCCCGATGCAGCTTCGCCCCGGGCAGGCGGTAAATCTGCTGACCGGCGAACGCCGGGATGCGGCGGCGTTGGACAACGTGGTGGCGATGGCCGGAATCGGCCACCCGCCGCGCTTCTTCGCCACCCTTGAAAGCTGCGGCGTCAGTCCGGTAAAAACCATCGCCTTAGCCGATCATCAGGCATTGGCGCAGAGCGCAGTCGCCGCGCTGGCGACGCCGCAGCAAACCCTGCTGATGACCGAAAAAGATGCTGTGAAGTGTCGCGAATTTGCTCAGGCAAACTGGTGGTATCTTCCGGTCGACGCGATAATGACTGACCAACGCGCGCAGCGGTTGCTCACGGACTTAGTTACCCTGGCGCAACGCTAATCGTCGTATCACCGCTTGCGCCGGAACCCTTAACGGAGAAGCTGCATGCCGGTATTGTCCCTCTCGCTTAAAGAAGCCCGCCATCTTCACCTTGCCGCTCAGGGGCTGCTAAAAAAGCCCCGTCGCCGCGCAAAGCCCGGGGATATTCTGCAAACCATTAAGCAGATGTCCCTGCTGCAAATCGATACCATCAACGTTGTTGCGCGCAGTCCTTATCTGGTGCTGTTCAGCCGCCTCGGCCACTATCCGCAGCGCTGGCTGGACGAGGCGCTCCGCGCCGGCGAGCTGATGGAGTACTGGGCGCACGAAGCCTGCTTTTTACCGCGCAGCGACTTTTCACTGGTGCGTCACCGCATGCTGACGCCGGATAAAATGGGCTGGAAATATCACAAAGCGTGGATGACCGAACACGCCGAGGGCATTCAGGCGCTGTTGGCGCATATAGCCGAAAATGGCCCGGTTCGCTCGGCCGACTTCGAGCATCCGCGCAAAGGCGCCAGCGGATGGTGGGAGTGGAAACCGCATAAGCGCCATCTTGAAGGCTTATTCACCGCCGGTGAAGTGATGGTTATCGAGCGGCGTAATTTTCAGCGCGTTTACGATCTGACGCAGCGGGTCATGCCGGACTGGGACGATGAGCGCGACGGGCTCTCTCAGGAGCAGGCTGAAGCCATGATGTTACGTAATAGTGCTCGCAGCCTGGGGGTTTTTCGCGCGCAGTGGCTGGCGGATTATTATCGTCTGCGTCAGCCCCCGCTGCCGCTACTGCTGGCGAGCTGGCAGGAGGAGGGGCTGGTGGTGCCGGTTAACGTTGAAGCGCTGGGCGAAATGTGGCTCCACCGTGATGCTCTGGCGCTGCTGGAATCTTCTCCCGGCGGTAGGCTCGCCGCCAGCCGCAGCGCGGTGCTTTCGCCTTTCGATCCGGTAGTCTGGGATCGCAAACGAGCGGAACAGCTTTTTAACTTTACCTATCGCCTGGAGTGCTACACGCCCGCGCCGAAACGGCAGTATGGCTATTTCGTATTACCGCTGCTGCACCAGGGGAGACTGGTTGGCAGAATGGATAGCAAAATGCACCGCAAAACCGGCGTTCTGGAAATTATCGCCCTGTGGCTGGAGGAGGGCGTCAAGGTGACGTCGGGTCTGGAGAGCGGGCTAAAACGCGCCATTGATGATTTTGCCCTCTGGCAGGGCGCCACGCGGGTGAGCTGCGGGAAGCTGCCGGCGGAACTTTTTACCGGGCGGCAACAGGGTTGGGAAATTGACGCTGCCTGAGTCCACGTGTGATATGCTGCTGAAGAATCTATTCGGTCCATCTGGAGGAATCATGGATCACCGTTTACTTGAAATTATCGCCTGTCCGGTTTGTAACGGTAAGCTGTATTACAGCCAGGATAAGCAAGAACTGATCTGCAAACTTGATCGCCTGGCTTTTCCGCTGCGTGAAGGCATTCCCGTACTACTGGAAACCGAAGCCCGCCCGCTTCCTGTAGAAGAGAGCCAGTCATGAGTTTCGTGGTTATTATCCCCGCGCGCTTTGCTTCTACCCGCCTGCCAGGGAAACCGCTCCAGGATATCAACGGCAAGCCGATGATTGTCCATGTTCTGGAACGCGCTCGCGAATCCGGGGCCGAGCGGATTATCGTTGCTACCGACCATCCAGACGTGGCCCGCGCGGTGGAAGCCGCCGGCGGTGAAGTCTGCATGACCCGTGAAGATCATCAGTCTGGTACCGAACGCCTGGCCGAGGTGGTTGAAAAATGCGCCTTCAGCGATGACACCATCATTGTGAATATTCAGGGCGATGAGCCGATGATCCCGCCCGCGATCGTGCGCCAGGTAGCCGAGAATCTGGCTGCCAGCACCAGTGGTATGGCAACCTTAGCGGTGCCAATCCACAATGCGGAAGAGGCGTTTAATCCAAATGCGGTGAAGGTCGTCATGGATGCTGAGGGCTACGCGCTCTATTTTTCCCGCGCCACCATTCCGTGGGATCGCGATCGTTTCGCTAAATCCCGCGAGGCTATCGGTGATTCGCTGCTGCGTCATATCGGTATTTATGGCTATCGCGCCGGTTTTATTCGTCGCTATGTGAGCTGGGCGCCGAGCCCGCTGGAGCAAATAGAGATGCTCGAGCAGCTGCGCGTGCTGTGGTATGGCGAGAAAATCCATGTCGCGGTGGCGGAAGTGGTTCCCGGTACAGGTGTCGATACGCCGGAAGATCTGGAGCGCGTTCGCGCGGAGCTGCGTTAATCCCCCCCCCATCCCCTCCGCCAGGAGGGGATATCCCCAGGCCGTTATTCCATACTTTTTTACATCAATTTTGATCTCACCCGATGACAACCCCGGCCCAGGCGCTCATTATGAAACCGGTAGTATTCATAGGGGTAATCAGAAATGGAACAGTTGCGTACCGAGCTGAGCCACCTGCTGGGTGAAAAACTAAGCCGCGTGGAGTGCGTCAGCGAGAAACCGTCGTCGGCGCTGTGGTCGCTATATGATGCGCAGGGAAACCCAATGCCGCTGCTGGCGCGCAGCTTTACGACGCCGGGCGTGGCGCGTCAGCTGGCGTGGAAGATATCAACCCTGGCGCGAAGCGGCACCGTCCGTATGCCGGTTGTCTACGGCGTGATGACGCACGACGAGCATCCGGGTCCCGATGTACTGCTGATTGAACGACTGCGCGGCGTCTCGGTTGAAGCCCCCGCCCGCACGCCGGAGCGCTGGGAGCAGCTGCAGGAGCAGATCGTGGAAGCGCTGCTGGCCTGGCATCGTCAGGATAGCGGCGGCTGCGTCGGGATGGTCGATAGCACTCAGGAAAATCTCTGGCCGTACTGGTACCGCCAGCGCGTGGAGGTGCTATGGAGTACGCTGAATCTTTATCAGGATACCGGCCTGACGATGCAGGACAAACGCATCCTGTTCCGCACGCGCGAATGCCTTATGGATTTGTTTAAAGGTTTCAATGATAACTGCGTGCTGGTACACGGTAGCTTCACGCTGCGCAGCATGCTTAAAGATCCGCGCAGCGATCAGCTGCTGGCGATGGTGGGGCCGGGCATGATGCTCTGGGCGCCGCGGGAATACGAGCTTTTCCGTCTGGCCGAGAGCGGTCAGGAAGAGGAGCTGCTGTGGCACTATCTGCGCCGGGCGCCGGTGGCGGAAGCGTTTCTCTGGCGGCGCTGGCTGTATCTGCTGTGGGACGAAGTGGATAATCTGGTGAATACCGGACGCTTTGACCGCGTCCGGTTTGACCTGGCGGCAAAATCAATCCTGCCCTGGCTCGCCTGAAGAACCTTTTAGCCACTGCCAGATGCGGCCTAACGTTTCGTAACCCACCCGATCGCTATGCATGAGCCAGACGGGCGAAGGAATAGCCCGCTCCCACGGGTTAAGCGGTGACTCAATCGCCAGCTGGTTGGCCGGCGCGGGCAGGGGAGTTAGCCCGGCGCGGCGAAAGAAAATCATCGCCCGCGGCAGATGAGAGGCGGAGGTGACCAGCAGGAACGGCGCATCGCCTATCGCCATCTTCACCGCAGCGGCTTCCTCTTCGGTATCTTTGGGTTTATCCAGAACAAGGATTTCGCTGCGCGGTATGCCCAGGCTCTCTGCCACTCTGGCCCCGGCTTCTGCCGTACTGACCGGATTTGTTTTTGCCGCTGCGCCGGTAAAGATGAGTTTCGAGCCCGGATTTTCATACCACAGGCGGATCCCCTCCGTCAGCCGCGGCAGGCTATTATTGATGAGATTGGAACTGGGCGCCCAGTCCGGATTCCAGGTGTAGCCTCCGCCAAGCACGACCACGTACTGCACGCGCTTTTCACCTCGCCACGTCGGGTACTTATCTTCAATTGGCTTGAGCAGGCTATCGGCGACCGGTTGCAGGCTCAACAGCAGCAACAGCAGCCAGCCGAGGCTGACGCAGAGCTTGCCGGTGCGCTGGAAACGGCTAAACCACAGCAGGGCTATGCCGAACGCAATGAGCAGCAGCAGCAGGGGAAGCGGCAGCATCATACCGCCTAAAACCTTTTTCAGCGTAAAAAGCATGCCGTACGGTTCCTTTTTTAACCATATAACCAAAGATATGCCCGGATCTTACAACAGATCGCTTCATTCTCCGCGCGGGTATGACAAAATAGCGGCTTTGTGTTGGCGTGTGGAGTCACCCGTGCAGGATCGTAATTTCGATGATATTGCTGAAAAGTTTTCGCGCAATATATACGGCACCACCAAAGGCCAGCTGCGGCAGGCGATCCTCTGGCAGGATCTGCAACCGCTGCTGGACCGGCTGGGGCCTGGGCCATTGCGAGTTCTTGACGCGGGCGGCGGCGAAGGGCAGACGGCGATCAAAGTGGCGGAAATGGGGCATCACGTCACGTTATGCGATCTCTCTGGTGAAATGGTGGCTCGTGCCCGGCAGGCGGCTGCCGATAAAGGTGTGATCGACAACATGCATTTTGTACAATGCGCGGCTCAGGATATTGAGCAGCATTTGGAAAGTCCGGTCGATCTGATACTGTTTCATGCGGTGCTGGAGTGGATAGCCGAACCACAGGCGATGTTGCGTACCCTTTGGTCGATGCTGCGCCCCGGCGGCGCGTTGTCGCTGATGTTCTACAATGCTAACGGTCTGTTGATGCACAATATGGTCGCCGGAAATCTCGACTATGTGCAAATCGGCATGCCGAAAAAGAAAAAACGCACGCTGTCGCCGGACTATCCGCGCGATCCGCAGCAGGTTTACGGCTGGCTGGAAGAGATTGGCTGGCAGATTACCGGCAAGACCGGCGTGCGGGTGTTTCATGATTATCTGCGTGAAAAACACCAACAGCACGATAAATTTGCGGCGCTGCTGGAGCTGGAAACGCGCTACTGTCGCCAGGAGCCGTATATTAGCTTAGGCCGTTATATTCACGTCACCGCGCTTAAGCCGCAGATGCAAGGATAAACTATGAGTGAATTTTCCCAGACAGTCCCCGAACTGGTTGCCTGGGCCAGGAAAAATGATTTTTCTATTTCGCTGCCGGTCGACAGACTCTCTTTTCTGCTGGCGATTGCCACGCTGAACGGCGAGCGGATGGAAGGGGAAATGACCGAGGGAGAACTGGTGGATGCGTTCCGCCACGTGAGTGATGCGTTTGAGCAGACCAGCGAAACCATCAGCCAGCGCGCCAATAATGCCATTAACGATATGGTGCGCCAGCGTCTGCTGAACCGCTTTACCAGCGAAATCACCGAGGGTAACGCTATTTATCGCCTGACGCCGCTGGGCATTGGGATCACCGACTACTATATTCGCCAGCGCGAGTTCTCCACCCTGAGACTGTCGATGCAGCTATCCATCGTTGCCAGCGAACTCAAGCGCGCCGCCGACTCGGCAGAAGAGGGCGGCGATGAGTTCCACTGGCATCGTAACGTTTTCGCTCCGCTGAAGTACTCGGTAGCGGAAATCTTTGACAGCATTGACCTGACTCAGCGAATCATGGATGAGCAGCAGCAGCTGGTGAAAGATGATATTGCCCAGCTGCTGAACAAAGACTGGCGGGCGGCGATCTCCAGCTGCGAGCTGCTGCTGTCGGAAACGTCCGGCACCCTGCGGGAACTGCAGGATACCCTGGACGCGGCGGGCGATAAGCTGCAGGCAAACCTGCTGCGTATCCAGGATTCGACCATGGCGCGCGACGATCTGAATTTTATCGATCGTCTGGTGTTCGATCTGCAAAGCAAGCTGGATCGTATCGTCAGCTGGGGGCAGCAGGCGATTGACCTGTGGATCGGCTACGATCGCCACGTGCATAAATTTATCCGTACCGCCATTGATATGGATAAAAACCGCGTCTTCGCACAGCGTCTGCGTCAGTCGGTGCAAACCTACTTCGACGCCCCCTGGGCGCTCACCCATGCGAATGCCGATCGTCTGCTTGATATGCGCGATGAAGAGATGGCGCTGCATGATGAAGAGGTCACCGGGGAACTTCCAACGGATCTGGAGTACGAAGAGTTTAACGAAATTCGCGAACAGCTGGCGGCGCTGATTGAAGGACAGCTGGTGGTCTATAAAGAGAAGGGACTGCCGCTGGATCTTGGCCTGGTGGTACGCGAATATCTGTCGCAGTATCCGCGCGCGCGCCACTTTGACGTCGCGCGTATTGTGGTTGACCAGGCGGTACGTTTGGGCGTAGCGCAAGCAGATTTCACCGGACTGCCGGCAAAATGGCAGCCGATTAATGATTACGGAGCCAAGGTACAGGCGCATGTCATCGACAAATATTGAACAAGTGATGCCGGTTAAACTGGCGCAAGCGTTGGCTAATCCGTTATTTCCGGCGCTGGATAGCGCCCTGCGCGCGGGCCGTCATATCGGCCTTGACGAGCTGGATAATCACGCATTTTTAATGGATTTTCAGGATTACCTGGAAGAGTTTTATGCTCGCTACAACGTCGAGCTGATTCGCGCGCCGGAGGGTTTTTTCTATCTGCGCCCGCGGTCGACCACGCTGATCCCGCGCTCGGTGCTCTCCGAGCTGGATATGATGGTGGGTAAAATTCTCTGCTATCTCTACCTCAGCCCGGAGCGTCTGGCCAACGAGGGCATCTTCACTCAGCAGGAGCTTTACGACGAGCTGCTGACCCTCGCAGACGAAGCCAAGCTGCTCAAGCTGGTCAATAACCGTTCTACCGGGTCCGACCTTGACCGCCAGAAGCTGCAGGAAAAAATGCGCGCTTCGCTCAACCGCCTGCGCCGCCTCGGCATGGTGTGGTTTATGGGCCATGACAGCAGCAAATTCCGCATTACCGAATCGGTGTTTCGCTTCGGCGCCGACGTGCGCGCCGGTGACGATCCGCGCGAAGCCCAGCTGCGTATGATCCGCGACGGTGAAGCGATGGCGCTGGAAAATCGCCTGCAGCTTAATGATGAGAATGATGAGAATCAGCCGGATAGCGGGGAGGAAGAGTAATGATTGAACGCGGTAAGTTTCGCTCGCTGACGCTGGTTAACTGGAACGGTTTTTTTGCCCGCACCTTTGATCTTGATGAATTAGTGACCACGCTTTCCGGTGGTAACGGTGCCGGTAAATCCACGACCATGGCCGCCTTCGTCACCGCACTGATCCCGGACCTGACGCTGCTGCACTTTCGTAACACTACGGAAGCGGGGGCGACCAGCGGCTCGCGCGATAAAGGCCTGCACGGTAAGCTGCGCGCTGGCGTCTGCTACTCCGTGCTGGACGTGATCAACTCCCGCCACCAGCGCGTGGTGGTCGGCGTTCGTCTACAGCAGGTCGCCGGTCGCGATCGTAAAGTCGATATCAAGCCTTTTGCGATCCAGGGCCTGCCAACCTCCATCCAGCCAACTCAGCTGCTGACCGAAACCCTTAACGAACGCCAGGCGCGCGTGGTGACGCTCAACGAGCTGAAAGATAAGCTCGAAGCGATGGAAGGGGTGCAGTTCAAGCAGTTTAACTCTATTACCGAGTATCACTCGCTGATGTTCGACCTGGGCGTGGTGGCTCGCCGCCTGCGTTCGGCTTCGGACCGTAGCAAATACTATCGCCTGATCGAAGCCTCGCTGTACGGCGGTATTTCGAGCACCATTACTCGCTCGCTGCGCGACTACCTGTTGCCGGAAAACGGCGGCGTGCGTAAGGCGTTCCAGGATATGGAAGCGGCGCTGCGTGAAAACCGCATGACGCTGGAAGCTATCCGCGTGACGCAGTCGGACCGCGATCTGTTCAAGCATCTGATCAGCGAAGCCACCAACTACGTTGCCGCCGACTATATGCGTCACGCTAACGAGCGACGCATTCATCTCGACAAGGCGCTGGAGTATCGTCGCGATCTGTTCACCTCCCGCGCTCAGCTCGCGGCGGAACAGTATAAGCACGTCGATATGGCCCGCGAGCTGCAGGAACATAACGGCGCGGAAGGCGATCTGGAAGCCGATTATCAGGCCGCCAGCGACCATCTGAACCTGGTGCAGACCGCTCTGCGCCAGCAGGAAAAAATCGAGCGCTATGAAGCGGATCTTGATGAACTGCAGATTCGCCTCGAAGAACAAAATGAAGTCGTCGCGGAAGCGGTTGACCAGCAGGAAGAGAACGAAGCCCGCGCCGAAGCCGCCGAGCTGGAAGTGGATGAGCTGAAAAACCAGCTTGCCGACTACCAGCAGGCGCTGGACGTGCAGCAGACTCGCGCGATTCAGTACACCCAGGCGCTGCAGGCGCTGGAGCGGGCAAAAGCCCTCTGCCATCTGCCGGATTTAACGCCGGAGAGCGCCGACGAGTGGCTGGAAACTTTCCAGGCGAAAGAGCAGGAAGCGACGGAGAAAATGCTGTCGCTGGAACAGAAGATGAGCGTGGCGCAAACCGCGCACAGCCAGTTTGAACAGGCTTACCAGCTGGTGGCGGAGATCAACGGCCCGCTGGCGCGTAATGAAGCCTGGAACGTGGCGCGCGAGCTGCTGCGCGAAGGCGTTAATCAACGTCATCAGGCCGAACAGGCGCACGGGCTGCGCAGTCGTCTGACGGAGCTTGAACAGCGTCTGCGTGAACAGCAGGATGCCGAACGCCAGCTCAATGAGTTCTGTAAGCGCCAGGGCAAACGCTACGATATCGACGAGCTGGAAGCCCTGCACCAGGAGCTGGAAGCCCGCATCGCATCCCTTTCCGACAGCGTTTCCACCGCCAGCGAACGGCGGATGACCCTGCGTCAGGAGCTGGAACAGCTGCAGTCGCGGACGCAAACGCTGATGCGCCGCGCGCCCATCTGGCTGGCGGCGCAGAACAGCCTCAATCAGCTGTGCGAGCAGAGCGGCGAGCAGTTTGAGTCAAGCCAGGACGTCACCGAATATCTCCAGCAGCTGCTGGAGCGTGAACGCGAAGCTATCGTGGAGCGCGATGAAGTCGGGGCCCGCAAGCGCGCTATCGACGATGAAATTGAGCGTCTTAGCCAGCCGGGCGGTTCGGAAGATCAGCGCCTGAACGCGCTGGCGGAACGTTTTGGCGGCGTACTGCTGTCGGAAATCTACGATGACGTGAGCCTCGATGATGCGCCGTATTACTCCGCGCTCTACGGTCCTTCCCGCCACGCCATTGTGGTACCGGATCTGTCGCTGATTGCCGATCAGCTGGAAGGTCTCGAAGATTGTCCCGAAGATCTCTACCTGATCGAGGGCGATCCGCAGTCGTTTGATGACAGCGTATTCAGCGTCGATGAGCTGGAAAAAGCGGTGGTCGTTAAGATTGCCGATCGTCAGTGGCGCTATTCACGCTTCCCGACGCTGCCGCTGTTTGGCCGCGCCGCGCGTGAAAGCCGCGTTGAAACGCTGCACGCCGAGCGCGAAAGCCTGTCCGAGCGCTTTGCGACCCTGTCGTTTGATGTGCAGAAAACCCAGCGCCTCCATCAGGCGTTCAGCCGCTTTATCGGCAACCATCTTGCGGTGGCCTTTGAGGACGACCCGGAAGAAGAAATCCGTAAACTGAATACGCGTCGCGGCGAACTGGAGCGGGCGCTGACCGCCCATGAGAGCGATAACCAGCAGAACCGGGTGCAGTATGAGCAGGCAAAAGAGGGCGTATCCGCACTCAACCGCCTGCTGCCGCGTCTGAATCTGCTGGCCGATGACTCGCTGGCCGATCGCGTGGATGAGATCCAGGAACGCCTTGACGAAGCGCAGGAAGCCGCGCGCTTCGTCCAGCAGCATGGGAATCAGCTGGCAAAACTGGAGCCGATCATTTCCGTGCTTCAAAGCGACCCGGAGCAGTTTGAACAGCTGAAAGAAGATTACGCCTATTCGCAGCAGACTCAGCGCGACGCGCGTCAGCAGGCATTTGCGCTGACCGAAGTGGTGCAGCGTCGCGCCCACTTTAGCTACTCCGATTCCGCAGAGATGCTGAGCGGTAATAGCGATCTGAACGAGAAGCTGCGCCAGCGTCTGGAGCAGGCTGAGGCGGAGCGCGCCCGTACCCGCGAAGCGCTGCGTACCCACGCCGCGCAGCTCAATCAGTACAACCAGGTGCTGGCATCGCTGAAAAGCTCCTACGACACCAAGAAAGAGCTGCTCAACGACCTGCATAAAGAGCTTCAGGACATTGGCGTGCGCGCCGACGCCGGCGCCGAAGAGCGCGCTCGTCTGCGCCGCGATGAGCTTCATGCTCAGCTCAGCAACAACCGCGCGCGGCGGAACCAGCTCGAAAAAGCATTGACCTTCTGCGAAGCGGAAATGGATAACCTGACCCGCAGGCTGCGCAAGCTGGAGCGCGATTACTGCGAAATGCGCGAACAGGTGGTCAGCGCTAAAGCCGGCTGGTGTGCGGTCATGCGCCTGGTGAAAGACAACGGCGTGGAGCGTCGCCTGCATCGTCGCGAGCTGGCCTACCTTTCGGCAGATGAACTGCGCTCGATGTCGGATAAGGCGCTCGGCGCGCTGCGTCTGGCGGTCTCGGATAACGAACACCTGCGCGATGTACTGCGTATTTCTGAAGATCCGAAACGCCCGGAGCGTAAAATCCAGTTCTTTGTCGCCGTTTATCAGCATCTGCGCGAGCGTATTCGCCAGGATATCATCCGCACCGACGATCCGGTGGAAGCGATTGAGCAGATGGAGATCGAACTCAGCCGTCTGACGGAAGAGCTGACCAACCGCGAGCAGAAGCTGGCCATCAGCTCCCGCAGCGTGGCCAATATTATCCGCAAGACTATCCAGCGCGAGCAAAACCGTATTCGTATGCTCAACCAGGGGCTGCAGAGCGTCTCCTTCGGCCAGGTCAACAGCGTGCGTCTGAACGTCAACGTGCGGGAAACCCACTCGATGCTGCTGGACGTGCTGTCAGAACAGCATGAACAGCATCAGGACCTGTTTAACAGCAATCGTCTGACCTTCTCGGAAGCGCTGGCGAAGCTGTATCAGCGCCTCAATCCGCAGATTGATATGGGGCAGCGTACGCCGCAGACCATCGGTGAAGAGCTGCTGGACTACCGCAACTATCTGGAGATGGAAGTGGAAGTTAACCGTGGTTCCGACGGCTGGCTGCGCGCGGAATCCGGTGCGCTATCGACCGGTGAGGCTATCGGTACCGGGATGTCGATTCTGGTGATGGTAGTACAGAGCTGGGAAGATGAATCCATGCGCCTGCGCGGTAAGGACATTTCGCCGTGTCGTCTGCTGTTCCTTGATGAAGCGGCGCGTCTGGATGCTCGCTCTATCGCGACGCTGTTCGAGCTCTGCGATCGTCTGGAGATGCAGCTGATTATCGCGGCGCCGGAAAATATCAGCCCGGAAAAAGGTACCACCTATAAGCTGGTGCGTAAGGTCGTGAATAATCACGAGCACGTGCACGTCGTCGGGCTGCGTGGCTTCGCACCGCAGCTGCCCGAAACGCTGCCGGGAACGGCAAATGCTTCATAGGATGGTACAATAACCAGCCAAAGGGCGACGCGATGTCGCCCTTTTTGTTATCCGTTCCTGTACTTTAGGATTGTATAATCTTTTAACTTCTTTACATTTGGGAAGGCAAAAGCGTTTTCGTCTTCATATACTGAAAGTAAGCCCCATTTTAGCGGGCAGCAATGTGTTAACAGGGGGCAAGGGATGTTGCTAAAGAAACGGTATGGTCGTCAATTGTCTGCGCTCAGCCTGAGCCTGGCGTTTGCATTTGCTCCACTGTTCAATGTCCAGGCTGAAGAGCCTGAAGTGGTACCATCGGATAGCTCTGCCACCATCAGCGAGCTCTCTTCCGCGCTAAGCCAAAGCGCAAACCAATCCGCGGCGGTCGCTCAAATGGCCGGCGAGCAGGCGCTTTCTGCCGATGCGGCAGCGAAGAGCCGCGCCGGGATTCAGGCGGTACTGCCGTCCGGTTATCAACCCGTATTTATGAATCCGCTGGTATCGCTGTATGCGGCCAGGGATATGAAACCGATGTGGGATAACCGCGAGGCGGTGCAGGCGTTTCAACAACAGCTGGCTGAGGTCGCTATCGCCGGTTTTCAGCCGCAGTTCACCACCTGGGTTGAGCTGTTGACCGACCCGGCAGTGAACGGTCTGGCGCGGGATGTCGTTCTGTCTGACGCCATGATGGGCTATCTGCATTTTATTAGCGGTATTCCGACTCAGGGCAACCGCTGGCTGTATGGCACGAAACCGTATGCCATGTCGACGCCGCCTCTGTCGGTGATTAACCAGTGGCAGGTGGCGCTGGATAACGGTTCGCTGCCGCAGTTTATTTCGAGTCTGGCTCCGCAGCATCCGCAGTATGCCGCAATGCATCAGGCGCTATTAGCTCAGGTTGCCGATTCCCGTCCCTGGCCGCAGCTCACCGGTAAGACGTCGCTGCGCCCGGGGGAATGGAGCAACGATGCCGGCGCGCTGCGCGAAATTTTACAGCGCACCGGTATGCTGGATGACGCGGCAAAAATTTCGTTGCCCGGCGATGAGGTGGTGAGTCCGTCCGCCGGGAAAAAGGCCAAAAGCAGCGGCCGTGGCGTTTACGATCGCCAGTTAGTGGAGGGCGTTAAGCGCTTCCAGGCGTGGCAGGGACTGGGCGCAGACGGCGTGATTGGTCAGGCGACCCGCGACTGGCTCAACGTTTCTCCTGCGCAGCGCGCCGGCGTGCTGGCATTGAATATCCAGCGTTTGCGCCTGCTGCCGGGTAATCTGGCGACCGGAATTATGGTGAATATTCCCGCCTTTTCGCTGGTCTATTACCAGGACGGTAGCCAGGTGCTGGCATCGCGGGTTATCGTTGGCCGTCCGGACCGCAAAACCCCTATGATGAGCAGTGCGCTGAACAACGTTGTGGTCAACCCGCCGTGGAACGTTCCGCCGACGCTGGCGCGCAACGATATTCTGCCGAAGGTGCGCAATAACCCAGGCTATCTTGAGCAGCACGGCTATACGATGATGCGCGGCTGGAATAGCAAAGAGACAATCGACCCGTATCAGGTGGACTGGGAAACGATAACCGCATCGAATCTGCCGTTCCGCTTCCAGCAGGCACCCGGCGCGCGCAATTCGCTGGGGCGCTATAAATTCAATATGCCAAGTTCAGATGCGATATATTTGCACGATACGCCCAATCACAATCTGTTCCAGCGGGATGGACGCGCGCTGAGCTCCGGGTGCGTGCGCGTGAATAAAGCCTCAGAACTGGCCAATATGCTGCTTCAGGATGCTGGCTGGAATGATGCGCGTATTTCAGATGCGCTTAAACAGGGGAATACCCGCTACGTTAATATTCGCCAGAATATCCCGGTTAATCTCTATTATTTGACCGCGTTCGTCGGCGCTGATGGACGTACACAATATCGAACAGATATTTACAATTACGATCTCACCGCGCGATCCAGCGCACAAATTCTACCTAAAGCTGAACAATTAATCAGATAAATGAAGTAGTTCAACGGATTTGGTTGTCCTACCTCTGTGTGAAAACGGGCCTTGCACGCTGCAAGGCCCGAGTTTACTGGGGTTAGGCTACCTTGACGTTGGCAATAATGCCCGGTAAGGTGCCTTTCGTGCGCCAGAAGTGCATATACATATAATCCTGCAAAGGCGCTGTGGCAGTAAGCAGCCCGTTCTCCATAGCTGATATTTATTAGCCGTAGGGGAGCGAGCGCGTGCTGGCGGCTAACGGGCGCATTGCGGGAAAAGTATATTACGATTCATTTACCTGTAGACCTGATTATCATGGACAAATTTGACGCTAATCGCCGCAAACTGCTGGCGTTAGGTGGAGCGGCGCTCGGTGCTGCTGCCATTCTGCCTGCGCCGGCATTTGCCACCCTCTCGACCCCCCGACCGCGTATTTTGACGCTGAACAACCTGCATACCGGTGAATCACTCAAGGCGGAGTTTTTCGATGGCAGAGGCTATATTCAGGATGAATTAGCAAGACTTAATCATTTTTTCCGTGATTATCGCGCGAATAAGATTAAGTCCATCGATCCCGGTTTGTTCGATCAACTCTATCGTTTGCAGGGATTACTTGGTACCAACAAGCCTGTCCAGCTTATTTCCGGTTATCGTTCTGTTGATACCAATAATGAGCTTCGCGCGCGTAGCCGGGGTGTGGCAAAACACAGCTACCACACTAAAGGCCAGGCCATGGATTTTCATATTGAAGGCATTTCGTTAAGCAATGTTCGCAAAGCCGCGTTATCTATGCGCACAGGTGGTGTAGGATACTACCCACGTAGCAACTTTGTGCATATTGATACCGGGCCAGTACGGCACTGGTAACGAAAGGAGCCTCATGAACTATCGTATTATTCCGGTTACCGCGTTCGCGCAGAACTGTTCTTTAATCTGGTGTGAACAAACCAAACTGGCGGCGCTGGTCGATCCCGGCGGTGATGCTGAGCGAATCAAACAGGAAGTCGCGGCGGTAGGCGTTAGCCTGATGCAGATTCTGCTTACGCACGGTCATCTCGATCACGTTGGTGCGGCAGCGGAGCTGGCGCAACATTATGGCGTGCCGATTATTGGGCCGGAAAAAGAAGATGAGTTCTGGCTGGAAGGATTACCGGCGCAGAGCCGGATGTTCGGTCTGGAAGATTGCCAGCCGCTGCAGCCGGATCGCTGGCTGAACGAAGGCGATACGGTCAGCGTGGGGAATATTTCCCTGCAGGTGCTGCACTGCCCAGGCCATACGCCGGGGCACGTGGTCTTCTTCGATCCTGCTTCCCGACTGTTGATTTCTGGCGATGTGATTTTTAAAGGCGGAGTAGGGCGTAGCGACTTCCCTCGCGGCGACCATAGCCAACTGATCGATGCGATTAAGCGCAAGCTGTTGCCGCTGGGCGATGACGTGTCGTTTATTCCGGGTCATGGACCGATGTCGACCCTTGGCTATGAGCGTCTGCACAACCCATTCCTGCAGGATGAAATGCCGGTCTGGTGACCTAAACCAGCATATAAAAAAGGCCGCACATGCGGCCTTTTGTTTGCCCTGCGCTGAGATTACAGTACGGCAACAATCGCTTCGCACAGCGGCGCCATGTTGTCGGGCGTCATACCGGCGACGTTTATACGTCCGGACGCCACCGCGTAAATTCCGAACTCTTCACGCAGACGCAGTACCTGCTCTTTGGTCAGGCCGCTGAACGAGAACATCCCGTTTTGCTGAATGATGAAAGAGAAATCGCGGCTGGCGCCTTTTTCCTGCAGGGTATTAACGAACAGCAGACGCATACGCTGGATGCGTTGACGCATGTCGGTCAACTCTTGCTCCCAGATGGCGCGCAGCGCGTCATTGCTGAGAATGGTCGCCACTACCGAGGCGCCGTGAGCGGGCGGGTTTGAGTAGTTCGCGCGGATAACCGACTTCATCTGGCTGAAAGCGCGGTCTACCGCTTCCTGGTCAGCGGCGACCAGCGTACAGGCGCCCACGCGCTCGTTGTACAGGCCGAAGTTTTTCGAGTAGGAGCTGGCAACCAGCAGCTCTTTATGCAGAGCGGCGAAAGCGCGCAGGCCTTCAGCATCTTCTTCCAGGCCGCGGGCAAAGCCCTGGTAGGCAAAGTCAAACAGCGGCAGCCAGCCTTTCTCTACGGAGAGCTGCGCCAGCTGTTGCCACTGCTCCAGCGTCGGATCGATACCGGTTGGGTTATGGCAGCAGCCGTGGAACAGAACCACGTCGCCGGCCTGCGCTTCGTTCAGGCTGGCCAGCAGCCCCTCGAAGTCGAGTTTGTGATTAGCGGCATCGTAGTAGGTGTATTCGCGCACTTCCAGCCCGGCTGAATTGAACACGCTTTTATGGTTCGGCCAGCTGGGGTTGCTCACCCAAATACGTTTAACGTCGGTGTTCTTCGCCAGAAAATCGGCGGCGACGCGCAGGCCACCTGTACCGCCGGGCGTTTGCGCGGTGCGGGCACGTTTATCATTGATAATTGCGCTTCCTTTCCCGAACAGAAGCTCCTGGGTGCAGCGGCCAAATTCCGGAATACCATCGATACCCAGATAATTTTTAGTGGTTTCATTTTCCAGCAGATACTGCTCTGCTTTTTTCACGCTAGTCAGGACCGGTGTTTTACCCGTTTCATCTTTATAAACACCAATTCCAAGATTAATTTTTGTTGGGCGGTCATCGGCACGAAACAGATCGGCCAGGCCCAGAATTGGGTCGGCAGGGGCGGCGGTAATGTTCTCAAACATGACGAGGTTCCATTGTGATTACTGAAGGGAAATCCGCTATCAGGTTAACGGGAGTTATGTTAATTGCCAACCGTTTGCGACAAAAAGCGAGAAGGTTTTTGAAAGTTACGATCTTCCTCTCAGGAAAGCAGAAAAGCAGGACCGAAGTCCTGCTTTTTAGGCATATCACGAAGGGGTGTACTGCAGATTAGAACTGGTAAACGATACCCACTGCGGCCTGATCGTCGGTCGCAACGCCAGCGGCTTTGGTGTAATCGTTGTCGTTCAGCTGGTTGAATTTATACGCAGCGTAGACGTTCATGTTTTTGTTGAAGTAGTACCAGGTACCCACTTCGACGTATTTAACCAGGTCAGCATCGCCGCCGGAGAAGCCAGCGCGAGAGCGCAGGTCTTTACCTTTAGTCTGTACGTAGCCGATGGACGGACGCAGGCCGAAGTCGAACTGATACTGAACAACGGCTTCGAAGTTCTGAGTTTTATTAGCGAAGTAGTTGCCTTCGTTTTCCGGCGTCATGTTGTAAGTCTGAGAGTACATGACCGCAGCATAGACGTTGTTCGCGTCATACTTAGCGGAGGTTGCCCATGCTTCAGCTTTTTCGCCCTGACGGTCAGCTTTCTGATCGCCGCTACGGTTGGAGTTCGCATAGCCTGCAGACAGCGCAATGCCGTTGTCAAACGCGTAGGTTGCCGCGGTGCTGAAGCCGTCGCCGTTTTGTTTCTTAACATCACGGCTAGAAGCGTCGTTTTTACCCTGGTACTGCAGCGCGAAGCTCAGGCCGTCAACCAGACCGAAGAAGTCAGAGTTACGGTAGGTGGCTACGCCGTTGGTACGCGCGGTCATGAAGTTGTCGGTGTAGCTCCAGCCGTCGCCGCCCCATTCAACCAGCATATCGGTTGCCGCTTCAACGTCGTAGATGGCGCCGTAGTTACGACCGTAGTCGAATGAACCGTATTCACCGGCTTTTAAGCCTGCGAAAGCCAGACGAGTTTTGGTGGTCTGTTTACCTTCAACATTGGACGCATCCATGTTGTATTCCCACTGACCGTAGCCAACCAGCTGATCGTTGATCTGGGTTTCGCCTTTCAGGCCGATACGGGCGTAGGTGGTATCATCGCTGCTGGTGTCGCCGTTGGTGGTCCAGACGTGCTCGCCAACCATTTTTCCGTAGAAGTCCAGTTTGTTGCCGTTTTTGTTATAGATTTCTGCAGCGTTAGCTGCACCGGCTACCAGCAGGGCAGGAATTACCGCTGCCAGAATTTTGCGCTTCATCATTATTTATTACCCTCATTTATATTTTTTTATGAACACTTGCCACTGCCGTCAATAAGTTTCGTCAATAAAAATTTACAGAACTATTGATGATAGTTTGGTGTCTGGAGGCATCTTTCCATTCAGAACAACGTTTCGCTAGCCTGAAAATGCTACCAATATCGCATATGAGTAACAAAAGGAAATTCTATGTAACTAAATATGTATTTTTGGGAACTTTGTGAACTCAATCAACATTCCGCCCCTGTTCGCCGATTAAATCACCTGTCTTTATATATCTATATGAATTAATTATGATTAATTTAGATAAGAGAGGGTTTGTGCATTTTACGTCAGCATTTTGCTTTATTTTTATTCAAATCTTGTCGTTGCAAGTTGTGCTGTGACTGGTTAAAAAGCGATCAATATAATCAGCATGTTTGCCAATTTATGAACATAAGGTGCGGTTTTAATTAGCGGTCGCTAATGAAATAGTGCGTAACATAATTGTGAATCAGGATGGTTGATGTTTAAGTTTCCTGATATTCGTTAACGTAAATTGACATAAAAAAAGGCCAGCTTGCGCTGACCCTGGATGAAAATTGCAGAAAAAAATCAGAAAGTCGCGTTACGCGGGGTCCGCGGGAACGGAATGACGTCGCGAACGTTCTGCACGCCGGTCACGTAGGCGATAAGACGCTCAAAGCCCAGACCGAAACCGGAGTGCGGTACGGTGCCGTAACGGCGCAGGTCGCGATACCACCAGTAGTCTTCTTTATTAAGACCCATTTCCGCCATACGCGCGTCAAGCACGTCCAGGCGCTCTTCACGCTGGGAGCCACCGATAATTTCACCGATGCCCGGCGCCAGAACGTCCATTGCGGCGACGGTTTTACCGTCTTCGTTAAGGCGCATATAGAACGCCTTGATGTCTTTCGGGTAGTTTTTCACCACCACCGGAGCTTTAAAGTGCTCTTCCGCCAGATAGCGTTCGTGCTCGGAGGAGAGATCCACGCCCCAGTAGACCGGGTTTTCGAACGACTTACCGCAGTTTTCCAGAATGGTGACCGCGTCAGTGTAATCAACCTGGGCAAAATCAGCGGAAACGAAACGCTGCAGGCGGTCGATAGCGTCTTTATCAACGCGTTCGGCAAAGAACTGCATGTCGTCTGCGCGCTCTTCGAGAACGGCTTTGAAGACGTACTTCAGCATCGCTTCCGCCAGACCTGCCACATCGTTCAGGTTAGCAAAGGCGACTTCCGGCTCCAGCATCCAGAACTCCGCCAGGTGACGGCTGGTGTTGGAGTTTTCCGCACGGAAGGTCGGGCCAAAGGTGTAGATTTTGGACAGCGCGCAGGCGTAGGTTTCGCCGTTCAGCTGGCCGGAAACGGTCAGGAACGACTCTTTGCCGAAGAAGTCTTTATCGAAATCGACTTTGCCCTGTTCGTTGCGCGGCAGGTTTTCCAGATCCAGCGTTGACACGCGGAACATCTCGCCGGCGCCTTCAGTGTCGGAAGCGGTAATCAGCGGAGTCGAAACCCAGAAGAAACCCTGCTCGTCGAAGAAACGGTGCAGCGCCTGCGCCAGGGTATGGCGAACGCGCGCCACCGCGCCAATCAGGTTGGTGCGCGGGCGCAGGTGGGCAACTTCACGCAGGTACTCGATGCTATGGCGTTTAGCCGCCATCGGATAAGTATCCGGATCTTCCACCCAGCCGCTGACTTCCACGTGGCTGGCCTGGATTTCAAAGCTCTGGCCCTGGCCCTGAGATGCCACGACTTTACCGGTCACCACGACCGAGCAGCCGGTGGTCAGGCGCAGCACTTCCTGATTGTAATTGGGAAGAGAATTACTAATAACGGCCTGTACAGGATCAAAGCAGGAACCGTCATAGACGGCGAGGAAAGAAAAGCCAGCTTTAGAATCTCGGCGGGTACGCACCCATCCGCGCACGGTGACTTCGCTGTCAACGGCAACGCGGCCCTGGAGTACGTCGGCTACAGGCACAACGCTCATAATAGTCTCTCTTGTTAGTCCAATAGAAAAATCTGTATTCCCCTGCAACAGGGGGATATCTATGTTACCTGTCATCTTCCATCAGACAAGTAGATTTCGCACAAGAAAGGGGGGTTTTAGGAAATAAATAAGGAGATAGCCTACTTTGCTGCGTGAGAGCCTGATATTCAGAGAGATTCGTTCAGCGCGATGATCCCATGCAGGGCGAACGGGGTTCTTAATGCCTGATAACGTCCCGGGGTGATAAGCGGAGGCGAATAAAAACGCGCCCGTTTTGGCGGACGCATTTTGTCTTTATATGACCTAGCTGGCTTTTTTAACCGGCGGTAGATCGAAGGCTTTGCGCAGCGCGCGGACGAAAGCTTTATCGTGACAAATCGTTTTACCCGGGCTATCCGAAAGTTTCGCCACCGGTTTACCGTTGCACTCCACCAGCTTGATAACAATATTGAGCGGCTTCACCTGGGGAATATCGCAGGTTAAACGCGTGCCGATACCGAAGCTCAGATTCACCCGCGATGAGAAGTGGCGATAGAGATCAACCGCTTTTGTCAGGTCGAGATTATCGGAAAATACCAGCACTTTGCTCAGCGGGTCGATGCCCAGCTTTTTGTAGTGGGCGATAGCCTTCTCGCCCCATTCCACCGGGTCGCCGGAGTCGTGGCGCAGCCCCTGATAGCGGGTCGCGAACTCCGGCCCGAAATCGCGCAGAAAAGCGTCCATCGTAATGCAGTCGGTCAGCGCAATCCCCAGCCGATCGGGATACTCTTCCAGCCAGGCAGCGAGAGCCGCGCGCTGGCTGCTCGCCAGGTTCGGGCTGATCTGCTGATGCGCCTGGAACCATTCGTGAGCCTGGGTCCCCATTGGGGTCAAATTCAAACGCCGCGCCAGATCGTAATTGCTGGTACCGGTGAACCAGGATTCTTGCTGAAGACGCTGAACAATCGCCTGCTGCACCTCGCGGGAGAAGCGGCGGCGGGTACCGAAATCCATCAGGCGGAAGCCCGACATATCGATATCAGCAGTGAGGCGGTTAAAGTCAGTCAGCTTATGCTCAAGGGTGTCCAGCGCGAGATCGACGCTGATTTCCGGCGAGCGATAGCGATGTACCAGCTCGCTTATCACCGCCAGCAGCGGAACTTCCCACATAATAACTTCAAGCCAGGGGCCGGAAAGGCGAATATTCAACTTGCCGTTGTCATTGATGACCGTGACCTGGCGCGGGTCGTAGCGGAAGCCGCGTAGCCACTCGAGATAGTCTGGCGCAAAGAAGGGCAGGCTCGACAACCAGTGATATTCATCGTCCTGCAGTCTCAGGTCGCGCATCGTCTCAACCTGCTCGCGAATCGCATCGGCGTAGATGCCGAGCAGATCGTCCCCGCGGCAGCGGAACTCCGCCGCAACCTGTACATCATTGTAGCGGTGGAAGACAGCCTGCTGCATGTGCAGCTTGTAGGCATCCGTATCAAGCAACGAGTGCAGTACAGGAGAAGTGAATTGGGTCATGGTGCGCAGTAGCATCCTCTCACTGGAGCGTTTCCATCAAAACCAAAGCGGTAAAAGGAGGCGGAGTATACCTGTAATACCCGACGCTGTCCCGCGGTGACGGCTGATGGCGACGCTGACGGTCATTTGCGAGGCCTAGTTTAATATATTGAACACGCATCACACCACAAGCTTTGCGCCTGGTCGAGCGCATTTCGTGCCTCTTGTGTTATCAAAATGTAGCAATTTTCATGTTTAGCATTGAAAAGATGAAGATTCTGCATAGCGAGATTTGCGCAACAGGAATAGACTGAGTCGACACTTTACAGGACACGCTAAAGGTTTTTTATGACACAACAGCCCCAAGCCAAATACCGCCACGACTACCGTGAGCCGGAGTATCTGATTAGCGATATCGATTTGACCTTTGACCTGGATGCCGCGAAAACCGTTGTGACGGCTGAGAGCAAGGTCTCCCGCCACGCGGCTACGTCTGATGTGCCATTGCGTCTGGATGGCGAAGACCTGACGTTGGTCTCTCTGCGGATTGATGGTCAGCCGTGGAGCGACTACAAGGAAGAAAATAACCAGCTGGTGATTAGCGGGTTGCCGGAACATTTCACTCTGACCATCGTCAATGAAATCAGCCCGGCGGCGAATACCGCGCTGGAAGGGCTATATCAGTCCGGCGAAGCGCTGTGTACCCAGTGCGAGGCGGAAGGCTTCCGCCACATTACCTGGTATCCGGACCGCCCGGACGTTCTGGCGCGCTTCACCACCAAAATCATCGCCGATAAAGCAAAATACCCGTTTCTGCTCTCCAACGGTAACCGCGTGGCCCAGGGCGAGCTGGAAAATGGCCGTCACTGGATCCAGTGGCAGGACCCGTTCCCAAAACCGTGCTACCTGTTTGCGCTGGTGGCCGGTGATTTTGACGTCCTGCGCGATACCTTCAAAACCCGTTCGGGGCGTGAAGTGGCGCTGGAGCTCTACGTTGACCGCGGTAACCTTGACCGCGCGCCGTGGGCGATGACTTCGCTGCAAAATTCCATGAAGTGGGACGAAACCCGCTTTGGTCTCGAGTACGACCTCGACATCTATATGATTGTCGCCGTCGATTTCTTCAACATGGGCGCCATGGAGAACAAAGGCCTTAACGTCTTTAACTCCAAATACGTACTGGCGCGTACCGATACCGCGACCGATAAAGATTACCTGGATATCGAGCGCGTGATTGGTCATGAATATTTCCATAACTGGACCGGCAATCGCGTGACCTGCCGCGACTGGTTCCAGCTCAGCCTGAAAGAAGGGCTGACCGTTTTCCGCGATCAGGAATTCAGCTCCGACCTCGGCTCGCGTGCGGTGAACCGCATTAATAACGTACGCACCATGCGCGGCCTGCAGTTTGCCGAAGACGCCAGCCCGATGGCGCATCCGATTCGCCCGGATAGCGTGATTGAGATGAACAACTTCTATACCCTGACGGTGTATGAGAAGGGAGCGGAAGTGATCCGCATGCTGCATACTCTGCTGGGCGAAGAGAATTTCCAGAAAGGCATGCAGCTCTATTTTGAGCGCCACGACGGCAGCGCCGCGACCTGCGACGACTTTGTCCAGGCGATGGAAGACGCTTCCAACGTCGATCTGTCCCACTTCCGCCGCTGGTATAGCCAGTCCGGTACGCCGATTGTCACCGTCCATGATGACTACAACCCGGAAACGGAGCAGTACACGCTGACCATCAGCCAGCGCACGTCGCCGACCGCTGAGCAGGCGGAGAAGCTGCCGCTGCATATTCCGTTCGACATCGAGCTGTACGATAACGAAGGCAAGGTAATCCCGCTGCAGAAGGGCGGTCACCCGGTGCATCACGTGCTGAACGTCACCCAGGCGGAGCAGACTTTTGTTTTCGACAACGTTTACTTCCAGCCTGTCCCGGCGCTGCTTTGCGAGTTTTCCGCGCCGGTGAAGCTGGAGTACAAATGGAGCGATCAGCAGCTGACCTTCCTGATGCGCCACGCGCGGAATGATTTCTCCCGCTGGGACGCGGCGCAGAGCCTGCTGGCGACCTATATCAAACTCAACGTCAACCGTCACCAGCAGGGGCAGCCGCTGTCTCTGCCGATTCACGTCGCCGATGCGTTCCGCGCGATTCTGCTGGATGAGAAGATCGATCCGGCGCTGGCGGCGGAGATCCTGACGCTGCCTTCAGCGAATGAAATGGCGGAGCTGTTTGCGATTATCGATCCGCTTGCCATCGCGGCGGTGCGCGAAGCGCTGACCCGCACGCTGGCGAAAGAGCTGGCTGACGAGTTCCTGGCGGTTTACAACGCCAACAAGCTCGACGGCTACCGCGTTGAGCATGCCGATATCGGTAAGCGTTCTCTGCGTAATACCTGCCTGCGCTACCTGGCGTTTGGCGATACCGAGCTGGCGGATAAACTGATTAGCGCGCAGTATCACCATGCGGACAATATGACCGACGCGCTGGCGGCGCTGGCGGCGGCCGTAGCGGCCCAGCTGCCGTGCCGCGATGCGCTGATGCAGGAATATGACGACAAGTGGCACCAGGA
The DNA here is from genome assembly GCF_015139575.1 of Klebsiella michiganensis. Classification (GTDB taxonomy): domain Bacteria; phylum Pseudomonadota; class Gammaproteobacteria; order Enterobacterales; family Enterobacteriaceae; genus Klebsiella; species Klebsiella michiganensis. The sequence continues at coordinate 3,888,836 of NZ_AP022547.1, read as the reverse complement.
CGGACTGGTCATGGATAAATGGTTTATCCTGCAGTCCACCAGCCCGGCGGATAACGTCCTGGAGACGGTTCGCGGCCTGTTGCATCATCGCTCGTTCAGCATGGGTAACCCGAACCGCGTCCGTTCTCTGATCGGCGCCTTTGCCGGCAGCAACCCGGCGGCGTTCCATGCAGAAGACGGCAGCGGCTATCAGTTCCTGGTCGAGATGCTGACTGAGCTGAACAGCCGCAACCCGCAGGTGGCTTCGCGTCTGATTGAGCCGCTGATTCGTCTGAAACGCTATGACGAGAAACGTCAGGCGCTGATGCGCGGGGCGCTGGAGCAGCTGAAGGGTCTGGAGAATCTTTCCGGGGATCTGTTCGAGAAAATCAGTAAAGCGCTGGCGTAACGCCAGCGCGAGTCCAAACCTGTAGCCCCGCTAAGCGCAGCGCGAGCGGGGGAACGTCGCAGTCGTTAACCGTGGCTCACTAAGCGTGGCGAGGATTCGTTCTTGCCGCGCTGCATCACCCGATTCAGTACTTCCGCTTCCAGTTCGGCCAGCTTCGCTGAACCCGTGCGTCGCGGACGGGGAATGTCCACCAGCAGATCCAGCCCTATCTTCCCCTCTTCAATCAGCAAAACGCGATCGGCCATCGCCACCGCCTCGCTGACGTCGTGGGTGACCAGCAGAACGGTAAATCCGTGCTCCTGCCACAGCGAGACAATCAGATCCTGCATCTCCAGGCGAGTGAGGGCGTCCAGCGCGCCCAGCGGCTCATCAAGCAGTAATAATCCGGGGCGATGAATTAACGCGCGAGCCAGCGCCACGCGCTGCTTTTGCCCGCCGGAAAGCGCCGCGGGCCATTCACCGGCGCGGTCTTCAAGGCCGACGCTCGCCAGCGCCTTGAGCGCCGCCTCGCGCCACTGCCCCTTCAGCCCGAGGCCGACATTGTCGATCACCGTTTTCCACGGCAGCAGGCGGGAATCCTGGAACATCATCCGGGTATCCTCCTGGATTTGCGCCAGCGGCGTCGAACCCGCCAGCAGCTGCCCGGCGTTGGGTTTTTCCAGCCCGGCGAGCAGCCGCAGCAGGGTGCTTTTACCGCCGCCGCTGCGTCCGACCACCGCGACAAATTGCCCGGTGGGAATATGCAGATCGAGTTCATTCAGAATCGTTTTGCTGCCGTAACGCTTGCTTACGCCGTTTAGCAGCAGCGGGATCCCCGGATTAAGACGCGCGGTTGTCATGCGTTGGCCTCCTGAAGGTGGTAAGCCGGATTCCAGCGCAGCCAGACGCGTTCAAGAAGCTGTGCGCTGAAGTCGGCCAGTTTGCCGAGAATAGCGTAAAGAATAATGGCGACGACCACGACATCGGTCTGCAGAAATTCGCGGGCGTTCATCGCCAGATAGCCGATACCGGCGTTAGCCGAGATGGTTTCAGCCACGATCAGCGTTAACCACATCAGGCCGAGCGCAAACCGGATGCCGACCATAATGGAGGGCAGGGCGCCCGGCAGGATCACGTGACGGAACAGAGCAAAACCCGATAAGCCATAGCTGCGGGCCATCTCCACCAGACCCCGGTCAATGTTTCGAATACCGTGCCAGGTGTTGATATAAATCGGGAACATCGTCCCCAGCGCCACGAGGAAAATTTTGGCGCTTTCATCGATGCCGAACCATAAAATCACCAGCGGAATCAGCGCGAGGTGCGGTACGTTGCGCAGCATCTGAATGGAGGTGTCCAGCAGGCGTTCGCCCCAGCGCGACAGGCCGCTGATAAGCCCGAGAACCAGGCCAATGGAACCGCCGATGCTGAAACCAATAAGCGCCCGCCATGAACTGATGGCCAGATGTTGCCAAAGCTCGCCGCTGGCGGAGAGCGTCCAGAAGGCTTTGAGCACCCCTTCCGGTGACGGCAAAATACGGGTAGAGAGCCAACCAACGGAAGAGGCGAATTGCCATACAATCACGCTGCCAACCGGCAAAAGCCAGGGGGCTATGCGGATCAGGAGTTTTTGCGAAAGCGTCGCCATACAGTGTTCCTTTATTCTTTAGCGTTTTGCCTGGTGACGGGCATCAACGCTGAACTTTAAACGTGCTCAACCCGCTGTAAGGTTTTCAGCGCCGGCGCGCGGCTGCTGGGGCGATGCAGCGCCTGCCAGAAGGTTTCCAGCGCCTGGTCGAGGCGGCCCTGCAGATTCGGGGTAAACTGCGGTTTATGCTGATAATCCGTAACCTGGCTATCGTCAGCGAAAACGCCGTGGAGGATCTCCTGGGCTTTCAGCGCGTTGAGTACCGGTTTTAAGGCGTAATCCACCGCCAGCATATGGGCGATGGTTCCGCCGGTAGCCAGCGGCAGAACGATTTTGCCCTCCAGCGCGCGCTCCGGCAGCAGGTCCAGAAGCGTCTTTAACGCGCCGGAAAAAGAGGCCTTATAGACGGGCGTCGCAATGATCAGCCCATCGGCGCCGGCAAGCTGTTCATTTAACGCATGGAGGGCTGGGTTATCAAAGCGAGCGTAGAGCAGGTCTTCCGGAGCGAAATTCTGCAGATGCCAGTGGCAGACCTCGATATCCGCCGCCGAAAGCGTCTCTCTGGCGTATTCCAGAAGCGCGCTGGAGCGGGAAGGGTAGCGCGGGCTGCCCGCAAGTGTGATGACTCGCATACTCTCTCCTTATAACTAAATATTTGCATTTATCTATAATTGATAACATTTAGCCGCAGTGTGACAGAGCGCTTTTATTTCCCTAAATGATTTATCCGGCGTTGGATTGTCAGAAAGTGCATAACGAGCGGGAGAAAAGTAAACGTTTGCGTCGGAGGTAAGATTTTTTGTCGTAGGTCAATTCCCTTTCCGGGGTGGATCGCACATAATACGCCCCCGGTTTGCACACCGGGAATCCAGGAGAGTTCATGTACTACCCCTTCGTTCGTAAAGCCCTTTTTCAGCTCGATCCTGAGCGCGCTCATGAAGTCACTTTTCAACAATTACGCCGTGTTTCGGGTACCCCGCTGGAAATGTTGGTTCGCCAGAAGGTACCGACAAAGCCGGTAACCTGTATGGGGCTCACATTTAAGAACCCGCTGGGCCTGGCCGCCGGGCTGGATAAGAATGGCGAGTGCATTGATGCCCTCGGGGCGATGGGTTTTGGTTCCATTGAAATTGGTACCGTGACGCCGCGTCCACAGCCGGGCAACGATAAGCCAAGGATCTTCCGCCTGGTCGATGCCGAAGGTTTGATCAACCGCATGGGCTTTAATAACCACGGTGTTGATAACCTCGTGGAGAACGTAAAAAAGGCGCATTTTGACGGCATTCTGGGTATTAATATTGGCAAGAATAAAGATACACCGGTAGAACAAGGCAAAGATGATTATCTGATTTGTATGGAAAAAATCTATGCTTATGCCGGCTATATCGCCATTAATATCTCCTCGCCGAATACCCCAGGCTTGCGCACTTTACAATACGGAGATGCGCTGGACGATTTGCTTTCTGGTATTAAAAATAAGCAACGCGAGCTACAAGAGAAACATCAAAAATATGTTCCTGTGGCCGTAAAGATCGCTCCGGATCTTTCCGTCGAAGAATTGATCCAGGTAGCGGACAGTTTAGTCCGGCATAATATAGATGGCGTCATTGCCACCAATACCACTCTGGATCGTTCGCTGGTGCAGGGGATGAAACATTGTGATGAAACCGGTGGCCTTAGCGGACGTCCATTGCAGCTGAAGAGTACGGAAATTATCCGCATGCTGTCTGCGGAATTAAATGGCCGCCTGCCAATTATCGGAGTCGGCGGTATTGACTCGGTGATTGCCGCCCGGGAAAAGATAGCCGCCGGAGCGACGCTGGTGCAGATTTATTCCGGATTTATTTTTAAAGGCCCGCCGCTGATTAAAGAAATTGTTACCCATATCTAATCTTTTCCCCCTCTGATACTCCACCAGGGCTTTATTTATAGCCCTGGTTGTTTTATATTCCTTCATTGTTGCTTATTTAGACATTTTAGTCTTTTCTTAATTTTTGAAATATTCTGTAGCAGTTTACCTGTTTATTACAGACGGAAGTGGAAGAGGACGGGGGTAGAAATGCGGATCAAACCTGACGATAACTGGCGCTGGTATTACGATGAAGAGCATGACCGCATGATGCTCGATCTGGCTAATGGTATGTTATTCAGATCGCGTTTTGCTCGCCGCATGTTGACGCCCGACGCCTTCGCGCCTTCCGGATTTTGCGTTGATGACGCAGCGCTCTATTTTTCATTTGAAGAAAAGTGCCGCGATCTTGAATTATCAAAAGAACAGCGCGCTGAATTAGTACTCAATGCGCTGGTCGCTATTCGTTTTCTCAAGCCGCAAATGCCGAAAAGCTGGCATTTCAACACGCATGAAGAGAGCTGGCAGCCCGGCGTTGGCGATGCCGCCAGCGCATGGCTCAGCGATACCGGCCAGCAGGTGAATCTGCTGGTGGTTGAGCCCGGAGAAAACGCCGCGCTGTGCCTGTTAGCCCAGCCCGGTCTGACGCTTGCCGGGCGGGTGATGCAGCTCGGCGACGTGATTAAAATTATGAACGACAGGCTGCAGCCAGCGCCAGGCGTCGCCAGCTACAGCCTGGGTCAGGCGGTTTAAGGCGCCAGCCTCACCGCGGTTTTCGGCACGCAGCTACAGCATAAAATGGTGCCATCTGCGGCGACCGTGTTTTTCTTCAGCGCGCTGACTTCTCCTTCTTCCAGCCGGATGCGGCAGCTGCCGCAAATCCCAGCCCGGCAGGAGTAAGGAATACGAATTCCCTGTTGTTCCAGCTGCTCCAGCAAGATTTGCTGATTATTACCGGTAAAACTCACTCCCTGCCACGCTATTTCTACCGTCGCGTTCTCCTGCGCTTCAGGTGCCGGCGTAGTATCACTCTCGCCTGCGCCGTAGGCCTTCGCCGGGCCGCGGGCCAGCACTTCTAACGCATCGCCCACGCGGATTACGCCGCTATTTCGCGCGATCAGGTTCTGGCCAAAATCGACATCGCCGTTATCCAGCGCTGTGCGGAAACGCTGCAGCGTGCTTAAGGGCTCCCCGGAAGGATGCTTTTGCCCGCGCTCCGGGCTGACGGTAGTCAATACGCAGCGGCTGCACGGTTTGACGACATCAAAAATGACCTCGCCAATACGCACCACTTTCCACGTATCTTCTTCCCAGGCGGCCGCGCCGGTCACCAGCAGATTTGGGCGAAATTGTTCTATGCTTACGCTGGCCGGACAGCGATTTTGCAGATCGCGCAGCGAAGCTTCATTGGCCAGCAGATAGGGAAAACCGTCGGCAAAAGAGAGGGGGACGGCATCGTGACGTTTTACCCTGCGGCTAAGCGCTGGCCCCAGCCAGCGGAGCTGAACGCTGCGGTTGAAGAACCCGCTTAGCCACTGGTTCACCCGGTCCGGGGCAATCAGGGCGGTAAAATGGTTGCCCCAGACTTCGGTCGGCTCCTGCTGTATGGAGAAATCGCTGAAGCGCACCATCGCGCTGCTGCCGTCCGGCGCGGTCAGATGCAGACCATCATGGAGCGGCGCGGGAATAAATTTGACCATTTGCGGAAACTGGCGGGCGGTAATGAAGGTGCCATCGGTTTCCGTCACCATAAATATACGATCGAAGGCCAGCCCGCTGCTGTCTGCATAAGCGTGGCTCAGGCCAATTCCCCGCATCGATTTGACGGGATGAATAAAAAGTCGCGAAAGGGTTACCATACGCTGCCCCTGGCTTTAAAAATAAGCCTTTAACTTTATGACATGGGGCGCATATTGGCTATAATGCGCACCAATTTTCTTTTAGTAAAAGTGACGATATGAATTCTCTGTTTGCCAGTACGGCTCGTGGGCTGGAAGAGCTGTTAAAAACTGAACTGGAAGGGCTGGGCGCGGTGGACTGCCAGTTGGTCCAGGGCGGGGTCCATTTTCAGGGAGATACGCGGCTGCTGTATCAAAGCCTGATGTGGAGCCGGCTGGCTTCGCGGATTATGCTGCCGCTGGGGCAGTGCAGCGTATACAGCGACCTGGATCTGTACCTTGGCGTACAGGCCATTCCATGGACCGAGATTTTCACTCAGAATGCCACTTTTGCCGTGCACTTTAGCGGGCTGAACGAAGAGATCCGCAACAGCCAGTACGGGGCGTTGAAGGTGAAAGACGCCATCGTCGACAGCTTTACGCGTAAGAATCTGCCGCGTCCCAACGTCGATCGCGAAAATCCCGATCTGCGTATTAACGTCTGGCTGAATAAAGAGACCGCGCATATCTCCCTGGATCTTAGCGGCGAGGGGCTGCACCTGCGCGGCTACCGCGACGGTACCGGTATGGCGCCAATCAAAGAAAACCTGGCTGCGGCGATAGTGATGCGTTCCGGCTGGGCTGCCGGTACGCCGCTGCTCGATCCCATGTGCGGTTCCGGTACGCTGCTGATTGAAGCGGCGATGCTTGCTACCGATCGTGCGCCGGGTTTACACCGCGGCCATTGGGGTTTCGGCGGCTGGGCGCAGCATGACGATGCTATCTGGAAAGAGGTGAAGTCCGAAGCGCAAACCCGCGCCCGTCAGGGGCTGGCGGCGTATGAGTCGCGCTTTTACGGTTCCGACGTTGACGCCCGCGTCATCGAACGCGCGCAGCGCAACGCCCGTCGCGCCGGTATTGGCGAACTGATTACCTTCGAAGTGAAAGACGTTGCCCAGCTTAGCAACCCACTGCCGAAGGGCCCTTACGGCACGGTGATAAGCAACCCGCCGTACGGCGAGCGTCTGGAGAGTGAACCGGCGCTGATTGCCCTGCATAGCCTGCTGGGGCGGCTCATGAAAAATCAGTTTGGCGGCTGGAACCTGTCGCTGTTTAGCGCCTCGCCGGATCTGCTGAGCTGCCTGCAGCTGCGCGCTGATAAGCAGTTCAAAGCGAAAAATGGACCGCTCGACTGCGTCCAGAAGAACTATCATCTTGCAGAAAACGAAGGCGGCAAAACCGCGATGCTGGCGGAAGATTTCGCCAACCGTCTGCGTAAGAACCTGAAAAAATATGAGAAGTGGGCGCGTCAGGAAGGCATTGAATGCTATCGCCTGTATGATGCCGACCTCCCGGAGTACAACGTCGCTATCGACCGCTACGCCGACTGGGTGGTGGTGCAGGAGTATGCGCCGCCGAAAACCGTTGACGCGCACAAGGCCCGCCAGCGCCTGTTTGATATTATCGCCGCCACCATTGCCGTACTGGGGATTGCGCCGAACAAGCTGGTGCTGAAAACCCGCGAACGGCAGAAAGGGAAAAACCAGTATCAGAAAATGGGTGAAAAAGGTGAGTTCATTGAGGTGCAGGAGTATAACGCACGTCTGTGGGTAAACCTGACCGACTACCTGGATACCGGGCTGTTCCTCGACCACCGTATTGCTCGCCGCATGCTGGGCCAGATGAGCAAAGGCAAAGATTTCCTCAACCTTTTCTCCTACACCGGTAGCGCCAGCGTCCACGCCGGCCTTGGCGGCGCGCGTTCCACGACGACGGTCGATATGTCACGTACCTATCTTGAATGGGCTGAACGTAACCTGCGCCTCAATGGCTTAACCGGCCGCGCGCATCGCCTGATGCAGGCTGATGTGCTGGGCTGGCTGCGGGAGACCACCGAACAGTTTGATCTGATCTTTATCGATCCGCCAACCTTCTCCAACTCCAAGCGTATGGATGATGCGTTTGACGTACAGCGCGATCATTTGCGCCTGATGACTGATTTAAAACGTCTGCTGCGTAAAGGCGGCACGATCATGTTCTCGAACAACAAACGCGGTTTCCGTATGGATCATGACGGGCTGGCGCAGCTGGGCCTGAAGGCGCAGGAGATCACGCAAAAAACGCTGTCTCAGGATTTTGCCCGCAACCGTCAGATTCACAACTGCTGGCTGATTACCGCAGCCTGAAAGGAATAAAGAATGTCTTTAATTAGTATGCACGGCGCCTGGCTCTCTTTCAGCGATGCGCCGCTGCTGGATAATGCTGAACTGCATATCGAAGATAACGAACGCGTCTGCCTGGTAGGGCGCAACGGTGCGGGTAAATCGACCCTGATGAAGATCCTCAATCGTGAACAGGGTCTTGATGATGGGCGCATTATCTATGAACTGGATCTGGTTGTGGCGCGTCTACAGCAGGATCCGCCGCGTAATGTTACCGGAACCGTCTATGACTTTGTGGCGGAAGGTATTGCTGAACAAGCGGCATACCTCAAGGGTTATCACGATGTTTCGCAGCTGGTGATGACCGACCCGAGCGACAAGAATCTGAACGAACTGGCACGCCTTCAGGAACAGCTGGATAATTTAGGGCTGTGGCAGCTCGATAGCCGCATTAATGAAGTGCTGGAACAGCTGAATCTGGATCCTAACGCCGAGCTTTCCTCGCTGTCCGGCGGCTGGCTACGTAAAGCGGCCCTCGGCCGCGCGCTGGTCAGCGGGCCGCGCGTGCTGCTGCTCGATGAACCGACCAACCACCTCGATATTGAAACTATCGACTGGCTGGAAGGTTTCCTGAAGATGTTCAAAGGCACCATTATTTTTATTTCGCACGACCGTTCCTTTATTCGCAACATGGCGACGCGAATTGTCGATCTCGATCGCGGTAAGCTGGTGACCTATCCGGGGAACTACGATCAGTATCTGCTGGATAAAGAAGAAGCGCTGCGCGTGGAAGAGTTACAGAACGCGGAGTTCGATCGCAAGCTGGCGCAGGAAGAAGTGTGGATCCGTCAGGGGATCAAAGCGCGTCGCACCCGTAACGAAGGGCGCGTGCGGGCGTTGAAAGCCATGCGCCGCGAGCGCGGTGAGCGCCGTGAAGTGATGGGCAGCGCGAAGATGCAGGTGGAAGAGGCCGCGCGTTCGGGCAAGATTGTGTTCGAAATGGAGAACGTCAACTACCAGGTTGATGGCAAGGTGCTGGTTAAAGACTTCACCGCTCAAATCCAGCGCGGCGACAAAATTGCGCTGATTGGCCCGAACGGCTGCGGCAAAACTACGCTGCTGAAGCTGATGCTCGGTCAGCTGCAGGCGGATAGTGGACGTATTCATGTGGGTACCAAGCTGGAAGTGGCTTACTTCGACCAGCACCGCGCGGAACTTGATCCGGATAAAACGGTGATGGACAACCTCGCGGAAGGTAAACAGGAAGTGATGGTGAACGGTAAGCCGCGCCACGTCCTGGGCTATCTGCAGGACTTTATGTTCCATCCGAAACGCGCGATGACGCCGGTGCGGGCACTGTCGGGCGGGGAGCGTAACCGCCTGCTGCTGGCGCGCCTGTTCCTCAAGCCCAGCAACCTGTTGATACTCGATGAACCGACAAACGATCTGGATGTCGAAACCCTGGAGCTGCTGGAAGAGCTTGTCGACGGTTATCAGGGAACCGTGATGCTGGTTAGCCACGACCGTCAGTTTGTGGATAACACGGTAACGGAGTGTTGGATCTTCGAAGGCGCGGGGCAAATTGGCCAATACGTGGGCGGCTATCATGACGCCCGCGGTCAGCAGGCGCAGTATCTGGCGAAAAAACAGCCGGTTTCTAAAAAGACAGTTGAAGTTGCTCAACCGAAAGCAGAAAGTGTCAAACGCGCTGCCAGCAAACTAAGCTATAACCTGCAGCGCGAGCTGGAACAGCTGCCGCAAAAACTGGAAGAACTGGAAGCCCAGCTGCAGAATTTGCAGGAGCAGGTTGCCGACCCTTCTTTCTTTGGTCAGTCGCATGACCATACGCAGCAGGTGCTCGCACAGCTGAGTGAAGCGGAGCAGGCGCTGGAAACCGCCTTTGAACGCTGGGAATATCTCGAAGGTTTAAAAAACGGCGCATAAGCTGAGGAGTTTTCATGTGCGATCATCATCATGCTGCGCGGCATATCCTGTGTCGACAATGTGATCTGCTGGTGGCTTTGCCGCAGCTGGAGCATCGCCAGAAAGCTACGTGTCCGCGTTGCGGAACGACATTGACAACGTCATGGGACGCGCCCCGGCAGCGTCCCACAGCCTACGCGCTGGTCGCGTTGTTCATGCTGCTGCTGGCCAATCTGTTCCCCTTCATCTATATGAAGGTTGGGGGGATCAGCAGTGAAATCGAGCTGCTGGAAATTCCGAACGTGCTGTTTAGCGAGGATTACGCCAGCCTCGGTACCTTCTTTTTACTTTTCGTCCAACTGGTGCCGGCTTTCTGCCTGGTCACCATACTGCTGCTGGTCAATCGGGTGAGCATGCCTTCCGGGCTAAAGGCGTTTCTGGCGCGGATCCTGTTTCACCTTAAAACCTGGGGGATGGCGGAAATCTTTCTCGCCGGGGTGCTGGTCAGTTTCGTTAAGCTGATGGCCTACGGCGATATCGGCATCGGCCTGAGCTTCGTTCCCTGGTGTATGTTCTGCCTGTTACAGCTGAGGACGTTCCAGTGCGTGGATCGCCGCTGGTTATGGGATGATATTGCACCAATGCCGGCGATTACACAGCCGCTGAAAGTCGGCGTCTCCGGCCTGCGTCAGGGGCTACGCTCGTGCTCATGCTGCACGGCGGTTTTGCCCGTCGATGAGGCCGTTTGTCCGCGCTGTCGGACAAGGGGAACCGCCCGGCGTAAAAACAGCCTGCAGTGGACGCTTGCGCTGTTGGTGACTTCGCTGATCCTCTATATGCCCGCCAATATTCTGCCAATCATGATTACCGACCTGCTGGGCGATAAAATGCCTTCCACGATTATGGCGGGGGTGATCCTGCTGTGGAGCGAAGGATCGTATCCGGTGGCGATGGTGATATTTATTGCCAGTATTATGGTGCCGACGTTAAAAATGATCGCCATTGGCTGGCTATGCTGGAACGCCAGCGGCAAGGGAGCGCGCGACTCGGAGCGCATGCATCTGATTTATGAAGTCGTCGAGTTTGTTGGCCGCTGGTCAATGATTGATGTGTTTGTTATCGCAGTCCTCTCCGCTCTGGTTCGCATCGGTGGATTAATGAATATCTATCCGGCGATAGGAGCAGTGATGTTTGCGCTGGTCGTAGTAATGACAATGTTTTCGGCCATGACCTTTGACCCGCGTTTATTGTGGGATCGTGAGCCAGATTCAAGCCATGAGGAAAGACTGCAGCATGGAAAATAAGAGCGGAGAAGCGAAAGTGCAAAAGGTGAAGAACTGGTCACCGGTGTGGATCTTCCCGATAGTCACGGCGCTGATTGGCGCATGGATTCTCTTTTATCACTATAGCCACCAGGGGCCGGAAGTGACCCTGATAACCACTAACGCAGAAGGTATTGAAGGGGGCAAAACCCGGATAAAAAGCCGCAGCGTTGACGTCGGCGTGATTGAAAGCGCGACGCTGACGGACGACCTGACCCACGTGGAGATTAAAGCGCGGCTGAATTCAGGTATGGAAAAACTGCTGCATCAGGATTCGGTTTTTTGGGTGGTTAAACCGCAGGTCGGCCGTGAAGGGATTAGCGGTCTGGGAACGCTGTTATCCGGCGCCTATATCGAACTGCAGCCGGGAAGCAAAGGCTCTGTTCCTGCGCAGTATCCGTTGCTGGATTCACCGCCGCTGGCCTCCCCTGATGCTAAAGGTATTCGCATTCTGCTGGAAAGCAGCAAAGCGGGGCAGCTTTCACCCGGCGATCCGGTGCTTTTCCGCGGCTACCGCGTAGGTTCAGTTGAAACCAGCACCTTCGATGCGCAAAAACGCAATATTACCTATCAGCTGTTTATTAGCGCGCCTAACGATCGGCTGGTCACCAATAACGTGCGCTTCTGGAAAGATAGCGGTATTGCGGTGGATCTGACTGCTGCGGGTATGCGCGTTGAGATGGGATCGCTGTCGACGCTGTTTGGCGGCGGCGTCAGCTTTGATATTCCCGAAGGGCTACCGTTAGGTGAGCCGGTGGCGAATAAAACAGAATATCATCTGTTTGACGATCAACGCAGCATCCAGGATTCGGTGTTTACCCAGCATATTGACTACGTGATGTTCTTTAAAGATTCGATTCGCGGTTTGCAGCCCGGCGCGCCGGTTGAATTCCGCGGTATCCGTCTGGGGACCGTCGGCAAGGTGCCGTTCTTTATTCCTGGGCTGAAGCAGAACATCAACGACGATTACCGTATCCCGGTAGAAGTACGGATTGAACCGGAACGTCTGATCAATCAGTTAGGCGCTAATCCTGACATTCGAAAGCATATCGATGATCTAATGAATCGCGGGCTGCGCGGTTCGCTTAAAACCGGAAACCTGGTGACCGGCGCGCTGTATATCGATCTCGACTTCTACCCGAAAGCCCCTCCGCGCGGCAAGATTCAGGAGTTTGGCGGTTATCCGATTATTCCAACCGTGAGCGGTGGCCTGGCGCAGATCCAGCAGCGCCTGATGGACGCGCTGGATAAAATTAACAATCTGCCAATTAACCCGCTGCTGGAGCAGGCAACCAGTACGCTGGCGCAAAGTGAAAAAACGATGCAGCACGTACAGGCGACGCTGGACAGTCTGAACAAGATAACGTCAAGTCAGTCGATGCAGCAGCTACCGGGCGATATGCAGAATACGTTGCGCGAGCTTAATCGTAGTATGCAGGGCTTCCAGCCGGGATCTGCGGCATACAATAAGATGGTTGCGGATATGCAGCGTCTCGATCAGGTTCTTCGTGAACTGCAGCCGGTACTGAAAACGCTCAATGATAAGAGCAATGCGCTGGTATTTGAGGCGAAGGATAAAAAAGATCCGCAGCCGAAGGGAGCGAAATAATGAAGAAATGGCTAATAGCGGCGGCGGTATGCGCGCTGACGGCATGCAGTAGCGGCGGTGAGAGTAAAACTTACTATCAGCTTCCCGTGGCGCAGGGTGGCGCGCAAAGCGCCGCCCACCAAAGCAAAAACTTGCTTTGGGTCGAGCAGGTGAGCATTCCGGATTATCTTGCCGGTAACGGGGTGGTCTATCAGACCACCGATGTTCAGTATGTGATTGCGAATAACAATCTGTGGGCGAGCCCGCTCGATCAGCAGCTGAAAACGACGCTGGTGGCGAACCTTAGCAACCAGCTTCCGGGTTGGGTGATTGCCTCTCAACCGCTGGGGAGCGAGCAGGATACGCTGAACGTGTCCGTCAGCGGTTTTCACGGCCGTTACGATGGCCGGGTCATCGTTAGCGGCGAGTGGCTGCTGAAGCATCAGGGGCAGCTGATTAAGCGGCCGTTCCATATTGAGCTTAAGCAACAAGAGGATGGTTACGACGCGATGGTGAAAACGCTCGCGCAGGCCTGGACCCAGGAAGCGACGGCGATTGCCAGCGAGATTAACCGCTTGCCATAAGTAAAATTAATAAGAATAAAAGCCGCTGCGACAGTGAAAATCGCAGCGGCTTTTTTATTTGTCTCATCAGTTTGTTACTTGTGCTGGTTCACAGTTTTTGTACAAACGAAGTTTCATGTAGCTCACAAATATGACAATGGCGTGAATTTTGCGCATTGACGCTATCCCCGATTCGCGGTATTCGTTAACCGTGGTTGCGTATTTAGTGACCATTGTTTTCTTTTCCACCAGATCAAAGTATGAGGGAAACGAGGCATGAAGAGACAAAAACGAGATCGCCTGGAGCGGGCACATCAGCGTGGGTACCAGGCCGGTATTACCGGAAGGTCTAAGGAAATGTGTCCTTACCAGACCTTAAACCAAAGGTCTTATTGGCTAGGAGGCTGGCGAGAGGCCATGGAGGACAGGGTACAAATTGCCTGACTGTCTCTTTAAAAAGAAGCCTCCGCTGCGCGGGGGCTTCGCCTTTTCTAACGCGTGATGTTTATCAGAACGCGGAAGTGTCCTGGAACAGGCCCACTTTCAGATCGGTTGCGGTGTAAATCAAACGACCGTCAACCAGCACTTCTCCATCCGCCAGCCCCATAATCAAACGACGGTTTATCACGCGTTTGAAATGAATACGGTAGGTCACTTTCTTCGCCGTTGGCAGTATCTGGCCGGTGAGCTTCACTTCGCCCACGCCTAATGCACGTCCTTTACCTTCGCCGCCTAACCAGCCCAGGTAGAAGCCAACCAGCTGCCACATGGCATCCAGGCCCAGACAGCCCGGCATCACCGGGTCACCAATGAAATGGCAACCGAAGAACCACAGGTCCGGGTTAATATCGAGTTCTGCCTCAACATAACCTTTGTCATAGTTACCACCGGTTTCAGTCATTTTGATGACGCGGTCCATCATCAGCATACTTGGCGCCGGCAGCTGTGGGCCTTTGGCGCCAAAGAGTTCACCACGACCAGAGGCAAGAAGGTCTTCTTTTGTATAGGATTCGCGTTTATCTACCATGTTTTCAGTAAGCCTTATTTTGAGTTCGGGACGCAGGATAGCTAACACGTGTACGCTGAACAAGTCCGATCAGTTCGAACCTGAACCGCCTAACCAGCGTAGCGGCCACGGAAAGCGATGACGACTCTCTTGCTGTGTCGCCTGCGCAATACGTTCCTGAATGGTTTGCCGTAACGTTTGTCCTTCGCCGTCCCAGAGTAGCTGGGTCAGAATGGGCAGCGCTTCCGTCACGTCATCGACTGCCCAGATAAAGAACTGCTCATCCGCAACGGCCTGTTGCAGTTCCTGCGCCAGGCTCAGGTGACGAACGTTGGCGGAGGGAATGATGACTCCCTGTTTACCGGTCAGCCCACGCTGCTGGCAAATAGCAAAGAAGCCCTCAATTTTCTCGTTAAGCCCGCCAACCGGCTGTACGCGACCAAACTGATCGACAGAACCGGTAATGGCGATGCTCTGATTAATCGGCACATTGGCCAGTGAGCTGATCAGCGCGCACAGTTCGGCCATGGAGGCGCTATCGCCATCCACTTCGCTGTAGGACTGCTCGAAGGTCAGGGAGGCGGTGAAGGGGAGCTGTTGTTCGAGCTCCAGCTCGGACATCAGAAACGCCTGCATGATCATCATGCCTTTTGCATGAATGTTGCCACCGAGCTCGGCCTTACGCTCAACGTCAATAAATTCGCCGTCGCCGATATGTACGACGCAGCTAATACGTGAAGGCTCGCCAAACGCACGCGGATGGCCCGGAAACTCAATGACGGAGAGTGCGTTGATTTGTCCGACGCATTCGCCTTCGGTCTCGATCAGGATTTGCTCCTGCAGTATTTCATCCTGGATGCGTTCAGCAAGGTAGCCTTCGCGCCACAAACGACGCTCCAGCATGGTTTGCATCTCTTCAGCGCTAATCTCTTCACCTTCACAGAACGCGGCGGCTTCGCGAAGCTGGCGAGCAATCCAGAGCACGCACAGCGGCAAGGTTTCCTGATCGCCTGTATAACGCGCACCTTCCTGGATCAGCAGCGGCCAGGCGTTAGCTGACAGCCCCGGTAGTTCGAGCAGCTGAGCATTTTGCCAGACCCACTGGCACCACTGCTTCAGCGTATCGGCGTCAGCGATTTGCAGATTATCTTCATATTCGCTGTAGATAGCCTGCGCAGAAAGCTCGGGTTCCATCTCCTGAAAATCAGCAAGAGATTCTCGCTCGCCGACCAGGATAACTTTCAAACTCAGGGGCATAGAGGGAATGCTGACCGGAAGAGGGCGGGACTCATCGAATGATAACCAGTCAAAACGCTGGCGGGTTACCATATTTTTCAGCCGCATCCACAGCAGGGGCTGTGCCAGTAATGCACGGAGGGAGAGAATTAATACCCCGCCGTTAGCGCGATGGACCAGACCGGGTTGTAACGTGATTTCACCATTAAACTGGCGCACGCAGCCAAAAAGCTGCTCTGCTTCGATCCAGTCCGCGGCTTCAACCGGCGCAACGCTGGCGAAATTATCTTCAGCCGTTTGTGCCGGGGAGAGCGAGATTTTTCCGCCATCAACCTGATAGCGAACGCCACAGAGCGTTTGTGCCGGTTGGTGTAAAGTACGGGTTTCGTTAGCCAGCCACTGCAGGTACTCCGGCTCTTCCGGAATTTTAACCAGCATAAACGGCGAAATGGCTGGAGTGACCAGGAGCTGCTCCAGGCCATAGAAGAGTCGGGGTTGCAGTTCGCCTGAGAGCGATGTCTCTGCGTGAGCTAAGTCGGCTTGTGCAAACAGCGCCTGATAACTTTCCGTATCAGGAGCGAGGTCGTTTCGGGTAAGTTTCGTAATGGTCAAAGTCGCTGTTTTTTAGTCAGATGTAAAACGCGCGATTATACATTATGCGGCGTCCGAGCACACGAGGGATTGCGATTGTCGCGGTGATAACGAATCTACCAACATCACGAAAGATCATTTATTCTCAGCACATCAGGAAAAAACTGATATCCTGAAATGAGTTACACGGTCACATTGAGATCGCAATGAAATATCAACAACTGGAAAATCTTGAAAGCGGCTGGAAATGGACTTATCTGGTAAAAAAGCACCGGGAAGGTGAGCTTATTACCCGCTACATTGAAGCCAGCGCTGCGCAAGCCGCCGTCGATTTATTACTGACGCTCGAAAATGAACCCGTGCTGGTGAATACCTGGATTGAGCAGCATATCAATCCGGCGCTGGTGAACCGCATGAAGCAGACTATCCGCGCACGACGTAAGCGTCATTTTAACGCGGAGCATCAGCATACGCGTAAAAAGTCTATCGATCTGGAGTTCATGGTCTGGCAGCGTCTGGCAGGTCTGGCGCAAAGACGGGGTAAAACGCTTTCTGAAACCATTGTGCAGTTGATTGAGGATGCTGAGCATAAAGAGAAGTATGCCAGCAAGATGTCCAGCCTGAAGCATGATTTGCAGGTACTGTTAGGTAAAGAGTAGTGATGCAAGCATCGGGATATATCGGTGCGTTGCTGCTTTTTGATAGCGGAATTTAAGGTAAAAAAAAACCCCGCATCGCGGGGTTTTTTATTAACGAGATAACTTAAGCCTGCGGCTGAGTTACAACGTCTTTGTAGCCTTTAACTTCGATTTCTACACGACGGTCCGGCGCCAGGCAGTCGATCAGAGCTGCGCGAGCTTTCACGTTGTCACAGGTGTTGCCAGTAACCGGGTTGGATTCGCCCATACCGCGAGCAGAGATTTTGCTAGCCGGGATACCTTTGGATACCAGGTAATCAACAACGGACTGAGCACGTTTCTCAGACAGCTGCTGGTTGTAGGCATCAGAACCGATACGGTCGGTGTAGCCCAGAACAACTGCGGAACCGTCTTTCGGGTCCATGTTGCTCAGCTGGGTGTACAGCTGATCCAGAGCCTGCTGGCCTTCTGGTTTCAGAGTAGATTTGTTGAAGTTGAACAGAACGTCAGACTTCAGGGTGAAGTGCTTGGTAGTCACTTCTGGAGCCGGAGCCGGCGCCGGAGCTACAACCGGAGCAACGTCGTCCTGACCGAAGCGGTAGGATACGCCCAGGCTCAGCATGCCGTTATCAGGACGGGTACCAACGGTGCCAGCGTCGCCGATGTTGTTAACCCACTGGTATTCCAGACGGGTTGCGATGTCACGAGTAACAGCCCACTCTAAGCCGCCCGCGAATACCGGGGAGACGCCAGTGTCGTGTTCGCTACGGGAAACGCCGGTAGAAGCGTAGTTACCTTTGGAGTCAGCGCGCCAAACCATACCACCCAGACGGGTATAGATATCCAGATCGTCAGTGATCGGGTAACCCAGTTTAGCAGTCAGCTGAACGCCCTGAGCTTTGAAAGCGCCGTTGTCAACGCTGCCTTTGTAAGCCATACGGCCCAGCCAGTCGTAACCCATTTCAAAACCGAGGTACGGGTTAACCTGGTAACCACCAAACGCACCAGCACCCAGCTGATCGTTACGGGTCGGGCCGTTGTTGCCCTGGAAACCGTTACCGTAGAAACCGGTGTCGTGATACTGGGACCAGCCCAGTTTAGCACCTGCGTACCAGGTGTTATCTTTCGGAGCGGCCTGCGCTACGGTAGCGAAGCCAGCCAGTGCCACTGCAATCGCGATAGCTGTCTTTTTCATTTTTTGCGCCTCATTATCATCCAAAATTCGCCATGAAGGTTCAGAAGACCTCACGGTTAAATCCTTCACCCGGGGCGTGACTTGTTGTTAACTATGCTGATACATGCAGCGTAAGCCGATCACCCCTGGCGATGTAAAGTCTACAACTTAGTTCGAAACTTACAAGTGTGAACTCCGTCAGGCATATGAAAAAAAAGGGTTGTGTACGCTATGTTTAACCAATACGGTTGAACTTAATCGAGGCAAAAAAAGTCGCGAAGCCGCATCAGACAAGCATTTTAACAAAAATGCCGTTCAAGAAAGCCCATCTCGCGCCAGGGCAAAAAAAATTCCAGGATTAATCCTAAACTCGGTTAATGATACAGGTTTGAGTGAATTTTTAGCCCAGAAAGTTGTCTGCCAGGCTGAGCGGTATTTCTTACCGGGCGCATGATAAAGCCCATCGCGTGACCCTCTTCTGCAGCGGCAACCAGGCGTTCATGTTCCTCAATGCTCAGTTCTTCTGATAGCCAGCCAATAACGACGCTATAATTTCCCGTGCGCAGTGAGCGAACCATGGATTCCAGGGTGTTAGCGGGGGAGAGCTGGCTGATCTGCATCACCTTCGACAGCGGCAAACCGGACGACTGCACCCATTCACGACTCAGCTTCTGTTGTGGCGTCAGCCAGAGCTGCCAGCGCGATTGCTGGCCAAGCTGTTGTAATAAAGGAAGCAATAGCAGCTGCGTCATCATGGGCTGGTCTTCTCGATAGACTATTTCACTGATCAGCCCATTAGCTGGCTGTTCGGCAGCGTCATGAGAGCGACGACGTACTGAAGTAGAAGTCAGTGGTGAACGATTTGCGTGAGCTGATGTAAACATAGTCTATCCCGCCTGTGGGTTACTGTATGCATATACAGTATATGCGGCCGGGTGAAAGATCAACCCTATTTTCTCTGTTGCTGGATGAAATTTGTACGTCGCCGGGAGTGAACCCGAACCGGTCGCATCGGATGTCCGCGCGTACACAATGTGAATTCATGGTTGTCGCGCTTTCTTGCTGGCTAAATTCTTCTCATAAATGATGGCATTAACGGTCTATGAGCGAACAGGGATGCCCTGCTCTCTGTACGCTACTGTGATGAATATTAATTAAGCATTTTATCTTTCCCGCGTTTAACTTCATCAAATGACTATTTTCTGAAAGCGGCTCGCAAAAAAACACGCTGATTAAAATGAACAGATAATTCATGTTGCCGCATGAAGAGAAGTCACTTATTTTCTCTTTTAACGGATCCGTTAGCACATTTATGTCTTATTTACATGATTAACAAAGGAATAATCATGAAGAAACTTATATGTCTTAGGATCCATCAGTTTCGGGCATGTTTGTCTCCATTAGGAAAAATAAGCTGTCGGCCCTTATTTGGTGGCTATAGCCTGGCGATAGATAATACCGTGTTTGCCATGATGGCTGAGGGAGAGATCTATCTTCGGGTTTGCGAGCAGAGCGCGGAGTACCGCGTGGCGCATAAAAACCCGCTGTTGAAGATGCAGAAGAATGGTCGTCTGGTCGCGCTGAAGTATTATCATATTGATGAGGAACTTTGGCGGGATAGCAAAATGCTTTTTCATTTATCGGCGCTGTCATTACAGAGCGCGCGTCATGAAAAACATCGGCAGCGACATTCCGGAAGATTAAAAAATTTGCCAAATATCAGTTTTCATATGGAACTACAGCTGATTAATTCAGGCATTACGGATGAATTGATGCTGCGTAAGATTGGGGCCAAAGAAGCCTGGTTGAGGTTACGAAAAATAAATAAAGCGCTAACGGTGAATATTCTTTATTCCTTACAGGGGGCTATTGAAGGCGTCCACGCGGCCACGCTCCCGACGCAGCAGCGTCAGGAGCTTGAGAAGTGGGCAACGGAACAGATGCGGGAGAGTGAGAGCTATTCAGGTTGAATCTCAACCTGTCGCTGTAGCCGGCAAATCTCTGGCAGCAGCGCCAGTAGCAGCCCGATTTGTTGAAGCACTAACGGCTCTTTGCTATCGGCACGAGGTTCAAGATGCTGTATCCGGGTTTGCAGGCTTGTTAGAGCTTGCTGTACCCGCTGTTCATCGGCCGGTGAGTGGTGCAGCGCGTCATCAACATAACAAACGGCATCGTCCAGCAGCGCCAGGATATCTGGCGTTGTCAGCTTTTCCCTGTGTGCGCCCAGGGCGGAGATATAGCTGGTAAAAGTGTGGTTCAGGCATAACAACCGAAAAGCGGTTTCCCGCATTTGCGAGCCCGCTCTGGGTTCTGTTGATAAGTTTGATACAACGGATGCCAGCTCACCGTCCCTGCTGTGCGCCGCTCTTCGCGCAATACGATAGGCAAGACGGTTGTCGCGCCCCTGATGATATTGCTCGAGTATGGCGTCTAAATATCGGCAGTTGGCATTGATTGCTTGTTCAAGTACTCGGGGCAGGTTGCGGAATTTCCAGTCTGGCCAAATAAAGCTGACTGCGGCCCAGGCGATAGCGCAGCCGATCAGCGTATCAAATATACGCGGTAGGGCGACTTCAAAACCTTCCCCCAGGAGGTTAAAGCACAGCAAAACCAGAAGGGTAATGAACATGGTCGCATGGGCGTACTGTACATTACGGAACGCGAAGAACAGCACGCCGGTCAGGACAATTAAAAGCAACTGGCCTTCGACGGAAGGGACGAGAAGCAGCACCGGCAGGCCTATCGCTACGCCGATGAGCGTACCGATTATCCTTAACGCCAGCCGGTGACGAGTGGCGTTATAGTTTGGCTGGCATACGAACAGGCTGGTCAGCAATATCCAGTAACCGTGGTTCAGTCCGGTTAACTGGATAAATGCATAACCTGCGCACAGGACTAATGACATTCGAACCGCATGGCGAAACAGAGCTGACTCTGGGGTCATATTACTGCGCAGGCGCAGCCAGATATCGCTGAAACTGCCGGGTTGGTCGTCGGCTAACAGGTTTTCCGTGTTGTGACTGGACTGTACAGTCGTCTGGACGGATTCAATTGTCGCCAGCTGGGCGTCAATGGCGCGTAAGTTATTAAGCAAAAATCCCAACGCCTTAATCTGTTCTGCCGGCGCGCCGCTGGCTTTTACGCGATCGAGCGCGGCGTCAAGATGCATAAAAGCGCGCTCAAAGTGAGTGTCATGAAGGTAGGGTTCGCGTAGCAGGATGGCACGAGACAGTTTCTGGCAGGCCTGCGCCTGCATTGACAGCATACGCTGGAAGCGGAACATCACGTCACTGTAGCGAAAATGATCGCGCAGCGTTTGGTATTGAATATGCGATGAGCTTGCGCGTTCGTGGATGTCCTGCGCCACGAAGTAATACTGCAAAGTGCGACGCGTTCCGCGCTGCCCGCGATCGCCGCGCAGGCGAGTCAGCAGGGAAACTTTCGTCTGATTCAGCGTGGCCACAAGCTGGCCATTGGCTATCGCCAGGTCATACAGCGGAGCCTGGCTTTCATCTTCAATATCCGGATCGAACAGGCGTGATTTAAGCTCCAGATAGTGAGCTAACTGCTCGTAGCTGCGTGCCAGATTGTCCTGAAGAGGACGGATAGGGAAAATCAGATGTCCGGAGAGGGTAAGTAAGTTGTACCACACCGCGCCAGCCAGCAAAAACAGCGGCTGAAGATACCAGTGGCTGTAAAGCGTAACGCCCAGCATGGTATAGATGGCGATTAACAAAGCACCAAAGGCGATGGTGGCATAGCGTTGGCCCAGGCCGCCGAGCAAAATAAAACCGATTGTTGAAACGGTTAATCCCGCCGCAAATAACCACGGCCAGGGAAAAAGGAGTTCCACTGAGGCTGAAGCAATAAAAAAGCACACGAGGGTAATGGCCAGATTACGCAGACGTCCTGTCAGGCGGTCATCAAGGTCGGTCAGCGCCGCTGCCACCACCCCGAGTGTTAGAGGAATCGTGAGTTTTACTTCGCCAAGCCACCAGGGAAATGCGGTCGTGCCGCAGAGTGCGATAAATATCCTGATGTTATATAACCAGGCACTGTTCCATGTATAGCGGCGTAGCAGGGGGGTGAGCATTTCTCTATTCCATTCAATTACTGAAAGCGGCGACGCGCATTGGCTTCACGCGCGGCGCGAGCGGTCTCGACGGAGACGACTCGTCGGCCTACTGGCCATAAAGCAATAGCGGCGATTTTAAAATTGGCGATACCAACCGGGATGCCAATGATAGTCAGGCATTGGGCGATACCACAAAAGATATGCATCAGGCACAGCCACCAGCCAAAGAAAATAAACCATAAAATATTCAATAGTGTCCCACCCGCGTTTAGCAGGCTGTTCTTTCCCTGAGGATCGAGTTCGTCGACATGAACGGCCTCATTCCCATAGGGAAAAAGAGAGAGTTTTGTTATCTCCCAGCAGGAGCGGGTGAGAGGCAGGGTAAAGATCAGCACAATGCTGACCAGCGTCGCCAGAAGCCAGCCGAGCGTGGTGGCGAATCCGCCAAGGATAAAGTTTAAAATATTCAGAACGGTACGCATAAACCCTCTGCTTAATACGGTGGATAATAAGGCACGGCCATTGTAGCGTTTTTTACGCTGGAGCACCCGGTCGCTGGCGGTTAAACTTAAAAACATCCAACCTGATTGAAATTCGACATTATATGGAACTTAGAGCGACAACATTGGGCAAGCGTATGGCTCAGCATCCTTATGACAGGGTGCAACTTCTTAATGCCGGAGTAAAGGTTTCCGGTGATAGCCATGAATATCTTATACCTTTCAATCAGTTATTATCAATTCATTGCAAGCGTGGGCTGGTTTGGGGGGAGCTGGAGTTTACCCTACCGGGCGAGAAAGTTGTGCGTTTGCACGGTACCGAATGGAGTGAAACCCAGCGTTTTTACCATCATCTGAACACGCTCTGGCAGCAGTGGAGCGCGGAAATGAGCGATATTGCCGCTGATGTACTTCGCCAGCAGCTGGCGGAAGTGGCGCGTTCCAGCGCGGAAGGTAAATGGTTGACGCGTCAGCAGGTAAGCGATATTCAGCGCAAAATACGCCATGCGCTGAGCGGATTACCAGTGCCGACAGTCCGTCTTGATGCTTTTGATAACTGCCGCGAGCTATGGCGGCAATGCCAGAGTTGGTTGAGTAATACGGAAAAAGCCAGGCTCGAGCATAACCAAACTTTTACGGAATCCATGCTGGAGCAATACCGCGGATTTTTTGCCGCAGTGGAATCATCGCCGTTGAATCCGGCTCAGGCACGCGCAGTCGTAAACGGCGAGCGTTCGTTATTAGTTCTGGCGGGTGCCGGAAGCGGTAAAACTTCCGTGTTAGTGGCGCGCGCAGGCTGGTTATTGACCCGTGGCGAGGCGGCGGCTGAGCAAATTCTGCTACTGGCGTTTGGTCGGCAAGCCGCGCAGGAGATGGATGAGCGCATCCGCGAGCGCCTGGGCACTGAAGAGATCTCTGCGCGTACTTTTCACTCCCTTGCCCTGCACATTATCCAGCAGGGCAGTAAAAAAGCCCCGACGATCAGCAAGCTGGAGAGCGACAGCGCTGCACGGCAAAAACTTTTAGTACAGAGCTGGCAGCAGCAGTGCCAGGAGAAAAAAGCGCAGGCGAAAGGCTGGCGATTGTGGCTGGAGGAGGAAATGGGGTGGCAGATCCCTGAAGGGGATTTCTGGCAGGACAAAAAGCTGCAACGTCGTGTTGCCAGCCGCCTTGACCGCTGGGTTAGCTTGATGCGTATGCATGGCGGCTCGCAGGCTGAGATGATTGCCGGGGCCCCTGAAGAGGTACGCGACCTTTTTGGCAAGCGCGTTAAGCTGATGGCCCCTCTGCTAAAAGCGTGGAAAACGGCGTTAAAAGATGAAAACGCCGTCGATTTCTCCGGCCTGATTCATCAGGCGATCAATATTCTGGATAAAGGGCGGTTCGTCAGCCCGTGGAAGCATATTCTGGTGGATGAGTTTCAGGATATCTCCCCGCAGCGGGCATCCCTACTCGCCGCGTTACGTCGGCAAAACACGCAGACGACGCTGTTTGCCGTTGGCGATGACTGGCAGGCCATCTACCGTTTCAGCGGTGCTCAGCTCTCTTTAACAACGGCCTTTAATCACTATTTTGGCGAAGGGGATTGCTGTGCGCTGGATACGACGTACCGATTTAATAGCCGGATAGGCGAGATAGCCAACGGGTTTATCCAGCAAAATCCGCACCAGTTAACGAAACCACTAAACAGCCTGGTCGCAGGGGACAAAAAAGCGGTGACGTTATTGGCGGAGGACAAACTCGACGATCTGCTTGATAAAATGAGCGGCTATGTCAAACGAGAGCAGCGGATTTTATTGCTAGCGCGCTATCATCATTTGAAGCCGGCGGCGCTGGAGAAAGCCGCCACGCGCTGGCCGCATCTGCAGCTCGATTTTATGACTATTCATGCCAGCAAAGGACAACAAGCTGATTACGTCATAATTCTTGGCCTTCAGGAGGGGGATGATGCGTTTCCTGCACCGGCGCGTGAGTCGATTATGGAGCAGGCGCTCTTACCGCAGCCGGAGGATTTCCCCGATGCCGAAGAGAGGCGTTTGCTGTATGTCGCCATCACCCGCGCCCGCCTGCGCGTATGGCTGTTGTTTAATAAAGAGCAACCTTCGCCGTTTGTTGAAATGCTAGAGGCGCTGGATGTGCCGGTAGCAAGAAAGCCATGATGGCTGGCGGCGTGGCCGCCAGCGGGGCTTATTTCAGACGCTCTGCAAGGTAGCGCTGATAATCAGGGATCAGGATATCAACGGGGTCGCTGAAGTGCGGGGACTGGATAATAAAGTCGGCGGTTGAGACATTGGTGGCGACGGGAATATTCCATACCGTCGCCAAACGTAATAACGCTTTAACATCCGGGTCATGCGGCACGGCATTTAGCGGATCCCAGAAAAAAATCAATACATCGATTTTACCTTCTGAAATCAGCGCACCCACCTGCTGGTCGCCGCCCATGGGACCACTCAGCATCGCATGCACCTCCAGCCCGGTTGCGCGTGACACCAGATTTCCGGTCGTTCCTGTCGCCGAGAGCGTGTGTTGCGCCAGCAATGGCTGGTGGCGCTCGACCCACTTCATCAGCATATCTTTACAGTGATCGTGAGCAACCAGCGCAATATGCTTGCGTGCTGGCAAGGTACGTGTTGTTAGTTCCATCATTTCATTCCACATTTTGGCCTGTAGACAGATTACTGGAAGTGACTGTTGCTGCAAGCGTCGGGATGAAAAAATTTGACGCATCTGCAGGTCAGGACTCATGCGGGTTCATCCGGATTAGCATACACTTGGGCTAAATAGCAGGAGGATGATGATGAAAGAAAACGATATCGCAGGTATTTTGACCTCGACACGGACTATCGCCCTGGTGGGGGCAAGTGACAAACCTGACCGCCCAAGCTATCGGGTGATGAAGTATCTTCTGGAGCAGGGGTATCACGTCATTCCCGTTTCTCCTAAGGTTGCGGGTACCACGCTGCTGGGGCAAAAAGGGTATGCCACGCTTGCTGACGTGCCGGAAAAAGTGGATATGGTCGATGTTTTCCGTAACTCAGAAGCGGCCTGGGGCGTCGCCCAGGAGGCAGTGGCTATCGGTGCGAAAACGCTATGGCTACAGCTGGGGGTAATCAATGAACAGGCGGCTGTTCTCGCCCGAGACGCCGGTCTAAACGTGGTGATGGATCGCTGTCCGGCGATAGAGATCCCGCGATTAGGATTAGCCCGTTAAACCTAAAACCCCGCCTGGCGGGGTTTTTTATTATCAATATTGATTAAGTTATTTATGGTCAATATTTTAATTAAAACTACATCGAAACGTTTCTTTATTTTAAAATAAAACCCATTGTCTTTGTGGATTTAACGGATATCGTCCAGGTTTTATCTCCCTTATTACTTAAAATTTCCTCGCGAGGATAATTTATTTCTTATAAATAAACCATAGAAAATATATGGGGAATCCTTATAAAATATTTTAAAGTTTAAAAAAATAATTGTTTTTTCTCATGTCATTTATATGACTAATATCACAGATATTTTTGGCGTAGCGTTAAAATGGAGGTTTGGTGATATAAGAAATGTATTATCCATGATTTTATCTTCATTGTAATAACCGTGAGCAATCATTTTTCTTATGGTCTATATTAACATCTCAAAATGTAAGTTTATTATTTTAACTTGTTGTAATTTAAGTAATTTAATTTATTACAGAATGTAATTGGATTATTTTGCTTTCACCTTGCGGGACTCCGTTAAGTGGTATATCTAATAAGATGCATAATTAAGAATTATCTCATACCTCTGACTGCGTCTTCATCTCAAGGGTGCAACCTGATGAAAAATATAAATGTGACAGTGAAAGAAACTGGTGCTGAATACACCGTCGATGGCAATCAAGTTAATCTCAATACGCAGTCAGTGGTCCTCCTGCACGTTAAGCGTGAGGATATTCGTTCATATACCCGACAAGGTAATGATC
The DNA here is from genome assembly GCF_015139575.1 of Klebsiella michiganensis. Classification (GTDB taxonomy): domain Bacteria; phylum Pseudomonadota; class Gammaproteobacteria; order Enterobacterales; family Enterobacteriaceae; genus Klebsiella; species Klebsiella michiganensis. The sequence goes on along the minus strand of NZ_AP022547.1, from coordinate 3,862,356 downwards.
TTGTTCTAAAACTCCAAAACGGTGACACCGTTACAATTAAAAACTTTTTCGTTGTGGATGAGCATGGACAGCACAGTGATTTGGTTCTTATGGATGATGAGACCGGCGCGCTATGGTGGCTAGAAGGTGCGGGTACCGATGGGGCACACTATTCGCTGATTAGCGATCTTTCAGAAGTCATCGCGACCGGTGGCGCGGGACAAAGTATTGCCGGTTGGGTTATGGCTGGCGCGGCTTTGCTGGGTATTGCGGCAATGTTCGCCGGCACCTCAAACAAAGACCACCACTCTTCGGTTTCTGAAAGCGATTCTGATGCTGACAGTGATTCAGACTCCGACAGTGATACGGATACTGACAGCGATAGCGACTCTGATTCAGACAGTGATTCTGATTCAGATAGTGATTCCGATTCTGACAGTGATTCCGACTCGGATTCAGATTCAGATAGTGATTCGGATGCTGACAGCGACGCGGATAGTGATTCTGATGCTGACAGTGACTCCGATACTGATACCGAGCTACCTACCGCGGCACAGAACATAGCGGTCATTGACAATGTGGGCCCCATCACCGGTGTGCTGCATTCTGGTGATGTCACTGACGATACGACCCCGGAGATTAAAGGGACAGCAGAGGCTGGGGCAACGATAACGATTTATGACGGCGATACCAAACTGGGTTCTGTCGTCGCGGATGAAAATGGCAACTGGAGCTTCACGTTACCGGAGCTGAGCGAGGGTTCCCATAGCCTGAGCGCGACGGTGACGGACAAAGCCGGCAACGTCAGCGAGCGTTCGCCGGCGTTTGAACTGACCATCGATACCACTGCGCCGGCAGCCAGCATTCCGCAGGTAACCGACAATGTTGCAGAGCACACCGGCCAGCTGCAGAGCGGGGATCTGACTAACGATGCGACGCCCACCCTGAACGGCACGGCGGAAGCGGGATCCACGGTGACGATCTATGACGGCGACACCGTGCTGGGCACAGTGGTTGCCGGCGAGGATGGACGCTGGAGCTTCACGCCAGCTAGTCTGGAGGAAGGCGCCCACAGCCTGAGCACTACGGTAACGGACAAAGCCGGGAACGTCAGCGAACGTTCGCCGGCGTTTGAACTGACGGTAGACACTATAGTGAACCCGGTTAGCGATCTGCAGGTAACTGATAATGCAGGAGAAGACACGGGTACACTGAACAGCGGTAGCGTGACGGATGATGATACACCAACCTTGAGCGGTACGGCGGAAGCGGGCGCCACGATCACAATTTATGACGGTGATACCGTACTGGGCACCGCGATTGCGGACGAGGACGGACGCTGGAGCTTTACTCCTGACGCCCTGGCTGAAGGATCCCATAGCCTGAGCACCACGGTGACCGATCTGGCCGGCAACGTCAGCGAACGATCCCCGATATTTATATTAACTGTCGATCTTAGCGATGACACCGACTCCGACAGCGACTCGGATTCAGACAGTGACTCCGACTCTGACAGTGACTCCGACTCGGATTCCGACAGCGACTCAGATTCTGACAGCGATTCTGACTCCGACTCCGACAGTGACTCGGATTCAGACAGCGATTCGGACTCTGACAGCGACTCGGATTCCGACAGCGACTCCGATTCCGACAGCGATTCGGATTCTGACAGTGATTCCGACTCCGACAGCGACTCGGACTCTGACAGCGATGCTGACTCGGACAGCGATTCTGACTCCGACAGTGACTCCGACTCGGACAGCGACTCCGATTCCGACAGCGACTCGGATTCAGACAGCGATGCTGACTCTGACAGCGACTCGGATTCAGACAGCGATGCCGATTCCGACAGCGACTCGGATTCAGATAGCGATTCCGACTCCGACTCGGACAGCGACTCGGATTCCGACAGCGACTCCGACTCTGACAGCGACTCTGATTCCGACAGCGATTCCGACTCTGACAGTGATTCGGACTCGGACAGCGATTCCGACTCCGACAGCGATTCGGATAGTGACAGTGATTCGGATTCAGACAGCGACTCTGACTCTGACAGTGACTCGGATTCTGACAGCGATTCCGACTCCGATAGTGACTCCGACTCGGACAGCGATTCGGATTCGGACAGCGACTCGGACTCCGACAGCGATTCGGATTCGGACAGCGATTCGGACTCGGACAGCGACTCGGACTCTGACAGCGATGCTGACTCTGACAGCGATTCTGACTCCGACAGTGACTCGGATTCTGACAGTGACTCCGATTCAGACAGCGATTCGGACTCTGACAGCGACTCGGATTCAGACAGCGATTCGGACTCTGACAGCGATGCCGATTCAGACAGTGATTCAGATTCCGACAGCGATTCGGATTCGGACAGCGACTCCGATTCCGACAGCGATGCCGATTCAGACAGCGATTCGGACTCCGACAGTGATTCCGACTCGGACAGCGATGCTGACTCTGACAGCGACTCCGATTCTGACAGCGACTCGGACTCCGACAGCGATTCCGACTCTGACAGCGATTCCGACTCTGACAGCGATTCGGACTCTGACAGCGACTCGGATAGTGACTCCGACTCGGATTCTGACAGCGATTCCGATTCTGACAGTGACTCCGATTCCGACAGTGACTCCGACTCTGACAGCGATTCCGACTCTGACAGCGACTCGGATTCTGACAGCGATTCCGATTCTGACAGTGACTCCGATTCCGACAGCGATTCCGACTCTGACAGCGACTCGGACTCTGACAGTGATTCGGATTCAGACAGCGATTCGGACTCCGACAGCGACTCGGATTCTGACAGTGACTCGGATTCTGACAGCGACTCGGACTCTGACAGCGATTCTGACTCTGACAGCGATTCGGACTCTGACAGCGATTCGGACTCCGACTCCGACAGCGATTCTGACTCTGACAGCGACTCGGATTCTGACAGCGATGCCGATTCCGACAGTGATTCGGACTCCGACAGTGACTCGGATTCAGACAGCGACTCCGATTCCGACAGCGATTCCGACTCTGACAGTGATTCGGACTCCGACAGCGACTCGGATTCCGACAGCGATTCTGATAGTGACAGTGATTCGGATTCTGACAGCGACTCGGATTCCGACAGCGATTCGGACTCCGACAGTGACTCGGATTCTGACAGTGACTCGGATTCTGACAGTGACTCCGATTCCGACAGCGATTCGGACTCTGACAGCGACTCGGATTCTGACAGTGACTCCGATTCCGACAGCGATTCGGACTCTGACAGCGACTCGGATTCTGACAGTGACTCCGATTCCGACAGCGATTCGGACTCTGACAGCGACTCGGATTCCGACAGCGATGCCGATTCCGACAGCGACTCCGATTCCGATTCCGACAGTGATTCCGACTCGGACAGTGACTCGGATTCAGACAGCGACTCCGACTCTGACAGTGATTCGGACTCGGACAGCGATTCCGACTCCGACAGCGATTCCGACTCCGACAGTGATTCGGATAGTGACAGTGATTCGGATTCCGACAGCGACTCCGACTCTGACAGCGACTCTGATTCCGACAGCGATTCCGACTCTGACAGTGATTCGGACTCGGACAGCGATTCCGACTCCGACAGCGATTCCGACTCCGACAGTGATTCGGATAGTGACAGTGATTCGGATTCAGACAGCGACTCCGATTCCGACAGTGACTCTGACTCTGACAGCGACTCTGATTCCGACAGCGATTCCGATTCTGACAGTGACTCCGATTCCGACAGTGACTCCGACTCTGACAGCGATTCCGACTCTGACAGCGACTCGGATTCTGACAGCGACTCGGATTCTGACAGCGACTCGGATTCTGACAGTGACTCCGATTCCGACAGCGATTCCGATTCTGACAGTGACTCCGATTCCGACAGCGATTCCGACTCTGACAGTGATTCGGATTCGGACAGCGATTCTGACTCTGACAGCGACTCGGATTCTGACAGCGATTCGGACTCTGACAGCGATGCCGATTCCGACAGCGATTCGGATTCTGACAGTGACTCCGATTCCGACAGCGATTCTGATTCGGACAGCGACTCCGACTCTGACAGCGATGCCGATTCCGACAGCGATGCCGATTCAGACAGCGATGCTGACTCTGACAGCGACTCCGACTCTGACAGTGATTCGGACTCCGACAGCGACTCGGATTCCGACAGCGACTCCGACTCTGACAGTGATTCGGACTCCGATAGCGACTCGGATTCTGACAGCGATGCTGACTCTGACAGCGACTCGGATTCTGACAGCGACTCGGACTCGGATTCAGACAGCGATTCGGACTCGGACAGCGACTCGGACTCTGACTCTGACAGTGATTCGGACTCCGACAGTGACTCGGATTCTGACAGCGACTCGGACTCCGACAGTGACTCCGATTCTGACAGCGACTCTGAATCTGACAGCGACTCCGATTCCGACAGCGACTCGGATTCTGACAGTGACTCGGATTCCGACAGCGACTCCGACTCTGACAGCGACTCGGATTCTGACAGCGACTCCGATTCAGACAGCGATTCGGATAGTGACAGCGACTCTGACTCCGACAGTGATTCGGATTCAGACAGCGATTCGGACTCTGACAGCGACTCGGATTCCGACAGCGACTCGGACTCCGACAGCGATGCCGATTCCGACAGTGATTCGGATTCTGACAGCGATTCGGATTCTGACAGCGATTCCGATTCTGACAGCGACTCGGACTCGGATAGTGACTCGGACTCGGATAGTGACTCGGATTCGGATAGCGACTCCGATTCTGACAGTGACTCGGATTCCGACAGCGACTCGGATTCCGACAGTGATTCGGATTCTGACAGTGACTCGGATTCTGACAGCGATTCTGATTCGGACAGTGGATTTGCCCCTATATTTCCAGACACCTGTTATCACTTAACCCATTACTGGCCTGCTGCCGCAGATATTCCCGTGGCGAGCGATAACCCAGTGCACTATGCGGATGCCATTCGTTATAATGCTCGAACGCCTCTGCAAGGTTCTTTGCTGCCGTTAACCCGTCTGGTTTAGGCATGATACTGATGTAGTCACGCTTTATCGTTTTCACGAAGCTCTCTGCTATGCCGTTACTCTCCGGACTCCGCACCGCCGTGTTCTTCGGTTCAAGCCCCAACATCCGGGCAAACTGCCGTGTTTCATTAGCCCGGTAGCATGAACCATTATCCGTCAGCCACTCTACTGGAGACGCCGGAAGCTCGTTGCCGAAGCGGCGTTCCACCGCTCCCAGCATTACGTCCTGTACTGTTTCACTGTCGAAGCCGCCCGTAGTGACTGCCCAGTGCAGTGCCTCACGGTCACAGCAGTCCAGCGCGAACGTGACTCGCAGTTTTTCTCCGTTATCACAGCGGAACTCGAACCCGTCAGAGCACCATCGTTGATTGCTTTCTTTCACGGCCACTTTGCCAGTATGTGCCCGTTTCGATGGCGGTACAGCGGTTTTTCGCTCAAGCAACAGCGCATTCTGGCGCATGATCCGGTAAACACGTTTGGCATTGATCGCAGGCATACCATCAAGTTCGGCCTGTCTGCGAAGCAGCGCCCATACCCGACGATAACCATACGTGGGCAGCTCTCCGATAACATGGTGTATACGGAGAAGCACATCCGTATCATCTGAGTGACGGCTGCGGCGACCATCTTTCCAGTCATCGGTTCGTCTGAGAATTACGTGCAACTGCGCACGCGACACCCGGAGACAACGGCTGACTAAGCTTACTCCCCATCCCCGGGCAATAAGGGCGCGTGCGCTATCCACTTTTTTGCACGCCCGTATTCAACGGCTTCTTTAAGGAGTTCATTTTCCATCGTTTTTTTGCCGAGCAGGCGCTGGAGTTCTTTAATCTGCTTCATGGCAGCAGCAAGTTCAGAGGCAGGAACGACCTGCTCTCCTGCGGCCACAGCAGTAAGACTTCCCTCCTGGTATTGCTTGCGCCAGAGAAATAACTGGCTGGCTGCCACACCGTGTTGCCGGGCAACAAGGGAGACCGTCATTCCCGGTTCAAAACTCTGCTGAACAATAGCGATCTTTTCCTGTGTAGTACGCCGTCTGCGTTTCTCCGGTCCTAAGACATCAATCATCTGCTCTCCAATGACTAGTCTAAAAACTAGTATTAAGACTATCACTTATTTAAGTGATATTGGTTGTCTGGAGATTCAGGGGGCCAGTCTAGACAGCGACTCGGACTCTGACAGCGATTCGGACTCGGACAGCGATTCGGACTCGGACAGCGATTCGGATTCGGACAGCGACTCGGACTCCGACAGTGATTCGGATAGTGACAGTGATTCGGATTCAGACAGCGACTCCGACTCGGACAGCGACTCGGATTCCGACAGCGATTCCGACTCTGACAGTGATTCGGATTCGGACAGCGATTCGGACTCTGACAGCGATGCCGATTCCGACAGTGATTCGGATTCTGACAGCGACTCGGACTCCGACAGCGATTCCGACTCTGACAGCGATTCGGATTCCGACAGCGATTCGGACTCCGACAGCGATTCGGACTCAGACAGCGACTCCGACTCTGACAGTGACTCGGATTCAGACAGCGACTCCGACAGCGATTCTGATTCGGACAGCGATGCTGACTCTGACAGTGATTCGGATTCTGACAGCGATTCGGATTCTGACAGTGACTCGGATTCCGACAGCGACTCGGACTCCGACAGCGATTCCGACTCCGACAGTGACTCAGACTCTGACAGCGATTCGGATTCCGACAGTGACTCCGATTCCGACAGCGATTCGGACTCTGACAGCGATTCTGACTCCGACAGTGACTCGGATTCGGACTCTGACAGCGACTCCGATTCTGACAGCGACTCGGACTCGGATAGTGACTCGGATTCGGACAGCGATTCGGACTCCGATAGTGACTCCGACTCTGACAGCGATTCGGACTCCGACAGCGATTCGGATTCTGACAGCGACAGTGATTCCGACTCTGACAGCGACTCGGATTCTGACAGTGATTCGGACTCTGACAGCGATTCGGATTCAGACAGCGACTCCGATTCCGACAGCGATTCGGATTCTGACAGCGATTCTGATTCGGACAGCGACTCGGACTCTGACAGCGATTCGGACTCGGACAGCGATTCGGACTCGGACAGCGATTCGGACTCGGACAGCGATTCGGATTCGGACAGCGATTCGGATTCGGACAGCGACTCGGACTCCGACAGCGATTCGGATTCGGACAGCGATTCGGACTCGGACAGCGACTCGGACTCCGACAGCGATTCCGACTCTGACAGTGATTCGGATTCTGACAGCGATTCGGACTCTGACAGCGATGCCGATTCCGACAGTGATTCGGATTCTGACAGCGATTCGGATTCTGACAGCGATTCGGACTCTGACAGCGACTCGGACTCTGACAGCGACTCCGATTCCGACAGTGATTCGGACTCCGACAGCGATTCCGACTCGGACAGCGATGCTGACTCCGACAGCGACTCCGATTCCGACAGCGATTCGGACTCCGACAGTGATTCGGACTCCGACAGTGATTCCGACTCGGACAGTGACTCGGATTCAGACAGCGACTCCGATTCCGACAGCGATTCCGACTCTGACAGCGATTCCGATTCTGACAGCGATTCCGATTCTGACAGCGACTCGGATTCTGACAGCGATTCGGACTCTGACAGCGATTCCGATTCGGACAGTGACTCGGACTCCGACAGCGATTCGGACTCTGACAGCGACTCGGACTCCGACAGCGACTCGGACTCCGACAGCGATTCGGACTCTGACAGCGACTCGGACTCCGACAGCGACTCGGACTCCGACAGCGACTCCGATTCCGACAGCGACTCGGATTCTGACAGCGACTCGGACTCTGACAGCGATTCTGACTCCGACAGCGATTCGGATTCTGACAGTGATTCGGATTCAGACAGCGACGCCGACTCTGACTCTGACAGCGATTCGGATTCCGACAGCGATTCTGACTCGGACTCTGACAGTGATTCGGATTCAGACAGCGATGCCGACTCTGATAGCGACTCGGATATCCCGCAGGCCAATGCGGATACTAATACCGCGCTGATCTCTGAGAACCATGACAATCTCGACGGGGTAAACGGTACGATTACCCAGCTGACAGGCGTGAACCTGCTTGGCGTGGTCGATGTTTCGCTGCTTAGCGGTAATAACTTTGACTTTACTGTCGCGAGTGGAACGACTCAGGATGTGGCACTGGATATTTCCGGCGGCACCACGCTGAGCTCGGCGGCGCTGATTAATACGCTACTGCTGCTGCTGGGTGGAACGAATACCTTCCAGGCCGATCTCGCGGTGGTGAATACGGTGACCGGAGAAGTGGTTGCGCTGGCGTCGAATGCGGTGACTATTACGGCGGGAGGCGTCAGCCTGGATTACAGCGGTAGCGCCAGCTTCAGCGACCTGCCGGAGGGGAACTATACGGTAGTGATTTCGTCGCCAACGAATACCGGGCTGCTGCCGACGCTAGTGAATTTCCTGGCAAATCTCAGCGTAGCGACCGCGGTGGATGTGGCGGTAACCGACTCCGTAGGATACGAGTCCGCGATTATCAGCGGTAACGTACTGCAGACGGACGCGGGTGGGGACGTTGGCGATACCGGTACGGATATTACTGTGACCAGCATCGTTGCCACCTCGGTTCCGGGGGCAACGGCGGAACCGGTTAGCTCGGGGGGGACGATCGTTGAGGGCGCCTACGGTACGCTGGTGATCTATGCTGATGGTTCTTACACCTATCACGCGACCGGAGACGCTGACTCTGTCGGTCAAACGGAGGTCTTTACCTACACCATTACGGATGCGGATGGCGATACGGCAACGACGACGCTGACCATTAATATTGGCCTGGCCGATGATACGGATAGTGATGCTGACTCCGACTCCGACTCCGACTCCGACTCCGACTCCGACTCCGACAGCGACTCGGATTCCGACAGCGATTCGGATTCTGACAGTGATTCCGACTCCGACAGTGATTCGGATTCCGACAGCGACTCTGACTCCGACAGTGACTCAGATTCTGACAGTGACTCGGATTCCGACAGCGATTCGGACTCTGACAGTGATTCCGATTCCGACAGCGACTCGGACTCCGACAGCGACTCCGACTCCGACAGTGATTCGGATTCCGACAGCGACTCGGACTCCGACAGCGACTCCGACTCCGACAGCGACTCCGACTCCGACAGCGACTCTGACTCCGACAGTGATTCGGACTCAGACAGCGACTCCGATTCCGACAGCGACTCGGATTCTGACAGCGACTCGGATTCTGACAGCGATTCTGATTCCGACAGCGATTCCGATTCTGACAGTGACTCGGACTCAGACAGCGACTCGGACTCTGACAGCGACTCGGACTCTGACAGCGACTCGGACTCTGACAGCGACTCGGATTCTGATAGTGATTCCGACAGCGACTCCGACTCTGACAGCGACTCGGATTCTGATAGTGATTCCGACTCCGACAGCGACTCGGATTCCGACAGCGATATCGAGGCCATCCCCGATAGCAACAGCCCGGACGTTGTCGCGCTGGAAGGTAACCTGAACAACGTCAGCGGTACCAGCGGTCAACTGGTTGGCCTGACGTTACTCAGCACCGTCGATGTCTCGCTGCTGTCGGGCAATAATCTGCGCTTTAGCGTGGGTTCCGGAACCGTTGAGGATATGACGGTATCGGTGAACGGCAACTCGCTGCTGACGGCGAGCGGATTGCTGACCACTATCGTCAACCTGCTGGGGGCAGGAAATACCCTGACGGCCGATCTGTCGGTGGTGAATACGGCCACCGGCGAAGTCGTGGCGATTGCGGAAAACAGCGTCTCTATCTCGGCGAGCCTGCTTGGCGGGCTCTCCTATAACGGTACGGTCTCCTTCGCCAATCTGCCGGCGGGCGACTACACCATGGTTATCTCTGCGCCGGAAAGTAACGGCCCCCTGGTATCGTTGATCAACGCGCTGGCGGCGGCCCAGGTGGCAAGCTTCGTCAACGTGGACGTGACGGATTCGGTTGGCTACAGCGTCGGCGCCATTGAAGGTAACGTGCTGGATACCACCGCCAGCGGCGATATGCAGGATAGCGGTCAGGGCATCTCGGTCACCAGCGCGGTATCGGACTCCGTCGACGGATCGACCCCGGTTAACGTGACCAGCGCTGGCGTCAATATCACCGGGGCTTATGGGGTACTGACGATTCACTCTGATGGCAGCTATAGCTACCAGTTGACCAAAGGCGGGGCCGCTATCGGTCAATCGGATGTCTTTAGCTATACCATTACCGATGAAGCGGGCAATACCTCGACGACTAACCTGACGATTAATATCGGCGGCAACATCGAACCGGCGCAGGCCAATCCGGATGCTCAGGAAACGGATCTGACCGCGACGTTCGATACGCTCAACGGAGAAAGCGGTACCGTTGGCCAACTTGTCGGCGTCTCGTTACTCGGTTCCGTCAACGTTGGCTTACTCAACGGCAATAGTTTTGACTTTGACGTCGCCGCGGGGGCAAACGAAAAAGTGCTGCTCGCTGTCTCTGGGACCACCGGCCTGAGCCTGGGCGCGGCCCTGAGCACGTTGCTGAGCCTGCTGGGTGGCGCATCGTCCTTTACGGCGGATCTCTCTATCGTCGATAAGGCGACCGGCGAAGTGGTGCAGGTTCTGACCAACGCCGTCAACATTAATGTTAATGGACTCGGTCTCAGCCTGGGCTATAGCGGCGGCGGCTGGTCCTCAATGTTACCTTCAGGGTCGTACACGGCGGTGGTCTCTTCACCGAATACCGGCGGTCTGTTGGGCGCGCTGCTGGACCTGAACCTGGGCACCTTTGTCAACGTGTCGGTCACCGACTCTGAGGGCTATCACACCGACAGCCTGACGGGGAACGTCCTGCAAAGCGATGGCGACGGCGATGTGGCGGACACCGGGGTAAATATTAAGGTGACGAGCGTCACCGCCACCTCGGTGACCGACGCCGATCCGGTATCGGTCACCAGCAGCGGAACGACGATAGCCGGTGCCTGGGGATCGCTGACCATCCATAGCGACGGTAGCTATACCTATCAGCCGTACGGCGGAGTGAATAGTGTCGGCCAATCGGAGGTCTTTACCTACACCATAACCGACAGTCTGGGCCACACGGCGAGCACGACGCTGACGATCGATATCGACAGCCCGGCTTCGCTGGCGGTGAATGATGTCGTTGCGCTGAACGTGGCAACGGCGCTGGCAACGGTGAATGTTCCGGCGATTGACACCGCGGGGCTGAACACAAGCGGTAAGTCGACAACGGGCGGAGTATCAGCGAGTAAGTCGATTAACTTTAGCGTGGGGGCCGATCGCGAAATGGATACCCTCTCGGTGAATGTGAACTACACCGCGAGTGGATCGGTGGTCAATACCGTCAGGATTGACAGCACGGTCAGCATTTATCACGTACTCAGCGACGGCAGTAAGGTTCTGGTGTGGCAGGGGGCACCGACAGAAAATCTGACCACGATTATCGGCGCAACAGCCAGCGCTACGGATACGCTAACGCTAACGGGTGTGGCATTGAGCGAAGGAAATTACGAGATGGTCCTGGCTTCGAAAGCCACCGCCACTCTGGATTCTTTCTTAACGCCAGCGCCGAATTATACGGTTGGAGCTTCTATCACCGGTACGACGTTCGATACCGCAACGCACTATACGGTGGCAGGAACCAACGTCAGCGGGAATATCCAGAACGGAAACAACTCGGGCGGTACGGAAGATTTCCATGGCGTGCTGTATGCCTCATACACCGTCGCCGGACATACTTCCTCTGGCAGTGCCGAATCCTGGACCTTCAACAGTAATGGCAGTATCACCACCAGCAACGGTAGCGCAGTAACCGGAAGCAGCGTCACAATTTACGGTGACTATGGCACCCTGACGATGGCGAATAATGGTTCTTATACCTACAGTCTGAAGGCAGGGATGGATGTGTCGACAATCACGCACAAGGAGGTCTTCGCCTACACGGTAAACGACAGTAATGGCGTTTCTTCCGCGGCGACGCTGACCATCGATCTGCATCCGCAGATTACCGGCAGCGTGAACGGCGACGATATCCACAGCACCGCTTATGACGATACCTTCACCCTGGGTATCGGGGCCGACACGGTGGTTTACAACCTGCTGGCCGATGACAATACCGGCGGCAACGGCAGCGATACCTGGAAGGATTTCTCGGTTGCGCAAGGGGATCATATCGATGTGTCGGCGCTACTGGTTGACTGGGATGGGAACAGCAGCAGTCTGGGCAACTTTGTGACCCTGAGCTACGTTGGCAATAACACGGTGGTATCCATCGACCGCGACGGCGGGGCCGGTGATCATCAATCAACAACCTTAATTACGCTGGAAGGGGTGCATATCAATTCGCTCAACGAGCTGCTTGATACAAATAACTCCAATTAATCGGCGTTATAGCGAACGGCACACGGAAGTGCCGTCCAGATTATTTATTGCGGAGGAATGAATCGGGCAGCGATCCGGGAGATAGCAGACCGTTATTTAATAAAAATAATGATGCGGAAATTATTATATCCGTTTTTTCAGTGCGTGAATTCTGAAGGGTAAATTTGATGCGTCTATTTAAACAAAAAAGGAATGTCATAACCTGCGGCTATACCGCTCTCTTTATTGCTTTGAATCCGCCGTTTTCAGGTCATGCGGAAAATTCATACTTAATGCCGAATGATATTAGCAGCCAGCGTTTAACCGATAGCCAACAGGTCGCGGGGTACAATGAAGAGATTATTAATAGCCAGACCCGAATATCCGGCCCGCTGGATATTAAAAAAGCGGTAAAAAATGCGGTCAACTGGCATCCGGCGATTACCCAGGAGGTCAGCAAACTCCAGGAAATGGCGCAGAAAGTTGACGTGGCGAAAGCCAAATATTACCCGCAAATTAGTGCGGGTATGAATAATGGTTATAGTAATACTTATTCTGATGCCGGATATACGCCATCGCTGGTCGTCTCGGTATCGCAAATGCTTTACGACTTCGGCAAAGTGTCCAGTTCGGTCAGAGCCGCCGACTCCGGCGTGGCCCAGCAGCAGGCCACCGTCATGCTGAATATCGACCAGGTCGCTCACGACACCGCCGCGGCGGTAGTGCAGGTGCAGGGCTATCAAAAGCTGGTCGACATCGCTAAAGCGCAGGTCGATTCGCTTAAACAGATTGGCGATCTTATTCGCCAGCGCAACGATGCGGGGGCGTCATCATTATCGGACGTTGTGCAGACCGATACCCGCGTGGAGGGCGCGCAATCTACGCTCCTGCAATATCAGGCGGCCCTTCAGCGCTGGAAAGCCACGCTCGCGACCTATATCGGCATCGGCGGCATTGACACGGTGACGGATGACCTTCCGCAGGGGATGGACGCCGCCTGCGCGGTATCCAAAATCGATTACCGCTCTGTTCCGGCGGTATTAGCGGCGCTGGCCCAGGCCGGCCAGGCTCAGGCTCAGCTGGATAACGCCAACGCGCAAATGCTGCCGACGATTTCCCTTGAGCCGGAAGTCACCCATTACCTCAACGATAACTACGCCAACAGCGCGGTACTGAATAAAACGCAATACTCCGCCTGGGTGAAAGTGCAAATGCCCATCTATCAGGGCGGTGCGATGACCGCCTCCCGCGACGCCGCCCAGCAAAGTCTGGCGGCGGCGAATGCGGCGATCAAAACCGCCCAGCTGGACGCCAGCCAGAAGCTGAACGCCTCTCGCGATGAAGCGGTTAATCTTGCCCAGTCGCTGGGGATTCAGAAACGTCAGCAGCAGTTGGGTGAGCAAACCCGGGCGCTGTATCAGGATCAGTATCTTCAGCTCGGCTCGCGGCCGCTGCTGGATCTGCTCAACGTCGATCAGGAAATTTACCAGGCCAGATTTAGCCAGGTCCTGACGGAATCACAACTGCGTTCGCTGGAGCTGGACTGCCTGTTCAGCACCGGCAAGATGCGCTCGGTGTTCGCGCTGGAAAAGCAAAATATCCAGGGCGTGGAGATCCGCCCATGACCTCACAAAACGAACGCGCCGGGATACCGCATTTGCTCGATTGGTCTAATGCGATTGCTTTTATTGCCAACCACTATCGACAAAGCTTTTCTCCCGGCACGCTGCACGCCGCCGCCGAGTGGGCGACGCAGAAAACCCTGCCGGAGGCGCTCCGGCACCTGGCGCGCCACGCCGGGCTAAACTGCCAGTTTTTATCTCCGGGCGATGAGAAAATGTCGGCCTGGCGGCTACCGCTGGTCGTCCAGCTGCGCGACGGGCAAGTCGCCGTGCTCGAAAGCTTTGACGTTAATAACGCCGTCGGGGTGCGGTTTGTGAAGGAGCTCGCGCTGCTCAGCTACTGCCCGCTGGAAACCCTGCTGCCGGAAATTGAAAAGACCATTGCGTTTCGCCCGTCAGCGCCGGAAAGGGATATTCGCACCGAGAGCTACCTGGCCCGCTTTCAGCCGGACTGGCTGCGCAAAATTGTGCTGAAAGATATTCGCCCCTATCTGCACGTGATGCTGGCGTCTTTTGCCATAAACGTTCTTGCGCTGAGCGGTATTCTGTTTTCGATGCAGGTTTACGATCGGGTGATCCCGGCGCAGTCTTATCCCACTCTTTATGTCCTGTTCAGCGGCGTATTGCTGGCGGCAGTATTTGCTTTTGTGCTGAAAATTATGCGCGGGCACGTCACGGATCTGCTCGGCAAACGCGGGGATATTCGCGTTTCTGACCGGGTCTTCGGCCACGCGCTGCGCCTGAAAAACAGCGCGGTACCGCGCTCGACGGGGAGCTTTATTTCGCAAATCCGCGAGCTGGAGCAGGTGCGCGAAATGATGACCTCAACGATGATGACCATCGTGGCGGATTTACCGTTCTTTTTGCTGTTTCAGGTGGTGCTGTTTATCGTCTCGCCGTGGCTAAGCTGGATTGCGCCGGTGGCGACGATTCTGATGATCCTGCCCGGCCTGCTGCTGCAGCGCAAGCTCGCGGCGCTGGCCAATAAAAACCAGCATGAAAATACCTTGCGTAACGCCATTCTGGTGGAAAGCATTCAGGGGTTGCAGGACATCAAAATGATGCAGGCGGAAAGCCGCTTTTTGCATCAGTGGAATAGCTATATTGCCATTACCGCCGAGTCGGGGGTCAAAACGCGCAGGCTCACCCACGGCCTGGTCAGCTGGGGAATGTCAGTGCAAAACCTGCTCTATGCCACGGTGGTGGTGGTCGGCGCGCCGCTGGTGATTAATGGCGACATCACCACCGGGGCGATGGTGGCGGCATCAATGCTCTCGACCCGCATGGTGGCGCCGATGACCGCGCTGTGCGGCGTACTCGCTCGCTGGCAGCAGGTGAAAACGGCGAAGGCCAGCCTTGATAACCTGATGGCGCTGCCGGTCGAAGGGGGGCAGGACGAAACCCGGGTTCACCGCGCCGTGCTGCACGGCAACTACGAGTTCCGGCAGGCGGAATTCCGCTACGGCCTTAACGATGCCGCGATCCCGCTGCGTATCAACCAGTTATCCATTAAAGCCGGCGAGAGAATCGCCATCCTTGGGCGAATCGGCGCCGGTAAATCGACCCTGCTGCAGGCGATGATGGGCAACGTCGAGCTGGTTTCGGGCGAGCTGCGGCTGGATGATTTAAGCCTGCCGCAGATCGACCTCGCGGATATTCGCCGCAACGCCACCTTGCTGACCCAGGAGGCGCGGCTGTTCCACGGCACCCTGCGCGAGAACCTGATCCTCGGGCGACCGGCGGCGACGGATGATGAAATCTTCTCGGTGCTTACCCTGTGCGGCGCGCTGGAGTTTGTGCGCAAACTGCCCCTCGGTCTTGAACACGTCATTATGGAAGGCGGGCTGGGGCTTTCAGGCGGCCAGCGGCAGTCGCTGCTGCTGGCCAGGACGCTGCTGCGCGATCCGAACATTATCCTGCTCGATGAACCGACCTCGTTTTTCGACGAGCGAACGGAAAAGGCCTTTGTGGAACAGCTGGCGCAGTGGGCCGGCGATCGAACGATGATCATCGCCACGCATAAAGCGGCGGTGCTTAATATCGTCGACCGGATCCTGGTTATCCAGGACGGGCAGCTGGCGCTGGATAAACCCAAAGCAACGGTTTTTGAGCAAGAGAAAGCCCGCGGCCAGGTGGTGAATATATGAATAAAATCCCCCTGATGGCCGATCACGACCCGGTGGCGCTGCTGCCGGATAGCGAAGAAGACGAGGCGAAAATTGTTAAATCGCGGCGGCTGATTCTCCTGCTGGCCGTTATGCTGCTGGTGGGCTGCGTCTGGGCATGGTTCGCGGTACTGGACGAAGTCTCAACCGGTACCGGAAAAGTGATCCCCAGCTCGCGGGAGCAGGTGATACAAACCCTCGACGGCGGTATTTTAACCGAGCTGAACGTACGGGAAGGCAGCAAGGTACAAGCCGGACAGGTTGTGGCGCGCCTCGATCCCACCCGCAGCGAATCTAACGTCGGCGAAAGCCAGGCGAAATATCGCGCCTCGCTGGCGGCGAGCATTCGCTTAACCGCCGAGGTGAACAATCAGCCGCTGGCGTTTCCCGACTCCCTGAAAGCCTGGCCCGCGCTGCTGGCGGAGGAGACGCGTCTTTACCATAGCCGCAAAGAGCAGCTGAGCAAATCGACGCGCCAGCTGGACGAGTCGTTAAAACTGGTGAATAGCGAACTGGCCATCACCGAAAGGCTGGCGAAAACCGGGGCGGCGAGCAATGTCGAAGTGCTGCGTCTTCGCCAGCAGGTCGCGGATATTAGTTTTAAAAAGATCGATCTCAATACCCGCTATTTTGTTGACGCGCGTGAACAGCTGTCAAAAGCCAATGCCGACGTGGCCAGCCTGGCGGAAGTGATAAAGGGGCGCGCCGATTCGGTCACGCGCTTAACCGTCCGTTCGCCGGTGCAGGGGATCGTTAAAAATATTAAGGTCAATACGATTGGTGGGGTTATTGCGCCCAACGGCGAGCTGATGGAAATTGTTCCGGTCGATGGCCGGTTATTAATCGAAGCGCGGATTTCACCTCGTGATATCGCTTTTATTCATCCTGACCAGCAGGCGCTGGTGAAAATTACCGCCTATGATTATGCCATCTATGGCGCGCTGAACGGCGTGGTGGAAACCATATCGCCGGATACCACTCAGGATGAAGCTAAACCGGATGTTTACTACTATCGGGTGTTTATTCGCACTGACTATGATTACCTGGAAAATAAAAGCGGCAAGCGTTTTTTAATTGGCCCGGGAATGATTGCCACCGTTGATATTAAGACCGGCGAAAAAACGGTCATGGATTATCTGGTCAAACCGTTTAATCGGGCAAAAGAAGCCTTAAGGGAACGTTAATCAACGGGCGAGCTTCTTATCGGCTACGGGCCATCGCCGTTTGCGGTCCGCCAGCCCGGACAAGACGCGTTGAGCGCCGCCTCCGGGGAGTGTGCCGGGCCGAGCCATCGGCGCAATATCTAAAATGGGTTTGTATGCAGTCTCTGATAATAATTTTTAAACATTCAACGCATTCTTGAATAAACGGAGAGGGGAAGATGGCGCTAAGTGATTTACTGCAACAAGCCTGCTTTCAGGCGAAAAAATTAAAATCCACCGTATTGCCCTCTGACTATCCGGCATGGGTAATCTTCTTTAGCGTCAGCGATGGCCAATCACGCGCGCATATGCATATTTCTCGCGGTACCAGCTTCGATCTCGCGTGGCTGGCGGGGGCCAGAGCGCTGCAGGAGTGGCGTAAAAAACAGGACAGCGAACCGCAGTGGCTGCGGGTTGACGTCGTGGACAGCGTGGAAAAGCTCAGCTGGCAATCCCTCAATGAAAAATTCATGGTCACCAAGCGTAACTATTTTCGCTTTGGCCTCGCGTTTGACCCGCAGTTTAATTGCGCAATGCTCGAGCAGGAAATTGCCGGCAACGCGCTGCTCTACGATGGCGATAACGGCGTCGTGGCGCCGAATAGCGTCAATCTGGAAAACTACGCCCGGCGGCGGTTTAAACAGACGCTTAGCTGGCCGCAGGATCCGCAGCAGCCGCTCTGGCGCTTTAAAACGCAGGGGATCTTCTGCGATCGTTTTGGGACAAAAGTAATGGAGCAGAGCGGGCGAGGTTCCGGCTATCGCGTTATCGGGGAAAACTGGCAGGACGAGTGCCTCGCCGAGGTGATTAAAAAAGGCACCGATTATCTGGCCCGTCAGGTAAAGCAAGACGGCCTCTACCATTACGGCTGGTTTCCCTGTTTCGACCGCCCGGTCCGATCCTATAACGCGCTGCGCCACGCCAGCTCCACCTATTCGCTGATCGAGGGCTGGGAAGCGACCCGTCAGCCGTCGGTTCGTCAGGCGATAGACCGCGCAATTGCGTACCTGGTTAACACGCTGATTGAAGTACGGACGCTGGACGATGGCCGCGAGGCGGCGTTTCTCTGCGACGTGGGCGATGAGATCAAGCTCGGCGGTAACGCGGTAAGTATCCTGGCGCTGGTGAAATACACCGAAACGACCGGAGACCGGCAATATCTGCCGCTGATGGCGCAGCTGGCGACCGGCATTGCCTTTATGCAGGATCCGCTCAGCGGCCAGTTTGTTCACGTATTGAATAGCCACGATCTGTCGCTGAAAGCCAAATTCCGCATCATTTATTACGATGGCGAAGCGGCTTTTGCTCTTATGCGCCTGTACGGCCTGACCAAAGCGCCGCAGTGGCTGGAGATGGTGGAAAAAGCCTTCGCCTATTTCATTAAAAATAAGCACTGGCAGCACCATGACCACTGGCTGAGCTACTGCGTTAACGAGTTAACCCGCTTTCGCCCGGAAGAGAAGTACTTTCGCTTTGGCCTGAACAACGTGCGCGATCATCTTGATTTTGTGCTGCATCGCGTCACCACCTATCCCACGCTGCTGGAATTAATGATGGCGGCGTCTGAGATGGTGACCCGTCTGGACGCTTCGCCCGAGCATCGCCATCTGCTGGCAGATTTTGACCAGCAGAAGTTCTGGCAGGCGCTGGAAGTTCGGGCGCGCTATTTGCTGAACGGCTTCTTCTGGCCTGAGCTGGCGATGTTTTTTAAAAATCCCGCACGGATCGTCAACAGCTTCTTTATTCGCCACCACAGCTACCGCGTGCGTATCGATGACGTCGAGCACTACCTTTCCGGCTTTATCGCCTATCAGAAATACCATTTAGCGGCAAAAAAGCCGCTGCTCCCGCAGGACGAAGCGCCGCCGTCGAATAACGCGATCCCCGTTTTTCTGCTGGAGACGCTGCGCGACGTCGGCAACGGTATTGAGGTGGCGGCCATGCGGCGGGCGAAGCTCTTTACCGAACATTTGCGCACCGTGCCCTGGATAGTTACCGCGACGTGGAATCCCGAATTGTCCAGAGCGGTGCGGGCGCTGAAAGCACGCGGCGCGCTGCCCGAAGAGGTGCCGGTTTATAACCTCTATGAGTGGCTCAGCGATTGCTTTGAGATGAACGCGATCGCTGCGCTGGCGCCGCTGGTGGGCAATATCGAGCTCAGGCATGCCGTCAATCCCGGCGCGGATGTCGCGGTGGGTAAACACAACTTCCTGCTGCGTCCGCAGGGGAGAATCATCGAAGACTACATTGATAGCGCCGGTAATATTCTGCTGCGCAAAAGCTTTGACGAGAAAAAGGGCAACGTGCAGCTAAGCCATCTTGAAATTGCCCTGGCGGGCGGTGAAGTCAAACGCTTTGCTCAGGAAGAGGCGTTTTATGCGTGGATGCTGGAAACCCGGCTGGCGGAAAAAGGGCGCTGGCATTTTATCGTCGATAAAAATAAAACGTGGAAAAGCTTCGTCTGCTCGCGGCCCGCACAGCGTATGGCGTGTACGCTTAGCGCGATTATTCACTCCCATCATCAGCTGTCTAACGGCGCGCTGAAAAGCTCCTACCGGCATATCCTCGAACAGCCGGAGCTTGTCGATCGGCTGATTGTCCTCACCGATGAGCAGTGGCAGGACCTGCAGCTGGAGGGCTTCCCGGCCGCGCGGATGGCGGTGATCCCCAATCATCTCGATAACGGTAATATTCCGGCGAACCCGCAGAAAACGCCGTCGCAGTCGGTCATTTATCTGGCGCGCTACTCGGAAGAGAAGCAGCATGCCTTGCTGCTGAACGCCTTTCGTAAAGTGCTGACGGCGATCCCCGATGCGCAGCTGTACACCTACGGGGTCGGGCCGCTGCGGCGCAGCTTAAGCGCGCGGGTGGCGGAGTGGGGGCTGGAGAAGGCGATCCATATCAACGGCTTCACCTCCGACATCGCGCAGGCGCATAAAACGGCCTGCTGCACGGTACTTTGTTCGACTCAGGAGGGGCAGTCTCTCTCCGCCGTGGAGGCGATGGCCTACGGTACACCGCTGATTAGCTTTGCCATTAAGTACGGTCCGCGCGACATCCTGCAGGACAGGGAGGCGGGGATTCTGGTGCCCTGCGGCGATGAGGAGGCCCTGGCGGCGGCGCTGATCGCCGTTATCTCCGACAAGTCGCTGCAGCAAAGTATGCAGCAGGCCGCGCTGCGCAACGCCCAGCGCTACTACGGCAGCGCTATCGCCGGACGCTGGGCGGCATGGCTGCAGACAAGCGAGCGTCAGCTGGATGCCGGCGCGGAGCGCGGAAACGGGCTGGAAAAAAAGCGTCCTCGGGCGGTTAACGTTGGCTAACCGTCAGCGCCTTTTTTATTCCCGCGGCCCTCAGGCGTGGCGATGAGGCGAGTCATCGCGCTCCTGCTGGCATCCTGCTGCTGTTCGCCGCTGCTGGCGCGCGATGTGGTGCAGGTTTCCCGCTGCGTTCCCGGCTCTTTGCTTCATGGGCATAGCCTGGAAAAAGCGCACGTCGTGGATGACTTTCATATTTACTACAGCCTGCAGGGTAGGGACGCCCTGCAATATCCGCAGGATAGTACCGGCGAGGGCGTGCCGGATGTCGTGAAAGACATTGCGAGCCAGCTCCAGGCTGCGAAATATCTCTACACCTCGCTGCTGGGCCTGCGCTCGCCGCTGCAGCAGAAAATTTATCGCCAGGCCCGACAGATCAACATCTACCTGCTGACGCTCCCCAAAGGTCACGGCCTGGCCTTCGATCGGGTGGCGGCAGAAACCATGGGTGACGGAACGGCGCTGCCCTGCGGCTTAAAAATTGTCCTTAACGCCGCGCTGCGGCCGGCGCGCAACATTACGCCAGCGCATGAATTATTCCATTTGTATCAATACGGCTACGGGGTTTTTAAACAGAAATGGTACCTGGAAGGTATGGCGCGCTGGATGGAAAATGCCTTCAGACCTGCGCAGGAAAGAGTCGTGCCTTCACCCGGGGAGGTTACCTGCGAGAGCAACGTTTCTCGCGGCTATAGCGCGGCCACCTTTTGGGCCAGCTATGCGCAGCAGGCGTTTGCCGCCACGCTAGTGCCGGATAACGCGCTGGCGTATCGCTATGTCGACGGCAGCCCGGTGTTTCAAACCCGGACGGTACCCGGCGGCGCGATGCTGGCGCCTTTTTTTCAGCAGCTTGCGCTCAGCAGCCGGCGCATTTCTGGTGAAATGAAGCTGCCCAATATCCGCTGGAGTGAACAGCAGCAGCGCGACGGGCGGTTCAGTCGCCTGATTTGCCAGGCGTTAGCCGCGACGGCGCAGAATAAAAAATAAGCGGTATGCATACTCATTCTGCTGGCTGCGCGGGCCCGGATTTTGAATAAAGCCTGTTCATCTTTTCCGGCAGATCAATAATATCCGTCAGGATGCCGCGCGATAAATGGATATAGCCGTCACTCTTCAGCTTCGATAATACCCGCATGATGCCGCTGCGGGACAAAAAAGAGTGGTCCATAATATAATTCACAGCGGTGATGTTATTCTTAATTGCATTTGGTTCATCAATAAGTTCGAGCAGATGGGTACGTATAATTTCGTATGCGGAGAGTTGTGATATCGTCATGCAATGGGCATAGACTTTGGCCGAACTATAATCCTGCAGCATCGCCAGCGATTGCCAGAGATGATATTTGACGACCTGCTCATGAAAAAAACGTTGTGGAATCAAAAGCAAGCGCGATGTTTCTTTCGTTTTAACATACAGATGGCGGGTATATGCCAGCTGGCAGCTGGCGCCAAAAATAAACGGTGCGCTTTCAGCATTAAGGATCATCCCATCGCTTATGCGGTTTAACGCCACGCTCCCGTCGAATAAAATGAGGCACTGTCTTTCACCATTCCGCGTCAGGCTGATGTTGCGTTTTTTGCTGATGGTGCAGGGCGTATGCTCTTTAGCGATTATCTCAATCAATTTTTCAATATGATCGGTGGGCTTCACGACTTTGCTTAAAATTTCATCGCGGAGCAGCGAGTGATTATTCCTCTTCATTGTTACCCTTTTAAAACAATGAGTTGAAAATATTATTGAATGGATATTGTACGCGTCTAATAATCAATAATATGCTTTCTGTTGGCAACTTATCGAACATTGCCAGGATTATTTTCCTGCTATAAATTACGATTTGTAATCTAAAACCTGTAATTCATATTAGTCAATATAAATTGATTTTTTTTATTGTTTTTTTAAGCCAGGTAGATCTTTTTTTGCGGCTGGTCTTTTTGCGCAAAAAGTCATGTTATTGCGCGTGAGGAATTTCTCGCTTCGTTTTTGATTTTTTAACGCGGCGATAAGCGGAGTGAGTCAGATAGGTATATGTGTTTATTAAATAAAAAAGCGCGGCGTTTATTTTTTATCCTATTTGCCGCATACGCGGCGGCAAGGAGGAGATGAAAATAGCCAACGGGGTTTTAAACCTGGCGGAATCCAGGCGTAAAACCCACAAATGACTAGTTGCGCAATCGAGGCGCCTGCAGCTGCTGGCGAATGGTTCTGGCCAGTTCGTCCAGCGACGGCTGTTCAGGATGTTCGTCGCTGGGCTCGCTGCTCAGCTGCGCTTCTGCGAGATAAGTGTGAATCGGCTGGCCATCATCGTCTTCCATCACCACATGATACCAGGGCGCAAGGCGCAGTTCGTCATTAGCGGCGATTTCATCCTCTTCCGGCTCCGTGAGCGAGTACTCGGGATCGACATCGACGATCACGCCCAGGTAGCCCAAAAGCGTGTGGCGAACTTGTTGGCCGATACCGAATTTGCTGGCTATCATAAGCACCTCCTGGGAGACATGATTACCTGCTATATGCGGGCCGATTCTCCACTTTTCAAGTTACATGATGCGGCAAGCAAACCCTTTCAGATACAGTCCTTCGGGGTAGGTTGCTATCACCGGGTGGTCGGCAGCCTGGCGGAACTGTTCTATAAATTGTACATCACGTCCGGCATCCAGGGCGGCATCGGCAATGATTTTCTGAAATAAATCGGTGGTCATCAGGCCGGAGCAGGAGAAGGTCAGCAGGACGCCGCCGGGATTCAGGAGCTGAATCGCCAGCATGTTGATGTCCTTATAGCCGCGGCAGGCGCCCATCAGCTGGCTTTTGTTTTCAACAAACTTCGGTGGATCCATCACAATCACGTCAAACTTTTCGCCGGCGTCGCGATATTTCCGCAGCAGCTTGAAGACGTCGTCGCGGATGAACTCCGCTTTAGACAGATCCAGCTTGTTCAGCTCAACGTTCTGCTTTGCGACGTCCAGCGCCTCCTGCGAGGTGTCAACGCTGACAACCTGACGGCAGCCGCCCATCAGCGCGGAGATGGCAAAACCGCCGGTATAGGAGAAGCAGTTCAGCACGCGCTTATCGGCGACGTAGCGACGGGTCGCCAGGCGGCTGTCGCGCTGGTCAAGGTAATAGCCGGTTTTGTGGCCGCCCTGAATATCTACCAGCAGCTGCATACCGTGCTCGGTAATCGGCAGCAGGGCAGGCGGCAGTTCGCCGACAACCGGCCCCTGCGCCAGCTCCAGCCCCTCTTTTTTACGCACCGCGACGTCGCTACGATCGTAGATAGCGCAGTTCGGAAACAGCGTTTGCAGCGCGCTGACAATCGACGCCCGCTGGTATTCGGCACCGGCGCTCAGCAGCTGCAGTACAAAAAAGTCGCCAAAACGATCGATGGTCACGCCCGGCAGGCCGTCGGACTCACCGGCTATCAGGCGATAGCTATCGAGCCCGTCGCGGGCCGCCAGCCACTCGCGCCAGGTTTGCGCCTGCTGCAGGCGACGTTCGAAAAAGGCGTTATCAATGGCTTCATTGCGATCGAAGCTCCAGACGCGGGCGCGGATCTGTGAAGACGGCGAATAGGCGCCGCGGGCCAGCCATTTTCCCTGCGAATCAACGATATCGATGGTCTCACCTGAACGAGCCTTACCTTCCATCCGGGCGACGGCGCCGGAGAAGATCCACGGATGGCGACGCAGCAGGGATTTCTCGCGTCCTTTGGTTAACACTAAGCGGGGGAAAATGGAGTCTGTCATGGGGCTACCTTTAAGCAACGGGAATGTCGGCACCGAAAAAATGGCGCGTAGATTAGCACATGTGGCTGAGGCAAGCACCATTCCACCGGTATCGACAAGTGAGCGTTTCGGCACAAAACGCAGGCGCTTTGGCACAATAAAAAACATGCCGGGATCTTACAGTATTTCCTCACCTTACGGAGGAAAATACGATGAAAACAGGATTGAAGGTCGCAGCCGCGATGATGGTTATAATGAGCGGGACGGTGATTGCCGCGCCGTTTAGCGTCAGCAGCGCGGATATGCGCGACGGCCAGACGCTGGCGCAGACGCACTGGTTTGGCGGTTTCGGCTGCACCGGCGGCAATATTTCACCGCAGATCGCCTGGAAAAATGCTCCGGCGGGTACCCGCAGTTTCGCGGTGACCGCTTACGATCCGGATGCGCCGACCGGGAGCGGCTGGTGGCACTGGACGGTGGTGAATATTGCCCAACAGGTGACTGGCTTAGCCGCTGGCGCCGGAGACAAAAATAACGCTAAACTGCCCGCCGGGGCGATACAGGGGCGCAA
Organism: Klebsiella michiganensis; assembly: GCF_015139575.1. Classification (GTDB taxonomy): domain Bacteria; phylum Pseudomonadota; class Gammaproteobacteria; order Enterobacterales; family Enterobacteriaceae; genus Klebsiella; species Klebsiella michiganensis. Next base: position 3,837,297 of record NZ_AP022547.1, on the reverse strand, counting down.
TGACTTTGGCTATGCGGGTTTTGGCGGCGCGTGTCCGCCCGCCGGAGATAAACCGCATCGCTACCGCTTTACGGTATGGGCGCTTGATACCCCGACGTTGCCCATTGATGGCGAGGCCAGCGGGGCGTTAGTCGGATTTATGTTACACAGCCACGCTATCGCCAGCGCGCAGTTAACGGCGCTGGCCGGAAGATAATAAAAAGGGCGGCATGATGCGGAACATCCATTTTCACCATAACGCGTTAACGGCGGCGGAAATCACTACCCGTCGTTTATGCAAACTGCACCGCGTCACGCTGTTCTCGCCCGCGATCTGCCGGGTAAACCGCGGCAGTAAGGTCATTGTGCAGGGCGCCAGCGAGATGCTGGCAACGCCGCAGCAGCTGATTATTTTGCCCGCCGAGGTTGAGCTCGAGGTGATTAATCAGCCGGAAAACGGGCTGTTTTGCTCCGACCTGCTCTCTCTCACGCCGGAACTGCTGGCGGATTTTAAGCACCGCTATATGAGCGAGCCGCAGACCGGTCGTCTGACGTCGCTTTGCGCGCCGCTGGCGACGGAAATGTCGTTTATGTGGCAAAGCGTCCTGCGGGCGGTACGGGAGGGGCTCTGCGCCGAGCTGCAGCACCATCAGGCGATGGGATTGCTGCTGGCGCTGTATCAGGCTGGTTACGCCGGGCCGCTGCTCAACGAGCGGCGCGAGGACATAACCGGTCAGGTCAGGCAAATTATTATGCTGTCGCCTGCTGAAGCGTGGAGCGTGGCGAAAGTGGCTAAAATGCTCTTTCTTGGCGAATCGACGCTGCGCCGTCGTTTGCAGCAGGAGTCCCGGAGCTTCCGCCAGATCGTGGAAGAGGTCCGTATGGCCTACGCGCTGGGGCAATTACAGTCGACGTCGCGACCCATTGGCGACATTGCGCAAAGCAGCGGCTACCTGTCAGGCTCGCGCTTTAGCGCCCGTTTTCGTCAGCACTATGGATTATTACCTAAGCATGTACGCTGACGGAATTTGCTATCCTCTGTATTGAGTCATTGGCCGAAAAGGGGGGAACATGGCAACGGTTTGCACGATGGCGTGGGTATACGGCTCCGTTCAGGGCGTCGGGTTTCGCTATTCGACCCAGCGCGAGGCGCTGCAGCTTGGATTAACGGGATACGCGCGCAATCTCGACGACGGCGGCGTGGAGGTTCTGGCCTGCGGAGAACCGGACCAGGTGGAGAAACTTATTGCCTGGCTGAAGGCCGGTGGGCCGCGCAGCGCGCGGGTGGACAGGGTTCTGACCGAGCCCCATCAGCCCACCAGAGAGTGGCAGAAATTCGCCATTTTGTATTAGATGCATTTAACCGGTTTAGGCAGTCCGGCGATTTTTGTCGCCTGCTTAGCCGGGCCTTTCGGGAACAGGCGGTAGAGATAGCGGCTGTTGCCTTTCTCTTCGCCAAACTTGTTCGCCATGGCCTTCACCAGCATACGAATCGCCGGTGAGGTGTTAAATTCCAGATAAAAGTCGCGCACAAAGCGCACCACTTCCCAATGCTCAACGGACAGGCTGATGCCCTCCTGCTCAGCGATAACGGCCGCCATCGCTTCGTTCCACAGGGTTGTGTCCTTCAGATAGCCTTCGCTATCGGTCTCTATTTCATTGCCTTCAAAGATAAACATGATTCTTCACATACCGCTGAAAATGGCGGCAGTGTAGCAAAAAATAAGGCCCCGCATAAGCGGGGCCTGAGTACAGACGGGGAGAGGATTAGTCTCTGCTGGCGAAGCCAAGGATGCTCAGCAGGCTGACGAAGATGTTGTACAGCGAGACGTACAGGCTAACGGTCGCGCGGATGTAGTTGGTTTCACCGCCGCGGATGATGTTGCTGGTCTCAAACAGAATGGCGCCTGAAGAGATCAGGATAAACACCGCGCTAATCGCCAGATGCAGAGCCGGCAGCTGCAGGAAAATGTTGGCAACCATACCGATAAGCACGACCACCACGCCCGCCATCAGCATTCCGCCGAGGAAGGACATATCTTTACGGGTGGTCAGCACGTAGGCCGAGCAGCAGAAGAACACCAGCGCGGTACCGCCCAGCGCCAGGCCAATCAGATCGCCCATACCCGCAGACAGGTAGGCGTTAAGCATTGGCCCCAGGATGTAGCCCAGAAAACCGGTAAAGGCGAACGCGGAAATGATACCCGTTGGCTTATTCGCGGTTTTATAGGTCAGGAACATCAGGCCGTACATACCGACCAGCGTCAGAATCAGACCCGGAGAAGGCAGCATCAGCACCGTGCTGGCCGTCGCCGTAATAGCGGAAAATGCCAGCGTCAGGCTAAGCAGGAAATAGGTGTTCCGCAGAACTTTGTGCGTGCTAAGTAGCGATGAACGGTCTCGCGACGATGTAATTATACGATCCATGAGTCACTCTCTTATGACAGATGTAATTAATAACGAAGCATAAAAAAAACAGGGCCTAAGCCCTAATGCTTTTACCCATCTTTACTCAAAGTCAGCGGGCTGAATGCAGCACATTATTCCAGGAAAATCGGGATAAGTGGCATTTTTATTTGTTCGCCTTCCGGAGTCAGATCGAAATCTGATAACTCACTGAAAAATATTGCGTTATAGCCATTCTGCGACTAACTCTGGAGAGGGTACTCACGAAGCGTAACAAAGGCAAGGGATATGAAAACACAAAAATATAATCACATCACACGCGTACTGGTGGCCGTCGGTCTGTTCTCCATGGTCATCCCGGCGCTGGCCGCTCAGGTACCGCCGGGAACGGCGTTGGCCGAAAAGCAAGAACTGGTCAGAAATAACGGCAGCGAACCGTCGTCGCTGGATCCGCATAAAGTGGAAAGCGACGTTGAAAACAACATTATCAGCGATCTTTTTGAAGGGCTGGTCAGCGTATCGCCAGCAGGAGAGATTGAGCCCCGGCTGGCGGAGAAGTGGGAGAATAAGGACAACACCGTCTGGACGTTCCACCTGCGTCCCGGGGTGACCTGGTCCGACGGTACGGCGATTACGGCGCAGGATATTGTCTGGAGCTGGCAGCGTCTGGTGTCGCCGCTCACGGCGTCGCCTTACGCGAGCTATCCCGGCAATATGCATATCGTCAACGGGGCAGAGATAGCGCAGGGCAAAAAAGCGCCCGAGACGCTGGGCGTCAAGGCGCTGGATGATGCCACCTTCGAGGTGACCTTAACTCAGCCGAATGCGGCGTTTTTGGCGATGTTGGCGCACCCGTCTCTGGTTCCGCTCGATAAAGTGCTGATATCGCGCTACGGCGACAAATGGACCAAACCGGAGCATATCGTAACCAGCGGGCCCTATAAGCTGTCGCAGTGGGTGGTGAATGAGCGCATTGTGGCCGAGCGCAATCCGCGCTACTGGGATAACGCGCATACGGTCATCAATAAGGTGACCTACCTGCCGATAAGTTCTGAAACCGCCGACGTCAACCGCTATAAGGCGGGAGAGATCGACATCGTGTATACGGTGCCGATTAATCAGTTTGCCCAGCTCAAAAAAACCATGGGCGATCAGCTGGATGTTTCGCCGCAGCTGGCCACCTACTATTACGAATTCAACACCACCCGGCCGCCGTTTAACGACCCCCGCGTACGACGGGCGCTCAATATGGCTCTCGATAAAGACATTATCGCGGAGAAGGTGCTGGGGCAGGGGCAGCGTCCGGCCTGGCTTATCAGCCAGCCTGACATCGGCGGGGTGAAGCTGCACAATCCCGAGTACGCCAGCTGGCCGCGCGAGAAGCGTATCGCCGAGGCGAAAAAGCTATTGAGCGAAGCCGGGTATAATGAGACCCATCCGCTGGTCTTTAATCTGCTCTATAACACGTCCGAATCTCACCAGCGAATTGCCATCGCCGCCAGCTCAATGTGGAAAAAGAACCTTGGCGTTGAGGCAAAGCTGCAAAACCAGGAGTGGAAGACCATGCTCGACGCCATGCATACGCATAATTTTGACGCCGTGCGCTACGCGTGGATAGCCGACTATGACGACGCCGCGACGTTTCTCAATAACTTCCGCACCGGCGACAGTGAAAATACCAGCCAGTACAGCAACCCGGCCTACGATGAGGCGCTGCGCAATGCGGCAAAAGCCTCTGACACGACGGCACGGGGCAAGTTCTACCAGCAGGCGGAGGATCTGTTAGGTCAGGATGTTCCGGCCATTCCGGTCTATCACTACGTGCGCACCCATCTGGTCAAGCCATGGGTAGGGGGATTTACGCCGGATAAGCTGGGGTATTACTACACCAAAGATATGTACATCAAAAAACATTAACGCGAAGAGGGCGGCTTGCGCTGAAAATCTGCGCAAACTGCCTGAATTTCAGACGAATAACGCGTTTTTGTTTAATTTTAAGGCAGTTGAATAAATTGGTGCTTTACAGCCTGAACAGAGGTGTTTATAGTGCGCCTCATTGGAAGCGTGGCCGAGCGGTTGAAGGCACCGGTCTTGAAAACCGGCGACCCGAAAGGGTTCTAGAGTTCGAATCTCTACGCTTCCGCCAAATTCTAAATAAAATCAATAGCTTGAAGAATGGTTTTGATTTTATAGTGCATAAAGTAGTACAAAAAGCCCGTTTATACGGGCTTTTTTACATCTAAAGTCCGTCCTTTGCTCAATAAATACCCTTTCAAATACTCATCATTCAGGTGAGGGCTAATGCATTTCGAAGCGGGCTCTGTAAAGACGTCAGTGAATAATCCCCCCGGCGTTAAGTCATTTAACACACTCCGAGCAGATAAACAGGCGAGTATATAAATTATACATCACTGCCAATAGAGTGTTACGTTACCCATAATATAGACAAATATTAAGAAAAGGATAGGTTTCATGCAAATAATTTACCCAAGTGATTATTTTAATCTGAATAGAGTTGATGAAAATTATGAGGATGAATTCAACTGTGCAAGTGACAACGGAGTAAAATGTGTTTTGCTATCATCACAGCATTTATTAGATAGCAAAATTAAACTTTCAGGAAACCTTGAGGCGCATGCACCAGTTATTTGGCGAGGCTGGATGCTTAAACAGAAAGAATATAAAACATTATACAATACTGTTAAAAGTCATAGTGCGGAAATGTTAGTTTCTCCTGATGATTACGCTTCTTGCCACTATATTACGGGCTGGTACGGATCATGTAGTGATTATACACCTGAAACTATTTTACTTACTGAGAATGATGATTTCGAAAAAATCACATCACGATTAAAATGGCCTTCATATTTTGTTAAAGACTATGTTAAATCACTTACGACATCGCGTGGTTCGATAGCGAAAAATGCCGAGGAAATACAGGGGATTTTAGCCCATATTAAACAATATCGCGGAGAAATAGAGGGTGGTGTCGTGCTTAGAAAGGTTGAGGACCTAAAACCCGAAACAGAACGTAGATATTTTTCATTCTATGGAAATGTCTACTCTGCTGATGATGTTATCCCTGCTATTGTTCATGAAATAGCGAAGCATATAGGCTCCCCTTTTTTCTCAATAGATATGGTTGAGACAGCTTCATCCAATCTTCGTTTGATCGAAATCGGCGATGGGCAAGTTTCAGATATCAAAGAATGGGACGTCCAAAAATTCGTTAAGATGATTGTAAAGACCAGCGTGTCTGGATGAGTATGTTTTAATATCAGCCTGGTTTTAAGTCTTCAGGATATGAGGCTCAAGGTATGAATAAAGTTAACAATATATATACTTGTTTTTTTAAATTGCTTGGTAAAAAAATTATCAAGTATGAAACGGCCGAGATTTATTTTGATGACTGGGAACCCTGGAATGATTTACCCATAAGAATCTACTTTGATGGAGGTGAGGTAATCTCTATTGCCTGGTCTAAATTTGATGAACTATGGTTAAGTAATGATCTAACACTTCCGTTTTCGATTGAGTATAATCAAGTTCGCTGGGTGACAAATAGTCCAAAAGAAATCAGGGGATGTCTAAATAACAGGATATCATCGGTAAAACTTGGTGTGGATTATTTGGTTATTGAAAATAATAAAATAGAAGTATTTACACATTTGTTGGTTTATACAACTAACGGAATTTTGGATGTGTTTAATAATCTGGATGAAAATGGTTATTCTTTGACCTCAGGTTTTTATGAAAAAACAATGGATGTTGTATAGAGGACTTATGTCATAAATTGAATGTTGTTATTAAAGTCGCTGGATTTAATATGTTCATGCTTAAAAAGGAATGTTTGATTATACTGCGTAGTATTATGATTTTTAATCCTTTAAAAATATCAACGTCAGGCGTTATTATAAATAATGTACTATGACAAGGTCATGATGTTATATTTAAAGTAATTAATATCATTTCACTAGCAATGCCCCCGTTTCAAGTAAGAGGCATTGCTGTAAGTCGATACCTATGGTAAAGATACTTTGTTATTAGTGCCCATCAATATGCTACTTTGTGATGGTAAAAATTCCCCTTTATTTTCATCTCTTCCTTGTAATAATATTTTTGCATCATCTTTATTATAGTCACGAACGGCTTTAGCTGATAACTCACCGATAATGGTGTCAGATGAGCGTAGCCGGTTAATAATAAGAACTAACTTTGTGTCATTAAAGTCGGACATCATGTTTTGATCTCCTTCGCTATCGCCAGCAACTAATATTGGTCCTGTATTTTTGTAATGTTGTTGTATAAATTTCTTTATGGTTTCGGTTTTACCTTTACCTTGCGTCTGGGGATAGTATGGATCGAGGCTGTGAGTCAATCTACCTTCTTTATCATATAAGGGATGCATTGCATAGACATGAGACTCAGGAACAGAAAAACCATATTTTTCTGTAGTAACGATGCTTTTTATCACATCTAAAGCAGAAGCGGAAATGACATAAACATCAACACCTGCCTGCTGTAGGTTTTTATATAATGTCTGCATTTCTGGGATCAGCCTGAATCCATTTTTCCATGTTACTGATACGATACCAGCTCGGCCTGCCATATCTGCCGGGCTTACCCATGTCACCTTTCCGATAGGCTGGTTATTTTGCCACTCAATAGTATCGTGCACTAAATCAGCTACTTCTTTTTTGGACATGCCAGAAAAGAGATACGTCACCCATGGATAAGATACCTCATGGTCGAATGACCCACCTATTGCATCATATACATATCTCATTTTCACTATAAAATTCATATAATTAGAATTTTTTTTAATTTCATCAAGCGTTTTATTACCCGCAAATCCGCTGTAATTATTGTATAGCCATGTGTAGCTATCAATAATGTCTTGACCAATGAGGTTTATATTAACCGGTTGATGATTTTTATTATTATAATCCGAGTTAAAGTTTGAAGGCGGTATATCTTTGTAAATTATCTCTTTCAATATCTCAGGTTTCATCGAAAATTTAAGGTTTTCTAGTTGATAGATAAGCGTTGCCTCTTCGATATCCAGAAAAGCTGTTGTGTTGTCAAAATCAAAAACAGCATATAAAGAATGCGCTGGCTTCTGCTTTGCTTCTTGAATGAGCCTGTCAATTTTTCTTGAGTTGAACTCGTCCCAATTGCCGGTAACTATTTGCTTTTGTTTGGGAATTGCAGTTTCTAAATTTTGTGACACTTGATTTGTGTTACTGGCACTGGCCGTTGTTCCATATACTCCAAAAAATACGGATAGTAGTGCATATATTATTGTCATTTTCATGATTAATTCCTTTTTTAGGGTGCATTACCATCTGTAGCAAAAAGTAAAAGCTAGCTATATCAAAAATTGGCATCCTGATCATGAATGTGATGGTTATCATATTTTATGAATATATGAAAATGGTGAGGGAGTAAGCCAGAATTATCTACAGAGAAATGTTTAGTATGACAAGGTAGCAGGTCAAAAACAGTTCGAACTATCTCCGAGTGTTATTTTAATGTCACTTATCTATCTACGGCTAGTCCTGATGGTTCTTTTGCTTTCTTCGGCATCGTGCAAGCCGGTCATACAAACCCCGAGCTCTTTAATCGCTCGGGGTTTTTTCTTATGTGCCGCTATTCTGTATGCCATTCGGTTGAGTAACCCGCTCTGGCCGTTTGAAGCTGACAGGTGCGGTTCCCCTCGCAAAGTCCCCCTCATGCGCTGTTGAGGGGGGCGGGCTCAGAAGATATTGATGCTGTAGCCGACGATAAACTTCACGTCGTTACGATCGGTTTTATAGTTGCTGTCTGTCGCCCGGAAGAGCGCCGGGAGCAGGGTAAAGGAGAGGCCTTTCGCCATGCCGTCCGCCACCAGATAGCGAGCGGAAAGATCGAACGACACCATGTTCCCGTCGTACTTTCTCGCCGAACCGGTTTTACTGACATCGCTAACCACGTGCCAGCCGTAGGTTCCGGCACCGCCCAGGGTTAACTCCGGTAGATTAAGATCGGCAAAGTTATAACTCACGCCAAAACGAACCGCGCGGGCGCCGGAAACGTTAAAGTCTTCCAGCTGCGACAGCGTCGGCTGATAATCACGCTTATCGGAGTTCGCCCACGGGGTTAAGCGGAAGTTGTAATCTCCGGTGTTCGGGGCGTAGTTCTGACTATAGCCAAGGGACCACACGGTGTTGTCGTGGCTCAGGTTAAAACCAACCCCCACATAATATTCCGTTGCAGGATCTTTAATTTTCGACAGATCTTCAATGTAGCGCGCACCCTGGTAGAAGAGCTTACTCTGCAGGGAGACATCCTTTGTCAACGTATCGTGACGCTCTACCTGTGCCTGCCAGTTGCGACGGTAGCCTTTACCTTCGCCATAGCCCACGTCAAGCACGGTACTGCCAAAGTTATAGACTGCGCCCACCGTGTGAATGTAATCGATGATTGCACCGGCTTTAATGGTTTTGCCGTTGTCATCGAGTCCGGCGGCGTTGTTCTGGTGCCAGGCCGTAGTCATCGGTTTAAAATCACGGCTCCAGTCGTTCTTGAAGCGGTCGGCCCAGGCGTAGGTCAGCCTCAGTTTGTCGAGGGTCAGGGCACTGTCAAACCCGCGAAAAGCGTGAGGGTTGAGGCCCCAGCTGCTTTTTACGGTACCGGAGTTAATGGGGGTATAGCCCGCGGCCAGCTTGAAGTTGGTGCCTGCATCGCCAAGGTTGAGCTTGAGTGCGGCAACCGACACGCTCATGTAGGACTTCTCGCACGGGCTGAACTTGCCCGGCTCGCCGCAATCGTAGTCGTAGTAAAGGATCTCCGACTGACCGACGGTATGCCCGAGCTTAATGTTGGCGTTGCCCCAGAAATCAAAGCCAATAACGTCCTGGTAATAGCCTGAAATATAGCTAATTGCCACGTTACCGGTCTGGTTCTGGATCCCGGCTGGACCCAGTCCGTATTTACCGGTCGCGGGGTCTTTTACAGCACGATGACGAATATATAGTGAGGTATTGAGATTTAATTTTCCTTCATCATAAAACGCTTTCTCAAACTGAGAAGGCGCTTCATAATCCGTTTCTTCTTCCGCAAAGGCATCTGCGGCAATAAAAAGAAACAGCGGTGTACACAGAGAAACTCTGAGTCTATGACTTGTCATTATTATATACCTTATAAAACCATGTATTATAGGGCGAGGGGATGTACTGCTTATTTAAAACTCGTGTTATTTATGAGCTCCGGGATTTGCGCACCGTATTTTTCGAGAAGATATTCATTATGTTTTGAGGAATTCGCAATGTTACCGCTCAAAAATACCGGCAGAGATTTATTTTCACTCCCCAGGTTCGCTATGATTTCCGCGAACAGGGTGTGCATAATAAATAGCCCGGTCATTGAGGAAACCGGCGCGAACGGCGTTGCATGCTCCGTAAGGGAAAGCACCGCATCACCGATTGGCACCTGGTTATCAATGGCGACATCCACGCAGTCCCGCAGCTTAAGGCCAGCCTTGTGCTTCGACGGTTGGGTCTCGGCATACAGAAAGCTGGTCAGCGCCAGGGTAAATGCCCCGTGCTGTTTTGCCCAGAGCGCTGCATCGACCGGAGCGGGGTTAATCCCGGAAGTTGAGATAACAATCAGCGCATCTTTACTGGTGATCGAGAATCTCTCCAGGTGCTCAGCAATATAGTCATTCTGTTTTTCATAATATGATGAGGCCGCCGCCCCCTGATGTAACATTAAAGGTTCGATAAATATTGGCCGAACCGGGGCGATTCCTCCGGCACGATAAAATACATCTTCAGCGAAAATATGTGAGTGGCCGCAGCCGAAAATATAAATTACACCTCCCTGGTTAATGATTTTTGCCAGTTCCACGGCGGTGGAAGTGATTTTATGGCTTTGCTGTTGAGTAATGTCGTTAAGTTTTTTCTGGACGATATCTAAATAGCTCTGAATCATTGTCATAACCAGTATCCTGACCATTGTGGTTGGTAGACTCGGTATAACGCTTCCATATAGAAGTAATCTCCCCAGAGATTACATTCATCGATGCCTTTACCGAGGGCATAGGCGTAAACACCATGTTTAAGTAAGCCTTCGCAGACATCATCATCGCGGGCAGACGCGCCGCGCATTAATGCCAGCAGACACTGACGCGCCAGTTTCTGGTAACCGGCATCCGGAAAGTGCTTATGCGCTTCCAGCAGGCCGCAGACCGCAATCGCCAGCGCGGAGCTGTCTTTCGGGGCGTCCGGATCTGCAGCCAGCAGCAGATCCCAGGCGGGAACGCCGTCCTCCGGCAGGTAGCGGAAGAAATACTCGCAGGCCTGCTGCCACCGTTCGTAGTGGTCGGTTTCGCCGGTAGCCGACCAGTGAAGCGGGATGCCGAGAATGGCCCACGCCTGGCCGCGGGCCCAGCAGGAGTTATCGCTGTAGCCCTGAAAGGTTTTCCCGTGCGAAGGCGCACCGCTTGTCTGGTCAAAATAGAAGGTATGGAAAGTGGAGCCGTCTTCGCGAAAAATGTTGTTGATGACCGCCGCATAGTGGCGTTCAGCCACTTCCCGATAACGTGATTCACCGCTGATCTTTGCCGCCACGTGGAGCAGGGGAAGGTTAATCAATGAATCGATAATAAGCCGGTACTCCTGCGGGTCGTTAAGCGTCCCCCAGGCCTGGATAAAACCGGCGCTGTGGTGAAAACGGTTTACCAGCAGATCGGCCGCCGCCAGAATAAGCGGGGTTAGCGCTTCGCGCTCCGTCAGTTTCCAGTACGCGACTGCCGACAGGCTATAAAGGAAGCCGATATCGTGGTGATCGAGGACGTGGTGCGCCGCCAGGCGGGCTTTAAAACTCGCCACATTGCGTTCAACGCCGTCCAGGTAGGCGCGATCGCCGCTGAACTCCCAGGCCATTGCCTGCATCCCGGTCCAGAATCCGTTGGTCCAGTCGTTATTCTCTTTCAGAACGTAGCGATTATGGATCGTGCAGGCTGAGGGGAATTTCTCGCCGTACAGACCCATGTTACGCGCGATGCGTCGCGCGCACGCCGTCAGCTCATCCCGACAGGCGTCGGGCGTGAGGGCAGGAAAGGGCAGCGGTGTGAGGCGATTCGACAGACTCTCTTTCATGATTTTTCCCTACAGCGTGAATACGCGCTCTTTGTACTGACTCATCAGCATGTCGTTGTATTCTTTACCGCCGGGCAGATTGATGCTGCGCATTACCGGCGGCGCGATACCTTGTTCCAGCAGCATCTCGATGCAGCGGATCACCACGTTATTGATGATGAAGGCCGCAGACAGCGAGGACACCGGACCGGTCATGATGTTGCCGTTATCCATACTTAGCGTGCAGTCACCGGACGGGCAGCCGTTATCGAGAGTGACATCGGCATAGTCGCGAATGCTCTCGCTCGTTGGCGTCGACTCACCGGCGTAGCGGGTGATAACCACCAGCTTCAGCCCCCTCTCTTTGACATTGCGTGCCAGCTCAACGTGCAGCGGTTTAGTGCCGGAGTTGGAGATAATCACAAAGCAGTCTGACTCGCGCAGATCGAGCAGCCCGGAGAAGATGTCGCCAATCCCTTTCAGCGAATCAAACCAGCCGGTTGGCCCATAGAACTGGTCAATGGCTTTGGTATTGACCAGGCCGCCCGCACGACCGGCCAGCTCAACCGCCGCGGCAAACGAGTGGCCGGAGCCAAAGCCGTGAATAATGCCGTTGGCTTTGACGCACTCGGCAAACAGCGCCGCCGCCTGCTCAACTTCAGCGCTCTGAGTAAGAAACACCTGATTCAGCGTCGCTAAAACATGCTGATAATACTGCTGCTGATGTGGTGACATCTCTTATCCCTTATCCCTTATCGGCTTTTAAAAACGTGGTGATACAGGCGTTCGGCTCTTCCGGCGTCATCTGCGCCGTCACCGCCACGCCTTTTTCCAGCAGCGCGTTGATGGCCGCGATCTCAGCATCGTTGACGCTGACCGAGCGTTTGATCTGGCGGCGATCGTCTTTGTTGGACATATTGCCGATATTGAGCTGGGGGAGGGCAATTCCGGCGTTCATCAGCTTCAGCGCCAGCTCCGGGGTCTTCAGCAGGATCAGTACGCGCTGACCGTCGTAGTTGCCGGCGAGGATATTGGCGCTGGCTTTCTCAAAAGAGAGAATAGAGGTGTTGCAGCCTTCCGGGGCTGCACTGCGCAGCAGCATTTTCTCTACATCGTTTGCAGCTACGGCGTCGTCAATCACCATAATACGGTTGGCGTTGAAGTGGCTTACCCAGCGGGTGGCCACCTGGCCGTGGATCAGCCGGTCATCGACACGAATATGCACAATACCTTTCATGATAAGTTCCTTAAATCAATGTGTTACTTAACCGAGAATATTCAGGTTGTAGCCGATAATACCTAAAGCAATCAGGACAAAAATGACCCGAGTCGAGTTCATCTTTTTGAGCCCCAGCAGCCACCAGGTGAACCCCACAACCAGCAGCGGAATAAGCCCGGGCATAATCTGGTCGGCAATGCTCTGCAGCTTGAGCGACACCTCGCCGTAGCTGAATTCGAAATTAAGATTCGCCTTCACCACCGAGGGGATAAGCGCCCCGATAACCGTCAGCCCGAGAATATTGGCTGCGCGGGTAATTTTGTTGAGGTTATTGGTCAAAGACCCCAGCAGGTTGACCCCTTCCTGATACCCTTTGCTGATGCTAAAGCGCATAAACAGCATGCGAACCAGGGCGAACAGTAGCCAGAGAACAAGCCCCACCGGGTTGCCCTGCAGCGCGAGGTACGAAGCGACAGAACCGATAATGGTGGTCGGAATAACAAAGAACAGCGTATCTCCGATGCCCGCCAGCGGCCCCATCAGACCGGTTTTTATCCCGGCAACCGCATCTTTGCCCGCAAGCCCGGTCTGCTCTTCCAGGGCGATGTTCACCCCGAGGATCCCCGGCGCCATGGTGTTGTTGGTGTTAAAGAACTGGCTGTGTACCTTCGCCGCGTCCTTCTGCTCTTCGGGTTTTGCGTACTTTTTCTCAAGGAACGGATAGATGCTGTACAGATAGCCCAGACCCTGCATTTTTTCGTAGTTCCAGCCTGACTGACCGAACAGGAACCAGCGCCAGAACACGCGTTTTAGTACTTTATTCATCGCCCATTGCTCCATTTGCCGGGGATTTGGTAGTTTGCGTTACCTGTTTTTCTGAGTTGAAGACGTAAAGCGCAATTGCCAGACCCAGCAGCGCGGCGCCCAGCACCGGCACTTTCAGATAGGCCGCCAGGAAAAAGCCCAGAATCAGAAACGAGATGTTCTTCTTAATCGGTAAATAGCGCAGCAGGATGGAGATACCCAGCGCAGGCAGTAGGCCACCGGCGACTTTAAGACCGTTCATGATGGACGCGGGGATCCAGGTCACGACGTCATTAACAAAGGTTGCCCCGAGGATCAGCGCCAACAGCACCGGCAGCATACGCGAGAGCGAAATAGGCACCTGGCCCAGCAGGTTCATCCTGGCCGCCGCCTTCACCTGACCCTCTTCAATCAGCCTGTCGGCCTTATGATGTATAAAGGTGTTGCTGAAGCGGGCGAGGATATCCAGCTGTACCATTAAGAGACCAATCGGCACCGCAATGGTGGCGCCAAACGCCGCGCCCTGGCCGCTGATGATCGCGAAAGTGGTACCCAGCACCGCACCGGTCATGTAGTCCGGGATCGACGCGCCGCCGAAGTTGCCCACGCCCAGTACCAGCAGGTTCAGGGTGCCGCCGACGATAAGCCCGGTGGTCATATCGCCCATAATGAGGCCGGCAAAGAAGCCCGCCATGCTCGGTTTCACTAACCCAAGCGTCGTGTTGTTGCCGTCGTATATCGCCAGCCCTGAATAAAGCGTCAGTAACGCTATCTGCCAGACCGCAATGTGCTCCATTTTTTACTCGTCTCCGTCGTCTGTGTGGGCGGCAAGCGCTGCCTGCTGTAAATGGTAAATACCATCACGCGCCGTAGTTATTATTTCATTCAGCGAGGCTGGCGAGTGACTTTCATCAATTGCCATGGCCATTTCCAGAATTAAGTTTAAATTCATCCCAGAGAGCAGGGTGATATTATTCCATAGGTTGTTAGTGACAATAATCTCCATTGCGGAGTTATACGGCGAACCACTTTTTAAATCAGAGAGGATAATAATTTTGGATTTTGCTGCGCTAAGGATGGTGATTTTATCGAGAAGTTCCTGTTTAAATACTGCTATCCCTTTCTCACCATCCAGTTCAACTACATGAAGGTTTGGCTGCGCTCCGAGTATTAATTCTGTGGCCTGTCTGGCACCGCTGGCGAAACCCCCATGAGAGATTAATAATAATTGGTTCATCCTGCCCCCTTATCTGGCGTTCTTATTTCAATATAAAATGATTCTAACCGTTTCCAGGTCTCAATATATTCAATCACCTGACCTTGCTCGTCGTGGGTATAGCGTTTCATCATGATAACGGGCTGGTGAGCCGTGAGCTCAAGGTGCTGCAGGACTTCTGGCGCAGCATCGGTCAGGGCGCAGATGGTCTGCCGATAGGGCATGGTGTACATATCAAGACCATTGTTAACCTTAAAAGCCTCATAAATAGAGCTGAGTGCCGAATTCTTAATCGTCAATTGACTGGCGAAGTAGCGGGCCGGAATATGCGAAATCTGTAATGCATAAGGTTTGTTATTATCAAACTTTAAGCGCGCAATACGATAATATCTTTCATCATCATTTAACCCGAGTTTTTCTTTAATACACGGATCGTTTTCCAGTTCACAGGCGATAACTTTAACCGACTGCATGCCTTTTAAATCGTTATCTGATTCTGAGAAAATAATGTTCTCATTTCGTTTGGCTTTCGAAACAAAAGTGCCTTTACCCTGATAGCGAATCAGGTAGCCTTCATTGACCATTTCGTGAATAGCGCGAATAACCGTGGCGGAACTGACGGAGTAACGCTCTTTTAATTCCGACTCACTGTAGAATTTTTCCCCGGGTTTAAAAGTGCCGTTTCTTATTTCATCTAACAGTGCTGCCTTTATCACCTGGTATTTCGTTGACTGTGCCGTTGCTTTCATTGTTTCGCCAGTTTCTGTTTACATTTATTTTATTTCGTAGGCTTACGATACCCGTACCCGATTGTCCGATCAACCTCTCAACCCAACTTAACCGGTTAACCTGTTAAGTTATTTCCTGGACTGTGATGCATTTCGCAATTTCGCCCCGACGGAGGGGGCAGGGCGAGGAATTTTTGCCGCGCTATTGCGCTGGCGAGCTGAGAAAACGGAGCGCCCGCATTCAACAACCCCGGCCAGTACATCGCGCGGGGTTTTCTTTTTACAGGGCGCCAAAGTGGTGCTTGCGTGCCCTAACGCAGCTGCGCGCAGGCTTCGGCAATCCGCTGACAGGCCTGCGTCAGCAGCCCATCTTCTACCGCGTAGGCAATACGTAAATACCCCGGCATGCCGAACGCGGACCCGTGTAACACGGCCACCTGAGTGTGTTCTAACAGCCAGTTCGCCAGCCCGCTGTCGTCGCGGAGGGTTTCGCCGGCGGGCGTCACTCGCCCAATGAGCCGCTGGCAGTTGGCAAACACATAGAATGCGCCCTGGGGGATGCCAGCGCTCAGGCCCTCGGTAGCGGCAATCATCCCCAGCACCTGCTGACGGCGTTTATCCAGCGTGTGCAGCCAGCCGTCTAAGAAGTCCGCCGAATGGTTAAGGGCAGCGACCGCCGCAGCCTGCGAAATCGCGCTGGGGTTGGAGGTGCTTTGTGATTGCAGGATCTGCATGGCGGCAATGAGCCACTGCGGCCCACCCGCATAGCCCAGACGCCAGCCGGTCATGGCGTGGCTTTTGGACACGCCGTTCACCGTCAGCGTGCGCGAAACCAGCTGCGGCGCGGCCTGAGCAAACGTGGTGAACGGGGTATTGTCGTAACGCAGCGGCTCATAAATGTCGTCGGCCATCACCAGCACCTGCGGGTAGTCCGCCAGCACGTCTGCCAGCGCGCGTAGCTCCCGCTCGCTGTAAATCGCCCCGGTCGGGTTACCCGGCGAATTGAGGATCAACCAGCGCGTTGACGGGGTGAGGGCGGCGGCCAGTTGTTCCGGCGTCAGCTTCCAGCCGTGTTGTTCATCGCAGGGCACAATCACCGGTTCGCCGTCGGCCAGAGAGACCATATCTGGGTAAGAGACCCAGTAGGGCGCGGGAATAATCACCTGCTGCCCGGCGTCCAGGGTTGCCAGAAAGGCGTTGAAAATAAGCTGTTTGGCGCCGCTCCCGGCGATGATCTCTTCCGGACGGTAGCGCAGCTGATTGTCGCGAGCGAACTTGGCGGCAATGGCCGCCTTGAGCGCTGCGGTGCCGGAAACGGCGGTATACTTAGTCTGGTGATGCACGATAGCTTCAATGCCCGCATAGCTAATATGGGGCGGGGTAGCAAAATCCAGTTCCCCTTCGCCCAGGTTGATAACCTGCTTGCCTGCGGCTTCCAGTACCCGTACCTGGTCAGAAATGGCCGCGGTCGGAGAAGGCCGTACGGATTGCATACGACGGGCGATTTGACTGTTATTCATAAATCCTCTTTTGTATCTAATGATTCAATTAATACAATTAGGTACCCAACATCAGCAGGAAACTCGCCGTGTCACCGATCTTTATTCTCGATAACAGCTCCGCGCCCGCCCGCTACGGTATCACCGCCAGCCTGTGGGCCAATCGTCTTGGGTTGCCCCTCTGGAGCCTTCGCCCCGACTTCGCCGGGGATGTACCCGATAGCCACCAGCACGTCATTCGTGCAGGGTACTGCGTGACCAGCGGCCTCTGGCGCAGCGATACGCTGCGTGAAGAGGTGCGCGATATCGCCCTCCTGCCGTCATCAGACGCCGTCATTGTGCTGGCGTCCTCGCAGGCGCCGCTTATCGCCGACCTGCCGGGCCAGCGGCTTTACAGCGACGACAGCCGCCACCGCCTGACGCTCAGCGATGGGCAACACACGCTGTTAGATCTCACCACCGACCGCTACGGCCGCTGGGATAGCGGCGTGTCGTCGTCTGCCGGCGGGTCCTTGCGCATCGCGCTGATTGGCCGCGAGGCGGACCACCGTCTGGTCTATCCCGCCACGCTCGGCTCGCTGGGCGATGCCGCGGCGTCGCTGGGGCTGAACCTGGAGGTCCATTTCTTTGCGCCGGTCAGCCTGTCCACGGGATTACACGAGCTTCAGGCCTTCCAGGGCGTGGTGCTGCCAGGCGGTTCCTCGATGGCGGCGGTCAACGGACAAATCCGCGTGGCGGAAGAGACCCTGGCCCGCGGGCAGCCAACGCTGGGGCTGTGCCTGGGAATGCAGAGCATGATGACCGCAGCCGTGCGCCGTAGCCCGGGTTTCGAATCGGCCATTCCCGCGGAAGTCGCCCCCGATGAAGCCCTGCACAGCTTTGTTCCCTTTGCCGATGGCCGTCATCGCTGCGGCGTATTCCCTTTTTCCTCCGGGCTTATCCCCGGCGATATCCGCGAAATGCACTACAACCATCGCTACTGCTTTAACCCCGAGTTATTGCCGGCGCTGTCTCCCTGCGGGGTCCGCGTGAGCGCGCAAAGCGACGGTATCGTGGAAGCCGTTTCCCAGCCTGAGCTGCCGTGCTGGCACGGGGTTCAGGGGCATCCGGAACTGATGTCCCGCCCGGATGCGCCCCATCCGCTGTTCGTCGCCTTCCTACAGGCGGCGCTTAACGCGCCAGCGTAACCCCGCTGCGATGGTCGCTGGCAAGCTCCTGCATTACGCGGGTCAGCTCTGCCAGCGCCGCGTCGCCGATCGGTTTTAACGGTGCGCGTACGGTGCCGCCGTTAAAGCCGCGCAGCGCCATCGCCGCTTTCACCAGCTGCGGCTGACCGTGTTTGCGCGCCAGCGCCCGATACGCGTACCACAGCTGATGCAAATCGCGGGCGGTGGCGGCGTCGCCCCGTTCTACGGCGCGGAAGGTATTGACGATCAGCTCCGGCAGCGCGCCGCTGTTGGTCGTGCTGATGCCGTCAAACCCGGCCATCATCGGCCCGAGGAAAGCCAGATCGGAGGCACAGAACAAACGCAGCCGCCCGCGCAGGCGGTTGGCAATCTGATCGATGGCGGTTGGGTTGAGATCGCCCTGTTTGATGCCGACCACGTTCGGGATCTCTGCCAGCCGTTCCAGCAGCGCCGGGGAGAGGGTGATGCCGATACCCGGCGCGTTGTACACCAGAATGCCGGTTTTGGATAACGGCGCCATCTCATTGAAGTAGCTGACGATCTGTTCGTCAGTGATTTCGCTAACAAAGGGGGCGGTGACCATCGGGAGTCCGCCCAGCTCGCTTGCCAGCAGGGTCAGCTCGCGGGCGTCGCGCGGGTCGGAACTGGCGCTGCACAGCATCACCGCCACGCGGTCGTCCACGCAGCCCATCACCTCATGAAACAGCTCTCGGCGTTCTTCGACGGTCATTACCGGAAACTCACCGTAGGTGCCGCCAATCAGCAGGCCGTCATAGCCCAGATCAATCACGCGTTCGATATTTTCACGCAGCGCCGGGAAGTCGATCGCGCCGCTGGCGGTGAACGGGGTGACGGTGATGTTGAAAATGCCGCGCAGGCGTTCACGGCACTCGTTGATATCTTTCATCTTTCTTTCCTTACAGCAGCGTTAATGGGCGAGCCAGGGAACCCAGCTGGCGATATCCGGTTTCAGTCACCACCACGGTTTCGCTGACGCCGACGGTGAATTGACCGTAGATACGCAGGGCCGGCGGGATGTGGAAGGTCATGCCAGGCTGCAGCTCGGTGGTGACGCCGCTGTACAGGCTGAGAATGCCGCCTTCGCCCCAGTCCGGCGCGAAGGCGATACCGATGGAGTAACCTGTGCGTTTTTTGAAGTTTTCGGTGAATCCCGCGCGGTCGATCACCTTCTGGCAGGCCAGGTGCGGCGATTCGCAGGTGGCGCCCGGACGAATGGCGTCGAGGGCGGCCTGCAGGGCTTCCTGACAAACTTTTTCCATTTCGATGGCGATAGCGGGCGGACGGCCCAGCCAGGCGGAGCGCATCATCGCGGCGTGGTAGCGATCGTGGGCGGCGGACATCTCCAGAAAGACCGGATCGTTATCCTGCATCACCCGACGTCGCCAGGTGCCGTGCGGCACGCCGCTGCGTGGGCCGGTAGAAACCAGCGGTTCCATGCCGACATACTCGGAACCGGCGGCAATAGCGGCCCCCATCATCGCGGAGACCAGCGCGTTTTCGTCCGCGCCGCTGCCAATCGCCGCCATCCCGGCGCGCATGCCCGCATCCACATAGCGCGCCGCGAGGGCGATTTTTTCCACCTCCGCCGCCGATTTCACCGCGCGCAGCGGTTCGATGACGCCCGCGGTATCGGCGATGGTGCCGAGCTTCGCCTGCAGGGCTTCATAGACGGCAATCGGCAGGAACCAGCCGCGTTTGTCCAGCCCAATGCGTTTGTTGAGCCAGCCGCGCTGTTGCAGCATGCCCACCAGAAAATCCACCGGGTTATCGCCATCCTGGTAGATGGCGGCGTCTGAAATAAAGGTGTTGGCGATAAAGTTAAAGTATTCGAGCTGGCGAATCACAAAGACCGGATCCCCTTCTACCGGCAGCAGCAGCGCCTGAAAGGTGTAATAGCCCGGCGTTTGCTGACCGGTAAGCCAGAAAATGTTTTCCGGGCCGGTCACGATCATCACGTCCACGCCCGCGCGGCTTAAGCGTTCGCGGGTACGCTGAATGCGCTGCGCATATTCGTCGGCGCGAAAGGCGGACTCGCTGCCCTGAATCACATTGTTAACATCTTGCATCATTAAACTCCTGGAGTAAGTTGGCCCGCGCGGCATCGAACTGCACGCCCAGACCGGGAGAGTCGTTAACGGCGACCATGCCATTGCGGTATTCCAGCCCGCTGACGGGATCGTCGGTTAATCCATCGGCGCCATACAGTTCGGCGAATGCCGGTTGCACCACGCGGCACAGCTGGAGCGCGGCGGCGGTGGCGGCATGGCCTTCATTCATCTGGCCAATCATGAACGGCACGTCGGCGAGTCGCAGACGGACGGCGGCGGCAAGCGTCGGAGTAAGCCCCCCCAGTTTCACCAGCTTGAGATGCCCCCACAGCGCACCTTTGGCGGCGATAAGCCGGGTGATGGCCGACTCGCTGTTGAGGCTTTCGTCGAGCATGATCGGGATGCCGTAGCCGTACAGTTCAGCAAGCTGGCTATCGTTTGCCGGGCTTAACGGCTGTTCGATATAGCTGAGATTCAGCTCGCGCAGATAAGGGAACGCCGCGTGAGCCTGCGCCAGCGACCACTGGCCATTCACGTCAATCGCCAGCGAAATCTGCTGACCAAACCGCAGCGTCAGCTTTTGCAGGCGGGCCAGGTCGGTGGCGAAATCCGCTATCCCCGTGCGTAACTTCAGCTGGGTAAAACCGCGATCGACATAGCGCTGCGCCTGCGCCAGCATCTCTGCTTCGCTGCCCCAGAACAGCGTCTGATTGGTGTGCCAGGCGGGCAGGCCAGCTGGCGCCCCCAGCCAGGCGGCGACGCTGACCCCGTTCTGACGCGCCATTAAATCGTGCAACGCCATATCCAGCGCCATGCGCGACGGCGGCAGCAGCGTGCGGTCCTCCTCGTGCAGCGCGGCAAGTTGCGCCGCGGGCTCCTGGCGCCAGTCCCAACCGTTGAGGCGCTGAAGCAGGTTGTTCAGCACCTGCTCTTCGCGGTAGCCGTGCAGGTAGCGAATGTTGAGACGCACTTCGCCAATCCCCGTCACGCCACGGTCTTCCAGGCGCAACCAGAGGGTGTCGAGCGCCGTCACCGGGCCGGAGGCGGCGGTATGCAGCGTCACGCCGGCGTAATGCAGGTCTCCCCGAAAGAGCTGCGCTTTCATAAATCGGACGCCGGCGGCAGCATGGCGAGCGCAATATCGAGATAGATATCTGCCGCGGCGATAAATTCATCGACGGGGACGAATTCATCGGGCTTGTGGGCCACGGCCAGCGAGCCGGGGCCAATCACCACGCCCTTTGCGCCCAGCGAACAGAAATGCACCAGGTCGCAGCCGCCCTGAAAACCAAACGGGCCGGGTTCGCTCTGTCCGTGACGGCGGCAGGCGGCAAGGCTTTGCTCGACAATGGCTTCGCTGCTGTCGGTTTGCGTCGCGCCGCCGGTGGTGGGCTGCCAGGCGATAATTTCCGCTTCCACGTTTGCCTGCGCGTACGCGTGGTCGAGCAGCTGTTGCAGTTCGGCTTTAACAACCTCTTCGTCTTCCCCCGGTACCATGCGGCGATCGAGCAGCAGCTCGCAGCTGTCTGGCACCACGTTGTCCGCATGGCCGCCGTGGATGCGGGTCACCGTCAGGCTGGCGTTGCCGACCAGATCGTGGCAGCGGCAACGCACCTGCAGGTGGTGGGCCTCTTCGATCAGCCCTAAAAGGCGCGCGGACTGGTAAATGGCGTTAACCCCCAGCTCCGGCGTGCCGGAGTGCGCGGTGACGCCTTTTACCCGCACGCGAGGGCGCAAGCTGCCTTTGTGAGCCGAGAAGGTCGCATTCGATGTCGGCTCGCCAATCACCGCGAAATCAATCGCCGGCGGGGTGTCGCGTACGTAAAATTTCGCCCCTTCGCTGGCGATCTCTTCATCGGCGGTGAACACGCCCATCAAGGTGCCGGACCAGCGCTGACGGTTGGCGGCCAGCAGACGCAGGGCTTCAACCATCGCCACCAGCGGGCCTTTGGCATCGCAGGCGCCGCGCCCGTACAGGCGGCCATCGCGTTCGCTGAGGGTGAAGGGATCGCTCGCCCAGCCGCTGCCCGCCGGAACGGTGTCGATATGGGTGTTGAAGGCGAAGCACGGTCCCGGTCCATTGTGCAGGACGGCGATAACGTTGGTCCGCCCCGGCGCGTATTCGCTAAAGGAGAGATCGAACCCGGCGGTCAGCAGCCAGCCTTCCAGACATTCGGCGGCTTCACGCTCATGGCCCGGCGGATTTTCCGTATTGATGGCAACCAGCGTCGCTAAATCCTTTTTCATTCGTGCGCTGTCAACCTGGTAACTGGACATAGGAACTCCATAATTAATGTAATATTTGCGTCAGGAAGCGCTGCGCGCGCTCGCTGACGTGGCCGGCGAAGAAATCACCGGTGCTGGCGCGATCGATAATTTCGCCGTCTTCCATAAAAAGAATGTTGTTGGCGGCCCGCCGGGCGAAGCCCATCTCGTGGGTCACCACCATGCTGGTCATCCCTTCCGTGCTGAGCTCTGCCATCACTTCCAGCACTTCGCGGATCATCTCCGGGTCGAGAGCTGAGGTGGGTTCGTCGTAGAGCATCAGCTCGGGCTTCATCGCCAGGGCACGGGCAATCGCCACGCGCTGCTGCTGGCCGCCGGAGAGCTCGTCCGGAAAGTGGTCCGCGCGTTCGTTGATGCGCACCTTCGCCAGCAGGTTGTCCGCCAGCGTGCGGGCATCAATGCGGTTCATCCCCAGCACCGTCATTGGGGCCAGCATGATGTTTTCCGCCGCCGTCAGGTGCGAGAACAGCTCGTAGTTCTGGAACACCATGCCAATACGCTGGCGCAGTTTGTGCACCGGCACTTCGCCCCGGCTGATGTGCTGGCTGGCGAAAAAGATGTCGCCGCTGTCGGCAGGTGAGAGCATGTTGACGCAGCGTAGCAGGGTGGATTTTCCCGAGCCCGATGGCCCAATCAGCACCACGGTTTCCCCGCGCTGCACCTCAAGTGAGCAGTTCTTGAGCACGGTCTGGCGACCAAAAGTCTTATCAATGCCGATCATCTCCAGCAGCGGTTTCTCGCTCATGGTTCCTCCCGGGCGATTTTCGGTAATTTAAACAGGCGGGTCAGTCGCTTCTGGCTCTTGCTGCGCCGCTGTTTGGGATCCAGTACGCTTTCAAGCCACGACTGGAAGATCATGAACAGGCTGGTGAGCAGCAGGTAATAGAGACCGGCGGCGCAAAGCGCTTCGAAGTAGCGGAAGCTGGCGCTGGCGGTCTGGTTGGCGACCAGCAGCAGCTCCTGAACGGCGATAACCGACACCAGCGCGCTCGATTTCAGCATGCTGATCATCTGGTTACCCATCGGCGGCAGAACGATGCGTGCGGCCTGAGGCAGCACGATTTTTCGCATGATCTGCCCGTGGGTCATCCCGAGCGCCATGCCGGCGGTGCGCTGGCCGCTTTTTACGGCCTGCAGGCCAGAGCGCAGAATTTCCGCCATGTAGGCGCCTTCATTAAGCGAAAGCGCCAGCACTGCACAGGTAAACGCGGAGAAGCGTAAGCCGAAGCCTGGCAGCACGTTGTAGACAAAGATTATCTGGAACAGCACTGGCGTCCCGCGAAACAGCCACAGGTAGAAAAAGGCCAGCCCTCTCCCGGCGCGAAACGGCGCTTCCTGCAACAGCGCCAACACCAGGCCCAGCACCACGCCACACAACAGTGAGCAGAGGGTAATCAGTAGCGTCATCCACGCACCCTGAACAAACTCGGGTGAGAGGAAGTACTGCCACATTAGTTCGATCGACATAGCTTTCTCCGGTTAATGGCAAAACGGCTTAGAAAAGGGCAACGGAGTCAGGGAAGTTCCATTTCTCAATCAATTGCTTATAGGTGCCATTTTTGACGAGACCCTGGAGACCTTTCTCCAGCAGGGCCCGGGTTTCGGTGTCGCCTTTACGCACGGCAAACGCGATATGGGTATCCGCTTCGAATTCGTCGCCAACCGCGGCAAACACGCCCGCTTTTTCGGTTAACAGGGCGACGGTCCCCGGCGTGGAGAGGAACTCGGCATCGGCGCGGCCCTGGGCGACGGCGACGGCGGAGTCGGTGGCGGCGGGGAAGGTCATGACGTTAATAGCCGGTTTTTTGGCGTCCAGGCAGCGCTGGTTATCTGCCCGGGCCTGGCTCTCTTCGATCCCGCCGAGCGTCACGGCGATGTTTTTGCCGCAGAGGCTCAGGTCGCGTCCGGTGATTTTTGCCGGGTTACCTTTGCTCACCACCACGCGGCTGCCGATTTTCAGATAGGGCACAAAGTCGACCTGCGCGGCACGGGTCGGGTTGACGTACATGGCGGAGTTGATGATATCGAGACGTTTCCCCTGCAGCGCTGGGATAAGCCCTTTGAACTCCATCGGCATCGGCGCAGGCGCCAGTTGGATCTCTTTGCTTAGCGCGTTAATCAGGTCGATATCGAAGCCGGTGAGCTTGCCCTCTTTCACGAACTCAAAAGGCATAAACGTCGCCGCCGTGCCGTAGGTCAGCTTGCCCGGGGCGATGGTTTCCACCGCAGCATGGCTTACCAGCGGAAGTGCGGTCAGTGCGAACATCAAGGTACGCACGCGGCGAAACAGTAAAGAATTGCTGGACATAGTCGTCTCCTGGTTAAGATTTAAATTGAATTTATTGAGTCAATAAATACAATCAAGCGTGTGAAAAAATGTCTCATCCTGGTGCGTATTGCACGCTAATCGTGCAGTCCTTGCTTTGTTTTGCTGCGTTTTGTTGCCCGTGATATTGTATATATCGATCACAACAATGCATTTCAGGGAACCGTTCTCCATGCAGCCTGACTCCACTGCGAGCAGTCGCCGGATTGCCCGGCAAATACTCGACCTGATATCCGAAGCAAAATTCGATCCAGGTCATCATTTACGGGAGCAACATCTTGCCGATGCGCTGGGCGTGTCGCGTACGCCGGTGCGCGCCGGGCTAAAAGAGTTGACCCGAATGGGGGCGGTTGAAGCGCGTCCGAATCAGGGCTTTTTCCTGCTTAAACGCAGCAATGAGCTGGAGCTGCTGGAGATTGAGCAGTCCAAGAGCAATGACCAGAAGCTGTACGAGCAGCTGGTACACGATCGTATTGCGGGTGCGCTGCCGGAATCGTTTACCCAGACCGAAATCAGCCAGCGCTATGATGTCGATCGCGGCGTGCTGACCCGTACGCTGGTCAAGCTATCGGAGGACGGCCTGATTGCCCGTAACGCGGGGCACGGCTGGCGCTTCCTGCAAACCCTCAACTCCGATGTCGCCCTGCGCAACAGCTACGGTTTTCGCCTGATGATTGAACCGACGGCGCTGCTGACGCCCGGCCTGCATGTGGACAGGCAGATGCTTAAACGCCTGCGCGCCCGGCATCTGCGGCTCATCACCCACCCGGACATTACTCAGGTGCCGGCAAAAGAGATTTTCGAAACCGACGCTGAGTTTCACGAGCTGCTGGCAGAAGCCAGCGGCAACCTGTTCGTGTTACAGGCCATTCAGCAACAAAACCGGCTGCGCCGTCTGCTGGAGTTTGGCAGCTATCACAATAAGCGCCGCGTAAAAGCGTGGTGTGAAGAGCATGTTGCCATCATCGATGCTCTGCGAGAGAACAAGCCGGAACTGGCGGCAGAGTTGATGAGAACGCATCTGCAATACGCCTTTGACCAGGTCAATGTTAAAAACGCCCGCGCATAACTGGCATCGCTCTTGCACATATTGCTTCTGAAAATACAATCAGGAGCACTTATGGATTTTCAGATACAACAACGTGTGGCGCTGGTCTGCGGTGCCGGCAGTGGTCTGGGACAGGCTATTGCCCTGTCGCTGGCGCAGGAAGGGGTGAAGGTGGCGGTCACCGGCCGCAGCGCGGAAAAACTGGCGCAAACGGTGGAACGTATCACCTTATTGGGCGGTACTGCCCGCGCCTGGCGGTTGGATCTCGCCGCCCCGGAGCAGTTTGATCGAGTGATTGCCGATATCCGCGAGCGGTGGGGCGATATCGATATTCTGGTTAACAACTCCGGTGGTCCGCCGCCCGCACCGGCGCAGGGGACGGATGGCGCAGTCTGGCAACAGCAGTTTTCAGTCATGGTCGCCTCGTTGATTCAGCTCACCGATAAACTCCTGCCCGCCATGCGCAGCCGCGGCTGGGGACGCATTATTACCACCACTTCATCCGGCGTGATAACCCCCATTCCCGGTCTCGCCCTGTCGAACGCGCTGCGCATGAGCCTGCTCGGCTGGTCGAAAACCCTCGCCAGCGAAGTGGCTGGCGACGGCGTGACGGTGAATGTGATGGTGCCAGGGCGCATCGCGACCGACCGCGTCAGTCAGCTGGATGCTTTCAAGGCGCAACGGGAAAACAGCAGTGCGGAAGCGGTCGCCGAAAAGAGTCGTCAGAGCATTCCGGCCGGGCGCTATGGCGAACCGCAGGAGTACGGCGCCGTCGCTGCGTTTCTGGCAAGCCAGCCTGCCAGCTACATTACCGGCGCGGTGATTCGGGTTGATGGGGGATTGATCGGCGCGATTTAGCCAGCGAGAGTGCGCCATGCCAGCCGGTTCGCATCGGGCTGGCATGACTGCCTATCAGCCGCTCCGAATTGTTTATTTTGCAGGCAACGAAATCCATTACTGCAAATTTAACCAGCAGGCATTGGGATCGGGTCTGACAGCGATTCATTTTCTGTATAACGGGTTTATTCTTCCGGCGTTGTTAAAGTGGAATGGTTCACCATAAATAATGCGCAAAGCGCGAGCAGTACGGCCCCGCCGGTAAGTAGCCACCCGGCGTGGTGAAACGCGGCTAAGCTCCCCCGGGTATGGGCAAATCTGACGTAGCAGGCGGTCACCAGCGCCGCGCCCGCCATCGCCCCAACGCGCTGGAGGATATTCAGAACAGGTGCGGCATCAGCGACGTGACGGCTGCCAGCCATAGCCAGGCCCGCAGCCATCGCGGGCACAGTTGCCAGGGCTAAACCGAACCCTCTGACCGCTATTGCGCCCCCCACAAGCGTATAGCGACTTCCCGCATCAATCATTGTCAGTGGCAATGTGGCAAATGCCGCGAGCAAACCGCCAATGATAAGCACCGTTCGTGGCCCCAGCTTATCAGCGAAGTAGCCGGCCACCGGAAATCCTATCGCCGAGCCGATTAACTGAGGGGTGAGAAGCAGGCCCACTTCAGCAAGCGTTACATGGCAAACGTCGCGGAAATATAAAGGAAGCAGGAACTGACCGCCAAAATTCACCGCGCCGCCGATAGCCATCAATACGGCAGATAAAGTGAAACCCCGATGCTTGAAAAGCTCGAGATGCAGTAAGGGGGACTCAATGCGCAAAGAGCGATAAATAAACAAGCAGGTGAACAGGGCGCCCACGCTGAGCATGATGACGTTCCAGCCATATTTACCACTATTCAGGCTGAGCTCTTTCATGCCTTCCATCAGCATCGGCAGGCTGCAGAAGACCAGCGCCAGTCCCAGCCAGTCCAGGGAGAGGGGCCTGTCAGTTTTTATTGTTGGACGGGGAAGCAGCTTCCATCCGGCAAGACAGGCGCACAGACAGAACGGCACCGTGATCCAAAATAACCCTCGCCATCCGCAGATTTCAAGCAGGACCGCGCCCAGCGATGTTCCCAGCAAGGGAGCAATGACGATCGCCACGCCAATCGTGCCAATCACCCGCCCCAGACGTTCGCGTCCGACGACCAGACCAAGGATCGTTTGCCCTGCCGGTACGAGTAATCCCCCTGCCAGGCCTTGCATAACTCTTGCGGCAAGCAGCACCTCAAAACGCGGGGAAAGGGCGCAAACTGCCGAAAAAATCGCAAATAAAATAAGGCCATAGAGCCAAAGCTGCGTAGCGCCAAACCGCCTGGCCGCCCATGCGCTAAGCGGAACGCCTGCCGCAAGGGCCATAAGATACGCCGTTGCTATCCATTGTATTGCCGTGTCCGTCACGCCAAGGCCGGCGGCCATCGCGGGCAGCGCCGCGCTCAGCATCGTTGATGAGAGCATCGTTGCAAACGCCCCCAGGGTGATGATGGCCGCCTGCATCCACAGCATCGGAGGTATGGCGTTTATCGGTCGCGGATGGGTTGTTTCCTTGACCCGCTTGTCTTGATTGATATTCATAAAAAGCCCCCCTAAGGACGATGAGCGAAGAAATCTATCATTGATCAATAAACCTATCAATGATAGATTTATTTGCATTAAAGATTCCGTCAGGCGCTGAGTTCAGACAAAATGGCGCTTCACAGACCACTGGCCGGTTTGATGCATCAATAAAGGGGAATATCATGGCGAAAATCCAGCGAGATCAGGTGATTGAGGCAGCATTAGCATTATTAGATGAGGTCGGCCTGGAAGCGATTACGACCCGTAAGCTGGCACAAAAACTGGGGGTGGAATCAGCGACGTTGTACTGGCATTTCAAGAACAAGGCCAGTTTACTTGAAGAAATGGCTTCCGCGGTTTTAGCCAAACACCATTCCCTGCCTGTCCCCGAAGACATTGCTGAATGGGCAAACTGGCTGGCGGATAACGCCCGTAGTTTCCGGCGCGCTCTGCTCGCCCATCGGGACGGCGCCCTGTTACATGCCGGGACATCACCGGCCCGGGTGGGAGGGGATACGTTTCGTCCCAAGGTGGCGTATCTTGCGCGCGTCGGTTTCACTGAAGCCGACGCCGCAATGATATTACTCACTCTGAGTGAATACACCCTGGGATGCGTATTAGAGGAGCAGTCCCGCTCGGGCGGTGATGGTAAGCAAATTTTATCAAAGACATCGCCAGGAAGTGCCTCTATCGAATCGCTGGTTTATCCCCATCCGGATACTGCGTTCGAATTCGGTCTGTCGTTGATAATGAGAGGGTTATTAGTGCCCTGAGCTTCACGCTGTGCCGGTGACAACATGATGTGCATACCTTACGCAAAAACTATTTTGATAAAACCGGCAGCATTTAGAAGGGGAGGCGAGATGTTTATTTCCGAAGCAGTGATAGCCGTCATCATTGACTGGATCGACAATAACTTACATAAACCACTGCGTATAGAACAGATAGCCCGTTATTCAGGGTATTCCAAATGGTACCTGCAGCGTTTGTTCTTGCAATATAGAGGCGAGAGCCTCGGGCGCTATATCCGTAATAAAAAACTGGACTCAGCGGCCCGCGATTTACGCGAGACCGATGAGAACATTTACAGTATTGGTTTGCGCTACGGCTATGACTCGCAGCAAACATTCACCCGATTATTTACGCGTCATTTTCATTTGCCGCCCGGTGAATATCGCAAGAAAAACAAAACAGCCTGTTACGTACCGGGTAAGGCTGAATCTTAATCTCCTTTCCGATAGCCCTGGCAAAGCCGCCGCAGAAAAATCGATGCGAAGAGATTTATCAAAAAATAGAAAAACAGACAGCGCCGAAAAGACAAAACCTCCTGTTCTTTGAGTAAACATGGGGAACGGCGCGGAAAACGCCGCGCCTGGTGAGTTATCAGGAGGTTGCTGGTCAGCAGAGCGATTAATGGTAGGCGGGAAGCCAGCTGCCGTGTGCTTCAATAAGTTCGTCGCACAGTTTGCGGATGTCATCGATCGACAGCTCTGCGGAAGTATGCGGGTCGAGCAGGGCGGCATGGTAGATGGCTTCGCGTTTGCGCGTCACCGCCGCTTCGATGGTCAACAGCTGAGTATTGATGTTGGTCCGGTTCAGCGCTGCCAGCTGCTCCGGCAAATTGCCGACGTAGCATGGCGTGACGCCCTGGCCATCGACCAGGCAAGGGACTTCGACGCAGGCCTCGGAAGGTAAGTTGGTAATCAAGCCGGTGTTGAGCACGTTACCGCCAATTTTGTAAGGCCGATCGGTTTCCATCGCTTCGATGATGTAAGACGCGTATTCATGGGTACGGCTGTGGGTCAGGCTGGTGTCATGGGTCAGCGCCAGTTTCTGCTGCTGCCATTGGTCAATCTGTTCAATACACCGGCGCGGATATTCATCCAGCGGGATATTGAAGCGTTCAATCAGCTCCGGGTAGCTGCGTTTGATCCAGTAAGGCATGTATTCGGCGTTGTGCTCTGACGATTCGGTGACGTAATAGCCGAAAGTTTTCATGATTTCATGGCGCACCATATCATCATGCTTGCCCTGCAGGGCGCTGGCCCGGCGCTTGATTTCCGGGTACAAATCCTCGCCGTGACGGCGAATGTCCAGCAGCCAGGCCATGTGATTAATACCCGCGATATGAAATTGCACGTCGTCGGTTGGCATATCCACGCTTTTCAACAGCGTTTCAGCACACACCTGAACGCTGTGGCACAGTCCTACCGTTTTTACTTCCGTATGGCGCAGCATGGCGCCGGTTATCGTGGCCATCGGGTTGGTGTAGTTCAGCAGCCAGGCGTCCGGGCACACGGCTTCAATATCCCGTGCGAAATCAAACAGCACGGGTAGGGTGCGCAGCGCGCGGAAGATACCGCCAATGCCCAGGGTATCGGCAATAGTTTGCTGAAGACCATATTTTTTCGCGATCGTGAAATCGGTGATGGTACACGGATCGTAGCCGCCAACCTGAATAGCATTCACCACGTAATTGGCGTTTTTCAACGCCGCGCGGCGGTTCTCAACGCCAAGGTAGGCGGCGATCTTCGCTCTGCCCGCATTGGTATTGCGGTTGATATTATTCAACATGGCGAGGGATTCATTGAGACGGGCGCTGTCGATGTCGTACAGCGCAATCTCCACCTCTTTCAACGCCGGCGTCGTCATAATGTCGCCGAGTACGTTCCTGGCGAAAATGGTGCTGCCTGCGCCCATAAATGTCACTTTAATCATGGTATTTCTCCTTTCCTGCTGTTTTCACCAGGCAGAATGTACGCTGCGGCATGAACAGGAAATATGGCTAAATGTGATATTGGTATGGCGAAAAATGATGTCGCTATGAAAGTGTGAGCCAGCTCCGAATCTGGCTGAAACACGGTGACTTTACTGCAGGCATCTCTGATAACGTGGGTGAAAAAGAGAGAGCGCGACTGATGCACAAGACTTTTACCCTTAATCATACCGACAATATCGAATTGAATTTGTACCAGTACGGCGAGGAGAATTGTCATAAGGGACACCGCTTTGGCCCCGCAGTCCGCCAGCATTACCTATTTCATTATGTGATAAGTGGAACCGGCACATTTTACAGTGAGTTTGGCGCTTTTCCTGTCGGCGCCGGGGAGGGGTTTCTGATCCATCCCCATGAGGTGACAACCTACTGCGCTGATAATAGGGATCCGTGGCATTATATGTGGCTTGAGGTCGATGGGCTGATTGCCGCCAGAATTTTCGAGGAGTGTCATCTTAGCCGGCAATCTCCGGTTTATCGCCCCAACCTGAATAAAGACGACTCCAGCGCCTCTGGCTACCTGCGGCAAATTGTCGAACATGGCGATGAGCATCCGCTGAAGGTGCAGGGATTGTGCTATCTCTTCTTTTCTTCGCTAATCAGCAATACGCCCGGCGAAAAGGCTTCCCTCCCTGATGACAAAACCCGGCATCTGCAAAGGGCGATCAAAAAAATTGAAAATCGCTACCACGAACATCTGACGGTTGATAGCCTGGCCGCCTATTGCAATATCAATCGCAGCTACCTCTGCCGATTGTTCAAAGGCGCCTACGGTATCGGCCCCAGGGAATACTTGCTTAATTTTCGTATGAATATCGCAGTGAGCCTGCTGAAAAACAGCGCTACGGCGATTAAAGTCGTGGGCATTTCCGTTGGCTATGAAAATCAGCTGCATTTTTCTAAAGCCTTCAGGAAGCTGTACGGCGTATCTCCGGCTAAATGGCGGCAAAAATACCTTTCTGAACAGCAGGCGCTGAGATGACGTTCAGCGCTTATTCTCATCGGCGGTGACTCTGCGCGATCGCTATTTTGCGGGCGTATCCTGATTGAGAATGCGCGATCGACAAACATCCAGAATTTCATCTGCCAGAGAGGAGCTATCAGGACAGGCGCGGGAAAGGACCAGCGCGCCGACAAGATGCGCAATCGTATCGATCAGGTCGGCACGCGTAAGGCCTTCCGCGGCTTTCTCATTTGCTAAGGTGGCCAGCTGAGCTTCAATGCCAGCCGCAAAGGTTGCCTTAATGGCTTCAGATTGACGCGCGGCGTCACTACCCAGAGCCGACATCACACACCCCTTTGCCATGTCATCACGATGTTGGCGGGAGAGGTAATACTCCACAAACGTTTTCCGGCTCACATCGGCCGTACGTTCTGCCGAACGCGTAAAGCCGCAATGCATCGCCTCCGATAATAAATCGGCCTTGGAACCAAAGTGTTTGTAAAACCCTCCGTGGGTTAAGCCAGCCGCTGACATCAGCTCCGCTACGCCTACGCCGTCGTAACCGCGCTCACGAAAAAGTTCTGAAGCCGTTTCAACGATTCGCATCCTGTTTTCGCGAACCTGCTCTTTTGACACTTTCATGGCTTACCCCCCTCAAAACAAAGGCTAAGTATACATTGATGATGATCATAATCAAACCAGTTGACTTTATAGATGATGATCATCATCATTAATCCTGCGCCTTTACCCGCTACCCAGCAGAGGAAGAAACATGACGAATTCCCCCTTATTTCACCCCTACGAACCTGGAACGATAACGCTTGCTAACCTGAACAACATCTTGAGAGCGTACTCAGAATGAACAATAAACGTGTGGCTCTGGTGACAGGCGCTTCTTCAGGCATCGGCGAAGCGACGGCTCATCAACTTTTAGCGGCGGGTTATAAGGTTTATGGCACCAGCCGGCGTGGATCTCAGGCGGGTACACACCGCTTTCCGCTGCTGACGCTTGATGTGACTGACGATGCTTCGGTCGGGGCCGCTATTGACGATCTGCTGCGCCTGGAGGGGCGGATCGATATTCTGGTCAATAATGCGGGCTTTGGGGTCGCGCCTGCCGCCGCGGAAGAAAGCTCTATTGAACAGGCCTGGAGCATTTTCGATACCAACTTTTTGGGCATCGTCAGGCTGACGCGGGCTGTGCTCCCTCATATGCGCCGTCAGGGCAGCGGGCGCATCATCAATATCGGTTCGATTCTCGGGGTCGTGCCGTTGCCGTATGTCGCGCTTTATGCGGCCAGCAAGCATGCGGTCGAAGGGTACACGGGAGCACTCGACCATGAACTGCGCACCCAGGGCATCAGGGTTTCCGTGATCGAACCTGCCTACATAAAAACGCAGTTTGAAGCCAATAACAGAGAAGCGGATGCAAAGCTGGAAGAGTATGACCTTATCCGGGCTAAGCTGACGAAAGTGGTCAGTAAGGCAATGGCCGAAGCGGAAAGTCCGGAGGTTGTGGCTAAGGTGGTGGTTAAAGCGGCCCAGGCTCTACGGCCCAAGATCCGCTACACGGCAGGATCGCTGGCCGGTAAATTGAATTTCATTCTCCGATTCGCGCCTGCAAAAATCCTGGATAAGGTCGTGCGCAACAGCCTTCAGCTTGATGCGAGAGAGTCATCATGACATTTTCGCGACTGGCCGCGTCAGGCATCGTCGAGCGGCGTGAAGGATATGCTAACGGGCAAATTCTGTTTGCCGTATTTATCGAGCCGTTACTGGGAACCGCTTTTTTACTCGGCAATAGCGGCGCCAGAAAACATATCAGGACAAATACCAGGAAACCAGCACCATGAAAGCCTTCACGTTTAAACGCTACGGTAAATCCCCGGCGCTGGGATTTGATGACGTCGATTATCCCACCCCCGCGGCTGATGAACTTCTGGTTAAAGTTTACGCCGTTGGCCTGAATCCCATTGATAACGTGATTCCTGGCGGCCTGTTCAAACCGATTTTGTCTTTTAAACTTCCCGCAACGCTGGGCAGCGACTTGTCCGGGGTGGTTGTGGCAACGGGAAGCCGCGTGACGCGTTTTAAGCCAGGCGATGAAATCTTCGCCAGTATTTTCGACAGGGGAACCGGTTCTCTTGCCGAATTTGCGCGAGTACCTGAAAATCTCGCTGCCATGAAACCCGCAAACCTGGATTTCGAACAGGCAGCGTCGCTCCCGATGGTGAGTCTCACCGCCTGGCAGGCGCTGACAGAGAGAGCCGGACTGCAGCCAGGGCAGAAGGTGTTCATCCCGGCGGGGTCCGGGGGAATAGGCAGTTTCGCGATCCAGCTGGCAAAGCATCTTGGCGCAAAGGTGGGAACGACCACAAGTTCAGGCAACCTTGCGTGGGTGAGTCGTCTTGGCGCAGATGAGGTGGTTGACTACAAAAAGCAGACGTTTGAAAACGTGCTGAGCGGCTACGATATTGTACTCGGCACTCTCCGGGGAGATTCGATTGAAAAAGCCGTTAAAATACTCAAGCCTGGTGGCAAGATTGTTTCCCTCACCGGACCATTGGATGCCGCGTTCGCCCGTGACCGGGGGTTAAATTTCTTTTTGCGTTTTATCTTTGCGCTGATGAGCCGAAAGATCCTGCGTCTTACACGAGTGCGGGGTCTTAGCTATTCGTTTTTATTTGTCCGCCCCGATGGCGAGCAGCTCGCGCAAATTAGCCAACTCATCGAATCCGGGCAGATCGGGCCTGCGATCGACAAGGTGTTTCCCTTTGCCGAAACAAAGGAGGCGCTGGACTATCTTGCCCGGGGCCATGCTAAGGGAAAGGTGGTCGTTAGGGTGTCTGGGTCATAACCGCAGCGGTTTTCCGCTTCAACAAAAACACTTTCGTTTAAATCCGTCGTCCTTACTCTCCATCGGGAGCGCCCTGAGGACGGCCTTGGCCCGCAGGGAAAAGCGGGCGTCACGCCGTAGCGTTCACTTCCATCATTGAGATAAGCTGTCATAGGTGAGCCGATGCTTTTGTTGGCAAAGGATTTTGTCTGATACAATTTTGCTCGGGGAGCATCCGAATCTGGCCCAACAGCGTATGTCGCCTGACGCGGACGCTCCGGGCAGGTGCCGTCACCTGTGAGGATGATATTGCGCGATCCTGAAACAAGTCGAAATCGTGACTTAATTCTAAAATGGTCACTTGTTGTCAATCAAGGCGCATCACGCTAAGCTGAAAAAATGACTAAGAATATGAACGTCCCACCATCACGCGGCCCGCTCGATCACAGCGTCCGGGAGCAAATCGTCGACGCTGCCTTTGAGCATTTCGGGCATTACGGCTATGAAAAAACCACCGTGGCGGAGCTGGCTAAATCTATCGGTTTTTCAAAATCTTATATCTATAAGTTTTTCGAATCCAAACAGGCTATCGGCGAAGTGATCTGCGCTAACCGCCTGGAAATGATCATGGCCGCGGTACTCTCAGCGGTGGCTGACGCGCCGTCAGCCAGCGAAAAATTACGCCGCCTCTTCCGGGCGCTCACCGAAGCGGGGAGCGAACTCTTTTTTCACGATCGTAAACTCTACGATATTGCCGCCGTCGCCTCGCGGGAGAAGTGGCCTTCAACAGAAAGGTATGCGGAACGGCTGTTAAAGCTGATTGAGAGCATTCTTGTCGAAGGCAGGCAGGCCGGGGAGTTCGAAAGGAAAACCCCCCTTGATGAAGCCACTTATGCGATATATATGGTGATGTGCCCCTTCATCAATCCTGTTCAACTGCAGTTTAATCTCGAAACGGCCCCAACGGCGGCGGTTCTTCTCTCGTCGCTGATTTTAAGAAGCCTGGCCCCCTGATTAGTGACCATTGACTTTATTGGTCACTAGTCTGAGAATGCGGAAACCATCCTGTTATTTGATTAAGGGTTTCCCATGCTCAGGCTTCATTCAGCCCGCTTTGCCGCTTGTCTTCTGCCGTTGGCCCTCGTGGCCTGCGGTGATAACGCCTCGAGTGACGATCCGCGCACCCAGCCGCCGCTCGTCAGATCCGCATCCGTAGAACTCGCGCACGATACCTCTCGCACCTATACCGGCGTGGTGGTGGCAAGGACGCAAAGCGATCTTGGTTTTAGAGTGCAGGGTAAGATCCTTGAACGCTTTGTTGATACTGGCCAGAGCGTTAAGCGCGGTCAGCCGCTGATGCGGCTGGATCCGGCCGACCTGAAGCTGCAGGCCGTGGCTCAGCAACAGGCCGTTGACGCCGCCAGGGCGCGCGCGCGAAAAGCCATCAGCGATGAGGCGCGCTACCGTGGCCTCGTTGGCGCTGGCGCAGTCTCCGCCTCGGAGTATGACCAGATTAAAGCGGCGGCAGATTCCGCGAAAGCGGATCTCAGCGCAGCCCAGGCGCAGGCAAACGTGGCGCAAAATGCCACGGGCTATGCCGTGCTGCTGGCCGACTCTGACGGCGTGGTGATGGAGACGCTTGCCGAACCCGGTCAGGTCGTTAGTGCCGGGCAGGCGGTGATCCGGCTGGCCAGAGCGGGGCAGCGTGAGGCGCTGGTACAGCTGCCGGAGACGCTGCGCCCCGCCATCGGCAGCGAAGCGCTGGCGACGCGCTATGGCGACGAAACGCAGCCCGTCGCCGCAAAACTGCGCCTGCTTTCCGATGCCGCCGATGCCACCACCCGTACCTTTGAGGCGCGGTACGTGCTGGAAGGCCCGTTAGCCAACGCGCCGCTGGGGGCGACCGTAACGCTGCACATCAAAAAACAGAGTGGGGAAAGCCAGGTCATGCAGGTGCCGCTGGCCGCGCTTTATGATGCGGGCAAGGGACCGGGCGTCTGGCGGATCTCCGCGCAGCCAGCCAGGGTCGCATGGCAGCCCGTCAAGGTGCTGAGCGTGGGCGAGGAGGCGGCGCAGGTAACGGGCGAGGTGAAGCCCGGTGAGAAGATCGTTGCGCTAGGGGCGCATCTTCTGCACGAGGGCGAGGCTGTCCGCCTGGCCGGGCAACCGGATACGGCCCGGACGGGGGATAAACCATGAGCCAGGGCCGCTTTAATCTGTCAGCGCTTGCGGTGCGCGAGCGCTCGGTCACGCTGTTTTTAATTATTCTGGTGACTATCGCCGGTATTTACGCCTTTTTTGGCCTCGGGCGAGCGGAGGATCCCCCCTTTACGGTTAAGCAAATGACGGTTATCACCGTCTGGCCCGGCGCGACCGCGCAGGAGATGCAGGATCAGGTGGCTGAGCCGCTGGAAAAACGCCTGCAGGAGCTCAAATGGTATGACCGCACGGAAACCTATACCCGGCCCGGCATGGCCTTTATCACGCTCTCACTCCAGGACAATACGCCGCCATCACAGGTGCAGGAAGAGTTCTACCAGGCGCGGAAGAAGCTTGGCGATGAAAGCAGAAACCTCCCCGCCGGCGTGACGGGGCCGATGATAAATGATGAATTTGCCGACGTCACTTTCGCCCTGTTTGCGCTGAAAGCGAAAGGAGAACCGCAGCGCCTGCTGGTCCGCGATGCCGAAACGTTACGCCAGCAGCTCCTGCACGTCCCGGGGGTCAAGAAAGTCAATATTATCGGCGAACAGGCCGAACGGATTTATATCTCCTTCTCCCATGAGCGTCTGGCTACCATGGGGCTCTCGCCGCAGGATATTTTCAATGCGCTGAATAACCAGAACGCATTAACCGCGGCAGGTTCAATTGAAACGCGCGGCGCGCAGATCTTTATCCGCCTCGATGGCGCTTTCGATGAATTGCAGAAGATCCGCGATACGCCGTTTATTGCTCAGGGTAAAACGCTCAAGCTGTCCGACGTGGCAACGGTAGAACGCGGTTATGAAGACCCGCCCACTTTGCAGATTCGTAACCAACATGAACCGGCGCTGCTGCTGGGGATCGTGATGCGTGAAGGCTGGAATGGGCTGGCGTTGGGTAAAGCGCTGGATGCCGAAACGGCAAAAATCAATGCCAGTATGCCGCTGGGGATGACCCTGACGAAAGTCACCGATCAGTCCGTGAATATCAGCGCCGCAGTCGATGAGTTTATGATCAAATTCTTCGTCGCCCTGCTCGTGGTGATGGTGGTCTGTTTTGTCAGCATGGGGTGGCGCGTGGGGGTCGTGGTCGCGGCGGCGGTTCCCCTGACGCTGGCGGTTGTTTTTGTGGTGATGGAGGCCGCCGGTATCAACTTTGACCGCGTGACGCTGGGCTCCCTGATTCTTGCCCTGGGCTTACTGGTTGACGACGCGATAATCGCCATCGAAATGATGGTGGTGAAAATGGAGGAGGGCTACGACAGAATCAAAGCTTCCGCCTACGCCTGGAGCCATACCGCCGCGCCCATGCTGGCCGGTACCCTGGTCACGGCTATCGGCTTTATGCCGAATGGTTTCGCCCAGTCCACCGCCGGGGAATACACCAGCAATATGTTCTGGATTGTTGGCCTCGCCCTGATTGCCTCATGGCTGGTCGCCGTTGTTTTCACCCCTTATCTGGGGGTGAAAATGCTGCCGGATATCGCAAAGGTAGAAGGGGGGCATACCGCCATCTATGACACGCCGCGCTATAACCGCTTTCGCCGCCTGCTGACCCGCGTTATCGCCAGGAAATGGCTCGTGGCCGGTTCCGTCATCGCGCTTTTCGCGCTGGCGGTCATGGGGATGGGGCTGGTGAAAAAACAGTTTTTCCCCACCTCTGACCGCCCGGAAGTGCTCGTTGAAGTGCAGATGCCCTATGGCACCTCGATTGAGCAGACGAGCGCGGCAACGGCAAAAATAGAGGACTGGTTGGAAAAACAGCCGGAAGCCAGGATAGTTACCGCCTACATTGGCCAGGGTTCACCGCGTTTTTACCTGGCGATGGCCCCCGAACTCCCCGATCCGTCGTTTGCCAAAATAGTGATATTGACGGACAGCCAGGCATCACGCGATGCGCTCAAATTGCGGCTGCGGCAAGCCGTGGCCAGCGGACTGGCGCCTGAAGCACGCGTTCGCGTGACGCAGCTGGTGTTTGGCCCGTATTCCCCTTTCCCGGTCGCCTGGCGAGTGATGGGGCCGGATACCGATACATTGCGCGACATCGCGGACCGGGTTAAGGGCGTGCTGCAGGCAAGCCCGATGATGAGGACCGTCAACACCGACTGGGGATCGCGCGTGCCGACACTGCATTTCACCCTCGATCAGGACCGTCTACAGGCAACCGGCTTAACGTCCAATGCCGTTGCTCAGCAGCTCCAGTTCCTGCTATCGGGCATTCCCATCACCGCCGTGCGGGAAGATATTCGCTCGGTGCAGGTGACGGGGCGCGCCGCGGGGGATATACGTCTGGATCCGGCCAAAATTGAGGGGTTTAGCCTGGTCGGCAATGCGGGCCAGCGCATCCCGCTCGCGCAAATCGGGAAGGTGGAGGTCAGAATGGAAGATCCTTTACTGCGTCGCCGCGACAGAACGCCCACGATTACCGTGCGGGGGGATATTGCCGACAATCTTCAGCCGCCGGACGTTTCCGCCTCCATCATGAAACAGCTGCAGCCGATTGTGGACTCGCTTCCGCCCGGGTACCGCATCGAAATGGCGGGGTCGATTGAGGAATCGGCTAAAGCCACCCGGGCGATGGCGCCGCTGTTCCCCATCATGATCGCCCTGACGCTGCTGATCATCATTGTGCAGGTGCGCTCAATGTCGGCCATGGTTATGGTATTTCTTACCGCTCCGCTCGGGCTTGTCGGCGTGGTTCCCGCGCTGCTGCTTTTCAATCAGCCATTTGGTATCAACGCCCTCGTCGGGCTGATTGCGCTTTCGGGCATTCTGATGCGTAATACGCTGATTCTTATCGGGCAGATTCACCATAATGAGAAAGAAGGTCTCGATCCGTACCATGCGGTCATCGAAGCGACGGTGCAGAGAGCCAGGCCCGTTGATGCGCCGCGCGATAAATGCACTCTATCTTGTGCGATAAATGGCATCCACGCGGCGTTTCATTATTTGAAAAAGAATTACATTTCAGGTTGCGTTATGACAGTCCCAACAGGGTGATAGCGGTAGATCGTTGACAGTCCAATATCATAGATAATTGCCAGCCGCTTTCTGTCATACCCTTTCTGGAGCAATCTTGCGATCTGCTCATGCTGCTCCTTCGTCAGTTTCGGGCGACGTCCTCCAACTCTTCCTTGTGCTCGCGCAGCAGCCAGTCCAGCCAGCGTGCGCTCAACTATCAGTTCACGCTCCATTTCTGCCAGTGCACCCATCATATGAAAAAAGAACCTTCCCATCGGAGTGCTGGTATCGATTGAATCCGTCAGACTGCGAAAATTGACACCTTTTGCGCGTAGCTCTTCTGTGAGAGCAATGAGGTGTTTCATTCTTCTACCCAACCGATCCAGCTTCCAGACCACCAATGTATCCCCTCTTTTAAGGCACTTTAAAGCGCGTTTCAGGCCTGGTCGTTCCGACTTGGTTCCGCTCATTTTGTCCTCAAAAATCTGTTCACATCCTGCGCACATTAATGCATTGCGTTGCAAATCTGTGTTTTGGTCATTTGTTGACACACGTATGTAGCCAATCAGCATTAAAAATACTCCCTTTTGAGTGGTTAAAGTACTGAGATAATGTGGGGAGGATTTGAGAGATAAACGTTGGTTTAGGAGAAGGCTCGGCGCTACCCGTTGGTGTGCCTGTTCCGTGGCCCACCGCCACACCGCCAGCAGGCTGGTTAAAGTGCGACGGGCGCGCCTTTACAAAAGAACAATATCCTGTTCTGGCCAGAGTCTACCCGACCCTCCGTCTTCCCGATTTACGCGGTGAGTTTATCCGTGGATGGGACGACGGGCGCAAAGTTGATACAGGACGTAAGTTGCTGTCCGCACAAGGGGCAACGCTGTTAAGAACAGCAATGCTGGATTATTATAACCAGGACACTACGGGAACCTCGGGGATAGTCGGCATGGGATTCAACAATGAAGATTCCATTACAGACCTTCGTGAGGGCAGCTTTAAAATGCCGGACGGGACAACATTCAGCGATCCTGTCGTGGCAATGTCAGACAATGGTATGCAGGCTACTATTCTGACCTCTATCAGAAGCGGGTATGCGAAGGGTATCACTGTCAGACCCCGTAGCATTGCACTTAATTACATTGTGAGGGCAGTTTAATGAGTAACACTGCAGTTCTGGATGAAAACGGTATCGCCACTGTAGCGGGCGATATCACTGTATATCACTATGACGAGGAAACCCGGGAATACACCTCATCCTCTGTGGAGTATCTCGCCCTTGGGGTGGGTACTCCGGCACATTCGTGCGCCGATGCACCGCCGGAAGCAATTTCGGGTTACGTGGTTTGCCGGACTGCCACGCTGAACGGGTGGGAGCATGTGCCTGATCACCGCGGCGAGACGGTATACAGCACGGAGAACGGTAACCCCGTTCTGATTACCCAACCGGGTGATTACCCGGCGGACACCACCACAAAACAGCCAGCCACGCCATGGGATACCTGGAACGGTGAGGCGTGGGTAACCGATACTGAACGGCAGCGAGCCGCAGAACTGGAGGTTGCCAGACAGCAACGCCAGCAACGGGTGAAACAGGCGATGGCGTCCGTCGATCTTATCAACCTCAAACTGCGTGCTGGTCGCAGTCTGAAACCAGAAGAAACGGCAAAACTGAACGCCGTGCTGGATTATATCGACGAGCTGAACGCACTGGATATCAGCAAGGCACCTGAAATCAGCTGGCCGGAAGCGCCACTGGCGCTTGCCGGCTGAACGGTATCACGCCGCCCTCACGATATAGTTAAATGCGATATTGCGGGGGCGAGCTGATACATAAGCCCACCAGTCATATCTTTGTGCACCTTTAGAGGATGCATCAAATATCCACTTTTTGCCATTTAAGACCCCCAGTTGATTAGAGGTTAAAGCGTCACCAAATCCGTATTGTGTAGAGCCGAGCGAACTGATATCTCCGGTATCATTATCATCAAAACCGGATACGATAGTCCCTTCCTGAAATGAAAGTAGCGCACGCCCGGTATCAACCTTGCGACCACCGTCCCATCCACGGATAAACTCACCGCGCAAATCGGGAAGACGGAGGGTCGGGTAGACTCTGACCAGAACAGGATATTGTTCTTTGGTGAACGTAGCTCCGTTGCACTGTAACCAGCCTGCTGGCGGTGTGGCGGTGGGCCATGGAACCGGTACACCAACAGGCAATGCAGAGCCTTCCCCCAAACCAACGTTTCTATGCCGCCCTTACGATGTAATTAAACGCAATGTTACGGGGACGAATGGTCACATAATTAACCCCATCGCCTCGCGAAGGACCTGCAAATGAAAAACGGGAGAATCCAGGTTGGTTGTCAACGATTTGGTCATAGTTATTGATTGAATGACCAGACCCAATGTCAAAATTACCTGCGTAATGAGAAAAACTTGTACCATCCTGCCGTGAAAGCAGATCGCGCCCTGTATCCACTTTTCGCCCGTCGTCCCATCCACGGATAAACTCACCGCGTAAATCGGGAAGACGGAGGGTCGGGTAGACTCTGGCCAGA
Organism: Klebsiella michiganensis; assembly: GCF_015139575.1. GTDB lineage: Bacteria > Pseudomonadota > Gammaproteobacteria > Enterobacterales > Enterobacteriaceae > Klebsiella > Klebsiella michiganensis. Next base: position 3,794,692 of record NZ_AP022547.1, on the reverse strand, counting down.
ACAGGATATTGTTCTTTTGTAAAGGCGCGCCCGTCGCACTTTAACCAGCCTGCTGGCGGTGTGGCAGTGGGCCACGGAACAGGTACACCAACGGGCAGCGCCGAGCCTTCCCCCAAACCAAGGTAATTGAGGACATCTTTTATACTGCCCTTAGCGATAATAGCGCGACCAATAGCTGTAAGGGTTGCCAGCTCTGCGCGGTCTGCTCCGGTAAAATAAGGCAACCGATCTGCTGCAGTGGCAAGTCCTGCCAGAGCAGTGAGCGTGGCATCTGCCGGTTGTTTTCCGTTTGCCAGATCGTATGCAGCCTTGACCGCTTTCGGTGTGGCGGCCAGTATTTCAGACGTGCTGTTGATGGCACTGCTCAATTGTACGGTGCCTTTTGCCGTCAGCGAGGCAGCAGGCACTCCCGTTATCTGACTCCACGGGTGAGTGTGGCTGACGGGCGCCTTGCCGGCTGCAAGGTCGTATGCAGCCTTGACCGCCTTCGGCGTGGCAGCCTCAGTTTCTGATTGACTGTCCGTGGCGCTGCTCAGTTGTACGGTGCCTTTTGCCGTCAGTGAAGCCGCAGGCACTCCCGTTATCTGACTCCACGGGTGAGTGTGGCTGGCAGGCGCCTTGCCGGCTGCCAGGTCGTATGCAGCCTTGACCGCTTTTGGTGTGGCGGCCAGCGTTTCAGAGGTGCTGTTGGTGGCACTGCTCAGTTGGGTGAACCCCTTAGCTGTCAGTGTCGCGTCCGGGTGGTTACGGGAACGTACGTGTTCAGCCAGTGACTGTGCGGCTTCCTCCGTTTTCTTCTTCAGCCATTTCGTCCTGTTTGCCAGTTGCCGGGGGGCTCGATTTGATATCCCGTCTGCACCACCCAGAACCGGATCTGATGTCTCCAGTTGATAGATATTTTCTTCCCACTTTTCTGTTTCATTCAGGTTTCCCATAATCAACTGCTCCCGTGGTTATAACTGCCATCATGGATGGCGGTATTGTTATAGCGAATGGCCACAGACTGATACTCCAGGCTGGCCAGATGGCAGCGGGCCGGTGCAAATGCAGCCAGCGTCTGACGCAGCATCGCGGCCTGATCGTTAGTAATGGGCTGTTTCAGAATAACGCGATAAACTGCCCAGGCGGCTGCATCTCCATGAACAAACAGTCCGTTATAGCTGCGATTGCCGTCGTAACTGAGACGACCTGTGCCTTCAATCAGATCCACTTCACCAAAGCCAAAACGGCGGATAACTTCCCGGATTGACCACGGCGTCCCTTTATACCGGTGCAGTTCGATGGCTGCTTTTATAAGCATGCGGCGAACATCGTCCGATTCCGCCAGCTCCCAGCCATCGCCAGACAGTGAGAACTGCTCGCCCAGCCATGGCAGCGCGGAACTGTCGACGATATCGACGAGAAAGACCATCAGTACGCTCAGGTCGATGTTATCCAGCCGTCCTGCCAGTCTTCCCAGCGTCCTGAGACTGATATCACCCTCAAGCGGTGGCGGGAGTTGTAATGGCTCAGTCATCAGACACTCCAGTCATGTTAAGAGTGATTGCCGTACAGTTTGCCCATTCGTTTTCTGCCACCACCCGCAGTGCCGGTGTCACCAGTTCAACCTGGTACACCCCGGAAACGGACAATGCACTGATAATCTGGCTGGGGACAATATCGCGCCCCAGCGTGGCGGCACGTGATGCCACCCAGTTCTGTATGGCGCTGTTAGCGGCATCTTTTACAGACCTGGCATCCTGATCACGATAGATCGTAATCCTGGCTTCAATGGTGTAATCCACCTTCACTGGTGTTTTAGCCCGCACTGTATCAGTGAGTGGCCTGACTTTCTCATCAGAGCAGAAACTCTCTACCAGCGTGAGAACACCGCCGTCCGGCAGACCGGTACTGAGCAGCGGATACAGATCTACGGTCCCGGGAACCGGGGAAAGCACAGCAACATCGACAATGTTGGGATGGGCCTGCATGGCATGAAAGCGGTATGCGCCACGGCTTCCGGCATTGGTGAATGACTCCGGGGCCAGCCTGATACGCTCCCGGAGCCTGTCATCGTCTTCCTGTTCTGAACCGCCGGAACTGGCCATCAGATTGCTCACCAGCAGGTTAACGTTATCAATCTCATCGAGTAACTGACTGACCTGCGCAGGTTGCCAGCCGTTACCAGCGGTACCGGGTTCGGTACAGGTGGCCGTGACATTGACCAGCAGCAATCCGGCCTTCAGTACCACATCTGTATCGGTGGCAAAAATAACGCTGTCGGAAGCGCTGACGCGGGTGCCTGCCGGGATCAGCACATCAATGGCCAGTGCCTCATCTACGGAGAACTGGAGCGTGGTGGTGGCAGGCTGCGCGGCAAGACGGTATACACCGACCAGTTCACCGAGGTAATCAATCATCGGCTCACGGGCAAAGGCGACCAGATTCTGCTTTGCTGCCTCCTGTACCGCAACCCTGACCAGCATTTCGCGATAGGCCCACAGATCAATCAGCAGACGTTCTGCCTGTGCCGGGTACAGCGTTTTGCCGGTATCCGCTTCATACTTCGCAATCATTTCTGCCGTGATTTTGTCGGCATCGCGTTCAATAAAATCGGGTTCTGTCAGCGCCATAGCAGCTCCTGAGTCCGGGTCTGTCCGTCTGAGCCTTTCCAGCTCACCCGGAGCGTAAGATGTTCGCCGTCGACGGCGGGTTTAACTGACATAAGCTGGCAGCGGGGCTCCCAGCGCCGGATGGCATCGACGGATTCGCGCACCACATGCGGAATGGCCCGGTCTACAGGCCAGTCGATATAAAGATGCAGATTGCTGCCGAACTCCGGGCGATGCGGGTCGCTGCCGCGGGGAGTCCGCAGGATAATTTGAATCGCCTGCCGGATATCATCCAGCCCCCGGACAATTTCGCCGGGAGCCTGCAGGGCTGGTTGCCAGAATACTGAGGTTGTTTTCATGGGGGCAGTATTGCCCCCGTGCGGGAACGCTGATATTAAAGGCGTTTAAAAAGCTCAGTGGGAGTGGTGGCTGGAGTTTTCGCCATCAGACAACATACTGCCCGTGGCATGGACATTCCCTTTAATCTCGATATTGCCATGGATGGTCGCGGTAACACCTTCACCACCAGAACCCGCCATGCCTCCTTCGTAAATCAGCTTACCCCTGACACGCAGATCTCCGGTAAGTTCGGTTTCCGGTGCGTCAATCGTGGCTTTCTGTGTTTTCAATACCACATCAGCACCACACTCAATGACAATATGCTCAATGCCGCCCCGGATGATCAGAGTGTGCGTCTTCCGGTTGTAGCTGTACTCTGCACCATCAGCAAACCGGGTTCCCCGGATATTTTTGTCACTGAACGGTGGTTTATCGACGTCTGAATACACCGCGCCCAGAATAACACCATCCTCGCCGTTGGCATCGAGCAGCACCTCAACCTGCTCCCCCACGTCAGGGAGCCAGTAATCTTTGTTATCCTGGGTATTGCGCTGCAGCACGTTAAGCCAGTTTGTGCGCAGGTTATCGCATTCAGGCAGACGAACGCGGGCCTGAACCCTGTCGGCATCAACGGCACTGACCGTACCGACCTGACGAGTGACACCAGTCATTTTTTCTTCTCCTTAATCACCGTCGATGTACTGCCATCCGGGTGATAAACCGTGAGTTTCTGAGTTTTTTGTTTTTTCCCTCTTGTGACTGGCCCCCGTGCCACTTCCAGCTCTGTGGTGTAGCCGCTGTTACGGTCAAACGCATGGCGGGCAGTGGTTATGAGCCATGGCCCGGATAACTGCCCAAAACTCACCAGTTCAATTTTGTTGCCTGCTGTCAGTTGAGGTGTTCCCGTCAGCGTCAGGGAGCCGTTCTGCTGGTATTCGTTATGTCTGGCCAGTGCTGAATCCGCTTTAATCCGGGCACTGTCCGGGTCGCTGACGCGGCTGTTAACTTTAAGTGAGTCAGCGCTGGTAACCTTACCACCTTTGAGCTTTTTGTCGCTTTCACGGGTACCACCATCAGCTTCGTAGACGATCAGTTTTTTACTGCTGCTTTTCTGGTGTTTTACCTTTGCAGATTTATAGACCCGGTTGATGGTGTCACGCAGGGAAAAGCGGGCCACATCCTGCGGTTTTAACTGCCTGACCGGCTCCTGACTGCGCAGTGTGGCCAGATGAGAAAAAATCAGCTGGTCACTGACCACTTTCACTGCATAACCATACTCGCTGGCCAGCCGGCGCAGAAAACCCACGTCGGTTTCAGCATACTGGGTCACCCGGTCGATTCTGATGGACTCAATGCTGCCCACCAGTTTCAGCCGGTGCTTTCTGGCAATCCGCCCCGCAACAGCTGCCAGCGTGGTGTTCTCAAAACCACGACTGGTTTTAGTCCGCAGGGCACTGTTAACCGAGGTGGCCACCCCACGGATAGAAACAACGGAAGCGGGCGAACTCACTTCGATCTCGTCTATAGAGAACGTACCGCAGGACAGCAGCTTCTCGCCCTGATAGCCCATTTTCAGCGTCAGCGTGTCACCCTTGCCCGGATACCATTTATCCAGCCAGCGGCCATCGGTGTCGTCCAGCTCCACCTCAATGGTATCGGACTCATTTTTGATGTTATCGCTCCAGGTCACACGGGTGACATAAGGCGCGATATCAGAGGTGATGTTTTTCTGCAGATACCACAGAGTGAACACCGGTGTCAGCACATCGCTGACGCCGGTTAACGCTGATGTGACTTGCGCAGTGCTGTTTATCTCAGCCATGGGGCAATATCCTCTTCTGTACGGGCTTCTTCAGCCTCAATCACCGGGATCAGTAACAACAGCCCGGAGGGCAGCACCGGCGTGATGGCCACGTGCGGATTGGCGGCAATAATCCGGGGATAGCCCAGCGGGTCACCGTAGTACTGCCATGCCAGCGAATCCCAGCGCTCTCCGTCACGGGTAACATGTTCAAGAAACATCACACACTCCTCGTCAGTATTCTGGCGGCCATTGCACTTAATCCCGGAGACATGCGGTTGAATGCTGTGCCGACGGCGTTAAGCTGCCCGGAAACGGTATCCAGAGCACCTGCAATATTTCTTTTGTCCACACCACTCAGCGCAGACTGTGCCTGCTGTACATACGTGGCTGCTTCGCTGGCTGTTCTGGCCAGACTGATGGCATCGGGCATGGATTCAGAGAGTGCGTTAAACGCCGGAACACTTTTCCCCAGAGCCCCGGAGATATTACCCAGTCCGCTCATCAGCCCCGGCACACGGGTCAGTGCGACAACGGGGTTATCCTTCATTTTCTGTGTCACCCGAACGGCGCTGATAGTGGTCTGGAGTACAGACTGCGCCTGTTTCGCATAGTTGACGCCGTTGCGGATGAACTGCGCCACCCCTGAAGGTGAAGGTATGGCACCGGAGACCGCCCCGACACCCGGGAGCTTCGTGCGTATTGCCGGTGGTTGCAGAGGATTTTTCGGGTCACCGGTGTATTCCCGGAGAGACACGGTGGCACTGACAGCCAGCACGTTGCCGGTACTGTCAGTCTGCTCGCTGGTTGCAGTCACATCGGTGATCACGAACCAGCCGCGATAGTCACCGTTGCCGAAGACCAGCGCCAGTGCCTGATGGGCTTTCATGGCTGTTCGCAGTCTCGCCAGCTCCACATCGGGTACACAATAATGCTGATGGAAAACCAGAGTTATCTGGATTTCGTCCAGCCTGTCGCCGACGAACTGCAGACCAGGCTTACCCCCGATGCGGGCATGCTCCGCATAATCGACGCCGAACGTGGCCTCGAAGCCGTCCCAGTAGGTAATCAGCTCAAACTCAATATCACCCAGTACGGCAAACATCAGCGGTACTCCTTACGTTGTTTCTGAGCCAGCAGACGCTCCAGCATTTTTTCCAGCTCATGCAGACTCATATTCAGGGCACCAGTCAGTCCTGCAGGCGCTGTGGTTTCCCTGCCATTGAGGAAAAACTGAGGATTAAAGCTGACCTGGATACCACCAGACGTTCCACCGCCGGTTGCAGCTGCACCACGGCCTGAATATCCGGCAGCCAGGATTTCAGGCGAGGGGATACGGGGAACATCCGGTGTCATCTCATTTGCCAGACGTTGCCCTGGTAAAATCGATGCCCGGGTGGAGAGCGGAATAGCGGGCATGGAAGACAAACTATTGATTACGGCTCCGATCGCATTTTTAGCAGACGACATAAACCCATTGATATCGGGCAACGGCATACTGAAGCGAACACCTGAAGTGTTATCCCGTATTTCTGGCCCCTGAATGCTCACGGGCATTCTGGGGAGCAGTTCACTGGCCATTCGCTGCCCGGCCAGAGCTGCAAGCGGAGTGGTCCGCTGCAGGCCAATGGCGGCCCCCTGCGCGATATTGTCACCAAAGCCCATAAACACGCGGCTCGGCGAATGAATGCCCAGCTTTTCGCTGAACCAGCCACTGATGCTGTCGCCCATTCCGGTTACACTGGATTTGAGCGACTCCCATTTGTTTTTGATACCGTTAATCAGACCATCGACAAGATGGCCACCGAAGTCGGTAAACTTTGCCGGCAGATCAACACCAAGATATTTCAGCGCAGCTGCAAAGGCTTTATAGAGCAGACCTGCCGGCGACCAGTTAATCAGCAGCTTACCAGTTCCCGCGATACCGCCGTTAAAGGCTTCCTGAATGTCAGCCCAGCATTGTTTAAACCAGCTACTGATGCTGTCACCCATTCCGGTTACACTGGATTTGAGCGACCCCCATTTGTTTTTGATACCGTTAATCAAACCGTCGATAAGATGGCCACCGAAGTCGGTGAACTTTGCCGGCAGAGTAACGCCGAAATATTTCAGCGCAGCCGCAAAGGCTTTATAGAGCAGGCCTGCCGGCGACCAGTTAATCAGCAGCTTACCAGTTCCCGCGATACCGCCGTTAAAGGCTTCCTGAATGTCAGCCCAGCGCTGTTTAAACCAGCCACTGACTGCCCCCCAGTTGCGGTAGATAAGGTAAGCTGCTGCCGCGACAGCGGTGATAACGAGACCGATGGGATTCATCATCAGCGCTCGCCCAATCCAGAGAACGGCACGTGCAGCGCTCATAAAACCGCGAACGAGGCTGCCCGCCAGAACTTTGCTGAGTTTCAGTCCTCCGCTGGTCAGTCGGCTGAATCCAGTGACAAGCCAGCGTAATTTGCCACCTTCTCCGAGTGCGGTAGTCAGTCGATGCCAGTTGGTCCGGAGTAAAACAGCAGTTTTCCAGACGTTCACAAAGGGGGAAATAAGGAGATTCAGCCCCAGTTTGAGACCAACAGTCGCTATCTTAATCGCAAGGAGCGCACTGATGAGCTTAAAAGCCCCACTGACAAATTGCGGGTGAGTCGCCACCCAGTGTTTTGTCCCCTGAATGAGTGGGAGCAAGTCCTGAGTCAGAGAAATAAAAGATGGAGCTAATTGATCGCCCAGCGTAATTGCCAGATCGCGACTGCTGACCATAAGTGTTTTAGTGGCTTCAAGGGGAGATTTCAGCCGCTGATCATAAGCACTGGCAAGCAAATCGTTATCCGCAGCCCTGAGAGCACCGGCACGGATCTCTCGATATCTGTCCATGTTGGCCAGCATCGGGCGGATAAATGCCATGACCTGCATATCCGCGAACATATCGCCCAGACCAAAGTTTTTCGCCAGAGCCTGAAGTGCCTCATCTCTTGCCGTATCATTCTTTATTTTCATGGCTGATTTGAAGCCGGCCAGCGCTTCGGGGCTTTTGGCATTGAGGTAACGTTCTATAACACTCAACATCCCTTCAATCGGAGAGATCCCCGCAGCTTTATAACTCGCAATAGATCCCTGCAAATCAATACCCAGATCAGCAAACTGTTTCTGAGTATCGCGGGCAAAAATTTTGGTAAGAAAGTTTTTAAAATTATTGGCTGCTTCGTCGGTGGAACCTGCACCGATTTTTGCTATCTGGAGACTGGCCCCGATTTCAGCAACAGCCTCTTTTCCACTGGCAATACCCGCCATCATTGGGGCCAGGGACTGCATCCACTTGACCTGATCCGGGATTTCAAATGACCCCTGGTCACCGGCATAAGCCATAATATTCTGAACGGCACCAAAATCTCTGGCCGCGCCTTTCAGGGAGTTTTGCCAGACTGCGGCCACTTTTGCCCAGTCCTGAGCAGACGTGCGTGTTGCCGTTGCCGCGCGGGCAATATCCGGCATCAGAAAACCGATATCTGACACATTATCAATATTGTCGCTGATGAGTGAACCCATCGCCTCCTGCAGCTCATCCTGATACTGATTGTATTTAAGCGCCCAGCCTTTTATCTGTCCGGCAAGTGCATCCCGCGTTTTATTGTCATATTTTGCGGTGATCGACATATCAATCATTTTGTCCTGAAAAGACATGGACTGCTGAACGGCAGGGGAAACCGTATGATAAACAGTCTGTGCCATGCCATACGCTTCAATCCCCTGACCATACAGCGCCATGCGGTTAGCTTTCAGCGCATCACTGGTAGCGGATGCCGCTGACAGACGGCGCTGCTGGCGCTCAATTTGCTCCATGGTGCGGCTTACCCGCAGCAGCTCGCTGTTGAGATGCTGCATCCGGGAAGAACCCAGTTGACCATAACGTTCTGTTGCACGGGTTAAAGCGTTCTGACGTTCCTGCAGGCGGCGTGAGGTATCGCTCAGGGAATCAAGCGCACGGCGGGTACCGCTCATTGCAGAACGGAATGTGCTGCCAATCATCCCGCCGATAACAACGCCGACTGAAAACTGTCCCGACATAGTGGTTAACCTCCGGGGAAGGTGAAAAGACGTGAGGGGATAACGCAGAACAGCCGCTACTGGCGGCTGTCTGTACTATGATTTGTCGCCGTACTCGCTTTTGATTTGCTCTTCAGCCTGCTCCAGCCACATCTCCAGATCGTCAGTATCGAGGGCATCAATCTCCCCCGGCTGAAACCGGAACCATCTCGCCAGCAGCCCCTGCGCCTGCGTCAGCGCCCTGGTTGCTCTCACCCATCCCCGTGATGAGCTGAAATCGTTTCTGTAACTGCAGGTAATCAGCCAGATCCATATTGTCGAGATCCTCCGGGAGAAGACCAGTACTGCGGGCAATCAGCGGTTCGTCCCAGTCTGCCGGGTTTTTGCTGATTTTGCGCACCTGCTTCAGGTCTTTTACCGTCAGGCGTTTCAGTTCAACCAGCTCAATTCTGGTGCCTGCAGCAGTGGTGAAGGGATAAGACAATTTAAAAGTATCGGATGGGGTCTGTGACATGATTGTGCTCCTGTGTAAGTTCAGGGCAGTATGTCGGGAGAAGCGCGTGACGGATATTAAAGGAGATTAAGAAGAAGGGGCCGGAGCCCCTGTGATGTCAGCAAGTGCGAAACCCCTTGCAGTTACGCAGGAAAGCGATGAGAAGCGTCTTTCCCTCAGATTTGCCGATGCCGGAGAACCAGTGGTCGGGAGGCTCCCATGCTTCAATCAAATCCGCCAGTTTGCGGGCCTTTGAACGTGTGCAGTCAATCGGGTCATTGGTTTTACGGGTATTAAAAAGGGTTTCCACCCCCGGAATATCAAGGAGGGTAAACCACGTACCATTTGACATGCCCAGTGCCGCACATCGTCCTCCTTTATCCGTCAGTTCAACACTCACCGTCAGCCCCCGATATTGATACGGTAGTCAGTCAGTTGATCAACACCGCCGACCCGGAAGATGTTGGCCAGATAGTCCAGTTGCAGCAGCTCTTCACCATCCAGTACCTGTCTGATATACGTGCAGGTGAAGCTACTGGAGAACTCGGCGTTCTCGTGCTGTTTGAACGTCCCCAGCGGGTTCTTCTTGAACATAATCGTCAGGAAGGTGACCAGCGGGATTTCGTCAATCAGCCCCTGCGAGCTGTAGCGCTGGACGCTGGAACGACACTGCAGTGCCAGCGACCTGTACGGGTTCGCGGCAGACAGCATCGCATCGCGGTAAAAGCTGTTCCATTTGATTTCGCCTTCCAGTTTGTCAAAACCAGCCGGGAGTTCCACCTTACCCACCATCCCCAGCGCCTTGTGTTCCTGCATAATCATGGAGACATCGGGGAGTTTAACTTCCTCAGCCCGTCCCAGCAGGTTAGTACCATCCAGATAGATGTTGGCATTCGTGATGCGGTTTATCTCAATCTTTGACATCAGTTGCCCCCTTTCAGGGTTAACAGGTATTCCGAGGTGATCTCAGTCTCAAACGTCAGTCGCTCCAGCGGCGGTGGTGGCGTATATTTGTAGCTCAGCAACAGGTGCCCGGCGGCCAGCTCCGTCTCCGGATTGCGGGCCGGATCAAACCAGCAACGGAAGCCCAGTACCGCACCATCACCAGTCATTTTGCGACCGTAGGCGTTGACCGACTCCGTCAGTGCATCAATCAGCGCCTGAGTAATCGGCATGTCGATGTACTGCTGGCTGAAATAACGAATGGACTCGTTGATCACATCACCGGTGCGGCGAACGTTCTCAAAGTTACGCATATGGGTGACCGTTGGCCATGCTGCCGTCCGGTTACCCCACAGACGAAGGCCGCTGCCGTAACTGCTGAATACCGTGGTGATCCCCTGTTCGTTAAGCAGGTTCACCTCACTCTGCGGGTCATCAATCATCGCGGACAGCTGGCGCTCCACGCCGGTGATCCCCAGAATCTCCTGATTGGAGGATGACCACCAGTAGCCCTTGTCCAGATCGACTCTGGCACGCAGACCTGCTGCACGCTGGCTGAGCGGCTCCAGACGCTCTGTGTTTGTCACCGGGTCATATACCTTCACATGCGGATAGCACAGACGGACGCGGTCGGAGCTGGTATTGAAGTTGATGGTGCCTTCCGGGCCACGACCTGCCAGAGCCTGTGCAAAGGTGGTACCGACAGGCGCATCAATGTAGGTTACCGCGCCCAGCTTCTCTGCCATGGCGATAAGCTCAACTGCGACACTCTTCTGGGTGCAGAACACCGGCGCAATCAGAATTTTGGCGAAATAGCCGTACAGGTTGAAGCTGTCGTTAAGCAGCTTCATGCCGGTTCGGTTTCCGGCGCTGTTCACCCCGCCGATGATGTCCGCCGCAGTCACCTTCGACGGGTCCGCGTACTCATAGCTCACCTTCACGCTGCCACCGGCCTCAATAGCCTTGCCCAGGTTCGTGAGCACACCCGCCTGCGCATCAACACGGTAGTCCGTGTTCGCCGTGTGGGTGGTGCTGCCTTCACTGTTTTTCACCACCACATTAGCGACAACCGGATGCGCCAGTCTGGCCTGCCCTGTCGATTTGTCAAAGGTAACCACCTCATCCTCGATCGCCGTTTTATGTTTCGCCGGGTCGAGGACGTTAATGACCAGAACGGTGCCTGCACCATGGTCATAAATCGCATCCAGCGCCTGCGGAATGGTAAAGCCGGTGAACTGGCTGCCAAATGCCGCTGCGTCTTTCTCAGACAGGCACTGTACCAGCGTATTGACATCCCCCATCGGGGCGGTACCAATCAGGCCAATAACGGCAGATTTCACCGTTTTAACCGGGCGGGCACCGTTTTCCACCTCAATGGTTTCGGGACCATGCAGATAGTTAGCTGCCATGGGTGTCCTCCGTTTTCACTTCGCTGTCACTGCTGCTTCTGCGCTTTGGTGACTGCACAGCCGGTGTGCCGGCGGGTTTAGTCTCTTCAGGTACCGGCGTCAGATGTTTCAGCGCCACCAGTACCTTCACGTAGTCATGCTCCTCCGGCAGGGAAACCGTCTTCCCCGGCCAGAGCAGGATTTCGGTTCCGTCCGACAGCGTGACGCCGCTGGCCGGGCCGGAATAGCGGTATTCTTTCATCACTCGCTTTCCTCATAGTTCACTTCGGTTAACAGCGGGCCGGACGGTAAATCGCTGTCTTCGATAAAGACGCTTTCAGTCGCGAAGTCGAGGGCGTACTGCCACAGCCCCCTGACTTCACCGATAAACACCTCGCGGGTCAGCCAGATACGGCGGCGGCAGCCGGGCGGGGTGTGGCCACCGAGAATGCGGCGGACAGCATCCAGGACATTAATCGCCCCTTTTTTACCGTTGAGCTGGCGGAAGACCACCGTGACGCAGAGCTGGATAGTCTGAGACTGGATCACCGCACCGGTATCATCCGGCCTGTCAAAGCGCGAACCGGCATAGCTCAACAGCAACGCGCCAACCGGATGGTTCAGGCGATATTCAGCCGGTTTCTCCGGGAAGTACTCCACCTGCAGTTGCGGCAGCTTCTCGCGTAACCGGGCCAGTACCGCATCAAGGACGGGCAGAACGTTCATCAGTATTTCTCCAGTAAACCGTCACGACCGCCGAAAGTGGCCGGGCGACTGCGTACACGAAACTCGCCAGGCTCAGGCACATCTTTCTGAGTGGACGGCAGCCCCAGCGTGAGCCTGTTATCACGTAACTCCCTGAGTTGCCGCAGCGCTTCTTTGTGGTCATCCTTCACCGTATCCGGGAGGTCACCTTCCGGGCGGCGGGCGTAGAGCCGGTAACGGACCAGCGTGATGGCAATGTCCCGCAGAACAGTCGGTATCTCTGCCAGTGGCAGGATATAGCGTCCGCGCAGATGGGCATCAATCAGCTCGTCGGCATAGCGGATACAGCTGTCCACCACACGGGTATTCACTGTTGCAGGTGAGTCGAAGTCCATCTCTTCACTGGTGAGCTCGATAAGCGTCCGCTCCGGCACCTGCGCAAGCAAATCCTCCAGGGTGCAGTACATGTCACACCCCGCGCAGGATACGAATGACGTCGCCTTCACCCCCGGCTTCATCAAGTGCAATACCACAGGATTTACCGTCGCCGGACTGCGGCACGGCTCTGGCCTGAGCATCTGACTGAACAGCCACACCACGGCTGACAGCGGCCCCGGCCTCGACAGCAATAATGCCCAGAACGCTCACCGGCGTGCTGTCGCCGGTAACAGCATCCACTTCGGCAACCCCGAGCGCTGCGGCACCGGCTTTACAGGGGGTATTATCTGCCCCGACAAAACGCTGCTGTGCCAGTGCTGCCCCTGCCGTTACGGTTGTGATCAGAATGACCTGCTGAGTGGTTCCCATAACGCCTCCTTATTTACTGATACCGGTAATGAGATACCCGGCATCGCCACCAACCACGGCGACTTTGTAGATATCGGTATAACGGCAGTACTTCACCTTGCCACCGGCTCCGTCGTATTTGTCGGCAACAGGCATCCCCTTACGACGCAGGGTGTAGCCGAAGGACGGCTCGTTCTCGTCCGCGCTGTCCGCCCCCGGCTGCGGTTTGCCGACATAGTGCAGCATCAGATTGTCTCCCCAGATATCCGCCGGCACGCTGTTCTTATCCATTGCCGCTTTCATGGACGGCAGGGAGACTGGGGCACCGATGACGATCTCTTCGATCTGAAAGAGGTCCTGCAGGATTTCTGTGGTGATGCGCTTGCGTTCGTTGGCTCCGATGGCGGCCTGAATCGCCGGGTGGAACTTCAGCAGCGCCATCACGCCGGCCCCCATGGTCATCAGGTTAGGACGCAGCCCCGTGGCCGTACGGACCGCTTCCATACCGGCTTCAATCACCCCGATGGGGTCCCCCTTACCACCGGCCCAGCGATCACTGGCTGTCAGTTTTTTGACGTGCCCGGTACGGTAGACCTTTTCATCCTGAGCCAGACGGGCAGCGATAAGTTCACGGCGCAGGTTCACGCCATTCGTGGCGCGACGGATGGCCTTGCTCTCTTCGTTAAACATGGACTCCGCCTGCTCGCGATAGTCCACCGGCGCAGCCAGATCGTGTTCACCCAGCACCAGGTCCAGCGTGCCTGTTTTTTCACGGACCAGAACATTGCTGTCCGCCCCGACGGCACGCTCGGTGTCATATTCCACAAAGGCGGTTTTCCCGAAGGTCGGTACACGCACGCCTTCCTTGTCCGTCAGCACGACGGGGAAAATACGTTCGCCGATGAATGCGGCATTTTTATAGCCACGGGCGATACTGGTCAGTACCGGATCAACGACACGTTTACCTTTTAAGTAATCAGACATGCTCTCTCCTTAAATTACAGGCAGCGTGCGACAGCAGCCTCATAGCTGATGCCTTCTTTTTTGGACAGGGCCACTGCTTTCTGATGCAGGGCCAGACGCTCAGGATCGGCTTCCGCAAACTCTGCCACATCCACCTTCACCGTGTCGCCGACACGCTCTTTTGTGGCCTGTTCGGCGAAATTCATCACCGGCTCCCCGTCGGAGAGCAATGAACGAAAGGCGGTGGCCAGCGGTGTGCGGCTTTCCCCCTCAGCAAACTCCACCGGCTTGTCGCCACCGGCGACGGCATCCAGCAGGGCAACCACCACGGAGGAGGCGCGGGGAGCCAGACGGCCCTCTGCGACCAGTTTTTCTGCAAAGGCCACATTGTCCTTATGCAGTTGCTCCTGTCTGACCTGTGCATCACGCGCATCGCGATCAGCAGCCTGCTGCTTCAGGCGGCGGTTCTCCTCCTGAAGGGCTTCAATCTCTTCTTTTGTCATCGATGATTCCTCGTTACTTGCGGAAGACGGCCCCGGGCCTGTCTCACTGAATTGTGCACCTGCTGCATCCTGCGACAGTGTGTCGCGGTACGCCTCTTCGCGCAGACTGTTGAGCTGCCATTCCGGCAGGACTTTTTCTGCCTCGTCCAGACTGAAGCGGGCGATCAGAAAATCGCGCAGCTTTCCCCACAGGGAGGCATTCGTGATGGCCTGCCAGTCGGCGAACTCCACCACACCTTCTTCCTGCTCACTGAAGGACACCTGTTTCAGCCCCTTGACGGAAGGTGGCTGTGCCCCGAGAAAGCCCACATGGCGAAGGTAGAGCACGCCGGGCTTCGGATTGGACGGTGAATCCGGGAGGTAGAAAGAGGCGGACACTTTTTTGAATCGTCCGTCGGTGACCATCTCAGCAAACTGCGGGTCCAGCTGGGCAGGCTCTGCCATCAGATCGACGCCGCTGAGCGACAGGGCTTTCACCCAGCCCCACGCCGGGTCTTCCGTTCTGGGATGACCAATCACGAGTGGTGCTTCATGGACGGACGGGTCATAGGCTTTCACGCAGGCGGCAAGATCGTCTGGCGTGAACGGCAGTTTTTTGCCGTGCATATCGGTATGAGTACCGGCTTTAAAAATGTGAATGGCTGACATTTTGCTGTCCCGCGTTATGTTGTCGGAGACAGTTTGTGAGAAATGCAGGCCCGGCGATTTTAATCTGCTTTAGAAAACATCAGGGGAGAAGGACAGGGAAAGCAATGCGGTGAACCGGAGGCGGTTATAAAACAGAGGCTGTAAAGCCTTTATAAAGGTAATACAGCCCCTCATTCGCTGGCAATGATAAATCACCCGCCTGAAGAGAGAAAACTCAGCGACGGGCCGCTGATTCAAGATGGCGGACAATGGTATCGAGGATGGGGATTACCACTTCAGGCTGTAGTTCTCCATCCCCCGTCACCGGCAGGAACGGGCGGGCCGGAAGTTCAACAGACTCATTACGCCCCGTTTTACCCCCGAACTGGTGAATGGCACCGTAAACAACGTTGGTCCCCACAACAGCCTGCCGGTCGTCATGGTCGGTTGATACTGACCCCATCAGACGCCCGGTATCCTGCAGTGTCTGCCCGTCACGTTCTTCCGCTGCCAGCGAGGGCATCCACCCCGGACGCCCCTCATCAAGAAAGTTAAACTGTGTTTCCGCCAGCAGGGTTCCGGCGATTTTGCGCATCGCGGGCTCCAGGTCTGTGGCAGCAAGATCCAGCGCACGGAGGCTCCGGCGCAGGGACTTATCGTTAATGGTGATACTGACCAGGTTATCGGAAGCCATTGTTATCCTCTCAGTTCCTGTTGTGCCAGTGGCTGAAGCGTACCCTGATAGCGGGCCAGGTCGGGACGGTATGCTGCCCCCGGAGCATAAGACCAGCCGACGTCGGTGGTCACCTTCGTGGTGCCGGTATTAAAGGTGGCCACGTTCCGCATTTCGCCGGTTTTCTCTGAGACCAGTTTCAGTTCCTGGCCCATGGCAGAGCCGGAGCTGATAACCTTCAGGCCACGGGCACGTACATCCGCCGCACTCAGGGCAATAACACTACAGCGGCAGCGCCAGCCGTTCGGCGGGTAAAATGCCTGCCAGAACGGGTCATCCCAGCGCAGCACCAGACCATGCAGCGCCAGATGGCTCCTGCGGGTATGGCTGTCGTTGATGCCGGTATACATCCAGTACGGCCTGTCGTCGACGTTTTCCATCTGTTCCGCCCAACGACCGGCGCTGTAGAGTACGGACATATTGGTGCGAAAGATGGTATCGAGCCGCCACGGACTGCCCTGCTGAATGGTGACCGGCTCACCCGTTACCGGGTCAGTCGTGTCACGTGGTCCCCACCATCCCTTACGCTTCAGCACCGGCTCCAGCTCCTGCCGGAACCAGCGATCGGTTTTTCCTTCATCGACAGCCTGCTGCAGTGCCCCGCGAATATCTTCCAGGATATCCAGGCGGGTCACTTTAGCAACGGTAAAGGCGCGGGCATGGGCCTCCTGCCACATTTCTTCCCAGTCCCAGGTAATCTGATATCCTTTGGACTTCAGGTAGTTGATTGCCCGCTTCGGGGGAAGCGTCATGCAGTACGCCAGTTCAGCCGTTGTCACGCTCATGCAGACGTCCCCGGATATTTGCCACAAAGAGAATGCGGGCCAGCCGCTCCTGCAGATCGTCCGTGTTCATCTGAGGGTAGAGCTCCGCCAGTTCGCCCAGCAGCTCAGACGGGTTAACCCCGTTTTCGACCCGCCTGAACAGAGGTGCCAGGACGGGTTCCAGCGTGCCATTTAACGCGCCTCCGTTCATCAGAATGTCCAGCGCGTCGTCAAGCTGCTGCTGAGCCTGAATATCAGCATCAATCGCCTCGGCAAATGACAGCGGCAGCATGTTATTCTGGCGTTCCGACGGTGGTGTCTCGTCAATATCGCCGTCCTGCAGTTGGTACTCACGCTTGAAGTACTGCGGGGTCAGACGCAGACCCGCCCGGGTGAGTTTTTCGTCGCGGGTGGCACGGGTGTCATCAATGGCCTCCTGTTCCCACATGGCCCAGACCGGACACGGCACATCGCCGAAGTTCAGGGTGACCACCGTTCTGATGACCTGATTCACTGCCGCCTGAATGATGTCCGCATCCGCATCGCGGATATCAGCCGTTACCTCCAGCCCGGCCTGTGCAGAGGCCTTGTTACTGTTCGCTTCCGTGGTCTGATTCTGACCGAGTAATGCAATGGAGATCTCACTGCGTGACAGTGTGATCAGCTCGCGAAATACCTCGCTGCTGTCTGCCTTGCCATCCGCTGCCCTGAGCTCAATACTGCTGTCATCGGGGATGGCGGCCACCGCGTCCTCCACCATCTGCTCCATGGAGTCCAGCAGTTTTTCAATCTCTGCATCATTTGCGCCCCTCGGGTGCTTACCGATCACCCACGGGGAGCCAAACTTTTCGGCAAAGCGGAGCCAGAATTTCATCCCGCCTTTCTTGAAGGCGACCGGCCAGAAGCACATGGACAGGTCCGGGAAACCGTAAGGATTGTCATACGAGGCATCCTGTGCCGGCACCACGAATTTTGACGGTGACAGCAGCTCACCCTCCACACCCGCATCACGCGCCCGAAAGCGCAGGCAGTTGTCCGTATCAAACTGAAACCACTCAGGCGGTTTGCCGACAATATCCGTCACCGCCCACGACCTGACCGAACGGCCCCACATGATTTCACAGGGCTGATACCCGTAGAGCACGGCATCGCTCATTTCACCGATGATGCGGGACAGATCCAGATCGTCGAGCATGTCGCGGATGAAACGGAAGACCCGGGCAGAGGCGTGACCACGCTCCAGTCCACGCTCCAGCGATTTGAGCGCTGCTTTACGTCTGCGGATACAGCCCCCGACCAGCGGGTCGGTGCGCAGTTCGCGGTAGATACGGATATCCCGTCCCTGAGCCTTGAGAATGGGATCAGGATTGGGCAGATACATGCCCAGTCCGTAAAAGTCGATCGCGCGGCTGCGGGAGGCAATCTGCGCGGTCAGTGATTTCTGAGGCTCAGAAAAAGCAACAAATTCATCGGGTGAAACCCAGATACCCCTCGCCATCAGAATCCCTCCAGCATACGGGCCGCCTGACGACGACGGCGTGAGCTTGCCTTCACCGGCCCTTTGTTAATTTCACGGCTGGCGAAATACGCCAGCGCCAGTGCGATGGCTGAATCCCCGTGGCGTTTACCACCGTCAGCCTTTGCTTTTGAGCGTTGCTCCGGTACGCGGGGGACACCGTTCACCACCTGAACGGCCCGCAGGTCATCCAGTGTGTCTTCATCCTTTGGTAAGTCCACCAGGTTGCCGTCTTCCAGTGCAGCTTTGACCGGAGGCATATGCTCCCGGTACCAGCCTTCGGTTGGCATCACCTGCTGAACCCGGCCGGAGCCGTAGCGCTGCATGGCGTATTCAGCCAGATAGGCACCATTACCACGGGCATCAAACGCTGCACCCAGCAGACCGGGCAGGCCATCCATCAGATACCAGGTGATTTGCTCCTGCTGTCTGAACGGCACGTTACGCAGCTCCAGTACGAATGGCACGCGTCGTACCAGGTTCTTCTCCTGCAGCAGGGGATAGTCCACCGACAAATCACCGCTACGGCCAAAGTCGCGCCCCAGGAAAGAGCGGGCATCAGTGGGGAGTGCCTCCAGCAATGGTTTCAGATACTCATCAAGCCAGTCCTGCGTCTCGCGGAAGCGAACCTCATCAGACAGCAGTTCATAACCTTCCTTGCAGGTCAGACGCAATACCGGCGTATCAGCGGACATGCGGGACTCTATCAGGGCACGGGACAGCCAGGCACCGCCACCGTTGGCCGGAATACAGTCAAGCTCTTCGGATGCGCCGGCACCGTAGAATTTGTACACCGATGCCATCCAGGCCTGCTCGGATGCCTCCGACCATTCCTTCCCGGTGCGCAGACAGACGCGCCGGAACAGCCCCTCAGATACGGCTTCCCGGAAAGTGATGCGATGTATGCTGCCTCCCTGACGTCCGGCACGGATATCCCCGATAAGCGTATTGAACGGATTGTCGTCACCGTCATGGGTGGAGATAACGCGTACCTTTCCCCCCCAGATAAGCATCGCCAGCGCCGCTTTCAGCAGTTCGTCCAGTTGCTCATGGAACGCCGCTTCGTCGATAACAATAATACCCTGACGGCCACGCAGGTTAGACGGGCGGCTGGAGAGCGCAACAATACGAAAGCCGGAGTCAGGAAATTTGATGGTGTAAGTCTTGATGTGTTTGTCGTCGTCGTCCTCTTCCCAGAATCCTTCTTCAATTTCACTGGCCGCATAGTTGAATGCCCGTGCCCACATCGCACACGCCTGAATGTATTCGACGGTCATGTCCTGGTTATAAGCGATGTAATACACATTCATCCCGCCTGCTGGCGCAGAAGAGGCGGCGGTCAGTACGTTATCGGATGCCTCAGCCCATGTAATACCGGTACGACGGCTCTTTTCTATCACCTTAAGCGGAGAGGTGTCTGCCACCCAGCGCTGCTGGTAAGGCAACAGAACGGGAGGGGCATCCAGCGCCGAGGTATCAGGCAAAACGGGAGCAAGGTTATTCCTCCCGTCCATGGGACTCATCCCTTCGGGGCCGCCGCCAGCGGCGTTTAAAATCACTCCGGATGATTTTGTCATGTGGCAATCCCCAGAATCTCGCGACGAAGCGCCTGTACTGCGTCGCTTGACAGTCCCCCCTTACGGGCAATTTTCTCGGCGTTGCTGGCTGCCTGCTGCGCTCTGGCCCGTACTTCAGACTGGAACTTTTTGAGGTTGACGGACGCGCGGGACAGCGTAGCCACATTCTTCGCCACCTTCGACAGCAGGGCCACGCGTTCTTTAGGATCGACTTCGCCTTCTTCCGCCTCCTGCAACTGGACAATACTCTCGAACAGCTCGGTCTGAATAAGGGCTATCACAGCCTCCGAACGCGCATCCTGATCGTCTGCTGCGCCTTCGGTCAGCATGCGGGCCGCTTCTGTTGCCGCACGGATAGCACCATAGCGGCGCTCAATCTTCTGTCCATAGCGATGGATAGCGGATTTGCTGATGACGTACCCCCGCTCACGCAACAGTGACTCCAGCTCGTTATACCCGCTGAAGCCGGATTCAGTCAGCGCCCGTTCAAGCCAGCGGCGCACGTCTTCCGGCAGCTTTTCTATTGTGCTGCGTCTGGCCATTATTCACTCCAGTACTTTTCCGGGCGGGCAATACCCGGACCACATTCCACGGTGTATTCCACCAGGTCTACGCCGAGGCGGGTCAGGTCAGCAAACCAGTCGCCAGAAGGTTTTTTCTCCAGCTCAACCATTTTACGGTCAGCCAGATAATCCAGTTCGCGGCGCAGTTCCAGCGGTGTGGTGTCCGGGTAGATGGCACGGGACACATCCAGCAGCAGCGTCTCGCTGGCGGTGTAAGGGCGGGTCTTGTTCAGGGCAACCAGCAGACTCCAGCGCAGGGATTCGCGGCGTACCCGGGTAATATCGACCATTATTGACCTCCGGTATTGCGGTACTGCTGTACCACTTCCAGTTTGTTATAAAGCGCGTCCAGTTTGGCCTCAATGACTGTCTGGCCACGGATATAATCCTCTCGACGGACATAATTCAGCGGTAAATCCGCTTTAAATCGCATAAATTCTTTTTCCAGCTCGCCCCAGTTGGAGGCGGATTGTTGCAGGGCCTGTTCAAGGGAGGCGAATCGTGCCGCCTGGCGTTCTTCTGTTTTACTGAACAACCATTTGGCGAGCCCTCCCACAAACCTCATGAAGGTGAGCAGAAAACTCACCACCGTCCAGAATTCAACCTGCAGTGTCATTTCTGTAATCCTTCCCGTTCATCCAGCAGCGCGTTTATCTGGTTCCGCCAGCGACGACATTGCCATGCGTTGTCGATGATGTTGGCGAGAACGTCACGCTGGGAGACACCCGAATCGCGTAACCGGGTGTCAGTGGTTTCAGGTTGCCCGGTCGCTGTGCCAGAGCGGGTGCCAGTGGCGGCAACTGAGTCTGAATGACCGGTGTCGACGGATGCGTTGTCATATCCGAGTGCGGCGTTGTACTGGCGCACGAAACCGCGAGTAAACACGCACTCAATGGGATGACTCTTACCTTTTTCATCAATCCAGCGCTGTGTGACATCGTTAATTTGCCCCTGTAGTTGTTTGTTCCGGCTCTCCAGTTGAGCAATCTGCTCAAGATAACCGGCTTCAGCCCGCTGCCCGGCGGCCACCTGCTCCTGATACCGTCTGGCCCAGGCCCGCAGCGCAGCATTCTCAAGCGTTGCCTGCTCCGTTTTGTACGCGTCAAATGCTGACTGCAACTGACTTAGCGCGGTATCACCGTCACGCTTTGCAGAGTCATGACCACTTCTGTATCCCATGGCATACAGGCCGACCAGAAAGGCATTGATAAGAATGGCCAGCAGAATGCCGCGCCACGGCAGCTTTTTAACCAGATGCCACACAACTGCTGCCTCCCCATGTGAGATATCGCGGTGCCAGTTCGCGCAGGATGCGCTGCGGATAATGGCGGTTCTCCCGCCAGCTGGCCGCATTGCGTCCGGCATTCACCGTGGCGACATGTCCGAACCAGCGGGTGCTGTCCAGACCTTTCTGTGATGCAAGCCGCCTGTCCCGTTGTACCCAGCCCAGACCACCGTTATAGCCCGACAGTGTCATGGCCATACGCTCGCAGTCACTGGCGGCGCTGACACGCTGCCACAGCCAGCGGTCATAGCTGACCAGCGCCCGGATAGCCCATGCCGGATTAAACGGCTCACGACTGCTCAGCATCGGTATCAACTGGCTTATCCAGTCGGCAGTGGCAGGCATGAACTGCGCCAGTCCCTGAGCGCCAGCCGGCGAGATCGCATCAGGTCGCCAGCCGCTTTCCTGATGCAGTTGCGCGGCGAAATCGGCCACCGGCGCAGACAGTCCCCATTCAAGCCGGGCATTACGGATCACATCATCGCGATACTGCAGCGCAGCCTGCGGAGGTTGTGCTGCGCATGCCTGGCTGAAAAAGCCGCCACACCAGAGCAACATTGCGACAAAGAATACCCATGCCATATGAACCAGAAAGGTCCCGGCGCGGACTGACAGGCGTTCGGTTCTGATGAAGACCCGAAAGGCTTCGAAAGCCAGTTTCAGGGACATGCATACAATCCAGGTGATCTGCGGCCAGTTCATGATTAAAGCCCCATCGCAACAGCCAGGCAGACCGCTGCAACAATCAGTGCACGGCGGATTAACGCAGCAGAAAACACCAGGTGAAGGCCGGTCTGTACCGGGAAACGCCCTTCAGCCATCAGCCTGTCGTCATGTTTCAGGTACTGACCGGGACGGGCTTTGGGGAAGAGCGAACGGTCAAGCCAGTAACCCAGCACTGCTGCCAGCGTGATGAGTGCCAGCTTGTAGATCACAACAGGCAGCTGCTGTGGTGAGACCAGAGCGATGGTGCCCAGCAACAGCACTGAGGTCAGCAGCCAGCCGCTGAGGCGAGGTTTTTTAACAGGGGGAATGAATTTTTTCAGGTTTTTCATGTGTGTCTCCTTATCTGGTGGAGACAGCATCACAAATACAGGGCGCGAAGGATTTTAAAGCGCGTTAAGAGAGCCGGGGATACGGGATGTGCAGGATAAACGATGAATTATTCACAGAGGAGAATACGATATGACGCAGACACTGAATCCGGTCATCACTGTCACCGTGTCCGGTCCTGTGGGCAGCGGTAAAAGTTACGTACTGGCGCGAATAGAGGAAGTGGTGAAACAGGAATTCGGAAACAGCGTCATTGTCGACGCCGCAGACGTGGACGGTGAGCGCCGTATGAGTGGGGATGATCTGAGCACATGGCAGAAACCACGGGCTGGCACAGTGATCAGGCTGGAGGAATACACGGGACAGGGCCTGTTGTCATACGGCGAGGAGCGTATCTGTCGGACGAATGAGCTGCTGGATGTTATATGCCCCACGGGCCGGCAACCCTGGATACTGCCCGATGCACTGCATGCCACCATTGCGGCACTGATGACAGTTTACGATCAGGAGCTGCTCATGAAGGAGTTACGTAAACTCACTGGTCAGTCAACAGAATGTTGTTCGTCCCCGAAGTACGGCAAACAGGAACACATCCCGATTAACCAGCCTCCCCGGTTCTTCGACGAATACCTTCTGACACCGGAAAATAAAGCTGAGCATGAAGAGATCAAAGCGGCGTTGTTCCGGGAAATCAGGAAGATTGCTGAAATGCAACTGGAGGGCGGGCTGGACAGAGTGATGGCGAGAGGAGAATGGGCATCGCTGTTTGAAAGAGTTTCCCCGGAATTACTTCCCCTCGCACTGGCTATCGGGATTATGCAGACAGCGGATAAACCTCACTTACGTTCATTAAACACGTAACGCATAATCCGGGATACGCATTCAGCGATGACTGCATTTTCACCGGTTTTTACTGCATCCAGAAGTGACTCTTTAAATGGTACGGGCCGGGGCTGCAGAAAGGTCGGCATGGCATTGAGCAGACAGAGCGTTTTTTCCGTGAGGACGACATCAGCCGCTCCCACAGCCAGCAACTGAGAGTAACGAATATAGCTGTTATCCCGAAGCCATATCAGCGTATCAATAAAACACCGGCACTTTTTCTGGTCGTGATCAACCTGGTCCGGGATATCGAAAAAACCAGAATAAATCAAAACCTGAGGTGCCGGATGCGTGTTCAGTAATCGGCAGAATATTTTGCCGGTGAGTACATAAAAATCATCATTTAAGGAGTGCATCATGAATCCCCGATTAACGTTAACAGAACATCAGCGCCGTGCTGAAGCAGTGAACAATGTTCTGGAAGATATTATCCGGTTATACCGCGGAGAACTGAGTGTCTGTCGTGCCGCTTTTCATTTTCAGGGAATACAAAAGCAGTTTGATACTTCTGTTTTTGCAGAAGGTATTACTTATGCCCTGGACCGGATAAGGTCAGAAAATCGCCCCGGATAATCCCTAAACCACATTAACAGAAATCCCGCCATCCCTGCCGCATCATGAAAGAACGACCAGCCCGGCACCCGAAAGCCGGGCTGGTCATCGCCCCACAGGAATGCGCTGTGAGCCGACCAAGGTTCAGTCAGTCTCGCGAGACCTGACCAGACTGCCATATTTTTTAATAATTGTAAAAGGCTTGCAGATTATGAAAATGCAGACATTACCCATCGTGCCGTGGATTGGTGGCAAACGCCGCCTTGCAAAACACATTCTGCCGCTGTTTCCGGCGCATGAATGTTATGTGGAGCCGTTTTGTGGGGCAGCAGCGCTCTATTTTCTTAAGACACCCGGCAAGATCGAAGTCATCAATGATATCAACGGTGAACTGGTGAATCTGTACCGGGTGGTAAAGCATCACCTGGAAGAATTTGTCCGCCAGTTCAAATGGGCGCTGGTCAGCCGTCAGATCTACAAATGGCTGCAGATCACCCCGGAAGAAACACTGACGGATATCCAGCGTGCGGCACGGTTCTACTACCTTCAGAAGCAGGCGTTTGGCGGCAAGGTGGCAGAGCACAGCTTCGGTACCTCCACCACATCCCCGCCACGCTTCAACCTGCTACGTATTGAAGAAGAACTGTCAGCGGCACACCTGCGGCTTTCCAGAACAGTCATAGAACACATGGACTGGCAACAGTGCATTGAGCGTTATGATCGTCCGCACACGCTGTTCTACTGCGACCCACCGTACCTGGGTACGGAAGGCTATGGTGTGGATTTTCCTGAAGGGAACTACTCGCGGCTGGCAGAGCTGGCCCGGTGCATCAGAGGAAAAATGATAATTTCGGTGAACGACATCCCGCAGATGCGCGAGGTGTTCACTGGACTGAACATACAGACAGTGAATATCAACTACAGTCTGGCGGGTAAACCCACGCCGCGCCGTGAACTGCTAATCTGCAACTTCTGAAACAAAACCGGAAAGCACAATGCTTTCCGGTAAACCAAACAACTTCCACTATGTCACTGGCGATGTTTTCTGAAAGCATCCAGATCAACCACCTGTCCTTTGTGTCCGGGTCAGTATCAGCCTGCGATTTTTCCTGGTTTTGGCTGAGTATAGAATCGCCCAATCTCAAGAAATGAGCGTTGTTGGTCTGGTGTCATGTCGTCAAAAGTATCTATTAGTTTTTGTTTTTCTGGGGAAATTTGATTCTGGTTTCTAGTCATACCATCTGTGCTCATTCCAGTGAGCAACCAATTTACATCAACATTAAACTCTTGATGCATCTTTAACAGAAACTCCCCTCCAGGCATCGCCTTTCCATTTTCAATCTGACTGATACCACCATTAGAAATACCTAAACGAGCTGCAAATTCTCTCTGGTTCAACCCTGCTTTCTTCCTCACAGAAATAACGCGCTCTCCTATATCTTTGCTCATAAAAGTGAATCTCTATCTTGATATGCTCATAATTATGAGCAATAATCTAACACATATAAGGCAAACATCATTGCATCAACAAAGGAGACAACGATGACTGCAGAACAAGTCAAAGCTCTCTTCCGCCAGCGCGGGATCACTTTCACCCGCTGGGCAGAAGAAAACGGCTACAACCGCAATGAGGTATACCGCGTTCTCAACGGGCAGACCAAAGCCCGTTACGGTAAATCCCATGAAATCGCCGTGAAGTTGGGACTGAAATCAACAGCTCAGGCGGCCTAAATATTTTGAGTCTTTGTAAAAGGTTATCACATATCGCAAAAGAGGTATGCAGATGAGTAAGACGAATGTTTCAAGCTCCGGCAGTCGCATCCTCCGGGTACTCAAAGCGCTGCGCGGTCATGCCCTGAACGGTATTTCTAACGGTGAACTGGCGACAGCACTGCACGAGTCACCGGCAAACATCAACCGGGCACTCAACACCCTCATTGAAGAAGGGCTGGCTCTGAAACTGGAGAACGGACGTTTTGCACCGGGCATCCAGTTACTGCAGATCGCCATGGCCCACAGTAACGAGATGGCACGTGCACAGGATCGTATTAACGAAATTAACCAACGTGTCATTTCAGGTAGTCGTTTGTAAGGAGTAATCAATGGGACGTACCAAATCACCGATTAACACTGAACTGAACGCCGATGTACCGCTGTCGGATGATCTCAACGTCAGCCTGAATGCCATGACACAGCATCGCATGGAGATCATGCAGCAGTTTGGTGATGGACTGCCTTATGAACGTGAACGCATCGTTCACGAAGCACGTTTTTATATGGCGCAGAGTGCTGAATCTATGTTGGAAGCGGGTAAGCGGCTGATCATCTTAAAAGAAAATGAACCGCATGGTGATTTCACAAATATTCTGGAAAACGACCTCGGATTAGCACCACAGGTAGCTCGTCGCATGATGCAGGCCAGCGTGAAATTTCTCGGCAATGGAGATGAACAGCCAAAACGCTCAGCGCTGAGCGTTTTGGGAAAAACCAAGTTATATGAACTGATGGTTCTGGATGACGAAGAACTCGACGCATTAGCTGATGGTGGAACCGTCGCCGGTGCAACGCTTGATGATATTGATCGCATGACCAGCCGCGAACTGAAGGCCGCCCTGCGTGAAGCGCGCGAAACCAACGCAGCTCAGCAACAGGTGCTTGCCGGAAAGGACGAAAAAATCAACGAACTGGCCACAAAACTGGAGAAGAAATCGCGCCTGCAACCTCCGCCGCCAGACGAAGAACTGAAAAAATTGCGGGCGGAAGTGACGGCATTAGCGGTTGAGGCCGAATCGGCTATCGCCGTCCGGCTGTCCAGTGTTTTTGAGACCCTGTGTGAATACTGCACCAAAAACATGATCGATACCCCCAGAGATTTCATGGCCGGTCTGGTCTGCCAGATTGAACGCAGTGTTCATGCATTACGTGAGACGTTTGACCTTGAGGCCGCTCCATCGGGTAACGATGCCCCCGCCTGGCTGACCGAACCGGAACCTGAAATCAACCGACCGGAGGATATGCAGTAATGAATACGAATAACACACAAAATACCCTGATGGACAGCCCGGAGGCACTGGGGCACGCACTGTGTAATCTGCTGCCGGAGATGGTGCAGGGTTTCCGCGTGGTGACCCCTTCCGGTGAAATCTGCGTACCCGCACAGGAGACGCACCCGTTTGTACTGACGATGGAGGTGATGCTGATGCAGCAGATAAGACGTCTGCAGAATCAGTCAGCATTACGCCCGGTAGTTGCACCGCAACCGGTAAATACCGTGGTGAAAACCTGCGATGGCGAAACACTGTGCGACCTCGCCAGAAAAATTGCCGCCAGAATCGGATAACAGGGAAGACAAGCTATGACCCCGGCACTGACTGAAAAACTGGTTGAAACAGCCCGCGCGGCACGTGACGCGGGGCATGGTAAACGCGGTGCAATATACGACGCTGCCTGTGCTGAACTTGGCATGTCCCGCGCCACTCTGCTGCGCAGGCTGAAGGAGGTATCTGTGACTGATAAACGCAAAAAACGCGCCGATGCCGGGCGCAGCGCCCTGACCCGCGACGAAGCCGCGCTGATATCTGCCACACTGCGTGAGGCCACCCGCAAGAACGGTAAGCGTCTCTATTCCATCGCAGATGCAGTGGAAACCCTGCGGGCTAACGGCTTTATCACCGCAGGCAGAACAGATGAAACCACCAGTGAGTTTTTCCCGTTGTCTGAAGATGCCATCAGCCGTGCTCTGCGTAACTATGGCCTGCACCCGGAACAACTGGATGCCCCTGCACCACATACCGAAGTGGCCAGTCTGCATCCCAATCATGTCTGGCAGATTGACGCCTCACTCTGCACGCTTTACTACCTGAGCAATGGACATAAAGGGCTGCAGGTGATGGACAGCGCGAAGTTCTACAAGAACAAGCCCGCTAACCTTGCCCGTATCGCCAGTGACCGCGTGTGGAGTTACGAGATTACCGACCATGCCAGCGGCTGGATTTACGTTGAGTATGTGACGGGCGCGGAATCAGGTGAGAACCTGTGTTCTGTGCTTATCAACGCCATGCAGGAGCGTGGCGGCGCAGACGTGCTGCACGGCGTGCCGAAAATACTCTATCTCGACCCCGGCTCGGCAAACACCGCGGGTATGACGAAAAACATGTGCCGCTCACTGGGCATCGACCTGATAGCGCACAAGCCGCATAACGCCCGCGCCACCGGACAGGTGGAAAAGGCGCGTGACATTATCGAACGCAAGCTGGAGCCGGGTCTGAAGTTCCGGCCGGTTCACAGTCTGGAAGAACTCAACGCGCTGGCCGCGAAATGGCGCAGCCACTTTAACGCCACGGCTGTTCACAGCCGCCACGGTAAAACCCGCACGGATATCTGGCTGAAGATTACTGCTGAGCAGCTGAAAAAAGCGCCTTCCGTTGAGGTATGTCGTGAACTGGCTGTGGCGGCACCAGAACTCCGCAAAGTCACGCCAAAACTTCGTGTCTCGTTCCGGGGCACTGAATTTGACGTATCAACGGTACCGGGCGTACTGGTTGGTGAAAAACTGATGATTACCCGTAACCCATGGCGCAGCGATGTGGCACAGGTGGTTCTGACCGGTGAGGACGGCCACGAGACGTTCTTCCTGGTCGAAGAGGTCAGAAAGAACGAGTTTGGCTTTGCTGAAGGCGCGGCGGTATTTGGCGAAAGTTACAAAGCCCTGCCGGAAACCCCGGCACAGATGGCGGCAAAAGAAACCGAAGCGCTGGTTACCGGTACAGACAACGCCGCAGATGCAGCCGCCGCACGCAAGGCGAAGGCGCTGCCGTTCGGCGGGCGGCTTGACCCGTATAAACATATCGACGACACCACACTTCCGGCCTATATGCCGAAGCGTGGTCAGGCCTCTGACGTACGCGGGCCGCGCACTGAACAACGTCCCATGACTCATGTGGAGGCCGCGAAAGCCCTGCGCGATAAGTTCAGCGCCGACGGCCTTACCTGGACGCCGGAACATTACCGCCAGTTAACGGCACAGTACCCGGACGGCGTACCGGAAGCCGCACTGGATGAAGTCATGGCCACGCTGACCACACCGGCCCGCAGCAGTGTTATCAGCATTGTTAACGGCAACTGAGGAGGGAAACATGCTGGTACTGAAGCAGCAACTGAAAGAGGCCCGTATTCCACAGGCGGTGGTGGCGAGAGCTGTCGATGTTTCTGAGGCCACGCTGGCCCAGATTGTGAATCATAACGCGTGGCCCCGCACCAGCCCCGGAGAAGTGCGCCGGCGTCTTGCGTCCTGGCTGGAAAGTCAGGGGATTGATACAACGAAGAGTTTTGATGCTGTACAGGGCGCGGCCACGCCCCGTACAGCGGGTACCACAGATAAAACGAGCCTCAGTGAGGAAGAGAATATGTTACTCAAAAAACAGGTGTTATTTCCAGCAACCAAAAAAGCGTTTGGTCTTTTCCGTGACCCGTTCGCCGACGAAGCCATGCAGGGTTCTGATGATGTGTTCACCACCCCGGACATTCGCTACGTGCGTGAGGCGCTGTACCAGACAGCCCGTCATGGTGGGTTTATGGCCGTCATCGGTGAGTCCGGTGCGGGTAAATCCACGCTGCGCCGCGACCTGACTGAACGTATCAACCGCGAGAATGCGCCGGTAATTGTTATCGAGCCATACATCATCGCTATGGAAGACAACGATGTGAAAGGGAAAACCCTGAAGGCAGCAGCTATTGCCGAAGCCATTATCAGTACCATCGCACCACTGGAAAGCATCAGACGCAGTCAGGACGCCCGTTTTCGCCAGTTGCATCGCGTCCTGAAAGACAGCAGCCAGGCGGGGTTCAGCCACGTTCTGGTGATTGAGGAGGCCCACAGTCTGCCCATTCCGACACTGAAACACCTCAAACGCTTTTTTGAGCTGGAGTCCGGTTTCAAAAAACTGCTGTCCATCGTGCTGATTGGCCAGCCGGAACTGGCGACAAAACTGTCTGAACGCAATATGGAAGTCCGTGAAGTCGTTCAGCGCTGTGAGGTGGTCGAACTTCTGCCTCTGGACAATAACCTTGAAGAATTTCTGACGTTCAAACTGCAACGGGCCGGTAAACAGCTGACGGACATTATGGACGCCGGTGCAGTGGATGCCATACGTGCCCGCCTGAGCAATCCGGGAAGTCACCGTAAAAATATGGTCAGCCTGCTGTATCCGCTGGCCGTCAGTAACCTGGTAATAGCCGCCATGAATCTGGCCGCTGAAATCGGGGTTCCACAGGTCAACGCTGACGTTGTCAAAGGGGTTTAATAATGAAATCCACCACAGGTATCAACCAGCAAATCAGCAAAGTGCAGTCAGCCATTATGGCGCTTAAGGCGACGAACACGGATGTACAAAGCATCACCATCAGGGGTAACAAACCTGTCATCCGCGTTTCCCGGAGTGCGCATTGCATGCGCATGCTTGAGCAGGGAAAGGCCTGTTATCTGTATACCGGACATGACCACAGGGGATATTTCCGTCAGGGCGTTTTCGAACTGCACGGCTGTCGCGTCGTGTGGCCGGAATCTTTGTGGTAATCAGCACAACTGGAGAAATCATAAAAAATGGCAAAAAGTACAAAAGGTGCAAAACGTATCAAGGCCGCAGCAGCACTCTGGGTGCCGGGGACACGTGAAGAGGTCATTGAGGGAATCAGACTACTCGGTGACGCACAACGTGAACTGGTCAGGGCTGAAACAGAAATGAATGACGCCATTGGCGATATCACCGCACGTTATGCCCCGCTCACCGAGAGCCTGAAAAAACGCATGGCCGAACTGCAGTCCGGTATTCAGACATGGTGTGAGGCACACCGTGATGAACTGACCGGCAACGGGAAGGTGAAGTTCGCTAACCTCACCACCGGCGAGGTGCAGTGGCGAAACCGTCCGCCATCAGTCAGTATCCGTGGGGCGGATAATGTTATTGAATTACTGAGACGTCTGGGGCTTGAGCGCTTTATTCGTGTAAAAGAGGAAATAAATAAAGACGCTATCCTGAATGAAAAAGAGGCCGTGAAAAATATTCCCGGTATTTCCATTAAAAGCGACATTGAGGATTTTTCAATAATTCCTTTTGAGCAGGATGTGCAGTAAACACACCACGTTAATTATTTAATAAAAACATTTTCTTTTTTATTCCGACGTCAGCGCCGCGGGCTTCTGCACGCCGGAAACAGAGGAGAATTAAATCATGATATTTAAATGTATTCAGTGCGAGAGGGATATAACAGCCCTGCGTTTTCACAGCGCCATCGCCGTGATGTCCGGTAAATACCACATCCCTGCGGTACGCGTCACCCTGGTCTGCCCGTACTGCAGCCAGCATTTTTCGGCAGACGTGCCCGTCATGGAATTCTCCCGCCCTGACAGGGAGGACTCGCAATGATTACCCCACAGGAAGCACGACAGCGCACCCGAACCCTTGTTGAACACTATGTCAACGAGTGTGAATGCCGCGACCTCACCGATGTGAAGCACGTCCTGACGGCGCTAATCAGCATGGCCACACAGGCCATTGTGGCGACCAACGGAAAGGAGGCTGCCCTGCAGGTACTGATGAACACACTCACCCACACGGCAGAGCATGAGGTGCCGTACCGGATGGAAACCACTGCAGAAGGCGGCCTGCACATCACCGTCAGCCGGAAGCACTGAGGGCGCGGCATGACACGAAACACCGAACTCACCCGCACCGCCCTCTACCGTCTGGCCCTGCAGCGTTTCGGGCCGGACGCACAGGCCCTGAAACTGGCAGAAGAGGCCGCTGAACTGGCGGCCAGTGCCGCCCGCAACCTGAACGGACAGGGCAGCGAAAGTGACCTCGCGGCAGAGCTGGCAGACGTGGAAATCATGACAGAGCAACTGCGCCTTCAGGGGATGGACCGGCTGATTGACTTCCACAAACAGAAAAAACTGGAACGTCTGGCTGCACGACTGGGCGTGATTTACACGAACGAGTAACCGGGAGGCATTCAATGGCTGACATACTCAGGGAAATCACCGCATGGACACTGATTCTTACTGGCCTGGCGACATGCCTCAGTGCGGGGGCAGCCCTGGCTGCCCTGCTGATGCACATAACAACACAGTGGTTATGGGAAAAGCTTAAAGCAGCATACAGCCTGAAAGAGCTGTCCGACGCTGTCCGGGCATGGAAACGGCAGAAAAATACCGGAGATACAGAACAATGACAGACCAGAATAAACACATTGAGAAACTGAAAAAGTTGCTGGCGCTGGCCGCATCCGGCAACCCGCACGAGGCCGCTCTGGCACTGCG
The DNA here is from genome assembly GCF_015139575.1 of Klebsiella michiganensis. GTDB lineage: Bacteria > Pseudomonadota > Gammaproteobacteria > Enterobacterales > Enterobacteriaceae > Klebsiella > Klebsiella michiganensis. Next base: position 3,762,277 of record NZ_AP022547.1, on the reverse strand, counting down.
CCGAGCCCGTAAACTGATGGATGTTCACGGCATCACACATTCCGACATTGCTATGAGTGATATTGATGAAACCATCAGTCACTACTGGCCGACAGGCAGTCTCCGTCCACCGCGCTACATGCTGGGCCTGATGAACATCATCCGCGAGGTATTTGGTGTTAACTCCATCATTCACCCCGGCACGCATCCGTCTGTGGGGTTCTACGGCAACCGGGAACGTGCGGCACTGGCTGCATACACCTGGGAAGTGCTGGCCCGTCAGCTGAAAAAGGCGCGTCAGCAGTATATCAGTGCACAGAACAAAAGAATAAAAACCGCCACCCGCACCAGCCGTGGAGACCAGTTTGCCGAAGGCTGGGTGCTGGCCGTTATCAGTGAAATACAGTCCTTTGCCCTGACCGATGATGAGCGTGAACTGATGCAGCAGTGGCTGGAACATAAATACCCGCAGACGCAAACCACCAGGGCGCGTAAACCGGGAAGAAGCCGCAATGGCGACGCCTCGCGCTATGCGGGGTTTCGTGAAGGGCAGAACGTCAGACTGCACCGCCCGGTCAGTGGGCAGGAACAACAGAAACTGGAGGCCAGATGATTACGCTATCAGGTAAAAGCCGGAAATTAAAAGCCTGCCGAATATCTGCCAGATACCTTTTTGCCCGCGCCTTTTTTAAGAACGTCAGGCCGGGGATCACAATTGGTGTTATTGCCGGACGCGAACAGGTTGAAAAATACATGTCAGGTGCATGGTGGAATAACGACCCTGTCATTGCTGCCCGTAATATTCATATCGAATGGGGAGGTATTCAGAATGACTACTGAAACCATTGTCTGTTTTCTTTTCTGGTATATGTACGCAGGATCATGCAGCGCAAGACTTCATCGTTCCCTGGGCTATGGCAGGCACTACGACACCGCGCATTACATCCTGTACATGACCGCCGTCATGTTGTTCTGGCCAGTCACCCTGCCAGCTGCAACCGACATTGTTGCCGACAGACTGAAAAAAAGGAGATGATATGCAGAAAAAACGCCTGATACAGCTTATCCATATTGCCCGTAATGAACTGGGTATGGATGAAGACACCTACCGCCAGATGTTACAGGGGCTGACCGGTAAAGCCTCAACCAAAGGAATGGATACCACACAACTAAACTGCGTGCTGGAATCCATGAAAAAGAAAGGCTTTCGCGTTAAACCAGCCAGAAAAGCCAGCTCCGGTTTACCGCTTGATAACCATCCGCAGTCCAGGAAAATTCGTGCGCTATGGCTTGAAATGGCTGCTGCCGGCATTGTTCGTGACCGTTCAGAAAATGCATTAGCGAGGTGGATCAAGCGGGAAACGGGCATCAGCGCCCTGCGCTGGCTCAGTACTGAACAGGCAAGCAGTGTTATTGAGAAACTGAAGAAGTGGCAGCGCAGAGCTGCGGGAGTCAAACATGAGCGACCTGAATCAGTTTCGAAGTAAGGGGCCGGAACTCCTGGTGGAACTGGCACAGCATACCTCTGAGACCGTTCGCGAGATTATTGATATTGAGCCCGAAGTTGCCGACCAGATTGGTCAGGCCGTCGCGAACCGAATGATGCAGGTCTGGGGCGGGCAAAACGTTTATTTCCCGATGGGCATGGTATGGAAGGTCAGTCAGCGCGACCGGGAAATCTTCAGGGAGTTTAACGGACGCAACCACCACGAACTGGCCCGCAAATTTGGTGTTTCGCTTCAGTGGGTCTACAGCGTGGTTAAGCGGGTAAGAAAAGAAGAACTGGATCGGATGCAGGGCAAGCTATTTGCTGATGAACCCGATGCAGATACGGAGAAAAAAGAGTAATATCTGCAATCAGGCTGGCGCGAGTTCTGTTTTTTTTTCGGGCCGGTCTGATTTTCACATACTGTAAGGTTATTGCATATTCCTCCTAGTCTCTTCCCATTTTGACCCAGTTCTTCCCATAAATATCTCACTTATTCCCTGTCATTTATCTCAAGTCTAATCAGCCCGTCTTACTGACGGCCATGGCCGCCGTTCTGGCGTTCATTCCTCTGACCCATTCGGTGTTCTGGGGGACGCTCGCCTATACCCTGATTGGCGGGACGTTGGGGGGAACCGTCATGACGCTGGTGTTCTTGCCCGCCATGTATGCGATCTGGTTCAGGATCCGTCCTGAAGCCCGGCGCCATGCTGAACAACATTAAGGCGCTCGCCTGCCTGCTCAACGAGCGCCTGGCGTGACCGTCCGAAAGCAGAGAAAAGCGCCGCAGTCCGCGGCGCTTTTCATCACGCCTGAATATAGCGATGAATATTGGGCCCCATGGTGTATTGTTCGGCTGTCAGATTGGGAAAACCGGGAGTTTTTGAATATCCGGGTTATCCCGGTTCTTTTTTATTAAAGAAAAGCGTAAATCATCAGTAGCCAGAGTATGGCTCCAACGGCAATAATCCTTTTCAGGATGAAGTTACTGGCCGGGAAAAAATATACCGCCGGCAGTGCGGAACGCCTGGCCTTAATGAGTAAATAAGGCGGCAATAATATACTCCACAGCACCAGCGAGATGCCGGCGAAGGCCAGGGCAGACAAAAATCCTTGCGGGGCAAATACAGGCCAGCGCGGCAGGAAAATAGGTCAAAAATATGGCCAGCGGGCGTGAGCCCCGGCGGTTAATTTTGTTCAGCATATCCTCGAGATAATCATTCAAACCGATTGAGGCTGACATCAGTGAGGCTAAAACGGCAATACATCCAAAAGAGACCAGCATCCGTAGGCGGCCTGCCGAAGCAGGCCGGCAGCAGCTATTTATTTCGTGGCTTCAGCCAATGATTCTCTGAAGTTTTTATGGAAGTCGTCGATTTGCCCGCTCTCGTGGAGCGCCGACAATGCGCAACGCAGAATGGCGTGCCCTTCTTCAACGGTTGGATACATCGCCACGGTCGTCGCGAAGCCGCGATCGTGCAGTTTTTTGCACATCGTGATGGCGAGATCTTCGTTACCAATCAGGATCCCCCGAATCGGCATCGTCGTACCCCGGTTAACGATGTCGATCTTGCCGAAAACTTCGTCAAAATAGCGAATGACGTTCTGAAGCTTCTCCTGGCGGGCAGCGACGGTGCCGTCCAGGTGGAGATCGGCGGCGGCTACGCAGGCGGCAATTCCAGGCAATGAAGGCGGCCCACCAAAGGCGTAGGTTGTGCCGTAGGTCTTAATAAATTTGATGGTCTCAGCGTCGCGACAGGCGATAAATCCGCCGTGTGAGCCAAAGGCTTTAGATAGCGAGCCGGCGATAATAATACGTTCGTCAAGCCGATGGCCGAGGCATGACATAACGTATCCGGAACCGTACTCTCCGTAGATAGAGGTGCCGTGCGCATCGTCTATATACGCGTAGCCGTCATACTGATGCGCCAGGCGGACAATATGCGCGACGGGGGCGACGCCGCCCATTGAGCCTACGCTGTCTGATACCGAGATCGGCGTTAATCCCTGGCTGGCCGCATAGCGAAAAGCCTCTTCAATCCGCGCCTTATCCTGAAAATCAATTCTGACGACTTCCCCAAACTGCTGTAAAAGCCCGCGGTTGATCTGCAACGTCGCGTGCGCGGTCTTCTCCATAATAAAATAGGGTTTTTTGCTGAACGTAAAATGCGGCAGCGTCCCGGATGCCAGCAGCGGCAGCACTGCGATATGGCAAGGGGTCACGGCGTTAAACGTCAGAGTATGAGCCCCATGCATGATGTCGTTCAGTCGTGCTTCCAGCTGCGGGAACAGATCGACTTTTACCCGCGTTCTGGCGACAGAAACCTGCACGCCAAAACGCTCAATGGCGTCGACAACCGCTTTTTTCAGCGCCGGGTGAGTCTCTAGCCCAAGATAAGAGCATGAGACAAATTCCACCATTTTTCTGCCATCTTCGAGGGTGATGACCTTGCCGTCCCTTTTTACCGCGACCAGTTCATTAATATGTTCAGAGAATACCCGGGTCTGATATTTTAGCGACCTGTCTATTTTCCTTTTTTGCCAGTTTTCCATTGCGTTACCTTCATTGTCGTGACTACCAGAAGAGACAGAATTGCCAGTGTTAACGTGCTTGCACCGAGGGTTCTGTCAAACCCCATACCGGTATCCGTTAGTTTTACGGCGAAATAGCTGATGGCGCCGGCGCTCACCGTTTGAATAAATCCAGTGACGGACGCCGCAATACCTGTTTTGCTGCCTTTGATTTGCAGCGCGATAAAATTCGCGCTCGGGTAATAGGCGCCAAGGGTGAGGTTAAAAACCATCGATCCGGCGATACATAATAGTAGTGAGTGGCTGCCGATAATAAATGGGGTAACCGCCAGCGCATTCAGGATAAATAAAATCCACGGGTTAATTATTCGCTCGAATTTGGCGATCTGATTGCCAATAATAAAAAATAATACGGAAGCAGAAAAGAGCAACGAGTAGTGCATGGTGCTTAGCCCCAGCTGCTGCATAAAAATGGCCGGCGACAGCGAGATATAGCAAAACAGCGAACTCAGAATCAGCGAAACCAGCAGCGTTCCCTGAATAAATGCCGGGGTGATAAACCCGGAAGAGGAGGGCGCCGCGACCGCATCATGCTGCTCAAGGCGACGCGGAGAGAGCACAAGGGTGACGACGCTAAACAGGGCCATAACCAGGAATATCCAATTCCAGCTCAGATAGCCGAGGAGTGCGGCGCCGGCCAGCGGCGCAATAAGAGGAACCACCGCGCTGGCGGAAGAAATATCGGAAAGCGCGCGCTTGAGCGTTAGCGGGGAGAACGTCTCTTTAGCGATAGCTTTAGACAGGACCGGCCCGGCGCCGGCGCCCAGGGCCTGTAATGCCCTGCCGGCCAACAGCATCATTAAACTATCGGACATAAAACAGAGGAGGCTGCCCGCGAGGAAAAGCAAAAAGCTGGCCGTCAGTACGCGTAATTTACCCAACTTTTCGCCAAGAAATCCTGATAATAACTGGCTCGCCGCGTATATCACCAGAAAACCACTAATGGTTAACTGAATAGCCGAATAATCGGTAGTAAACGCTTTTTGTAATAGGGGCAGCGCGGGCACGATCATATCTGTCGCCAGCGCGGAAACCGATGCGGCGAGAATAAGGTATAAGTATATCCTGAGCATATTAAACTCTTCGGTGAATATGGGTTAAAACGTTAGATTATTATTTATGAATACGCCGCTGCTTTTTTAGCGAATGAGCAAATCGCGATTCCGGTCAAAATTAACAGCGAGCTCAGTAAATGATAGAGATGCGGCTGGGTATGTAAAAACACAATGCTTAATATGCCGCCGGAAAGCGGAATAATATGGGTATAAATCTCACCGCGAGTCGCGCCAATAGCCGCGATGCCTTTATTCCAGAACAGGTAGGCCAGCCATGAGGGGAAAATCACCAGATACGCCAGTCCAGTAAGGAAAGCGATATCGTGGTAGGCGGCGAATGAGGTGGCGGGGTGCAGCCACAGCCAGAAAATCACCACCGGAAGCAGAATAAGGGCGCCAAGAAGCGAACTGACGGCGACGAAAGCATTGGCGGGGATACGACGATCTTTGTTACGCAACAGCGAGCAGTATACTGCCCAGCTTAGCGCCGAGCCCATTGCCCACAGATCGCCCTGGCTAAACCCTTTTAGCCCCTCTGCGTTGCTCAGGTTGCCATGCAGCAGGAGCAGCAGCACCCCTGCGGTACTAAAGATCACGCCCCACCAGTTCCGCGCCGATACCCGGTCATGGAAGATCAGGCGATTAATCATCAGCACCATACAGGGGGTCGCAGACATGTAAATCGCCGCGTTCAGCGCAGACGTCGACTGCAGACCAATATAGAGGGTTAAGGGAAAGCTCACCTGTCCACACAGCGTTAGAACCAGCAGCGTTGCGCCATTCTGGCGGAACAACGGCCGACTGTCGCGGATTTGACGCTGATACAGCAATACCAGCAGTAGTGCGGTCAACGCCCATCTCGCTTCGGTCATGAGAATCGGATCCGCGCCCTGAACGAGAATATGCCCTACGACATAATTCCCTCCCCAAAACAGGGCCGCCAGCGTGAGTAACAGGTAAGGCATGCTCATTCCTTGCATCGCTTATAACTGTACTAAATGGTAACTTTATTTTTTTTAATATATCAATTAAATTTTATGGTTATTGGGGGATTTTATTATTTTTTTATTTTAAATCATGTGTTTAAAAATTAGTTACCTGTGTGCAAAAAATCTGATTGCAGCATATTTGTCTGTACGATAACGTATACATACCATGCATTAAACAGGGATAAATCAATGCGTAAGACAGAAAATGGTTTCACCGGGAACGAACAACATTCCGCAATGGCCAGGCTCTCTCTGGATGACATGATTGACCAGCTTCTTCACAGCAACGCGCTTTCACTGAAACTGACGGCCAATCCGCTACTGGCGGACAGAGCCTGGTACCTGACCGAAAATACCTGTACTAAGGCTTTTACCGCCAACGATCCGCAAGCGAAAAAACGTGCCCACAGCGCGCTGTTTAAACTCTACCAGGCGTGGCTGGCGGAGCCGCTATCGGCGGCGGCAAAAAACCAGTTTCATCCATTACTCTGCGGGATCAGAAGCTACATCGAATCAGAATGGCTCCGGGTGGAAAAAAAACGTTTCAGTTTCCCGATACCCGCGCTTGACGCCGGGAATATCGTTGAGGAACTCCGTCATTTATGTCAGAAACATCCGGCTTCGCACCATCCCCTCTTTGATTTCCTCTCCTCTTCCGCCTCTGCTACGCAAATAGACTATTTCTTCAAAAGCGATAGCGCGCTCAATTTGCTGTTTTTCGATCTGGTCGCGATGGGGCTGGTCGGCTCTCTGCCAGAAACGCGTGCAGAAATTGCCCAGAACCTTTGGGATGAAATAGGCCAGGGCAGCCAGGAGTTTACGCACGTTAATTTGTATAAGGATTTGCTGAAGCGCAGAGATATTGCGCTACCTGAAAACCATTTCGCCCATCTGTATGACTGGCAGGGGCTCGCCGGGTATAACGCGTTCATGCTGGGCGGCGTTAACCGTCAGCATTACTACAAATCGCTCGGCGTGATGGCGATGACGGAACTGCTGGACCCGCCGCAGTACCAGAAGCTCGTGACCGGGTGCCGTCGCATTGGCCTTACGGATCGCGACGTGCATTATTACGCGGAACATATCGAGGTTGATATCGGTCACGCCGATGGGTGGCTGAATAACGTTATTGTTCCGATCGGCAATAAAAACCCGGCTGCGCTGGAGGAGGTCTACGTTGGCGCAGCGCTGCGTCTTCAGACCTGCTGCGATTACTACGATTGTCTGCTGGAGGCGTTACGTACCGTTGTAGAACGCGAGTCAGAGGGTGCCGCCCTCTGAATAAATAAGCGCTTTTGCCGCGCTCCAGGCCGTTATTCCGGGAGGGATCTCCCGGCATTCCGAGGACTCCGCCTGCTGAGCGGCAATGGCGCCATCAATCAGCATGAGCATCATCATCGCCACCCGTTCCGCAGGTTCCGGTTTTAACAGCAGGGTAAGAATGTCGCGGAAAAACTGGTAGAGGCGCGATTTAAACCGTGAGCATGTCGCCCGGATAGCGGAAGACGAGGTTCCATATTCAAACAGGGCGCGGGTGAACATGCAGCCGTGGAAATCCTCACAGGTGAACCAGTTATTGTAATATTCGAAGACGGCAAACAGCTTCTCGCGGCCCGAAGGTTTATCGGCGGTAATCTCCTGCAGCGCCTGCATAAACTCACTCTCTTTCTGCTGTAAAATATCAAGAATGAGCGCCTCTTTATCCGCATAGTAGCGGTAGAAGGTCATTTTGGAGATGCCCGCATTCTCCGATATCCGGTCAATACTCGGCGACTGATACCCCTCTTTGTTAAACAGAGACATTGACTGGCGGATAATTTCCGCTTGTTTTGGCTTCATACTGTTTCCCGTGGAATGAAGTAATACAGAGGGTTTCTGGTAGCGAGCAGTCATTCATTTGATATGGCGGGCGGCACGCTGCAACGACGTATGCGCAATGTCATCCCGATGGCCGATATCCCAGCCCCTGCGGTGAGCGGCATCAGTGAACGCGTTGACCCATAAAAATTGTTGTCGATTCTTACATCCGGCTGCAAAAAAAGCAAAAATCCCTCAGGCGATCTTTGCGCTGCGCGAATCAGAGCTGCGCTGGGCCGCCACGTTATGCCCTTAGCCCTCCACGCTGCGCGCGGGGAGGATAACGAGAGGCCCGGGAGAAGTCAGCATCCCCCCCGAACAGGGGGTGATGTTTTTGTGATGCACATCATAAAATAACGCCTGGTTATTGTGATGTTATTTGCAGTCAATGGATTTGCATTTGAATCAACCCGCGCTATCTCTGCGGGTTTTTTTTCGTCCGGCGATGGTCGGCGGGCGGCGACTCCGCCTGCTGTAAATAGTCCTGATACCAGCCGCTGATACGTCGGGTCACCGGATTTTCGTTGAGGTCGAAGCGCCTGCCGTCGAGCCTGTTTACCGGGGTAATACCTGCCAGCGTTCCGGTGACAAAAGCTTCGTCCGCAGTGAAGGCTTCGGCAAGGGTAAAGGATCTTTCCTGCACGCCGAGGCCCTGCTGGCGCGCCAGTGACAAGATAGTGTGGCGGGTAATACCGTTAAAGCAGTACAGGCCGTTTGAGGTCCACAGCTCGCCCTGGCGTACGATAAAAAAGTTGGTGGAATTGCAGCTGGCGACAAACCCATGAGGGTCCAGCATCAGCGCTTCATCTGCGCCGGCGTCCAGCGCCTGCAATAGCGCCTGGATCAAATTCAGGCGGCTGTGGGAATTAAGACGCAAATCGAAAACATCCGGCGCGCTGGTACGATAGGTCGAGGTGAACAGGGCAAGGCCGCGCCGTTTGGCCTGTTCATCCACAACCTTATATTCCGCCACGCAGACGATAGTGGCGCCGCCGAGGATAAAGCGCGGGTCCTGATTTGGCGTGCGCTTTTTGCCGCGGGTGATCATGAGCCGCAGATGGGCGCCGTCCGTCATACCGTTTATCTTCAGCGTGCTGTACATAATATCGGTTAGCTCCTCACGACTATGGCCGATATTGAGCTGGATAGCGGCCGCCCCGGCAAACAGGCGATCGAGATGCGCCTGAAGGGCGATCAGCTTGCCGTTCACCAGCCGCAGCCCCTCCCAGACCCCGTCGCCGCAGACGTAGCCGGAATCGAAAACGGAAACCGTGGCGCGATCGCGATGAACGAATTCGCCGTTGACGTACACCTGCACATTGTCGTTGCGCGTATCCTGCAGGTACGCCTGACTGCTTTGAGCGGAGAGAGCTAAACTCATCATGTTTCCTTGCGGTTAAAATGCCCGTTCAGCGAAACGGGAAAGGAAGGCCTGGGTGCGCGGTTGGCGCGGATGGCGCAGCACCTCTTCCGGGGTGCCCATTTCATGAATCACGCCGTTTTCGATAAAAATCACCCGATCGGCGAAATGCCAGGCAAAGCCCAGCTCATGAGTGACCAGCAGCAGCGTCCGCCCCTCATCTGCCAGTTCACGGATGGTATGCAGCACTTCCCCCACGAGTTCAGGGTCGAGGGACGAGGTGGGCTCATCGAATAATATTATCTCTGGCGCCATTGCCAGGGCGCGAGCAATAGCGACGCGCTGCTGTTGACCGCCGGACAGGCTGCCGGGCCAGGCCTGGTGCTTATGGCCGAGCCCCACTTTTTCCAGCTGCGCGTGGGCAATGCGCATCGCCTCTTCGCGACGCATCTTTTTCACCGATATCAGGGCTTCGCTGACATTTTGCAGCACCGTGAGATGCGGGAAGAGATTAAATTGCTGAAACACCATCCCCACGCGCTGGCGAACATTGCTCAGCTGTTTTTCGCTATAGCGCCGCTGACCGCGGCTGTCGATTTTACCGAGGGTAACGCCGTCCAGTTCTACGGTGCCAGCGCTGGGTATTTCCATAAAGTTCAGACAGCGCAGCAGGGTGCTCTTACCCGAGCCGCTGCCGCCAATGATGGCGATTTTCTCACCGGCATAGATATCTAAATCGATGCCCTGTAACACGCTTTGCGCACCAAAGCGTTTGTGCAGGGCGCGTATCCGCATGACGACTTTTTTCTCTGACATGGCCTTTCTCATCATATTAAGGATGTGGACGGTAGCGGCGCTCCAGACGTGCCGCCAGGTAACTTCCGGGCCAGATCAGCACAAAATAGAGCAGGGCGACGACGGTGAAAATCTCCACCGGGCGATACCAGGTACTGCTTAGCAGCCTGCCCTGATACATCAGTTCGTTAACCGTGAGAATCGAGGCGAGGGAGGTCACCTTCGCCAGTTCAATCATGCGGTTTGTCAGGGCTGGCAACATACGGCGAAATACCTGCGGCAGGATAATACGCCGCAGCATCACGCCCGGCGGCATGCCTAAGGCTTTTGCCCCTTCCCACTGCCCGCGTTCGATGGACTGTAGCCCGGCGCGAAAAATCTCGGTGCTGTAGGCGGCGGTGTACAGGGTTAACGCCAGTGCGGCGGCGCCAAAAGTGGAAAACTGAATGCCCACCAGCACCGGAAAGGCATAGTAGAACCAGATGAGCTGGATAAGCACCGGCGTATTGCGGAACACCTCGACAAAGGCGCTGGTAAGGGGATAAAAATAGCGCGGCCCGCGGGCACGGACGACGCCAACGGCAAGCCCGATCAGCGTGCCGACAATTCCCGCCAGCAGCCATAGCTCCAGCGTAACGCCCAGTCCCTTCAGCAGTACCGGCAAGTTTTGCCAGACAAGGGAAAAGTCCCACTGATAATGCATGGTTGTTCTCTCGTTAACGTGAGTCGGAGACGGCAAGGCGTCGTTCAAGCAGCTGGCTGCCCTGGCTGATAATCAGCAGCAGGGTGAAGTACATCACCGCAATAAGCGAATACACTTCCAGGGGCCGGTAAGTCTGACTGTTGATTTGCATCGCCTGATACAGCAGCTCGCTGTACGCCAGAGACGAAGCAAGGGCGGTGGATTTGAGCAGTTCGAAAGAACGCTCAAGGAAAGGAGGAATCATTCTGCGCAGCGCCTGAGGGAAAATGACCCGGCGGAGCGCGGTGGCGCGCGACATGCCCAACGCCTTCGCGCCTTCCCATTGTCCGGCGCCGATCGACTGGATGCCGCCGCGGTAAACTTCGGCATAAAACGCGGCCGACTGGGCGGAGAGCGCCAGTACCGCGGCAGCAAACGGCGAGAGCGTCAGCGGGCTGACGACTGGCAGAGCGTAGTAGATCCAGAAGAAGTGGACGATAGCGGGAGTATTACGATAAAAGCCGATCAGTATCAGCGCCGGAAGACGGAAGAACGTTAGCGGCGAGGCCTTCATCAACGCCAGCGCAATGCCGGCCAGCATGCCGAATAAAATACTGGTGACGCCGATCTGAATGGTACCCCACAGCCCCTCCAGCAACAGCATGCGATATGGCCAGATGGCGGCAAAATCCCATTGATACGACATAGTTCTGGAACCCCTGAAAAACGCAAAACGATGGTGATGGTTTTAGAACGACATCATCTTAGCAGTAGCGAAATGTGATAATTAAATAATAAAAACCATTGCTATTATCTCTTTTGGTTATAAATATTTACGCGAGAAAGCAATGCCAAACTCTGATTCCTTAACCGCTACGCTGGCGCGTTTTGCCGGCGAACTCACCCCGTCTGCGATACCGGCGTCGGTGAAAGCCAGGATCGCTCTGCATTTTATCGATAGCCTGGGCTGCGGCGTTGCCGGCTGCGAAGACAGCGTGCTGCGGAAAAGCGCGCGGGTTATTCGTAGCCAGTACGCGACCGGCAAAAGCGCGGTGCTCGACGGTGGAACTCCGCTCTCCGCCAGCGGCGCCGCGTTCCTCAACGCCGCTGCGATAAACGCGCTGGATTATGACGATGGTTTTGAAGTCGCCGGGCGGGGGATGGGGCATCCCGGCGCCACGCTGGTGGCCGGGGCGCTGGCCGCGGTGGGCCAGGGCGGGGCGGTCAGCGGCGGGGCGTTGCTGACCTCTCTGGTGGCGGCCTGGGAAATCAACAGCCGCGTGATTATCTCTCAGCAGCCGAGTCCTGAACGGTTTCAACAAGTGTACGGCGTGTGCCAGCACGAATCGCTGGGGGCGGCGGTGGCGTATGGTTTACTGCGCGGCTGCGATGCCGCGGGGCTGGAAAATAGCCTGGGACTGGCCGCCTCGTTAACCCCTTTGCCCACGTTGCATAAATACAACTGGCAGGCGCGTCCACTGGTTTCGTTTAAGGATTACAACGCGCCGGCGGCAGAGGCCGGCGTACGCGCGGTGGAGCTACACCTCGCGGGGATAGTGGGGCCGCGCGAGATACTCGATGGTGAACAGGGATTCTGGCGGATGTCAGGCTCCGACCGCTTTCAGCCAGAACGGCTGACGGATCATCTGGCGATGCACTGGCAGCTCAGGCACGCCAGTTTCAAAGACTATCCGGTATGCCGCTGGATGCATACGGCGCTGGCGTCGTTTGAGCGTCTGCTGGACCGTATTCCGTCGCCAGAGTCGATTGAGCGGATTCGCGTTTACGGTAGTTTTACCCTGGCGCGTTTTTTCGCCGACGCGCGTCCCGTCAGCAATACCGATGCGCAGTTCAGTCTGCCGCTGGCGATAGCCTGCCTGGCGTTTAAAATCGCGCGTCATCAGTGGAGCAGCGATCGGACGCGCGGCGCGGCGCCACTCCTTGCCTTCGCTGACCGGGTTGAAATCATCGCCGATGAGACCTTTGAACAGCTGATGCTGCAGCATCGCCGTCCCGCCGCGCGCGTGGACATTGTGGTAAAGGGAAGGACGATCGCCGGAGAGCGTATCGACTTCCCGCCGGGGTGTGCAGAAAATCCGCTGCCGGAACAGCGGATCGTGGATAAATGCGTGGCCAACCTATCATCACGCCTCAGCGCGCCGCGGGCAGCGCGGCTGATTGACGCTCTGCTGGATATGGAACGCTGCGCGGACATTGGCGCGGCAATCTCGCCGCTTCTGTCCGCGCCAGGAGAGTAGTCGCTTATTTCCACTCTTCTTTAATCACCGAGGGCACTTTGCTGATATCCACACCGCGTAGCTTAAGGGCGTCTTCATAAAACTGTTTGCTCTGTCCCGACTGGTAAATTTTGGCAAACTCTTCATTCAGAAAGTTGCGGAAGCGGGGATCGCTCTCTTTGCGCAGCGCGCCGCCGGTGCTGATGGCAATAATCGGTTTTGGCAGAATCAGGTTGCCTTTGTGCACTTTTGCCTGCTGCAGAGCCAGCGCCGGGTGGACGTACGAGAGGGCGTCGACGCGTCCGGCGTAGAAGGCTGCGACGCCTTCATCCATATTGGTAAAGCGCACAAGCTGCACTTTGGGTAATTTTTTGGTCAGTATCAGGTCCGGGCTGCTGCCGAGCGTGACGCCAATCTTAATATCCGGGCGATTGAGATCTTCCCAGCTCTCGGCCTTCACGCCGTCGCGGATCAGGACCCCCTGCGCATACCAGAGGAAAGGCTGGTCGGAAAAGTCGGCGGCTTTGCGGCGTTCATCGGTGGGGTCCAGCACCAGCATGGTATCAATCTGCCCGGCCTGCAGCGCGGCGACCGCATTTCCCCAGGTGGTCTCCACCGGCACCAGTTTTACGCCTAAATCTTTTGCCAGTACTTTACCCACGTTATAGCCAATGCCGTTCCACTGACCGGTGGCTGGATCTTTGAAATACCACGGTTCTCCCTGCGCGACGCCGATGCGCAGTTCGCCCGATTGCTTAATATGATCCCAGGTGGACTCTTCGGCATGGCTGAAAAAAGGCGCGGCGGCGATCGCCAGCGACAACAGCAATTTATGAATTTTTGTTGGCATATTTTTACCCTGATGAGAAAGTCATTTCTGAAAAACAACGTATTACGCGAACACGATAACGGAGTTTGTTATCAGTGCATTATTATTTTTTGGTTTAACTCATGCCCGAATGTTATTTGCTGATACCTAACCGGTTTCGCTTAAATTACGGCGCGTTGCACATATTATTCATAACTTAATGCGCTATTGTTCTAAGGTGCTTTATTTCCGTCGCCGAATATAAAAATTCCGATCTGGTGGGAGTCATAGTTTGCCGGGACGTTAAAAATATCACTTCTGACAGCCAGGCTTATAAAAGAGCGACAATAATTGCCAGACGAGCGCGTCCCCGGCCTGAAAATGATATCGCCGCGTCCCTCACGCAGCGTCAGGCGCTAGAGTGCCGAAGATAAAAGCGGCTCTACCGGGTAAATTTCCCTATCCACGGGCTGCTTGTATCCTGTGACCAGAGTTGTAATAGCATCTCCCTGAACTTTTCCGCTGCAGGGCTCAGCGCCGTTTCTCTGCGCAGCACGAGACCGAGCGTGCGGCGAATAACCGGCTCAACGAGCGGACGGCTGACAAGAATGTGATGCTCATCGGTCGGCATGGCCAGACTGGGAACCACCGCCACGCCAAGCCCTGCCTCTACCATACCCAGCGACGTCGACAGATGCCTGACTTCATAGAACCAGTTGGGCTTCCAGTCCATATTCTCCAGCGCTTGATCGATCAGCGAGCGGTTACCGCTTGAACGTCTAACGCCAATAAGCCTGAAGTTGGCCAGGTCTTCCCACAAGATCAGCGATTTCTGCGCCAGTTCGTGGTCCCGTCGGCAGGCTAATACGAAAGGTTCATTGACCAGCGGCGAGAAATCGATATTGGGATGTGTGATGTTTATCATGTTTATGCCGAAATCTGCGTCACCGTTTAAGACGGCTTCAAGACAATCGCTGGCGCTATGCTCGAGGATGCGGATACGGATATTGGGGTAGTGATTGTTATAGTCCCTGATGACCGAAGGGAGGAAATAGAACGCCGCGGTGGGGAGACAGGACAGGGTGACAACGCCGCTTTGATGGGTGGCCATTTCTTTAATACTCAGGATCGAGCTTTCATAAAAATCTATTAAATTCTTTGCCTTAGGTAAAAACTCTCTGCCTACAGCCGTGAGTTTAATGTTTCTGGTTGTCCGTTCAAATAGCGTAGCTCCCAGCTGCTCTTCAAGTTTTTTAATCCGGCGGGTTAACGCCGGTTGGGATGTGTGAAGAAAATGTGATGCTCTTGTGAAACATCCAATTTCTGCAATTTTAACAAACGCTTGTATACCTTGAAGATCGTGCAGCATGAGATTTCACTCCAGACTTTATCGCGATGCAAACACACTAACCTAACCGCTATTTATACGCAAAACGTATTAATCGATGGTTTTATTGGCATTAGAATTATGTATTCGTCTGTGGAATCCTGACATTGCTCTTATCAATGCGTGAAACGAGAAACATAATGTTAAAGATTCCTTGTGTACTGATGCGTGGCGGTACTTCGAAAGGCCCGGTGCTTCTGGCCAGTGATTTACCGACAAAAATTGAAGAACGCGATGCTGTGCTGCTGGGCTTAATGGGCGCGGGTCACGAACTTGAAATTGATGGTATTGGCGGCGGCAGCCCCCAAACCAGTAAAGTCGCGATTGTTAGCCCCTCGGACAGTCCGGATGCTGACGTCGACTATTTATTTGTTCAGGTGATGGTCAACGAGCGCCGCGTCGATACCACGCCTAACTGCGGTAATATGCTCTGTGCCGTAGGGCCCTTCGCGATTGAAAAAGGCCTGGTTAAGGCGCAAAGTCCGGTGACGACAGTGCGGATCCGCAACCTGAATACCGGTACGCTGGTTGATGCGGAAGTACAAACGCCGAATTTTTATGTCAACTATGAAGGCGATACGCACATTGATGGCGTTCCCGGCTGCGCTGCGCCGATTGGCCTGACTTTCCTTAACTCCGCCGGATGCAAGACGGGAAAGCTGCTGCCAACCGGTAACATCGTCGATGTGATTGATGATGTGGAAGTCACCTGCATTGATATGGCGATGCCGATGGTGCTGATTAGGGCAGAGCGGATGGGCAAAACGGGAGACGAATCACCGGCCGACCTCGATGCCGATCGCGCGTTTATGAATAAGCTGGAAACGATCCGGCGCAAGGCAGGTGCGAAAATGGGGCTGGGCGATGTCGCCGATAAAGTGATCCCTAAACCGGTTCTGCTGAGCGCGCCCGGCGCAGGCGGGACCATCAGAGTTCGTTATTTTATGCCTCATACCTGCCATAAATCACTGGCTATTACGGGCTCTATCGGCATATCCACGGCCACGATAATTGAAGGATCGGTGGCCCATCACATTGTGGCCGACCAGCCGAGGACGCCGTATACCAATATTATTAATATTGAACATCCGAGCGGAAAAATTTCCGTATCTTTACTCAAAGAGGGAGATGATATTGAGAAAACGCGTGCCGCAGTGATTAGAACCTCCCGTAAATTATTTGAAGGCACGGTTTGCGTCCCGGAATATGTTTTAGCGGAGGAATTATAAATATTTGATATCATTAATGCGGTGCAATACTGATGTCCTCTCGCGTGTAGTTGCTACATAACTCTGTACCTAAAAAAATAATGTCGAGGATTTTATGGCTATAACCCATACGAAAGATAATCAGCTTAATTCTGCTCCCGTCAAGGTCAGTAATTATATTCGGATCATCCTGGCCCTGGCGCTATCCGGCCTTGCAGAATTAGCCTCACTCTTTTTTATTCAACCTCTGTTACCCGTTCTCGCCGTCGAATATGATGTGCCGGTGAGTCAGGTGAGTATCATTCTCTCCGCAGAAACGGCGCTTCTGGCTATCGGTTTATTATTCACCGGAACGCTGTCCGATCATTACGGCAGAAAAAAATTAATTATCGTTTCGCTGCTACTTGGCGGACTGCTGACGATGCTCTGTCCTCTGGTCGAATCATGGGCGATGCTGGTGGCCCTGCGTGCGGTTATTGGCCTGGCGCTCAGCGGTATCGCTGCTGCCGCAACCGCCTATATCAGCGAGGAGGTCGCGCCGGTGGTGGCGGGGGTGGTCACCGGATACTTCGTTTTTGGTAACTCGATGGGAGGGATGTCCGGGCGCATTGTGGCCAGCCAGCTGATCGACCATATCTCAATAAATACCATTTTCTATGGTTTTGCGATCAGCCTGATTTTGGTGGCTTTGCTGGTTTACTTTTTACTCCCGGCGTCTCAGAACTTTAAGCCAACGCAAAACCTCAACGTTCTTCGCGTGGTGAAAGGCGCGGCATCTCACTTTAAAAATAAAAAGCTGGCGTTAGCCTTTGTGATTAGCTTCATCATCTTTGGGGTATTCACCTCTCTCTATAACTACCTGGCTTTCTTCCTGAAAGGCGAACCCTTTCATATTTCTCCGGCGAATGCGGGCCTGCTCTCCTTTAGCTTTGCCTTAAGCTTTTTCACCGCCCCTCAGGCGGGACGACTTTCCGCAAAATACGGCAGTATGAGAGTCCTGCGCGCGCTGTTTGTGATGATGGCGCTGGGAATGCTGCTGACTTTAACGTCTAACGTCGTCACCTTTATTATCGGCGCGGTCATTTTTACCGGTTGTTTCTTTGGTTGTCACTCCGTTGGCTTAAGCTGGGTAAGTAAAAATGCAACGCATGCACGTGGCCAGGCCGTCGCGCTGTATCTGTTCTTCTACTACATGGGCGGCTCAGTGATTGGTTTCGTGAACGGCTTTGTTTTCCACTCTATGGGCTGGCAGGGGATGACGGGATTCATTATTGCGCTACTGGCCGTGGGGGCGGTGGTTGCAACGTATTTGTCTTCCAGCGAAACAAAAGCCATGGTTCCGGTTGAGTCTTAAACCCTTCGTGGCGAAGTGAATGACTCACGTCATCTCCAGTGGCGTGAGTAAAGAAATTCAATGTTAGTAAGGTGTCATCATGAAATTAGCAAGCTATGTTCATCATGGTCGTAAGAGTTATGGAATATTGACGGATACAGGCATTATTGACCTGGGTAGCAAGATTGGTCATCAATATCGTACGCTGAAGGACTTACTGCAGTGGGGTGCTATTGATATCGCCGGCCAATATGTTAATTATCCGGTCGATGTCATGATGGCTGATATTACTTTTTTACCGGTCATTGAAAATCCAGGGAAAATTTTCTGCGTCGGTATGAACTATGCGGAAAAAAGAAAAGAGTTTTCTGAAACCAGCGATGCGCCGACCCTCTTTATTCGTTTTCCTGACTCGCAAACCGGTCATGCAACGCCGATATTAAAACCCGCGCTATCCAATGAATTTGATTATGAAGGTGAGCTGGCCGTTATTATTGGCAAACCGGGTATGAATATCGATACTGACGCTGCCCTGAGCCATGTTGCAGGCTATAGCTGCTATATGGATGGATCGGTGCGCGACTGGCAGCATGCCTGGTTTACCGCCGGGAAAAACTGGCGGCAGACCGGCGCGTTTGGTCCCTGCCTGACAACCGTTGATGAAATACCCGATCCCCACCGCTTGTCTATTCAAACCTATTTGAACGGCATTATGGTTCAGAATGATTCGACGAGCAGTATGATCCATAAAGTTGCCGATCTGATTAGCTATATCAGTACTTTTACGGCGCTCAGCGCCGGCGATGTCATTATTACCGGCTCCCCTGGCGGCGTCGGTAAAAAAAGAACGCCCCCACTCTTTATGCACGAAGGCGATCGGGTCGAGGTGGTAATTGAAAATATTGGGCATCTCATGAATACGATTGTCGAATCAAAACCGCAGCACGAATTGCAGATGTCGTCGTCTCCGCGGGCTCAGACAAGATTATTTGACGCTCATTAAGGTATGGGCAGGAGAAACAAGATGTACACCGACCAAACGCTAGAATTCGAGAAAGTGGAAACTAGCAACGGTACCTTCAGAGACGAAATTATTCTCTTTCTGAAGAACAATGGATTAGGCATCGACGGCGACATTGAGCAATTTGTTGTCGCGCGCTGCCAGCGGCAGCTGGTTGCCTGCGCCGGGCTTGCGGGGAATACGTTAAAATGCATTGCGGTTGCCAGAGAGTGGCGCGGGACGGCGCTAGGCCTGAAGATCATTCATGAAGCGGAGCTGCAGGCTGTTCAGAACGGCGAACATCAGCTTTTTCTCCTGACGTGTCCGGATAATGTGCGGTCGTTCCAGGGATGCGGATTTTATCCTTTGGTCACCCTCGATAACAGGGCGACGCTGATGGAGAATTCGCCGGTTGGCATCCATCGCTACTGCCGCCAACTGCGGGGCCAGCATTTGGTGACGGCCGGAAATATCGGCGGGATTGTGATGAATGCAAATCCCTTTACGTTAGGGCACCAGTATCTGATTGAGCAGGCTGCAAAAGCGTGCGACTGGCTGCATGTCTTTGTCGTTGAGGAAGATCTGTCCACGTTTTCCTTTCGGCAACGGTTTGCCATGGTTCAGGAGGGGTCACGGCATCTGCCTAATATTACGGTCCATCCTGGCTCAAAATATATTATTTCTCGAGGAACATTCCCCGGTTACTTTCTCAAAGAAAAACAAATTATTAACGAGGTGTATGCCGCAATAGATTTGCTTATGTTCCGCCGTTACATTGCACCGGCTTTAAATATTAATCAGCGCTTTGTTGGTACTGAACCCTTCTGTAAGGTGACCGCGCAATATAATGACGCAATGCATCACTGGCTGGAGGATGAGATGACAATACCTGCCGCCAGTATCAAGGTGAATGAGATTCAGCGGATGACCGATATGAATAATCTTCCCATCTCCGCCTCTGCGGTCAGGAAATTGTTAAGTCACGAAGATATGCACACCGTTAAAAGTATGGTGCCTGCAACTACGATGCCTTATTTATATAAATGGTTATCAGCGAATCAATCTAAGCAGCCCGATTTAGATATGGTTGATGCTTAATAAATCATTGTTCAGGATATTTATATGAAAATATTACATGCGGCAATCGCCGGGACGCTGGAATCCAGCGACCTGGTTGTCAAAGTCAGCCCCTACGATGATGGGCTCGATATTACTATCAACAGCGAAGTGTACAAACAATTTGGTGAACAGATTACGGCGGTGGTTAATGAAACACTTTCCGCATTAAACGTTACGCAGGGGCAAATTATTGTTGAGGATAAGGGTGCGCTGGACTGCGTTATCCGCGCCAGAATGCAGGCGGCGATTTTACGGGGAACGGCCAGCAACGAAATTGCGTGGGAAAAATTATGATGAAAAAATTACGCCGTAGCATGCTTTTTTTACCGGGTTCAAGCGCCGCTATGCTTTCAACAGCCTTTATTTATAAACCCGATTCAATCATGTTTGACCTGGAAGATGCGGTCTCGTTGAAAGAGAAAGACAGCGCGCGGCTGCTGGTGTTCCATGCGCTACAGCATCCTATGTATAAAGATATTGAAACCGTTGTCAGGATTAATCCGCTGAATACGCCATTTGGCTTAAAAGACCTGGAAGCGGCGGTGCGCGCCGGCGTCGATGTTATCCGTTTACCCAAAACCGATACGCCGGAAGATATTTACCAGCTTGAGCGTGAAATTGTGCGTATTGAAGAGAGCTGCGGCCGCCCGGTGGGCTCTACGCAGCTGATGGCGGCGATTGAATCGGCGGTGGGGGTCATTAATGCCGTCGCTATCGCCAGGTCCTCTCAACGCCTGATGGGGATTGCGCTGGCGGCGTTTGATTACGTCATGGATATGCAAACGGAACGCGGCGACGGTACCGAGCTGTTTTACGCACGCTGCGCGGTATTACATGCGGCCCGCGGGGCAGGTATTGATGCGTTTGACGTGGTCTATGCCGATATTAATGACGAGGCCGGCTTTTTGAAAGAAGTGGATTTGATTAAACGTATGGGCTTTAACGGTAAGTCGCTTATTAATCCGCGGCAGATAGAGATCTTACATAATGCCTATGCCCCCACTCAGGAAGAAGTTGATTACGCGGAGCGTGTTATTGCCGCGGCCGAAGAAGGGGAGCGTAGCGGACTTGGGGTGATTTCACTGAACGGCAAAATGATTGACGCGCCGATCATCAACCATGCCCGGGTGGTTATTGAACGTAAAAATGCCTCCGGCATCCGGCAATAATCTCCATTCAGTCACCAGCAACAGGATTTAACTATGAATCAATTAACCGAAGCCCTTCATAATATATCCGGCGCCCAGCATCAGTATGAGGTATTTACCGGCGCAAATACCCATACGCCCTATCTTGCGGATACCCGGCAAAAATATCAGCGCAAACTTTTTGACACGCTGGATGAAGTTTTATCGCGCTGCGATTTACGCGATGGGATGACCGTTTCATTTCATCACGCCTTCCGCGAGGGTGATCAAGTGATTAACTACGTTATGGCCAGGCTGGCGGAAAAAGGCCTGCGAGGGCTGACGCTGGCGTCAAGTTCCCTGATGACCTGCAACGCGCCGCTGATCGAGCATATTAAACACGGCGTTATTAGCAAAATCTATACCTCAGGGATGCGCGGTGAATTAGCGGATGCGATTTCACACGGCCTGATGGAGGAGCCGGTACAGATCCACTCGCACGGCGGCAGGGTCAATCTGATTGAAAAGGGTGAAATTAATATTGATGTCGCGTTCCTGGCGGTCTCCTGCTGCGACGAATATGGCAATGCCAGCGGCAGCGGCGGCAAATCCCGATGCGGCTCGCTTGGCTACGCGATGGTCGATGCAAAATATGCCCGCAAGGTGGTTTTGCTGACGGAAAGCATTGAGCCGTTTCCGTATATGCCGGCCAGCATTATTCAGGATCAGGTTGATTATATTGTCAAAATCGACAGCGTAGGCGACCCGGCGAAAATCAGCGTTGGCGCCGCGCGCGTGACCAGCAATCCGCGAGAGCTGATGATCGCGCGGTCTGCTGCGGACGTCATTGAGCATTCCGGTTATTTTCGCGATGGTTTTTCTCTGCAAACGGGATCGGGCGCGGCGTCCACCGCCTGTACGCGATTCCTGGAATCCCGCATGAGGAAACACAATATCGTCGCCAGCTTTGCCTTAGGCGGCATTACCGGCAGTATTGTCGATCTGCATGAAAAGGGGCTGATTACTAAGCTGCTGGATACACAAAGTTTTGATGGCGCGGCGGGGGAGTCGCTGGCGAAAAATCCGCACCACGTTGAAATCTCGACCAGCGTTTACGCCAACCCGGCGGCGAAAGCCGCCTGCTGCGACCGCGTGGATATCGTCATCTTAAGCGCCCTGGAAATTGATACGGATTTTAACGTCAACGTTCTGACCGGCTCCGACGGCGTGATGCGCGGGGCATCGGGCGGACATTGCGATGTCGCGGCGGCGGCAAATTTAACTATCGTGGTCGCGCCCCTGATCCGCAGCCGCATTCCCACCGTCGTCAGGCACGTCACGACCCGCGTAACGCCGGGAGAGAGTATTGACGTGCTCGTCACCGACCACGGCATTGCCGTGAATCCTGCCCGTCCGGAAGTCAAAGAGAGGCTGACGGCGGCTGGTTTGCCGGTCGTTGACATCGAAGCGCTTTATCAGACATCGCTGGTGATTTCTGGCGAGCCCAAGCCTATTGAGTTTACCTCGCGCATTGTCGGCGTCGTGCGTTATCGCGATGGCAGCGTCATTGACGTGGTAAGGCAGGTGAAAGAATGATCGGCGAAACACCAAACGCTTCCTGCGCCCCTCTCACCCTTGAGGAAGTCCTCAAAGCCAGAGAAGCGCGCGCGAGTGTACAACAGGCGTGGCTGCGCCGCTTCGAACAACCAATGGTATCCACCACGCTCGTCTGGCCCGGAGAGGTAAAAGATACGCCGCTTGCCCGGCAGGTTATGGCGGAGGCGACGGACGCGTTCAGCCAACTGCTGCGGAAACATCGCTGGGGCGTTTCCAGACACGACGTTCGTTTTCAGCCCACCGGGCCCGAAGCGTTCTGGTCCGTAGCGGCGCCAGCCTGGATGATCAAGCACGTGACGGCGCATCTTGAAGATCATCATCCTCTCGGGCGTCTGTGGGATATCGATGTTTTTTGTCCCACATCCGGATTAATTAAGCGCAGCGCGATCCGACAGCCGATGCGCAGATGCTTCATTTGCAATGAGGCTGCCCACGTCTGTTCCCGTATGCGCCGCCATTCTCAGAATGAACTTGCGCAAGTGATTGAGGATTTAGCCTATGACTATTTTCGCGGTCAACGCTGAACGGGCTGAGCAACGGGAAAGCATCGCCTGGCTGGCTGCCGAGGCGATGTATCGGGAAGTGAGATTAACGCCAAAGCCCGGGCTGGTTGATGGCGAGAACAATGGTGCGCATCGTGATATGAACATCGCCCTGTTTATGGCCAGTATTCGCGCCGTCTCGCCCTGGTTTCCGCGCTTTTTTGCGCAGGGAAAGGCGACTGCGGATTTGCCTGCCCCGCAGACGCTATTGGCGATAAGGCCCACAGGACTGGCCTGCGAACAGGCGATGTTTAACGCCACGGGGGGAGTAAACACCCACAAAGGCGGCATTTTTTCCCTCGGCCTGCTGTGCGCCGCCGCTGGGCGCCTTGTTAAGCGCAACCAGATGCTTAGCCAGCGCAATCTGTGCGAGGAAACCCGCGCGATGTGCGCGGGCCTGGTTAGCCAGGAACTGAAAAGAAAGGGCCTCGCCAAAACCAAAGGCGAGCATATTTTTCAGCGCTTTGGGCTTAGCGGCGCGCGGGGTGAGGCTGAGAACGGCTTTTATACCGTCAGGCAGTTCGGGCTGCCGCAGTGGCAGAAAGCGCGGCGGGAGGGGTTATCTGAGCAGGATGCGCTGCTCAGGATGCTGCTGGCCCTGATGGCCTTCAACCCCGATACCAATGTGGTGTCCCGGGGCGGGCTGAGCGGCCTGCAGTATGTGCAGCGCTATGCGCAACGCGTTCTGAAGATAGAACACCTGGCGGGTGAAAAGCTCAGAAAAGCGCTGAGACACATGGATAAGGCGTTGATTGACAGAAATATTAGCCCTGGCGGCAGCGCGGATCTCCTTGCCGTTGGCTGGGTACTTTCCCATTACCCGGCCTGACGGGCGGTACTGAACGTGGAGAGGAAGGCTTTATGACTACCCAACGTCTGGAACAGCTCAGCGAGAAGTTGACGATTATTCTGGTACCGGGCCTGCGAGACAGCGATGAGCATCACTGGCAAAGCTGTTGGAGTCGTCGTTTTCCTTTTTGGAAGCGGATAAGCCAGCGGAACTGGCTGGAGCCGGATATCGATGCCTGGGTATCCGCTATCCGTCGGGAGCTGGCTACCTGTCAGCGGCCGGCCGTGCTGGTCGGCCACAGCTTTGGGGCGCTCGCCGCATGTCGCCTGATTCAGACGCAAAAGGTGAACATCGCGGGTATCGTCATGGTTGCGCCTGCGGAGCCATCGCTCTTCGAACTGGACGAGGCGGTACTTCCCGAGAGGCTGCGGGTGCCCAGCCTCCTGTTTGCCAGCCGAAACGATCCGTTAATGACCTTTAAGCGAGCGCAGTACTGGGCGCAATGCTGGGGAGGGCGGTTAATCGATCTGGGTGACGCCGGGCATATTAATGCTGAGTCCGGATTCGGGGATTGGAATTATGGTCTGGAGCAGTTAGCAGAATTTTGTGAAGGCTTACCGCAATTTATTAAAAGTTAATTTTACCAACCGAATATCGCTATTACATAAACAACCTTCAGATAAATAACATCTGAAACGGAGAGCATATGTTAGAAGCTTATAATAAGCATGTGGACGAACGCGCTGAAAAAAATATTCCACCGAAGCCGTTAACCGCTGAGCAAACGCAAGAATTAATTACATTACTGACCAGCAAGACCTGCGATGATAAACATGCCCTTGTACAGCTGTTAGCGCATCGCGTGCCGCCGGGCGTCGATCCGGCGGCGAAGATTAAAGCCGATTTTCTTTATCAGCAGATCAAAGAAGAAAACCCGGCGAGTATTATTGCGCCTCAGCAGGCTATTGAACTGCTGGGCACCATGCAGGGCGGTTATAATGTTCAACCGCTCATTCACTTACTGGACGATCCCCGCTGGGCCAGCAGCGCAGCGGAACAATTAAGCGCCACGCTGCTTATTTTTGAAAAATTTAAGGATGTGGAAGAAAAGGCGAAACAAGGAAATGCCTGGGCGCAAAAAGTGATTCAGTCATGGGCCGACGCCGAATGGTTTTTACGTCGTCCGGCGCTGCCGGAGAAGATCACGCTGAAAGTATTCAAAGTGACGGGGGAAACCAATACTGATGATTTGTCCCCTGCGCCCGAGGCATGGTCACGTCCGGATATTCCTCTGCATGCCTTGTCTATGTTGTGTCATCCGCGCGACGGCGTCAGCCCGGATGAACCGGGAAGCCGCGGGCCGATACGACAGCTAGAGCAGTTAAAGAAAGAGGGCTATCCGCTGGTCTACGTCGGCGATGTCGTCGGCACCGGCTCTTCGCGAAAATCGGCCACTAACTCTATTTTATGGCACCTTGGCAACGATATTCCATGGGTGCCGAATAAACGAAGCGGCGGCTTTGTTTTTGGCGGCAATATTGCGCCCATCTTTTTTAATACCCTGGAAGATTCCGGCGCGCTGCCCCTTGAAATGGATGTTTCCGCGCTATCCACGGGAATGCTGATTGATCTCTATCCGTATCGCGGGGAAATTTGCGAAGCCCACAGCCAGCGTCCTGTCACCTCATTTTCCCTGAAAACGGACGTTCTGCTGGATGAAGTGCGCGCCGGAGGGCGCATTCCGCTGATTATTGGCCGCAGCCTGACGGCCAGAGCGCGGCAATCACTGAACCTTGCGCCCTCCGACGTTTTCCGCCGGCCGAAAGCGCCGGCACCCTCCGCCGCCGGCTTTACGCTGGCGCAGAAAATAGTGGGGAGAGCCTGCGGCGTTGCCGGGATCCGACCAGGACAGTACTGCGAGCCGCGAGTCACCACCGTCGGTTCGCAGGATACCACCGGAGGAATGACGCGCGATGAGCTTACCGATCTGGCCTGCCTGAATTTTTCCGCTGATTTGGTTATGCAGTCTTTCTGCCATACTTCGGCCTATCCCAAGCCGGTTGATGTGAAGCTGCATGAAACGCTGCCCGAGTTTATCAGCCGCCGAAACGGCGTGGCGCTGAAGCCGGGTGATGGCATTATCCACTCCTGGCTTAACCGTATGCTGATTCCTGATACCGTGGGGACCGGAGCGGATTCGCACACCCGTTTCCCGCTTGGCATCTCTTTTCCCGGGGGCTCCGGGCTGGTGGCCTTTGCTGCGGCAACGGGCATTATGCCGCTGGATATGCCGGAGTCCGTACTGGTCCGTTTTACGGGAGAGATGCAGCCGGGGATAACCCTGCGCGATCTGGTTCACGCTATTCCGCTCTATGCCCGCAAGCAGGGATTACTGACGGTGGAGAAAAAAAATAAGATCAATATTTTCTCCGGCCGTATCCTGGAAATCGAAGGGCTCGGGATGCTGAAAGCGGAGCAGGCCTTTGAACTGGCCGACGCCTCGGCCGAACGCTCCGCAGCGGCGTGCGTGCTGCGTCTGGAAGAGGAGAACGTGGCGGAATACCTGCGCTCCAATGCCACATTGCTACGCTGGATGATTAATCAGGGTTATGAAAATGCCGACACGCTGGCGCGGCGAATTGCGGAAATTGAGGCATGGCTGGCGAATCCGTCGCTGCTGGTGGCCGATGAGAACGCCGAATATGCCGCGGTGATTGAGATCGATCTCACGGAAATTACCGAACCCATCGTCTGTGCGCCGAACGATCCGGATGACGCCCGGCTGCTGTCGGAAGTCGCGCGTACGCCGATAGATGAGGTCTTTATTGGCTCCTGCATGACGAATATTGGCCATTTCCGCGCCGCCGGTAAAATTATTGCCGACGCCCGCGAGATACCCGTACGGCTGTGGCTGGCTCCGCCGACGAAAATGGATGCGCGTCAGCTTGCCAGTGAAGGCTACTTTAATCAGTTTATAAAAACGGGCGCCAGAATCGAACCCGCCGGCTGTTCGCTGTGTATGGGGAACCAGGCGCGGGTACGTCAGGGCAGTTCCGTTGTTTCAACATCGACTCGTAACTTCCCGAATCGTCTGGGCACCGATGCGAACGTTTTTTTAGCATCGGCGGAGCTGAGCGCCGTGGCGGCGATGATAGGGAAAATGCCGACCGTTGAACAATATTTCTGGCACATGGATAAAATCAAAGCAACAAGGGACGATATTTATCGTTACCTGAACTTCGATCGGCTGCCAGAGTATCAGTCAACGAATGATGGAAAAAATATTATTAAAACATTCTCTGGCTAATTCTTTACTGCATTAAGCAATAACGGTGAATAGCTCACTTGTTCAGCGGAAGCTTCAGAAGAAAGAGGCTTCTGCTTTTAATGACACGGATTGTAGCCGAGGTGAAGCATGTTGAAGTCAAAGCTAATAAAAATAGCGGTGCTTATTTTTATTATTATATTAGCAATCATCATTCCACCCCCCGCGGGATTAACGAAAGAAGCCTGGATACTGGCCGGTATCTACCTGGCATCCATTATAGGTCTGGTGAGTAAGCCTTATCCTGAGCCGGTTATCATGCTGTCGGCGGTAGGCTTGTCGTGCTTAACGGTGGCACGATTTGATGACTCCCCCGTCAGGTCAATGGATGTACTGAGCGGTTTTTCCTCGGGAACGACATGGCTGGTATTTAGTGCGTTTACTTTGAGCGCCGCTTTTGTCACCACTGGATTAGGGAAACGTCTGGCGTACTGGTTTATTTTAAAGTTCGGTGGGACAACCCTGCGGCTGGGGTATGTCACGGCGCTGTTGGATTTAATGCTGTCACCGGCGACACCCTCTAACACCGCACGCGCCGGCGGCGTCGTATTCCCGATTATCAATAGCATTGCCCTGGTGTTAGGTTCAACGCCAAAAGAGAGTCCGCGTCAGGCCGGACGTTATCTGATGGTGAATATCTATATGGTGACTAAAACCACCAGCTATATGTTTTTGACCGCGTTTGCCGGAAATGCCTTAGCGTTACAGTTAATTTCCGATATTTTTCATATCCGCATAAGCTGGGTAGGGTGGGCTCTGGCGGGGGTACCGCTTGGGCTATTGATGTTAGCCGTCATTCCTTATATCACCTACAAAATAGTGCGCCCGCAATTAAAAGAAATAGACAATGTAAAAATAGCCACTGCGGGACTGAATGACCTGGGGCCCATCAGTTCGAAAGAGAAAGGGCTGATCGTGGTCTTTATCTCCGCACTCTCCGGCTGGATATTTTCTCATTATCTGGGGCTGAATGAATCCTCCGTTGCGGTGATTGCCATGGCTGGCGCTTTGCTCACGAATGTCATTTGCTGGAATGATGTGCTGCAAAATAAGGGCGGCTGGAATACGTTAATCTGGTACGGCGGCATTATTGGATTGAGTGCGACCTTAAGCAAAGAGGGATTTTTTAAATGGCTTGCCGCCTTTATGTCCGAGCATCTGGATTTCCTCGGCGCCGGTAACACGACCATTGTGATTATTGTTTTTTTAAGCATCGTCGTGCGCTATTTATTCGCCTCCGGCGGTGCATACGTCGCGGCTATGGTTCCCGTCTTCGCCACCGTCGGACTGGTTACCGGAACGGCGCCTGCGCTGCTGGCGCTCGCCATCCTGTTTTCTAACTCTTACGGGGGCTGTATCACGCACTATGGCGGTGCCGCCGGGCCGATTATCTTTGCCGCCGGTTATAACGATATTAAATCCTGGTGGTTAACCGGGACCATAATCGCTTTATTAACGTTTCTGCTGCATATGGTTGTCGGCATTCCGTGGTGGGGCTTTTTGATTCAGCACGGAATACTCTGAGGCCAGCCTTGTTTTTTATTACCTGACGGCTCGCGATATAACGAAAAAACCCCGACATGATGTCAGGGTTTTTTAACTGGCGTGAGTCCATCATCGGCAGCGAAGCTGAAATCTACCGCCAGCAAATAAAGCGCAGCTTAGATGGCGAAGACGTTACCGGCAGAAGGGCCTTTCTGGCCATCTTCAATGGTGAATTCGACTTTCTGGCCTTCGTTCAGGGTTTTAAAACCGCCGCCCTGGATAGCGGAAAAATGTACAAATACATCTTTGCTACCGTTGTCCGGGGTGATGAAACCAAAGCCTTTCGACTCATTAAACCATTTTACTAAACCAGTCATTTTATTAGACATTGATAATACCTCAACATATCTGAGCCTTACGGCGAAAAGGTTTCGCACAGAATCTAATTAATAACGATAAGGAGACTCAAAAGGAAGAATTATCAACGGATAACACTTAAGATGAGGACTGCTTTACTGAACCGCTTTATTATGTCTGTGTACTTAACCGACCAATCATTAGTCACATACTTCACCGCGGATAGCAAGACTTATTTCAATTGATATTGCCGGGGCGGAGAGTGATACGGGAAGAGGGGGGAGTGATTCACCAGCGACTTATTGATGACGCAATGATAATAACTTTCAGTATTTCATTGGGTTAACTCGATTTTTGGTTACGGTGACGTGGATGAATCTGCAGAGAATGTTTTTTTATTTTTCCGAACAGGCTCACCCGGCGGTGAAGCCATATCACCCGTCGCAGCGCGATTAATTTAGGCCGTTTCTCATTATTTATCCCCTTCGGGGTATCTGGATGGCTAAAATTTCATTTGCTTATTAATGGTATTCATGCCTTAATGAAATTATTAATCCGAAAAAACGCATGCACTTAAAAATTTTACCGGCCCGTTCTCATTACCAGGCGCTATCGCTGATACCCCCTTTCTTTTGAGTCCATACGTTTAATCCGACACGTTTTCTGTCAATTACCTGATGCGCAAGGAGTCAGTATGTCCTCAAGAATTAAAGGTCTGGTCAAGTGGTATAATGAGTCGAAGGGATTTGGTTTCATTTCACCTCTCGATGGCGGTAAAGATATCTCGGTCCATTGCTCGGCGCTGCGTGGTGATAATTTTAATACCCTGTTTGAAGGCCAGAAAGTTGAATATGCCATACTCCAAAGAGATGACAAAGGCCCTGCCGCCACCCATGTCATACTGTGCGATAAATAACGATTTATAGCGTTACGCCCGCGATAGCGAAAGCCGTGCTGGCGATATCACAACGGCCTTTCCCAGGATTATTCCTCCCTTATTCCATGTCCTGTCCCTGAGCGCAACGACAGTCGCGTTGCGTACGGTTTTTCTTATCCGGCGATGCGGCAGAAATGCGTTCAACGGATTCTGGAAGCGCGTACAATTCATCGGCTTTCAGTCAGTATTTAAATCCGATGACAGGGGATAGTGATGGTCAGACGCTTTTTGGTGTGTTTCTTTATGCTGTGCGCATGCTCAGCCTATGCCGCTAACGGCGGGAATGGGAATAACTCGGATGGGGGCAATGGCTCTGATGGCAGCGCGACCGCGTCGGGACGCGATGGTTGCCCCGGCGGAACGCAGCCTGACTCGTCCGGAAAATTTTATCTTCCAGGCACAAAAGAGCCGTGCAATCCGGGCAGGCAGGATGCCATGAAAAGCGCGCGCCATTAGCCTTAACAGCCGCTGTTTAGCGGCTGACGACAAGACCGCCGAACGAGTGAGGCAAGTCAGTTTCTTGTTAAATAAGGAGGAGTGTATGGGTCGGATGGTACGAAAAAATTACCCTGAACTGGGCGAGGTCAAGGCGCCCTACGTTCATTCGGTTAAGCACGGGAACACGCTCTATATTTCAGGGCTCACCGCGTTTGGCACCCGTGCGCAGCAGGCCGGTATTGGCGCACAGGCGGAGGAGGTTTTTACCCAGATACGGACCGTTGCCCGCGCCGAAGGCATCGATTTTTCGTCTCTTATCAAAGTCACGATCTTTATCACTTCTTTTGATGAGATCGACGAGTTGCGCAAAGTGCTTTACCGGAACTACGGCGATCATCTACCCGCCAGCTCGCTAGTAGAAGTCAGCCGCCTGTTTTCTGCGGATCTCAAAATTGAAATTGAGGCAATATTCGGCCTGTGAGCCAGTGTTTATTGCCCGGGCCGCGGTCTGCGCCGCCGGGCAGACTCAATCAATTTATTTGATGCATTCGGTTAAACAAACAATATTTATTCTCACCTGGTTATGCGTAAAGTAGAGGCATAACGCGGCAGACACGTTTTTCATTATGCGCCACCTGCCAACGACCTCCCTGCAACCCAGGACACCCACGTCATGAAAAAGATTGGCTTTTTGTCATTTGGTCACTGGACGCCGTCGCCGCAGTCCGGGACGCGCTCGGCCGCTGACGCGCTGCTGCAATCCATCGATCTGGCCGTTGCCGCCGAAGAGCTGGGCGCGGATGGCGCCTATTTCAGGGTGCATCATTTCGCCCGCCAGCTCAGCTCGCCGTTTCCCCTGCTGGCAGCGGTCGGGGCGAAAACCAAACGTATTGAAATCGGCACCGGCGTTATCGATATGCGCTATGAAAACCCGCTGTATATGGCCGAGGATGCGGGCGCGGCGGATTTAATCTCCGGCGGCCGTTTACAGCTGGGTATCAGCCGCGGCTCGCCGGAGCAGGTGATCGATGGCTGGCGCTATTTTGGTTATGTTCCCGGCGAGGGCGAAAACGAGTCCGACATGGCGCGCCGCCACACCGAAGTGCTGCTGGACGCGCTGCGCGGAGAGGGGTTTGCGAAACCTAACCCGCAGCCCATGTTCCCCAATCCGCCGGGACTGTTGCGGCTTGAGCCATATTCTGAAGGGCTGCGCGAGCGAATCTGGTGGGGCGCCGGTTCGAATGCGACGGCAAGATGGGCGGCAACGCTGGGGATGAACCTGCAAAGTTCGACGCTGAAAGACGATGAAACCGGCGAGCCGTTCCATATCCAGCAGGCGAAGCAGATCCGCGCCTATCGCGAGGCCTGGACAGAAGCGGGCCATACGCGCACGCCGCGGGTTTCGGTCAGCCGCAGCATTTTCGCTCTGATGAACGATCGCGACCGGATGTATTTCGGTTCAGGCCGTGACGAGAGCGATTCGATAGGTTTCCTCGACGAGAAGACCCGCGCCATTTTTGGCCGCAGCTACGCCGCAGAGCCGGATAAGCTGGTCGAACAGCTGAAGCAGGACGAGGCGATTGCCGAAGCGGATACGCTGTTGCTGACGGTGCCGAACCAGCTGGGCGTGGAGTATAACGCCCACGTGATTGAGTCCATACTGAAGCACGTTGCGCCGGCAATGGGCTGGCGCGACGCATAAACCCGCGCTGAGCGACGCCCCGCAGGCGCGGGGCGAAAGGGTTTTACGCTGCGACCTTTGGCTGTAGCTGATAGATCCAGGCGGTCACGCGCTGGCCGTCTTCCATGGTAACGTCAACGGCAACGCGGTCGTAGCCCTCTTCAAACGCATCCAGCATTGGCCAGTGGGCGCTAAGATTCGCGGACAGGAACAGATAGCCGTCGACCCGAGGCCCGTTGTTGTCGAGCACGATCCCCGGAAAATCCGCCGCCGCTCCCCAGCCGCGTTCATAAAACAGACCCTGCACATAGCCGGGCAGCCACTCGCCGCCAATGTTGTCCATAATATGGGCATTGGAGTGGCCCGGACGCAGCGTGCCGTAGACAAATAAACGTTCCATTATTCCTCAATCACTCAAGCGTTGAAGGCCCGGACGGGCAGAGCAGGTCATAAAATACGAGCTCTGACCGGGGTTGGCAAGGCGCCCCGCGGGACGCCCGCTCTTCATCAGGGCTCAGGTCCGAACATCTCCAGCAGCTGTTTCTTGTCGGGCATGCCGACCACCTGCTGGAGTTCGTTCTGTTCATTCATGTAATAGATGGCCGGCGTCGCGCTGGCGCCCAAATCATCCATCAGCTTTTGGTTATGCTGAAGAAGATTAAAGGTTTCGCGCGGCGTCACGCCGTCAAAGCGCGGCACTTTTTTGCCGCCGGAGAGTTCATACTCTTGCCAGGCGGCTACCGGATCTTTGGCATTCAGGATTGCCGTGGCGTATCGGCCGCTTTTCGGGTTGAGAAAGGCAACCAGCAGGGTATTCAACTGGACCTTACCGGCTTTTACCCACGGCTGCGCCGCCGACCAGAACGTCTTGCAGTAAGGGCAGAACGGATCGGCGAAGACGATGACTTTTCTGGCCGCCGAATCCGCGCCCTCCTTGAGCGGCCGGGCATCGTTCAGCTTCTTCCACATTTCGCGGCCTAATGGGGTATAGATCGCTTCTTTAAAATACCCCTCGCTGAGGTTTTGCCCTTTATCATCGTAAAGATACCCGGAAATGACGTGCTTTCCGTCCGGGGTTAAAAACAGGGTCACCCCCATATCCTGATACTGACCGACCCAGCCTTTTACGCCGCCGGGGGAATCTATCTCCTTGATAATTTTGATCCCTTGCTGTTCACCAAAGTCTTTAACTATCTGGGGAATCGCCCCCTCCGCAAGTGCCAGGCCCGGTATCATCCAGGCCGCCAGCAGGAAAATATATTTCATCATATCGCCTCTCAATGCAGGGGGAGCGCTCCCCCTGACGTGGGTTACTGTTTTTTCAGCGCATCGCCGATTGTGGCATCAAATTGCTCCCAGGGGATCCAGCCCGACAGCATCTCATCGCCAATTAGCGTGGCCGGCGTTCCCTGAATGCCGAGCTTTTCGGCGACAGAGAAGCTTTTCTGAATCGTCTCCAGGCTTTGCGCATCCGGCTTAGCCACGATGACGCCCGCCTTTTTTTTCGCCTGCTCAAGGCTGGCGCCGTCGTGATACCCCTTTTTTGCCATCAGGATCGCGTTAAATTTGGCGAACTGTTCAGGATGCGTGCGCCACAGGGTGAGCGCATCCCTGGCCGCGGTCATTGAGCTTTCGGAGCGCCAGGGCAGAAACTTAAAGATCACCGCAACATCCGGGTATTTTTCCACAATCTTCTCCAGATAGGGGTCAAACTTTTTACAATACGGACAGTTATGATCCGTAAAGACCACCAGCGTCAGCTTCGGCTTTTGCGCGCCGATTCGCGGTGAGTGGGGGTCGTGAAAGAGAAAATCGCCGTACTGCGACAGTACCTGTTTGAGCGATTCCTGTTCCGCCCGGGCATTCTGCCGATCGAGCTTATCGGCCGCGGCGATCAAAATTTCAGGATGGCTGAGCAGCGTCTCCTGGACCAGTGCCTGCACGCGGGCCTCCTGCGCCGGCGTGAGCGGCGACGAGGCTGACGCCGTCAACGACGCCGAGAGAAGAAGAAAAGTGAGCAGCGTAGTTTTCATCGTTAATTAACCTCTGGCATGAGTGAGCGCGTTCAGGACGCTTTGTTGATCGAGCAGCGGCGGGAGCGTCTCGCCTTGCGGCACGCCTGGACCGTAGACCTGATTGAAGGGAATGGCGTAACGGTTTCGGCTTTGCAGGAAACGGGCGATCGGCTCAGAGGGCTTGCTCCAGTCGCCGCGCAGCGCGACGACATCCGGCTCAGCCAACGCGCTGATGATGGCGGGCTGATTTAACACCCGGTGTTCATTGACTTTGCACGTGACGCACCAGTCGGCTGAGATATCGATAAACACCCGTTTGCCATCCGCCAGCGCGCTCTGGATGGCCGCCTCGCTGAGAGGCTGCCAGCGAATTTGCTGAGCGCTAGCCTCCGGCGACGAGATAATGGCACCCTCGGCGAGCAGGCCGCGAACCTGAAAGCCGGCAAACGCCGCCAGCGCGATAATCACCAGCCAGAAGGCTGGCGTCGCTCGCGGACGAGCGACTAACAAGGCAATCGGGGCCGCCACGGTGAGGGTCAGCGTCAGCATGCCGCCCGCCGTTTCTCCCAGGTGCAGGCCGAGCAGCGTCGTCAGCCAGAGGCTGGAGGCCAGCATCATGACGCCAAGCGCCATTTTCAGGGTGTTCATCCAGCGGCCGGGGCGGGGGAGCAGGGCGGCGGTTTGCGGGAACAGGGCGACGAACAGCCACGGCGCAGCCATCCCCAGCCCGAGCACCAGAAAAATCAGCCACAGCTCCTGAAGCGGAGCGGCAAGCGCGAAAGCGACGGCCGTACCCAGGAAGGGAGCCGAGCAGGGCGTTGCCAGCAGGGTGGCAAAAACGCCCTCG
Organism: Klebsiella michiganensis; assembly: GCF_015139575.1. Classification (GTDB taxonomy): domain Bacteria; phylum Pseudomonadota; class Gammaproteobacteria; order Enterobacterales; family Enterobacteriaceae; genus Klebsiella; species Klebsiella michiganensis. The sequence goes on along the minus strand of NZ_AP022547.1, from coordinate 3,727,229 downwards.
CAGAAGCTGCCCGCCATCCCGGCGCCGCCGGCGGTCGCCATCCGGCTCACGGCTGCCGAGGGAAGCAGCATCTCGACTACCCCGAAGAGGTTCAGCGAAAAGAGAAAGGTGACGGCAACCATTAAGCCGATAAACCAGGGATTCTGAAACTGGATCCCCCAGCCCAGCGATGCGCCGGTGAGCTTCAGTATCGTCACCATCAGCGCCAGCAGAGCAAACGAGGTCAGAATACCCGCGCTGGTGGCCAGAAAACGCAGCCTGACCATGCCCCGGTCTGAACCGGCCTGCAGCACCGCGCTGAGCTTCATGCCCATCACCGGCAATACGCACGGCATCAGGTTAAGGATTAAGCCGCCGAGCAGCGCGAAAAGCACTATTTTCCCGAGACTAACCGTCGCCGCCGGGGCGAGATCCGCGCCAGTCGTAAGGTTTATCTGCTGCGCTTTTTCACCATTTGTCAGCACCAACGACAGCGCTTTTCCTGCCAGCGTGGCGGGGATTTCTCCCCATTCGTCGGTGACCGGTACCGTCACCTTGAGGTGGCTGCCCTCGGCGCGAATGTCCGGATCGCCGGCCACAATTCCCCCGTCCATAGGGTCAAAATAGATCCCGGGGTTTTTCCATTCGCCGGTCGCGGTGGCGGTGATGACCAGCTGGCTCCCGACCCGATGCGCGGCAAGATCGTTGGTCACGCCGGTATCTGCCGGGACAGTGCGCATGGCCCGGGCAAAGGCGTCCCGGAAATCGCCGTCCGCGGGCTGATTGAAATCGAGACGCAGCCGGTAGTCGGTCAGCAGACAGACGTTGCTGCAGGTCGATAGCGTAAGCGTGCCTTCCAGCACGTCGCCGGGGGCGGCGGCGATCGTCATCGGGATCGCGACCCGGTCATGGTAGCCCTGGGTCGTCAGGCCGGAAATCTTGAATCTTGACGGGGCAGGCCAGTACCACCGCGCCTGTTCCCCGTTGTTCCAGATGATTTGCGGGGCGACGCCGCCTTCGCCCGGCGAGCGCCAGTAGGTTTTCCAGCCGGAGGCCAGCTCAATAGAGAGCAGTCCGTCGATCCGATCGTTGCCTTTTTCCGCCTGGAAGCGGATCCGGGCATGGTCGTTTTGCGGGGATGTCAGCCATCCGGTGTCCGCCCCGTGGGCAACGCCCGCGCAGGCCAGCAACAGGAAGACGAAGCCCCTGAAGATATTCAGCATTTTTTTCTCCGTGAATTAAAAAATTAATCGTCTAAGAACGATTTTTTCATTCACGGAAAACGCAGTTTTTAAGGTGTATTCGCAGCGTGGGTGGCCGGACGGGATCGTCCCGGAAAACCACCGGACGCCCTGCGGTGAGCAGCTGAAGCAGGGCGAGGAAGAGTATGACGGCAGGTAAGGCGCCATCAAAGAATAGCGGCTGCGCGCAGAGCAGGGATTTAGCGCTCAGCTGACAGGGCGAGGGGCCTGGCTCAGCCTCCTCAGAAGACGGCTGCTGGGCCTGCGCGCTGAAGGGTATCGCCTGCGTGCCGGCGCCGACATCGGCCAAAAAATGGTGCAGATAGGCCGCCCGCTGAACAAGGCAGAATGCCATGACCAGGCAGGTCAGTATCAAAAACCATTTACCAGGAAGCCGACGATTGTGCATAGGGTACCAGGACAAGACAGAACCCGAGGATCATAAACAATCCTTATCAATGTACAAGAGGCTGGCGTGTAAGGTTTTGTCTGGATGGATAACGTTGCCGGCGTATGCGGCGGAAAGGCGGGCGTTCAGGTATTTCGTACATTTATATTATTTACAGCGTTGATGCATCCGGCTACTATTCGCGTCGCTAAGCGGTACCGGCACGCCGCTGCCGGACGTGACTGCTTAGCGCCTGACCGCCATTAGCTCATCTGGAAGAGCGAACGACGTACGTTGTAGGGAACGGGGTTCGAGGCCTCGATGGCGGCCCAACACTTGCTTAGCGGATCCGCACGGTATCGGTAATAAAGCCTCCCGCTTCTGTTGAATACGCCTCTGAACATCTTTAATCACTCCTTTTAGATCTCTTTCCTGCTATTGCTACATAGCCGTTATTATTTCTTGTGAAATAATTTCTCTTCTCTCGCTATTACTCGCGACGGAATGTGATTGCCTGGTTTTATCGCGACTGCCCTGGCAAAGGAATATCTGAATTTGGAGTGTTTAAGATTTACCTAAGCAAATCTGAATAATTTTAATGTGAATCTACTTATTAGGATTTAGTCGCGTATTTTTCAGAAATTTCATCACTTTTTATATGGTATTCTCCCTTGTTCAAGGAGTGAACGAAGGAAAAAAGAATGCTTTACCGCTATGCCGTTTTCTCCAGAAAACATAATACGTTTCATATTCTTTTACTGTTTACCATTTTGATAATAAGTTTCATACATTTGAGCGTGCTGCTGGAAACCGATAACACATGGCTGCTGGGGCCGATGGTGATTTATCTGCCCATTTTTTTCCTTTGGCGAAAGGTCTCAGTGTTACGAAGCAGAATCGCTGATTAATGTGCTGGTGGAGTTCCCTACATGAGTGAAAATACAACATCTAAAGCAACCTCTGAACCGAAAGTCCGGCAGCCCGTCTTGCGGAAAGTCGATCTTAACCTGTTAACCATTTTTGATACCGTTATGCAGGAGCAAAGCTTAACCAAAGCGGCGCACACGCTGGGCATGTCTCAGCCGGCGGTCAGCAGCGCGGTCTCTCGCCTGAAGGTGCTGTTTAAGGATGAACTGTTCGTCCGCAACGGCCGCGGGATAAAACCGACGGAGCGCGCCTTTCAGCTGTTTAGCTCGGTTCGTCGCGCGCTGTCGCTGGTGCAAAATGAGCTACCGGATACGCTTTTCGACCCGCTGGACTGCGAACGTAATTACAACCTTTGCGTCTGTAGCCCGCTGGATAACTACCTGACTCCGCTTATTTTTAACAAAATCAGCGAGATTGCTCCCAGGGTCACTCTTTCCTTTAAATCTTCGCTAAGTCAGCAGGTGACAAATCAGCTGCGCTATCAGGAGGTGGAATTTGTACTCGATTACAACAAATTCAATCATCCGGAATTTACCAGCATCCCGCTGTTCCATGACCGAATGGTGCTGGTGGCCAGGCGCAACCATCCGCGTATCGCATCGCCGCTGAGCGAGGAGGATATTTATCGCGAGCAGCACGCCACCGTCGCGCTGGATCGCTACGCCTCCTTCAGCTATCCCTGGTATAGCTCTGAAGAGCAGCAGGCCTGCGTCGCTTTTCACGGTAACGCGATGGTCAGCGTGTTGAGCGTGGTGTCGCAAACCAATATGGTGGCTATCGCGCCGGAATGGCTGGCGAAAGAGTTTGAAGAGCAGTTTACGCTACAGCTGCTGCCGCTGCCTTTAGAAATGGACAGCCGTACCTGCTATCTTTCGTGGCATGAAACGGCGGGCCAGGAGAGAAGCCATCGCTGGATGGCGGAGCTGCTAATAAAAATTTGCCAGCGCTAAATAGACCTGAAGAAATGCCTGGTAAGACGCCAGGTATTTTATTATTCACGCTCAACTCTCGCCCTGAAAATTAATTAAGATCCCTCCTTTATTCTTGTTCATCAGGCAATGATGACCGGATAAAATACGCTGTATTAATAAAATTAACCCACCAGAATTTCATTAAAAAATCTATTTACCGAAAATCGCGCATTTCTCCGGCAGAGCCAACCGGCGGTTTCTGTACCCAATGGATTTCGAGTTGCTTTGAGGCGGCAAGAGAGAGACAAATTCGTCGGAACGAATTTGACCAGCCGAAGGCTGGCCTCCGGTGAGCGGCAGGAGCCTCTCATTAATCCCCAGGAGTTTACTCAAGTAAGTGACTGGGGTGAACGAACGTAGCCAACAAAGAAGCCACTTGAAAGACGACGGGTATATACTCTTATTATCCAGCCGGGCCACGCCTGAACCAGGGGATGATGTTGATGCGCAGAAAAATGATGCAGCCTGCGGTGGCCGTCGCCGCCCTGATGATGTCATCGACGGCCCTACAGGCGGATGAAATCAACCTGTATTCGGTTAATACCGGCTCCTGGATTTACCATCTGTCGAACAACCACGGCCAGTACACCGAAGGTTTTGACAACCAGTTTGCCTCCGTTGAGCGCAGGTTCTCCGAAGATTCGCCGTACAGCCTGCTGGCCGGAACGATGAAAAACAGCTTTGACGATCGCTGCATTGCGCTGGGGGTTCGCCGCGACTGGGTCTCGTTGGGCAACGGCTGGGTGTTTAAGGGAATTTATGGCTACGTTGGCGAGTTTTTTTTCTCGGCCTTCGAGCACTGCGGCGATCATGGTTCTTATAAGGATTTTAAAGACGCCACCGGCATCGGCTTTTCTCCCTATATTTATCATGGTTTTCAGTACAACTTTACCAATTATTTCGGCGTTGAAAGCGGAATTATTCTTCCCGCCGTCTTTGTGGTGAGCATACAGTGGAGTTTTCGCTAATACAGTGGCGAAAACCCGCCCGCTGTGGGGCTTTGAAAGAACCGTAATAAAAAATGAAGTCATCTTAAGGTTATTTTAATCTTCACCGCGACGGTTATTTTTTTATAGCATTTTTCTCGCCCTTATCCGCCCGCGCTCAGTACATTTCACTTTTTTCATTAGATGGTAATTGTTTGCATTATCATTCACATTCCTCTGTGATTTAATCCTTGCCGGCCGGCGGCCAGTGACTCTTCGCCCACCTCTATTAAGGATTAGTTTATGCGTTTTCGTCTGGTGTCTTATTGCTCCGCTGCATTGATGGCTTCTTCCGCGTTTATTGCCCCGCAGGCGCTGGCGGCGGCCAGCAGCGACGGGATTGTGGTCTACAACGCGCAGCATGAAAATCTGGTGAAGTCCTGGGTTGACGGCTTTACCAAAGAGACGGGAATTAAAGTGACGCTGCGTAACGGCGGCGACAGCGAGCTGGGTAATCAGCTGGTGCAGGAGGGGACGGCATCCCCGGCGGATGTCTTTCTGACCGAAAACTCCCCGGCGATGGTGCTGGTGGATAACGCGAAGCTGTTTGCGCCGCTGGCGGCCGAGACCCTTCAGCAGGTCGCCCCGCAGTACCGCCCTGAGCACGGCCGCTGGATAGGTATTGCCGCCCGCAGCACCGTATTCGTCTATAACCCGGCGAAAATCAGCGAAGCGCAGCTGCCGACATCCCTGATGGATCTGGCGCAGCCGCAGTGGAAAGGGCGCTGGGCCGCTTCGCCATCCGGCGCGGATTTTCAGGCCATCGTCAGCGCCATGCTGGCGCTGAAAGGCGAGCAGGAAACCCTCGCATGGCTTAAAGCGATGAAAACCAATTTTGTGGCCTACAAGGGCAACAGCACGGTGATGAAAGCGGTGAATGCCGGTCAGATTGATGGCGGCGTTATCTATCATTACTACCGCTTTGTCGATCAGGCGAAAACCGGCGAGAACAGCAAAAATACCCGTCTCCACTACTTTAAAAACCAGGATCCGGGCGCCTTTGTCAGCATTTCCGGCGGCGGCGTGCTGGCCTCCAGCAAACATCAGGAACAGGCTCAGGCCTTTATCAAGTGGATCACCGGCAAGCAGGGACAGGATGAACTGCGCACCAATAACGCCTTTGAATACGCCGTTGGCGTCAACGCCGCGTCCAACCCGAAGCTGACGCCGCTGAAAGCGTTAGAGGCGCCGAAGGTTGAGCCGTCTTCGCTGAACAGCAAAAAAGTGGTTGATTTGATGACCCAGGCTGGCCTGCTGTAATCGTCCGTTAAAGTGAACACGCTATGTCTTCTCTGAGTTTCGCGCTCGGAAAAAAAGCCCAACGCCTGCCCGAGCGCAGGCGTCCTGCTTTTCCGATGATCGCGTTAGCCGTTCTGTTTTCTCTGCTGGCGCTCTTGCCGCCGGGTTTTGTTATTGCCGTAGGGGTCGATACCGGCTGGGAGACAATCCAGGCGCTGGTCTTTCGCCCGCGCGTCGCTGAGCTGTTAAGCAATACCCTGTGGCTTATCGCGCTGACGGTACCCCTATGCATTGCGCTGGGCGTTGGCCTGGCCTGGCTGACGGAGCGCACGCTGCTGGCGGGGCGGCGGCTCTGGTCTGTGCTGGCGGTTGCGCCGCTGGCGATCCCGGCCTTTGTGCAAAGCTACGCCTGGGTCAGCGCGGTGCCGGCAATGCACGGCCTCTCTGCCGGGGTGTTTCTTTCGCTGCTGGCCTACTATCCATTTATCTATATGCCGGTTGCCGCCGTTCTGCGGCGGCTGGACCCGACGCTGGAAGATGTTGCCGCCTCATTAGGTACGCCGCCGTGGCGGATCTTTTTCCGCGTGGTTTTGCCCCAGCTCAGGCTGGCGATATGCGGCGGCGCGCTGCTGGTGGCGCTGCATCTGCTGGCGGAGTTTGGCCTGTTCGCGATGGTGCGTTTTGATACCTTTACCACCGCCATCTATGACCAGTTCCAGTCAACCTTCAGCGGCCCGGCGGCGAACATGCTGGCCGGGGTGCTGGCGCTCTGCTGTCTGGCTATTTTGCTGCTGGAAGGGGCGTCGCGGGGGAAAGCGCGCTATGCCCGCATCGGTTCGGGCGCCGCGCGCGAACAGCAGCGGCAGCCGCTGGGCCGGCTGGCGGCGATCCCTCTCCAGCTCGCGCTGCTGACGCTGGTGATGCTGGCGCTGGGCGTTCCGCTGATGGTGCTCTGCCGCTGGCTATGGCTGGGCGGCGTGGAAAACTGGTTAAACGCCGACCTCTGGCTCTCCCTGCGGCAAACGCTGCTGCTCGGCGCGGTGGGCGCTCTCCTCACCACCGCCTGCGCTATTCCCATTGCCTGGCTGGGCGTTCGCTATCCGCAGCGCCTTATTCGACTGCTGGAGGGGTGTAACTACATGACCAGCTCTCTGCCCGGCATCGTGACGGCGCTGGCGCTGGTGACGGTCACCATTCACTACGCGCGCCCCATCTATCAGACCGAGGTCACGCTGCTGCTCGCCTGGCTGCTGATGTTTATGCCCCGGGCGCTGGTCAACCTGCGCGCCGGCATCGCTCAGGCCCCCGTGGAGCTGGAAAACGTCGCCCGCAGTTTGGGCCGCAGCCCCGGCCGGGCGCTGTGGAGCGTGACCATGCGGCTGGCGGCGCCGGGCGCGGCGGCAGCGGCGGCGCTGGTGTTTCTCGGCATCACCAATGAATTGACCGCCACGCTGCTGCTCTCTCCGCTCGGCACCCGCACGCTGTCGACCGGCTTCTGGGCGCTAACCAGCGAAATTGATTACGTCGCCGCCGCGCCTTACGCGATGCTGATGATTCTGCTTTCGCTGCCGCTGACCGGCATTCTCTATATCCAGTCGAAAAAAATCGCAGGCCTGTAAATGCTTGAACTCTCCTCAATCTCAAAATCTTTTGCCGGTACGCGGGTGCTCGAAAACCTGAATCTGACGGTGGCCGCAGGCAGCCGGACGGCGATAGTTGGTCCCTCCGGCTCCGGTAAAACCACGCTGCTGCGGATCCTCGCCGGTTTCGAAACGCCGGATAGCGGGCGCATTGTTATGCAGGGGCGCACGCTGTTTGCGCAGGGGACATTTATTCCCGCCCACCTGCGCGGGGTGGGCTACGTGCCGCAGGAAGGCGCGCTGTTCCCCCATCTGAACGTCGCGGACAATATCGCCTGGGGCCTCGACGGCAGCCGGCAGGAGAAATATCAGCAGGTGGCGGCGCTGATGGAGAGGGTGTCGCTGGACCGTCAACTGGCGAACCACTGGCCGCACGAAATCTCCGGCGGTCAGCAGCAGCGCGTAGCCCTGGCGCGCGCGCTGGCGCAGCGGCCCGCGCTGATGCTGCTTGATGAGCCTTTTTCCGCCCTCGATACCGGGCTGCGCGCGGCCACGCGCAAAGCCACCGCCGATTTACTGGCGCAGGCCGGGGTCGCGTCGATTCTGGTGACTCACGATCAGAATGAAGCGCTCTCCTTTGCCAGCCAGGTCGCGGTGATGCGTCAGGGACGTTTTGCCCAGGTCGGCACGCCGTATGAGGTCTACAGCCGTCCCGTCGATGAAGAGACGGCGCTATTTCTCGGCGATGCGCTGGTGCTGCCCGCCGAGCTTCGCGGCGGGCGGGCGCGCTGTGCGATTGGCGAAATTTCAACCGATGATCCGCATGCCGTCGGCCAGGGAAGGGTCATGCTGCGCCCCGAGCAGCTGGTTATCTCCCCCTCTCCAGCGGATGGAAAGCCGCTCACCGTACGCGATGTGGACTTTAGCGGCCACCTGTCAACGTTAACCCTGGCGATGCCCGGCCAGGGCGAGCCGCTGATCGTCAAAACCGTCAGCCGGCAGTTATGGCGGCCGGGGGCGGCGGTACGCATTGAGGTGGTGGGCGAGGCGCGGGTCTTTGCCTGCTAGCGCCGACGGGCTATAAATCAATGCACAGATTCGCCGACCGGCTGCGGGAGCAGCACAGGGCGATCTGCTGCGCGCCGGCGGATTTCTCCGCCTCCGACTGCACGGTGTCGCGGTGGTCGACAACCCCCTCGAGAACCGGCGTCAGGCAGGCGCCGCAAATCCCCATCTCGCAGGAGAGGGGGACGGCGACGCCGTTCTCCTGGAGCACCTGGGCGATGGTCTTATGCGGGGGCACCGGCCACCGCTCTCCCGAGGACGCAAGCGTCACGCTAAACGTTTCTCCCTCCTCAGCGCCGGCGGGCATCGCGACAGGCTGAAAGGCTTCGCTATGGATCAGCGTTTCCGCCCAGCCCTGTTCAATGGCGACCCGGCGCGCGGCGGCCATAAATCCCTCTGGCCCGCAGAGATAAATCGGATATCCGGTATGCGTCTTGTTCAGCGCGGCGGCTAAATGCTGCCGGGCGCTGTCTCCTTCGCAAGAGCTGTGAATCACCACGCTTTCGGCGCGGAATCGCCGCTGTAGTTCGCAGACAAACGCCCCCTGGGCGCGATTTTTCAGGTAATAGTGCAGCGTAAACGGCACGCCCTCCGCCTCCAGCCTTAGCGCCATTGCGTACAGCGGCGTAATGCCGATACCGGCGGCCAGCAGCGTCACTCGCTCCGCCGCCCGTAAGGGAAACAGATTGCGCGGGGGAGAAATCAACAGCGTCTGGCCGGGGCGCAGCTGCTGATGAATATAGCGCGAACCGCCGCGTGACGCTTTCTCCAGCGCCACGCAGATCAGGTAGCCGTCGTCTGCGTCCTCCGGGCCGGTCAGCGAATACTGGCGGATAATGCCGCACGGCAGATGAACGTCAATATGCGCGCCGGGCTGCCAGGCGGGGAGCGGTCGCCCGTCCCGCGCCACCAGCCTGACGGCGAGGTTCTGGCTGCCCTGGCGCCAGAGGCCGTCAACGATAACCTCTACTACATCGCTCATGATGGCTCTCCACTTAAACGAGGAAAAAGTCGCCGAAGCCCATTTTTTTCAGTCCGCGGCGATAGGCGATGGAGCTGCGATCGGCGGGGATATGCGCTTCGAGCGTTAAATCCAGCGGCAGTCTCTCCGGGCGCTGGGTCTCCACCATCAGGCGATCTTCCTCAAAGACGCGCAGGTTAAAGGCGTGAACATCCTCTACCGGCACGTGCAGATCGAAATTACGCGCGATGGGCGCGAACATCCGGGTTATCCGCGAGGAAACCGGCGAGGCGGCGTTCATAATCACCAGCCTGGCCTCACCGGGAAAATGAATCGTCAGGGTGGCGGTAAACGGCAGATGCATCTCGAAATGACGCAGCCACTGGAAGCCCTCCGGCGCGCGAAACTCGGAGCTGGCGGGATAGTTGCCGACCGAACTCCAGTAATCGGCGATAAAACCAAACGACGTCTCCTGCGGGTTATAGTTCGGCACCACCTGGTTATCCGGGTCGGCGAAAGTATCGGTATGGATCCAGGCGAAATGGGCGACATCCAGAAAGCCCTCGACCTGGCGCCCCGCAAAGCCGTTGACCTCAAAGGCCGGGCAGTTGATTTGCTGAAAGCCGTCGTCGTGCCAGTGCGGCATCACCGGCAGCGGCATCGGGTTCTCCGGGTCGAAGGCCAGGCAGGTCCAGATCAGGCCATAGCGCTCCTCAACCGCAAAGCTGGTGAGGTTGAGCTTCGCCGGTACCGGCTGGTCGGGGCTGGATGGGATACGGTTACAGCGGCCATCTTCGCCGAAGCGCAGGCCGTGGTACGGGCAGACGATCCCTTCTTCATCGTGAAAGCCGAGCGTCAGCGGCACGCCGCGGTGGGGACAGACGTCGCGAGCGACCACCACCTGGCCCTTAATACGATAGATCACCAGCTGCTCATCAAGCAGGGTGGCTTTTACCGGCGCGGGGCCGATATCGCAGGCGCGGGCGACCGGGTGCCAGCATTTCGCCAGGCGCAGCCAGTCCTCCGGCTCAAAGGTGCAATGGGCGGGTGGGGTGGGTTGTGGTCTGTTCATGGCTTCTCTTCCTGCTCACAAAAACATTTGTTTAATTGTTGTGAGTTTATTGTTGTCATATTAGGGTGTTGACATCCATCAGCAAGAATTCATCCAGCCGTTGCAAAAAAGAGAACAGGTCACCGATGAGCCCATTTTCACGTTTCGCCCTCTATTTTGCCGAGGTCGCCCGCAGCGGTAGCCTGCGGCGGGCGGCAGAAAAGCTGCATATTTCCGCCTCGGCCATCAACCGGCAAATCTTGCAGGCGGAAGAGGCCTTCGGCACGCCGCTGTTCGAACGCCTGCCGGAAGGGCTGCGCATGACCACCGCCGGAGAGCTGCTGTACGACAATCTGCTGCGCTGGCAAAAGGAGTTTCATCTGACGCGGCAAAAGTTTGATGAGCTGCAGGGGCTAAAGCGCGGCACCGTTAGCCTTGGCATGGTGCAGGCGCTGGCGGAAGGGAGCTTTGCCGCCGCGCTGGCGGAGATTATCGGCAGCTGGCAGTGGCTCGAGCTGAATTTGCAGGTCGCGGATAGCCATACCGTCAGCCAGAAGGTGCGGCAGGCGGATCTTGATTTCGGCCTGATTCTGGATCCTGAAGGCCAGGCCGGACTGAGCGTACTGGCCTTTGCTGAGCTGGAGATGGGCGCGGTGATGCGTCCGGATCACCCCCAGGCGCAGGCTGCGATGCTGTCGCTAGGCGAGCTCAGCGAGGAGCGGCATATTGTTCCCGGCGCGCCGCTAATCGTCCACGATCGGGTCGCGATGCTTTATCGCCATTATGATTTTTTCCCGGCGAACAGTATCAGCTGCAACGATATCCGGCTGATTAAATCGCTGGTGCTTAAAGGCGGTGGCGTGACCATTCTCAGCCGTCTGGACGTGCTGGAAGAGGTGAAGCTCGGGCAGCTGGCGTTTGTCCCGCTGCGCAACAAGCTGCTGCGACCGCTCACCCTGGCCCTGTGCACCGCGCCATCGCGCCAGCTCTCCCGCCCGGCGCAGATGGCGATCCAGAAGCTGACCGCCGTGATGGAGGAGATGCAGGCCGGGACAGCGGCTTCCCCCCCGTCTGCGTAATATGCCCGGCCTGAAATACTCTGCGGCCTGCTTCCCCGGTGGCGCTGCGCTGACCGGGCTACGAGTTCCCCGCGTCTGCGATCCGGTAGCCCGGCTAAGGCGTTTACGCCGCGAGCCGGGAACAGACCCGGCCTGAAATACTCTGCGACCTGCTTACCCGGTGGCGCTGCGCTGACCGGGCTACGGGTTCACCTACGTCTGCGATCCGGTAGCCCGGACAGGCGCGCAGCGCCGCCTCCGGGACGGTGTCGGGGTGATGCATCGGCGTGGCTTCTTCCCGGCTCGCGCTGCGCTTAGCCGGGCTACGAGCTGACCGGGGCTTGTATGATTACTCCGTCAGAAAGAACCGGCCAGTTCTCTCTGATGGCGGTCCGGATGCCGTGTCCGGGCTTAGGCTTTCGCGCCTGTTCCGTAGATCCTTTGCACCGGACCGCCGTTCTTTCTCATGTGATAAACCGGACAGTATCATGGACCGGCTTTCACCGGTAACCCGTATTTGCAAGGTTGGTTTCACTATGGAAAATGAACTCCACTTCATCGGTATTGATGTCGCCAAAGCTAAACTGGATGTCGATATTCTTCGCCCTGATGGCCGGCATCGCTGTAAAAAATTTGACAATACCCTCTCCGGACACGAAGCGCTGGTCCGCTGGCTTCGCGGCCATGACGTGAACCGTGCCCATGTCTGCATGGAGTCCACCAGCACCTACATGGAAGACGCGGCCGCGCATCTGAGTGATGCCGGGTATACCGTGTCCATCATCAACCCCGCCCTCAGTAAAGCTTTCGCACAGAGTGAGGGGTTGCGCAGTAAAACTGACAAAGTGGACGCCCGTATGCTGGCTCACTTCTGCCGGGAAAAACGCCCGTCAGCCTGGGAGGCCCCTCATCCGACAGAGCGGGCACTGAAAGCCCTGGTGTTAAGGCATCAGGCGCTGACAGAGATGCAGACGCAGGAGAAAAACCGGCGGGAAACCGCGCCGGAGGTTCAGCTGGCCAGCATTGACATCCTGCTGGGATGTCTGAGCGCGGAGCTGGCACGTATCGAAAAACAGATAAAAGACCTGACGGATAACGACCCGGATATGAAACGACGGCGGAAGCTGCTGAACAGTATCCCGGGCATCGGGGAGAAAACAGCGGCTGTTCTGCTGGCGTATACGGGCCTGAGGCTGAAGTTCGGTACAGCGCGGCAGTTCGCGGCGTATGCAGGACTGACGCCGGTGCAGCATGAGTCGGGAAGCAGCGTGATGCGGGCGAGCCGGATGAGCAAAGCGGGGCCGGTTCAACTGCGCAAGGCGTTATACATGCCAGCGTTATCGGCGCTGTACCATACGGCGTGGGGAAAAGCGTTCAGGAAAAGGCTGGAAGAGAGCGGAAAGCGGGCAAAAGTCATCATAGGGGCGATGATGCGAAAGCTGGCGCAGGTGGCTTATGGAGTACTGAAGTCAGGAAAGGCGTTCGATGCGTCACAGCATGAGCTGTTGATAGCGTAACAACGTTCCCTGAGAAAAAACGACAGCACCAGAGAGTGCTGTCGTTGGTGTGCCTGTCATCCGGGAGCCGGAGAAAGTATCGGCAACTAAAAATGGTTGCAGGCGTTCACAGTATCTACGGGTTCCCCGGCGTCTACGATCCGGTAGCCCGGCTAAGGCGTTTACGCCGCGAGCCGGGAACAGGCCCGGCCTGAAATATTCTGCGGCCTGCTTACCCGGTGGCGCTACGCTGACCGGGCTACAGGTTCCCCGGCATCTGCGATCCGGTAGCCCGGACAGGCGCGCAGCGCCGCCTCCGGGACGGTGTCGGGGTGATGCATCGGCGTGGCTTCTTCCCGGCTCGCGCTGCGCTTAGCCGGGCTACGAGCTGACCGGGGCTACGGGTTCCCCGGCGTCTACGATCCGGTAGCCCGGCTAAGGCGTTTACGCCGCGAGCCGGGAACAGGCCCGGCCTGAAATATTCTGCGGCCTGCTTACCCGGTGGCGCTGCGCTGACCGGGCTACAGGTTCCCCGGCATCTGCGATCCGGTAGCCCGGACAGGCGCGCAGCGCCGCCTCCGGGACGGTGTCGGGGTGATGCATCGGCGTGGCTTCTTCCCGGCTCGCGCTGCGCTTAGCCGGGCTACGAGCTGCGCTGACCGGGGCTACGGGTTCCCCGGCGTCTACGATCCGGTAGCCCGGCTAAGGCGTTTACGCCGCGAGCCGGGAAGGGGGCTGATGCCAGCATCTTTACCCCAGCGGGCCGCCCTGAATGGTTTCGCACAGACCGTTGATAATCCGCTCCCCGGTTTCGGATTTCAGCTCCTGATACCAGGCTTCCGTCAGCGCCATATCTTTACCGTGGGTCACATCGCAGCGTTTACGCGCCTTCAGCACCAGGTCGCGGACCCGGTCGCAGCGCTGCGCTTCGTACTGGCGCAATACCTCGGTGATATCCCGGCTCTGGCGGAACAGATCCCCCAGCACCACCGCATCCTCCAGCGCCGCGCAGCCGCCCTGGCCGATATCCGGCGTGGTGCTGTGCCCGGCATCGCCCAGCAGCGCCACCTTGCCGCGAACCAGCCGTTCAAACGGCTCGATATCATGGATTTCAATGCGGTTAGTGGTCTGCGGGTCGAGGGCGGCAATCAGCTTCTGCACCTGCGGCGACCAGCCGCTGAAGTAGCGGCTGAGATCCGCGCGCAGGGTGCTGCGATCCTCGGCCAGCCCCGCCGGGAGCGGAACATCAAAGAAAAAGTAAAACCGTCCATCGGAGACCGGCATCAGCGACACCCGTTTCCCCTCGCCGACGAAGGTGGTCCACTGGTTGCCCGGCGCAATCGCCTCATCAATTTCCACCAGACCGTTCCAGTTAACGTAGCCCGCGTAGCGGCGCTCAGGGGTATAGCCGAGCACGTACGGGCGCAGCGCCGAATGGCTACCGTCGGCGGCAATCAGAAAATCGCCTTCAGCCATCGACCCGTCGGTAAACCAGACGCGAACCCCGTCGGCGTTTTCTTCGCAGCGGGTGACGCGTTTACCAAACTGCACGGCGTCGCGTCCCCAGAAGTCGAGCATCTCGCGCTGCAGCTCGGCGCGGGAAACCGGACAGGGACGGCCGCCGGTGCGCGCCACCAGCGGCGCGAGGCTGAACTGCGTCAGAGTCTCCCCGCGCAGATAATCCTTGTAAGCCAGAAAATACATGGGGCCGCCGTAACTCTCGATAATATCCCCCATGCCTAAATGCTTCATGCACTTAACGCCGTTAGGCCAGATGGAGATGGCCGCGCCCACCGGCTTGATTTCTTTCACCGCTTCAAAGACTTCGCAGTGGATACCGGCATTTTTTAATGCCACCGCCGCGCTCAGGCCGCCGATTCCGCCGCCGATAACTAATGCTTTCATTTGCTTCTCCTTTACATACGTCGTTATTGGCTTGAGCAATTTGCGTACCACTTTGGCGCAGGCGCTGATTTCGCCGATTCTGGCTCCCCGCGACCGTGCGGTTGCACAACGCTGGTGCGCAGAGCGGGTTTTATTGCCTTTTTATGAATCAATAATTTCTTAATTTGTAATTGAGAATCTAATGTTTCATTGTCGCGCCGAGGTCAGACGCCAGGGATCTGGCAAAAATGATGGGTTATCTGATTGAAAAAAATGAATAAAATTAAATGTTGCGCAAATGTGAGCGAGTTTGGCCTGTTTTGTGCACCCGTTCCCGCACGCTTATTCGCAACGGGATGAAACGACCATGTCAGATGAAAAAAACGGCGGCTTACTGTACGGCCTTGAGCAGCGGATCCCGCCGCTCCCGGCTTTTTTTAGCGCCTTACAGCACGTACTCGCCGGGCTGGTAGGCATTATTACGCCGCCGCTGATTATCGGCGCGGCGCTGGGGCTGGGGGAGTGGCTGCCCTATTTGATCAGCATGTCCCTGCTGGCTTCCGGCATCGGGACCTTCCTGCAATCCAACCGCCTGTGGGGGATCGGCGCGGGCATGATCTGTATGCAGGGAACCAGCTTTGCGTTCCTCGGCGTCGCCATTGCCGGCGGTATGTGGGTAAAAGGGCAGGGCGGCACGCCGCAGGATATTATGGCCATGCTGTTTGGCGTCAACGTTGTTGCCGCGCTGGTGCCCTGTCTCGTCAGCCGCTTTATTGAACCGCTGAAGCGCATTTTTACTCCGGTGATTACCGGCAGCGTGATTGCGCTGATCGGCATTAGCCTGATTAAAGTCAGCGTCATTAACTGGTGCGGCGGCGAGCAGGCTAAAGCGTTTGCCAGCATGAGCAATATCGCCCTCGGCGCGGGCACGCTGGGGACCATCGTCCTGCTGAGCTGTGCGAAAAACCGCTGGCTGCGTCTCTCTTCGGTGGTAGTGGGGATTGCCGTCGGCTGCGCGGCGGCGGCGCTGAGCGGATCGTTCCAGCTTAAAGGCGTCGGCGATGTCTGGTTCCGCTTACCGCAGCTGTTCCCGTTTGGTTTTCAGTTTAACAGCGCGATTTTTCTGCCGATTGCGCTGGTGTCGCTGGTCTGCATTCTTGAGGCGGTAGGCGATCTGACGGCCAATTGCCTGATCTCTCAGCAGTCGATAGATGACGAGGCCTTTCGTTCGCGGCTGAAAGGCGGCATTCTTGCCGATGGCATAAGCTGCATGGTGGCGGCGATGCTGTGCGCGTTCCCCAATACCACCTTTGCGCAAAACAACGGCGTGATTCAGATGACCGGCGTCGCCAGCCGCTACGTTGGCCGCTACATCGGGGTGATTTTGATTCTGCTGGGCCTGTTTCCGCCGTTCGGCGAGATACTGCGCCAGATTCCGGCGCCGGTGCTGGGCGGCGCGACGATGGTGATGTTTGGCTGCGTTGTGGCGGCGGGGATCCGCATTATCACCCAGAAACCGCTAACCCGTCGCGATATGCTGATCGTTGGCCTGGCCTTCGGTTTTGGTCTCGGCATTGAAGCGGTTCCGGCGTTTCTGACCCACTTCCCGCCGATCGTGGGTAACCTGTTCGGTTCCGCGGCGACCAGCGGCGGGCTGGTGGCGATTGTCCTGAATCTGATTATTCCGGAAGAGAAACCGGCCGCGGCGGCGGCCACAAGGAGCACCGATGATCGCGCTGAATCACTTTAATCAGCTGAGCGGCGAACATGCCGTCGCCGTGCTGGAACCCTGCGTGGCCATCTCCGGCTGGGCGGCGGCGCTGGCCGCCGGCCGGCCCTGGCGCAGCCGCGCTGATTTACTCAGCGCCGCCCGGCGGCTGATGGCGGCGTGGGGCGAAGCGGAGCTGACCGAGGCGCTAAGCGCCCATCCGCGTATCGGCGAAAAGCCCGCCGGGTCTCAGGCGCACGCGGCGCTCTCGCGTCAGGAACAGGGAAGCGTTGATGACCGCGATGCTGCGCTGGCGCAGGCGCTGAAAGAGGGCAACGCCCGCTACGAAGCGCGATTTGGCCGGGTCTTTTTGATTCGCGCGAAAGGGCGCAGCGGGGATGAAATCCTGGCGGCGCTGTCGCGTCGCCTGCAAAACAGCGAGCGCGCAGAAGTCGAGGACGCGTTAGCGCAGCTGCGCGAAATCACCCTATTAAGACTGGAAGGAGCGATTGGCGAATGAGTACCTTAAGCACCCATATTCTGGATATTTCCACCGGCCGGCCGGCGCAGGGCGTAAAGATTGCGCTGGAGCGCGAAGGCGCGCTGGTTGCCCGCGGCGTCACCGATGATAACGGCCGCATTGGCGAACTCGGCGCCGGGACGCTGGCACCGGGGCGTTACCGGTTGTGCGCGGAAATCGGCGAGTGGTTTGCCGCCAGCGGGCGCGAGACGCTCTACCTGAGCGCGCAGATTGATTTCGTCATCCGCGAAGCGGCTGGCGAGCACTATCATTTACCGTTTTTAATTTCCCCCGGCGGCTGGTCTACCTATCGCGGCAGCTAAATTTCCCCGGAGGCGGCGCTGCGCGCCTGTCCGGGCTATGAGTTCGGCGCTGTCTGTGGTCTGGTAGCCCGGACAGGCACAACGTGCCGCCTCCGGGAAAGGGACTACTGCGCAGCCGCATCCCCCCACACGCGCTCGCCGTTTACCCACGTCTCGCTGATATTACGTTCATCGCCCAGGGTCATCAGCACGAACAGCTGTTCATAGATATCTTTGCAGCGCCCGCTGCGTAACCTTTGCAGCGGCGTGACCGCCGGGTCGATAACCACGAAATCGGCCTCTTTGCCGGGC
This sequence comes from Klebsiella michiganensis, assembly GCF_015139575.1. GTDB lineage: Bacteria > Pseudomonadota > Gammaproteobacteria > Enterobacterales > Enterobacteriaceae > Klebsiella > Klebsiella michiganensis. Next base: position 3,709,561 of record NZ_AP022547.1, on the reverse strand, counting down.
TGGAAATTGCCAATCTTCTCGTCAAGGCGCAGCGCGCGCGCGCCGCCAAGGGTCGCATGGTAGAAGGCTTCGCTGGCGCGCAGGCGATAGCTTTGCAGCTGGCTGACCTTATACGCCTCGCCGAGGGTGCGCAGCATACTGAACGTTGTGCCCGCGCCAACATCGCTACCGATGCCCATGCGCACTTTGTTCTGCCAGCAGGCCGGTAAACGAAACAGCCCGCTGCCGAGAAACAGGTTTGACGTCGGGCAGAAGGCCAGCGCTGAACCGGTCTCGTGCAGGCACTGCCACTCGGCGTCCGCCAGGTGAATGCCGTGGGCAAACACGCTGCGCTCGCCGGTCAGCCGATAGTGATGGTAGACGTCAAGATAGTGCTCATGCTCCGGCCACAGGCTTTTTACCCAGGCCACTTCGTTGAGGTTTTCGCTCAAATGGGTATGCAGCCAGGTATCGGGAAACTCTTCCCGCAGCTGCCGCACCGCGGCCAGCAGCTCCGGCGTTGAGGTCGGCGCGAAGCGCGGCGTAATGGCATAGCCGAGGCGGCCGCGCCGGTGCCAGCGTTCAATCAGTTCGCGAGTTTGCCGGTAGCTCTGCTCCGCGCTTTCGCTCAGGTAGTCCGGCGCGTGGCGATCCATCATCACTTTGCCGGCGAGCAGGCGCATATTCAGGCGCAGCGCTTCGTTAAACAGGGCATCCACCGATTGCGGATGCAGCGTACAAAAAACCAGTGCGGTGGTGGTGCCGTGGCTCAGCAGCTGGTTGACAAAAAACTGCGCGATCTCCGCGGCGTAGTCGGCATCGGCAAACTGGCTCTCCACCGGAAAGGTATAAGTGGTGAGCCACTCCAGCAGCTGCTCGCCAAATGCGCCGATCATCTCGGTTTGCGGATAGTGGACGTGGGCATCGACAAACCCCGGCAGCAGTAGCTTACCGCGCAGGTCGCGATAGCCCTTCTGCGGGTGCAGAAAGCGTTCGCCCTCCTGCCACGGCAGCAGCGCCTGAATGCGTCCGTCGCGAAGAAACAGCACGCCATCCTCGAGATAGCGCGCCTGGCGGGCGATATCGTCGGCGCTCTCGGCAACCCCGGCGATATCGAAAAATGCGCCGCGAACTGCGGCATGGTAGTCCATCATCATAGCTGCCCTGTGGGTTAGCGAAAGGATAGGTTGATTGAGCAAGATTAATGCCAGTTTGCGCAGGCGGAGAGCCGCCGCGACGTGACGCCGCGGCGGGAAGGCCGGGTTACTCTTTCTGGGCGAGGGCGCTGAAGCCGGCGGTGGCGCCGACGCGCTCGTCGCGGGCGATCCAGCGGTAGGCCGCGCCGCTCAGGAAGACGCCGATAAACCAGCTAAAGTTAGCCACTTCGTGCAGGGCCGGAATAAAGCTGATGACCAGACCAATCGCGACGGAGGGCACCAGGGCGGCGATCGCTTTCGGGTTAAAGCCGTTGCGGTACCAGTACTGGCCTTTTGGCGTGTCGTCGAACAGATCGTTAACGGAAACCTTGCCGCGTTTAATGATGTAGAAGTCCACGATCAGGATACCGAACAGCGGGCCGATAAACGCCCCCAGCACGTCGAGGGTGTAGTGGATCAGCTCCGGCGAGTTAAACAGGTTCCACGGCGTCAGCAAAATCGATCCCACGGCGGCAATCATCCCGCCGGTGCGGAAGCTGATTTTCTGCGGCGAGCAGTTAGAGAAATCGAACGCCGGAGAGACAAAGTTGGCCACGATATTAATCCCGATGGTGGCGGTGATCATGGTCAGCAGGCCAATGGCGACCGCCAGGTCGTTACCCACGCGGCTCACGGTCTCAATCGGGTCGGTGATCATGCGGCCAAACAGCGACTGCGTGCCGGAGACAATCACCACGGTCACGATGGAGAACAGCAGGAAGTTAAACGGCAGGCCCCAGCGGTTGCCGCGGCGGATCTCACCCATGCTTTTGCCGTAGCGCGAGAAATCGCCAAAGTTGAGCAGCGGGCCGGAGAAGTAGGAGACCACCAGCGCGGTGGCGGTGATCATCTGCCAGGTCTGCTCCCCGGCGCTCAGCGATTTGCTGGCGAGGGTAAAGGAGATCCCGTCAAAACCGGTTTTGTATACAATCCATCCCGCCAGCGCCAGCATCACCACGTAGACCGCCGGGCCGGCGATATCGATAAAGCGCTTGATGGCGTTCATCCCGTGCCAGAACACCATCGCCTGCAGCAGCCACATGGTGGCGAAGCAGAGCCAGCCCAGATGCGACAGGCCAAGGAAGCTGGAAGCGGTGAGCGTCGACAGCGAGGGCCAGAACTTCAGCAGCACCAGCATCAGCGCGTTGGCGGCGAGATAGGTCTGAATGCCGTACCACGCGAAGGCGATAAGCCCGCGGATCACCGCCGGAATATTGGCCCCAAAGACGCCAAACGCCTGACGGCAAATGACCGCGTAGGGCACCCCCGCCATCTGGCTGGGCTTCGCCACCAGGTTAGCGCACAGCTGAACGATGCAAATCCCCACCAGCAGGCACAGCAGCACCTGCCAGCTCGCAAGACCAAGGGTAAAGAAGCTTGCCGCCACCACGTAGCCTCCCATGCTGTGCACGTCCGACATCCAGAAAGAAAAGATGTTGTACCAGCTCCAGTTCTGGTCGCGCGTTGGCGCCAGATCCTCATTGCAAAGCCGTGGGCTGTATCCAGCGTGGGGATCAGCGGCCTTAACCTGATGCGTATTTTGTTGATTTGGCATGAAACCTGCTCCTGTAAATGAACACCCGTTTAAATGGATTGCCGAGGCTGTTGCAGGAATCAGGCCAAAACAGTTAATTTTGTATGCAAGAATTAAATTTTATGTATACGATTCGATATCAAAAAGTGAAAGTCGGAGTGGTTAATGAGCAACCAACATCGTCTGCAGGCCGCGCCAGAACTGCAGGATAAAGACGAATCCATCTATCAGGCGCTGATGACCGCGATCGTCGAGCATCAGCTGCCGCCGGGGAGCAAACTGCCGGAGGAGGCGCTGGCGGAGGTGTTTGGCGTAAGCCGCACCGGGATCAGAAAAGTGCTGCAACGACTCGCGACTGTGCAAATGGTCGCCCTGACGCCCAAACGTGGTGCACAGGTCGCCAGCCCAACGGTCGAAGAGGCGCAGGCGATCTTCCGTACCCGCGCGCTGCTGGAGGTGGCCAACCTGCCGGATGTGCTGACCCGCTGCCAGCCGCCGCACCTGGCGGCGCTGGAGGCCATTATCCGTCAGGAGCAACAGGCGCATGAACGCTATGACGGCCCGGCGGCGATCCGCTATTCGGCCGAGTTTCATATCCAGCTGCAGGCGATCTCCGGCAATCAGGTGCTCACCGAGATGGTGACCCGCCTGAGCCAGCGTTCATCCTTGGTTATCGCGGCGTGGGGATCGCCGTGGCGTCAGGGCTGCCGCTGCGACGATCACGAACAGCTTGTCCAGCTGCTGCGCGACAAGGCGCTCCAGCCCCTGAGCGACGCCTTAAGCCACCATTTTGAACATATTGTCGCCAGCCTCTGTTTTGAGCGCTCTGGCGTGACTCTGCCCGATTTTGCCCGGCTGTTTGCCGGCTATAAGGAGCCGTAATGGCCGCTGTTTGTATACAAGTCATCAACCCCAACACCAGCCTGGCTATGACGGAAACCATCGGCGCCGCCGCGCGGGCGGCTGCCGCGCCGGGAACCGAGATTCTGGCGGTCTGCCCCCGCGAGGGCGTGCCGTCGATAGAGGGCCACTTTGATGAAGCCATCGCCGCCGTGGGCGTGCTGGAGCAGATCAAAGCCGGTCGTCAACAGGGGGTAGACGGGCACGTGATCGCCTGTTTTGGCGACCCCGGGCTGCTGGCGGCGCGCGAGCTGGCGCAGGGGCCGGTGGTGGGGATTGCCGAAGCGGCGATGCATATGGCGACGCTGGTGGCCACCCGTTTTTCCATCGTGACCACGCTGCCGCGCACCCTGATCATCGCCCGTCATCTGCTGCACCAGTATGGTTTTCATGACCACTGCGCCGCCCTGCACGCCATTGATTTACCGGTGCTGGCGCTGGAGGACGGCAGCGGTCTGGCGCAGGAGAAAGTACGAGCGCGCTGTATCCAGTCGCTAAAAGAGGACGGCTGCGGGGCTATCGTGCTGGGCTGCGGCGGGATGGCGACGCTGGCCCAGGAGCTGACCCGCGAGCTGCGCGTGCCGGTGATCGATGGCGTCAGCGCGGCGGTCAAAATGGTTGAGTCGCTGGTGGCGTTAGGCCTGTCGACCAGCAAGCAGGGCGATTTAGGGTTTCCGGAAGCCAAGGCGTTGAGCGGCAAATTTCAGGCATTAAATCCCTTTTAATATGAAGAGGTAGCAGATGGCATTTTTGGCAGACGATTACCCGCGCGACCTGCGCGGCTACGGTGGACAGCCGCCGCACGCGCGGTGGCCGAACAATGCGCGCATCGCCGTGCAGTTTGTTCTGAACTACGAAGAGGGCTCGGAAAACCACGTGCTGCACGGCGATGCCGGTTCTGAGCAGTTTCTGTCCGATATTATCGGCGCCGCCAGCTATCCTGACCGGCATATGTCGATGGATTCGCTGTATGAGTACGGCAGCCGCGCCGGTTTCTGGCGCATCCATAATGAGTTCAGCCAGCGGGGACTGCCGCTGACCGTGTTTGGCGTCGCCATGGCGCTGGCGCGTCATCCCGAGGTGGTCGAGGCGATTAAGTCGGCGAACTATGACGTGGTCAGCCACGGCTGGCGCTGGATCCACTACCAGAATATGCCTATCGAGCAGGAGCGGGAGCATCTTCATAAAGCCGTGCAGGTGTTAACCGATCTGTTTGGCAAACCGCCCACCGGCTGGTATACCGGGCGCGATAGTCCCCATACCCGCCAGTTGGTGGTGGAGCACGGCGGTTTTGATTACGACAGCGACTATTATGGCGACGATCTGCCGTTCTGGAGCGAGGTGGCCTGCGGCGACGGGACGCGTAAGCCGCACCTGATCGTACCTTATACCCTCGACGCCAACGATATGCGCTTTGCCACCGCCCAGGGGTTCAATACCGCCGAGCAGTTTTACACCTATTTGAAAGACAGCTTCGATGTGCTGTACGCCGAGGGGGCCAGCGCGCCGAAGATGATGTCCATCGGGATGCACTGCCGCCTGCTGGGGCGCCCGGGCCGCTTCCGCGCGCTGCAGCGTTTCCTTGATTATGTGCAGCAGCACGACCAGGTTTGGGTCTGCACTCGTCAGCAGATTGCCGACCACTGGCGCGACGTTCATCCGTTCCGGGGGTAAAGGCGTTCCCCGGGTCGCGCCGCAAGCGGCTTACCCGGGCTACAGCTCTGCAAACGGCCGCAATCCGGTAGGACCCGTAGCCCGGGTAAGCGCAGCGCAACCCGGGGGATACCGGGAAAGGCGCGGGGCTTAACTCATCAAACTCACCTGGGCGGCGACGATGCGCCAGCCGCAGGGGAAGCGCACCCAGGTTTGCTGCTGTCGGCCAATGCGTTCGCTGCCTTCGCGGGTGAATTCGGTGCTGCACACCGCGTAATCCTCGCCGAAGGTGGTGATGGTGGTGTGCCGCAGCGCGCGCTGCAGGCCGGCGGCCGGGCGGGCGGCGCGAAAGGCGCGGATTTCGTCGATACCGTAGAGATTTTCCCCGGCCCCCAGCCGCACCGTGCGCTTATCGTGCCAGAACAGCTCATCCAGTACCGCGATATCGTTGCTCACCAGCGCTTCCTCATAGCGGTAAAACGCCGCCGTCACCTCGGCGAGAACCAACGGGCGATTAATCTGCTCTTGCGTCATCATGCTGCTATCTCCACCGGGCGGGCGTCGGTAATGCCCATCTCTTCCAGCGCCCGCGCCGCGCGCAGACAGGCTTGTTCATTAAAAGGCGCGGCAATCAGCTGCAGGCCAATCGGCTGACCGTTCGCCGTACGCAGCGGCACGGTGACCACCGGCAGGCCAAGGAAGGAGATGGGCTGGGTCAGCATCCCCATGCTGGCGCGAATCGGCAGCGGCTGGCCGTTAATCTCCATGGTCTGCGCGCCGATGAGCGTCGCGCTGCACGGCGTGGCCGGGGCGATCAGCACATCCGCATGGGCGAACAGGGCTTTAAACGCCTGCTGCGCGTGGCGGCGGAAGCGCTGGGCCTGAAGATACCAGGCCGACGGGATCATCGCGCCCGCCAGCAGGCGCTCGCGGGAGTTCGGCTCAAAACGTTCGGGCTGGCTACGCAGCGCGGGCAGGTACTGATTTCCGCCCTCGGCGGCGCTGATAATAAACGCCGCCGAGCGGGCCAGCTCCGCCTCCGGGAAAATCACAGCCTCATGCGCCGCCAGCGCCCCGGCGACGCGAGCGACGGCCGCACGGGCGTCGTTATCGCACCATGTCGTAAAATAACCGCCGAGCGTGGCGCAGCGCAGGCCTTCGAGACCGCGCGACAGCAGATTAGCCGTGCGCTCGCTGGCCTTGTCGGCCTGAAAACCATCGCCCGGATCGCGACCCTGCAGGGCATCGTAAACCGCGGAAAGGTCGCTGACGCAGCGGGCAAACGGACCGATATGGTCGAGGCTGGCGACGAAAGGATGGCTGCCGGAGCGCGATAAACGGCCAAAGGTCGGCTTGAGGCCGAAGATCCCGCACAGCGAGGCCGGGACGCGAATGGAGCCGTTGGTATCGCTGCCCAGCGAGAAATTCACCAGCCCGGCGGCCACCGCCGCCGCCGACCCGCCCGAGGAGCCGCCTGCAATCCGCGAAAGATCGTGCGGGTTACGCGTCGCCCCGTAGTGGCTGTTCTCGGTGGTAAAACCGTAGGCGTAGGCATCCATATTCAGCATCCCGGAGAGCAGCGCGCCCGCGCTATGCAGCTGGCGCACCGCCCAGCTGTCGGCGGCGGCGGCGGGGCGATCGCTCAGCAGCTGCGCCCCGGCAAGGGTGGTATGGCCGGCGACATCGAACAGATTTTTCACCGCGTAGGGAACGCCTGCCAGCGCGGGCAGGGGCTTTTTTTCCCGCCGCAGGGTATCGATATTCTCCGCCTCAGCGAGCATGCGCTTTTCGCTGACGTGGGTCCAGGCGTTGATCTGCGGGTTAACGCGGGCGATGTTCTCCAGGGTGTGGCGGGCGATCTCTTTGGCGCTGAGCTCGCCGGTGGCCAGCGCGCGCTGGATTTCGTGAATCGTCATTTCAGGTAGCTTCATGCTTTATAGACTCCGGCGATTTCGACGCGATCGTCGAGGGGAAAGGCCAGCAGCGGCCCGGCCATGGCGGCAATGCGGCTAAACTGCATCCTGAGCTCTGCGCGCCGCGCATCGTCCAGCTCCAGCGCCAGCAGCTGTTCCATTTGTGTGAGGTAAGCGTCCCATTCGTTGTGCGGTGTGTTCATCATCAGCTCCTAATAGCCGGCGGCGGAGCCGTTGCTGCGCGGATCGCTGGCCCCCTCAAACAGGCCGTTGGGATGGCGAACAATCGCCCCGGCGTGGCCCATGGCTTCGCTAAAATCGGCCAGCACGTCAACGTCGTGCCCCAGCTGACGCAGGCGGGCAACGCTTTCGGCGCTGAAGCGGCCCTCCAGCTTGAGCGAGTCGGAAGTCTGCCCCCAGGTACGCCCCAGCAGCCAGCGCGGCCGGGTGATGCTCTCCTGTAGCGGCACGTTTTGCATGACGTAGCGGGTGAAAATAGCGGCCTGAGTTTGCGGCTGGCCGTCGCCGCCCATGGATCCGTACACCATCACCCGGCCATCGTTCAGCCTTGCGGCGGCGGGGTTGAGGGTGTGAAACGGCTGCTTGCCGGGCGCCAGCGCCAGCAGGTGGCGCGGGTCGAGGCTGAACGATGCCCCGCGGTTCTGCCAGACAATGCCGCTTTCCGGCAGCACCACGCCGCTGCCGAACTCGTGGTACAGGCTTTGGATAAAGGAGACCGCCAGCCCGCTTTTATCGATAACCCCCATCCATACGGTGTCGCCCGGGCCTTTGCCCGCGCCCCACGGGGCCGCCCGCTGGTCGTCAATATTCTCCGCCAGCGGCTGCAGCGCCGCCGGCGTCAGCAGGCTCTGGATATCGACATCAAGGTGGCGAGGATCGGTGATATGCGCGTCGCGCAGGCCGAAGGCCAGCTTGGTCGCCTCCACAATTCGGTGGACGGTCATCGCATCGTCGGCATCGGCCATCGCCAGCCTGTCGGTGATGCCGAGGATCGCCAGCGAAACCAGCCCCTGGGTCGGCGGCGCGAGGTTCCACAGTTCGCCGTGCTGGTGCGCCAGCCTGAGCGGCTGGGGGCGGCGAGCGCGATGCTGCTGTAGGTCGCTAAGGGTGACGGGCAGTCCGTACTTTTCCATACCGCGGGCCAACTGCTCCGCCAGCGGCCCGCGATAGAAGCTGTCTAAACCGTCTTCGGTTAATCGGCGCAGGGTGTTCGCCAGCGCCGGCTGCAAAAAGCGGCTCCCGGCCTTCGGCGGCTGGCCGTCCACCAGAAAGGTTTCGGCGAAGCCGGGCTGGTCGCGCAGTTCGCTGAATTTATCGGCGGTCGCGCTGGCCTGCGAGGCGGTCACCGGGATACCGCCGGCGGCGTAGCCAATGGCATCTTCCAGCAGACGCGTCAGCGGCAGCGATTTCCCGGTTAACTCCCGCGAAACCTTAAGCGCTTCGTCCCAGCCGCTGACGGTGCCCGCCACGGTCAGGGCCGCCTGCGGTCCGCGGTGGGGGATCTGCGCGAGGCCGGCGTATGCCTGCGGCGTCGCCAGCGACCCCGCCGCGCCGCTGGCGTCAATGGCGATGGGATCGCCCTCGGGGGGCACGATAAGCCAGAAGCCATCGCCGCCGAGGCCATTCATATGCGGGTAAACCACGGCGATGGTCGCAGCGGCGGCGACCATCGCTTCGATGGCGCTTCCGCCTTCGCGCAGAACCGCCAGCGCGCTCTGGCTGGCCAGATGATGGGGCGCAACCGCCATCCCGCGGGCGGCAACATGACTTTGCATGGGGTGTCCTCAATTAAGCGAAATGTCCGCAGAGGGTTGCAAAAGCTGTTCCATGTCTGAACGTAAAGTTTCAATCGTTGCCGACGATGGGCGTTTTTTGCCGAACTGGCATGCATTATGAAAGGCGTTAGCGGTATAGTGCGGTGAAACGAAAGTTACAGAGGTCTTATGCAACAGCTTGATGAACGACTGAAAGAGCAGTACCCGTCATTATCGCCCCAGGAGCAGCGGGTGGCGGATTTTATTTTCGATCATTTTGATGACCTGATTAGCTACAACAGCGCCGAGCTGGCGCAGCTGAGCGGCGTATCGAAAGCCACGGTCAGCCGTCTGTTCAAGCGCCTGGGCTATGAAAAATATAAAGATATGCGCGATGAGCTGCGCACCCTGCGCCAGAGCGGAATGCCGCTGACCGATAATCGCGATGCGGTGCAGGGCAACACGCTGCTGGCGCGCCACTATAAACAGGAGATGGCCAACCTGACCCAGTGGGTTAACGCCCTTGATGTCCAGCAGTTCGCCGAGGCGATTCAGGCGCTGGTGAGCGCCCGGCGTATCGTGATTATCGGCATGCGCAATGCTTATCCGGCGGCGCTGCATCTGCGCCAGCAGCTCCTGCAGGCGCGCGGGCAGGTGCTGGTGCTGCCGCAGCCGGGACAAAGCTTAAGCGAAGAGCTGGTGGACTTAACCGCCGACGATCTGGTGGTGGTAATGGCGTTCCGCCGCCGCCCGCGAATTATTCGCCCGCTGCTGCTGCAGCTGCAGAGCAGCGGCATTCCGGCGCTGCTGATGTGCGAGCCGCAGGCCCACGGCCTGTTTCCGCTGGCGCGCTGGCGGCTCTGCGCGCCGCTGGATAGCGTATCGGCCTACGACAGCTACGCCTCGGTCAATAGCCTGATCAATCTGCTGTCGAACGCCTTTCTGCACGAAATTCTCGATAAAGGCCGCCCGCGCATTCACGACATCGCCACCCTTTATCAGCAGTTGGACGAGCTGGAACAACGATAATGGGGCTCCAGCGTGGTGCTTTGCATTGTTTTGGTGCGATAAAATAATAGGGGAACGCGCGGTTGTTCCCTCTTAATTCCTCAATTTCCCTTGTTTTACGTTCGTTTAGCCAAACGGCGGGCTAACCCGATGCGCAGCGCTTTATCTGGCACATTAGTTGCAAAACTGACTTCAAAGAATCTTTTGTTTCATGCTAACGTAACGGGTAAACATCATGAAGAAACTGTTGATCGCACTGGCCGGGGCCGCTTGTCTGTTAACCAACCTCCCGGCGGCGAAAGCTGACCAGCTCCAGGATATTGAAAAGCGCGGCACGATCCGCATTGCGGTGCCGCAGGATTTCCCGCCGTTTGGCTCGGTGGGCACCGACCTTCAGCCGCAGGGCTACGACATCGATATGGCGCGCTATCTCGCCAAAGAGATGAAGCTCAAGCTGCAGCTGGTGCCGGTGACCAGCGCCAACCGCGTACCTTATCTGCAAACCGATAAGGTGGACCTGGTGATTTCCAGCCTCGGTAAAAACGCCGAGCGCGAAAAGGTGATCGACTTTAGCCGCGCCTATGCGCCGTTCTTCCTCGGCGTGTTTGGCCCGAAAGGCGCGGAGCTGAAAGACCCGGCGGCGCTGAGCGGTAAAAGCGTGGGCGTGACCCGCGGCGCGGTGGAAGATATGGTGCTGACCAGCGTGGCGCCGAAAGAGGCGCAGATTAAGCGCTACGAAGATAACAACACAACGCTGTCGGCCTATTTATCTGGCCAGGTGCAGTATGTGGCCACCGGCAACCTGGTGGTGGCGGCCATCTCCCGGCAGAACGCTGACAAGGCCCCGGTGCCGAGCTTTATGCTGAAGGATTCGCCGTGCTTTATCGGCCTGAAAAAGAACCAACCGGCCCTGAAGGCGAAAGTGGATGCGCTGATTGAGCAGGGCGTAAAAGACGGCACCCTGAACGGTTTGTCTGAGAAGTGGCTGAAAGCGCCGCTGCCTGCCAGCCTCGGCGCATAAGGTCCGGGCATGACGGAGCAACTTCATTTTTCTGCGCTCTGGCCGCACTGGCCGGAGCTGCTGGCGGGGCTGTGGGTGACCATTCAGCTGACGGTGCTGGCGACGATAGGTGGCCTGACGATTGGCATCTTCGGCGCCGCCATCCGCAGCGGGCGTCCCACGTGGTTCAGCCGGATTTGGGGCGGGTATGTCGAACTGATTCGCAACACGCCGTTTGTGGTACAGCTGTTTTTTATCGTCTTCGGCTTACCGAATCTGGGGCTGAAGATGACGGCGGGCGAGGCCGCGCTGCTGGCGATGGTGGTCAATCTTGGGGCCTACAGTACCGAGATCGTACGCGCCGGGATTCAGGTGACGCCGAAAGGTCAGTGGGAAGCGGGGCGCGTACTGGGGCTGACCCGGACGCAGATCTTTATTCAGGTCATTCTGCCGCCCGCGCTGCAGCGCATTTATCCGGCGCTGGTGAGCCAGTGCATCATCGTCATGCTCGGTTCATCGGTGGTGTCGCAGGTCTCTTATGAAGAGCTGACCTTTGCCGCTAACCTGATTCAGTCGCGCACCTTCCTCAGTTTTGAGGTCTATCTGGTGACGACGGGGATTTATTTAGCGCTGTCGATAACAATGCGTCAGCTGCTGATGGCGGCGGGACGTAAATGGCTGGGGGTGCAGGCATGATGACCACCTTTACCGATTGGGACATTGTCCGCAATCTGCTGCTGGCCGGGCGCTGGACGGTGCTGCTGTCGCTGGTGGCGTTTCTCGGCGGTGCGCTGGTCACGCTGCCGCTCCTGCTGCTGCGCATGACCGGCGGGCGTCAGGTAAAACGCCTGATCCGCGGCTATGTCGAACTGTTTCAGGGGACGCCGCTGCTGATGCAGCTGTTTCTCGCCTTTTTCGGCGTGGCGCTGTTCGGCATCGACGTTTCGGCGTGGACCGCGGCGTCGCTGGCGCTGACGCTGTATACCAGCGCCTTTTTGCTCGATATCTGGTTTGGCAGCATCCGCGCCCTGCCAAAAGGGCAGTGGGAAGCCTCGCGCTGTCTGGGGCTGAGCTTTGGCCAGACGCTGTATCGGGTCGTCGCCCCGCAGGCGCTGCGGATCGCCATCGCCCCGACGGTGGGGTTTGCCGTGCAGGTGATCAAGGGTACCGCGCTGGCGTCGATTATCGGCTTCGTCGAGCTGACCAAAGCGGGAACGATGCTGACCAACGTGACGTATCAGCCGTTTAAAGTCTTTGCGCTGGTGGCGCTGGGCTATTTCATTCTGTGTTACCCGCTGTCCCGCTACAGCCGCCATCTGGAGAACAAATTCAATGCCTCTCATCACCATTAATCAGATGCAGAAGTACTACGGCGATAACCACGTGCTCAAGGGCGTCGATCTGGATATCGATATGGGCGAAGTGATCTCGATTATCGGCCGCAGCGGGTCGGGCAAAAGCACGCTGCTGCGCTGCATCAACGGCCTGGAAGGCTATCAGGAAGGCAGCATTAAGCTCGGCGGGATGACCATTACCGACCGCGACTCGCAGGCGCGGGAGATCAGCCGCTCTATCGGCATGGTGTTCCAGAGTTTTAACCTGTTTCCGCATATGACGGCGCTGGAAAACGTGATGCTGGCGCCGCGTCGGGTGCTGAAGAAGAGCGCCGCCGAGTGCCGTGAACTGGCCCAGCGGATGCTGGAAAAGGTCGGATTGGGCGACCGGCTCGATTACTACCCGTCGAGTCTCTCCGGCGGCCAGCAGCAGCGCGTGGCGATTGCCCGTGCGCTGGCGATGTCGCCAAAAGTTTTACTCTGTGACGAGATCACCTCGGCGCTGGATCCGGAGCTGGTTGGCGAAGTGCTTAAGGTGCTGGAGCAGCTGGCGGCGGAGGGCATGACGCTGATTCTCGTGACCCATGAAATGAATTTTGCCCGCGAAGTGGGCGACCGCGTCGTGTTTATGCATCAGGGACGCGTCTGGGAGCAGGGCGACAGCAAAAAGCTGTTCGCCAACCCGCAGACCAGCGAACTGAAGCAGTTCATTTCCTCCGTGCGCGGCCTCAATCAATAAGGACTTAAAGATGGATATCACTCAGTTTCCGCAACTCAATCCGCCGTCGCGCCTGCTGATGGGGCCCGGCCCGATTAACGCCGACCCGCGCGTGCTGCGCGCCATGTCGAGCCAGCTGATCGGCCAGTACGACCCGGCGATGACCCACTATATGAACGAAGTGATGGCGCTGTACCGCGGCGTATTTCGTACCGAAAACCGCTGGACGATGCTGGTGGACGGAACCTCAAGGGCCGGGATTGAGGCGATCCTGGTTTCGGCTATTCGGCCGGGGGACAAGGTGCTGGTGCCGGTGTTTGGCCGCTTCGGCCATCTGCTGTGCGAAATCGCCCGCCGCTGCCGGGCGGAAGTGCACACCATTGAAGTGCCCTGGGGTGAGGTGTTTACCCCGGACCAGGTGGAGGATGCCATCAAACGTATTCGTCCGCGCCTGCTGCTGACGGTGCAGGGCGACACCTCCACCACGATGCTGCAGCCGCTGGCGGAGCTGGGGGATATCTGCCGCCGCTATGACGTACTGTTTTACACCGACGCCACCGCTTCGCTGGGCGGTAACCCGCTGGAAACCGACGCCTGGGGGCTGGATGCGGTCTCGGCTGGGATGCAAAAATGCCTTGGCGGCCCGTCCGGCACCTCGCCGATTACCCTCAGCGCGCGCATGGAAGAGGCGATTCGCCGCCGCAAATGCGTGGAAGAGGGGATTCGCACCGATGCCCACCGCGACGGCGACGAGGAGATGATCTACTCCAACTATTTCGACCTCGGCATGGTGATGGACTACTGGGGGCCGGAGCGCCTTAACCACCATACCGAGGCCACTACCGCGCTGTTCGGCGCCCGCGAATGCGCACGGCTGATCCTCCAGGAGGGGCTGGATAACGGCATTGCCCGCCATAAGCTGCACGGCGACGCGCTGGTCAAAGGCATTCAGGCGATGGGGCTGGAGACCTTCGGCGACCTGAAACATAAGATGAACAACGTGCTTGGCGTCGTTATCCCGCAGGGTATCAACGGCGACCAGGCGCGCAAGCTGATGCTGGAAGATTTCGGTATTGAAATCGGTACCTCGTTCGGCCCGCTGCACGGCAAAGTGTGGCGGATCGGCACCATGGGGTACAACGCGCGTAAAGACTGCGTGATGACCACGCTCAGCGCGCTGGAGTCGGTGCTGAACTATCTCAAATTCTCCACCACTCAGGGCGCGGCGATGCAGGCCGCGTGGGATCACTATCGCAGCGAGAGCGCCCAATGAGTCCAGCACAACGCCAGCAGGCGGAAATGCAGCAGGTCGCGGCGCGGGTGATGGCCCGCGCCGATGAGCTGGCCGCGATCAGCGAAACGCCGGATGCCCTGACCCGGGTTTATCTCTCCCCACAGCATCTCGAGGCCAACCAGCGGGCGGCGCGGTGGATGACCCAGGCCGGAATGACCGTCTGGCAGGACAGCGTCGGCAATATTTGCGGCCGCTACGAGGGAGAGCAGGAGGGGGCGCCCGCCATCCTGCTGGGGTCGCACCTTGATACGGTGCGCAACGCCGGGCGCTACGACGGGATGCTCGGCGTCCTGGCGGCGATCGAAGTGGTGCACGGTCTGCATCAACAGGGGCGGAGGCTGAAACAGGCCATTGAGATTGTCGGCTTTTGCGATGAAGAGGGGACGCGCTTCGGTATTACGCTGCTCGGCAGCCGCGGGATAACCGGTACCTGGCCCGAGAGCTGGCTGGCGCAGACCGATGCCGACGGCGTCAGCGTGGCGCAGGCGATGGTGCTGGCGGGGCTGGATCCGGCGCGCATTCATCTTGCCGCCCGCCGCCCGGAGGAGATTGCCGCCTACCTGGAACTGCATATCGAGCAGGGGCCGTGCCTCGAGCAGGAAGGACTGGCGCTGGGGGTGGTCGAGGCGATCAACGGCGCGCGTCGCCTGAACTGCCGCTTTACCGGCGAGGCGGGACACGCCGGGACCGTGCCGATGAGTCATCGGAAAGATGCGCTGGCCGCCGCCGCCGAGTGGATGGTGCGGGTAGAGACCCTGACCCGCGAGCAGGGCGGAAACCGGGTCGCCACGGTGGGTACGCTGCGCTGCGCGCCCGGCGCGGTTAACGTGATACCCGGCGACGTTACGCTGACCCTGGATATTCGCGGGCCGCACGACCAGCCGCTGGATGCGCTGCTGGATACGCTGCTGAAGGAGGCGCAGGCCATTGCTTCTCGTCGCCAGCTGCGGTTCAGTGCCGAAGAGTTTTACCGTATTGCCGCCACCGCCTGCGATAGCGGATTGCAGCAGGTATTGAGCGAGGCGGTGCAGGCGGTGCAGGGGCGTTCGTTGACGCTGCCGAGCGGCGCCGGGCATGATGCCATCGCCATTGCCGAACGCTGGCCGTCAGCGATGCTATTTGTGCGCTGCAAAGGCGGCATCAGTCATCATCCCGCCGAGTCGGTCACCGCCGACGATGTGGCGCTGGCGATAGCGGCCTATTCGCGCGCGGTGTCGGCGTTGGATGCCGGGAAGTAGCGGCTATCGTTTCGCTTCTGGTAAACCGGGCATAGCGCAACCCCCACCACGGTGGGGGCCTGTTTTATCTTTTGCCGTTCGGTTTAAGCTGTTCGCCGGGTCTGAGCCTGAACAGCTCGTCATCTCGCGTGGAGTAGCGAACCGTCCCGTCAGCCAGCCGATAAGCACCCTCGGTGAATCCCGCGCCGTTCAGGAACGGCGCCACCGCGTCCGGCGTGTTGCGGAAGGCGGCTTCCAGGGCGAGAAGCGCATAGGGGGCAATACTATCGATACTGGCATATTCGGCCTCAGGGTCATCGACAAAAAAGCCGTTGAGGCGCTGCTTGTTGATGATGTTCGCGCCGATGCGATCCGCCAGCGTCAAATAGTCCTGCTGCCCGGTGGCCTGCCACAGGTCGATAAGCGCGAAAATCGCATACGGCTGATGGTTCTCCGTTTGGTTATTCAGCCTGCGGTTTGCGCCGCCGGGTTCACCGATATCGCCTAAACCCTGGCCTTTCGCGATGCCGCGGGCGACTTTCCAGATGGCACGATCCGGTTCAAGCGTCCAGGCGCGGGCGTAGGAGAGAAGAAATTCATTTCCCGCCGGATAGGCTTTGAGCACCGTGCCTTTTTTCCCATAATAGCCATCGCGTTTTAACGCATAGCCGGAGAGATCCGTGCCGTTGGCCAGCATCGGGCGGAAGGTATTGTTCTGCTCATCGTAAGCGTAGGTCGCGAAGGCTTTGAGGCCATCAAGGGTCCATTTTTTGAGATCGTCACCGTCTTTGCCGAGCGATTTTGCCAGGGCAAGCTGCATCAGCGCATTTTCTGAGTAGAGCGTGCTGGTCCGGCCCTTCAGCAGCATATTGCCCTCCAGCGCGTCCGGGCCCAGTTCGGGGCCAAACTGACGCTGCGCGCGGTCGCCGTATTTCGAATGCGTGTCGCTGTCATCGGTGGTGTCGGCGCGTTTTAGCGGTTGGGTAAACTGGTAGACGCCAAGTCCGGTCTTCTTATCTCGCGGCAGAACGTACTGTTCGGCCAGACGCTTCGCCCACGTCAGCGCGCCAGCGTCACCATCGTATTGATAGAGCAGCGATGCGGAGTAGATAAGGTCGTTGCCGGCATTGAGAAAGCTCAGGCCTTTGGTGGCGAAAAAGGGCGGCTGTTGGACAAAATCACTTTGCCAGAGCGCGCCCATCGCTTTGCCGTACTCCCCGTGACGGCTGGTTTCCAGCGTTTTCCAGTCGTAAACATGAGCGTTCCAGAAAGCCTTGATAAAGCGCGCGGTAGCCTTGTCATCGACGGCAAACATCATGTCGTAATAGGGATACGCGTTCTTGAGTTCATGGACCATCTCCTTTTCGCTCGGGCCTTGAGGCTGCAGCGTTTTCAAATCAACAAAGCGATGGCCTCCCCACAGCAGTAGCCCGCTGGCGTCCTGATAGTGGTCAAAGTAGTAGCGAATATTCTCCGCGACCCGCTGCTTATATTTTGCTTCGCCGGTCAGGTTGCTTAACCCTACCAGCACCCGCATCAAATTTTGCTGGGCCGAGAAGTTCGACAGCACGGTCACTTTACCGTCCGGAAAGACCCATTCCATTTGCTTGCCGGTGCGAGGATCCACGCCATTGGCCAGCAGAGGAGAGTGATGGCCGTACCGATCTCCCGCTTTATCCAGCACGACGTCAGCGAACTGCTTTACGCTGCTCAGGCGCGCGTTCTCCTGGGCGCCAGCACTCAGTGAGAAGAGACTCAGAGCGCCCAATGCCAGGGTGATTTTTGCAATCTTCATTATTATCCTCTTAATGAAAATAAGGGTTTAATAAAACCCTTATTTATTATCTGGCTGACAGGAAGTTATCAGAAGGAGTATTTCACACCAACGCGATAACGCGTTTGGCGTTCATCGGTGGCTTTACTGCCGGAAACGTTGCCGATGGCCATATAAGGAGACCAGTTTTTATCAAATTTATAGGTTAGCTTAAAATCATGGGTCCAGTCGTAGCTTTCGTTATCCGCTAAAATAACCCCGGCGGAGTTGGCTTTTTTATAGTCCAATTCATAATCGAGCTGATAATCTTTGAGGAATTTCCAGGAAATAACGCTGGTCAGATTATAGCCGTTCTCCGAGGTGTCTTTAGACGTGCCGATATTGCCTGAATTGCGCTTGTAGTAAGGGCGGTAGCGCAATGAGGCACTGACATCGTCGGTCAGATTCGCTTTACCGCGCAGGTAGGGACGATAGTTGTTTGAGGACGAACTGGTATCCAGAGAGAAGCCGGGCTCAATCTGGAAGGTTTTATTTATTTTATGCACATAGCTCGCCACCACTTCGGTGCCGTTACTCACGGTTTCATCATAGGCTTTATTTTTATCCTGCGAACCTTTCCATTTCCCTTCCAGCGACAAGCCAAAGCCATTGGCAAAACGGTGAGACATCAGCAGTCTGTCTTTATGATTATTGCCGGCTTTGTCATTCGTTTCATGACGATAATCAAATGTCACCGCATGGGCAGCAATACTGATAAAAGGGATCGTGACTAATAATAAAGAACGAAACATAGGGTGCCTCTACTTTTTTTATTTTCCAAAGGTACAAGAAATTACCTGCCGTAAAGCAGGCAGAACGATACAAATGAAATTATTAGATGGTAGTGTGGTGCCGGGTGCCTCCCGGTGAATCAGGCGCTGACTTCCTGATTCGTCTATAAAAACGAAACGTCGATGAGGGTATTCCTCAATTCAGCATGACCCCGCCGCTTAGGGGGATTCACCACACATTATTCTTTATTCCCTGATGATGACAAATTCGCACTGCTTGTGATTTTATTGAAAATAACTTTTACACAAAATGAAATGATGTTTTGAGATCGAGATCTGAATATTAAAAATAGAGGGTAAATATTTTTTATGTCATTTATAAAGATAATCCTAATAATTTATTATTCTTTTAAATCAATAGATTGAGTGGTTTCTTTGGGTTTGTTTTGCGTTTTTATTTGCGAATATAAGGATTTTTTGTGAATTGACGGTAATCTTATTCCTATATTTTTAAGCGCTCAATTTGTTAAAACTTAAAAATACTTCGATGGTTTCAATGGTTAAACCGAAGCCAGTACTGCCAATCCCTTTAAGCTAAACGAAAGCTAAACGGAAAAGAGGGCGGTATTGATCTGCCAGACTGACGACATAACACTCTCAGAAAAGCGTCCATATGGAAGGATAATAAAAGACGGTAACCTCGGGACTTCAAGATGACTATTCATGGAAAGGATCGTGTATTTATTTCTGGCGTAGAGAATATAGTGCAGGAGCTGAGCGATGGCGCGGATGCGGGGTTAAGCAACTGCGTGTATGTCACCTGCGGGATGGATATCCAGGAGATATATACTTTGTTCTTTCGCCATCCGCCGGAGCACTACGCCATCTTCATCACCTCTGAGCGCCATTTTGAGACCATCAACCGGCTGTTTCCGGGCCTGTTAAAGCTCTGTTTGTCAGAGAGGTTGACGGTCGAAGAGCTGCGTCAGGCGTTAAAAGTGATGGGCCTGTTATCGGCTCAGAACCAGAGCGTTGCTTATCTGCCCGATACGTTTAATTTTACCCATGCCGAGCAACAGATCATGAGGCTCAGTTTACGCGGCCATTCTCTGGATGATATTGCCCGTATCCGCGGGGTCAGCCCGTCCACGGTCAGCGTCCAGCGTACCCGGCTGATGAAGCGCATGGGAACCAAAAGCCTGCAGGAGCTCTGCTCCCTCTATGCGGCTATGCGTACCAGCGCTTTCTGAATAAACGCAGGGCTGGAATCTGGCGAAATTTGAGATATTATTCTGAGCCATTGTACTAGTTTAAAGGTTCAAAGTGATGACGTTTTCCACCCTTGCCGATGTCAGAAGCCAGATCGATTCGATTGATAGCGAACTGGTTAGCCTGATTGCTCAACGTGCTGAGTGCGTTAAAGCCGCTGCCGCATTCAAAACTGACCACTCCGCCGTTCGTGCTCCCGCGCGCGTGCAGCAGGTTATTGATCGGGTTCGCGAAAAGGCGGCTGCCGCAGGGTTACCCGAAGTGATTATTGAGAAAGTGTATCGGTCCATGATAGATGCATTCATTGAATATGAGCTTGAGAAACATAATCAGCTACAGCGGCAAAAAAGTAACGGTGTGTTGGGTGAGTGACCCACACGATATTCTCCTGGCGTGAAGGGTCAGTTAGCCTCATTCTGACCCCCGACGGGCTGCTAAGCTATTATCCCCACGCTCTGATAGCCAGTGCCGCGATATAGAGCCCGAATCCCCAGGCCAGATGTGTGAGCACGCTTAGCAAGCGAGCCAGCCACGGGCGAGGTGTTTGCGACGCCGCAATGCCGAAGCCCAATGCGGGCTGAAGTACGCTGCACGCAGCCGGAGCATAGGCATTGTGAAGAGTTTAAAAGGATTGTGGCGAGAGAGCTGAGGCTGGTCAGCTAATTAAGAACCTTATACTTTGACGAGAGCATAATGATGGAAAAAAATTTTACGCCTGAGCAAATCGAAATCATTAATCGCTTGGTTTTTGCGCGTATCGAGCATATGAAAGAGAAAGTGATTGAAACCATTGAGCAGACAGAGCGCGATGCGCACCAGCAGCTGGCGGATTGCGGGATTGATATGACCGATTTCTGTCCGGCTAATCAGCACTTTCTTATGATGACAATCGTCCAGACGCTGATAGATCGGGTGCACGGCGGCGACAGGGCCCTTGCCCGGAAGATAATAACCATGGAGGCGAAGAGACTGAACGTCAGCGTTAACGTTGAAGCTGATAGTTCGAGATAGCCTTGAGGCTGAGTCTGCGGCGGACCAGGAAATCCGCGCCCGTCGCCCGGCATCGCACCTTTACAGTTCGCGCAAACGCTCTGCGCTGTTATGCTAAAAACCCGGCAAGCCGCGCTGTAATGAGACCTGACCATGCCCGAACGCGAAAAAAACATCCATATTCAACCCTCTTCCTCTATCTCTCGAACGCATATTCTTCCGGCAATGCTGGCGATCGTCGTCGTATCGAGCCTGTGCGCGTTCGTCTCGCCGCCGCTGGGGCCGTGGCGCGAAATTTTGACCAATCCAGGGATGTATATCGATCTGCTGGCGCTGCTATTTCTGCTGTTTATGCTCTGGAGTTCGACCAAGGTGCGGATGAACCACGTGGCGGTTAACTGGGTACGCTACGGCCTGCTGCTGTGGATTGCCGGGGGCACTTTCGATCTGATGGACGAAATATTCCACCAGCCGCGCTGGATGGGGTACTACTGCGAAGATCTGCTGCGCCTGTCCGGCATGCTGCTGAGCGCGGTCGGGGTCTACAAAATTATTGAGCGCATCAATCTCCTGTACGTCGACGCGCGTTCGCAATCGCTCAAGGATGAGCTGACCCAGCTGCCCAACCGTCGCTTTTTTATCGACACCATCCGCGAGAAGGAGGGGCGCAGGCTGGCGCTGATGATTGTGGATATCGACTACTTCAAGAAAATTAATGACACCTGGGGACATCTGGTGGGGGACGAAGTGCTGTTTGCCCTTGGCAAACAGCTGGCGAAGCTTACCAGCGATAAGGTGTTGCCTTCGAGGATTGGCGGAGAAGAGTTTGCCATTATTGTCGATGGCCTGTCGGCGCAGGAAGTGGATGAACTGGCGCAGTCGATTTTGCAAAACGCCCGCGCGATCCTGATCAACCACGATAACCCGCTGTCGATCAGCATTGGCGTCGGTCTGCGCCATAAAGACGAGCCGCAGAACCTGTTTATTAAAAAGGTCGATGACGCGCTCTATAAGGCGAAAAATAACGGCCGCGGACGGGTTGAATGGGCCGCGTGAACTATCCCTGCTGCGCGCTGCGGCAGTGGCGACGATATTCGGAAGGCGAGCGCTCGGTGTAGCGTTTAAACACCCGGCAGAAATAGTTGCTGTCGACAAAACCGCAGTTGTGGGCGATCTCTTTGACCTTGAGGTCGTAGCCGCGCAGCAGCTTTTTCGCCTTTTCCAGGCGGACGCTGGTGAGAAACTCATTAAAACCGACGGAGCCGGATTTCTGGAATATATGCGACAGGTAGTTGGGCGTAATATGAAAACGCTTCGCTACCGACTCGCGGGTCAGCGGCTGGGTGAGATGCTCTTCGAGATAATCCTGTACCGCCAGAAACAGATCGCGGCTGCGGCTGACGCGCATCTCCAGTCCGACCAGCTGCTCAAGGCAGTGGCTCAACAGAGCCGCGACCACCAGCCTGGCGGTTACCGGGTCCGGCTGCAGGCAGATTTCATTGAGCGACAGCAGCAGGTAGGAGCCCACGCGCGGTCCGAGGCGGGCGACGTTCTGCTTTTCCGTGCGCAGCTGCTTGCCGTCCCAGTGCTGAACGCAAAACCCGAGCTTCTGGCGACCAAACAGAATGCTTAACGTCGACGCCGGCGCGGTCCATTCCGGCAGCGTCCATTTACCCGCCTGGACGTAGAGCACCTGCGAGGCGGAGAGCATTGTCTCCGACAGCGGCAGCCCGCTCTCCTTAAGCTCGCCCTCAAGCACAATTTCCAGCCGTGGAAAGGGCACCTTAAACGCCAGCTCGGGCTCGGAGATATCCGGGTCGGGGAACCTGACGTGCAGATTATCTTTCTGATTTACTAAACGATTTAAAATATCCGCCAGATCGTCAATCATTCCGTATGCCTTAGAAGAGAGCAATTATCCTGTTGATTATAATCTATTTTATCTGCACAGGTTTGTTCTGTATCAGGCGACTTCGCTAATGATTGCCCTGCAGGAAGGGGGAAAAAGCTGGATTTTGATGGCCATCACACTTTTCCCTGCCGCGTACGCTCGTCCAGTTTTTCGTAGTTTTGCCCTCATGTATTCCCGCCCGCCGCCGATTAGAGTTTGTTTTGTGTTATCGATAAGTTAAGGAATATAAATATGGAACAACAATCTGCGGTTTATCTGGATGCGCTGGGGGCGAACGTTGAGCTGAGCCCGGCAATGAAACAGGAGCTGGATACCCTGGGCTACACCGTCGTGCATAACGTGGCGGACGCGGAGTGGCTGGCGGCGATGCGCGCGCTTATCGACGCCATCGTCGAGAGAGAGGGCGATAATCTGGCGATCGAGCACCACCAGGAAGCGACGGCAACCCGCATCGCCAACCTGATTAACAAAGGCGCGATTTGGGAAAAGGTCTGGTCCCATCCGCTGATTCTCTCCGCCTGTCGGCATGTTTTTCAGGGGGATTTTAAAGTCTCCAGCCTGAACGCGCGGGAAGCGTTGTTCAACGGCGGCCATCAGCCGCTGCATGCGGACTGGAAAAAGCCGCGTCACGATTTTCCGAAAGTGCATCTGGTGAATACCATCTGGGCTATCGATGATCTGAGCGCC
Source organism: Klebsiella michiganensis (assembly GCF_015139575.1). Taxonomy (GTDB): domain Bacteria; phylum Pseudomonadota; class Gammaproteobacteria; order Enterobacterales; family Enterobacteriaceae; genus Klebsiella; species Klebsiella michiganensis. The sequence continues at coordinate 3,686,638 of NZ_AP022547.1, read as the reverse complement.
GAAAACGGCGCGCCGCGCATTATTCCCGGCACCCATTTGCGTCCGGAGCTGCCGGAAGCGGTGCTGGATGACCCGGAGCTGGCGCATCCTGATGAGGTGGTGTTCGCCGCGCCGGCGGGCAGCGTGATGATTTATAACGCCCACGCCTGGCACGGCGGGACGCGCAACCGCGTCGGCAGCAGAAGGCGCGTGCTGCACGGCTTATATATCGACAGAGCGGATACCGCGCAGCAGGATCAGCAGCGCTGGCTGACGCCGGAAACCGCCAGCCGCCTGACGCCCGCGCAGAAATGGCTGCTGGGGGTGGCGTAAAAATCGCATGGAATTGTAGCCCCGGTAAGCGCAGCGCGACCGGGGGAAGTCTGAGCGGGCGCGGTGCTATTTCCCCGGGCCGCGGCGCAAGCGCCTTGCCCGGGCGACAAAACGGCAAACGGCGGTGAACCTGTAGCCCCGGTAAGCGCAGCGCGACCGGGGGAAGTCTGAGCGGGCGCAGTGCTATTTCCCCGGGCCGCGGCTCAAGCGCCTTGCCCGGGCTACAAAACGGCAAACGGCGGTGAACCTGTAGCCCCGGTAAGCGCAGCGCGACCGGGGGAAGTCTGAGCGGGCGCAGTGCTATTTCCCCGGGCCGCGGCGCAAGCGCCTTGCCCGGGCTACAAAACGGCAAACGGCGGTGAACCTGTAGCCCCGGTAAGCGCAGCGCGACCGGGGGAAGTCTGAGCGGGCGCGGTGCTATTTCCCCGGGCCGCGGCTCAAGCGCCTTGCCCTGGCTACAAAACGGCAAACGGCGGTGAACCTGTAGCCCCGGTAAGCGCAGCGCGACCGGGGGAAACCGGAAACGGCCGAAGTGTTATTTCCCCGGGCCGCGGCGCAAGCGCCTTGCCCGGGCGACAAAACGGCAAACGGCGGTGAACCTGTAGCCCCGGTAAGCGCAGCGCGACCGGGGGAAGTCTGAGCAGGCGAAGTGCTATTTCCCCGGGCCGCGGCGCAAGCGCCTTGCCCGGGCGACAAAACTGCAAACGGCGGTGAACCTGTAGCCCCGGTAAGCGCAGCGCGACCGGGGGAAGTCTGAGCGGGCGAAGTGCTATTTCCCCGGGCCGCGGCGCAAGCGCCTTGCCCGGGCGACAAAACGGCAAACGGCGGTGAACCTGTAGCCCCGGTAAGCGCAGCGCGACCGGGGGAAGTCTGAGCAGGCGCGGTGCTATTTCCCCGGGCCGTGGCGCAAGCGCCTTGCCCGGGCTACAAAACGGCAAACGGCGGTGAACCTGTAGCCCCGGTAAGCGCAGCGCGACCGGGGGAAGTCTGAGCAGGCGCGGTGCTATTTCCCCGGGCCGTGGCGCAAGCGCCTTGCCCGGGCGACAAAATCACCGGTGTACTCACGGGATCTCAAGATAAACCACCGGCTTTTTCATAATGCATTTCACCGCGTCGACAATCTGCTGCGGCTGCAGCAGAAAGGTTTTGATGCTGGTCTTAATGGTGCGGATGCCGCTAAAGCGTCCGGCATCGTCAATTTCAATATCCGTCACCAGCAGAACGACATCGGCATGGGCGATGTCGTCGGCCATTATTTTGTTCTCCACCCCCAGCGCGCCCTGGGTTTCAATTTTGATATTCCATTTCTCCTGGTGGCCGACTTTTTCCAGCCGCTCGGCAGCCATATAGGTGTGAGCGACGCCGCTGACGCAGGCCGTGACGGCAACGATAGTGAAATCCATAGCATCCTCCTGGCGTTATCCGCCGACGGTCACGCTAAAACCGGCCCGTTCGGCCAGCGTCCTGAATGGCTGAATCTCAGATTCTGCAGGGGCTTTAATCATCGACATCGACCATTTTTTTCCCAGTAAGTGATATTTGGCTTCGCCGTACTGATGGAACGGCAGAAGATGAATTTCCGGCAGCTTAAAGGGGGCCAAAAACGCCAGAATCCGGCGGAAATTCGCTTCATCAAGCGTGAATCCCGGAATCAGCGGCACCCGGGGGATCACGTGAATATGCGCTTCCACCAGACGGGTAAAGTTATCCAGCACCCGCGGCATATTCATCCGCAACTGCTCGCGGGCCAGCGTTTCATCCATGATTTTCAGATCGAACAGCACTTCATCGCAGGCCTGCGCCAGCGGAAAAAAGCGGCGGTATGCGGTATCGCCCGCCGTTTCAATCGCCGTTCTGATCCCCCATTCGCGCAGGCGGCGCAGCAGGCGCGCGGCGAATTCGGCCTGCATCAGGACTTCGCCGCCCGACAGGGTCACGCCGCCGCCGGAGGCGCGGAAGAAGACCTCATCCTTCAGCACCTCTTTAAGCAGATTATCGAGGGTGACGTCGCGGCCAATCTGCTGCCACGCGCCGGAAGGGCACTCGACCACGTCCTGCTGGCAGCGGGAGCAGCGCAGGCACTTGCTCTCCCGGCGTACGGTCTGAATTTGCGGCGAGATCGACTCCGGATTGGCGCACCAGGGACAGGTATGCGGGCAGCCTTTAAAAAACACGACGGTGCGGATCCCCTGACCATCATTCAAAGAGTAGCGCTGGATATTAAAAATGCGCGCCTTATCGGCGCGCGTTTCCAGGACCTCACAGCTGATGCGCGGTGCGGCGGATAATGTCATCCTGAATCTCCTGCGACAGCTCGACGAAAAAGGCGCTGTAGCCCGCAACGCGCACCACCAGGCCGGCAAAATCCTGCGGCCGCTGCTGGGCTTCGCGCAGCGTATCGGCGTTGACCACGTTGAACTGAATATGCTGCAGCTTCAGCCTGGTGAATGCCTGCAGGAAGTCGGCCAGCTTATTAAGGCCGCCGTCGCCGGCAAGGGTCGCCGGGGTGAATTTGACGTTCAGCAGCGTACCGTTGGAGAGCAGAAAGTTATCCAGCTTGCTGACCGACTTGAGCACCGCGGTCGGCCCCTGCACGTCCTGGCCGAGCATCGGCGACAGCCCGCCGTCCGCCAGCTGCTCTCCGGCCAGGCGTCCGTCCGGAGTGGCGCCGACTACCGAGCCGAGCGGCACGTGGGCAGAGACGGTATAGGAGCCCGGCGTAAAGCGACCGCCGCGCGGGTTGCGGTACTGCTCTACCTCTTTGCAGTAGAAGCGCAGCAGATCGGCGCTGATGTTGTCCACTTCGTCAATATCGTTGCCGTATTTCTCGAAGCGGTTGATCAGGCGCGCGCGGATTTTTTCCCCTTCCGGCGTCTGGAAGTTGGCTTTCAGCACCGCGATCAGTTCAGCGAAGCTGAGCCGTTTTTGCTCAAACACCATCCCTTTAAGCGCGTGCAGCGAGTCGCTGAGGTTAGCGATGCCGATGCCCTGGACCCCGGAGAAGTTATAGCGCGCGCCGCCTTCGGTGATATCCTGGCCGTGCTGCACGCAGTCCTCAATAAAGGAAGAGAGCAGGGGAACCGGCGCCCAGTCGCGGTGGCCGATATCGCAAATATTGCTGCCTTCGACCATCAGCTTAATGTAATAGCGAATCTTGTCGCGGATCTGGTTGATCAGCCCATCCCAGGTGATGTCAGGGTTGCTTTCGTTTTCCAGCATCACGATTTCCATCACCTTCAGCAGGTTGAACATGGCGATATCGTGCAGGCCGTAGGTGCGCCCCGGGATCGACAGCTCAACGCAGCCAACCACCGAGTAATCCCGCGCGTCATCCAGCGAGACGCCGCGGTTGAGAAACGCCGGGATCACCACTTCATCATTGAAGATTTGCGGAATGCCGGTGCCGAGGCGAATGGTCTCGGCGGTTTTGCGCAGGAAAGGGCGATCGACCAGCTCGTTGACCCGCACGCCGAGGTTCGGCTGCGGCAGGCGAACGTTCTGGTAGGCGTCGAGGGATAAAAAAGACAGGATATTGACCGCGCTGCGTCCGGTCTCGGTCAGGCCGCCGAGCAGGGCGGTATAGCCGGTCGGGAAGCCAGCGAAGTAGCGCGCGCTGCTGGTGGAGCGCAGCAGGACAATATCGTTGCACTTCACCCACAGCGACTCCAGCAGCTCCTGAAGAAACTGCGGATCCTGGCCGCGATTCAGCGAAGCCTGATAGTACGGCAGCATGTACTGGTCAAAGCGACCCAGCGAAATGGAACTGGCGTTGGATTCATACTGCAAAATGATGTTCATATACCAGAAGAGCTGGCAGGCCTGCCAGAAATCTTCCGGGCGGTGCACCGCGTTATGGCGGGAGATGTCCGCGATGGTCTCCAGCTCTTTGCGCCGCTGCCCGTCGCCGCAGCCGGCGGCCATGTCATCGGCAAGCGCCGCATAGCGCAGAATATGGCGCTGGGAGGCTTCCAGCAGGATCAGCACCGCCTGATAAAAATTGTTCTGCGGGTGCCGCTGACTCACCGCTTTCATCTCCGCCACCAGCGCGGCGAGGCCGTTTTCCAGCAGGCGAGGGTAGTCGATGATGATATGTCCCTGGCCTTTATCGGTCTGGTTGACGCTAAAAATCTGCGTGCTGACGGCGGCCTTCACTTCATCGGTCATCTGGGCGTTGATGAAGTCCTTCATCGAGCGATTTTCCCAGTAGGGGAACAGCACTTCGCGGTAGATGCGCTTATCTTCTTCGCTGATGTTGAAGCGGTCCTGCGGGCGGGTCGGGAACTGGTCCAGCTCCTTGAGCAGCCAGTAGGGATCCATTTCCGGCGACATGATCCCGGCGCGCGGCTTGATCGTACGGTTGCCGGCAATCAGTTCATCATCACGAATCGAAATCTGCACATGATCGAGGACCCATGCGGTCGCTTTCGCCCGGCGGATCATTACCGGCTCCCCCTCGGTCTGTTTATGGCTGGCGGTGTAGAGCAGCGCTCGCTCGAGGGAGATTTCGCGCGGGTTGGCGAACAGACGATCTTTTAAGCGTTGAGTGCGATTGGTCATGACAAACTCCATGTTATTTTGCGGGGCGCAGGCCGCGCCCCGTGTATTCAGTCAGGCATTCTGCGAAAGGTGGCTGTCGATTTTGTTCATAATGGCTTCGGCGCGCTTCACGGCGTCGCTGATGTTGACGCGCACGATGGTTTTACCGGCAAAACGTTCTTCAAACTTGATGCCGATATCTTTGGTCAGAATCACCATATCGGCGCTGGCGACGTCTTCTGCGGTCAGCTCGTTCTCAATGCCGATGGAGCCCTGGGTCTCGACTTTGACCTGCCAGCCTTTGGCCTTAGCGGCGCTCTCCAGTGATTCGGCGGCCATATAGGTGTGGGCGACGCCAGACGGGCAAGCGGTAACGGCGATAATTTTGGTCATACAATATTCCTTCCCGTGTCTCAGTTAATTTCGAAATCAAGATCCATCTCGTCATCGGCTTTGGCGTCAGACGTTTTCTTTTTCGCCAGGGCCTTAAGCAGGATGACGCAGGCGGCGCTGACGATGGCGCCAACCGCGAGGCCGGCAATAAATCCGCCTTTACCCTCAACGACCGGCAGAACGATAAGCCCGCCCCAGCCGGCATAGCACTGGGCGCCGAGCAGCGCGGCGGTAACGCAGCCGGCGGCGGCGCCGATCATATTGGCCGGGATAACGCGCAGCGGGTCGGCGGCGGCGAAGGGGATCGCGCCTTCGGTCACGCCAACGCAGCCCATCACCAGCGCGGCCTTACCGGTTTCGCGCTCCTCCGCGGAGAAGTATTTACGTCCAATCAGCGTTGCCAGGCCCATGCCCAGCGGCGGCACGGCGATGCCGACGGCGGCGATGGCCACCACGCTGTAAACGCCCTGGGAAACGCAAATCAGCATGAAGGCGTAGGCGACCTTATTCACCGGACCGCCCATGTCGAAGGCCAGCATCAGGCCCATGATGATGGCGAGAATCACGATGCTGCCTTCGCGCATGCCCTGCAGCCAGCCGGTCAGGCTGGCGGTGAGCGCGCCAATCGGCTCGCCGAGGCCCCACATCATGATCCCGGCGGTAATAAAGGTGCCGATAATCGGGATAACGAAGATGGGCATCACCGAGCGCAGCACCTTATGCACCGGGATTTTCTTCAGGTAGTAGACCACCAGCCCTCCTATGATCCCGGCAATCAGCGCGCCGAAGAAACCGGCGCCGAAGCTGTTGCCGACCCAGGCGCCGATGGCGCAGGGAGCCAGCGCCGCGCGGTCGGAGATGGAGTAGCCGATATAGGCCGCCAGAAACGGCACCATTAGCGTCAGGCCGGCCACGCCGATATCAAACAGTTTTTTCAGGTTAGGGTCGGTGGCGGCATCGGGCACAGCGCCCTTGCCGTACAACATGACGGAGACTGCCAGCAAGATCCCACCGGACACGACAAACGGGATCATATGTGAAACCCCGGTCATGAGGTGCTGGCGGGTATTTTTTAATATTTGCACCAGTTCATTCATTGTTATTCTCCTGAGCGCTGCGTGGCCCGTGACTGAGTTGATGCTTCAACCTTAGAAAAAGGGCGGCGCATAAAATAGTAGAGAAAAAGTGCATTTACTGGATATTTGTAAGGCCAGAGGAAAATTGCGATCCACCTCAAATCTTAGCGCTGGTGGGTTTTTGGCGCCGTTAGTCAGGCGATTTGTGACCGCGAGCATAAAAAAGAGTCGGGCATACAATTATCCAGTAATTGCCACTTTTATCGTGTAGTGGCGGGCCGGTTCTTTCTTTACCTTTTGGCTAAATACGCATTATTCAGGAGGAAGGCGATGGCTCTGGTAATTGAATTCATATGTGATTTGCCCAACGGCGTGCATGCGCGTCCGGCAAGCCTGGTAGAAACCCTGTGCAATACTTTTTCGTCTTCGGTCGAATGGTTAAATACCCGCACGGAAGGACGCGGAAACGCGAAAAGCGCGCTGGCGATTATCGGCACCAATACCTTGAAGGGGGACCGCTGCCAGCTGGTCGTCAGCGGCGAAGATGAACAGCAGGCGTTTGACGCGCTGTCGGCATTCATCAGCGAGGAGTTCCCGCACTGCGATGCGCCGCTGCCGACGGCGGAATCCATGGACGTTCAGCCGGTTCCTGAATCCCTCTCGCGCCTCAATCCCACGCTGTTTCACGCCCAGCCGGTCTGCGCCGGCAGCGCGGGCGGCAGGCTCACCCATCTTAAGTCCCTCGACCTGCGCGATTCAGGCGCGCTGCCTGCAGCGGGCGCAATTGAACAGGAACAGGCGGCGCTGGACAAGGGCCTGACCCTGCTGGTGAAAAATATTGAGTTCCGCCTGCTGGATAACGACGGTACCGCCAGCGCGATCCTTGAGGCGCATCGCTCTCTGGCCACCGACGCCTCGCTGCGCCAGCATCTGCTGGGCGGGCTGCTGAGCGGCCTGAGCTGCGCTGAGGCGGTGGTCGCGACCGGCGAACATTTTTGCGCCCAGTTCAGCGCTTCCGGCAATAGTTATTTGCAGGAGCGGGTGCTGGACGTGCGCGATGTCTGCTTCCAGCTTCTGCAGCATATCTACGGTGAGGATCGTTTTCCGGCACCGGGTAAGCTGACGGAAGAGGCCGTCTGCCTCGCCGATGAACTCACCCCCAGTCAGTTTCTTGAACTGGATAAAACCCTGCTTAAAGGTCTGCTGCTGCGCAGCGGCGGCACCACTTCACATACGGTGATCCTCGCGCGTTCGTTCAATATTCCCACCCTGGTGGGCGTCGATATGGAGGCGCTGCTGCCGTGGGTCGATCGGCGAGTACAGATTGACGGTAACGCCGGGCTGGTGGTGGTGAATCCCGATGAAGCGGTGGCGCGCTACTATCAGCAGGAGGCCTGGGTGCAGGCGCAGATCCGCCGCCAGCAGCAGGCCTGGCTGGATAAAGCGGGGCGTACGGAAGACGGTATTCGCCTGGAGGTGGCGGCCAACATCGCCCATTCGGTAGAGGCGACGGCGGCCTTCAACAACGGTGCGCAGTCGGTAGGCTTGTTCCGCACCGAAATGCTCTATATGGACAGGCCCAGCGCGCCGTCGGAAAACGAGCTGTATAACCTATTTTGCCAGGCGCTGGAGCCGGCCAACGGGCGCAGCATTATCATCCGCACCATGGATATCGGCGGCGACAAGCCGGTGGCCTACCTCAACATTCCGGCGGAGAACAACCCGTTCCTCGGCTACCGGGCGGTGCGTATTTATGAGGAGTATCAGGCGCTGTTCCGCACTCAGCTGCGGGCGATTCTGCGCGCTTCCGCGCACGGCGCGCTGAAAATCATGATTCCGATGATCTCCTCGATGGAGGAGATTCTGTGGGTGAAAGAGCAACTGGCGGATGCCAAACAGTCGCTGCGCAGCGAACAGATTCCGTTTGATGAAAAGATCCCGCTGGGCATTATGCTCGAGGTGCCGTCGGTGATGTTTATCATCGACCAGTGCTGCGAAGAGATTGATTTCTTTAGTATCGGCAGCAACGACCTGACCCAGTATCTGCTGGCGGTGGATCGCGATAACGCCAGGGTGACGCGCCACTACAACAGCCTCAATCCGGCCTTTTTGCGCGCGCTGGATTACGCGGTTCAGGCGGTGCATCGCCAGGGTAAATGGATCGGCCTGTGCGGCGAGCTGGGGGCCAAAGGTTCCGTGCTGCCGCTGCTGGTGGGGCTGGGGCTGGATGAGCTGAGCATGAGCGCGCCATCGATCCCGGCGACCAAGGCGCGTCTGGCGCAGCTTGACAGCCGCGCCTGCCGTCAGCTGCTGAATCAGGCGATGCAGTGTCGTACTTCGCTGGAGGTCGAGCACCTGCTGGCCCAGTTCCGTATGACCCAGCAGGATGCGCCGCTGATTAGCGCCCAGTGCATTACGCTGAACAGCGACTGGCGCAGTAAAGAGGAGGTGATTAAGGGCATGACCGACAATCTGCTGCTGGCCGGGCGCTGCCGCTATCCGCGTAAGCTGGAAGCGGATCTGTGGGCCCGCGAAGCGGTGTTCTCCACCGGGTTAGGGTTTAGCTTCGCCATTCCGCACAGTAAATCGGAGCATATTGAGCAGTCGACCATCAGCGTCGCCCGTCTGGCGCAGCCGGTGGCGTGGGGCGACGACGAGGCGCAGTTTGTGATTATGCTGACGCTCAATAAGCATTCGGCGGGGGATCAGCATATGCGTATTTTCTCGCGGCTGGCGCGGCGCATTATGCATGCGGAGTTCCGGCAATCGCTGGTAACGGCGCAGAGCAGCGAGGCGATCGCGGCGCTGCTGCAGCGCGAGCTGGAGCTGTAATTCGGTCCGGAGAATCTCCCCGGTGGCGCTGCGCTTACCGGGGCTACGGGTTTCCAGCCGTCTGTGGGGCAGTAGCCCGGGTAAGGCGTTTACGCCGCGACCCGGGATTTCCGGGCCCGGTGCCTGAGGGAGGCAGATTGGGTAGCCCGGACAGGCGCGTAAGCGCCGCCTCCGGGAAAGCGTGCAGGGGTTCCGTTCACCGCTATCCCGCAGAAAATGTCTCACCGTGGTAGGTGAACGGGTAAAGGGGGAGAAAACCGTCTCCCCCTTTACAATCCCCGCGGTCCCGCAAAGAAATCGGTGCTGCGCACTGCGCTCACCTCCCGGTCCTCAGCCTACGGTCGGCTCAACTCGACCTTACTCGTCCCATCCCTGGGACTCGCCCCTACGGGGCCAGCGCAAGCGCTGTTCAAAATTGCTCCAGGCAATTTTGTCGTGTCTCGATTCGCCTCTGGCCGCCATCCCTGGCGGCCAGCCCTTGTCTTCGGTCCTCCGGTTCGCCGATTTCAGCGGGCACCAGGGCATCGCTGCATATCACGTTGTTTCAGAGGCATATCGTAGCTGCACGAACACCGTCCCGGAGGCGGCGCTTGACGCGCCTGTCCGGGCTACTTTTGTTCAACAATCGCCCGACAAATCGCCTCGCCCACCTGCTGGGTGGAGGCGCTGCCTTGCATATCCGGCGTCTTTGGTCCGCTGGCAATGGTCTGCTCAATCGCCGCCAGAATACCGTCGTGGGCGGCCTGGTAGCGTGCGTCCCCGTTGCCGAGGAAGTCGAGCATCATCGCGCCGGCCCAGATGGTGGCAATCGGGTTGGCGATATTTTTGCCGTAAATATCCGGCGCCGAACCGTGTACCGCTTCAAACAGCGACGGAAAGGTGCGATCCGGATTGAGGTTTGCCGAAGGGGCAATGCCGATGGTGCCGGTACAGGCCGGGCCGAGATCGGAGAGGATATCGCCGAACAAATTGGAGCCGACCACCACGTCAAAACGCTCCGGCTGCAGCACGAAGCGGGCGCACAGAATATCAATATGCTGCTTATCCCATTTCACCTCCGGGTAGTGCTGCGCCATCGCTTCGACGCGCTGGTCCCAGAAGGGCATGCTGATGGCCAGACCGTTGGATTTGGTCGCCGAGGTCAGGGTTTTGCGCGGGCGGCTCTGCGCCAGCTCGAAGGCGTAGCGCAGGATCCTGTCAACGCCGCGACGGGTAAATACCGACTCCTGAATCACCACTTCATGCTCGGTCCCCGGATTCACATGGCCGCCGAGGGCGGAATATTCCCCTTCGGTGTTTTCACGCACCACGTAGAAATCGATATCGCCGGGCTGTTTACCCGCCAGCGGGCAGGGGACGCCGGGGAACAGGCGCACCGGACGCAGGTTGACGTACTGGTCGAACTCGCGGCGGAACTTCAGCAGCGAGCCCCACAGGGAAATGTGGTCCGGCACGATATCCGGCCAGCCGACCGCGCCGAAGTAGATCGCATCAAACGTTTGCAGCTGCGCGCGCCAGTCGTCGGGCATCATGGCGCCGTGCTGCGCGTAATAGTCGCAGCTGGCCCACTCAAAGTGCTCGAAGCTTAACGCCAGCCCCCAGCGTTCGGCGGCGGCCTGCAGTACGCGGACGCCTTCCGGCAGCACTTCTTTACCGATGCCATCGCCGGGGATGGCGGCAATACGTAAGGTTTTATTCATTGTTATTCTCAGTTTGAGGTAAGGAAAATTGACTTCACCGCTATCCTATAATTGACTGATTCATAATTAATCCCGTTAACTGGTGAAACATAAAACACGAATCATGAATAATCTGCCGCTGCTGAACGATTTACGCGTATTTATGCTGGTTGCCCGCCGCGCCGGTTTTGCCGCCGCCGCGGAAGAGCTCGGCGTCTCGCCGGCTTTCGTCAGCAAGCGCGTGTCGCTGCTGGAGCAAACGCTCAACGTCCAGCTGCTGCACCGTACCACCCGGCGCGTGGCTATCACCGAAGAGGGCGAGCGCATCTACGAATGGGGACTACGCATTTTGCAGGATGTCGACCAGATGATGGATGAGCTCTCCGATGTGCGGCAGGTGCCGCAGGGGACGCTGCGGATTATCAGCAGCTTTGGCTTTGGCCGGCGGGTAGTCGCGCCGGCGCTCTCCGAGCTAGCCCGTCGCTACCCGCAGCTGGAGATCCGTTTTGACGTCGCCGACCGGCTGGTGGATTTGGCCAATGAAGGGGTCGATCTGGATATTCGCGTCGGCGACGATATCGCGCCCAATCTGATAGCCCGCCAGCTTGCCAGCAATCACCGCATCCTCTGCGCCTCGCCGGCGTTTGTCGCCCGCTATCCCCGGCCGAAACAGCTCAGCGATCTCGCCGCGCTGCCCTGTCTGGTGATCAAAGAGCGCGACCGGCCCTTTGGCGTCTGGCAGCTGCGCGATGATAAAGAGGGGGAGCACGCCATCAAGGTGACCGGACCGCTGTCGTCTAACCACGGTGAAATCGTCCATCAGTGGTGCCTGGAGGGACAGGGGATTGCGCTGCGCTCGTGGTGGGACGTCAGGGAAAATATCGCCAGCGGCAATCTGGTGCAGCTGCTGCCGGAGTACTATCAGCCCGCCAATATCTGGGCGGTATACGTGTCGCGGCTGGCGACCTCGGCCAAAATTCGTACCACCGTGGAGTTTTTGCGCCACTACTTCCAGCAGCGATTTCCGCCGCACAACGGCGAGGAAAAATAGCCGACGGCGGGCACCGTCGGCCGGGGGATTACACGCCGAGCCGATCGCGCAGGCTGTAGTAAGCCGCGCCCATGGCGGTAAACGGAATACGCAGGCTGCGCCCGCCGGGGAACGGATAGTGCGGCAGCCTGGCGAAGGCGTCGAAACGTTCGGCGTCCCCGCGCAGCAGCTCCGAAATCAGCCGTCCGGCGAGGTGGGTACAGGTGACCCCGTGGCCGCTGTAGCCCTGCATATAATAGATATTGTTATCGAGGCGGCCAAACTGCGGCATTCGCGAGAGGGTCAGCAGGAAGTTGCCGGTCCAGCGGTAGTCGATTTTCACCCCCTGCAGCTGCGGGAAGGTTTTCAGCAGCTTCGGCATAATCAGCCGCTCAACGTCGTCCGGATCCCGCGCGCCGTACACCACGCCGCCGCCGTACAGCAGACGGTTGTCGGCGGTCAGGCGGTAGTAATCCAGCAGATAGTTACAATCTTCTACGCAGTAGTTTTTCGGGATCAGCGAGCGCGCCAGATCCTCAGACAGCGGCGCGGTGGTGACCACCTGGGTGCCGCACGGCATGCTGCGTTTCGCCAGCTCCGGCTCGAGCTTATCGCCGAGATAGGCGTTACCGGCGACGATCACGTAGCGGGCGGTGACCTGTCCGCGTGCGGTGGTCACTACCGCCGGGCTGCTGTGCTGAATGCCGGTGACCGGTGATTGTTCGTAAACCCGGCCGCCGTTGAGCCGAATGGCGTCCGCTTCGCCAATCGCCAGATTGAGCGGATGGATATGACCGCCGCTGTGGTCCAGCAGCGCGCCGGCGTAGCGGTCGCTGTCCACTTCGCGACGAATGGCGCTGGCATCCAGCAGCTCCAGCTGGGTATTGCCGTAGCGCTCCCAGTTCGCTTTCTGCTCTTCCAGGGTCTCCAGCTGTTTATGATTCAGCGCGACAAACAGCCCGCCGGGGCGATAGTCGCAGGCAATCTGATAGCGCTGGATACGTTCACGAATAATGTCGCCGCCTTCAAACATCATGCTGCCGAGCATTTTCGCGGCATCCGGGCCGTAGGTTTTTTCGATAACGTCGATATCGCGGCTATAGGAGTTGACTAGCTGGCCGCCGTTGCGTCCGCTGGCGCCGAAGCCGATGCGCGCGCCTTCCAGCAGCACCACATCGTAGCCCATTTCGGCCAGATGCAGCGCCGAAGAGAGGCCGGTATAGCCGCCGCCGACGACGCAGACGTCGCAGCTGATCGATTCGTCCAGCGTCGGGAACGGCTCATAGCGGTTGGCGCTGGCGGCGTAATAGCTGGTGGTATGTTCGCTCATGATTAAGACTCCAGGGCAATCCAGATAGTTTTCAGTTCAGTGAATTTTTCCAGCGCGTGCAGGGACTTATCGCGCCCGTTGCCGCTCTGCTTATAGCCGCCGAAGGGCACGGTCATATCGCCATCGTTGTAGTTGTTCACAAAGACGGAGCCGGCTTTCAGACGGCGGCTGACGCGGTGAGCGCGGGAGAGATCGCGGGTCCAGACCGCCGCGCCGAGGCCGTAGCGGCTGTCGTTGGCCAGCGCCAGCGCCTGCTCTTCGGTTTTAAAGCGGGTCACCACCAGCACCGGGCCGAAGATCTCCTCCTGGCTGAGGGCGGAGGCGGGGTCGACGTCGACGAAGATGGTTGGGCCGACCGCCGCGGGCCACGGATTTTTACGTCCATCCAGCAGCAGCGTGCTGTGCGCTTCGCCGGCGCGAATGAAGCTGTGGACGCTATCGGCGTGGCTATTGTCGATCAGCATGCCCATGGTGGTATTCGGGTCGAGTGGATTGCCAGGCTGCCAGCCCTTTGCCTGCTCTTTTAGCAGGTCGAGAAAGCGGTCGGCGATGCTCTCCTCAAGCAGCAGACGGGTACCGGCGATACAGACCTGGCCCTGATTGTAGAAAATACCGCCGGCGGTGGCGTTAACTGCTTTTTGCAGGTCCGGGCAGTCGGCAAAGACGATATTGGCGCTTTTACCGCCCGCCTCCAGCCAGACGCGCTTCATATTGCTGTCGCCCGCGTCTTTCAGCAGCTGTTTACCGGTGCGGGTGGAGCCGGTAAAGGTGATGACTTCAACGTCATGATGCTGCGCCAGCGCCTGACCGGCCTCATGGCCGAAACCGCTCACCACGTTGAATACGCCGTCCGGCAGCCCGGCCTGTTTCGCCAGGCCCGCCAGGCGCAGAGCGGTAAGCGGGGATTTTTCCGACGGCTTAAGCACCACGCTGTTGCCGGACGCCAGCGCCGGGCCAAGCTTCCAGCAGGCCAGCAGCAGCGGAAAATTCCACGGCACCACCGCCGCAATCACGCCAATCGGTTCGCGGACGATCATGGCCAGTTCGTTGCCGCCGGTGGGGGCGACTTCGCCGTACACTTTATCGATGGCTTCGGCGTACCAGCGGATCGCGCGGGCGGCGCCGGGGACATCGTCGCGCAGGCTGTGGCGAATCGGTTTACCGGTGTCGAGGGTTTCCAGCAGCGCCAGCTCTTCGCGATGGGCTTCCATCAGGTCGGCGAATTTATGCAGCACCGCTTTGCGCTGGGCAGGGGAGGCCTGCGACCAGTCGCCGCGATCGAAGACGCCGCGGGCGGCCTGGACCGCGCGCTCGACGTCGGCCTTTTTGCCGCGCGCGACCTCGGCGAGCGTCTGCTGGGCGGTAGGGTCGACGGTGGCGAACACGCTATTATCGGCGGCGGCGCTGTATTCGCCGTTAATAAATAGCCGCGTTTCAATCGCGATATTGTTTGCTTTTTCTTGCCAGTAAGCCAGGTTGTGAAAATCCATCATGACTCCTTAATGACATAATCGGAAAAATAAAAAAGTGGTGATTTCAGACCCTCAGGGCGCAGGGCGTCCCCGGGGTTGAGTACCGTTTAAATTGCCCATTAACAGGCGTGAATTATCCGGGGCCAGCGGAATAAGTCTTTCCGCATTGCGCAAGGTGAACTGCGTTATCTTCGCGCCGCCGGAGTTCGCCTCCGGCGGCGCAGGCCTGAAGAAAGCCTGAGAAAACCTCAGGCTAAAAAATCAGAATGTGGTGGGGGTATGGGCGCTGATAATTCGGCAGATACCCGCCGAGGTGTTGCTGAAGCTATGCGGTATGCCGGTGTTAATGGCATAGCTTTGCCCAGCCACCAGATGATACGCCTGACCGTTGATGGTCAGCACGACTTCACCTTCCAGTATGGTGCCTATCTCCTCACCCTGATGCTTGATCCTCTCCCCGGTTGTGGTTCCAGGCTGGTACGTTTCAAAAATCATCGCCAGCGTGCGGTTCGGATTACCATTATGAACCAGCTTCATCGACACCCCCTGACTGCCGATTTCAATCAGATCGTCCTGATTGATAACCACCTGCGGTTCAGCCGGTTTTTCTGGTTCAGAAAAGAATTCCGAGAGCGACAGCCCGTAGACTTTCAGCAGCTTTTGCAGCGTACTGATCGCAGGACTGACTTTGTCCTGCTCTATGGTGCTGATGGCACTATGTGTTAACCCAGACAGTTCGGCGGCACGACGCTGTGAGAGACCCAGCTGTTGGCGGATCTCTGACAGACGTTTCCCTGGCGCCAGTCCGTCATCGCTCATATTTGCATTTCCTTAACGGTAGTGGTCAGAGTCGCTGTTTTTCAGCAACATATACCCGTCATACTTCAAGTTGCTTGTGCGTTGGCTTTGCTCGCTCACCCCAGTCACTTACTCCAGTAAGCTCCTGGGGATTCCCTCACTTGCCGCCTTCCTGCAACTCGAATTATTTTGGCTATAGCTCTGACAGGCGGTGATAAAACCTTCAAACAACATTCGCGACAGGGCGTATTCGCTACTGTTCCATTCAGGATGCCACTGCACGCCGAGGGCGAAAGGGTGGTCGTTAACGCTGACCGCTTCCACCAGCCCGTCCGGAGAACGCGCCTCCACGCGCAGCCGTGGACCCGTCGTTTTTGCTCCCTGCCCGTGTAACGAGTTTACCCAAAACGTGTTGCAGCCCGGTATTAACTGAGAAAGTAATCCTCCTTCCTGAACCTGAACTTCATGCGAGGGCGCATATTGCTGCTCGACGGGAAGTTCGGGGTCTTCGCGGTGTTCAAGAAGCTCAGGCTGCTCGAACAGACGACGATACAGAGTCCCGCCGGTGGCGACAACCAGTTCCTGTAGTCCACGGCAGATGGCGAAAATGGGGATGCGCCTTTCGAGCGCGGCGTCGATCAGCGCCATGCTCAGAAGATCACGCCCGGGATCGGCGTCAGGCTCATCGCCGTTTTCACCATAGAGGTGCGGCTGTACGTTGCTCGGGCTGCCGGGCAGATAAATGCCGTCCAGTTTCGGCAGTAGCGCAGAAAGCAGTTCCGGCTCGGCCAGCGCGTGCGGCAGGGCAATCGGCACGCCGCCGGCGTTCACAATCGCGTTCAGGTACTTCTCTTGCAGAGTCTGGGTCTGGTGACCCTTAAGCCTGTTTCGACACATCACCACGCCAATAACTGGCTTGTACATTATATTTTCCATGATCGCCCTCACAAAGTGGACTAAATTATGACCGGATTAGCGGGTAAAACGGCCATTTCGTTCAATATTTTCTCAATCTAGCAGTGGATATAGCCCTTTGCAAACTTAATTTAACATTTGACAAACAATTTGTTTGCATACACATTCGAAGGGTGGACATTATATTTAACAGTGCCATTCAGGGTCCGAAACTAAAACAACGGCGGTGAATCATGGAAACCAATATCGTAGAAGTTGAGAATTTTGTTCAGCAGTCGGAAGAGAGACGGGTCAGCGCATTCACCTGGGAAGTGAAGCGCTACCTCGAGCGTTACCCCAATACGCAATACGTTGATGTGCTGCTAACCGACCTGAACGGCTGCTTCCGCGGTAAGCGGATCCCGGTGTCCAGCCTGAGCAAGCTGGAGAAGGGGTGCTATTTCCCGGCTTCGGTGTTTGCGATGGATATTCTCGGCAACGTGGTGGAAGAGGCGGGGCTCGGCCAGGAGATGGGCGAACCGGACCGCACCTGCGTGCCGGTGCTGGGAACCTTAACCCCGTCTGCGGCGGACCCGGAATACATTGGTCAGGTTCTGCTGACCATGGTTGATGAAGATGGCGCTCCCTTTGACGTTGAGCCGCGGAACGTGCTGAACCGGCTCTGGCAGCAGCTGCGCCAGCGCGGGCTGTTCCCCGTGGTAGCGGTAGAGCTGGAGTTCTATTTACTTGACCGCAAGCGCGACGCGGAAGGTTACCTGCAGCCGCCGTGCGCGCCGGGAACCGGCGATCGCAATACCCAAAGCCAGGTTTACTCCGTCGACAACCTCAACCACTTTGCCGACGTGCTTAACGAAATCGATGAGATCGCCCAGCTCCAGCTGATCCCCGCCGACGGCGCGGTGGCGGAAGCCTCTCCCGGCCAGTTTGAAATCAACCTCCACCATACCGATAACGTGCTCGACGCCTGCGATGATGCGCTGGCGTTAAAACGTCTCGTGCGTTTGATGGCGGAGAAGCATAAGATGCACGCCACTTTTATGGCGAAACCCTATGAAGAGCACGCCGGTAGCGGGATGCATATCCATATCAGCATGCAGAACAACAAAGGCGAGAACGTGCTGGCGGACGCGGACGGCGAAGATTCCGCGATGTTAAAACGCGCGCTCGCCGGGATGATTGACCTGATGCCGGCGTCGATGGCGCTGCTGGCGCCGAACGTGAACTCGTATCGTCGTTTCCAGCCGGGAATGTACGTGCCGACCCAGGCGTCGTGGGGGCACAACAACCGGACGGTGGCGCTGCGCATTCCGTGCGGCGATCGGCACAATCACCGCGTCGAGTATCGCGTGGCCGGGGCGGACGCCAACCCGTATCTGGTGATGGCGGCGATTTTTGCCGGCATCCTCCACGGTCTGGATAATCCGCTGCCGTTACAGGAAGAGGTGGAGGGCAACGGCCTCGAGCAGGAGGGGCTGCCGTTCCCGATTCGCCAGAGCGATGCGCTGTGGGAGTTTATGCAAAACGATCATCTGCGCGAGCGGCTTGGCGAACGCTTCTGCCACGTTTATCACGCCTGTAAAAATGACGAATTACTGCAGTTTGAGCGTCTGATCACAGAAACTGAAATCGAGTGGATGTTGAAAAACGCCTGATTTTCGCCCCGCGAGGGGCGCTTTAGCATTATCACGAGTAGCATCATGCGGCCTGAGCGGAGCCTGGTCGGACGTTTTTGCTGGGAGCCCAGCCATTCCCGGATGTCGCGTTAAGGAGCGCAGGCGGCAACGGGGCTTCAGTTAACGACACAGTGTGTAACGAGGTAGGAAATGATGCAGATGTTTAAATATCCGCAGGGAGAAGGGGGCCGTCATGGCCGCATGGAATGCGTCGCCACCGCCGCTCGTCGGTTCTTTTTACCTTTTGATTTGCCATTAACCCCGTTGCGAAGCAGGTTGGTTTCCCGGTCTCTACGACCGCAAACCCAGGTGTGCAGCGGGGGAAATGGCTATGTCTATTAATCCCTCTCTCGATAACGCCTCCGGGGCGGAAAAACCGCGCCTGCGCAAGTCTCTCAAGCTGTGGCAGGTGGTGATGATGGGCCTCGCCTATCTGACGCCGATGACGGTTTTCGATACTTTCGGCATCGTCTCCGGCATCAGCAACGGCCACGTCCCGGCGTCCTATCTGCTGGCGCTGGCCGGGGTGCTGTTTACCGCCATCAGCTACGGCAAGCTGGTGCGCCAGTTTCCGCAGGCGGGTTCGGCCTATACCTATGCGCAGAAGTCGATCAGCCCGCACGTCGGTTTTATGGTGGGCTGGTCATCGCTGCTGGATTATCTATTCCTGCCGATGATCAACGTGCTGCTGGCGAAGATTTATCTTTCCGCGCTGTTTCCGGACGTGCCGCCCTGGGTGTGGGTGGTGACGTTTGTGGCTATTCTCACCGCGGCGAACCTGAAAAGCGTCAACCTGGTGGCGAACTTCAACACCCTGTTCGTGCTGGTGCAGATCTCGATTATGGTGGTCTTTATCGTGCTGGTGGTGCAGGGGTTGCATAAAGGGGAAGGGGTGGGCACCGTCTGGTCGCTCCAGCCGTTTATTAGCCAGAATGCGCACCTGATCCCGATCATTACCGGGGCGACGATAGTCTGCTTTTCGTTCCTCGGTTTCGATGCGGTGACCACGCTTTCCGAAGAGACGCCGGACGCCGCGCGGGTGATCCCGAAGGCCATCTTCCTTACTGCGGTCTACGGTGGGGTGATTTTTATCGCCGCCTCGTTCTTTATGCAGCTCTTTTTTCCCGATATTAGCCGTTTTAAAGACCCGGACGCGGCGCTGCCGGAGATCGCCCTCTACGTTGGCGGCAAGCTGTTCCAGTCGATTTTCCTGTGCACGACGTTTGTGAATACCCTGGCCTCAGGCCTGGCTTCGCACGCCAGCGTGTCACGGCTGCTGTACGTCATGGGCCGCGATAACGTTTTCCCGGAGCGCATTTTCGGCTACGTCCATCCGAAATGGCGTACCCCGGCGCTGAACGTGATCATGGTGGGGATTGTCGCGCTGTCGGCGCTGTTCTTTGACCTGGTCACCGCCACGGCGCTGATTAACTTTGGCGCGCTGGTGGCGTTTACCTTCGTTAACCTGTCGGTATTTAACCACTTCTGGCGGCGTAAAGGTTTTAATAAAACCTGGAAAGATCGCTTTCACTATCTGCTTCTGCCGATGGTGGGCGCGCTAACGGTGGGCGTACTGTGGATTAACCTGGAGGCGACCTCGCTGACGCTGGGTCTGATATGGGCGGGCCTCGGGCTGCTGTATCTGACGTATCTGACCCGCCGCTTCCGCAAGCCGCCGCCGCAGTTTGACGGCGCCAAAGCGGAACAGGCCTGGGAATCGTAACGATTTTTTACGCAGACACAAAGGCAGGCGATTGAGCCTGCCTTCTTTTTTGTCATTCTCGTTTGAAATCAGGCGCTCGGGAGAGATAGCAGGGGCAGAAGGTAAGAATAGTGAGGACGTATTATTTCTTTTTCTTATGAGTTGGCAGCTGTGCAGAGCGCCGATCCTTCACATAGGAGACCAGGCTGAAGATGGCTACTCCCAGCAAAACCACCGCGACGATAAAGAGCAGGATACCTGACATAGATTAACCTAATGTTATGTTTAACATGAAGAAAAAATACCGTGATATCGAGATAATAGCATCGGGATATTTCTTAAAGATGACCCGATGAATCAGACGAGAATAGACTGCCAGCAATACACTGAAATTATTATTTACATGAATAAATGTGAAGAGTAAAGCAAAGGTGTGGTGAAAAAATGAACGGGTTACACTCGTTTAAGCGAATTTACAGACGAGAGCCCCCCAGGCTGCTACCCTTGGCCCGCTTAAATAGGGTTGAGAGTAATAAATGTTTAACAAGCATATCATCGGTCTTATTGGGCCGTTGTTGATTCTGACTTCATTCCATAGCCTGGCTGACGCCGGGCACCCGTCAATTCGTGAACGTATTGTCGAGCAGGTGTTAAAACCCTGCGAAGGAAAAAAAGCCGGCGATAAAGTGCTGATTGTCGACCATCGCGGCGGCAAGCATGCGGCTATCTGCACGCTGGCGGCGGTACCGCTACCGGAGTAACGCCCTCCCTCTCATTTCAGCCTCCCTTCGCTCTGGCGGAAAACGTATTTCTTTCCGCACTTTGCGAGCCATTGCCCGGAAAAATGTCATAAATTTGTCACAATTAAGGCGATGATAATCACTGACTGAGGATTAAGGGATGAGAAAAAGTCTACTCGCTGCCGCCGTGACCGGCGTTATTTTACTCTCCGCCGGCGTCCAGGCGCAGGAACAGGCGGCACCGGAAGGGTACCAGCTTCAGCAGGTGCTGATCATGAGCCGCCATAACCTGCGCGCGCCGCTGGCGAACAACGGCAGCGTGCTGGAGCAATCAACGCCGAAGTCCTGGCCTGAGTGGGATGTCCCCGGCGGCCAACTGACCACCAAGGGCGGGGTGCTGGAAGTGTATATGGGGCACTATATGCGCGAATGGCTGGCGCAGCAGGGGCTGGTGACCAGCGGCGAATGCCCGCCGGAGAACGCGGTCTACGCCTATGCCAATAGCCTGCAGCGCACCGTCGCCACCGCGCAGTTCTTTATCACCGGCGCGTTTCCCGGCTGCGGCGTGACCGTGCACCATCAGGAAAAAATGGGCACCATGGACCCGACGTTTAATCCGGTGATCACTGACGATTCCGCCGCGTTTAGCGAAAAGGCGGTGCAGGCGATGGAGAAAGAGCGGCAGGGGATGCAGCTGAGCGAAAGCTATAAGCTGCTGGAGGAGATGACCGACTACCGTAACTCCCCGTCCTGCAAAGAGAAGCAGCAGTGCTCGCTGAGCGACGCGAAAGATACCTTTAGCGCCAAATATCAGCAGGAGCCGGGCGTTTCCGGGCCGCTTAAAGTCGGCAACTCGCTGGTTGACGCCTTTACGCTGCAATATTACGAAGGTTTCCCGAAAGACCAGGTGGCGTGGGGCGAAATCGCCAGCGATAAGCAGTGGCAGGTGCTGTCGAAGCTGAAAAACGGCTATCAGGACAGTCTCTTCACCTCGCCGGAAGTGGCGCGCAACGTGGCTAAACCGCTGGTGAAATATATCGATAACGCGCTGGTGGGCGACGCGGCGAAAGCGGCGAAAGTCACGCTGCTGGTGGGGCACGATTCCAATATCGCCTCGCTGCTGACGGCGCTGGATTTTAAACCTTATCAGCTGCACAACCAGTACGAACGTACGCCCATCGGCGGCAAGCTGGTGTTCCAGCGCTGGCATGATAAGAGCGGCAATCGCGATTTGATGAAGATTGAGTACGTGTATCAAAGTACCGAACAGCTGCGCAATTCCGACGCGCTGACCCTGCAATCGCCGCCGCAGCGGGTGACGCTGGCGCTGAACGGTTGTCCGGTCGATGACAACGGCTTCTGCCCGATGGACACCTTTAAAAAGGCGATGGCCGAGGCCACGAAGTAGCAGAGTATAAAAAACCCGGAGCAATCCGGGTCTTGCTGCCGATGTTTAGCCTGGTCTTGTAGCCCGAACAGGCGCAACGCCCCGCCTCCGGGAAGCTCATGCAATAACTCCCGGAGGCGGTACTGCGTACCTGTCCTGGCTACACGTTCTTGCGTTCGATAGTTTGTTCGCCCCAGAACAGGGAGTCTTTGTCGGTTTTGGCGAAGGCGAGGGGCAGGACTTCATCGCTGCCTTCTTCCCAGATTTTCTCCGCCAGCTTTTCATCGTAATTGGCTAATTCAAAAATCGCCTCGGCAATTTCGGGAGACGTATTGCGCAGACTGGCCCATTCACCCACGCGGTGGGCCTTTGCTTCTTGATTCGGCATGCTTGTCCTCCTGCTGAAGATTAACCGTGTAATTTCACTGCCAGACCCGCAACGTGTTGCCCCTGATAGCGGGCAATGGCTAATTCTTCTTCACTTGGCTGGCGTGAGCCGTCGCCGCCGGCAATGGTGGTGGCGCCGTAAGGCGTGCCGCCGCGAACCTGCGAAACATCAAACAGCTCCTGGGCGCCGTAGCCAATCGGTACAATAATCATCCCGTGGTGGGCAAGCGTGGTCCAGGTCGAGGTGATGGTTTGCTCCTGACCGCCGCCGGTACCGGTTGAGCTGAATACGCTGGCCAGTTTGCCGTACAGCGCTCCGGACGCCCACAGGCCGCCGGTCTGATCGAGAAAGGTGCGCATCTGTCCGGACATATTGCCGAAACGGGTTGGGGTACCAAAGATGATGGCGTCGTACTCAGCCAGCTCCTGCGGCGTGGCGACGGGCGCGTTTTGCGTTTTCCCGCCTGCTTTGGCAAAAACCTCTGCCTGCATGGTTTCCGGCACGCGCTTCACGACCACTTCAACGCCATCTACCTTGTTTGCTCCTTCGGCGACGGCATGCGCCATGGTCTCAATGTGTCCGTACATGGAATAATAAAGCACCAGAATCTTAGCCATTTGCATCACTCCTCGGTTGCGTTATGAGCCAGCCAGTCGACTGGCTACCTTTAAAGATAAGACCTCTGGCGAAGAGTGCAAATGCAACAATCATTTATTTGATTTATAACAACATTGCTAACATTCAGGGCTGTTGCAAAAAGATACATCTTCAGCGGCGCCATTTTAGGCTGTCATAAGAGTCGCTTAGCGCGCGTCCGGCGCAATAGCGGCAGTTCTTATACAAAATCTATTTCAGAATGTGACGATATCCACCCGGCACGGCTTTCCTTCGCTAACCTTAAAAGCACGTGATACGCAACCCGTATCGCGGAGGCCAGAGCCTCGTGTTTCACCTAATGCAGCATGATGTCTAACCTAAATGGAGGTCAGTAATGGCAAACCATCGTGGCGGTGCCGGCAACTTTGCCGAAGACCGTGAAAGAGCATCAGAAGCAGGTCGTAAAGGTGGCCAGCATAGCGGGGGGAACTTTAAAAACGATCCTCAACGCGCTTCCGAAGCGGGCAAGAAAGGGGGCAAAAACAGTCATGGTAGCCGCGAAAGCTAGCGCGCCGGATTGTTGCTGATGGGGGTTAATCTCCCGGGCCCGACCCCATCACCCTCGCCGCCGACGTCACGTCGGCGGTTTTTTTTCCACTTTGCAGGTTCCGCTGAGCGGGAGGAACGCCCGGCTCGCGGCGTAAACGCCTTAACCGGGCTACGGGTTGACGCTGTTTTGTAGCCCCGGTAAGCGCAGCGCGACCGGGGATTTCCCGGTACGGGTCTGCTGGCGTCGCACGCTTTCATACCGGGGTGACGTTGGTTTGCCCGGCCTCACGCGGACGGCGGTTAAGCAGAGCGTGGAGCAGGATCGCGCCGAAGGTGGCCGTCCCGATGCCGCCGAGGGTAAAGCCGCCGAGCGAAAGCGCGAAGTCGCCCGCCCCCAGCACCAGCGTCACCGCCACCATAATCAGATTTGCGTTCTGGCTCAAATCCACGCGGTTCTGCACCCAAATTCGCGCGCCCGCGACGGCAATCAGGCCGAACACCACAATCGATGCGCCGCCGATCACCGGTCCCGGAATGGTATGGATCAGCGCGCCAAATTTCGGTGAAAACCCAAGCAGCATCGCAATCAGCGCCGCCGCGACGAAGACCAGCGTCGAGTACACTTTGGTGACCGCCATCACGCCGATATTCTCCGCGTAGGTGGTCACACCGCTGCCGCCAACCGAGCCGGAGAGCATTGTTGCCAGTCCGTCGCCGACGAACGCGCGGCCCATATACGGGTCCATATTGCGCCCGGTCATCCCGGCAACCGCCTTCAGGTGGCCGAGGTTTTCCGCCACCAGAATCACCGCCACGGGAGCGATCAGCATCATTGCCTGGCCGTTAAAGGTCGGGGCGGTCATCTGCGGCAAACCGAACCACGCCGCCTGCTCAAGCAGGCTAAAATCCAGCGGCTTGCCCAGCCCGAGGCCGTTGGCCAGCAGCGCGTACAGCGCGCAGGCGATAATCAGCCCGACGAGGATCAGCAGCCGCTGCAGCATCCCGCGGGTAAACACCGCGACCAGGCCGATGCACAGCACCGTCAGCACCGCCATCCAACCGTCGAACGGCGTTGCTGATACGCTGCGTACCGCGATGGGCGCGAGGTTAAGGCCTATCGCCATGACCACCGCGCCGGTGACTACCGGCGGCATCAGCCGCTCAATCCAGCGGGTGCCGATTTTCATCACCACCAGGCCAATCAGGGTATAAACCAGCCCGCAGAGGATAATGCCGCCCAGCGCGACGCTAAGGTGCGGGTTAAGCCCCTGGCCGTTGAAGCCGGTAACGGCGATGACCACGCCGACAAAGGCGGCGCTGGAGCCAAGGTAGCTCGGCACGCGCCCGCCGGTAACCAAAAAGAACAGCAGGGTGCCGATGCCGGACATCAGGATCGACAGATTGGGATCCAGCCCCATCAGGATTGGCATCAGAACGGTCGCGCCAAACATCGCCACCGCGTGCTGAACGCCCATCACCACGGTTTGCCCGACCGACAGCCGTTCATCGGGGGCCACGACGCCGGACGCGGCGGAGGGGGAGGTTAACTGCCAGCGAGGAAAATCGAAGAGAGCCATGATGAGATCCTGGGTTTAGGGTTAACAGGCTGGACGCATCAGCGTGTGGTAGCCGCGGTCGAACCACATCAGTCCGCGCGGTTCCGGATGGCGTACAATCGCCGCCACTTCGCAAAACAGGATGTCGTGAGTTCCGACGCTGACGATCTGGCTGATGCGGCAGTCGAAGCTGACCAGCGCCGCTTCCAGACGCGGACAGCCGGTCGCGCCGGTTTGCCAGTCGGCGGCGGCGAAGCGCTCCGCCATCGGCGTTTTACCGCCGAAAACGTTCGAGAGCTCTTCCTGGCCGGCCGCCAGGGTGTTGACGCACAGCGCCTGGTGCTGGCTGAAGATCGGCCACACCGAGGCGGAGCGATTCAGGCACACCAGCAGCGTGGGCGGCGCGTCGGTAACGCTGCAGACGGCGCTGGCGGTAAAGCCGGCGCGGCCTGCGGGACCATCGGTGGTGATGATGTTGACCGCCGCCCCGACGTGGGCCATGGCGTCGCGAAAGCTTTGTTTATCGGCAGTAGACATGCGGGCTCCTTATGCCAGCTGGCAGGCATCATCAAAAGGCAGACGCGGCAGGCGAGCGTACAGCTTGCCGGGATCGCCGTAGCCAATGTTAATCAGCAGGTTGCTTTTCCAGGCGCCGTCGGCAAAAAACGCCGCATCGACTTTTTCGCGGTCAAAGCCCGACATGGGGCCGGTGTCGAGGCCCAGCGCGCGGCAGGCGAAAATCAGGTACGCCGCCTGCAATGAACCGTTGCGAAAGGCGGTCTCTTCCACCATCTGCGGGCTGGAGGTAAACCAGCTGCGGGCGTCGCCGTGAGGGAACAGCTCCGGCAGCCGGTCATAGAACGCGCTGTCCCAGGCGACGATAGCGGTGACCGGCGCCTGCAGGGTCTTCGCAACGTTGCCGCTCGACAGAGCCGGGCGCAGCTTCTCTTTGCCTTCCGGTGTGCGGATGAAAACGAAGCGCGCCGGGGAGCAGTTAGCGGAGGTCGGTCCCATTTTCAGCAAGGCGTAGATTTCACGCAGCTGCTCGTCGCTGACCGGCCTGTCCAGCCAGCCGTTGTGGGTTCGGGCCTCGGTAAACAGCGCGGCGCAGGCGGCCGGGCTAATGGCTTCGCTCATAGGTTCTCCTGGGGGACGGGCAGCATTGCGGCCAGCCCATCGCATAAAATAGGGTTAAAGGTGGCGGTATCGGTGACGTTGCAGGCGTGGCCGCCCCAGGCCATTTCCGCCAGCTGGCTGCCGGGGATTGCCGCCTGCAGCACGCGGGAGCAGGAGGCCGGGACCAGCAGATCGTCAGCGGCGCTGATAATCAGCGTCGGGCAGGTTATCGCTGCCGCCCGCCGCGAAAAATCGGCCTGCTTGAGGGCGTTCAGCCTTTTCAGTAAATTCTCTTTGCCCTGGAAATGGCTGATGGCGAGCGCGTCTTCGGCCTCCAGCCGCGGCAGGCGAGAAGCCATCCACTCCGCCGGATAGAGGAACAGCGGCTGCGCTTCTACCCACGCCTGCGCGCCGCCCGCGTGCAGCAGGCGTTCGCGCACCAGAAAGCAGCGGCGGGTATGCGGGGAGAGCGTCAGCCAGCCGTTCACCAGCACCAGGGCGCTTATCGCTTCGGGATGGTCCAGCGCCAGCTGCAGACCGATCAGCGCGCCCAGGGCGTGACCGACCAGCGCAAAACGCACAATCCCCGCCGCCTGCAGCGCTGCGTTAAGCTCCTGCGCCATGGCCGCCATGCTGTAGCCGACGGGCAGCGGGCCGCCGTTTTCACCGGTGCCGTTATGGTCATAGCTCACCAGCTGATAGTGCGGTTCGAGCGCCGCCCGCTGCGGTAGCCAGTAGCCGCCCGCGCCGCCGAGCCCGGCGCTCAAAACCACCACCGGCGCGCCCGGATAAGGCGCCGGGGAGACATTTAGCTTCATCATGCCGGCTTCCCGATATGCGCGACGGTGGCTATTTCCACCAGCGCATCGGGCTTCACCAGCCCGCACTGAATGCAGAAACGCGCCGGTTTGTCGCCGGGGAAGAACTCCGCGTAGACCTCATTAATCGCGGCGTAGTTTTTCCAGTCGGTGATAAAGATGCTGTT
This sequence comes from Klebsiella michiganensis, assembly GCF_015139575.1. GTDB lineage: Bacteria > Pseudomonadota > Gammaproteobacteria > Enterobacterales > Enterobacteriaceae > Klebsiella > Klebsiella michiganensis. The sequence continues at coordinate 3,659,572 of NZ_AP022547.1, read as the reverse complement.
GAAGGTCACATCCGCCATACTGCCCCCCGCCGTCTCGATAACGCTCTTGATGGTTTCCAGCACGTGGCGGGTTTGCGCCTTTGGGTCGCCGATATAAACCACGTTGTTTTGCTTATCGAACGGCAGGGTGCCGGAGACGTAAACCACGCCGTCGGCCAGCGTGCCCGGGACAAACGGGGCGATAGGCGTAGTGGTGCCTGGCGGAATAATCACCTGTTTAGGCATAACGTTTCTCCTCGGAAAAGGCGCGCGGCGCGGCGGGCTCAAGGGCGGTACAGAAGCTGGCGACATCGCTGACCCAGCCAAAGAAGGTTTCGATATTGAACAGCGCCGCCTGCTGGGCGAACGCCGGACCGGCCTGATGGGTGGCGTCTTCCAGCACGATACCGAAATACTCGAGGAAGAAGCCGTCGCGCAGGGTCGATTCCACGCAGACGTTGGTGGCAATACCGGTAAAGATCAGATGGCGGATGCCGCGGCTGCGCAGAATGCTGTCGAGCGCGGTGTTAAAGAAGCCGCTGTAGCGCGGTTTCGGCAGCACGATATCGCCGGGCTGCGGCTTAAGCTGATCGACCAGCTGATAGTCCCAGCCGCCTTTCGCCAGCAGCTTGCCCTGCAGCTCCGGGTTCTTTCGCATGGTTTTCAGCGCGTTGGATTTATGAAAATTCGGCGAACCGGGGCCGCCGGCCTCCACGTACTGGTCGTCCCAGCCGTTCTGGAACCAGATAATCAGCATCCCGGCGGCGCGCGCGGCGGCCACGGCGACGTTGATATTGTCGATAACCGGGCGGGTGGCGGAAACGTCAAATCCGGCGAGGTCGAGATAGCCGCCCTGGCTGGCGTAGGCGTTCTGCATATCGACAACGATCAGCGCGCTCTGCTGCGGCGCAAAGGTCAGGGATTCCGGGCGAGCGGGCAGGGTAATCATCAGGCAACCTCTTGAGTCATGGTGGCGATATGGTCGCGGCAGCGCATCAGCGGCTGAATGCGCTGACCAAAGGCTTCGATACCGATAAGGAAATCATCAAACGTCAGCAGCACGCCGTCGGTGCCGGGGACCGCCGCCACTTCGTCGAGCATGCGGGCGACGCTGGCGTAAGAGCCGACAAGGGTGCCCATATTGATGTTGACCGCCGAGGTGGGATCGGCCATCTGGCGCACGTTGGTGTCGCTGCCGGAGCGGGTGTCTTTCTGGCTCTGTTCGGTAAGCCACGCCAGCGCTTCGTCATCGGCGCCGGCTTTGTAATGCTCCCATTTGGCGCGGGCCGCCTCGTCGGTTTCGTCGGCAATCACCATAAACAGGACGTAGGAACCGACGTCGCGGCCGGTTTTTTCCGCCGCCTGCATCATGCGCGCGGCGGTGGGGGCAAAGGCGGCAGGGGTGTTCACGCCTTTACCGAAGCAGAAGTTGTAGTCAGCGTGTTGGGCGGAGAACGCCATACCGGCGTCGCTTTGCCCGGCACAGATCACTTTCATCGGCTGCGACGGCTGCGGGCTGACGCGGCAGTCGTTCATCGTGAAGTAGTCGCCTTTAAAGTCGCTGCGCCCGGTTCCCCACAGGTCGCGCAGGACCTGGACATATTCGGTGAGATAGTCGTAGCGGCTGGCGAAGTAGTCGTCGCCCGGCCAGATGCCCATCTGCTCGTATTCCGGCTTTTGCCAGCCGGTGACCAGATTGACGCCAAAGCGGCCGCCGGAGATAGAGTCGATAGTCGAGGCCATGCGCGCGACGATCGCCGGGGGTAGCGTCAGCGTGGCGGCGGTGGCGTAGATCTGAATGCGCGAAGTGACGGCCGCCAGTCCGGCCATCAGGGTGAAGGACTCCAGATTATGATCCCAGAATTCGGTCTTGCCGCCGAAGCCGCGCAGTTTAATCATCGACAGCGCGAAATCGAAGCCGTAGTGTTCGGCTTTTTGCACGATGGCCTTATTGAGCTCAAACGTCGGCATGTACTGGGGAGCATGGGTGGAAATCAGCCAGCCGTTATTACCAATCGGAACGAAGACACCAATTTTCATACCTACCTCTCTGCATGTCGTTGAACAAGAAGGCGCGGCGCTGCATCCTGCATCTCCCTCAATCACCTCGCCTGAAAGATAAAGCAAAGGCGATGCCAGTTTTGCAAAGGCTAATGTTATTAAGGTGTTGCTGGATGGTTGCTGAAAATAGCAGCAATAAAAGTGGACTGAATGGTCAAAATCGGTGCACGAAAAAACCGCAGTCGTGCGCAATCAGGGTGCAGAGAGTCGTGTCGGCGCTGGGCTTTTGCTATGCTGATGGCGTGAAAAGAAGGAGATAACGAATGGCACAGGGCGGCGTGAAAAAGATCGGCAAACGCTCACAGGCGGTGAGCGCGAAAAAAGAGGCTATCCTGGCCGCCGCGCTGGACGCGTTCTCGCAGTTTGGTATCCACGGTACCCGGCTTGAGCAGGTCGCCGAACTGGCCGGGGTATCGAAAACGAACCTGCTCTACTACTACCCGTCGAAAGAGGCGCTGTATATTGCCGTGCTGCAGCAGATTCTGGCTATCTGGCTGGCGCCGCTAAAGGCCTTTCGCGAAGATATCAGCCCGCTGGTGGCCATCGGCGAATATATCCGCCTTAAGCTGGAGGTTTCCCGCGATCACCCGCAGGCGTCAAGGTTGTTCTGCCTGGAGATGCTGCAGGGCGCGCCGCTGCTGATGGGCGAGCTGACCGGCGATCTGAAAGCGCTGGTGGATGAAAAGTCGGCGATTATTTCCGGCTGGGTCGAGAGCGGCAGGCTGGCGCCGGTTGACCCGCAGCATCTGATCTTTATGATCTGGGCGACCACACAGCATTACGCCGATTTCGCCACTCAGGTTGAGGCGGTAACCGGCGCGACGCTGCGCGATGAGGCGTTTTTTCAGCAAACCGTCGATAACGTCCAGCGGATGATTATCGAAGGGATTCGCGTACGTTAATTGGCGGGCGGCAGCGGGCAGCTCTGATCGCCATCCTCGCACTGCAGCAGCGAGGCGAGGAACGATTCGCGCTCGACGGTTTTATCGGACATGCACTGGTTGATCAGCATCGGCTGTACGCTGCCGCCTTCAGCGCCGGAGGCGAGGAATTGACAGTCGGCGTCGCGCAGGGCAATCCACGACAGCTGCGCTTTTTTCAGCAACTCCTGCTGCTTGCCGGAGGCGCGCTTCAGCGCTTCCTGGTACGTTTCATTTAGTTTTTTGTCGTCAGCCTGGTACCGCTCGGCGGTGCACTGGTTCATTTCCGTTTGATTGCTGGCGTTGCTGCATTCGTCCGCCAGCGCATGGGTGCTTGCCAGCAGCGCGGCAAAAGCGAGTAAAGTGCGTTTCATTGGTCAACTCCCATAAAAAAAGCTCCCGTCCGGGAGCCTTAATTAACCACAGCCTGCGTCTGGTGTCATTAGCTGACGTTGTGCCGTCTGCTTTCCCGGGGGCGGCGCAAAGCGCCTTGCCCGGGCTACTGATAGTGCGGGCTGTGGTTGGGTAGCCCGGGTAAGGCATCAGCCGCAACCCGGGAAACGGCTTAGCCAATCGTCATCAGGCTGGCGTTGCCGCCGGCCGCGGCGGTATTGACGCTGAGCGAACGTTCAATATAGAGGCGCTCCAGCAGCAGATTGCTCTCGCCGCGGGCGAAGCCCTGCACCGACACGATCGCGCCATCGCGCGCCGCCACCTGTTCGCACAGCTCCCGCAGCTGATCGGAATCGCCGTGGTAGATAACCGCATCGAAAGGCTCGGTCGTCAGGGTTTCCGCTTTGGCGAAGTGGATCCGCGCGCTGACCTCACGCGGCAGCTTTTTCGCCAGCTCGCGCTGCAGAGGGGCGTCCGGCCACAGCACTTCGCAGCCCACGGCGGTCACGCCCGCCAGCTGGGTGAGCGCGTCCTGCTCATTATCGGCCACGCACAGCACGCGGTCGCGCGGCATAAAGGTCAGGGTGTTGCGCTCGCCGGTTGGCCCCGGCAGCAGACGCTGGGTTCCGGCCTGCGCCTGCTCGCTGAACTGCTGGCACAAAGCCTGCAGCTCCGGGCGATCCGCCGCCCACAGCTGTAAAGCGACCAGCGGTTTTTCCAGCAGCGTCTTCAGCTGCGCGTCCAGCGGATACTCCGCGTCCTGGCGGGCGAGGGTAATCCCGACGGCGTTCTGCGGGCGGCTGGAGAGCAGTCGATACAGATACAGCGGGCCGCCGGCTTTTGGACCCGTACCCGACAGGCCCTCGCCGCCGAACGGCTGCACGCCGACCACGGCGCCGACCATATTACGGTTGACGTACAGGTTGCCGACGTTGGCGCTGCCGGTGACCTGAGCGATGGTTTCGTCAATACGGGTATGCACGCCGAGGGTCAGGCCGTAGCCGGAGGCGTTGATCTGTTTGACCAGCCCGTCCAGCTCGTTGCGGTTATAGCGCACAACGTGCAGCACCGGGCCGAAGACCTCTTTTTTCAGCTCATCGAAGCTGTCGAGCTCAATGAGCGTCGGCGGAACGAAAGTACCGCTGGTCCACTCGCGGGAATCTTCGCCGGTTTCGCGCACCGCCTGGAAGACTTTGCGCCCTTTGGCGCGCAGCGTCTGGATGTGGCGCTCAATATTCTCTTTGGCTTCGGCGTCAATCACCGGCCCGATATCGGTGGTCAGACGGCCCGGATTGCCCATCCGGCACTCGGCCATCGCGCCGCGCAGCATGGTCAGCGTATGATCGGCGATATCATCCTGCAGGCAGAGTACGCGCAGGGCGGAGCAGCGCTGCCCCGCGCTGTCGAACGCCGAGGCGAGCACATCGATCACCACCTGCTCGGTTAATGCTGAAGAGTCGACGATCATCGCGTTCATGCCGCCGGTTTCGGCGATCAGCGGCGTCGGACGACCCTGAGCATCCAGCCGGCTGGCGATATTGCGCTGCAGCAGGGTGGCGACTTCGGTTGAGCCGGTAAACATCACGCCGCGTACGCGCTCGTCGGAAGTCAGCGCGGCGCCGACGGTTTCCCCGCGGCCCGGCAGCAGCTGAATAACCCCCGGCGGTACGCCCGCTTCCAGCAGGATCGCCACGCCCTGAGCGGCGATGAGCGGCGTCTGCTCGGCCGGTTTTGCCAGCACGGTATTGCCTGCCGCCAGCGCGGCGGCAATTTGTCCGCTAAAGATCGCCAGCGGGAAGTTCCACGGGCTGATACAGACGACCGGGCCCAGCGGGCGATGGGTTTCGTTGTCAAAATCGTTGCGCACCTGTCCGGCGTAGTAGTGGAGGAAGTCCACCGCTTCGCGCACTTCGGCAATGGCGTTACTGAAGGTTTTCCCCGCTTCGCGCACCAGGATGCCCATCAGGGTCGGCATCTGGCCTTCCATCAGCACCGCGGCGCGTTCGAGGATCGCCGCGCGCTCCTGCGGCGGGGTGGCGAACCAGATTGGCGCGTTGTTAACCGCGCTGGTCAGCGCCTGCTGAACTTCGTCCTCGCTGGCTTCGCGCACGTAGCCGACGATATCTTTTGGCTCTGCCGGGTTCACGACCGGCTGCATTTCGCCTTCGGCCACCGGGTGCTCCAGCATCGGCAGCGCCTGCCATTTATGCAGCGCGCTGTTTAATAACGAGGAGGAGAGGGAGGCCAGACGATGCTCGTTGGCGAGATCCAGACCGGCTGAATTGCTGCGGTCTTTGCCGTAAAGGTCGCGCGGCAGCGGGATTTTCGGGTGCGGAAGACCCACCTGGCCCTCCTGCTGGGCCAGTTTTTCCACCGCGGCGACCGGGTCGGCAACCAGTTCATCCAGCGGCAGGGTGCTGTCGGCAAGCCGGTTCACGAACGAGGTGTTGGCGCCGTTTTCCAGCAGACGACGCACAAGGTAGGCCAGCAGCGTTTCGTGGGTGCCGACCGGCGCGTAGATACGGCACGGGCGGTTGAGTTTGCCATCGGCGACTTTACCGGTCACCTGCTCGTACAGCGGCTCGCCCATGCCGTGCAGGCACTGGAATTCGTACTGTCCCGGGTAGTAGTTCTGCCCGGCCAGCTGATAAATTGCCGCCAGGGTGTGGGCGTTATGGGTCGCGAACTGCGGATAGATCAGGCTCGGCACCGCCAGCAGCTTTTTCGCACAGGCCAGATAGGAGACGTCGGTGTAGACCTTGCGGGTATAGACCGGATAGCCTTCGAGACCGTCCATCTGCGCGCGTTTGATTTCGCTGTCCCAGTAGGCGCCTTTGACCAGACGAATCATCAGGCGGCGACGGCTGCGGGTCGCGAGGTCGATCAGGTAGTCAATCACGAACGGGCAGCGTTTTTGATAGGCCTGGATCACAAAGCCAATCCCGTTCCAGCCCGCCAGCTCCGGTTCAAAGCAGAGTTTTTCCAGCAGATCGAGAGAGATCTCCAGGCGATCGGCCTCTTCGGCGTCAATGTTGATACCGATATCGTACTGGCGCGCCAGCAGGGTCAGCGATTTCAGGCGCGGGTAAAGCTCTTCCATCGCGCGGTCGTACTGGGCGCGGCTGTAGCGCGGGTGCAGCGCGGAGAGCTTAATCGAAATGCCCGGTCCTTCATAAATGCCCCGTCCGTTGGAGGCTTTGCCGATGGCGTGGATCGCCTGCTGGTAGGAGACCATATAGGCCTGAGCATCGTCGGCGGTCAGCGCCGCTTCGCCCAGCATATCGTAGGAGTAGCGGAAGCCTTTGTCTTCCAGCTTGCGGGCGTTGGCCAGCGCTTCGGCGATGGTTTCGCCGGTGACGAACTGCTCGCCCATCAGGCGCATCGCCATATCGACGCCTTTACGAATCAGCGGTTCGCCGCTTTTGCCGATAATACGGTTCAGCGAGCGCGACAGGCTGGTTTCGTTGTGGGTGGAGACCAGCTTGCCGGTAAACAGCAGCCCCCAGGTGGCGGCGTTGACGAACAGCGACGGGCTGCGGCCGATATGCGACTGCCAGTTGCCGTTGCTGATTTTGTCGCGGATCAGGGCATCGCGGGTGGCTTTGTCGGGAATGCGCAGCAGCGCTTCCGCCAGACACATCAGGGCCACACCTTCCTGCGAGGAGAGCGAGAACTCCTGCAGCAGGCTCTGCACCATTCCGGCGCGGCCGCTGGCGGTTTTCTGATTGCGCAGCTTCTCCGCCAGCTGATAGGCGAGCTTGTGCGCCTGTTCGCCGAGAGTCTGCGGCAGGCGAGCCTGCTCCAGCAGCATCGGCACGGCGTCGGTTTCGGCCCAGCGCCAGGCGGCGGTGATCGACGCGCGGGAAACGGACTGCGGCAGGATCTGCTCGGCGAAATCGAGGAAGGGCTGATAAGGTTCGTCAGCCGGATGACCGGCTTCATCGCTTTCGTTCGCCGCGCCGGACAGCAGCGCCGGCAGCTCCGGCAGCGTCTCGTCGTTTTCCAGCTTTTCCAGATAGTTGAAAATGGCCTGTTTAATCAGCCAGTGCGGCGTGCGGTCAATACGGCTCGCCGCGGATTTAATGCGTTCACGCGTCGCGTCGTCAAGTTTTACACCCATGGTGGTGGTGCCCATGTCAGGAACTCCTGTAATAGAACGTCTTCGTGCCAAGATGAGGTTGCGTAGAAATATCTACCATGTTGCAACTTTGTGCAACCTTGTTAATTGAGAATTGTGTGACAGGTAGAAAAATGCCGGGAATGTTAAAAATGATGATGAAAATAGCAGGTATTTATCCCCTGTCTAATAAGGTATTTCTATGCGTCACTTAACACTTTTGCGTGGTGCAACCGCTAAAAACGTGAGAGAGTGCAACCTATAACAAAATGAAGTTTGGTCCCGGAAGCATTTCGTGTAAATGCTGTGTTAAATCGTTTGTGAAAAAACAAAGCTTCCGTCAGGATACGGTCGCCCAATACAACCAATAGGCCATTGCCCCGTTCCGGTAGTGGATAAAACGACAAATTTGGACGCTGTCGACAAAAATTCTGGAGATTTTTACATGGCTATTAGCACACCCATGTTGGTGACTTTTATTGTTTATATTTTTGGCATGGTACTCATCGGCTTTATTGCCTGGCGCTCGACAAAGAACTTTGATGATTATATTCTCGGCGGCCGCAGCCTTGGCCCATTCGTCACCGCGCTCTCCGCCGGAGCCTCCGATATGAGCGGCTGGCTGCTGATGGGGCTACCGGGGGCGATATTTATTTCCGGTATTTCCGAAAGCTGGATTGCCATTGGCCTGACGTTAGGCGCATGGATTAACTGGAAGCTGGTGGCGGGGCGTTTGCGGGTGCATACCGAGGCGAATAATAACGCCCTGACGCTGCCGGATTATTTCACCGGCCGTTTTGAAGATAAAAGCCGCGTGCTGCGCATTATCTCGGCGCTGGTCATTTTGTTATTTTTCACCATCTATTGCGCTTCCGGTATTGTGGCCGGCGCGCGTCTGTTTGAAAGCACCTTTGGCATGAGCTACGAAACCGCGCTGTGGGCCGGGGCGGCGGCAACCATTATTTATACCTTTGTCGGCGGCTTCCTCGCGGTAAGCTGGACCGATACCGTTCAGGCGAGCCTGATGATATTCGCCCTGATCCTGACGCCGGTGATGGTGGTGATTTCCGTCGGCGGGTTTGGCGATTCCCTGGAAGTGATTAAGCAAAAGAGCATTGAGAACGTTGATATGCTCAAGGGCCTGAACTTCGTGGCGATTATTTCGCTGATGGGCTGGGGCCTGGGCTATTTTGGTCAGCCGCATATTCTGGCGCGCTTTATGGCGGCGGATTCGCATCACAGCATCGTTCACGCCCGTCGCATCAGCATGACCTGGATGATCCTCTGCCTGGCGGGCGCCGTGGCCGTCGGCTTCTTCGGAATTGCCTACTTCAATAACAACCCGGCCGTTGCCGGTGCGGTTAATCAGAACGCCGAACGCGTCTTTATCGAACTGGCGCAGATTCTGTTCAACCCGTGGATTGCCGGGATCCTGCTGTCGGCGATTCTGGCGGCGGTGATGTCCACCCTGAGCTGCCAGCTGCTGGTGTGCTCAAGCGCGATTACTGAAGATCTGTATAAAGCGTTTTTACGTAAAAATGCCGGGCAGAAAGAGCTGGTATGGGTAGGACGCTTTATGGTGCTGCTCGTCGCGTTAATTGCGATCGCCTTGGCGGCCAACCCGGAAAACCGCGTGCTGGGTCTGGTGAGCTACGCATGGGCAGGCTTTGGCGCGGCGTTTGGCCCGGTGGTGCTGTTCTCGGTGATGTGGTCACGAATGACCCGTAACGGTGCACTGGCCGGGATGATCATCGGCGCCTTAACGGTCATTATCTGGAAGCAGTTCGGCTGGCTGGGCCTGTATGAAATCATCCCAGGCTTTATCTTTGGTAGCCTGGGGATTGTGGTCTTCAGCCTGCTGGGTAAAGCGCCTTCCGCCGAGATGCAGCGACGCTTCGCCGAAGCGGACGCCCATTATCACTCCGCACCGCCGGTGCGCGCGACCGCCGAGTAAGCCTCCGCAACCCCATCAAGCCCGCGTAATGCGGGCTTTGTTATTTATGTCTCTTGCTAATGGCTTGAAAATACGCTGATATCTCAGCACAAATAACAATGAGGGTAGCAAAATGAGTTTCAAACAGGGTGCAGTGGCGCTGGTACTGGCAGGGATATTAAGCGGCTGCGTAGCGCCCGCCGCGAAGAGGGCTCCGGCGGCGGACGCTAACGCCTGCCCGGCGGATAACGCCATGGTGCAAACCACGCTTTATTTCGGCTTAAGCCGTCCGGCCGGGAAGGATATTACCGCGCAGGAGTGGCAGCAGTTCGTTGACCGCGACGTGACGCCGCGCTTTCGCGATGGCCTGACGGTCTTTGACGCGCGCGGGCAGTGGCTGGGCAATGACGGTACCGTGGCGCGCGAGCAGAGCAAAGCGCTGATGCTGATTCACGGCAAAGATGAGAAGAGCGAAGAGGGGATTGAGGCGCTGCGCACGACCTATAAATCACGCTTTGCTCAGGAGTCGGTGATGCGCGTTGACCAGCCGGTCTGCGTACATTTTTAATTTGAATCAGGTGATATTCCCGGGTTGCGGCTAACGCCTTACCCGGGCTACATAGCTACGCGGGCCTGTTACCCCGGGGTAACAGGCCAAACGCGCTTCGGTTACAGTACCAGCCCCGCAAAGCTGGCGGAGAGCAGGCTGACCAGCGTTGCGCCATACACCAGGCGCAGGCCAAAGCGAGAAACGATATTCCCCTGCTGCTCGTTCAGGCCTTTAATCGCCCCGGCGATAATGCCGATAGAGGCAAAGTTGGCGAAGGAAACCAGGAACACGGATAAAATTCCCAGCCCGCGCGGCGTCATGCTAGCGGCTATTTTTTGCAGCTCAATCATGGCGACAAATTCATTGGCCACCAGTTTCGTCGCCATAATACTCCCGGCGTTCAGCGCATCGCTAAGCGGAATGCCAATCAGCCACGCCAGGGGATAAAAGACGTAGCCGAGGATCTGCTGGAAGCTCAGGCCAAATATCGTGGCGAACAGGGCATTTATGGCGCTAATTAAGGCGATAAAACCAATCAGCATCGCCAGAATAATCATCGCGACTTTAAAACCGGCCAGAATATATTCACCGAGCATTTCAAAGAAGCTCTGGGATTCATGCAGTTTTTCAAGCTTGATCTCCTCCTCGCTGCCCGGACGCGTCGGGTTAATGATCGACAGCACAATAAAGGTGCTGAACATATTCAGGATCAGCGCGGCGACGACGTATTTCGCGTCGAGCATACTCATATAAGCGCCGACGATGGAGAGCGACACCGTCGACATCGCGGTGGCCGACATGGTGAACAGGCGGCGGGAAGAGAGATCGCCGAGCACGCCTTTATAGGCAATAAAGTTCTCTGATTGACCGAGAATCAGCGAACTGACCGCGTTGAAGGACTCCAGCTTACCCATACCGTTAACCTTTGACAGCAGGGTGCCAATCAGGCGAATAAAAATTGGCAGAATACGCCAGTGCTGAAGAATACCGATGAGCGCGGAGATAAAGACAATGGGGCACAGCACGCCAAGGAAAATAAACGCCAGCCCTTTTTCACTCATGCCGCCAAATACAAAGTTGGTGCCTTCGGCGGCAAAGCCGAGCAGTGATTCAAAAAAGGATGCGATATTTTTCACTAGCCACAGGCCGCTTTCGGCGTGGAGAAAAAAGAAAGCCAGGGCAACTTCAATAATAATTAACTGGATAATATAGCGAATGCGGATTTTTTTACGGTCGTAGCTGGCAAGCCAGGCAAGGGCGAGGATAACCACCAGCGCCAGCAGGAAGTGCAAGAATTGAGTCATGTCGTTTATTTCGCAGGTCAATAAGGCCGCCATTTAGCCACAGCTGGGCAGCCGGGTAAATATCTGGCGCAAAAAATCCCGTCCTCCTGCCCGAGGGGCCTGGGCTGCGAGATAATCGCGCAAGTCATTATTTGTTCGCGACTGATTTACAAATCGTCATCATTCACTCCACATTTCACTTGTGTTTCTGATTATTGTAATGATAATCACTATCATAAATATTTACCTATCTTTGCATCAGTTGACTGCGGTTCACATTTAAGGGTGTTGGCATGTTTGTCCCATTTCTCATCATGTTACGTGAAGGCCTGGAAGCTGCGCTGATTGTCAGCCTGATTGCCAGCTATCTGAAACGCACCCAGCGCGGTAGCTGGATTGGCGTCATGTGGATTGGGGTGCTGCTTGCGGCGGCGCTGTGCCTGGGCCTCGGAATTTTTATCAACGAAACCACCGGCGAGTTTCCGCAGCGCGAGCAGGAGCTGTTCGAAGGCATCGTGGCGGTGGTGGCGGTGTGCATTCTGACCTGGATGGTGTTCTGGATGCGTAAGGTGTCGCGCAACGTCAAACAGCAGCTTGAGCAGGCGGTTGATAATGCCCTCCAGCGTGGAAATAACCACGGCTGGGCGCTGGTGATGATGGTTTTTTTCGCCGTCGCGCGTGAAGGCCTGGAATCGGTCTTTTTCCTGCTCGCCGCTTTCCAGCAGGATGTCGGAATCTGGCCGCCCATCGGCGCGATGCTCGGCCTCGCGACGGCCATCGTTTTAGGGTTCCTGATCTACTGGGGCGGCATCCGCATGAATCTCGCCGTCTTTTTCAAATGGACCAGCCTGTTTATTTTACTGGTGGCCGCAGGCCTCGCCGCGGGGGCTATCCGCGCCTTCCATGAGGCCGGACTGTGGAACCATTTCCAGGCGGTCGCCTTCGACCTGAGCAACGTCATTTCGACGCACACCCTATTCGGCACGCTGCTGGAAGGGATCTTCGGCTATCAGGAAACGCCGACCGTCAGCGAAGTGGCGGTCTACTTTATCTATTTGATCCCGGCGCTGGTGCTGTACGTCTCGCCGCCGGGTAAAAAAACCACCGCATCCCGGGCAGCGTAGTCGGGCATCGCGGATTGCAATAGTGACAACATACTTATCGAAAGGGATGGTCATGATGAATCATTTTCGTCGTAATGCGCTGCAGCTTACGCTTGCCGCGCTGTTCAGCTCGGCTTTTTACGCCCAGGCGGCCGATATTCCGCAGGTCAAAGTGACCGTCACCGACAAACAGTGCGAGCCGATGAACGTCACCGTGAAGGCGGGTAAAACCCAGTTCATCATTCAGAACCACAGCCAGAAAGCGCTGGAGTGGGAGATTCTGAAAGGGGTGATGGTGGTGGAAGAGCGGGAGAATATCGCCCCCGGCTTTACGCAAAAGCTGACGGCCAATTTGCAGCCGGGTGAATATGATATGACCTGCGGCCTGCTGACTAACCCGAAAGGCAAACTGACGGTGACCGGCGAGGCGACCAAAGATGCCGCCAAAGCCGATGCGCTGCTCAGCCTGGGTGAAGCTATTACCGCCTATAAAGCCTACGTCACCGCCGAGACCGCGGAGCTGGTTAGCGGCACGAAAGCCTTTACCGATGCGGTGAAAGCGGGCGATATCGAGAAGGCGAAAGCGCTGTACGCGCCGACGCGCCAGCACTATGAACGTATTGAACCGATCGCCGAACTGTTCTCCGATCTCGATGGCAGCATTGACGCCCGCGAGGATGACTACGAGAAAAAAGCCGAAGATCCGAAATTCACCGGCTTCCACCGGCTGGAAAAAGCGCTGTTTGGCGATAACAGCGTCAAGGGAATGGATAACTATGCCGATCAATTGAACGCTGACGTTCTCGAGCTGCAAAAACGCATTAGCGAACTGGCGTTTCCGCCGTCAAAAGTGGTCGGCGGCGCGGCCGGTCTGATTGAAGAAGTGGCCGCCAGCAAAATCAGCGGAGAAGAAGATCGCTACAGCCATACCGACCTGTGGGATTTCCAGGCCAACATTGACGGCGCGCAGAAAATCGTCGACCTGCTGCGTCCGCAGCTGCAAAAAGAGAACAGCGCGCTGCTGGCGAAGGTGGATGCCAACTTCAAAAAGGTGGACGCCATTCTCAGCAAATACCGCACCAAAGATGGCTTTGAGACCTATGACAAGCTGACGGATGCCGATCGTAACGCGCTGAAAGGCCCGATCACCACGCTGGCGGAAGATTTGGCCCAGCTGCGCGGGATCCTGGGTCTGGACTAAGGCGATGGCTGAGCAAAAATATGATGTTAATCAACCGTCCCGGCGGCGGTTGTTAAAAGGGATCGGCGCGCTTGGCGGCGCGCTGGCGATATCCGGCGGCTGCCCGGTGGCGCACGCGGCAAAAGACAATAGCTCTCCGGGCACGGTGTCGCCGGATGCGCGTCAGGAAGCGCAGCCGTTTTATGGTCCACATCAGGCAGGGGTGCTGACCCCGCAGCAGGCGTCGATGATGATTGTCGCCTTTGATGTGCTGGCCAGCGATAAAGCGGACCTTGAGCGGCTGTTTCGCCTGCTAACCCGGCGTATCGCCTTTCTGACCAAAGGCGGTCCCGCGCCGGAGACGCCGAACCCGCGGCTGCCGCCGATGGACTCAGGCATTCTCGGGCCGTGGATCGCCCCGGATAATTTGACGATCACTGTCTCGGTGGGGCATTCGCTGTTTGACGAGCGTTTCGGCCTGGCTCATCAGGCGCCGAAGAGGCTGCAAAAGATGACGCGTTTTCCGAACGATTCGCTGGATGCGGCGCTGTGCCACGGCGATCTGCTGCTGCAAATTTGCGCCAACACCCAGGATACGGTGATTCACGCCCTGCGGGATGTGATTAAGCACACCCCGGATTTGCTCAGCGTGCGCTGGAAGCGGGAAGGGTTTATCTCCGACAGCGCCGCGCGCAGCAAGGGTAAAGAGACGCCGGTGAATCTGCTGGGCTTCAAAGACGGCACCGCGAATCCGGTGAGCACCGATAAGGCGCTAATGGATAAAGTGGTGTGGGTCACCGCCGACCAGGGAGAGCCTGCGTGGGCGACGGGCGGCAGCTATCAGGCGGCGAGGATTATTCAGTTCCACGTTGAGTTCTGGGATCGCACGCCGCTGAAAGAGCAGCAGACTATTTTTGGCCGCGATAAACTGAGCGGCGCGCCGCTTGGGATGAAGCATGAGCACGATGTCCCGGATTACAGCAAAGACCCTGACGGCGATACCATTGCGCTCGATAGCCATATTCGTCTGGCGAACCCGCGTACCCCGGAAACCGAATCCAGCCTGATGATGCGCCGGGGCTATAGCTATTCGCTGGGGGTGACCAATTCCGGTCAGCTGGACATGGGGCTGCTGTTTGTTTGCTACCAGCACGATCTGGAAAAAGGCTTCCTGACGGTGCAAAAGCGCCTGAATGGAGAAGCGCTGGAGGAGTACGTGAAGCCCATTGGCGGCGGCTATTTCTTTGTTCTGCCGGGGGTTATCGACGATCGGCATTATCTCGGGCAATCGCTGCTCGAAGCCTGACGTACCTGCCCGCAAGGGCAGGGCGTTTTCTGCTGTTTTTCCATTCATTTTTTGTATTTCCTGCCTTGTTTCATTTTTCTGTAATCTTATAGTCGGAAACTCTCCTCAGCTGCGATGAGAATTATTTGTTGTCTGTGTGTGAAAAATAAGTTGCGCTTAGAATTATTTCTGATGTACTTATTACAGGCGCGGTAGTTCTCGGCAGTAGTCTCGTTTCATTATGGAGATCGCGAATGCCCGATTGCTGTAACGGAAAACGTCAAACCCCAGACCGTACTCATCAGCACGGGAGCCCAACTTCCGGCCGCGATTTTCACACCGCAAAATCCTCCTCCTCTATCAAAGAAAACCAGAACCCAGGCAAGGTTACCGGTGCGCGTAGCCGTGACCCTCTGCCAATTCGTCAGGCAAGCAATGGCTTACAAGGAAGCCAAACCTCAATCGTTAGTGCGCATAATCGCGTCGATCGTGGCGCGTGTGATGTAAACCAACAACGCAAGGTGCTATCCATGGGAAGACAAAAAGCAGTGACCAGAGCTCGTCGTGAGGCCAAACGTGTGCTGAGACAGGATTCGCGAAGCCATAAGCAGCGCGAAGAAGAATCGGTCACATCGCTTGTGCAAATGAGTGGCGTAGAAGCCATTGGCATGGCGCGGGATAGCCGCGACGCATCGCCAATCGAAGCGCGCAATGACGCTCAGGCGCATTATTTGAATGCCATCGACAATAAACAGCTGATCTTCGCCACGGGCGAGGCCGGGTGCGGTAAGACCTGGATTAGCGCGGCAAAAGCAGCTGAAGCCCTGATCCATAAGGATGTGGACAGAATTATTGTTACCCGTCCCGTTCTGCAGGCCGACGAAGATCTCGGCTTCTTACCGGGAGATATCGCCGAGAAGTTTGCTCCCTATTTCCGACCGGTCTATGACGTGCTGGTGAGAAGGCTAGGGGCTTCCTTTATGCAGTACTGCCTGCGTCCGGAAATCGGCAAGGTGGAAATCGCGCCGTTCGCCTATATGCGCGGACGTACATTTGAAAATGCGGTGGTGATTCTGGACGAGGCCCAGAACGTGACCGCTGCGCAAATGAAGATGTTTTTGACCCGCCTCGGGGAGAACGTGACGGTTATCGTCAACGGCGACATTACCCAGTGCGATTTACCTTCAGGCGTACGGTCGGGTCTGACCGATGCGCTGGCGCGTTTTGAAGAGGATGAGATGGTGGGTATTGTGCGCTTTACAACCGATGATTGCGTGCGCTCAACGCTTTGCCAGCGCGCGCTGAAAGCCTACTACTGAGTACTTCTGCGTCTGCAAAGCCCGGGTGACCGGGCTTTGTTTTTGCTGCACTACAGAAGAGCCTGCAGTGAGGGAGCGGCCATCGTGGCTTCAAAAGGAACGATCTCGACTTTCGCTACGCCCGATTGCTGAAATGGATCCTGGCTCAGCCAGTTTTGCAGCCCATCCATATCATCGCCTTTAGCCAGAATCACGCCGCCGGACCTGGGGATTTTACGCCCCGAAGCGAGAAATATTCCGTCAGCATAGCCTTGCTTAAGCCATTCCACGTGCGCAGCAAGCTTAGCGTCTACCTGATCAAGCGGTTTAACGTAAGTCAGAACAACAACGGCAATGGTGCTCATTTTCCTTCCTTAACATTTAAATGTAACGCTGCAGAAGCTTATCATTCACGTGAACAGCGCTTCAGGTTTTTTTAATCAACTGACGCGGTGGGTGTCTGGACGAGCGCGGGATCGATTAAAATGTCCAGGTGATTGCCGCGGTCACGGAACCTTCATTGCGCCGTGAGACTATCGGGCTGTCAGCGGCGTGTTCTCCGAGCCAGGTATAGCCGGCGCTGAGCGTGGAACCCCAATGCTCGTCATATTGATGGCTCCAGGTCAGCGCGTTGTCGATGCCGTAAAATCCGCCGGGTGCGCGATAGGGGCGATAGCCGGAACGGGCGCTCTGCCGTTGATCGACCCCGTAAAACGTATTGGCGTACCGGCCGTCGCCAAACAGCGCGGCGGACTGTAAGGCAACGGTGTCCTGCGAGTTCTGGAGCAGCAGGAGGGTTGCGGAGGTCTGATAATGCACGCCCTGGGCGTCGGTGAGCGGAAGCGTAGCCTTACCTTCAACGGTGAGCCACGGCGTGACCGACCAGCCGACGGCGAAGGCGGTATTCATGGTGGCTTTAATATTACCCATCCCCTTCAGCGTATTCGCCCCATCGCGCCAGCCTGAGTTTTTTTCCGCTCGCCCGAGGTCATAACCGAGCGTGTGCTCGAAGTAGAGACCGCTGTCGTCAGCCAGGTCATAGCCTATGCCTTTTTGGCTATCAATAAAGAAAGCGCCTTTCCGCCCCTGTAGTACGGGAACCACCTGCCAACTCTGCTTGTCAGAGCCGCTGTAACGAGGCGCGTATTTTCCGCCCACCCCGATAGTCAGCCCATCGGAAGGCGCGGCGGCTTCATCGGCACGCGCGCCGGGTGTTATCGCCATTAAAAACGGCACGACCATATACGGCGAAATTTTTCTGGCTATCATACTGTTCTCCACGTGGACGCGGGCGCCGCCGATAAGGACGCGCCGCAGAATGCCGGTGCAGTATGGTTTTGCTGAATCAATGAACGGTCGGGATAGTGTTAAGAAACAGTCAAGGTGAACAGATGTTGTCCAGAAGAGTGTTGATAATTGAAGATGACGCCGACGCGGCCGGGGTGCTTGAGGCCTATTTACGCCGGGAAAACTATGATGTGGCGGTCACCGTGGATGGCCTCGCTGGGCTGGATATGGCGCAGCGCTGGAAACCCGATCTGATTCTGCTGGACGTGATGCTGCCCGGGCTGAACGGCACCGAGGTGCTGGCCAGCCTGCGGCGGAAAAGCGATGTGCCGGTGATTATGGTTACCGCGATGGGGGATATGCCCGATCGTATTGGCGCGCTGCGCTATGGCGCCGACGATTATGTGGTGAAACCCTATCATCCTGGCGAGGTGGTGGCGCGAGTTCAGGCCGTGCTCCGGCGGAGCCGCAAAGCGGAGACGCAGGAAGACATTCTGCGCTGGCAGGGGCTGGAGGTGGACGTCGCTGCCATCGTCGCGACCGTCAGCAATCCGGGGGAACCTGTCCATGTTCTCGATCTTACCCCGACCGAGTTTTCGCTTCTGGCTACGCTGATGCGCGCCCCCGTCCGTCCCTTTTCGCGACAGTATCTGCTGGAGCGCTGCCTTCCTGAGAGCGAAGCGCTTGAGCGCGTGGTGGATACGCATATTTATAACCTGCGTAAAAAACTGGAGGGGGCGGGGGTATCCGGGGTGCTAGTCAACGTTCGCGGCGTGGGCTACAGGTTCAGACAGCCATGATGAAGACCCGTCACTCCTCTCTCTGGCGCTGGATTTGCGGGCGCATTCTGGCACTGGCCATCGGCAGCGTGATGGTTATCGCCACCTGTATGTGGCTGCGTTTCGCCGTGCAAAACTATTGGATCATGCACAAAATGCCGCCCGCTTTGCGGGAGGAATTCATTGCGCTCAGCCGCAATCCGGAGGCCAACCCGGCGCGTTTTCATCAGATTGTCGATACCTGGTGGGGATTGAGCTATTCCACGCCCTCTATCGCCTCGGCGGACTGGGTGACCGTGGCGGTGCTGGTGCTGGTCATGATCCCCTTCATTGTCGTTATGGGGCTCCGCTACGCCCGTCCACTCTCGCTGCAGTTCAGCCGTCTTCGTGATGCGGCGAAGGACGTCACCGGGGGGCAATTTGGCCGCCAGGCGGAGCTGATTGAGGACGCGCCAGCGGAAATGATCCGCTTTGCTGCCGACTTTAACAAAATGACCGGCCAGCTGGCCCGCTATGATAAAGAACTCCGCGCCTCGCATGTTGCGATGGCGCATGAGCTTCGCTCCCCGCTGACGGCGGCGATTGGCCGTCTGCAGGGCATGCTGGATGGCGTTTTTGATACCCAGCCGCAGCAGCTGGAGATGGTGATGAAACAACTCCAGCATTTGAATCGATTGACCGATGAGCTGCATCTGCTTTCCCTGGCGGATGCCGGCAATCTGGTGCTCGATGAGCGGCCATTTTGTCTGGATGAGCTCCTTCAGGAGCGAGCCGCATGGTTAACGCCGCAGGCGGACGCGCAGAGCGTGACGATCGCCATTCAGCCATCGCCGTCCTGTCCCTTCCGCGGCGATGCTTTTCGCATGGGCCAGGTATTTAGCGTACTGATGGAAAATGCCGTACGCTACGGGCGCAGGGGGGGACATCTGGCAATTACGTTGCGCCGCGGCGAGGGCGCTTACGCCATTGATTTTGTCGATGACGGGCCCGGCGTGGCGAGGCATTTTTTACCGGATATGTTTGAACGTTTTACCCGCGAGGAGGCGTCCCGCGCCAGACACTCCGGCGGCAGCGGCCTCGGATTATCCATTGCGCGCGCTATCTGCGTGGCGCACGGGGGGCGCATCAGCGCGTCGCTACCGGCGAGCGGCGGCCTGCAGATTCGCGTTGTTCTGCCGTACGCTCCCGCCGCAGAAGAAAACAGCCTGCCTTGATAATCCCTTGACACAACATCGAGCCATTCTCGATGAATGTGTCATGTAATGGCGCCATTTCCCGAACGGAGTGGCGTTATGTTATATGAGTTAGTTCTTTCCCTTCGTCAGTGCGTGTACGCTTTGCTCGGCGCAGAACGGACGCTATCCTGGTTTGCGCTGTTGCCGCCGATCGTATTGATCCTGATGATCGTACCGCTTGTGGGCTGCGGCGATAAAAGCGCCGAAAAGCCCGCGCCGGCCCGCCCGGTGCGCTACGTGGTGGTGGGTTCCCCGGCGACGCTTCCCGCTCTGGAAAGAACGGGCGAAATCCACGCGCATGATGAGACGGCCCTGAGCTTTCGTACGGCGGGCAGGATGCTGACGCGCGCGGTGGATGTCGGCGATCGGGTCAACTACGGGCAGCTGCTGGCGACGCTTGAAGAGACCAGCGCGCGAAATCAGCTGGACAGCGCGACGGCTGATGATGAGAGCGCTCGAGCGACCGCCCGGGTCGCCGCGCTGAACGTTAACCGGATGCAGAAGCTCATCGCCACGGGCGCAATCGCCCGCTCTCAGCTGGACAGCGCGCAGGCGGACTGGCTGGTCGCCAGCGCCCGGGTGAAGAGCAGCGAGGCCGCTTTGCGCAACGCCAGGGAAAGCCTGGGCTGGACGCGTCTTACTTCGCCGGGTGAGGGGGTTATCACGGCGGTCAGCGCCTCTCCCGGTCAGGTGGTCAGCGCCGGAGAGACGGTGGTGACGCTGGCGGCGGGTCAGGCGCGCGATGTGGTGTTTGATATCCCGGATCCCGCTAAGGTTGAGGCGCAAAGGGCGGAAGAATTTCAGGTTGCTTTGCTCAGCGATGCCGGGGTGAAGGCCTATGCTGTGTTGCGTGATATTAGCCCACAGGCCGATCCCCAGACCCGGACATGGCGCGTCAGGGCAACGCTCAAGAAACCGCCCGCCGCGATGGCGCTGGGCGCCAGCGTCACGGTAAGGCTGCCGTCATCAGGCTCGACGGGGTACGCCATACCGGCTTCTGCGCTGAGCCGCTGCGGAGATAAACCGGCCGTCTTTGTCATCACCCCGCAGATGCAGGCGCAGCTGCGCGTTGTCGTTCCCGCCAGCTACACGGCTTCTTCCGCGATCATCGCCTCCGGCCTTGTGCCCGGCGACCGGGTTATTACCGCCGGCGTTAGCAAACTGCGCCCGGGCGAAAAAGTCGTCGCCGGAGAGAGGCTGCCGTGAAAATAGCGCCGTCAAAAAATCGCTTTAACCTTTCTGCATGGGCGCTGGAAAACCCGCAAATGGTCAGTTTCTTTATGCTGCTGATTATGGTTATCGGTTCGCTCAGCTATACGCTGCTGCCGCGAAATGAAGATCCGGCTTTCACTATCAAAACGGCGGTAGTCTCGGCGCAGTGGCCGGGCGCGTCGGTAACGGATACCACGCATCTGGTGACGGATGTCCTGGAGAAAAAATTACAGGAAACGCCCTGGCTCGATTATATCGAAAGTGAAACCCGAGCCGGGCAAACGGTTATCTATATTAATCTCCGCGATGACACCCCGGCGCACAACGTCCCGGCGATCTGGTACCAGATCCGCAAAAAAATGCAGGATATTGCGCCATCGCTTCCGGAAGGCGCGCAGGGACCGAGCGTGAACGATGAGTTTGACGACACGTACGGCACCATTTACGGATTTATCCCTGACGGATATAGCCTTGAGGAGGTGCGACAGCGGGTGGAGACGATCCGCCGTGAACTGATGTCCGTGCCGGATATCGGCAAAACGGTCCTCCTTGGCGAGCCGCAGGAGCAGATAGTCATCGCTTTTTCACCCGCCCGGCTGGCCGGTATGGGGCTTACCATTCAGCAGGTTGCGGACGCTCTGAAGGCCCAGAATGCCGTGGCGCCGGCAGGAACCCTGCGCACCGGGCAGGAGAATATCACGCTAAACGTCAGCGGGGCCCTCAGGAGCGAAGCGAGCCTGCGCGCCGTCATCCTGCACATCAACGATCGCTATCTTCCCCTGACCGATATTGCCACGATTGAAAGAAGCGCGGCCGAACCGCCTTCAGCGGCGTTTCGCGTTAACGGACGTCCTGCCGTTGGGCTGGCGATTTCCATGGCGCCGACGGGCAATATGCTGCGCTTTGGCGAGGCGCTGAATAACAGAATGCGCGCCATCGGCGCCGGGCTGCCGCACGGCATCGAGATAGTTAAAGTGGCTGACCAGTCGGCGGTGGTCAGCGGCGCCGTAAGCGGGTTTGTCCGGGTACTGGTGGAAGCCGTGCTGATTGTGCTGGCGGTTTCTTTTGTCTCGCTGGGATTAAGGGCCGGGCTGGTGGTGGCCGCGGCGATCCCGCTGGTGCTGGCGTTGACCTTTGCCGGGATGCTGCTGGCAGGCATTGGTCTACAGCGCATCTCTCTCGGGGCCCTGATCGTTGCGCTAGGGCTGCTGGTGGATGATGCCATGATCGCCGTGGAAACCATGGTATCCCGGCTTGAGGCCGGCGATACGCGACGGCAGGCGGCGACGTACGCTTTCCAAACCACGGCATTTCCGATGTTGACCGGTACGCTGGTCATGATTGCCGGGTTTATTCCCGTCGGTTTTGCCTCATCCAGCGCGGGCGAATACTGCTTTTCGCTGTTTGCCGTGGTGCTGATGGCGCTTCTGAATTCATGGGTCGTGGCGATTCTGTTCTCCCCTTTGACCGGAACGTGGCTGCTGCCGGAAAAGCTGAAACATCGTGCCGCAGGCCCGGGCCGCATGGCGCGGGGATATGGACGACTTCTGCGTACGGTACTGCGCCACCGGCTTGCCACCCTGGGGATTGCGCTGGCCGCGCTGGGACTGTCGGTGTACGGGACCACGTTTATGCAGGGGGAGTTTTTCCCTTCATCTGATCGCCCGGAGCTGCTGGTCAGCCTGACGCTTCCGGCCAATGCTTCGCAGACGGAAACGGAGAAACAAACGGAGAGGCTGGAAAGGGCGCTCGCCGGGAATCGCAATATTGACCATTATTCGACCTATATTGGGGCGGGCGCCATCCGCTTTTATCTGCCGATGGATGTTCTGCTGGATAATGAAAATACGGCGCAGCTGGTGGTGGTGGCGAAAGACCTTGCCGCCCGCGACCGCCTGCGGGAACAGTTAAACACGCTGCTGGCCACGCAATTCAGCGATCTGACCTCGCGCGTTTCGCCTCTGGAGCTAGGGCCTCCGGTGGGCTGGCCGATCAAATACCGGGTCAGCGGGCCGGATTATCTCAAGGTCAGAGAGTATGCCGGGCGTCTGGCCGAGGCGATAGGGCGCTCGCCGTTAACCCGGGAGGTAAATCAGACCGCCGGCGAGCCGGAGAGAACCATCGTCCTGCAGGTGAACCAGACTGCCGCGCGGGCGGCGGGCGTGTCATCGCAGAGTCTGGCGCAGACGCTTAATACCGTCTGGTCAGGCACGACGGTCACATCGCTGAGAGACAATGACCGGCTGGTTGATGTGGTGCTGCGGGCGAACGACAGCGAGCGATTGAATCTTGCCACCCTGTCATCGCTGACGGTTGAGGGGCGCGGTGGAGAAAAAGTTCCCCTCAGCGCGGTGGCCACGCCAACCTGGGGAGTGGACGATCCGGTGCTCTGGCGTCGGCAAAGATTGCCGTTTATCACCGTACAAACCGACCTCGCGCCGGGAATGCGGGCAGAAGGCGTATCGAACGGTCTGCGCCCGACGGTGGATCAACTGCGCGCGGGTTTACCCACCGGTTACAGCATTGTCGAAGGCGGAGTGGTCGCGGAGTCCGAAAAAGGCAACAGCTCGGTATTGAATATTTTACCCGTCACCCTCGGCATTATGCTGTTATTACTGATGCTTCAGCTGCGGCGCTATTCTCGTATGCTGCTGGCTCTGTTCATGGCCCCGTTCGGCTTGCCGGGGATTGTTATGGCCATGCTGCCGGGCGACACGCCAATGGGATTTGTGGCTCTGCTCGGCGTCATCGCGCTGGCGGGGATGATTATCCGCAATGCCGTGATACTTATCACTGAAGTCGACGGCAATCAGGCTCAGGGCATGGAAAGCGATGCCGCTATTATTGCCGCCGCAGAGCACCGGGCCAGGCCGATATTTCTGACCGCCTGCGCCGCGATACTGGGTATGGTCCCCATCTCTCATCAGGTATTCTGGGGACCGATGGCGTATGCCATCATTGGCGGGCTGATTGTCGCGACGCTCGTCACGTTAACCGTGCTGCCGGCGTCCTTTAGCCTGCTGCTGGAGAGGGGAGGATACCGGGAAAAACGTCCCGCCGCTTAATAACACAGGATGGCCGGGGGCGACCCCGGTCGGGGTGCAACAGGCGAAAAAAAAGCCCGTACTTGCGTACGAGCTCTTCTTAAAATATGGCGGTGAGGGGGGGATTCGAACCCCCGATACGTTGCCGTATACACACTTTCCAGGCGTGCTCCTTCAGCCACTCGGACACCTCACCATATTGTTTTGTCGCTCACCTTGGGTGGGCAACGGGGCGCTACTATAGGGAGTTGCGCTAAAACGGTCAAGCAGTATTTATGCTTTCGCTATCGTTCGGTTAAGCAATGAACACTGCCCCGCCGTAGCACGGCGGGGCAGTCATTTTAACGCTGTGAATCAAGCTGTTCGTTATTCTTCACCACGTCCTGAGCTTTGGCGTAGCTCTCAATCAGCAGCTGGTATGCCGGGAAGACCTTGGTATACACCTCGGCCCACTCAGCGGCATCCGGGCGGTTCCAGGTGCGCTGCAGTTCAGAAGCAACCGCTGCGGTATCCATCGGCACGACGCCAGCCTGGACGACGCGGGCGAGGGTGATTTCCTGCGCCATCTTGCTATAGGTACCGGAAGCATCAATGACGGCAAAAACCTTATAGCCATCGGCGACGGCGGCAATGGACGGGAACGCCATGCAGACGCTGGTAATGGTACCGGCGATAATCAGCGTTTTACGCCCGGTCGCTTTTACCGCGGCAACAAATTCCGGGTTATCCCACGCGTTAATCTCTCCTTTACGCGCAATATATTGCGCATGGGGCGCGTTCGCATGAATCTCAGGGATCAGCGGGCCGTTTGGTCCCTGCGGCACTGACGCCGTGGTGATCACCGGGATCCCGGCTAATGAAGCCATCTTCGCCAGCGCGGCGGCGCGCGCCCGCAGCTCCGGCATCGGCATATCACCCACGGTCTGGAACAGACCGCTCTGGTGGTCAATCAGCAGCATGGCGGTATCATTGACATCAATAACCGGACGAGAACCATTAAAGTTAGCTGGGGTAGACATATTATTCACCTCATTCAATATCAGATTTGGCCGAAGCGGCCGCTATTAAAATCACGAACCGCTTCCGCGATTTGTGCTTTGGTATTCATCACAAAGGGGCCATAGCCCACGATCGGCTCCTGCAGCGGTTCACCGGCCATCAGCAGTACTTTTGCGTTGCTACTGGCCGAGAGGTGGAGCGCTTCTCCTTTCTGGCTGAGCACCACCAGCTGACCCTCGCGGGCGCTACCCTCGCCGTTCACCACCACTTCACCTTCCAGAACGACCAGCGCCGTACTCCAGCCGGCAGGCTGATGCAGCGTGATTTCCTGGCTCTGGTTAAGCTGCAGGTCCCAGACGTTAAGCGGAGAAAACGTGTGCGCAGGGCCGACAATATCTTCGTAGCGCCCGGCAATAACCCGCATATGGCCCGCATTATTCGGCAGCTCAACGTCAGGAATCACATCAGCAGTGATGCTCTGGTATCCCGGCTGCGTCATTTTGTCTTTCGCCGGGAGGTTGACCCAGAGCTGAATCATCTTCAGCTCGCCGCCGGTACGGGTAAATTCCGCCGAGTGGAACTCTTCATGCAGGATCCCGGCGCCTGCGGTCATCCACTGCACATCGCCCGGTCCAATGACGCCGCCTCTGCCGGTAGAGTCACGATGTTCAACTTCGCCGGAATAGACCACGGTGACGGTTTCAAATCCGCGATGCGGATGTTCGCCGACGCCGCGTTTGCCTGTCCCCGCCGGGAAGTGATGGGGGCCTGCGTAGTCGAGCAGCAGGAAGGGGCTTAGCTGTTCGCCGTGAGTCTGGTAAGAGAACATTGAGCGAACCGGGAAACCATCGCCTACCCAGTGCTGTGAAGGCGCGGTGTAGATACCTGTAATTTGTTTCATGGTAGTCTCCTGAATAGCTGTTTCTGATGTGAATAAGCATATATTCGCCACTAATAGTCCGCTAGATAGCAAAAATGACCTATACTGTTCTAAAAATGGAACGATGGGGGAAGGATGCAGGATCTCAATGACTTAGCCTGGTTCGTACAGGTGATCGATCACGGTGGTTTTGCCGCGGCGGGCAGGGCGCTCGATCAACCCAAATCCAAGTTGAGCCGTCGTATCGCCCAGCTAGAAGAACGCCTCGGCGTCCGTTTGATTCAACGTACAACCCGGCAGTTTGCGGTAACGGAAGTTGGCCTGACCTTTTATCAGCACTGCAAAGCGATGCTGATCGAGGCGGAAGCGGCAGAACAGGCGGTGGAAACCCTGCGTTCCGAGCCGCGCGGGAGCGTAAAGCTGACCTGCCCGGTAACGCTATTGCATGCGCATATCGGGCCGATGCTGGCACGGTTTATGGTGCGCTATCCGGGCGTGAATCTGCAGCTGGAAGCGACTAACCGACGCGTTGATGTTGTTGGAGAGGGCGTCGACGTCGCGATTCGCGTACGTCCAAGGCCGATAGAAGATAGCGATCTGGTGATGCGTGTTCTGGCCGATCGCGGGCACCGTCTGGTCGCCAGCCCCCGGTTGGTGGAGCGGCAGGGGCAGCCTCAGGTTCCTTCAGCGCTAAGCGATTGGCCGGGGTTAAGCCTCGGGGCGGGCAAGCATCAGCATAAGTGGCAGTTGACCGGCCCGGAGGGGGCAAGGGCGGAAATCTACTTTACTCCCCGGCTGGTCACCACGGATATGCTGGCGCTCCGTGAAGCGGCCATTGCCGGCGTTGGGGTGGTACAGCTTCCTTTATTAATGGTGCGCGATCAGTTGGCCGCCGGAGAGCTGGTGGTTGTCCTCGATGAGTGGCAACCGCGCAGGGAGGTGATCCATGCGGTGTTTGCCTCTCGTCGCGGATTACTCCCCTCGGTCAGGGCGCTGGTGGATTTTCTCAGCGAAGAGTATCAGCGGATGGAAGAGGATTAGCATTTGCCACAATCCCGGCGGCGGCGCGATGCGCCTGTCCGGGCTCGGATTACCGGCGATCTGCGGCCCGGTAGCCCGGCTAAGCGCAGCGCAAGCCGGGAAGAAGCCACAGCAATACCACCTCACGGCATATTCCCCGGGTTGCGGCGTAAACGCCTTACCCGGGCTACGGACTATCGGCAATCTGCGGTACTGTAGCCCGGGCACGCGCATCGCGCAGCCCCCGGGAGAAGAGCATGGAGTAGAAGAATTTCCCGGAGGCGATGCTGCGCATCTGTCCGGGCTTGTATGATTACTCCGTCAGAAAGAACCGGCCAGTTCTCTCTGATGGCGGTCCGGATGCCGTGTCCGGGCTTAGGCTTTCGCGCCTGTTCCGTAGATCCTTTGCACCGGACCGCCGTTCTTTCTCATGTGATAAACCGGACAGTATCATGGACCGGCTTTCACCGGTAACCCGTATTTGCAAGGTTGGTTTCACTATGGAAAATGAACTCCACTTCATCGGTATTGATGTCGCCAAAGCTAAACTGGATGTCGATATTCTTCGCCCTGATGGCCGGCATCGCTGTAAAAAATTTGACAATACCCTCTCCGGACACGAAGCGCTGGTCCGCTGGCTTCGCGGCCATGACGTGAACCGTGCCCATGTCTGCATGGAGTCCACCAGCACCTACATGGAAGACGCGGCCGCGCATCTGAGTGATGCCGGGTATACCGTGTCCATCATCAACCCCGCCCTCAGTAAAGCTTTCGCACAGAGTGAGGGGTTGCGCAGTAAAACTGACAAAGTGGACGCCCGTATGCTGGCTCACTTCTGCCGGGAAAAACGCCCGTCAGCCTGGGAGGCCCCTCATCCGACAGAGCGGGCACTGAAAGCCCTGGTGTTAAGGCATCAGGCGCTGACAGAGATGCAGACGCAGGAGAAAAACCGGCGGGAAACCGCGCCGGAGGTTCAGCTGGCCAGCATTGATATCCTGCTGGGATGTCTGAGCGCGGAGCTGGCGCGTATCGAAAAACAGATAAAAGACCTGACGGATAACGACCCGGATATGAAACGACGGCGGAAGCTGCTGAACAGTATTCCGGGCATCGGGGAGAAAACAGCGGCTGTTCTGCTGGCGTATACGGGCCTGAGGCTGAAGTTCGGTACAGCGCGGCAGTTCGCGGCGTATGCAGGACTGACGCCGGTGCAGCATGAGTCGGGAAGCAGCGTGATGCGGGCGAGCCGGATGAGCAAAGCGGGGCCGGTTCAACTGCGCAAGGCGTTATACATGCCAGCGTTATCGGCGCTGTACCATACGGCGTGGGGAAAAGCGTTCAGGAAAAGGCTGGAAGAGAGCGGAAAGCGGGCAAAAGTCATCATAGGGGCGATGATGCGAAAGCTGGCGCAGGTGGCTTATGGAGTACTGAAGTCAGGAAAGGCGTTCGATGCGTCACAGCATGAGCTGTTGATAGCGTAACAACGTTCCCTGAGAAAAAACGACAGCACCAGAGAGTGCTGTCGTTGGTGTGCCTGTCATCCGGGAGCCGGAGAAAGTATCGGCAACTAAAAATGGTTGCAGGCGTTCACAGTATCTACCGGACGGGGTGCTATATGCGAAAAAAAAGCCCGTACTTGCGTACGAGCTCTTCTTAAAATATGGCGGTGAGGGGGGGATTCGAACCCCCGATACGTTGCCGTATACACACTTTCCAGGCGTGCTCCTTCAGCCACTCGGACACCTCACCATATTGTCTTTCCCGTTGTTGCCGGGAACGGGCGCTAATTTAGGGAAATACGTATCTCCCGTCAATCAACTTTTTTAAAAAATCGCGCGTTTAGCCAAACTTCAAGCAACTTGCTCCCTAAATGGGCGAAAATCGATTTTTTTATCGCCATTCCCTTTTTCGCACGCTCGGCGAATGAAATTTGCTATGCTGGCAATCCAATAGAAAACAACGAGTAAAACGCGACGCTAACCTAACCTGCCAGCAGCGTCGGCTATCAGGAGCCTTTATGGATATCATCTTTTACCACCCCACGTTCGACACCCCTTTCTGGATTACGGAACTGGAAAAACAGCTGCCCGGCTCGCGCGTCCGCGAGTGGAAACCCGGAGATAATCAACCCGCTGACTATGCGCTGGTCTGGCATCCGCCGGTAGAAATGCTCCAGGGCCGCCAGCTTAAAGCCGTCTTTGCCCTTGGCGCCGGCGTCGATTCAATCCTCAGCAAACTGCGGGAACACCCGGAAATGCTGCCGCTGTCAACTCCGCTGTTCCGTCTGGAAGACACCGGCATGGGGCTGCAGATGCAAGAATACGCGGTGAGCCAGGTGTTGCACTGGTTCCGTCGTTTTGATGACTATCAGGCATTAAAACAAGAGGCGCGGTGGCAGCCGCTGGAGGAGTATCAGCGTGAAGATTTCACCATCGGCATTATGGGCGCGGGCGTGCTTGGCGCGAAAGTGGCCGAAGCCCTGCAAAGCTGGGGTTTTCCGTTACGCATCTGGAGCCGCAGCCGCAAATCCTGGCCGCAGGTCACCAGCTTTGCCGGAGAAGAGGAGCTGAATGCGTTCCTCAACGGAACACGAGTGCTGATAAACCTGCTGCCCAACACGGCGGAAACCGTTGGAATTATTAATAGCGCGCGCCTGGCGCAGCTGCCGGATAACAGCTACGTGCTGAATCTGGCTCGCGGTGTTCATGTGGTAGAAGACGATCTGCTGGACGCGCTGAATAGCGGCAAGTTGAAAGGCGCGATGCTGGATGTGTACAGCCGCGAACCGCTGCCTGAAGCGAGCCCGCTTTGGCGGCATCCGCGAGTGGCGATGACGCCGCATGTTGCCGCCGTCACCCGGCCTCTGGAAGCCATGGCTTATATCGCCAAAACCATCGGTCAGTTAGAACGAGGTGAAACGGTCAGCGGGCAGGTCGATCGCCAGCTGGGATACTAAGCGACAGCCCCGCGTGAGCGGGGTTTTTGCTGATCACAGGCGCAGATTCCTGCTATTCTTGCCACAAACAGAGAAGGAGATTGTGATGTATCCTGTTGACCTGCACATGCATACCGTCGCCAGCACCCACGCCTACAGTACCCTGCACGATTATATTGCAGAAGCAAAGCGCAAGGGGATCAAACTCTTTGCTATTACCGACCACGGGCCCGATATGGCCGATGCGCCTCACTACTGGCATTTTATTAATATGCGTATCTGGCCGCGGCTGGTGGAGGGCGTTGGTATCCTGCGCGGTATCGAAGCCAATATCAAAAATACCCAGGGCGAAATTGACTGTACCGGCCCGATGCTCAACTCGCTGGACCTGATCATTGCCGGTTTTCACGAGCCGGTGTTCCCTCCAAAGGATAAAGCAACGCATACCGAAGCGATGATCGCCACGATAGCGAGCGGCGCGGTGCATATCATTAGCCATCCGGGTAATCCTAAGTTTCCCGTTGATATCCCGGCCATTGCCGCGGCAGCAGCGAAGCACCACGTGGCGCTGGAAATCAATAACTCATCCTTTGTTTCGTCGCGCATTGGCAGCGAAGATAACTGCCGTGCCGTTGCCGCGGCCGTACGCGATGCCGGCGGCTGGGTTGCGCTGGGTTCGGATTCCCATACGGCATTCACGCTTGGTGAATTTAGCGAATGTCGCAAAATCCTCGATGCTGTTGATTTTCCGGAAGAGCGAATTCTTAACGTGACGCCGCGGCGTCTGCTTAATTTTCTTGAATCGCGTGGGATGCCTGCGATTCCTGAGTTTGCTGAACTTTAATTTGAATAACTGGAATAAATGAATGAATGAGTTTTCAATCCTCTGCCGCGTGCTGGGCTCTCTCTATTATCGTCAGCCGCAGGACCCGCTGCTGGTGCCGCTGTTTACCCTTATTCGCGAAGGGAAGCTGGCAGCGAGCTGGCCGCTGGAGCAGGATGAACTGCTGGAGCGTCTGCAAAAAAGCTGCGATATGCCGTCTCTGGCCGCCGAATACAACGCGCTGTTTGTCGGTGAAGAGTGCCGCGTGGCGCCTTACCGTAGCGCATGGGTAGAAGGCGCTACGGAAGCTGACGTTCGTACTTTCCTCAGCGCGCATGGTGTCCCCACGGGGGAGGGCGCGGCGGATCATTTAGGCTCCTTGCTGCTGGCCGCTTCGTGGCTGGAAGATCACACGCCGGAAGATGAAAGCGACGTTCTGGAAACCCTTTTCGCTGAGTATATTCTGCCGTGGTGCGGCGAGTTCCTGGGCAAAGTTGAAGCCCATGCAACCACGCCGTTCTGGCGCGCCATGGCCCCGCTGACTCGTGAAGCCCTCTCCGCCATGTGGGATGAGCTGCAGGAAGAAAATGAGCAATAAATTGTGATTAAAGTCACAATTTAGTTGCAACAAAACATTCTGAATTTCATTTAGTGTGCTCTGTGTCGCATTTGACGGGCGCGTTTCTGCTATGATACGCGCCATGAACATACTCTTCGCAATCGCATTAACGACGGGCATTCTCTCCGGTATCTGGGGATGGGTGGCGGTCGCATTGGGTCTGCTGAGCTGGGCAGGTTTCCTCGGCTGTACGGCTTACTTTGCCTGTCCGCAAGGTGGGTTAAAAGGGCTGCTTATTTCGACCTGTACGGTCATGAGCGGCGTGGTGTGGGCGCTGGTGATTATTCACGGTAGCGCGCTGGCGCCGCAGCTGGAAGTGGTTAGCTATATCATGACCGGCGTCGTGGCGTTTTTGATGTGTATCCAGGCGCGTCAGCTGATTCTCTCTTTTGTGCCGGGTACTTTTATCGGCGCGTGTGCGACGTTTGCCGCCGGCGGCGACTGGCGTTTAGTTGTGCCTTCACTCGCGCTGGGCCTGGTATTTGGCTATGCCATGAAAAATAGCGGCCTGTGGCTGGCGACCCGGGCGGAGAAAAATAAATCTCTGGCTAATCAAAGTCGCGAATCTTTTTAACCTATCCCACTTTTCATCACCAAAGAGCCCGTCGGGCTCTTTGGCTGTTTTTGCTGCCAAGTATTACCTCATCATAAATCTTCCCGCCATTTTGTTTTTCCTTATATATCCGCAACTTTAACTGTACCGGGAGTTAGTGAATCGATTTTGTTAGCACATTTAAACAAATGATATTTTTTGTTTTTAAATTGTTAATATAATTAAATTGAAGTAAAAAAAATTAACTCGTCGCACTCATGGATGGCTGGTGCTCTTCAGTAGCTATACCGATATGCAGAGGAGTTTTATAATGAAAACAATTAGATATGCTTCGCTTGCAGCCCTGTTTATATTACCCTCGTTTATTAGCCCTGCGATCGCCGAACAGACCGTGGCTGGCGTCGTCCATTTTTACGGACGGGTGGTGGAAGCACCCTGCCAGCTCGATGCAATCAATAATCAGGTTATTATGGATTGCCCGCGGGCGGAGACGATTAAAATTTCCGCTCAGCAGCTTGAGAAAGGGAATATCCGCAACGAAAATATCCGTTCTGCGCAATTACGCTATATTAATCCGCAACGGACCCTCGCCATTCTGGATGTTGATTATCGGTAACCCTCTGCCCCCGGGCTTTCGCCCCGGGGGCTATCGTGCCATATTATCCTCCTGTATTCCTTTCAAGACGTATGCCGACAGGAGGAGAAATGGCTGTTCAACCTGAAGTGGTTCTCGGCGATATTACCAGGCTTGAGGTCGATGTTATCGTCAACGCGGCTAATCCGTCGCTGCTTGGCGGCGGCGGGGTAGACGGGGCGATTCACCGCGCGGCAGGGCCGGAACTGCTGGCTGCCTGCAAAGTTGTGCGGCAACAGCAGGGAGAGTGTCCGCCGGGCCATGCGGTGATTACGGCGGCAGGAAATCTGCCCGCCAGCGCGGTGATTCACGCCGTAGGGCCGGTCTGGCACGGCGGTGACAGGCAGGAGGCGGAATTACTGGCTGACGTTTACAAAAATAGCCTGCTGCTGGCCTCGGCAAATAATTACCGATCCATCGCATTTCCTGCTATCAGCACCGGCGTATATGGTTACCCTAAACAGGCCGCCGCGGAGATAGCCGTGCGGACGGTAACTGCCTTTCTCACTCGCTACAATCCGCTGGAGCGCGTTTATTTCGTTTGTTTTGATAGCGAAACCGCCGGCATCTATACCCAATTACTCGAGGCGAGTCGCGCGCAACTCGGCCATCAGAATAAGATATGATAGTTTCCTGCGAAGACGGGAAACTATCATAATGGGAGAGTCATCGGTGACTGAAGGGAAGGTTCTACAAAAACAACGGCTTCGCCGGATGGAAATTGTTGCCGCGGCACAAAAATGTTTCGCGGAAAAGGGCCTGCATGGCGCCTCCGTAGCGGATATTGCGCGTCAGGCTGGCCTTAGCGTAGGCCAGCTATATCGCGTTTTCGCCAGCAAAGAAGAGATCATCGAAGTTATCGTCAGCGAGATCGTGAATGCCAGAGTGGGCGAAATGGTTGCCGGGAATCATGATTTAGCCCGCATGGCTTCAGTTTTAGCCGGCGTGCTCCCCGCGACCGAGTCTACGAAAAACGATAATTATCTGCTGATGGAAATTAACGCCGAGGCGTCCCGAAATCCGCGCCTGCGTGAAATTATGATCCAGGCCGATCGTCGCCTGAAAGAGGAGGGCGGGCGGCTTACCCGCCACTACCATCCTGAGATGACCGCGGAGCAAATTAGCGTCGCCTGCGAATTTATCGCGATATTAACGGAAGGGGCGGCATACCGTTGCGACCTGGCGACGGCTCCGACGGTAGATAAAGCGGCGATGGAGAGCCTGTACCGCGATGTCTTTCAGCTGTTGTTTGCGCAAAAATAGCGCTGCTATGTGCGTTCCACACAGCAGCTCCCTGTTTTAACTGGCGGAAATTTGCGGCTTAGCCGTCTTTTGCTGGAATTTTCCGGAAAAAAGAAAGCGCAACAGCGGTATCCGCAGATGAATTTCATACAGCACCAGTGCAATCCCGACAACAAAAACCAGCCCGGTGATAAATCCAAGGGTATTTGATTGAATGACCGGGGTTATCCATGCCCCGTAGAGCAGGGTCAGAGGGTGGTGCACCAGGTAGATAAATAGCGATGCGTTGACGAAGTAGGTCACCCGCGCGGACTGGAAATTTAACAAACGGTGGCCAAGCGAAAAGACCACGTTGACCATCCATAGCCCCAGCACCATCGTAATCACGTACTCCGTTTCGTACATCCAGCCATCGCCCGAGCCGTACTGCTGATTCAGTCGGTAGGCGATAAATCCCAGTAAAGCCGCCACAAAGCACCACGGCGAGGGAGTCGTGAACATCGTCTTCAGCCGCGCGTTAATAAACGTCTGGGCGCCCAGGATAAAGAAAGGCAGATAGAACAGCGTCTGCATCACGATAAAGTTGAACAGACCGTTGCTGAGAATGGGCGGATAGAGAATAAAAATAGTGCGGCGGATGACCGCGTACAGCACGCCCAGAGCGAGAAAAATCATCGACAGCTGGCCTAATGTGACGGTGTCACCAAAGGTGGGCGCAGCGGCAGAACGCGGTCGCGTCAGCCATTTGAACATCACCACGCCCAGCGACGTCAGGACCACCAGCACCAACAAAAACCACAGATGAGAGATCAGCTCCCAGGCGAGGGTGTTGAACTTGTCATAGCCTGACAGCGTATGCCAGTTATCCGCTTTACCGTTGACGTACTGCAGCATAATAAACTGCGGCAGGGTCAGGAGCGGGATCGCCGTTAACATGGGAATGCCGACGCGCTCAACGCGTACTTTCCACCATTTTTTCAGCGGATAGCGCAGAAAAAGCATGTAGGAAAAATAGCCGGAAATCACAAAGAAGACCTGCATGCGAAAGGCATGGATGAAGTCGTTAAATAACGTCAGCCACCACGAGGGCTCGGCGCTGTTAACATGCCAGCTGTGGCTGGAGTAAATGAGCGAAATGTGAAAAGGGATGCCCAATAGCATCAGCCAGGCGCGGATGCTATCGAAAAAATATTCACGCTGTACCGGAGTATTATTCATACAATATCACTACATTCTCAGACAATTCGTCTTATCACTCAACGTGATAACGTTTAAATTCTCTGCAACCCTACATGAACTCTGGTTAACTGTCTCCAGGATAAGCACGCAAAGTGCAAACGGGGCAGTAACTGTGTATTCCCTGTGCCGCGATGCCGAACAATGCAGGGATTATGTTGTCGGAATGCCTGAGTTTCCATTAAAATAGATCGGATCGATTTAAGCACACAAAGGGGGAAGTGCTTACTTATATGAAACATAAACCACAGATGATGAAAATGCGTTGGTTAAGCGCAGCCGTAATGTTGTCCCTGTGTACTTCATCTGCATGGGCATTCAGCATTGATGACGTCGCAAAAGAGGCACAAACGTTAGCCGGCAAAGGCTTTGAAGCGCCTAAAAGTAACCTGCCCTCTGCCTTCCGCGACATGAAGTATGCGGACTATCAGCAAATTCAGTTTAATCACGACAAAGCCTATTGGAATAATCTGAAAAGCCCGTTCAAGCTCGAGTTTTATCACCAGGGAATGTATTTCGATACGCCGGTCACCATTAATGAAGTGACGGCAACCAGCGTACGTAAAATTAAATATAGCCCGGACTATTTTAATTTTGGCAACGTTCAGCACGATAAAGACACGGTTAAAGACCTCGGTTTTGCGGGCTTTAAGGTTCTGTATCCGATCAACAGCAAAGACAAGAACGATGAGATCGTCAGCATGCTCGGAGCCAGCTATTTCCGCGTGCTCGGTCAGGGCCAGGTATATGGGCTTTCTGCCCGCGGACTGGCTATCGATACCGCGCTGCCGTCCGGAGAAGAGTTCCCGCGCTTCCGTGAGTTCTGGATTGAGCGTCCTAAAGCCACCGATAAACGCCTGACGATTTATGCGCTGCTTGATTCCCCGCGCGCAACCGGCGCCTATCGCTTTGTGATCATGCCCGGTCGCGATACCGTGGTGGACGTGCAGTCTAAGGTCTATCTGCGTGACAAAGTCGGTAAACTGGGCGTGGCGCCGTTAACCAGCATGTTCCTGTTCGGGCCGCATCAGCCGTCTCCGACCACCAACTACCGCCCGGCGCTGCACGACTCCAACGGGCTGTCCATTCTTGCCGGTAACGGTGAGTGGATCTGGCGTCCGCTCAATAACCCGAAACACCTGGCCGTCAGCAGCTACGCAATGGAAAACCCGCAGGGGTTTGGCCTGCTGCAGCGCGGCCGTCAGTTCTCGCGTTTTGAAGACCTCGACGACCGCTACGATCTGCGCCCAAGCGCGTGGATTACGCCGAAAGGTGATTGGGGCAAAGGGAAAATCGAACTGGTCGAGATCCCAACCAACGATGAAACCAACGATAACATCGTCACCTACTGGACGCCGGATCAGCTGCCGGAACCCGGCAAAGAGATGAACTTCAAATACACCATCACTTTCAGCCGTGACGAAGACAAACTGCATGCGCCGGATAACGCTTACGTTATGCAGACCCGCCGTTCTACCGGCGACGTCAAGCAATCGAATCTGATCCGCCAGCCTGATGGCACCATTGCCTTTATTGTCGATTTCACCGGCGCCGAGATGAAAAAGCTGCCCGCAGATACGCCAGTGACTGCCCAGGCCAGCATCGGCGATAACGCTGAAATCGTCGAAAATACCGTGCGCTACAACCCAGTAACGAAAGGCTGGCGTATGATCCTGCGCGTCAAAGTGAAAGATCCTAAGAAAACCACGGATATGCGCGCAGCCCTGGTCAATACCGACCAGACGCTGAGCGAAACCTGGAGCTATCAGCTGCCTGCCAATGAATAAGATAACGAAGTACATCGACGCATTGCCGCTGTCGGATGCAGAAAAACGCGCGTTAC
Organism: Klebsiella michiganensis; assembly: GCF_015139575.1. Lineage (GTDB taxonomy): Bacteria > Pseudomonadota > Gammaproteobacteria > Enterobacterales > Enterobacteriaceae > Klebsiella > Klebsiella michiganensis. The sequence goes on along the minus strand of NZ_AP022547.1, from coordinate 3,623,129 downwards.
CTGACGCAAGTCTGCAGGCCGTACATCAAGCACTGGACGCTGAACATCACGTTTACCACCGCGAAGACGACTCCCCGCTGGGGTCGGTAAAATCGCGGCTGGAGCACAGCTGGCCAGATTCACTGGCCGGTAACCAGCTGGTTAAGGATGACGAAGGGCGCACCCAGCTCAACGCCATGCCGAAAGCAAAACGCTCCTCCATGTTTCCGGACCCCTGGCGGACTAACCCGGTCGGGCGCTTCTGGGATCGGCTGCGCGGACGCGACGTGACGCCGCGCTATCTTTCTCGCCTGAGCCAGGAAGAGCAGGAGAGCGAGCAGAAATGGCGTACCGTCGGCTCTATCCGCCGCTACATTCTTCTGCTGCTGACGCTGGCGCAGACCGTGGTGGCGACGTGGTACATGAAAACCATTTTGCCCTACCAGGGCTGGGCGCTGATTAACCCGGCGGATATGGTGGGGCAGAACCTGTGGATCTCCTTTATGCAGCTGCTGCCCTATGTGCTGCAGTCGGGGATCCTGATCCTGTTCGCCGTGCTTTTTTGCTGGGTCTCAGCGGGGTTCTGGACCGCGCTGATGGGCTTCCTGCAGCTGCTCATCGGGCGTGATAAGTACAGTATCTCAGCCTCCACCGTCGGGAATGAGCCGTTGAACCCGGAGCATCGCACGGCGCTGATCATGCCGATCTGCAACGAAGACGTTGACCGCGTATTCGCGGGCCTGCGTGCGACCTGGGAGTCGGTAAAGGCCAGCGGCAACGCCGAGCACTTTGATGTCTATATCCTGAGCGATAGCTACAACCCGGACATCTGCGTGGCAGAGCAAAAGGCGTGGATGGAGCTCATTGCTGAAGTGCAGGGCGAAGGGCAGATCTTCTATCGCCGCCGCCGCCGCCGCGTGAAGCGCAAAAGCGGTAACATTGATGACTTCTGCCGCCGTTGGGGTAGCCAGTATAGCTACATGGTGGTGCTGGATGCCGACTCCGTCATGAGCGGTGAGTGCCTGAGCGGCCTGGTGCGCCTGATGGAAGCGAACCCGAATGCCGGTATCATCCAGTCATCGCCTCGCGCGTCGGGCATGGATACGCTGTATGCTCGCTGTCAGCAATTTGCCACCCGCGTCTACGGCCCGCTGTTTACCGCCGGGCTGCACTTCTGGCAGTTGGGCGAATCGCACTACTGGGGACACAACGCCATTATCCGGGTGAAACCATTTATTGAGCACTGTGCCCTCGCGCCGCTGCCGGGTGAGGGTAACTTCGCGGGTTCCATTCTGTCGCACGACTTCGTCGAAGCCGCATTGATGCGTCGCGCCGGATGGGGGGTCTGGATTGCTTACGATCTCCCCGGATCTTATGAAGAGCTGCCGCCGAACCTGCTGGACGAGCTGAAACGCGATCGCCGCTGGTGTCAGGGGAACCTGATGAACTTCCGCCTGTTCCTGGTTAAAGGGATGCACCCGGTTCACCGCGCGGTGTTCCTGACCGGCGTGATGTCATACCTGTCGGCGCCGCTGTGGTTTATGTTCCTTGCGCTCTCAACTGCCCTGCAGGTGGTGCATGCGTTGACCGAACCGCAGTACTTTCTGCAGCCGCGGCAGCTGTTCCCGGTCTGGCCGCAGTGGCGTCCGGAGCTGGCCATTGCCCTGTTTGCTTCCACCATGGTGCTGCTGTTTCTGCCGAAGCTGCTGAGTATTATCCTGGTGTGGTGTAAAGGGCCAAAAGAGTACGGCGGATTTATCCGCGTGACCCTTTCTCTGCTGCTGGAGGTGCTCTTTTCGGTGCTGCTGGCGCCGGTGCGTATGCTGTTCCATACCGTGTTTGTGGTCAGCGCGTTCCTCGGCTGGGAAGTGGTGTGGAACTCGCCGCAGCGTGATGACGACTCTACCCCGTGGGGCGAAGCGTTTATGCGTCACGGCTCGCAGATGCTGTTGGGTCTGGTCTGGGCGGTGGGCATGGCATGGCTGGATCTGCGCTTCCTGTTCTGGCTGGCGCCGATTGTGGTGTCGCTGATTCTGTCGCCGTTCGTGTCGGCCATTTCCAGCCGCGCCACCATCGGCCTGCGCACTAAACGCTGGAAGCTGTTCCTGATCCCGGAAGAGTACTCCCCGCCGCAGGTGCTTAAAGATACTGACGCTTATCTGACGCTCAACCGTCAGCGTTCGCTGGACGACGGCTTTATGCATGCGGTATTTAACCCGTCGTTTAACGCGCTGGCAACGGCGATGGCCACCGCGCGCCACCGTCACGGGCATATTCTGGATATCGCCCGCGAACGTCACGTTGAGCAGGCGCTGAACGAGACGCCGGATAAACTAAACCGCGATCGTCGTCTGGTATTGCTGAGCGACCCGGTCACGATGTCACGCTTGCACTATCGCGTGTGGGCCGCGCCGGAGAAATACTCTTCGTGGGTAGGCGCCTATCAGCAGCTGACGTTGAATCCGCTGGCGTTAAAAACGAAGTAAGCCGTACGTTAAGGAAAATACCGGCAATGGTGCCGGTATTTTTTTACCTGAAAATCGAGGTTGTTGATGAGAGTTTTACTGGTTATCGCAATGACGCTGTTTCTCAGCGGCTGCGGGAGTATTATCAGCCGCACAGTGCCTGGCCAGGGCCATGGAAACCAGTACTATCCCGGCGTTCAGTGGGATGTTCGTGATTCAGCATGGCGCTATATCACTATTCTCGATCTGCCCTTTTCGCTGGTGTTTGATACGCTACTGCTGCCGCTTGACGCCAGCCACGGCCCCTATAACTAATTAGCGTTCATCCCATTCATCGGCGGCAGCCTGGCCCTCCTCGGTATCGAGAGAGGGTTCAAGCTGAAACTCGCCTTCATCCCATTCATGCAGCGTGTTTTCTTCCAGCCACTCCTGGCGAAGCTCAATCTCATCATAATCGCCGTCAAAGACGCTCTGCGCAGCCTGACCGCTGAGGACCGGCAGACATTCGCCCTGTTCATCCTCGTCGGCGAAAAATTCGGCCTGCCAGGCAATATCACCGTCCTGGAGTACGTACTTCTGGATATTTAGCTGCTCAATGCTGGCGCTCTCTTCGTCGCTATCGGGATTATTAGCCAGAAACTCCTCGCGGGCTGCATCGATTGCTTCTTCAAGCGTGGCATAGAACATCGAATCCTTTGGCATGGCTAACCTCCTAAGATGAATAGAAATGAACACGATTCAATCTATAGAAGGCGGTTGGCAATGCGTCAAGGAGGTGAACGCCACACGGACATTAATTTACCGAATGCGTGCCGGAACCCGGATTGTCCGTTGCCCGGGGGCGGCGGGAGCGACCGAGGGTCAGGGTCGAGTAAACCGCATTGAACAGCACCACACCGGCGGTGACTAAAAAGACTGCCCGGAAGCCGTAGTTGGCGGAAACCGATGCGCCGATGAGCGGGCCCGTGACGTTGCCGATATCGCGGAACGACTGGTTATAGCTGAATATTCTGCCCGAGATTTGGCTGGTGGAGTTGTACACCAGCAGCGTTTGCACTGCCGGCAGCAGCGCGCCATCGGCGGCGCCTAACAGGAAGCGCAGGATCCCCAGCTGCAGCGGCGTCTGGACAAACGACATGGGAATCAGGAGCAGGACAGAAATCACCAGCGCAACGATCAGGATCTTTTCCGGACCGATACGGTCGCCGAGTTTACCGAGGCGAGGGGCGCTAAGCAGGGCGGCAATACCGGGGACTGAAGCTATCATGCCGCTGATAAACGCAATATTACTGACGTTGCCGGCGAGATCGCGCACGTAAAGCGTCAAAATCGGCGCGATAGAACCGGTAGCCACCTGGATAATCAGCGATGTCACAAACAGACTCAGCACCAGCTTCGGATTTTTAAGCGACGTGAAAACGTCTTTCGCGCTGAGCATCTCTTTTTTACTGACGGCGACAAAATTTTCGCGGATGAGAAAAAGGGTAAATAAGAAACAAATAAACAGCACGCCTGCCGTCATAAAGAAGACGGTACGCAATCCCCAGTGATCGGCCAGGAAACCGCCGGCCAGCGGCCCCAGCAGCGCGCCGCTGACCGCCCCGGTAGAGAGAGTCCCCAGCGCCCAGCCGCTCTTATGACGGGGAATTTGCGTCGCTATCAGCGCATTGGCGTTAGGAATAAATCCGCCGAGCAGACCTAACAGCGCGCGCAGGATCAGAAACTGCCAGATATTCTGCGCCAGGCCCATCAGCAGCATAACGATTGCCATACCGAGGGCCGAGCGCAGCAGCATAATTTTGCGCCCTTTGCGGTCCGCGAGACCGCCCCAGAAGGGGGAGGCCACGGCGGAAAATAAAAAGGTAATGCTGAAAACCAGCCCTGACCACATATTGAGGGCGCTATGGCCGGTTACGCCGAGTTGTTCGACGTAGAGCGGGAGGAACGGCATCACCAGGCTAAAGGCGGCGCCGGTTAAAAAGCAGCCGAGCCAGGTGACGGTGAGATTACGTTTCCAGTTAATGGGGGTATCAGCAGAGGGCATAGGATTCCACTGGCCTGCCGCGCAGGTCAAATAATTGAAAATATGAGCCTGCTAATTATGCGCCTGAGAAATGGTTGCCGCAATGGAGGAGAGCTTTTAAAGCTAAAGGAGGGCTCTGAACGGTGGGGCTTACTCCGCATCCGGATTCAGATGCGGAGCCATTGCGCGAGCGCGCGCCGGGAGGCGCTAGTAACGAGAAGGAACGCCTTCAGGACGCGTTTTAAAGCGGCGATGCATCCACATATACTGTTCCGGCGCCATCAATATGCACTTCTCTACCACTTTGTTCATCCAGACGGCGGTAGTCTCCGCATCGTCCAGCGGCGGATCGCACTCCGGCGGCAGGATAATCAGCTCATAGCCTTTACCGTCCGGTTTACGGCGCGGCACGAACGGCACAACGCAGGCTTTAGACATCTTTGCCAGCATCCAGGTGCCCGAAGTGGTCGCGGCCTGGTCAACGGCGAAAAACGGCACAAATACGCTGGCGGCCGGGCCATAGTCGTGATCCGGCGCATACCAGATCACTTCACCCTTTTTCAGCGCGCGGATCATGCCTTTCAGATCCTTACGATCGATCATGTCTTTGTTGGAGCGCAGGCGTCCCCATGTCTGCAGCCAGTCGATAACCGGGTTATCGTTTGGACGATAAACGCCAATGCCCGGCTCGTTGATACCGAACATGCGCGCGCCCATCTCCAGCGTGAGGAAATGAATGCCAATCAGCAAAATGCCGCGCTTTTGCGCCTGAACATCACGGATATGCTCGACGCCGATGGAGTCAGTCCAGCGCGCAATACGCTTCGTCGGCCAGAACCAGGCCATGCCGGTTTCCATTAACCCCATGCCAACGGATTCAAAGTTTGCCACGACCATGCGGTGACGCTCTTGTTCGCTCTTATCGGGAAAACAGAGCTCCAGATTCCGGTTGGCTATTTTGGCCCGGCGCTTCATTAGCCGCATGGCGAGGCGGCCAAGACCGGTTCCGAGGCGATAAATCAGCGGATAAGGCAGCTGAACAACCAACCAGAGCAGGCCGATCCCGAGCCAAAGCAACCAGTAACGCGGGTGCAGCAACGCTGCGGAAAATTTAGGTAAATGGGTCATCTCATACCTGTTTAATTAAGCAACGTGTTCTATTATCGCATTTTTTTATGCCTCAGCCAAAATACCGGCCGCAGATGGCATTTAATGTTAACGCAAGCAAATATGGGTGAGAAAAATGTAGCGCAAAATGTGGGGATGTAAATTAAGCGTGTTTGCTATATGATGCCCGCCGTTTATTTTACTCATTGACTATGCCGAGCAGGTACACCATGCCAGTGTTACATAACCGCATTTCAAATGAGACGTTAAAGGCGCAAATGTTGGCTGAGACCGAGCCGCGCACGACGATCTCGTTTTATAAATATTTCACTATTATCGACCCAAAAGCCACGCGCGATGCGCTGTGGATTGCGTTGACTAAGCTGAACGTTTTTGGCCGAATTTATCTGGCTCACGAAGGTATTAACGCGCAAATTAGCGTTCCGCAAAGCCGGGTCGATGCGCTGCGCGAATTCTTATACGCTTTTGATCCCGCCCTGAATGGCCTGCGCCTGAATATCGCCCTCGATGATGACGGTAAATCCTTCTGGGTTCTGCGTCTCAAGGTACGCGATCGGATCGTCGCGGATGGGATTGACGATCCGACGTTTGATGCATCGGACGTGGGCGATTATTTAAAGGCTGCGGAAGTCAACGCGATGCTGGACGACCCGGATGCGGTCTTTATTGATATGCGTAACCATTACGAATATGAGGTCGGCCATTTCGAGAACGCGCTGGAGATCCCGGCGGATACGTTTCGCGACCAGCTGCCGAAGGCCGTTGAGATGATGCAGGAACATAAAGATAAAAATATCGTGATGTACTGCACCGGCGGTATCCGCTGCGAAAAAGCCAGCGCGTGGATGAAGCACAATGGGTTCACTAAGGTCTCGCATATTGAGGGCGGGATTATCGAATACGCGCGACGCGCGCGCGAACAGGGGCTGCCGGTTCGCTTTGTCGGTAAGAACTTTGTATTCGATGAGCGTATGGGAGAGCGTATCTCAGATGATGTTATCGCCCATTGCCATCAGTGCGGCGCTCCCTGCGACAGCCATACCAACTGCCTGAACGATGGTTGCCACCTGCTGTTTATTCAGTGTCCTGCCTGCGCGGAGAAATTCGCCGGCTGCTGTAGCGAAGCCTGCATGGAAGAGCATAAGCTGCCGGAAGAGGAGCAGCGAAAACTGCGCGCCGGCCGCGAGAATGGCAATAAGATCTTTAATAAATCTCGCGGTCGGTTGAATACGAAGCTGGGGATCCCGGATCCTGAGCCTTCAGAAAAACCATAGCCAGATAAGATCGATAAACGCCAGCAGAAGCCACAGCGCCAGATAAATCATAAAATGTTCGCGGACGTTGTTAACCAGTAATTCGAACAGGCGACGCATCATCTCTCTCATCATTCACGGCCTCAAGCGAGGCCGTTTCTTTAGCGTGGTTGTCAGGTTGTACGGCGGGCGATTATTTCTTAAACCGCGCCAGTGAAAACGGGGATAGATCAAACCCAAAGGGTTCTTCAAGCGCGAACCGTGTGGCCAGTTCACCGAGTACCGGTGCGAACTTAAAGCCGTGTCCGCTCAGGCCGGTAATCAATAGCGTATCCGGCTGGCCGGGCAGCGTATCAATGATAAAGTCCTCGTCGGCGGTGTTGTCATAGGTACAGGATGCGCCATGCAGGCAGCCGCCGATACCGGGCAACACATTACGCAAGAAGCTAAAAGCTTCAGAGCCGTCCGTTGCAACGGCACCAAACGGCTTACGTTCTTCCGGCGTGGAAATAGGCTGCCCGCCGTTATGCTTGCCGATTTTCAATTCGTTATCTTCTGCCGGGAAACCGTAAAACTGATCGCCATTCGCTAACTCACCGGTAAACGCCGGGAAATTATTTTTGCTGCTGTAGCGGCCATCCGCCTGAAACCAGGCGAAAATTTTACGTACCGGCTGGACAGGGAGTTCTGGCATCAGCCGGGTAACCCAGGTACCGGCGCTAACCAGCAGTTTTTTGCCGCTGTACTCACCATCAAGCGTATCGACGGTTACGCCGTTCGGCGTGTGGTGAATGGCCGACACCGGGCAGTTGAAGAGCTGTGCGGCGCCCGCTTCGCGTGCCAGACGGATCCAGCTTTCAACGGCCAGTTCGCTGCGCAGTATGCCGGATGCGGGTTCAAATATCGCCCGATAATCATCAGGAATACGAATTTCCGGCCAGCGAGTCATCACCGTCTGCGCATCCATTTCTTCGATATTGAGCTGGAACTCGCGCGCGCTGCTGGCAACATTGCGCAGAAAGTCGGAGCCGGCAGGCCCGAGGTTAATCACTCCTGTACGTTCAAAGACGGCTTCACCGCTGGCGGCGGCAAACTCATCCCATAGCTGTTGCGCGCGCAGTACCAGGGGGACATATCTTTCGCCTTCGCCATAGGCGTGACGAATGAGGCGGGTACTGCCGTGATGGCTGCCTTCCTGATGCGGCGGCTGATGGGCATCAATCATCAGTACGTTGAGCCCTGCCTGCCGCGCATAATAGCCTGCGGCAGCGCCGACCGAGCCGCTACCGATAATGATAAGATCGTATTGCATGGTGGGTTCCAGGTTATTGCTTTATTAGCAGGGTAATTAACAACCTGCTGTTATACAAGCCCGAAAATAATTCAGGCACCCGAGGGTGCCTGTTAAGTGAATATTCTGACATTAGCGCTAAATTTTAATGCCTTCGATACTCATTTTCCTGGTATTCGCCAGATTCAATCTTCGCAATACCTGCTTCCAGAATCGAAATAAACTGACGTGCGACGTCCGTCGTTAGCCATAGCGTCTGGCCAATCTCTGCGTCTCTACTGCTTTCTTGAGCGGGGTTTTGGTAGTGCAGGCGCAACATCAGCGCATCGTAACTATCAACGGTGCTGATGTCCCATCCGACGAGGGGATGGGTCTGGATGACTTCATTATTCTTTTCCATCATAACCCCTTATTCATATGTTAAAAGACAACAGTTCTCGAGGTTTAATGCGTGTTTTTTGAAGCAAGTTAATTATATCAGTAGTCAAGAATAAACTCGAGAAATTAAATGAAATAGAGATACATACGCGCCCATTTGCTGATTTTTTAGGCAAATCAGGGAGGGTTAATTGTTATTTATGAAGGTGCTAAGGAAAAGCAATAGGGGAGAGTCTGACTATGAAAAAAATAAAAAAGCCGGGGCGACCCGGCAAAAAATTGCACAATGAGGGAGCAAATTTAATTGACTAGTCGCGGACAAACCAGTCGTCAGCGCTTTCCCAGGTTTCTTGCAGGATTTCGCTAATCCGGTCTTTGTCTTCTTTCAGGCCGCCGATAACCGACAGATTGTTATTAGCCGCGTACCGAACCGTTACCTGACTTGAGGTAGAGGGAAACTGCTGTTCGATACGACGCGAGAGTTCATTGTTCAGCGCATCTAAGGCGCCGTTGGGTAAGGCTGTTGATTTGGCGATAGAGACTTCAATACGCATAATTGCCCCCTGGATAATGTACTGTTTATTTATACAGTACACTCTGAAGATTTACAACAGGGGGCAGGCTATTTATTTTTTCATCGTCCAGCGCACGGTTTCCCCGGCAAGGAACGGCACCAGCGCGTCGCCTGGCAGGGCGATACTCTCGACCACCTGGCTCTCTTCGCGCACCAGCTCCACGTAGCCCTCATTGACCGGCAGGCCATAGAAGCGGGGGCCGTTAAGCGAACAGAAGGCTTCAAAGTGTTGCAGGGCGTTCATCTCCTCAAATACCGTGGCGTAGCTGCCCAGCGCGGTCGGCGCGTTAAAACAGCCTGCGCATCCGCAGCTGGCTTCCTTACGATGGCGGGCATGGGGAGCGGAATCCGTGCCGAGGAAAGCGCGGTCAAAACCGCTGGCAACCAGTTCGCGCAGCGCTTGCTGGTGAATATTGCGTTTCAGGATCGGCAGGCAATAAAGGTGGGGACGCACGCCGCCAACCAGCATATGGTTACGGTTGAACATCAGGTGCTGCGGGGTGATGGTGGCCGCCAGCAGCTCGTTACCGTCGCGTACGTATTCAGCGGCATCTTTGGTCGTGATGTGTTCGAAGACCACCTTCAGGCCGGGCAGGCGCTGACGCAGCGGCTCCATGACCGTTTCAATAAAGCGCGCTTCCCGGTCAAAAATATCGATATCAGCATGGGTGACCTCACCGTGAACCAGCAGAGGCATCCCCAGCTTTTCCATGCGTTCCAGCACCGGCATAATGGCATCCGTACTGGTGACGCCGTGGCTGGAGTTGGTGGTGGCGTTGGCCGGATAGAGCTTGGCGGCAGTGAATACGCCTTCGTTAAATCCGCGCTCCAGCTCAGCCGGGTCGAGCGTATCCGTCAGATAGCAGGTCATCAGCGGCGTAAAATCATGGCCCGCAGGGATCGCATCAACGATACGCTGGCGATAGGCGAGGGCGGCTTCGACGGTAGTGACAGGCGGTACCAGGTTTGGCATCACGATTGCCCGGCCATAAAATTCACTGGTATAAGGCACGACGGTTTTTAACATATCGTCATCGCGCAGATGGATATGCCAGTCGTCAGGGCGGCGGATTTTCAATACCTGGGATTGTGCTGTCATGGAAGGCTCCGGCTAATAGGTTCAGTCATCAGGGCTGTTTTTGCCGGGCACTAAGGATAAGCGTAAACGTTTTCCTTTGCATCAACTTCCGTAAAAAATCGGGCGCTTCAGCGCCCGAGCCATCAGTTGGTGAACGGGATAATAATCTCGCCGGGCTTCACTTCAATCCCTTTAGCATACTTTTTCGCCAGCGCTTCACCGGTGCTGGCATCCTCGCGCAGGACGTAGGCAGGCTGCTGATTGAAGTAGCTACGCAGGGACTGATTCAGGTAAGGGATCAGCGTCTGTACGACAGACTGGAGCTTTTCCGGCTGAACTTTAGCATCGACGACTTCCATCTCCTGCAGGAAAATGGCCCCCTTTTCTTTATTGAAAGCCGGCAGCGCTTTGAGCTTCAGATCGATGGTCGCTTTCTGGTTCCCGAAAAGTGAATTCAGATCTAAATTGGCCACGCCGCTTAACGTGACTTTGTTTGGTTCTTCACGGCCAATAGCGCTGGTAAGATTTTGCAGTTCAATATGGGCATCCGCTACGCCTGGCAGGCCAATATCCTTAGCGAAGTGGTTACGTTTCTGCAGCGCCTGATTGATTTCCTGCTCGCTCACGGAATATTGCGTGAGCTGATTACAGGCGCTAAGCAGGCCGCTAACGATAAGCGCGGCCGCGATAAACATCTTTTTCATTGGATTCCTTAATGTCATGCCATGGGTTCATCCTGACACAAAGCAGCATGGCCCGCCAGCGCAGGAGGTGCTAGCGGAAAAGACTGAAAAAGAGGCGTTCGGCAGCGAAGGGCCAAACCATCCGCTGCCTTGAGGTTAAATAGCCATTGAAGAAAGCAGGTTGATCTGCGTCTGTTTGGCCATGTTGTCACGATAGGCGGCCACCCGACTCGGCCAGTTCACGCCGGCAACCAGCGTCAGATTCCTCAGCAGAGGAAAGAGCTGAATATCATCTTCAGAGAGTTCTCCGTTGACGGCGTTCGGCTGGACAATCAGTTTATCCAGCGCCCGCAGATCGTCGCTGATGTTCTTCACCAGACCGGGGGAATGGGCGAGATGGTCAGCAAAGCTGCCGATAGCCGCCTCTTTCTTTTTCACAAAATAGGCGCGCGCCTCTGGCGTGGCGAATTCATCAAACGCGGATTTGGCAAAGCGGGGGATCAGCAGGCGGTTCGCGTAGCCGTTGACCTTCCGCAGCCAGGTTTCCACCGCCGGATTACGCGGGCCGGTAAGCAGCGGTTTGCCGTCCAGCTTATCGACATAGTGCACGATATCCATGCTTTCCGGCATATAGCGGCTATCGTCTTTTTGCAGGATTGGCGCCATTTTCTGGCCGATCATTCGGGTGGGGGTTAATTCATCATCGTTCAGGAGCACAATCAGTTCGACGGGGATATTTTTCAGGCCGAAAATCATGCGGGCTTTAAGGCAGAACGGGCAGTGATCGTAGATATATAACTTCACGTTTCTCCTCCATTGTTGCTGAACATCCTCAATTCAGTATGGAGGAGAAAGGAAGGCCCGGCAAATCAGGTTCGCGGCTCCAGCATTCCGGAGGCCGAACGTTTTGGACTGAACTGCCACCACAGCGCAATAAACGTCGCGAGGCCGATAATGCCCAGCATCAGCCACGGCAGCTCAGGCTGACCGACGGCCTTACCGGCATCGAACAGCCAGCCGCCGCCTGCGTAGCCGAAAGCGCCGCCGAAGGCCAGGCCTAACCGGCTAAAGCCCATATAGCTGCCGCGCGCTCTGGCATCCGCCAGCGACGCCCCCAGCGTTTCACGCGCGGGTTCAGCGATGATTGACCCCATATAAAATACGCAGATCAGCGTAAACAGCTGCTGCAAATTGCTGCTCAGGCCAATTGGCATCATCGCGAGCGTCATGATCAGCAGGCCGGCCATCAGGCGCTGCTCCAGGCGAAAACGCTTTTCGCTCCAGCGGGCAATCGGATACAGCAGCGTTAGCGAAATGGTCGCTTCAATGGCGTACATCCATTTGACCGCCGCCGGAGAACCCGCAATATCATTCACCATAATCGGCAGCATCAGCATCACCTGCACCGCTAGCATGTAATACCCGGTCAGCGTCAGCACATAGGTGACAAAGCGTTTGTCGCGCAACACGCGCCCCAATCCTTCACGAACCGGCGTTTTGACCGTCGACAGCTTCCAGGCGGGAAGATACCAGGCGTTGAATGCCGCACAGGCGATAAACAGCGCCGCTCCGGCGCTGCACACCAGGCGAAAATCATATTGCAGCAGCCAGCTGCCCAGCAGCGCGCCGATCACCGCTCCTGCGCTGTCCTGCATCATCAGGATAGAGAAGAAACGTCCGCGCTGGTGCGGGCGTACCAGCTTGACCACCAGCGCCGCCCGCGGGGGATCGAACAGCGTGCCGCCGAGGCCTGAAAGAATACAGGAGAGCCACAGCACCCAGGGTTCATGAGCGACGGCCATCGCCGCGAAGCCGGCCGCGCGCATCAGCATACCGGTAACGATCATCGGCTTGGCGCCAAAACGGTCGGCAATGGCGCCGCCAAATATTCCTAAGCCTTGCTGCACCAGCTGACGCAGGCCGAGCGCAATCCCGACCATCAGCGCAGCCCACCCCATCTGGTCGACAAAGCGAATGGAGATAAGCGGGAACACAACGAAAAAGCCGAGTACGACCAGCATGTTATCGACTAACAGGAAATATTTACCCAGGCTCCTTGCCTGCGATACGCGGGACATTTCCCCTCCAGGGAAAAATAAGAATAAGCTCTGACATTTTGCGGGGTTAATGGCTATTTTCCCAGCGCGCTCGCGACAATATTTTTTTATCAAAATGCAAGAACGATAGAGGCTATTCATCGAAAAGCAGAGATGGTGCAGAAAATGGTATGTTGCTGTTTTCACACCGCCGTGCAGGACAGGTATAGTAAAGTCAGCAAGTATTGCGTCAGGGGAACAGGAGAGGGGAATGTTTGGCTATCGCAGTAACGTACCGAAGGTGCGTTTGACGACGGACCGGCTGGTGGTTCGGCTGGTGCACGATCGTGACGCCTGGCGTCTGGCCGATTATTACGCGGAAAATAAAGGGTTCTTAAAACCCTGGGAACCGGTGCGCGATGACAGCCACTGTTATCCTTCCGGCTGGCAGGCGCGTTTATCGATGATTTCTGAGTTTCATAAGCAGGGCTCGGCGTTCTATTTTGCTCTGCTTGACCCGGAAGAAAAAGAGATCATCGGCGTGGCGAATTTTTCGAATGTGGTGCGCGGATCGTTTCATGCCTGCTATCTCGGCTACTCCATCGGGGAGAAATGGCAAGGGCAGGGGCTGATGTATGAAGCGCTGACGTCGGCCATTCGCTATATGCAGCGCACGCAACATATCCATCGCATAATGGCAAACTATATGCCGCATAATCAGCGCAGCGGCGATTTGCTGGCGCGGCTGGGCTTTGAAAAAGAGGGTTACGCCAAAGATTACCTGCTCATTGATGGGCAGTGGCGCGATCACGTACTGACGGCGTTGACGACACCGGACTGGACCCCGGGTCGCTAAGGAGACATCATGAAATATCAGTTAACCGCGCATGAGGCGCGGGTCATTGGCTGCCTGCTGGAAAAGCAGGTCACCACGCCGGAGCAGTACCCCCTGTCGGTCAACGCGGTGGTCACCGCCTGTAACCAGAAAACAAACCGTGAACCGGTAATGTCGCTCAGCGATAGTGAAGTTCAGGATCTGCTCGATACGCTAGTCAAGCGCCATTATTTGCGTACGGTCAGCGGTTTCGGCAATCGGGTGACCAAGTATGAACAACGCTTCTGCAACTCTGAATTCGGCGATCTGAAATTCACGCCGGCGGAAGTCGCTATCGTGACCACACTGCTGCTGCGCGGGGCGCAGACGCCTGGCGAACTCCGCGGTCGCGCGCAGCGAATGCATGAATTCAGCGATATGGCCGAGGTTGAAAGCGTCCTCGAAAACCTGGCTTCGCGAGAAGATGGCCCCTATGTTGCGCGTCTGCCGCGGGAGCCTGGCAAGCGTGAAAGCCGCTATATGCATCTGTTCTGCGATGATATGGATTCACTGATTACCGTCGTGGAGGCCGTGTCGCCGCCCGGCGACGATCTTCAGATGCGCGTTGAGGCGCTGGAGGCGGAAGTTGCCGAGCTAAAAGCGCGTCTCGATTCACTGCTGGCTCACCTGGGAGATTAAGCATGTCGGCGAAACTACGTATAGGAGTGGTTGGCCTGGGCGGTATCGCGCAAAAGGCGTGGTTACCGGTGCTGGGGGCCGCAGATGACTGGACGCTGCAGGCGGCGTGGTCGCCCGGGAAAGAGAAAGCGCTGCGTATCTGTGAAACCTGGCGTATTCCCTATGCGGATTCTCTGGAACAGCTGGCGGCGCAGTGTGATGCCGTATTCGTGCATACTTCAACGGCTTCACATTATGAAGTGGTTTCCCGCCTGCTCAATGCCGGAGTGCATGTCTGCGTTGATAAACCGCTGGCGGATAAACTCAGCGATGCGGAGGCGCTGGTTGAGCTGGCCGCTCGCCGTCATCTCACGCTAATGGTCGGGTTTAACCGCCGTTTTTCCCCCCTCTATCGCGAGCTGAAGGCCCAGCTCGGGAGCGCTGCGTCGCTGCGGATGGATAAGCACCGTGGCGACAGCGTGGGCCACGATCTGCGCTTCACGCTGTTGGATGACTATCTGCACGTCATCGATACCGCGCTATGGCTGGCGGGCGATAAAGCGCGTTTAAGCGGCGGTGCGCTGCACACCACCGCTCAAGGGGAGATGCTGTATGCCGAACACCATTTCAGTTGCGGAATGATGCAGATAACCACCAGTATGCACCGCCGCGCCGGAAGCCAGCGGGAGTGGGTACAGGCGGTAACCGACGGCGGATTATATGAAGTCCGGGATATGCGGGAGTGGCAGGAGGAGCGGGGGCGCGGCGTGATCCAGCGCCCGATCCCCGGCTGGCAGACCACCCTTGAGCAGCGTGGATTTACCGGCTGCGCGCGGCATTTTATCGAATGCGTGCAAAATCAGACGGTTCCTGAAACGTCCGGCGAGCAGGCGCTGCTGGCTCAGCGCGTTATAGAGAAACTCTGGCGCGAAGCGATGAGCGAATAATCCGTTGTAACAACTGACAGTAGTAATTCATTATGAACCCGGTAGACTATCGCCACTTTCCAGCGCCCGCATTTGCGGGCGTTTTACTCCAGGGTTGTGGAATAACACGTTAATGAATCTTTTAAAATCACTGGCGGCCGTCAGTTCGATGACCATGTTTTCGCGCGTGCTGGGCTTTGCGCGCGATGCGATTGTGGCGCGTATTTTTGGCGCGGGGATGGCCACCGACGCCTTCTTCGTTGCTTTTAAACTCCCGAACCTTTTACGGCGTATTTTTGCTGAAGGCGCTTTCTCACAGGCTTTTGTGCCGATTCTGGCGGAGTATAAAAGCAAGCAGGGTGAAGATGCGACCCGGGTTTTCGTCGCCTATGTTTCGGGGCTGCTGACGCTGGTTCTGGCGCTGGTCACCGTCGCCGGTATGCTGGCGGCACCGTGGGTGATTACTATCACCGCGCCGGGATTTGCCAATACGCCCGAAAAGTTCGCCCTGACCACGCAGCTCTTGCGCATCACTTTTCCCTATATTCTGTTGATCTCCCTGGCTTCACTCGTGGGCGCCATCCTGAATACCTGGAACCGCTTTTCGGTGCCTGCTTTTGCCCCGACCTTCCTGAACGTCAGCATGATTGGTTTTGCGCTGTTTGCCGCGCCCTATTTTAATCCGCCGATGCTGGCAATGGCGTGGGCGGTAACGGTTGGCGGTATTTTGCAGCTCGCCTGGCAGCTGCCGCATCTGAAAAAAATCGGCATGCTGGTGCTGCCGCGGGTCAACCTTAAAGATGCTGGCGCGGTGCGGGTGGTGAAACAGATGGGCCCGGCGATCCTCGGCGTCTCAGTCAGCCAAATCTCGCTGATCATTAACACGATTTTTGCCTCATTCCTCGTTTCCGGCTCCGTATCGTGGATGTACTACGCCGATCGTCTGATGGAGTTTCCATCCGGCGTACTGGGCGTGGCGCTGGGGACCATTTTGCTGCCTTCGCTGTCTAAAAGCTTCGCCAGCGGCAATCACGATGAATATTGCCGTTTGATGGACTGGGGATTACGCCTGTGCTTCCTGCTCGCGCTACCGAGCGCGGTGGCGTTAGGGATCCTGGCCAAGCCGCTGACGGTCGCGTTATTCCAGTACGGGAAATTTACCGCTTTTGATGCCGCGATGACCCAGCGCGCGCTGGTGGCGTATTCTGTCGGGCTGATGGGGCTCATCGTCGTGAAGGTGCTGGCTCCCGGATTCTATTCGCGGCAGGACATTAAAACGCCGGTGAAAATTGCCATCGTCACGCTGATCATGACGCAGGTGATGAACCTCGCCTTTATTGGCCCCCTGAAGCACGCTGGTCTGTCGTTGTCGATTGGTCTGGCGGCCTGCCTGAACGCCGCGCTGCTCTACTGGCAGCTGCGGAAACAGAAAATTTTTACGCCTCAGCCGGGCTGGTTCCTGTTCCTGCTGCGCCTGGTCATCGCGGTGATTATTATGTCAGCGGCGCTGCTGGGCGTGATGTACCTGATGCCGGAGTGGTCGCAGGGGACGATGCCGTTCCGCCTGCTGCGCTTGATGGTGGTCGTGGTGGCCGGCGTTGTCGCCTATTTCGCGACGCTGCTGCTGCTGGGCTTTCGCGTGAAAGAGTTTGCTCGCCGCACGGTTTGAGTTGTTCTGATGAAAGAAAAGCCGCTCTGCAGGAATTGCACAGCGGCTTTTTTTACCTGACGGTTCGCTCTTTATCTGGCGGTTCGCTGCGCCGATACGACCCTGGCGCTTTCCAGCAGGCGGATCCCAAGGGCAATCGCACCGGTTACGACGGCGAGGGTCACGACGCCGCTCCAGCCTGCGAGCACATACAGTTTGCTTCCCAGTACTGAACCCAGCGACATCCCAATAAACACGCCGGTGAACAGCAGCGCGTTGAGGCGTCCGCGCGCCTGCGGCTCCAGGCCATACACCAGGTTCTGGTGCGCTACGAGGCTGGATTGCAGCCCCAGGTCAAAACCGACGGCCGAGATGGCAATCAGGATTAGCTGACCATGCGGCGGTAGCGCAGGCAGCAAAAACATCAGGGCAAACGAAACCGTCACCAGCGCCGCGCCCATTTGCGTGACTTTTTCTGCGCCGAACTTGTCGGCCAGGCCGCCGGCCAGCGGGGCGGCAAGCGCCCCGGCAGCCCCTGCAATACCGAAGCCACCGGCTACCGCGCTGCCCATCTGATAGTGCGCCAACAGCATGACCGCAAGCGTAGACCAGAAGGCGCTAAAGGCGATAGAGAGGAATCCCTGGGCGAATGCGGCGCGACGCAGTGCCGGATAGCGTTTCCACAGATGCGCCATTGATTTCATCAGCTGCGGGTAGCTGAGGGTTGAGTGAATTTCGAAGCGCGGCAGCACGCGCCACATCACCACACCAATCATCGCGATGCTGACCGCAGCCGCCTGATACATTACCCGCCAGCCGAATAGCGCCCCCACCAGACCACTAACGGTTCGCGACAGCAGGATCCCCAGCAGCAGGCCGGTCATCACCGTACCCACCATTTTCCCCTGCTTGCCCGCGGGAGCCAGAATCGCGGCTGCCGGTACGATATCCTGCGCCATGGTCGCGGCCATACCGATAAGCAGGCTGACAATCAGCAGAGAGCTTAGCTGACCGGTAAGGCTGCAGAGCAGCAACAGGACGGCCAGCGCGGCGCTTTTCATCAGGATCAGCTTTCTGCGGTCGTGGCGGTCGCCAAGCGGGAGAAGGAAAAGTATGCCCAGCGCGTAGCCGGCCTGGGTCAGGGTCGGAACCAGACCCATACCCTCAACGCTCAAATGGAGGTTAGCCCCCATCAGCGGCAGCAGCGGTTGCGCGTAATAGATTGAGGCGACGCTGAAGCCCGCGCCCAGCGCAAGGATGAAAATGACCCACCTGGCGGCGCGGGAGGTGAGTGGAGTTGGTGTCATGGTGGATTCCTCTTACAAGCGATGGCGCTATTTTTCCCGTAATCCGGCTGGCGCGGTAGATAGCCCGGTGGTAAAACGGTTATACGCTAAACGTATAGGCAAAATATAAATGAAGAAGCAAGAGCGTATAGATCGTATCGAACTGATGCGTACGTTCATTCGTATCGTGGAGGCCGGGTCTCTCTCCGCCGCCGCGGTACAGATGAATACGACCCAGGCGACGGTAAGTCGACGGCTTCAGTCTCTGGAGGGGCTGCTTGGCGCAAAGCTGATTCTGCGCACGACTCACGCGATGAAGCTGACCGATGACGGTGAGCGCTGTTATCAGCATGCCCGCCAGGTCGTCGATGCCTGGCTGGCGCTGGAGGACGACCTGCGGATCACCGATGACCGGCCGGTGGGGATTTTAAGAGTGCGGGCCCCGCATGCGTTTGGTCAGCAACAGCTGCTGGGGCCACTGGTGGATTTTTTGCAGCGCTATCCCCAGCTGGCGGTTGAATGGATGCTGAACGATAAGACGGTCGATTTTCTGAGCGATGGTATCGACTGCGCGATTCGCGTGGGGGCCGAGGTGGATCCGGCTACGGTATCGGTACTGCTGGCCGAGGTTCCCCGCAGCGTGGTGGCATCCCCATCGCTGCTGGCAAACTTGCCGCCGTTAAGCGCGCCGCAGGAGATGTCGTTGCTGCCGTGGATAGCCATCAGCACGTTCTATCAGCATGAGGTGAGGCTGCAGTCGCAGGTGGATGAGCAGCTTATTACCTTTGCCATCGCGCCGTGTCTGAGTACCGATAGCGTGCATGTGGCGCGTAATACCGCGCTGGCGGGGCTGGGCGCGGCGATTGTGTCGAGCTGGGCGGTAGCGGACGATATTGCCGCCGGGCGGCTGGTGGAGCTGTTCCCGCAGTGGCGAGCCTCACCGCTGCCGGTACACCTGGTGTATCCCTGGGCGCGCTACTATCCGACGCGGTTGCGTAAGTTTCTCGACCTGATGCGTGAGGTCATGCCGCAGATTGCGGGGATGCAGCGTCCGGAAGGGGAATAAAAAAAGACCGGCCGCGGGGGCCGGTCTTGTCGAGGTGACGTTACTCTACGGGCTGCGGACGGGTAGGTCCGGCAGCGGCTTTGTGCGTGGCGCTATGACCGCCAGCAGAACCTTTACCGTCAAAATCAAAGTTCGGGCGAACCCACTCGCTTTGACGAGGCGCTTCAGGTACGTAGTCTGGCGCTGGGGCGCGGGTCATCGGCGCCGTGGCGTGACGATTGGCGACCTTAACGACCGGCGCAGCCGTGACAACAGGTTGAGTCGCAACGACCGGCTCCGCCGCTGGTGCAGGTTCAACCACCGGTTCGGAAACAACAGGCGCTTCCTCAACAACCACCGCCGTCTCTTCAACCGCAACAGGTTCAGCGACCGCAGCTTCCGGTTCGACAGCTTCTTGCGCAACGACGTCAACGGCTTCTGCGACAACTTCTTCGGCCACGGCTTCATCGGCTTCGGCAATCAGCTGCGGCTGTTCATCAACCGGGGCGGCGATAGCCTCCGGATGCGTGGTTTCTACGACCGGAACTTCAGGTTCGTTAATCACCGCCACAGGCTCGGTAGTAGCCACTGGCTCGACTGCGCTTTCTGCGGCGACAGCCGGGGCAATCACTTCAGAGACAACCGGCTCAGCGGCAGCCACTGGTGCGACGACGGGCTCAGCCGCAGTGGTTGAGAACTCCTGAACCTGCACGTCTTCCTGCTGCTGGTCCTGAGGGCGAACGACCGGGTAGCGGATCCACACTTTACCAGACGCCATTTCCGGCGATGCGCAGGCTACGGTCAGCGGCATCGGGGATTGCGTCGGGTAACGCTCATCACGGTAGCGACGACGGCGCTGGCCGCTGACGCGCAGGTGACGAGGGGAACGACGTGAACGACGCGGCATACCGTTGGATTCGCGGGCTTCACCGTTGTCGTCATGTTCCGCAGCGGGTTCAACAACCGCCGGCAGATCGACTTTCGCCAGTTCAGTGCGCGGCGCTGCGGCTTCCGGCTGGACGACCGGCGCTTCGGCGACCTGAGGCGCGGCTACCGGCTCGACAACCTGTTCAGCGGCGGCGGATTCAATACGCACCTTCTGCGCCAGCTGGCGAGGTTTACGACGCGGCATCGTCTGCACGCGCTCTTCCTGCTCGCTCTCCTGAACAACCGGCTCTTCGCGGGTTTGCGCTTTGGCTTCCTGCTGAACCTGACGTTTATCATCGTTACGACGGCGATTACGTTCGCGGCGCGGCTGCTGCTCGTCGCGCGCTTTGCCTTTTTCGCTATCTTCGACCGTTGTCTGGCGGATTTCGCGCGGCTCAGCGTTCTGCTGCTGCTTCTCACGACGGTTGCGGCGGTTTTCTTCACGAGACTCGCGGCCTTCGCTGTTCTCGGCACGACTATCGCGGTTCTCGCGGCTATCGCGATTATCCCGGTTGTCGCGGCGGTCATTGCGATCGCGGCGGTTGTTGGAGCGCGGTTTACGACGCTCCTGCTGACGCTCGGATTTCTCTTCCGCTTTTTTCTCAACCTGAACTTCTGCCGGTTTAGTCTCTTCCTCGCTGGAGAACATTTTTTTCAGCGCGCTGAAGAAGCGGGCAACCAGGCCAGGCTGCGCCGGCGCTGCCGCTTTCGGTGCGGATGCGGCAGGCGCAACGGTAGCCGCGGCTCTGGCCGGCTCTTCCTGGGCCGGAGCCGGAGGCGCGTCAGGCATGACAAAAGCAGCCAGCGCCGGTTGTTCCGGGAGTTTACGCTCGGCCGGCTCTTCATCAGAAGGCATGGCCATCTCTTCTTCGTGCAGTTTCGGCAGCAGATAGCTCAGCGTGGAGGTCTCTTCGCCCTTACGCACGCGCAGAACAGAGTAGTGCGGCGTTTCCATCTGGTCGTTTGGCACGATAATAACGCGCACATCGGCCTGACGGGTTTCAATCGCGCTTACCGCGGCACGTTTTTCGTTCAGCAGGTAAGAGGCAATCGGCACCGGTACGATAGCGTGAACTTCTTTGGTGTTCTCTTTCAGCGCTTCTTCTTCGATCAAACGCAGAATAGAAAGCGACAGCGATTCGTTATCGCGCACGGTACCCGTTCCGCTACAGCGCGGGCAGACGTGATGGCTGGACTCCCCGAGCGACGGGCTCAGGCGCTGACGCGACATCTCCAGCAGTCCAAAGCGGGAAATATGGCTGATCTGGATGCGCGCTCTGTCCTGACGGACGGCTTCGCGCAGGCGGTTTTCTACCGCACGCTGGTGGCGAACCGGGGTCATATCGATGAAGTCGATAACGATCAGGCCGCCAAGGTCGCGCAGACGCAGCTGACGAGCGATTTCATCGGCTGCTTCAAGGTTGGTATTAAACGCCGTTTCTTCGATGTCGCCGCCGCGGGTGGCGCGTGCGGAGTTGATATCGATAGCGGTCAGCGCTTCGGTGCTGTCGATAACGATAGAACCGCCGGAAGGCAGACGCACTTCACGCTGGAAAGCGGACTCAATCTGCGATTCGATTTGATAGTGGCTGAACAGCGGGATTTCCCCGGTGTACAGTTTGATTTTGCTGCTGAAATCCGGACGACCCAGCGCTGCAATGTGCTGGCGAGCCAGCTCAAGCACCTTCGGGTTATCGATAAGGATTTCGCCGATATCCTGACGCAGATAGTCGCGGAAAGCGCGCACGATGACGTTGCTTTCCTGATGGATCAGGAACGGAGCAGGGCGGCTGTCTGCGGCTTTCTGGATGGCTTCCCAGTGCTTCAGGCGGAAGCTTAAGTCCCACTGCAGCGCTTCGGCGGATTTGCCGACGCCAGCGGTGCGAACGATAAGTCCCATGCCGTCCGGCAGCTCAAGGCTGGCCAGCGCTTCTTTGAGTTCGGTGCGATCGTCACCCTCGATGCGGCGTGAAATACCGCCAGCGCGTGGGTTATTCGGCATCAGCACCAGATAGCTACCCGCCAGGCTGATAAAGGTGGTCAGCGCGGCGCCTTTATTGCCACGCTCTTCTTTATCGATCTGGACAATCACTTCCTGGCCTTCACGCAGCACGTCCTTGATGTTTGGACGACCGTGAGAATTGTAGTTGGCAGGGAAGTATTCGCGGGCAATTTCTTTGAGAGGGAGGAAACCATGACGCTCGGCACCATAATCAACAAATGCGGCTTCGAGGCTAGGTTCAATACGAGTGATTTTGCCTTTGTAGATGTTCGCTTTTTTCTGTTCGTGCCCGGGGCTTTCGATATCCAGGTCGTACAGGCGCTGCCCATCAACAAGGGCGACGCGCAACTCTTCCTGCTGAGTTGCGTTGATTAACATTCTTTTCATCGTAACTTACTCATTATTCTTACATTGACGACTAAGCTACGGGCAGAGTAACGCCTTACCGGGGAAAACCGATGGCCTCGTGTCTGTTTCACGTCGCCAACCTCACGGCTGTCGCGCGCTTAAGAGGCGCAGAGTGTCGGTCGCCTGTATTTCAAACGGAAACACAGCGCACTTATCAGGGGAACTGCCTGGGATGTATCACCAGAGAAGATTCCATTTATACCCATCGTTTTTCATGCAGCAGGCGTGGCGGCTTAACCTGCTCATCTTAATCATTTGATCCAGATGAGCGCCGGGATATCCCAGTGTGAACGCCTTCCTGCGACGTGAAATCCATAGAGCCTGTACCGGTAAGGACTGCAACCCGCAGCCCGCTAACTGTCTGAAAGATCAATACGTCTTACGCCATTGCTGCGTTGATGATCGGTCAGACAAAATTGGTCATTCCGCTAATTTCTTGTTCTAACAAGTTTCAGCACGGAATACTGCATCATTATTCCATTGCTAAGCTCGTTATAGCAAGTTGACTTTCACCTTTTATCACCCGGTTACTCACAGTTTTTTCACCCGCGTATACAGATTGTTCTAATAACAAACAAAACGATGATGAAGCGTACTGTGAAATCCGGATGATGATAAATATAAGCATATAAAAATGAGTGGCGCTAATGCGTCGGGCTATTTAGAATCGCGCACCATGAAAACTGAGATCCCAAGCGTAAAAATGGTTGCCATTGCTGATGATGAAGCCGGGCAACGTATCGACAACTTTTTGCGTACGCAGCTGAAGGGCGTACCGAAGAGCATGATTTATCGCATCTTGCGTAAAGGCGAGGTGCGGGTTAACAAAAAGCGCGTGAAGCCGGAATATAAGCTGGAAGCCGGCGACGAAGTGCGCATCCCGCCGGTTCGCGTCTCTGAGAAAGAAGAAGAGGCGGTCTCTCCACACCTGCAAAAAGTAGCCGCGCTGGCCGATGTGATTTTATATGAAGACGATCATATCCTGGTGCTTAACAAGCCTTCCGGAACGGCGGTACACGGCGGCAGCGGATTGAGCTTTGGCGTAATTGAAGGTCTGCGCGCGCTGCGTCCGGAAGCGCGTTTCCTGGAGCTGGTACATCGCCTGGATCGCGACACCTCCGGCGTGCTGCTGGTCGCCAAAAAGCGTTCCGCGCTGCGTTCCCTGCACGAGCAGCTGCGCGACAAAGGAATGCAGAAGGATTACCTGGCGCTGGTGCGCGGGCAGTGGCAGTCGCATACTAAAGTGGTGCAGGCGCCGCTGCTGAAAAATATTCTGCAGAGCGGTGAGCGCATTGTGCGGGTTAACCAGGAGGGGAAACCGTCGGAGACGCGCTTTAAAGTTGAAGAGCGTTATACCCATGCGACGCTGGTGCGCTGCAGTCCGGTGACCGGTCGTACGCATCAAATCCGCGTACATACGCAATACGCCGGCCACCCTATTGCTTTTGACGACCGCTACGGCGACCGTGAATTTGATAAGCAGCTGGCGGGCACCGGCCTTAACCGGCTGTTTCTGCATGCGGCGGCGCTGAAGTTTACCCATCCGGGTAGCGGGGAGATTATGCGCATTGAAGCCCCCTTAGATAATCAGCTTAAGCGCTGCCTGCAGGTCTTGCGTAACGCGAAATGACCGCGCTCAGGCTCAGGGTTTGAGCCACCTGGCAAGCCAGGGGAAAACTTCATCCTGCTGTTGTTGATTAAAAACGTGGCCCAGTTCCGGCCACGTTTTTGTTTCCAGCTTATCCTGCGCGTTTTGCGACGCCCACACTTTATGTACTTTTGCGAAGGCGTCGTTAACGGCTTCCGCCGGGAAGAGCTTATCTTGTCCGCCGCTGTAAATAAGCATCGGTTTTGGCGCGGCAATGCTGGCGATATCGGGAATATCGAGGCGTCCGGATAAGCCAGGGTGAAGCATATAAAACGCCGACTGGCCGCGCAAAACGTTGTTGCCAGGCTGCATCAGGCCGTTCCAGGTTCCAAACCAGGAGATAACCGCAGTCGCGGCGACTTTGTCAGACAGGGCGGCCAGCTGCCAGGCGCGAAAACCGCCCATTGAGAAACCCACGACCCCAATGCGTTGACTATCAACCGTTTTTAAAGTGCTGAGGAAATCGACGGTACGCAGATCTTCATAGGCAACTTCACCAGCCAGCGAGCGCCCCAGGTTAAAGTAGTTGCTGGCGAGGGCCTGCTGCTGCTCGTAGACCATCGGCCCTCGGTCCCCCCAACCCGGGCTATCA
Organism: Klebsiella michiganensis; assembly: GCF_015139575.1. GTDB lineage: Bacteria > Pseudomonadota > Gammaproteobacteria > Enterobacterales > Enterobacteriaceae > Klebsiella > Klebsiella michiganensis. The sequence continues at coordinate 3,598,267 of NZ_AP022547.1, read as the reverse complement.
ATGGCGATGACGACATAGCCGCGCTGCGCCAGTTCATCGCCGATAAACCGACCGCTGAAAAATTTATCCGCCCACGCCTCGGCGCTGGCCAGCCGTGCAGCGTCGTTCCACGGACGGATTAGCTTCTCCTTACCGATATCAAACTTTGAGCCATGGTCGTGCAGCAGAACAATTGCCGGGTGAGGGCCGGGGGAATTTGGCGTCAACATCAGCGCGGCAATCCTGTTATCGTCGGTTACGTTGAAGGCCAGCTTCTCGGCGGTATACGCGCCTCGATTTTCTCTCATCAGCGTTTGCGGCGCGAAGGGGAGTGTCGACGCCGGGGTTAGCAGAGACTGCCGAAGCAGCGTACGAGCCTGCTGTCGCCATTGCTCAAAATCACGGTAGTGGCCAGAGAGCCACGAGTCCGGGTAGGTCATCTGCGCTTTCAACTGCTGCCAGGAGGCAGGAAGATTGCCCTCTACGATGCCCTGGCGCTGCCAGTCATGGGCATTAACGCCGGCGGCGGCCAGCAGGGTGAGGGTCAAAAGCGTAGCGCGGGTTGGCATAGTGGCTCCATTTAAAAATAAAACAACGTTTCATAATGGATTCTAATGGCGCGGGTAAAATAAACTGTGACAGGCGATGCATTAATTAAGTTGGGGTAAACCTGCTCTGCTCCGTTGGGCACCGGGTAAAGCGGCGGCACGCGGCCTCAGGAAGAGACCGCGCGGGATCGGGGGGCCTTTATCATGTTTACGTGAGCAGGGGATTCAACGCTTCCCGGCGCAGCATCTGGCACAGGGCAATGAGCGGCAAACCGACCAGCGCGTTGGGATCGCGCCCCTCAAGCCGTTCGAATAGCGTGATGCCTAAACCTTCGCTTTTAAAGCTTCCGGCGCACTGCAGCGGGTTTTCCTTGCGGATATAGCTCTCAATTTCCTGGTCGCTTAAACGGCGGAAATGAACGTCGAAAGGTTCGCATTCCGTTTGTAGATGACCGTTGGCGGAATTGTACAGCGCCAGGCCGGTATAGAACGTGACGATGGTGCCGCTGGCCTTTCTCAGCTGGCGATGGGCGTTTTCTTCCGTATGCGGTTTGCCGGTAATTTCACCGTCCAGGACACAAACCTGATCGGAGCCTATAATGAGGTGCTGTGGGTAGCGTGCGGCAAGGGCCTGCGCCTTTGCCTGCGCCAGACGCATCACCAGCTGGCGGGCAGGTTCGCCGGGCAGCGGGGTTTCATCAACGTTCGGCGCAGCGCATTCAAAAGGCACCGACAGTTTTTCCAGCAGCATTCGCCGCCACGGCGAGGTTGACGCGAGGATTAGTTCAGACATATTTTTTCATCCACATATAGCGCTTCGCAGAGCATCATTTTAAACTATGCGCCGCAATGTGTGCGAATAAATGGCAAAAGGCAACCTGAGGCTGCCTTTTTCTTTGACTCTATGACGTTACAAAGTTAATATGCGCGCCCTATGCAAAAGGTAAAATTACCCCTGACTCTCGATCCGGTTCGCACGGCTCAAAAACGCTTAGATTACCAAGGTATCTATACCCGTGATCAGGCTGTGCGTGTCGCTGATTCTGTTGTCAGCGTGGACAGCGATGTGGAATGCAGCATGTCGTTCGCTATCGATAACCAGCGTCTTGCCGTTTTAAGCGGCGATGCGACGGTGTCGGTAACCCTCGAATGTCAGCGTTGCGGGAAACCGTTCCCCCATCATGTTCACACAACGTATTGTTTCAGCCCCGTCAGAAATGACGAACAGGCCGAAGCACTGCCGGAAGCGTATGAGCCGATTGAGGTTAACGAATTCGGTGAAATCGATCTGCTGGCGCTGGTTGAAGATGAAATCATCCTCGCCTTGCCCGTAGTTCCGGTGCATGATTCTGAACACTGTGAAGTGTCCGACGCGGACATGGTCTTTGGTGAACTGCCTGAAGAGGCACAAAAACCAAATCCATTTGCCGTATTAGCCAGCTTAAAGCATAAGTAATTGAGGAGTAAGGTCCATGGCCGTACAACAGAATAAACCAACCCGTTCCAAACGTGGCATGCGTCGTTCCCATGACGCGCTGACCGCAGTCACCAGCCTGTCTGTAGACAAAGCTTCTGGTGAAAAACACCTGCGTCACCACATCACTGCCGACGGTTTCTACCGCGGTCGCAAGGTTATCGCTAAGTAATCACGCATTACTCCATGGATTTCGCGTTGCAAGAAGACGCAAGCGAGAGAAGCACCAGAAGCATAGCTCACTATGTGACTGGTGTGAACGAGCGCAGTCAACGCACTTGCCGCGTGAAAGACGAAGAGTAAAAGCGTGATGAAGCTTAGTGAGGATCTCCCCGGGTAACTGGGGAATAACCGAACCGAGCAGCGACGATACCTTGACACGTCTAACCCTGGCGTTAGATGTCATGGGCGGGGATTTTGGCCCTTCCGTGACAGTGCCTGCAGCATTGCAGGCACTGAACTCTAATTCACAACTCACACTTCTTTTAGTCGGCGATCCCGACACTATCGCGCCATTACTTGCCAAAGCTGATTTTGAACAACGTTCACGTCTGCAGGTTATCCCTGCGCAGTCAGTTATTGCCAGTGATGCTCGACCCGCGCAAGCGATTCGCGCCAGTCGCGGTAGCTCAATGCGCATTGCGCTTGAGTTAGTGAAAGAAGGGCGGGCGGAGGCCTGCGTCAGTGCGGGTAATACCGGAGCGCTGATGGGGCTGGCGAAGCTGCTGCTTAAGCCCATTGAGGGGATTGAGCGCCCTGCGCTGGTTACTATGTTGCCGCATCAGCTGAAGGGCAAAACGGTGGTGCTGGATTTAGGCGCTAACGTGGATTGCGATAGCACAATGCTGGTGCAGTTTGCCATCATGGGGGCGGTTCTTGCCGAAGAAGCGATCGGTATTAAGGATCCCCGCGTTGCGCTTCTGAATATCGGCGAAGAAGAGATGAAAGGTCTCAGCAGCATTCGCGACGCGGCGGCGGTTTTGAAGACCCTGCCAACCCTCAACTATATTGGGTATCTGGAAGCCAACGAATTGTTGACGGGCAAGACGGATGTTTTGGTTTGTGATGGATTCACGGGCAACGTCACATTAAAAACGATGGAAGGTGTTGTCAGAATGTTCCTTTCACTGTTGAAATCACAGGGAGAGGGGAAAAAAAGGTCGTGGTGGCTGCTTTTATTAAAGCGTTGGTTACAAAAAAGCCTGTCGAGGCGATTCAGTCACCTCAACCCCGACCAGTATAATGGTGCCTGTCTGTTAGGATTACGCGGTTCCGTGATTAAAAGTCATGGGGCTGCCAATCAGCGCGCTTTTTGCGTCGCGATAGAGCACGCAGTGCAGGCTGTGCAGCGGCAGGTTCCTCAGCGAATTGCCGCTCGCCTGGAATCTTTATACCCTGCAGGTTTCGAATTGCCTGAAGGCGGCAGAAGCGGAAATTCCAGGCCTCAAACCCGGATGACCGGCAACGACTGACGCCTCGCAGTTTGAGTTAACCCGGTATATTACCCAAGAGTGACTGAGCGTACATGTATACGAAGATTATTGGTACCGGCAGCTATCTGCCTGAGCACGTGCGTACGAACGCTGAACTGGAAAATATGGTCGATACGTCTGACGAGTGGATTGTTACTCGTACCGGTATCCGCGAGCGTCGTATTGCCGCACCGAATGAAACAGTTGCTACGATGGGCCTTGAAGCCGCTAAGAATGCGCTGGACATGGCGGGCGTCAAGCCGGAGCAAATTGGTCTGATTATTGTTGCGACCACCTCCGGTACCCATGCGTTTCCTAGCTCGGCTTGCCAGATTCAATCAATGTTGGGTATTAAAGGCTGCCCGGCGTTTGACGTCGCTGCGGCCTGCGCGGGGTTCACCTACGCGCTCAGCGTTGCCGATCAATACGTGAAAAACGGTGCGGTGGATTACGCGCTGGTGATCGGCGCTGACGTGCTGGCGCGCACCTGCGATCCTGCCGATCGCGGAACCATTATTATTTTTGGCGATGGCGCCGGTGCCGTGGTGCTGGGCGCTTCTGAAGAGCCGGGCATCATCTCCACCCATCTGCACGCGGATGGCAGCTACGGCGAGCTGCTGACGCTGCCGAACGCCGATCGCGTCGAACCGGAAAACCCCATCTATCTGACGATGGCGGGTAATGAAGTCTTTAAGGTGGCGGTAACCGAGCTGGCGCACATCGTGGACGAGACTTTAGCTGCGAACAACCTCGAGCGCTCTGCGCTTGACTGGCTGGTGCCGCATCAGGCCAACCTGCGTATTATCAGCGCCACGGCGAAGAAGCTGGGCATGTCGATGGACAACGTGGTCGTCACGCTCGACAGACACGGCAATACGTCGGCGGCATCTGTTCCCTGTGCGCTGGATGAAGCCGTTCGCGATGGCCGCATTCAACGTGGTCAGCTTATTCTGCTGGAAGCCTTCGGTGGTGGTTTCACCTGGGGTTCCGCGCTGGTTCGTTTTTAGGATAAGGATTTAAACATGACGCAATTTGCTTTTGTGTTCCCGGGACAGGGCTCTCAGAGTGTCGGGATGCTGTCAGACATGGCGGCCGCTTACCCGGTCATTGAAGAGACGTTCCGTGAAGCCTCTGCGGCGTTGGGTTACGATCTGTGGGCGCTTGCACAGCAGGGCCCGGCGGAAGAGTTGAACAAAACCTGGCAGACGCAGCCGGCTCTGCTGACCGCCTCCGTAGCGCTGTATCGCGTCTGGCAGCAGCAGGGCGGTAAAGCGCCCGCTTTGCTGGCGGGCCACAGCCTCGGCGAATACTCTGCGCTGGTATGCGCAGGCGTTATCGATTTTGCTGATGCCGTCCGCCTGGTTGAGATGCGCGGCAGGTTTATGCAGGAAGCGGTACCGGAAGGTACCGGTGCGATGTCCGCGATCATCGGGCTTGACGACGCTGCGATTGCCAAAGCCTGCGAAGAATCTGCTGAAGGGCAGGTGGTTTCTCCGGTAAACTTTAACTCGCCAGGACAGGTGGTTATTGCGGGTAACAAAGAGGCCGTCGAGCGCGCGGGAGCCGCCTGTAAGGCTGCGGGTGCGAAACGTGCCCTGCCGCTGCCGGTCAGCGTACCGTCCCACTGCGCGCTGATGAAGCCGGCGGCGGAAAAACTGGCGATTGAGCTGCAGAAAATCACCTTTAACGCGCCGACGATTGCGGTGGTAAACAACGTCGACGTGAAAAGTGAAACGGCGCCTGATGCTATCCGTGATGCCCTGGTTCGCCAGCTGTATAGTCCGGTTCAGTGGACCAAAACCGTTGAGTTTATGGCATCACAGGGCGTAGAGCATCTGTATGAAGTTGGTCCGGGTAAAGTCCTCACCGGTCTGACTAAACGTATTGTTGACACCCTGACCGCTTCCGCGCTTAACGAGCCGGCGGCGATGTCTGCGGCGCTTGAGCAATAAAAGAGGAAAACCATGAGTTTTGAAGGAAAAATCGCGCTGGTTACCGGTGCAAGTCGCGGGATTGGCCGCGCAATCGCTGAAACGCTCGTTGCCCGTGGCGCGAAAGTTATCGGTACTGCGACCAGCGAGAGCGGCGCGCAGGCGATCAGCGATTATTTAGGTGCTAACGGTAAAGGTCTGCTGCTGAATGTGACCGATCCTGCATCTATCGAATCTGTTCTGGGAAATATTCGCGCAGAATTTGGTGAAGTTGATATCCTGGTGAACAATGCCGGGATTACTCGTGATAACCTGTTAATGCGCATGAAAGATGATGAGTGGAACGATATTATCGAAACCAACCTGTCATCTGTTTTCCGTCTGTCAAAAGCGGTAATGCGCGCTATGATGAAAAAGCGTCATGGACGTATTATCACTATCGGTTCTGTGGTTGGTACCATGGGAAATGCGGGTCAGGCCAACTACGCTGCGGCGAAAGCGGGTCTGATTGGCTTCAGTAAATCACTGGCTCGCGAAGTTGCGTCCCGCGGTATTACTGTAAACGTTGTTGCTCCGGGCTTTATTGAAACGGACATGACGCGTGCGCTGACCGATGAGCAGCGTGCGGGTACGCTGGCGGCAGTTCCTGCGGGGCGCTTAGGCTCTCCAAATGAAATCGCCAGCGCGGTGGCATTTTTAGCCTCTGACGAAGCGAGTTACATCACCGGTGAAACTCTGCACGTCAACGGCGGAATGTATATGGTCTGACCGAGATTTGTGCAAAACGCTCAGGAACCGCGCAGTCTGTGCGGTTCACCGTAATGTTTTGTACAAAATGATTTGCGTTATGAGGGCAAACAGCCGCAAAATAGCGTAAAATCGTGGTAAGACCTGCCGGGATTTAGTTGCAAATTTTTCAACATTTTATACACTACGAAAACCATCGCGAAAGCGAGTTTTGATAGGAAATTTAAGAGTATGAGCACTATCGAAGAACGCGTTAAGAAAATTATCGGCGAACAGCTGGGCGTTAAGCAGGAAGAAGTTACCAACAATGCTTCCTTCGTTGAAGACCTGGGCGCTGATTCTCTTGACACCGTTGAGCTGGTAATGGCTCTGGAAGAAGAGTTTGATACTGAGATTCCGGACGAAGAAGCTGAGAAAATCACTACTGTTCAGGCTGCCATTGATTACATCAACGGCCACCAGGCGTAAGTGAACATCTCCAGGCGGTCATTCGACCGCCTGAGTTTTATCTATATTTTGTCCCACAAGAATCTATTTTCCCTCCCTGGAGGACAACCGTGTCTAAGCGTCGTGTAGTTGTGACCGGACTGGGCATGTTGTCTCCTGTCGGCAATACCGTAGAGTCTACCTGGAAAGCTCTCCTTGCCGGTCAGAGTGGCATCAGCCTGATCGACCATTTCGATACTAGCGCCTATGCAACGAAATTTGCTGGCTTAGTAAAGGATTTTAACTGTGATGACTTCATCTCGCGCAAAGAACAGCGCAAGATGGACGCCTTCATTCAATATGGAATTGTCGCTGGCATTCAGGCCATGCAGGATTCTGGCCTTGAAGTGACGGAAGAGAATGCTACCCGCATCGGTGCCGCTATTGGTTCCGGTATTGGCGGGCTTGGCCTGATCGAAGAAAACCACAGTTCGCTGGTAAAAGGCGGACCGCGTAAGATCAGCCCGTTCTTTGTTCCTTCCACAATCGTTAACATGGTGGCCGGGCATCTGACCATCATGTTTGGTCTGCGTGGACCAAGCATTTCCATCGCAACCGCCTGCACGTCTGGCGTACACAACATTGGTCACGCCGCGCGCGTTATCGCCTATGGCGATGCTGACGCAATGGTCGCCGGTGGTGCGGAAAAAGCCAGTACCCCGCTGGGCGTAGGCGGCTTTGGTGCAGCGCGCGCGCTGTCCACGCGCAATGACAACCCGCAGGCGGCAAGCCGTCCATGGGATAAAGAGCGTGACGGTTTCGTGCTCGGCGACGGCGCCGGCATGGTCGTGCTGGAAGAGTATGAGCACGCGAAAAAACGCGGCGCGAAAATCTATGCGGAAATCGTCGGCTTTGGTATGAGCAGCGATGCCTACCATATGACTTCGCCACCGGAAGATGGTGCTGGAGCCGCGCTGGCGATGGTGAACGCCATTCGTGATGCTGGCATTGAAGCTAGCCAGATTGGCTACGTCAACGCCCACGGCACCTCTACGCCGGCAGGCGATAAAGCAGAAGCGCAGGCGGTGAAATCTGTCTTCGGTGACGCTGCCAGCCGCGTCATGGTCAGCTCGACTAAGTCAATGACAGGCCACCTGCTGGGCGCCGCGGGCGCAGTAGAGTCTATCTACTCCATCCTCGCGCTGCGCGATCGGGCTGTTCCGCCAACCATCAACCTGGATAACCCGGATGACGGTTGCGATCTGGACTTCGTTCCGCACGAAGCGCGTCAGGTTAGCGATCTGGAGTATACCCTGTGTAACTCCTTCGGCTTCGGCGGCACTAACGGCTCGCTAATCTTTAAAAGGGTGTGATGCGCGCCTGACGCCACGTCTTTGCTGACGTCAATGCTCATCGAAAAACTGGCCCGCTTGTCGGGCCTTTTTTTATTCAGTTTTCTCCGCTTGTTCAATGTATCTCCTCCTGCGAAACTAACCGGCCAGCGATAAGGAGACTTTTATGTATTTGATAAATGGCGCTGAAAGTGAAACGCTTGCGGTGAACGATCGCAGCGTTCAGTTCGGCGATGGCTGCTTTACCACGGCGCGCATCGTCAGAGGCCGGGTTCAGCTGCTGTCAGCCCATCTGGCCCGCCTGCAGAAGGCCTGTGAACAGCTCTTTATCCCCTACGACGACTGGGCGCTATTAGCGCAGGAGATGGCGCATCTGGCACAGCCCCATCAGGATGGCGTGCTGAAGGTCATCATCACGCGCGGGGCGGGGGGGCGCGGATACAGCGCTGCCGGCTGCGTGAATCCCGTGAGAATCCTCAGCGTATCGCCCTGGCCGGAGCACTATCTTCGCTGGCGCGAGGAGGGGATCTCCGTGACGTTGAGCCCTGTCAGGCTGGGACGCAATCCCTCGCTCGCCGGCCTCAAACACCTGAATCGGCTGGAGCAGGTGCTGATTCGTTCTCATCTTGAGCAGACGGACGCCGATGAAGCGCTGGTCCTTGACAGCGACGGGTGGCTTACGGAATGCTGTGCCGCGAACTTATTCTGGCGTAAAGGATCCGACGTCTTTACCCCGCGCCTCGATCAGGCGGGGGTCAACGGTATTATGCGCCAGTACATTCTCGCTAAGCTGGCACCATCGCCGTTTCGCGTTGTCGAAGCCACCATGCGCCCCGAGGCGTTACGCGAAGCCGACGAGGTCCTTGTCTGTAACGCATTAATGCCGCTGGTGCCTGTTCGCCGCTGGAACGATAAACGTTGGTCCACGCGCGAGCTTTATCATTTTTTAGCCCCCTTGTGTGAGCTGTCTGATTAGCCATGAAGAAAATGTTACGTTTCATTCTGCTGTTGGTGGTGGTGCTGGGCATCGCCGCGGGCATCGGTATGTGGAAAGTTCGCCAGCTGGCGGACAGTAAGTTACTGATTAAAGAAGAGACCATCTTTACCCTTGAGGCCGGAACGGGGCGCCTGGCGCTTGGGCAACAGCTGTATAGCGATAAAGTCATTAACCGCCCTCGGGTGTTCCAGTGGTTGCTGCGCATCAAGCCTGAGCTGTCCCACTTTAAAGCCGGGACCTATCGCTTCACGCCTGATATGACGGTACGCCAGATGCTGCAGCTGCTCGCCAGCGGTAAAGAGGCGCAGTTTCCGCTGCGCTTCGTTGAAGGTATGCGGGTGAGTGACTACCTGCGTCAGCTGCACGATGCGCCTTACGTCAAGCATACGCTGGCGGATGACAGCTATGAAACCGTGGCGAAGGCCCTTGAACTGGAACATCCCGATTGGGTCGAAGGCTGGTTCTGGCCGGATACCTGGATGTATACCGCCAATACCAGCGATGTGGCGATCCTTAAGCGCGCGCATCAGAAGATGGTTGCCGCGGTCGATAAAGCCTGGGAAGGGCGGATGGAGAATCTGCCGTATCATGATAAGAATCAGCTGCTGACGATGGCCTCTATCATTGAAAAAGAGACGGCGCTGCCGGAAGAGCGCGACCGCGTCGCATCGGTATTTATTAATCGTTTACGTATCGGCATGCGTCTGCAAACCGATCCCACCGTGATTTACGGGATGGGGGAGAGTTATAATGGCAAATTGACGCGTAAAGACCTGGAAACGCCGACCGCTTACAATACCTATGCCATTAACGGTATGCCGCCCGGACCCATTGCCGCACCGGGCGAGGCCTCGCTGAACGCCGCCGCGCATCCGGCGAAAACGCCGTATCTTTATTTTGTCGCGGACGGTAAGGGCGGGCATACGTTTAACACCAACCTGGCCAGCCATAACCGCTCGGTTCAGGATTATTTGAAAGTACTTAAGGAAAAAAATGCGCAGTAACTATATCGTCATCGAGGGCCTGGAGGGCGCAGGGAAAACCACCGCGCGTGAATGTGTGGTAGAGACGCTAAAACAGCTGGGCGTTAGCGATATGGTGTTTACCCGCGAACCGGGCGGCACCATTCTGGCCGAGAAGCTGCGCAGCCTGGTGCTGGATATTCAGTCCACCGGCGATGAAGTGATTAATGATAAAGCGGAAGTGCTGATGTTTTACGCGGCGCGCGTACAGCTGGTAGAGACGGTGATTAAACCCGCTCTGGCGCGCGGTCAATGGGTCATTGGCGATCGTCACGATCTCTCTACCCAGGCCTATCAGGGCGGCGGTCGCGGTATCGACCAGACGATGCTGGCGACCCTGCGTGACGCGGTACTGGGAGACTTTCGTCCCCATCTGACGCTTTATCTTGATGTGACTCCGGAGGTGGGCCTGAAGCGCGCCCGCGCCCGCGGCGAACTTGACCGAATTGAGCAGGAGTCGCTGGATTTCTTTAATCGAACTCGCGCGCGCTACCTTGAACTGGCGGCGCAGGATCCCACCATCCGCACCGTTGACGCCACCCAGCCGCTGGAGGCCGTCGAGCGCGACATCCGTGCGGTGGTGAATCGGTGGGTTGCGGAGCAACTCCCATGAAATGGTATCCGTGGTTACGCCCGCCCTTTGAACAGCTGGTTGCCAGCTATCAGGCGGGACGGGGCCACCATGCGCTGATGGTCCAGGCGCTGCCGGGCATGGGGAGCGATGCGCTGATTTACGCGCTTTGTCGCTTTCTGATGTGCCGCCAGCCGGAAGGGCATAAAAGCTGCGGTCATTGCCACAGCTGTCAGCTGATGCAGGCCGGTACCCATCCTGATTATTATGCGTTGACCCCGGAAAAGGGGAAGAGCTCGCTCGGGATCGATGCCGTGCGCGAAGTGAGCGAAAAGCTTTATGAGCACGCCCGGCTTGGCGGCGCGAAGGTGGTGTGGATAGGCGATGCCGCTATGCTGACGGATGCGGCGGCAAACGCGCTGCTGAAAACGCTGGAGGAGCCGCCGGAGAATACCTGGTTCTTCCTGGCCTGTCAGGAGCCAGCGCGCCTGCTGGCAACGCTGCGCAGCCGCTGTCGTTTGTATCACCTTGCTCCGCCTTCAGAACGTTACGCGCTGGCGTGGTTAGAGCGGGAAGTGACGATGTCACAAGACGCGCTGCTCGCGGCGCTGCGGCTGAGCGCCAACGCGCCAGCGGCAGCGCTGGATCTGCTGCAGGATGCTCACTGGGCACCGCGCCAGCAGCTTTGTCAGATCCTGGGTAATATTTTAACTCACGGCGACTGGCTGACGCTGTTGCCGATTTTGAACCATGAACAGGCCGCGATTCGCCTGCACTGGCTGGCATCGCTGCTGGTCGATGCGCAAAAAAGGCAGCAGGGGATTACGCTTATCAGCAATCCGGACGCCTGGCCACTGGTCAATCAGCTGGCCGCTGCGCTGCCGGCGGCGCGCCTGCAGGCGATTGCGCGTGACGTCAGCGCCTGCCGCGAACAGCTTTTGAGCGTTGTCGGCATTAATCGCGAACTGCTGCTAACCGAGCGCCTTCTGCGCTGGGAACATTACCTGCAACCCGGGGCGGTTCTTCCCGTATCCCACCTCTGAGAGAGACATCATGTTTTTAGTCGACTCCCATTGCCATCTCGATGGCCTGGATTATCAAACGCTGCATAAAGATGTGGACGATGTACTGGCAAAGGCTTCCGCGCGCGATGTGAAATTTTGCCTGGCGGTGGCGACGACGCTGCCGGGATACCGCGGTATGCGCGAGCTGGTGGGGCAGCGTCACGACGTCGTTTTTTCCTGCGGCGTCCATCCGTTAAACCAGGATGAAGAGTATGACGTTGAAGAGCTGCGCAAACTCGCAGCAGAGGACGGCGTCGTCGCGATGGGCGAGACCGGGCTCGATTATTTCTACACGCCGGAAACAAAAGCGCGTCAGCAGGCGTCGTTTCGCGATCATATCCGTATAGGCCGGGAGCTGAATAAGCCGGTTATTGTTCACACCCGCGATGCCCGCGCCGATACGCTGGAAATTTTACGCGAAGAAAAAGTGACGGATTGCGGTGGCGTACTACACTGTTTCACTGAGGATAGGGAGACAGCGGGTAAGCTGCTGGATATGGGGTTCTATATCTCGTTTTCCGGCATTGTGACGTTCCGTAATGCGGAGCAGCTTCGCGATGCTGCGCGCTATGTACCTCTCGATCGCCTGCTGGTGGAGACCGATTCGCCGTATCTGGCGCCGGTACCGCATCGCGGCAAAGAGAACCAGCCGGCAATGGTCAGGGACGTCGCCGAGTATATGGCGGTCCTCAAGGGCGTATCGCTGGAGCAGCTGGCACAACAGACGACTGAAAATTTCGCGACGCTTTTTCATATTGACCCCTCCCGGCTGCAACCTCTCTGATATTGCTTATTATTTTAAGGCTCGTAATTAATAGCTAAAGCGAGTAAAGTTCACCGCCACAAATGGGGCGGTGAAGGTTTTTTGGCAACATTCAGACACGAGTTATGTAAATCAATGTCAGTTTTTAATGGGTGTCTGATTGAAACGTGATAGCCGTCAAACAATCATCCCGGTAATTATTTTACTCTGTGTAATAAATAAAGGGCGCTTAGATGTCCTGTCCACGGCGCGGTTCTCCCCCCGGGCCAATGCGTGAAAACGTAAAAAAGCACCAAATACTCAGGAGCACTCTCAATTATGTTTAAGAATGCATTTGCTAACCTGCAGAAGGTCGGTAAATCGCTGATGCTGCCGGTATCCGTACTGCCTATCGCAGGTATCCTGCTGGGCGTCGGTTCCGCAAACTTCAGCTGGCTGCCAGCCGTAGTTTCCCACGTCATGGCGGAAGCGGGCGGTTCGGTCTTCGCTAACATGCCGCTGATTTTTGCTATCGGTGTCGCACTTGGCTTCACCAATAACGACGGCGTATCCGCTCTGGCATCGGTCGTCGCTTACGGCATCATGGTGAAAACCATGGCCGTGGTTGCACCTCTGGTTCTGCATTTACCTGCTGAAGAGATTGCGGCTAAACACCTGGCGGATACCGGCGTCCTCGGCGGTATCATCTCCGGTGCCATCGCAGCCTACATGTTCAACCGCTTCTATCGCATTAAGCTGCCTGAGTATCTGGGCTTCTTTGCGGGCAAGCGTTTTGTGCCAATTATCTCCGGCCTGGCAGCGATCTTCACTGGCGTGATCCTGTCCTTTATCTGGCCACCGATCGGTACCGCAATCCAGACTTTCTCCCAGTGGGCCGCTTACCAGAACCCGGTTGTCGCGTTCGGTATCTACGGCTTCATTGAGCGCTGCCTGGTGCCGTTTGGTCTGCACCACATCTGGAACGTTCCTTTCCAGATGCAGATTGGTGAATACACCAACGCAGCAGGTCAGGTCTTCCACGGTGATATTCCGCGCTATATGGCAGGCGACCCGACTGCGGGCAAACTGTCCGGCGGCTTCCTGTTCAAAATGTACGGTCTGCCGGCCGCTGCTATCGCTATCTGGCACTCTGCTAAACCAGAAAACCGCGCGAAAGTGGGCGGTATCATGATCTCCGCAGCGCTGACCTCGTTCCTGACCGGTATTACCGAGCCGATCGAGTTCTCGTTCATGTTCGTTGCGCCGATCCTGTACATCATCCACGCGATTCTGGCAGGTCTGGCCTTCCCGATCTGTATCCTGCTGGGTATGCGTGACGGTACGTCGTTCTCTCACGGCCTGATCGACTTCATCGTTCTGTCTGGCAACAGCAGCAAGCTGTGGCTGTTCCCGATCGTCGGTATCTGCTATGCGATTGTTTACTACGTGGTGTTCCGCGTGCTGATCAAAGCGCTGGATCTGAAAACCCCGGGTCGTGAAGACGCCACCGAAGACAGCAAAGCTGGCGCGACCAGCGAAATGGCTCCGGCTCTGATTGCCGCGTTCGGCGGTAAAGAGAACATTACTAACCTCGACGCATGTATCACTCGTCTGCGCGTGAGCGTGGCGGATGTGGCGAAAGTTGATCAGGCTGGCCTGAAAAAACTGGGTGCCGCAGGCGTGGTTGTTGCAGGTTCAGGCGTTCAGGCTATTTTCGGTACCAAATCCGATAACCTGAAAACTGAAATGGATGAATACATCCGCAACAGCTAAGTTGTGATATGGGGAGACTAAGGCAGCCTACGGGCTGCCTTTTTTAATGGCCGCAGGCGTTAAAAGCGCGCCCGCGGCTTTTGTCACGTTAAGCAGAGATCAGAACTGATAGCTGGCCGTAATGCTGACGTTGCGCGGTTCGCCGTAGACGATGGAACCATCGACGTTGGTGTCGTAGGTTTTGTCGAACAGGTTATTGACGTTACCCTGCACAGCAAAATTTTTAGTGACCTGGTAGCGAGTGAACACATCCACCAGCGCGTAGCTGCCTTGTTCCGCACGGAACGTCCCGTACGGCGTCGCGGTATCTTTATACACCCGGTTCTGCCAGTTAACGCCGCCGCCGACGGTCAGTTCAGGCATTACCGGCAGACGGTAGCGGGTGAACAGCTTGACGCTGGTACGCGGCAGGTTGGGATTCACCGCATTGCCTTCATTGTCTTCAGCGACAAAACGCGTCGCCCCAAAGGTCATCTGCCAGTTATCGGTAATCGCCCCGTTGATTTCGAACTCCACCCCTTTGCTGACGGTACCGTCGACGGTTTTATAGGCTGCTTCGCCATTGCTGCCGGGGATTTGCCCGCCGGTCGCCTGGCCGAGGTTATCCTGCTCGATGCGGAATAGGGCGAGCGTCGTCGTTAACCGGCTGTCCATCCAGTCCGACTTCAGGCCCACTTCATAGTTGTTTCCGGTAACCGGGGTCAGGTATTTACCGGAACTATCGCGCTTATTCTGCGGCTGGAAGACCGAGGTATAGCTGGTGTAGGCCGACCAGCTGTCGTTGATGTCGTAAACCAGCCCGGCGTACGGGGTGGTATGGTTTTTCTCCATCGTGTAGGTCAGCGTCTCGATGCTCCAGTTGTTATAGCGGACGCCAAGAATCAGATGCAGCGGGTCAAGCAGGGAAAAACGCGTCGCCGCATACAGCGACTTCATTCGCGTGGTATCGTCCTGCGCCAGGCTCTGCGGGCCCCAGCTGGTTTCCGGGAATGTCGCGCTATTGAAGCTATAGAAGCTGCCAACCTCATCGGGAAAGACGTTTGCCCACGAACTGAAATAGCGGTTGTTTTGTTTACTGTAGCTGGTGCCGATCATCAGGTTGTGCTGGCGACCAAACAGGTCGTAGCCGCCGTCGGCGAACAGGTCAACGGCGTCGACTTTACGTTTGCCGCTATTCCAGCCGGTACCGCCGACGTAATCATAGCCCGGGCCGTAGCTGCTATAGGGGCCCACCAGCATTCCGGTCGCTTTGTTGACGTACGCGTCCACGTACATCATCTTGCTGTCGAACGTGATCTCAGAATGGGTGGCATTCATCGTTGCCTGCCAGGTATCGGCAAAGCGCTGTTTCAGCGTGACGAAGACCTTGTTGATCTCTTTGTCGTTATAGGCCCAGTCGGGCGCGGTGCTGTGGGCGCGATTATAGTGGTTCTTGCTGCCATCGGTATTCCAGCGAGGCAGGCCACCCCATGTCGGGCTATTCACGTCGATACGCTGATACTCGTAGCCAGCGGATAAAGCGGACGACGTACCGAGATCGGCATCAAGAATGCCGGAGAAGAACGTTTTTTCGCTGTTATAGCGATCCAGCCACGAATCATTATTTTGATAACCGGCGATAATGCGCGCCCGTACGCTGCCATCGTCAGTCAGCGGGCTTTGCATATCAGCAACGTAGCGCTGCTTATTCCAGCTGCCGTACTCCGCAGAGACATTTCCCTTGAACTCCCGGCTGGTCGCGTGCTTGCGGATCATATTGACCGACGCGGCAGGGTTGCCGGTACCGGTCAGCAAGCCGTTGGCGCCGCGTACGACCTCAACCCGTTCGAAGAGGGCCATATCGGAAAGCGCGTCGCCCAGATTCCAGCGAGATTCAAACCAGGTCGGAATGCCATCGACCATATAATTGTCGATCTCAAAACCGCGGGAATAATAGCTGGTGCGGTCTGAGTCCGCCTGGCTGCTGCTGATCCCCATGGTATAGTCCATGACGTCGCCCAGCGTTTGCAGCTGCTGATCCCGCATCCGCTGTTCGGTAATGATACTGACCGATTGCGGGATATCGCGCTGGGCCATCTCCATTTTAGTCCCGGCTGAGGTGGTTCTGACGCTGTAGTCCTGCTCTTGTGTCTCCGAGGCGCTATCTGCGGAACCTTCTACAATAAGAGTGTCTTCGGACGTGCCGGCTGCCTGACTGAGGTTGGGAAAGATCGCCAGCGCGATACCCATAGCAAGCAGGGACGGCGCGTTACGCCCATCCCGAAAGTTGGTGGAGAGAGACATCATAAACCCTTGATCGTGTGATTGTTGTTATTTGCTGCGGCGCGATGGCCGCGGTAGATCGTCAGTGCACTGCATTTTCTTTGAATACAAATGAGAAATATACGCATTAATATTTAATGTGTAAACAAGTGGGAAAACGGCTGTACCCGGGTCTTGTTGACCGGTACCGGGGGGCATACAGCGAAGAAACGCTTAATCCGTCAGCAGCTAAGCGCCTGGTCGCGTAAGAAAAAACGCATTCAGGTTGAAAGAGGGGGAGTAACTCGCTCATACTCTTAGGGGAATCCTGTGCATCCGCGTTTACCTGCAGAGGCAGGCCAGAGCACGGTATAAAAATTATTAAGGAATCAGTCATGGCAGAAGAAACGATTTTCAGCAAAATCATTCGCCGGGAGATCCCGTCGGATGTGGTTTATCAGGATGAGCTCGTGACCGCTTTTCGCGACATCTCTCCGCAGGCGCCAACCCATATTCTGATCGTTCCCAATATCCTGATTCCCACCGTCAACGATGTGACCGCAGAGCACGAGCTTGCCCTGGGACGCATGATGACCGTCGCGGCGAAAATCGCCCGCGATGAGGGGCTTGCCGACGATGGCTATCGCCTGATCGTCAACTGCAATCGCCACGGGGGCCAGGAGGTCTACCATGTCCATATGCACCTGCTGGGCGGCCGTCCGTTAGGCCCGATGCTGGCTCATAAAGGTTAACATTCATGCGCGCAGCCCACTTCGGCGCACTTCTGGCCGTGACGTTACTGGCCGGGTGCAGTTCGCATCCGGAAATTCCGGTCAGCGATCAGCAAAGTCTGGTGATGGAATCAAACGTACTGGCAGCGGGTATCAGCGCTGAAGTACCGACGGTGACCGCATCCGAGATTCAGGCGACGGCGACCACCCGTTTGTTCAATGAACGCCAGGTACCGGTGACCGTGCATTATCGCTTTTTCTGGTATGACGCCAGAGGGCTGGAAATGCATCCGCTGGAGTCCGCGCGCAGCATAACGGTGCCTGCGCACTCTTCCGTTACGCTTTATGGCAGCGCCAATATTCTGGGGGCGCACAAGGCCCGACTTTATCTTTATCTGTAAGAGGTAATCGTAATGATTAAACTATGTCGCTATGCATTAGTTACCGCACTGGCGATATTCCTTGCCGGATGCGTGGGTCAACGTCAGGAACCCGCTCCCGTTGAGGAAGCGCAGCCGAAGCCGCAGCAGCCCGTTCAGCCGCAGCCGACTGTGCCGACTATTCCCGTGATACCTACGCAGCCGGGTCCGATTGAACACGGCGAGCAGCCAGCGCAGCCGGCGCCGCGCGTGCGTCATTTTGACTGGAATTCCGCGGTGCAGCCGATGATAGGGCAGATGCTGCAGGCCAGCGGCGTAAATGCGGGCAGCATTTTGCTGGTCGACAGCGTCAATAACCGCACCAACGGCACGTTGAATGCGGGAGAGGCCACCACGGCGCTGCGCAATGCGCTGGAAGGCAATGGAAAATTCACCCTGGTCTCGCAGCAGCAGCTGGGCGTAGCCAAACAGCAGCTTGGCCTGTCGCCGCAGGATAGCCTTGGCAGCCGCAGTAAAGCGATGGGCATTGCGCGTACCGTTGGCGCACAGTACGTGCTCTATTCCAACGCGACCGGCAACGTCAATTCCCCTGAGCTGAAAATGCAGCTAATGCTGGTCCAGACCGGCGAAATTATCTGGTCAGGCAAAGGTGCTGTTCAGCAACAATAAGCTCACGCGCGACGAAGTGCTGTCGCGCTTTTTCCCGCGCTATACGCCTGTCGCCGCGCCGCCCCAAAACGGGCTGAGCGGCGGCAGCTGCATTCTCAGCGATGGTCGGCAAAAGCGGGTGCTGCGCCAGCCGCACGATCCGCATGCGCCGGCCTGCGACTTTCGCCGTCAATATCACGTTCTGTCACGCCTTCCCGATTCGTTAGCGCCCGCGCCGGTGTTTTATTCTCCCGCCTGGATGGTGGTGGAATATTGCTCAGGCGATGTGGTTAACGCATTACCGGAGTGTCCGGCGCTCGCAGGGTTACTGTATCATCTGCACCGACAGCCGCGCTTTGGCTGGCGTATCGCGCTGCGGCCGCTGCTTGAGCGCTACTGGCAACAGTGCAGCCCCGCGCGGCGCACACCGCAGTGGCTACGTTGGCACAAACGGCTGCTGCGTCGCGGCGAGCCCCGGCCGCTGCGTCTCGCCCCGTTACATATGGATGTCCATGCGGGCAACATCGTTCACGGCGAGGCGGGGCTGCGGCTGATTGACTGGGAATATGCGGGCGATGGCGATGTTGCGCTGGAGCTGGCGGCGGTGTGGATCGAGCCCGCCGCGCATCGTCGGCTAGCCGCAGAATACGCGAGACGGGCGAGCATCGATGAGCTTCAGCTCTGGCGGCAAATTCAGCGCTGGCGTCCGTGGGTGCAGCTGCTGATGGCGGGCTGGTACGAGCGACGCTGGCAGCAAACCGGTGACCGACAGTTTATTGCGCTGGCGGATGAGGTATGGCGCCAGTTAGACAAAAAGTAAAAGGATAAGAGAGGTGGATGTGGGCCCGGTAATGTTGGATGTCGAAGGTTTTGAACTGGATGCGGAAGAGCGTGAGATTCTGGCGCATCCTTTGGTTGGCGGGCTGATCCTGTTTACCCGCAACTATCACGATCCGGCGCAGCTGCGTGAGCTGGTCCGCCAGATCCGCGAGGCCTCGCGCAACCATCTGGTGGTGGCGGTAGATCAGGAAGGCGGGCGCGTACAGCGTTTCCGCGAGGGCTTTACCCGCCTTCCCGCGGCGCAATCTTTCGCCGCGCTGCTCGGCATGGAGGAGGGCGGTAAGCTGGCCGCAGAGGCCGGCTGGCTGATGGCCAGCGAAATGATCGCCATGGATATTGATATCAGCTTTGCGCCGGTTCTGGACGTTGGGCATATCAGCGCCGCTATTGGCGAGCGATCCTATCACGACGATCCCGACAAAGCCCTGGCGATAGCTCGTCATTTTATTGACGGCATGCACGCCGCGGGAATGAAAACCACCGGTAAGCACTTTCCCGGACACGGCGCGGTGACGGCCGATTCCCATAAAGAGACGCCGCGCGATCCGCGCGCGGAAGCGGAAATTCGCGCCAGAGATATGGCCATCTTCCGTACGCTGATTGGCGAGCAGCGGCTTGATGCGATCATGCCCGCTCACGTCATCTACAGCGACGTTGACCCGCGTCCGGCCAGCGGATCTGCGCACTGGCTAAAAACGGTTCTGCGCGGTGAGCTGGGATTTGAAGGGGTGATTTTCTCTGACGATCTGTCGATGGAAGGGGCGGCGATTATGGGCAGCTACGCCGAGCGCGGCCAGGCATCGCTGGATGCGGGTTGCGATATGATCCTTGTCTGCAATAATCGTAAGGGTGCGGTCAGCGTGCTGGATAACCTGTCGCCGATCAAAGCAGAACGTGTTACGAAATTGTATCATAAAGGTTCCTTTAGCCGTCAGGCGTTAAGGGATTCCGCCCGCTGGAAGACGATCAGCGCGCAGCTTGAGCAGCTTCACGCGCGCTGGCAAGAGGCGAAATCCGCGTAATAAACCTGAAAGGCGTTGTTGTCTGGTGAGGATGCGATGATTATCTATTTACATGGTTTTGACTCAAACAGCCCCGGTAACCATGAGAAGGTGCTTCAGCTTCAGTTTATTGACCCCGATGTTCGGTTGATTAGCTACAGCACGCGGCATCCCAAACATGATATGCAGCACTTATTAAAAGAGGTCGATAAGATGCTGCAGCTGAGCGCCGACGATCGGCCGCTGATTTGCGGCGTGGGTCTCGGCGGCTTCTGGGCGGAGCGAATTGGCTTTCTTTGCGATATCCGCCAGGCCATTTTTAACCCGAACCTGTTTCCCAATGAAAACATGGAAGGGAAAATTGATCGGCCGGAAGAGTATGCGGATATTGCCACCAAATGCGTGAATAATTTCCGCGAAAAAAACCGCGATCGCTGCCTGGTGGTGCTATCTCGTCAGGACGAAGCGCTGAATAGCCAGCGTTCGGCGGACCTGCTGCACCATTACTATGAGATAATCTGGGATGAAGAACAGACCCACAAGTTCAAGAATATCTCCCCGCATCTCCAGCGCATAAAAGCCTTCAAAACCCTCGGCTAAACGCGCGCCGGCCCGCAATGTGAAAACATCGCGGGCTTTTTTTTATTCATTTTTGCGATTCTGCGCTCAAAAAATATGCGGTAAAACTTGATGCATATCAATTTTGGTATGACCAATGCACCGTTCATGTTATTCTCGATCTCGCTGAATGGTTTCACTGCCGTAACCTGTTGTTAATTAAAGGTTATATGTATAACTTTTAGTTAACAATTGGTTAATAATTTTAGGGGGTCGCGTGACTACGCCATTGAAAAAAATAGTGATTGTGGGTGGTGGTGCCGGTGGGCTGGAGCTGGCTACCCAGTTGGGTAAAAAGCTGGGCCGTAATAAAAAGGCCAAAATCACGCTGGTTGATCGTAACCACAGCCACCTGTGGAAACCGCTGCTGCATGAAGTGGCGACCGGTTCACTTGATGAAGGTGTAGACGCGCTGAGCTATCTTGCTCACGCCCGTAACCACGACTTCCAGTTCCAGCTGGGATCGGTGGTGGATATTAACCGTGAAACCAAAACGATCACCCTCGCCGAGCTGCATAACGAGAAGGGCGAGCTGCTGGTGCCCGAGCGTAAGCTGCCGTACGACACGCTGGTCATGGCGCTGGGAAGTACGTCGAACGACTTCAACACGCCTGGCGTGAAAGAGAACTGCATCTTCCTCGATAATCCGCATCAGGCGCGTCGTTTCCATCAGGAAATGCTGGATCTGTTCCTCAAGTATTCGGCGAACCTCGGGGCGAACGGCAAGGTGAATATCGCCATCGTCGGCGGCGGCGCGACCGGCGTTGAGCTGTCGGCCGAGCTGCACAATGCGGTGAAACAGCTGCACAGCTACGGCTACAAAGGTCTGACTAACGAAGCTCTGAACGTGACGCTGGTTGAAGCTGGCGAGCGTATTCTGCCCGCGCTGCCGCCGCGCATTTCCGGCGCCGCGCACAGCGAGCTGACCAAGCTTGGCGTCCGCGTATTGACCAAAACCATGGTCACCAGCGCCGATGCAAACGGTCTGCACACGAAAGAAGGTGAATTTATCAACGCTGACCTGATGGTCTGGGCGGCCGGGATTAAGGCGCCGGACTTTATGAAAGAGATTGGCGGTCTGGAGACTAACCGTATTAACCAGCTGGTGGTCGAACCGACGCTGCAAACGACGCGCGATGCGGATATTTACGCCATCGGCGACTGCGCGTCCTGCGCCCGCCCGGAAGGCGGTTTTGTCCCGCCGCGCGCTCAGGCTGCGCACCAGATGGCGACCTGCGCCCTGCACAATATTCTGGCGCAGATGAAAGGTAAGCCGCTGAAAGCTTATACCTATAAAGATCACGGTTCGCTGGTGTCGCTCTCTAACTATTCCACCGTGGGCAGCCTGATGGGCAACCTGATGCGCGGTTCAATGATGATCGAAGGTCGCATTGCGCGCTTCGTCTATATCTCTCTGTATCGCATGCACCAGATTGCGCTGCACGGCTACTTTAAAACCGGCCTGATGATGCTGGTAGGACGTATCAACCGCATTATTCGTCCGCGCCTGAAGCTGCATTAATGTCTCTGGGCGGCAAAGCCAGAAGGTTTTGTCCGCCCGTTTGCTTTTCGCATTAAGAGACTCATAACCAGAATATCCTCCTTTCCTTGCCGGGAAACCCTCTCAGATTCCTCCGAATCCCGTTGATTTGCCACACGTTCACGCACTTTTCATCCGCTTTCTTATTTGCAAGCCTGATGCCTGGATTGCAAAATTAGGGGCAATAGCAACGAAGGAGGAAGTCCCGTGAATAAATCAATGTTGGCGGGTATAGGAATTGGCGTGGCTGCCGCGCTGGGCGTCGCAGCCGTTGCCGGTCTTAACGTGTTAGATCGCGGCCCGCAGTATGCACAGGTAGTATCCAGTACGCCGATAAAAGAGAGCGTCAAAACCCCGCGTCAGGAGTGCCGGAACGTCACCGTGACCCATCGTCGACCGGTGCAGGATGAAAACCGCATCGCCGGATCCGTGCTGGGCGCGGTGGCCGGTGGGGTTATTGGCCATCAGTTCGGCGGCGGACGCGGCCGCGACGTTGCCACCGTTGTGGGCGCGCTGGGCGGCGGCTATGCCGGTAACCAGATTCAGGGCTCAATGCAGGAAGGGGATACCTACACCACGACGCAGCAGCGCTGCAAAACGGTGTACGATAAATCAGAAAAAATGCTCGGCTACGATGTCACTTACAAAATCGGCGACCAGCAGGGCAAAATCCGTATGGATCGCGACCCTGGTACGCAAATCCCGCTGGACAGCAATGGCCAACTGATTCTGACTAACAAAGCGTAAAAAAGATGTGTATCTTTATTCGCCCCTCAGGCTCTCTGGCTGAGGGGCTTTTTTTATCAGAAGCTCAAAGCGTAGTTCAGGCCGAAGGTGCGTCCGCGACCTTTATACTCGTAGAGAGAGCTGCTGCCGTAGGTCGGGCTATACAGCAGCGGCGCGCGCTGGCCCCAGAGGGTGACATAATCTTCATTGAGCAGGTTCTCAATGCTGAAGGTCAGCTTGCCGAGAGGGAGCGCGTAGCTGCCGATAAAGTCTACCGTATTGTAGCCGTCGAGCTTATTGCCGCTGGCATCGCTGATATCAAACACCTGCTGGCTCTGCACCCGCAGCGACCACGGCTCCGGCGCCCAGCCAACCCACGCGGTGGCTTTTGACGGCGAGGCGAGAGTGACGTCCCACTTCTGCCAGCTACCGTCGCTTTTCACCTGCGATTTCAGCACGTTAAAGTTAGCTCCGGCGCTCCAGTCGCTGTTCGGGAAGTAGTAGTCCACCGCGCCCTCTACGCCATAAATACGGCGTTTATCGGACTGCACATCGATGGTCATATCGGTACGGTTAACGACGATCGTTTTATCGGAGGTCGAGTAGTAAGCCGCCAGCTGAGTGCGTAGATTATCGCCGGTGTAGCGCCAGCCCAGTTCGTACGAGTTAACTTTAATTCCCTGCAGCGGCGAATCGCCAACGTTCACGCTTGAGAGAAGCGGAAGATGGCCGTTGACCGCCGCGCCGTACTTACCGATGCCGTAGTATTTGCCCGGATCCGGCAGCTCAACGCCCTGGGAGAAGTTAAACCAGGTCTGCTGACGATCGGTGAGATGGGCGACAATCCCGGCGTTAAACAGGAAGTTGTCGTAATCGGTTTTTCCGCCCGGAATGGCATCCGCTGAGCTGACCTTGCCGCTGGCGACATCCTGCTGCTGGGCATAGCCGACAAAATCATCGACCCGGTTTTCCGTCCACTGATAACGTACGCCGCCGCTGATAGTGAAGATGTCGTTCAGGTCATAGCTGGACTGCAGGAACGGCGCCAGGTTGGTAATGCTGTAGCCGGGATAACGGCCGGTGGTGTAGATAGCCTGGTTATTCAGACCGCCGGAAGACATAGACTGGCCCAAATCGAAGAACATCTGATTGGCGTTGAAGGTTTCGTGGTCGGCGTCCACTCCCCAGGTCAGATCCCAGCCATCCAGCGGCTGGCTATTCAGGGTGATCTTCGCGCCGTACTGATCGGTATCCTGCTTTGAAGAGGAGAAGCTGCTGACCTGGCCTTTGCTGAGCGTAGGGAAAGGGTAAAAAGTCAGGGATTCATCACGATAATAGACCTGGCTGACCAGATTCTGGCCGAGGAAATCGGCATCGGAATACTGCAGGCTTATCAGGTGACGTTCGGTGCCGGGGACGCGGTCGGAGTTCAGGCCATCGGTGGTAAAGGCTTTGCCGTCGCCGGTCACCGCCGACATATTTTTCCCGAGGTACAGACCGTAATCGTCGCCCTGGCTTTTATAGTACTGGGTTACCAGCTGCAGCTGACGGTTCTCGTCAATCTCAATGGTTCCCGTTCCCATCACATCCAGACGGTCGGAATGCTGAAGCCCGGTCTGGGTATTATCAAGGATCAGCGCATCGTTATTGCCATCATACCAGCCGCCAAAACGCTGATAGGCGACCGATAAACGGCCGGAAGCGTGGTCGGTACCGCCGCTGACCGCTGCCGCCACGCGTTCATCATGATCGTTGCTGTTGGCAAAACCGGTTTTGCTCCCCAGCTCCAGGTCAACCTGGCGCTCCTGCTGGCCCTTTTTGGTGACGATATTAATAAGGCCGCCGGTACTACCGCCGCCGTACAGCGATGTGGCGCCGGAGATCACCTCGATATGCTCAATGTTAAACGGATCGATAGAATCCAGCTGGCGGCTATCGGTACGGGAAGAGTTAAGGCGAACGCCGTCAATCAGCACGACGATCGCGCGGCCGCGCATATTCATGCCGTAGTTGGTGCGTCCCTGGCTGCTGACGTCGATGCCGGGGATCAGCTGCGCCAGCACGTCTTTAAATTCTTTTCCGCCCTGAACTTGCTGTTCAATTTCCTGGCCTTCGATAACCCAGGTGGTCTGGGCCATTTCAGCGACGGTGCGGTGCGTTCGGTTTGCGCTGACGATCATGCTGTCATCAGCGGCCCAGGCGGGCAGGGCGGTTGCCAGCAGCAGTGGGTTAAGCACCCAGAGACGCTTGTTCATGCTCATTCCTTTTATGAGTTTATGCCCGTCATTCTTCAAGTTGCAGGTGTGTTGACTGCGGATTACTCGGCCCATCCATGGGCCTCGCCCCTACGGGGCCAGCGCTAGCGCAGATCAAGGCGCAAGCGCCATGTCCTGCAACTCGAATTATTTAGGGCTTACGATATCGTTGTTTTCGTTATTCGGTACGGGCGTACCGGTTGTTACACGGTGAAATATACAGAAACGTTTAAGGCCGAATTTTGCCCGTATTGATTATTGTTATCAATATCATTCTCGCGAAATGAACAAAATAAATGACTGAAAACATTGCGTTATGTAGGGATAAAGGGGAGGGGAACCGGTGGGGAGCCCACCGGTAAGCGAGTTCTTAGCGCTGAAGAACCTGGGGCCACAGATGCAGCGTAGTCTCGGCGATTTGCATGATTTTAGTGAAGTCGGCGCCTTCGCGGGCGCTGATCGACATGCCTTGTAATATGCAGTTGAGGAACTGCGCCAGCTGACGTACGTCGCCGTCTGGCGGCAGCTCGCCGCGCAGCTGCCGCTGCTGGAGAAACTGCGTTAGCGTCTGTTCCTGCATTGCGTGCCGGGACTTAACGGTATTGGCGATATCGGTGGACGCCGCCGCGAGCGCTGCGGAGGTATTAATCATAAAGCAGCCTGCCGGCGTTTCTTTGCTGGTAAAGCAGGTCGCGACGGCGGTGAAGTAGTCGCGTAACGCTCGATCGACGCTTTTCTCTTCGTCAAACAGGAGCGCTTCGTGCCTGGCGGCAAAACGCGCGATGTAGCGATCCAGCACCGCGCGAAACAACCCCTCTTTATTCACAAATTCCGCGTAAAGCGTAGGCGCTTTTGCGCCCGTCGCCTCCACTAAATCGGCGAGAGAGGTCGCTTCATAGCCGTGCTGCCAGAAGAGTGTCATGGCCTTATCCAGCGCCGCTTCCCTGTCGAACACTTTAGGTCGGCCACGGCTTTTTTTCGTGCAACTTTGAACGTCAGTTGTCATGGTGCCGCTGTACCTGTGTTGGTTTGTTGAAAAGGCATTATAAAAATAAACCTTACGTGCTACCAGCGATGTTGCTCTAAAAATAAATAATTCATATATGTATGAATTTTAAGCTGTTTATAAATAGTTAAACGGTCGTTATAAAAATAGTTTGACGTGTGACGTGGATCACATTATCATTTCCCTATCGATCGTTAATTAAATGCATTCGCCCCTACAAAAACATTCATCTGCACAGGTATAACAATCATGAAAAATGTTAAAACACTCGCTATCGCCGCTGTTCTTAGCTCACTCTCTTTCGCCAGCTTCGCCGCTGTAGAAGTTCAGTCAACGCCGGCGGGTCAGCATAAAATCGGTACCGTTTCCGCCTCAGCCGGGACCAACCTGGGTTCGCTGGAAGATCAGCTGGCGCAAAAAGCGGAAGAGATGGGCGCAACCTCTTACCGTATTACGTCCGTAACCGGTCCTAACACCCTTCACGGGACTGCGGTTATCTACAAATAATTTTTTGAACTACCCCTGTTATGCCACTGACCACGCGCGGATCTGACCCCCTTCAGCAGTCCGCGTAAAGTAAGAAGTACGTTGTTCTCTGACGAGAGGCGGTGCCCACCCCTTATATGGCGCCGCAACCCGCAGAAAAGCAGGACCCTGTTTGATTATTGCCATAAAAAAACCGCCTCAGTGAACTGAAGGCGGTTTTTTTTCGTCGGCAGTTTAGCGAACTAGAGCGACTGCTCCGTTACGCGATGGTGGCGGGTGACGTCAATCGGCATGCCCGAACGCAGCATCATCGCGCGTTCCATTACCTCGGTGTCGGTCAACTGTGCCTGCTTAAACGCCTGCATGCTGTCGGTAAGGGTAATGGGCAGCGTCTGCGGGTCGTCATCAATATGTTTTGACAGCGGCTGATGGACCTCCACCAGACGGGTGCCGTTCGGCTCCACGGACACCTTGATTGGCGTATTGATAATCGTCACCTTCGTTCCCGGGGTGATTTCGTTGTACAACGCTTTGATGTCGTCATCGCGCAGGCGAATACAGCCGGAGCTGACGCGCATGCCGATGCCGAAGTCGGCGTTGGTGCCGTGCAGCAGATACACGCCGCCGTACGCCGCCAGGCGAATAGCGTGGTGCCCCATGGGGTTATCCGGGCCAGCGGGCATGACGGCAGGCAGGTCAATGCCCATTGCTTTATAGCGGGCGCGAATATTGGCCGTCGGCGTCCAGGTCGGGTTGGCGCGTTTGTCGGAGACGGTGGTGACCATCGTCGGCGTGATGGTGTCGCCGCCGAGCTGACCAATGCCGATAGGATAAACGGTTACTTCACTTCTTCCTGGCGGATAGTAATAGAGGCGAAGTTCGGCCAGGTTAAGGACTAATCCTTCGCGCGGCGCGTCGGGCAGCAGGGTTTGCAGCGGAATCGTCAGCACGCTACCGGCTCGTGGAACATACGGATCCACCCCGGGGTTAGCCTGGAGCAGGGCCAGAAAACCGACGTTGTACTTTTTGGCGATCGCTTCGAGGGAGCCGCCGTTGTTCTCGACGACATGAAACTGGTTTTGCCCGACCAGACGGCTGCCCGGAGGCGGCAGGGGCCAGGTATTGGCGCGAGCGGGCAGCGCCAGCGCGGCGGCGATAGCTATCATCCCCAGCCAGAGAGAAATTCGCGTAAAGCTTTTCATCACCCTAATTCCATAATAAGTAAGTGGTTATTTTTATACGAAAAGTCCTTGAGATTATGGCGAAGCGAGTGTCTGGAAGTTCAGAGGGATTGCAAAATGTTTGTAAATTTTGCCGAACAAGTGGGGAGGGGCGGGATACGACGCACAGGCCGCATCCCGCCTGCTATCAGGCGGCGGCGTTCTCTTCGAGCTGGCGCATAAACTGGCGCACCCACTCCATCCGCGTTTTACGCTCGGCAAGGTCCTGCGTAAACTTGAGGCGCGTTGGGCCATCCAGGCGATAGTGCTGAGGCTGCTTTTGCAACAGGCCAATTAGCCACATCGGGTTCACGTTATTCTTCTCGTTAAACTCAATGGTGCCGCCCTTTTCGTTGCTCTCCAGCTTGCGGATCCCCAGCTTCTGCGCCTGCTGGCGCAGTCGGGCGATATCGAGCAGGTTTCTTGCCGGGTCGGGCAGCAGGCCAAAGCGATCGATAAGCTCGACTTTGATCTCCTCCAGCTCATTCTCGTTCTTCGCGCTGGCAATGCGTTTGTAGAACGACAGGCGCGTATTCACATCCGGGATAAAGTCATCCGGCAGCAGCGACGGCATCCGTAGCTCAACTTCGGTCTGCTGACTGGTAAGATCCTCCAGCGAGGGTTCGCGGCCTGCTTTCAGCGCGTCAACGGCATTTTCCAGCAGCTCCATATAGAGGGAGAAGCCGATGGTTTCCATGGAACCGCTCTGATCCTCGCCCAACAGTTCACCCGCGCCGCGAATTTCGAGGTCATGCGTTGCCAGAGCGAAGCCAGCGCCGAGATCTTCCAGCGATGCAATAGCCTCAAGGCGTTTTTGCGCATCGGTGGTCATCGCCTTCGGATGCGGCGTCAGCAGCCAGGCATAAGCCTGATGGTGCGAACGACCGACGCGACCGCGCAGCTGGTGCAGCTGTGCGAGACCGAAGTGATCGGCGCGCTCGATAATAATGGTGTTCGCCGTTGGAATATCGATCCCGGTTTCGATAATGGTGGTGCACACCAGCACGTTAAAGCGCTGGTGATGAAAATCGTTCATCACCCGTTCGAGTTCGCGCTCGCGCATCTGGCCGTGACCGATGGTAATGCGCGCTTCCGGCACCAGCTCTGCCAGCCTCTCGGCGGCTTTCTGGATGTTTTCCACGTCATTATAGAGGTAGTAAACCTGGCCGCCGCGCAGTACCTCACGCAGGATCGCCTCGCGGACCACCAGCGCGTCATATTCGCGGACGAAGGTTTTGACCGCCAGACGGCGGGCGGGCGGGGTGGCGATGATCGACAGATCGCGCATACCGCTCATCGCCATATTCAGCGTACGCGGAATAGGCGTGGCGGTCAGGGTCAGGATATCGACGTCGGCGCGCATCGCCTTGATGCGCTCTTTATGGCGCACGCCAAAGCGGTGCTCTTCATCAACAATCAGCAGGCCGAGATCGCGCAGCTTAACGTCCGGCTGCAGCAGTTTATGGGTGCCGATAAGAATATCGACTTTCCCTTCCGCGACCTGCTCGAGGATCTGCGCCTGCTCTTTGGCGCTACGAAAGCGCGAGAGCATCTCGATGCGCACCGGCCAGTTGGCGAAGCGATCGCGAAAGTTATCGAAGTGCTGCTGGGCGAGTAGGGTGGTCGGCACCAGCACCGCCACCTGCTTATGGTTTTCAACCGCCAGAAACGCGGCGCGCATCGCCACTTCCGTTTTGCCGAAGCCGACATCGCCGCACACCAGACGGTCCATCGCCAGCGGCTGACACATATCGCTCAGTACGGCGTTAATAGCCTGCGCCTGATCGGGCGTGGTCTCGAACGGGAAGCCGTCGCAGAACAGCTGATATTGCTCTTTATCATGTTTAAACGCGTAGCCCGCTTTCGCCGCACGCTGGGCGTAGATATCCAGCAGTTCGGCGGCCACGTCGCGCACTTTCTCCGCCGCTTTCTGCCGCGCCCGCGCCCAGACGTCGCCGCCCAGTTTATGCAGCGGCGCATTCTCTTCCGCGCCGCCCGCATAGCGGCTAATCAGATGCAGCGACGACACCGGCACGTACAGTTTGGCATCGTTGGCGTAGGTCAGCATCAGGTATTCGCCGTTGATGCCGCCCGCTTCAAGGGTGGTCATTCCGGCGTAGCGCCCAACTCCATGCTCAAGATGCACCACCGGTTGGCCGATATGCAGCTCCGCCAGGTTACGAATCAACGTATCGGGATTGATGGTGCGGCGAGAGTCCTGACGACGGCGCGCGACGCGCTCGCCCAGCAGGTCACTTTCGCAAATCAGCGCCAGATTACGCTGGCTATCGACGAAACCATGCTCGGCGGCGCCGATCATCAGATAGCGGCCATTACCCGTCGCCTCTTCAAGACGCAGGATATGCTTTGGCGCGATCTTAATACGCGCCAGCATTTCGCCAAGCGCCTCTCGACGCCCCTCGCTCTCGACCGAAAAAATCACCGGCCCGCTGAAGGACTCGAGGAATCGGCGCAGGTTATCCAGCGGCGCTTTGTTCTGCGCCTGGATCGCCAGCTCGGGTAATTTCTGATAACCGAGATTGGTGTTGGCGGCTTTTTCCGCCAGACGCTCGGTTTTGAGCTGGACGCGCGGCCATTTTTTGAGCTCGCTAAACAGCTCATCGCTGCGCAGCCACAGCTGTTCCGGCGGCAAAAGCGGGCGCATCGGGTCGACGCCGCGGTTTTCAAAGCGGGCGCGGGTTTCGTTCTGGAAGCGTTCGGCGCTGGCCTCCAGATCGCCGGTATTAACGATCAGCGTTTTCGCCGGGAAATAGCTGAACAGCGGCGGCAGCGGCTCGTTAAAGAACAGCGGCTGCCAGTATTCGATTCCCGCGGGCAGCGTGCCTTTACTAACCTGCTGATAAATATGCTCGGCGTCGCGTTTGACCTCAAAGCGGTCGCGCCACTGGCTGCGGAATAGCTCGATAGCGGCCTGATCCGTCGGGAATTCGTGCGCCGGAAGCAGGTTAATGCTGGCGACTTCCTCCAGCGTACGCTGGCTGTCGACGTCGAACAGACGCAGGCTGTCTATCTCATCATCAAAAAAATCGAGACGGTAGGGCTGCTCGCTGCCCATAGGAAAAAGGTCAAGCAATGCGCCGCGCGTGGCGTACTCGCCGTGCTCCATCACCTGGTCGACGTGACGATAGCCGGCGCTATCCAGCTGGGAGCGCAGCGCATCCCGCGACAGGCGCTGGCCTTTTTTCATCACCAGCGCGTGGCCGTGGAGGAAATTATGCGGACAGACGCGCTGCATCAGGGTGCTGACCGGGATAATCAGTACGCCGCGTTCCATGGTCGGGAGCTGGTACAGGGTGGCGAGACGGGAAGAGATAATGTCCTGGTGCGGGGAAAAGCTATCGTAGGGGAGGGTTTCCCAATCCGCCAGGCCCGCCACCATGCTATCGGTAAACTGCCTGATTTCATCATTCAGACGCAGGGCGTTTTGCATATCGGGGGCAATCAGTACCACCGGTCCGCCGTGGCGCTCGGCCATTTCCGCCACCAGAGTGGCGCAGGCCGCGCCGGTCAGTTCGCCAATCTGGCGCTGATCGCCGGCTTTAACCGGCAGAGAGTATCGGTATTGTTCAGGCATAGACGGTATCATGATCTCTTGGGTATTCGCTCTGCCGATATGGAGGGCAACTCGCTGATATTCAATAGTGAGATTATCCGCGATCGACCCGGATTCGCCAACCCGTATCGCAAACATCCTGTCGTGGCCAAAAATGTAACGAACTCCGATAAGCGTAAAGTTAAATAATGACTTACCTGTCTATCTTGTTGTTTATATTGGTGTTTTGCTGTTTTTGTCAATAAAATCTACAGGTATCAGTCATTTACGCTGCCCATAATCGCTTATATACTCGGGCATCGGCTATCAGCAATCAGATGGATTACATGTATCAACCTGCCGCACTCTTTATCGGCCTTCGCTATATGCGTGGGCGCGCAGCCGACCGCTTCGGTCGTTTCGTCTCCTGGCTTTCGACCATCGGCATTACGCTTGGCGTGATGGCGCTGGTGACCGTTCTTTCGGTGATGAACGGCTTTGAACGCGAGCTGCAAAACAACATCCTGGGGCTGATGCCGCAGGCCATTCTTAGCGCCAAGCAGGGGTCTGTAAACCCGCAACAGCTGCCGGAAAGCGCGGCCAGATTACAGGGGGTCACCCGCGTGGCGCCGCTGACCACCGGCGATGTGGTGCTGCAAAGCGCCCGCAGCGTGGCGGTCGGCGTGATGCTCGGCATCGACCCGGCGCAAAAAGATCCCCTGACGTCCTACCTGGTTAACGTCAAGCAGGGCGATCTGCAGGCCGGCAAGTATAACGTCATCCTGGGTGAACAGCTGGCAGGACAGCTGGGCGTCAATCGCGGCGATCAAATCCGCGTGATGGTGCCTTCCGCCAGCCAGTTTACCCCGATGGGGCGGCTTCCCAGCCAGCGCCTGTTTAACGTGATCGGTACCTTTGCGGCCAGCAGTGAAGTCGATGGTTATCAAATGTTGACCAACATCGACGACGCCTCGCGCCTGATGCGCTACCCGCAGGGAAATATTACCGGCTGGCGGCTGTGGCTGAATCAGCCTTTACAGGTGGATACCCTCAGCCAGCAGACGCTGCCGGAAGGGACCAAATGGCAGGACTGGCGCGAGCGTAAAGGCGAACTGTTCCAGGCCGTGCGGATGGAAAAAAATATGATGGGCCTGCTGCTGAGCCTGATCGTCGCCGTCGCCGCCTTTAACATCATTACCTCTCTGGGAATGATGGTGATGGAAAAGCAGGGCGAGGTGGCGATTCTCCAGACCCTCGGCCTGACGCCGCGGCAGATCATGCTGGTCTTTATGGTTCAGGGGGCCAGCGCCGGGATCGTCGGCGCGCTGCTTGGCGCCGGGCTGGGCGCGCTGCTGGCCAGCCAGCTGAATAATTTGATGCCGATTATCGGCGCGTTCCTCGACGGCGCCGCGCTGCCGGTGGCCATTGAGCCGCTGCAGGTCATTGTGATTGCCCTGGTGGCAATGGTGCTGGCATTACTCTCTACGTTGTATCCTTCATGGCGCGCTGCCGCCACTCAACCCGCTGAGGCTTTACGTTATGAATAAGATCCTGCTGCAATGCGACAACCTGTGCAAACGCTATCAGGAAGGCACCGTGCAAACCGACGTGTTGCATGATGTCAGCTTCAGCATTGAGGAGGGCGAGATGATGGCGATTGTCGGTACCTCCGGTTCCGGCAAAAGTACGCTGCTGCATCTGCTTGGCGGGCTGGATACGCCGACCTCCGGCGACGTTATCTTTTCCGGCCAGCCGATGAGCCAGCTCTCCGCCGCCGCCCGCGCCGATCTGCGCAACCGCGAACTGGGCTTTATCTATCAGTTTCACCACCTCTTACCGGATTTCACCGCGCTGGAAAACGTGGCGATGCCGCTGCTGATTGGTAAGCAGAAGGCGGCGGATATCGAGCGGCAGGCGAAAGCGATGCTGCGCGCCGTCGGGCTTGAGCACCGCAGCGACCACCGTCCGTCGGAGCTCTCCGGCGGCGAGCGTCAGCGCGTTGCGATTGCCCGCGCGCTGGTCAATAAACCGCGCCTGGTGCTGGCGGACGAGCCCACCGGTAACCTTGACGCCCGCAACGCCGACAGCATTTTTCAGCTGCTTGGCGAGCTGAACGTGGCGCAGCGTACCGCCTTCCTGGTGGTGACCCACGACCTGCAGCTGGCAAAACGCATGAGCCGCCAGCTGGAGATGCGCGACGGGCGCCTGACAGCCGAACTCTCCCTGATGGGGGCTGAGTAATGGCTTCTCCGTTATCGTTATTGATTGCCCTGCGCTTCAGCCGTGGACGGCGGCGCGGTGGGATGGTGTCGCTGATTTCGGTTATTTCGACGATCGGTATCGCGCTGGGCGTGGCGGTGTTGATCGTTGGCCTGAGCGCGATGAACGGCTTTGAACGCGAGCTCAACAACCGCATTCTGGCGGTGGTCCCGCACGGTGAGATTGAACCGGTGAACCAGCCGTGGAACAACTGGAACGAGGCGCTGGCGAAGGTTGAGAAGGTCAAAGGCATCGTTGCCGCGGCGCCATATATTAACTTCACCGGGCTGGTGGAGAGCGGCAGTAATATGCGCGCCATCCAGGTGAAAGGCGTTGACCCGCAGCAGGAGAGCCGTCTCAGTTCGCTGCCCAACTTTGTGCAGAACAATGCGTGGGCCAGCTTTAAAGCCGGCGAACAGCAGGTGATCCTTGGTAAAGGCGTCGCCGATGCCCTGCACGTTAAGCAGGGGGACTGGGTGTCAATTATGATCCCTAACTCCGATGCCGAGCATCAGCTGCTGCAGCCAAAGCGCGTCAGGCTTCACGTCGCCGGTATTTTGCAGCTAAGCGGTCAGCTCGATCATAGTTTTGCCATGATTCCCATGCAGGATGCGCAGCAGTACCTTGATATGGGCAGCAGCGTGACGGGGATCGCCATCAAAGTGACCGACGTGTTTCATGCCAACACCCTGGTACGCGATGCGGGCCAGGTGACCAATAGCTACGTTTATATCAAGAGCTGGATAGGCACCTACGGCTATATGTACCGGGACATTCAGATGATCCGCGCCATTATGTACCTGGCGATGGTGCTGGTGATTGGCGTGGCCTGCTTTAACATCGTCTCGACCCTGGTGATGGCGGTGAAGGATAAAAGCGGCGATATTGCGGTGCTGCGCACGCTTGGCGCAAAAGACGGGCTGATCCGCGCGATTTTCGTATGGTATGGTTTACTTGCCGGTTCGGTAGGGAGCCTGATTGGGGTGGCGATTGGCGTTATCTGCGCCTTTAAGCTGACCGCAATCATTAACGGTATTGAGAACCTGATCGGGCATAAATTCCTCTCCGGCGACATCTATTTTATTGACTTCCTGCCGTCTGAACTGCACTGGCTGGACGTCGTTTACGTGCTGGTGACGGCACTGTTGCTGAGTTTGCTGGCCAGCTGGTATCCCGCCCGCCGCGCCAGCCGCATTGACCCGGCGAGGGTGCTGAGTGGCCAGTAATTTATCGTCATGGTCGGCTTTGCTGACCAGTAAAGAGGAATTGCTGAAATGTACTATGGATTTGACATTGGCGGCAGCAAGATAGCGCTGGGCGTATTTGATAAAGCGCGGCGGCTGCAGTGGGAAAAACGCGTCGCCACGCCGAAAGAGAGCTACGAAGCATTTTTGCAGGCGGTAGAGGAGCTGGTTGAAGAAGCCGACCAGCGCTTCGGCTGCCAGGGCTCGGTGGGCATCGGTATTCCGGGCATGCCGGAGACGGAAGACGGCACGCTCTACGCCGCCAACGTGCCCGCCGCCAGCGGCAGGCGGCTGCGGGCCGATCTGAGCGAACGTCTGGGCCGCGATGTGCGGCTTGATAACGACGCCAACTGTTTTGCCCTCTCCGAAGCGTGGGATGACGAGTTCACCCAATATCCACTGGTGATGGGGATGATCCTCGGCACCGGGGTTGGCGGGGGGCTGGTGCTCAACGGAAAATCGATTACCGGGCATCGCTATATTACCGGCGAATTCGGCCATATCCGCCTGCCGGTGGATGCGCTGGAGGTGGTGGGGCGCGATTTTCCGCTTACGCGCTGCGGCTGCGGCCAGCTGGGCTGCATTGAAAACTACCTTTCCGGACGCGGCTTCGCCTGGCTGTATGAACATTTTTACCAACATGCTTTAACCTCGCCCGAGATCGTCGCGCTATGGCAGCAGGGCGACGCGAAGGCGCGCGAGCACGTCGAGCGCTATCTCGATTTACTGGCGGTATGCCTGGGCAATATTTTAACGATTGTCGACCCGGATCTGCTGGTGCTTGGCGGTGGATTGTCTAACTTTACAGCAATAACCGAAGGGCTGGCGCAGCGCCTGCCGCGACATCTGCTTCCCGTTGCCAGCGTGCCGCGCATTGAGCGTGCGCGCCATGGCGATGCCGGAGGCATGCGCGGTGCGGCCTTCCTTCATCTGACTCAATAACGACAGAGGTAGCTATGCAGTCGCGCCGCTTACATCGATTAAGCCGATTTCGCCGCAATAAGCGTCGGTTACGAGACCGTCTGCGTCAGCGGATTTTCTTCGGCGAAGATAAGGAGACCCCTGAAACGATGGAAAAACCAAGAGTCGTGGTGCTCACCGGCGCGGGTATTTCGGCAGAGTCGGGAATTAAAACCTTCCGCGCCGCCGATGGCCTGTGGGAAGAGCATAGGGTGGAAGACGTGGCGACGCCGGAAGGCTTCGCCCGCGATCCGGCGCTGGTGCAGGCGTTTTACAATGACCGCCGCCGCCAGCTGCAAGGACCGGACATCGTGCCCAACGCGGCGCATCAGGCGCTGGCGCGGCTGGAAGAGGCGCTGGGCGATCGTTTTCTGCTGGTGACCCAGAATATCGATAATCTGCACGAGCGCGCGGGCAACCGTCGGGTGATCCATATGCACGGCGAGCTGCTGAAGGTGCGCTGTTCGTGGAGCGGCCAGGTGCTGGCGTGGACCGGTGATGTGACGACGGAAGATAAGTGTCACTGTTGCCAGTTTCCCGCGCCGCTGCGCCCGCACGTGGTGTGGTTCGGCGAGATGCCGCTGGATATGGATGAGATCTACCTTGCGCTGGCCGAGTGCGATATCTTTATCGCCATCGGCACTTCCGGGCACGTTTATCCGGCGGCAGGCTTTGTTCACGAAGCGCGGCTGCAGGGCGCCCATACGGTAGAGCTCAACCTCGAGCCAAGCCAGGTGGGCAGCGAATTTGCCGAAAAACACTATGGACTGGCAAGCGAAGTGGTGCCGGAGTTTATAGGCAAGCTACTGAAAGCGTTTTAACGTTTTAGCGCAGCGGCTTTCTGCTGCTGGCGCGGACCTTCAGGCTGGAGGGGAGCTCAATGGCGCTCTCCAGCGTATTTCCAGCCAGTAAATCCAGCAGCGTTTTACCAGCAACGGTTCCCGCCTCGCTCCATGGAAACTCTACCGCAGTTAACGCCGGCGAGCAGACCGCGGCAAGCGTACCGCCGCTAAGGCTGGCCAACGCCAGGGTATCCGGAACCTTAATTCCCGCGTTATGACAGGCCATAATACAGCCGCAGGCCAGCTCGTCCGAGGTACAGATCAGCGCATCCAGCTCTGGCCAGGTGATGCGAATATCATTCAGCAGATTGAAACCGGTGGTGATCCCTGAAGGTAAATGCGGCGTCACTACCCGGTGCGGAGAGTGGTTGATTGAGAGCATTGCACTATTCCAGCCGCTTAATACCTGCCTGAACATGATGTTGTTTGACGCCGTGCAGAGTAAACCAAGGTTTTTATAGCCCGCCTGTGCCAGCGATGAGACCAGTTTTTTTAGCGCGGCGGAGTAGTCTACCCCAATGCTAATACCGGCCGTTTCGTGGTTAATCGCGCCGATTTCTACCATCGGTATACCGGCATTCATCAGCATCTGCGAACAGCTGTCAACGTTATCGATATTGAACTGAACGATTGCCGCCGGATTATAGGCCAGCATCTGCCGAAAAGCCTTCTCTTCACTTTGCCCGCCCTGACCAGATTCGATAAACATCATGGTATAGCCCTGCGGCGCGAGGACGGTTTGTAGCGTTTCCGAGGCGGCGATAAAACCGGGCGATGAAAAAGAGGGGACAACGCCCATAACCAGCGTTGAGTCCGCTGAAGCCAGGCTTCGGGCCTGCAAATTGGGCACATAGCCGAGTTCGCTGACCGCGGCTTCGATGCGCGTGCGTAGTTCTGGGTTGACCTTTTCAGGCATACGTAACGCGCGGGATACGGTCATAGTACTGACGCCCACCAGCTTTGCGACTTCTGCCAGCGTGATTTTGCCGGTGTTCTTTCTGCGTTTTTCTTTTGCGCCGTCATCCGTTTGTAACGTCTGCACTGATTTCCTCCTGTTTACCCAATCGCACCGGTCTATTGTAAATGATGGCGAGCGACCAGGGCACTACTAATGCTCATGCGTAAAGCTCACCAGGAGTATGGTTAATAAAGTTAGCGGTAACAAGTATTTTAACATTTTATCGTGTTAGCGCTAACTTTGCGATACAGATCACGGTAAGTCCGGAAAGTATTCCACTATAGTAGGCCCACATTGAAATAGAGCGGGGGATTTATGATTTCCACCTGGTTAACAGAAAGGAAGATTCAAATAGTTGATAGCGTCAGCGACTGGAAACAGGCGATTACTATTTCTGCGCAGCCTTTGCTAGCCGATGAATCAATTAATGAAAACTATGTTGAAGCTATTTTTCTTAGCCATGAAGAATTAGGTCCGTATTATGTTTTAGCCCCCGGTCTGGCAATGCCTCACGCACGCCCGGAGCAGGGGGCTAAAAAAAATGGGTTATCCTTACTGCACATAAAGGAAGGCGTTTCTTTTGATGCTGATGAAAATGATCCCATTTTTGTCGTGATTATGCTATGCGCGGTTTCTGGCGATGAACATATCCGAATGATTACCGCGCTGGCGGAAATTTTCTGCGACGAAGCGCGTCTTGATGGCCTGCTTAAGGCATCGACGAAAGAAAAAATAAACAATATTATCAATGGCTAATGAGGTTTGTGATGAAGAAAATTTTGATTGTATGCGGTAATGGCTTAGGCAGCAGCTTCATTGTTGAAATGAACGTCAAAAAAATCATTACTGAGTTAGGTAAAGAGGCTGAAGTCTCGCATACCGATCTCACTTCGGCAAAAAGCGAATCTGCAGATATTATTTTAAGCGCTAAAGATATCGCTGAGCACCTGACCGGGCACAGCGCTCAGGTTTTTGGTTTAAATAACCTGCTGGATAATAATAAAATTAAAGAAATTCTTGTGGCTAACCTTTAATTAATTCCTTGTGGCCCTACGGAGTCATTCTATGCTGCAGTTTATTATTCATGATGTGCTTGGCACACCAGCAATACTGGTCGGTCTTTTTTCTTTAATTGGTTTGCTATTACAGAAAAAGGCTATCTCTGATGTTATTTCCGGGACCCTGAAAACGATTATGGGTTTCGTCATATTAACATCAGGGGCGGCGATTATTGCCACGACGTTAACAACATTTAGCCAGCTGTTTGAACATTCATTCCATATTCAGGGCGTGGTGCCCAACACCGATGCGATGGCCGCGCTGGCGCAAAAAAACTACGGTACGGCGACCGCGATGATCATGGTGCTGGGGATGCTGTTTAACATCGTTCTGGCGCGCATTACTCCGCTGAAATATATCTTTTTGACCGGTCACCATACGCTGTATATGTCGGCAATGCTGGCAGTGATCCTGTCCGTTGGCGGCCTGACGCCTTTCTGGGTTGTTGCTCTCGGCGCGGCGATCCTCGGCGCGATGATGGTGGTTTCCCCGGCAATCCTGCAGCCCTTTACCCGTAAAATTACCGGCACTGACGATCTGGCTCTGGGACACTTTGGTTCCACCGGCTATCTGCTGTCGGCGCTGGTCGGTAAAGCGATAGGTAAAGGCAGCCCGTCGATTGAAGAATTGAAGGTACCGAAATCGCTGAACTTTCTGCGTGATTCATCGGTGGCCATCTCGCTGACTATGATGATTCTGTTCCTGATTCTGGTACTGGTGGCGGGGAAAACCTTTGTTGAAACCAGCATTAGCGGCGGTCAGAACTTCATTATCTTCGCCATTATTCAGTCGCTAACCTTTGCCGCCGGGGTATGGATCATTCTTGCCGGCGTACGCATGGTGATTGCCGAAATCGTCCCGGCCTTTAAAGGTATTGCCGATAAGCTGGTCAAAGACGCTAAACCGGCGCTTGATTGCCCAACGGTATTCCCGTTCGCGCCGAATGCGGTCATCGTCGGCTTCTTGTCGAGTTTTGCCGCTGGTCTGGTAAGCATGTTCCTGTGTCCACTGTTTGGCCTCAGCGTGATTGTTCCCGGCCTGGTTC
Organism: Klebsiella michiganensis; assembly: GCF_015139575.1. Taxonomy (GTDB): domain Bacteria; phylum Pseudomonadota; class Gammaproteobacteria; order Enterobacterales; family Enterobacteriaceae; genus Klebsiella; species Klebsiella michiganensis. The sequence goes on along the minus strand of NZ_AP022547.1, from coordinate 3,558,557 downwards.
CGCACTTCTTCTGCGGCGCAACCGCGGGCGTATACGGCAATATCTGCGGCGGCCGCCGTGGCGCCATTGTTGGCGCGTTTGCACAAGGCTTACTGATTTCTTTCTTACCCGCCATTCTGCTGCCGCTGATGGGCGACCTGGGCTTTGCATCCACCACTTTCGGTGATGCGGACTTTGGCGTGGTTGGCATCGTGCTCGGACACGTTGTGGCCTGGTTTAATTAATTGATTTTTTTGGCGGAGGGATACGGCTGCTCAGTTTTCACCCTCGTTGATGTGCATCTGATGGTTAACCACCCGGAAGAGATTATTCCGCTGCGGCGTGGTACTGAGCCCGGCTACGCCTGGGATAACAGGATGACTCTCTTCGAGGGTGAGGTTAACGCATAAAATTTACAGCGTCCTCAATCGGCACGTCAATACGGGTTTAAGCAGAGGTCTATTTAACCGGTCCGGCTTTCTGTTTGCCCGCATTGCCGCAGTTGCGTTGGGGACGCTGTAACCTTTCTGTCTGCCAGGAGCAGTATGATGTTCGCAAGATGTGAACTTGCTAACGCTATTCGTACGCTGAGCATGAACGCAGTACAGCAAGCCAAAACCGTTCACCCGGGTGCCCCGATGGGTGTGGCTGACATTGCCGAAGTCCTGTGGCGTGCTTTCCTGAATCGTAATCCGCAGAACCTGTCCTGGAGCGACCGCGATCGTTGGCATGACCAGCTTCGGTGAGTCTGCGCCGGCGGATCCGCTGTTTGAAGAGTTTGGCTTCACCGTGCATGACACCGTTGCCAAAGCGGCAGCGCTGGTATTAATTTGGCCGTTAATATATTTCACATATATGTAACGCTGTGATTAACAAAACAGTATCAGACAGACATTTGTGGCATGTTTCTTCACTCGGACAACAGAGAAGGAATAACTCCATGGCCACTGAATATGTTGACTACCTGATCCTCGGCGACGAGCATCACGGCGAAATCCACAGGGATATTAAAAGCCACTCTCTCCGGGTCCGTTCGAAATACGCCGCCTGTTCCGTCCGGGGAGACGCCTCTGCCGAGCAGCCAAAAATGGTGAACTACAACGTCCATGAATATCCGGCGCAGGATGGGCGATTTTATCTGGTGGCGACCAACTATCCCCTGGCCGATTTTGACGTTGAAGACGCGCTGGTTAAATCAAGAATTCATCCGTTGAGAAGCTAGAAACGCACTTCCCGAAGCGGTCGGGTAAGCACCATGCTACCCGACCTGTGAGGTGATTAACGACCCGCCTTCAGCTTCTGATAATACTCTTCATAAAGCGTACTGGCGCTGCCGACATCGTTCTGCCATTCGCCTTTCTGAATCGTTGCGGCGTCCGGGTAGAGCGATTTATCGTTGGCGACTTCCGGGCTTAGCATCTTCCGCGCGGCAAGGTTTGGCGTCGGGTAGCCGATGGTTTCCGCGACCTGTTTAGCCACTTCCGGGCGCAGCAGGAAGTTGATCAGCTTCAGCGCGCCATCGACGTTTTTGGCGTTTGCCGGAATCGACAGGCTATCCATCCAGAAGATGCCGCCTTCTTTCGGCCATACGATTTCCAGCGGCGTACCGGCCTGACGCGCAACCCACGCGGAGCCATTCCACACCATGCCGAGGTTGACCTCGCCTTCCATATACGGGTTCGCCGGGTTATCGGAGTTGAACGCCGCGACGTTCGGCATCAGTTTTTTCAGCTCGTTATAGGCCGCTTCAATCTCTTTCGGATCGGTGGTATTACCGGAGTAGCCCAGTTTACGCAGTGCGACCTGGAACACTTCGCGCGCGTCGTCGGTCAGCAGCAGGCTGCTCTTATACTCGGGTTTCCACAGATCCGCCCAGCTGGTGACGGTCTTCGGATCGATCTCTTCGCTATTCACCCCAATGGCCGTCGCGCCCCAGATGTACGGAATGGAGTAGTCGTTGTTGGGGTCGAACGGTTTGTTGAGCATTTCAGGGTCAAGATTGCTGAAGTTGCTCAGTTTGCTCTTGTCGATCTTCTGCAGCATGCCCTCTTTACGCATTTTGTCGACGAAGTAGGTGGAAGGCACGACCAGATCGTAGGCGCCGTCTTTATAGGTTTTGAGCTTGGCGTACATGGTTTCGTTCGACTCGTAGGTCGAATAGATCACCTTGATGCCGGTCTCTTTGGTGAACTGTTCCAGCAGCCCCGGCGGGACATACTCGGTCCAGTTGTAGAAATAGAGCGTTTTGCTATCGTCCGCGTGCGCGGCGCTCATACCAACTGCCAGAGCGCCCGCAGCGAGCAGGTGGCGTGACCATTTTTTCATTTTAACGTCCCCTGAGTTTTATCACGTGCAATTATCTGGCTGGCAATAACCATCACCAGCGACAGAACCAACAGAATGGTCGCCAGCGCATTAACCTCCGGCGATACCCCAACTTTAACCATCGAATAGATCTTCAGCGGTAGGATCTCATAACCCGGCCCGGTGACGAATGAAGAGACCACCACATCATCCATCGACAGGGTAAAGCTCAGCAGCCACCCTGCGGCCACCGCGGGCAGCGCCAGCGGCAAAATGATCTTTCGCAGAATGGTCAGTTCGCTGGCGCCGAGATCTTTCGCTGCTTCCAGCATCCGCACGTCAAAACCTTTCAGGCGCGAAAATACCGTGACCACCACGAAGGGCAGGCAAAAGGTGATGTGGGAAAACAGCAGCGACCAGAATCCCAGCTGAATACCGATCAGCATAAACAGCACCAGCAGCGAAATCGCCATCACGATATCCGGCGACATCATCACCACAAACAGCATCCCGCTGACGAACGGCTTGCCGCGAAAGCGATAGCGGTACAGCGCCACGGCGGTCAGCGAGCCGATAAGCGTAGCGAAGGTCGCCGAGAGCACCGCCATGGTCAGCGAGTGCTGCGCCGCCTGCAGCAGGCTGTCGTTGTTCATCAGCAGGCTATACCAGTTGGTGGTAAAACCCTGCCAGTTAATGCCAAAGCGTGAACTGTTAAACGAGTTAACGATCAGAATAATAATGGGAATATAGAGATACGCGTAAATAGCGGTCATAAAGCCGCCGCGCAGCAGTCGACCGATCATTCCAGCTCCACCTTTTTATTCAGTAAACGCGCCGCGCGCCAGTAAATCAGCAGCATCAGACCCATCACCAGCGTAAGCGTGATGCTGGTCGCCGCGCCAAACGGCCAGTCGCGGATGTTGAGGAACTGGCTCTTAATCACGTTACCAATCAGCAGGTTCTTCGCGCCGCCCATCAGGTCGGAAACGTAGAACAGCCCCATGGCCGGAAGCATCACTAGCAGGCAGCCGGCGATAATCCCCGGCATGGTCAGCGGAATGATGATACGGATAAAGGTTTGTAGCTTACCGGCGCCAAGGTCTTTTGCCGCTTCCAGCAGCGGGCGGTCGAGCTTCTCGATGCTCGAGTAGAGCGGCATCACCATAAACGGCAGCAGAATATAGACCAGGCCGATAATCACCGCCGAAGGGGTGTACATGATGCGCAGCGGCGTATCGATGATACCCAGCCACAGCAAAAATTCATTAAGGTAGCCCTTGGTGCTGAGGAAAATCTTCAGGCCGTAGATACGAATCAGCGAATTGGTCCAGAACGGCACGATCAGCAGAAACAGCATCAGCGGGCGCACCTTCTCCGGTAGCCTGGCCAGGAACCAGGCGAAAGGGTAGCCGAGCGCCAGGCAGGCCAGCGTCGCCAGCAGCGCCATATTTAACGAATGCAGCAGCACGTCGTAGTAGAGCGGGTCGAGCAGGCGCGCGTAGTTGTCCAGCGTAAAGACCAGCTTGACGAAGTTGGTATCGTCGCGGGTCAGAAAGCTGGTGGCGATGATCATCAGGTTGGGCAGAAAGACAAACAGCACAAGCCAGCCCACGATGGTGGCGATCGCCACATTCTGGAATTTACTGGTGTTCTTCATCGGCCAGCACAACCTCCCAGCTTTCTACCCAGTTAATGGCCATTTTCTGGTCGAGAGAGTGGTCAAAATCAGGATCGTCTTCATTAAAGAATTCGCTGACCATCACCATTTTACCGTTTTCCAGTTCAACCACCGATTCCAGCGTCATGCCTTTATAGTTGCGTTCGCGGATATAGCCTATCAGGCCATCGGCGTCATTACTGTCGTGGATCTCGTCCACGCGCAGGTCTTCCGGGCGCAGCAGAACGTTAAGCCGCTGGCCTTTTTCAACGGCGAAGTTGACGTAGATATTGCACTCGCGGCCTTCGACGCTGGCGCGCACCCGCCGATCGTCAATCCGTTCAATGACCGTAGCGCTGAAAATGTTGATTTCGCCGATAAAGCTGGCGACGAACAGGTTTTTCGGTTCTTCGTAGATTTCGCGCGGCGTACCGTCCTGCTCGATTTTACCCTCGCGCATCACCACGATACGGTCGGACATGGTCAGCGCTTCTTCCTGATCGTGGGTCACGAAGACGAAGGTGATGCCGAGCTTACGCTGTAGCGCCTTCAGTTCGTTCTGCATCTGCTTGCGCAGTTTATAATCAAGGGCGGAGAGGGATTCATCAAGCAGCAGCAGGCGCGGTTTGTTCACCACCGCGCGGGCAATCGCCACGCGCTGCTGCTGGCCGCCGGACAGCTGATGCGGTTTACGTTGAGCAAACGCTTCAAGCTGCACCATGCGCAGGGCATCGTGGACGCGGGGCGCGATGTCCACCGTCGGGGTTTTCTGCATACGCAGGCCGAAGGCGACGTTTTCAAACACCGTCATGTGCGGAAACAGCGCATAGCTTTGAAAGACGGTGTTCACATGGCGGTTTTCCGCCGGGATATGGGTGATATCGTGATCTTCGAGATGGATTTGGCCGCTATCGACGCTTTCCAGTCCGGCGATAAGACGAAGAACGGTTGTTTTACCGCAGCCAGAGGGGCCAAGCAGGGTGAGAAACTCACCGTTGTTGATGGTCAGATTGAGGTCGGAGATAACCGTTTTACCATCAAAGCTTTTGCGAATTCCCGCCAGCTGAACCAGCGGAGAACGCGAACGCGGTTGTGTATTCAATTTTCGACTCTGTCCCATGTAGACGCAGCGGAAAGCTTACCGATGCGGGGTTTGTGGTTAACCACCTTTGGTTTTGCACATAAAATAATAAGGCCGAGCATTCTACGGCAAACGATTGTAATCGCCAATGATTGATGCGCCATGATGAACTACCTTTACAACATTATCGTGTGAAATGTATTAAATTCTCATTTGCCGGGCTAAAAATGACCTGACGCAATATTTGGTTTTTCCGGCTTATCAATAATGTTGTCACAAAAGAAGAGGGTGGCTACATGGATAAATTGCTTGAGCGTTTTTTGCAGTACGTTTCTTTAGACACGCAGTCGAAACCGGGCGTGCGTCAGGTACCGAGCACGGAAGGTCAGTGGAAGCTGCTACGTCTGCTTCAGGCGCAGCTGCAAGAAATGGGACTGGTGAATGTGACGCTGAGTGAGAAAGGGACGGTCATGGGCACCCTGCCAGCTAACGTTGAGGGTGATATTCCGGCCATTGGCTTTATTTCTCATGTCGATACGTCGCCTGACTTCAGCGGCAAGAACGTGAATCCGCAGATCGTAGAAAACTATCGCGGCGGCGATATCGCGCTTGGTATTGGCGATGAGGTCCTCTCGCCGGTGATGTTCCCGATACTGCACCAGCTGCTCGGGCAGACGCTGATCACCACCGATGGTAAAACGCTCCTCGGCGCCGATGATAAAGCCGGTATCGCAGAGATCATGACCGCGCTGGCGACGCTAAAGGCGAAGAATATTCCTCACGGCGATATTCGCGTGGCCTTTACCCCGGATGAAGAGGTGGGCAAAGGGGCGAAGCATTTCGATGTTGCCGCGTTTGACGCCTGCTGGGCCTATACCGTCGACGGTGGCGGCGTAGGTGAGCTGGAGTTCGAGAACTTTAACGCCGCGTCGGTGACGATTAAGATCGTTGGCAACAATGTTCATCCCGGTACGGCGAAAGGGGTGATGGTCAACGCGCTGTCGCTGGCGGCGCGCATTCATGCCGAAGTCCCAGCGGACGAAGCGCCGGAAACCACCGAAGGCTATGAGGGCTTCTACCATCTGGCCAGCATCAAAGGCACGGTCGACCGGGCCGATATGCACTACATCATCCGCGATTTTGACCGCAAGCAGTTTGAGGCCCGCAAGCGCAAAATGATGGAGATCGCCAAAAAGGTCGGCAAGGGGCTGCATCCGGATTGCTATATTGAGCTGGTCATCGAAGACAGCTATTACAATATGCATGAAAAAGTGATGGCGCACCCGCACGTGGTGGAGATTGCCCGTCAGGCGATGGTGGATTGCCAGATCGATCCGCAGATGAAGCCGATTCGCGGCGGTACCGACGGCGCGCAGCTCTCCTTTATGGGTCTGCCGTGTCCGAATCTGTTTACCGGCGGCTATAACTACCACGGCAAGCATGAGTTTGTGACGCTTGAAGGCATGGAGAAGGCGGTGCAGGTGATTGTACGTATTGCGGAGCTGACGGCGAAACGAGGCGCATGAAGGCTATAAGCTACGGGCCCGGTGAGGCGTCAGCCGTCACCGGGCAGTCGAAGACTCAGTCCTCAAAGAACCAGTAGCCGCTGTTGACCAGCGCGGCCAGCAGGGCGAGGAAGGAGGGATCTTCCAGCGCATCGCCGAGATGCTCAGCGTTTAGCGTCAGGTGGGTTGCCAGAGCATCCAGCGCCGGACGGTGCGGAGAGTTGATCTTCTCGCCGTTGACGAATACCTCGCCATCAATCCGCAGCACGCGCAGGCCCCCAAGACGCGTCAGCTTATCCCCCTGCTGCAGGGCATCGTAAATTTCATCCGGCTGGTACGGTGGCTCCGGCGGCGCCACGTCCAGCTCGTGCCGGGACTGGGTGATAAATTCGCCGAACCACTGCTTAAAGTGCTCCGGCTGATTAATCAGCCCCAGCATCATATCGCGCAGGCGATCCAGCTCCGCGGGCAGAATATCCGCAGGGTGCTCGCGAGACGGTACGTCCGGGTCGGCGTAACGCTGGCTGCCCAGTTCACGCTGCAAAATATAATCAGCAAAGCCGCTGAACAGCTCACGCGCGTTAGGCGCGCGATAGCCAACTGAATAGTTGAGCGAGTTTTCCAGCGAGTAGCCTTCGTGCGGGAACCCCGGCGGAATATACAGAATATCGCCCGGCTCCATCTCTTCATCAATGATGGCTTCAAACGGGTCGACCTGCAGCAGGTCCGGGTGCGGGCAGTGCTGTTTCATCGGCACTTTTTCACCCACGCGCCAGCGGCGGCGGCCGGTACCCTGAATGATAAACACATCGTACTGGTCGAGATGCGGACCGACGCCGCCGCCGGGGACGGAAAACGAGATCATCAGATCGTCGATGCGCCAGTCGGGCAGGGCGCGGAACGGATGCATGAGCGCCGCCGTTGGCTGATGCCAGTTATTGACTGCCTGTACCAGCAGCGACCAGTTATTCTCGCTCAGGTGATCGTAGCTCTCAAAGGGGCCGTGGCTGACCTGCCATTTACCGTCCTGATGACTGACCAGGCGGCTGTCGACTTCGCTCTCCATTGCCAGTCCGGCCAGTTCGTCCGGGCTTAACGGATCGACGAAATTAGCAAAGCCCCGTTTCAGCACCACCGGGCGTTTTTGCCAGTAGCGTTCGATAAAGTCGGGCCAGTTAAGCGTTAATTGATAATCCATATTTATATTCCACAGCAGGTGTCTGTTAGGGATTATAACGGATGCGGCACCAGCATGATGCAGGCGCCGTTAAAAAACCGACTGTTTTAGCTCTCTTTATCTTCCAGTGCCTGGCGACCAAAAATAACTTCCATGCAGGCGCCGCCGAGCAGGCTCTCTTCGGCGAGGATGCGGCCATCGTACTGGGCTACGATATCGCGGGCAACCGAGAGACCGACGCCCTGTCCGGGGCGCAGCGTATCTGCGCGCTGGCCGCGGTCGAACACCGCGCTGCGCATCGCGGCAGGGATCCCCGGGCCATCATCTTCAACCAGAATATGCAGATGGTTGTCGTTGGTCTGCCGGACGGAGACTTCCACAAACTCAAGGCAGTATTTACAGGCGTTATCGAGCACATTGCCCATAACCTCCATAAAATCATTCTTTTCACCGACAAAACTGATTTCCGGCGAGATATCCAGGGTAATGTTCACGCCTTTACGTTGATAGACCTTATTCAGCGCCGAGGTCAGGCTGTCGAGGAGCGGAGCGATGGGATGCAGCTCGCGACTGAGCAGCGAACCGCCGCTGCGCATGCTGGCGCGGTGCAGATAGTAGCCAATCTGCTGCGAGATGCGGCTAATCTGCTCCAGCATCACCGGCTCTGCTTCATTGACGCTCATTTTCTCACCGCGCATGGAACGCAGCGTACTCTGCATCACCGCAAGCGGGGTTTTCAGACTGTGGGTGAGGTCGGTCAGCGTCGTGCGGTATTTATCATAGCGTTCGCGTTCGCTTTTCAGCAGGCGGTTGAGGTTGCTGACCAGCCGCGTCAGCTCGCGGGTGGTATTCGGATTGAGCATCTCACGGTGATGCTCCTCCAGTTCGCGCACCTCTTTGGCCAGCGATTCGATAGGGCGCAAGCTCCACCATGCCGCGACCCACAGTAGCGGGATCACAAGCAGCAGGTTAGCCGCGAGGACATAGATAAACCAGCTCCACACCATGTAGGAGCGCTTAAGCTCTACCGGAATGGTGTCGACAACCACGATACTGAGCTGCGGCATGGTGCTGGTGGCCGGATAGATATTGATCGCCACCGAGTGGGTCATTTCGGAGCCATCGTCCTCTTGCCGAATGGCGTCCAGCTGTTGTTGAATCTCATGGTTGTTGTGCTGCAGCATACTGCTGCTGTCAACGTCGGCCTCAATTTCGTGAAAGCCGTTGTTTTTGAGCCAGTCCGGTTGAATACGTTTTACCAGCCAGGGTACGTCGCGCTGTGCCCACAGCAGCTGGCCGCGGGCGTCGTAAATGAGCGTCACCGTGGGGCTTTGCATATTCAGGTTTTCGGGGATATCAACATCGATGGTGTTGTTTTCCCATTTCGCCAGCATATAGAACAGATTGCTCTCGCCGCGCAGCAGGCGGAAGGTGGTTTTATCGAAACTGACGCTATACCCCACCAGCGCGACCATGCCATAGGAGAGTGACAACACCAGCACCACGGCGGCCGTCGCCAGCAGAAAGCGAACGCGTAACGACAGCGGCAGAATATGCCGCAGCACCCCTTTCATCCGCGCAGTTCGAACAGATAGCCCTGACCGCGCACGGTGGTAATCACATCCTGCGGATACTCAGCCTGTATTTTTTTGCGCAATCGTCCCATCAGCACATCGATGGTATGGCTTTCGCGCAGCTCGGCGTCGGGATAGAGCTGCAGCATCAGCGAATCTTTGCTGACCACTTTGCCCCGATTGCGGATCAGGGTTTCCATAATGGTGTATTCAAATGCCGTCAGCTTGATGGGCTGGTCGTTGACCGACAGCTCGCGACGCGACAGATCCACCTGGAAAGGCGGAATGGAGATAACCTGTGATGCCAGGCCGCTATTACGCCGCAGAAGCGCCTGCATGCGGGCGGCAACCTCTTCGATATGGAACGGCTTAGTGACGTAATCATCCGCTCCGGCGCTCAGGACCTCAACCTTATCCTGCCAGCCTTCGCGGGCGGTCAGCACCAGCACCGGTACCGACACGTCGTGGCTGCGCCAGCGACGAATCAGCGAAAGGCCGTCTTCATCCGGCAGGCCAAGATCGACGATGGCGATGTCCGGAACGTGCTCACCCAGATAGTAATCCGCTTCCTTTGCGTCTTCCGCCGCATCGACCTGATGTCCCAGCTCCTGCAGCTGAACTTTCAGGTGGTGGCGCAGCAGAGCGTTATCCTCAACCACGAGTACGCGCATGCCAGTTCTCCATTTTATTTATGATATTGAACAGTTTAGCGTTTATTATACACCTTTAATATAAACAGCTGTTAAATAAAGAATTTTATTCGATTTTTTGTACCTCGGTCTCTTGGGCGGTGAGGACGAGTCCATCTTCGGCCGCGGGCGACATCATCGGTATCGGGCGCAGCGTACGTTTATCGATCAGTGCGGAATGGGGTTCCCCATGGGCAAACAGATGCAGCTCTCCCCACTGGCGTAGCGCAACGACAACGGGGAACAAACGCTCTCCTTTTGCCGTCAGTACGTATTCCTGATAAGCCGTGCCATCCGAGGCGGATTGCATAGTGAGAATACCTGAGTTTACCAATTTGTGCAGACGGTCAGAGAGAATATTACGTGCCATACCGAGGCTTCGCTGAAAATCGCTGAAGCGGCGTATGCCATCAAAGGCGTCGCGTACAATCAACAAGGACCAGCGATCGCCGATAATATCCACGCTTCGGGCGACGGGGCAGGTTTCGTTTTTCATTTTTTCACGCGCTGGCATGGGCTCTCCGAACGGTCTGTTAAGTAGTTGCATTTTAAAACTTGATGTTCTAGCCTTCAACTGGTTTTATTTTGAAACCAGATAACCAAGGTGGGCATCATGAAAGCGACACTGATATCTCCAACGCTAAGCGATCCGCAAACGGTTATGCCTCGCAGCCTGGTCTGGCTGTTTGCTATCGCCAGCGGCCTGAGCGTGGCAAACGTGTATTACGCGCAACCGCTGCTCGACGCGCTAGCGCGAGATTTTGCGATCGGCGACGCCGCGATTGGCGGGGTGATTGCGGCGACCCAGATTGGCTGCGCAATGGCGTTGCTACTGCTGGTGCCGCTGGGCGACAGGGTGAATCGCCGCCGCCTGATGGCGACGCAGGTGATTTTACTGATCGCTGCCCTGGCGGCGGTGAGTATGGCTTCCACCGCCGTGATGCTATTGGGCTGTATGCTTGCCGTTGGCCTGCTGGGTACCGCGATGACCCAGGGGCTAATCGCGTATGCCGCCAGCGCCGCCGCGCCCCATGAACAGGGGCGCGTGGTGGGCGCTGCGCAAAGCGGAGTATTTATCGGGCTGCTGCTGGCGCGGGTCTTCTCCGGGTCGATTAGCGATCTCTTCGGCTGGCGCGGGGTGTACATCTTGGCCGCTTTACTGATGCTGGGTATTGCGCTTCCGCTGTGGCGTCGGCTGCCGGTATTGGCGGCTGCGCCGAACCCCCTGAGCTATCCGCGGCTGTTGATATCCATGCTGGCTCTGCTGCGCCAGGAAAAAGTGCTTCAGGTGCGCGGCGTGCTGGCATTACTGATGTTTGCCGCTTTCAATATCTTCTGGAGTGCGCTGGTTTTGCCATTAAGCGCTCCGCCCTTTCGCTTTTCCCATACTGAGATTGGTGCCCTGGGCCTGGTCGGGGTCATCGGCGCTCTGGCAGCGGGGCGTGCCGGTAAATGGGCCGATCGCGGATATGGGCAGCGCACCAGCGCCGCGGCCCTGGTGATGTTGCTGATAGCCTGGTGGCCGCTGTCGCTGATGGCATGGTCGCCCGCGGCGCTGTTGGTCGGCATTGTACTACTGGATCTCGGCGGTCAGGCGCTGCATGTCACCAATCAAAGCATGATTTTCCGTACCCGTCCCGAAGCGCACAGCAGGCTGGTCGGTTTGTATATGCTGTTTTATGCGCTTGGCAGCGGTTTGGGCGCGGTGAGTACGACAGCGGTATATGCGCGCGCGGGATGGCAGGGCGTTTGCCTGCTGGGGGCTTCGGTCAGTCTGCTGGCGCTGCTGTTCTGGTTGATGACCCGGGGGATGACGACGAGCAGATGAGGGGGAGGAAAAATAACCCTCTTTCCCGGCGGAAAGAGGGTGGAAAGGTTTACTTCAGTTCGTCAACCATGGTGGTCGCACGGCCGATATAGTTAGCCGGGGTCATGGCCTTCAGGCGAACTTTTTCCGCTTCCGGCAGCGCCAGGCTGTCGATGAACTGCTGCATGCCTTCGGCATCAACGCGCTTGCCGCGGGTCAGCTCTTTCAGCTTCTCGTACGGCTTCTCGATGCCGTAGCGACGCATGACGGTCTGAATCGGCTCGGCCAGAACTTCCCAGTTGTGGTCCAGTTCATCCAGCAGGCGGTCCTGATTCAGCTCCAGCTTGCTCACGCCTTTCAGGGTGGATTGATACGCGATCAGCGCGTAGCCGATGCCCACGCCGAGGTTACGCAGGACGGTGGAGTCGGTCAGGTCGCGCTGCCAGCGGGAAACCGGCAGTTTGCTTGCCAGATGCTGCATCACCGCATTGGCCAGACCGAGGTTGCCTTCGGAGTTCTCGAAGTCGATCGGGTTCACTTTATGCGGCATGGTGGAAGAGCCGATTTCGCCGGCAATGGTCTTCTGCTTGAAATGGTTGAGCGCGATATAGCCCCACACGTCACGATCGAAATCAATCAGGATGGTGTTGAAGCGGGCGACGCAGTCAAACAGCTCGGCGATATAGTCGTGCGGTTCAATCTGGGTGGTGTACGGGTTCCACTGGATACCCAGCGAGGTGACGAACTCTTCGCTGAACTGGTGCCAGTCGACTTCCGGATAGGCGGCGATGTGGGCGTTATAGTTCCCAACCGCGCCGTTGATTTTGCCCAGAATTTCAATCTGATTCAGCTGACGATACTGGCGCTCCATACGGTAAGCGACGTTCGCCATCTCTTTACCCATGGTGGACGGCGTGGCCGGCTGGCCGTGGGTGCGGGAAAGCAGCGGGATATCGCGATACTGTACCGCCAGGTCCTTAACCGCGTCGATCAGCTTGCGCCAGTATGGCAGGATCACTTCGTCGCGGGCGGTTTTCAGCATCAGCGCGTGGGACAGATTGTTGATGTCCTCGGAGGTGCAGGCGAAGTGGATAAACTCGGAGACCGCGTGCAGTTCTGCCACGTCGGCGACTTTTTCCTTGAGGAAATACTCAACCGCTTTGACGTCGTGGTTGGTGGTACGCTCGATCGTTTTGATGCGCTCTGCATCTTCTACGCTGAAATCGGCGACGATTTTATCAAGGTAACCGTTTGCGTCGGCAGCAAAAGCAGGAACTTCCTTGATCGCTGCGTGCGCGGCCAGTTTTTGCAACCAACGCACTTCTACCTGAACGCGGAATTTCAGCAAACCGAATTCGCTGAAGATACCGCGTAGCGCGCTGACTTTGTCGCCGTAGCGGCCGTCGACTGGGGAAACGGCGGTCAGTGAGGATAATTCCATAGATCACAACTCCGGGGTTAAATGAGCAAGAATTTGTTTTGCCTGGTTAACCAGACGATTACGGGAAAACATCAGCTGCAGACGTCCGCCGCCGACCTGGTGCCAGAGCACCGCGGAGCGAATACCTGCCAGCAGGGCAGAACGAACCTTCGCCTGAACCTGAGGGCTTTGCAGCACGGCTGGAGAGCCGGTCACCTGAATCCGCGGGCCCAGCGGGCTAATGACATCAACATAGATGCCGGCCATTGCGCTGAGCAGGGTCTCGGATTGCAGATCGAAATGTTCAAGCTGACGACGCAGGCCACCGATACGGTTGCCGAGGGTATCCATGGCCCCTTTGCTGGCGGCAAGCTTACGCTCGAGCACCATCAGGCTTAGAGTATAGCGGGTGAGTTCGGCGTTCAGTCCCTGGCGACTGCTGGTATTCAGCACGCCAATGAGAGTTTCCAGCCCGAGACGAAGATTGGCTTCACTACCACCGAACACCGCCAGCGTTGAATCCGGGTCGAGGTCGATGATGCTGTTCAGCGACACATGCAGGGCGTCGCTATCGCAGTGCCCCTGGTGCGCCAGTTCCTGAACCAGACGCGCGGCCTGGCAAACGCCGGCCAGCGCCAGCGTAATGTCATAATAATTCTTCGCCACACATTCTCCTTGTAAACCGCCGAATACCTGGTTGAGGCATTCCGCGGCTAATATGTCTGTCAAGCCTGCAGCGGCAAGCGCTGTTCGATAATCCCACCGCCGAGGCAGACTTCGTCGCGGTAAAAGACCGCAGACTGGCCAGGCGTGACGGCGGCAACCGGCTCATCAAAGATCACTTCAATGCGGTCGTCATCCAGCGCTTTTACGCTGCAGGGGATATCGGTCTGGCGGTAGCGGGTTTTCACCGTGCAGCGCAGCGTGCCGGTCAGCGGCTCGCGGTCTACCCAGTGCAGCTGTTGAGCAATCAACCCCACGGACATCAGACGCGGATGGTCGTGGCCCTGGGCGACAATCAGAATATTGTTTTCGACGTCTTTGTCGACCACGTACCACGGGTCTTCGCCGCCGTCTTTGATGCCGCCGATGCCCAGGCCTTTACGCTGACCCAGCGTGTGGTACATCAGGCCCTGGTGCTCGCCAACTTCGTCGCCGTCAACGCTGATAATTTTACCCGGCTGGGCGGGCAGGTAGCGGCCAAGGAATTCACGGAATTTACGTTCGCCGATAAAACAGATACCGGTCGAGTCTTTTTTCTTCGCGGTGATGAGATCCAGCTCTTCGGCGATTTTACGCACCTGCGGCTTTTCCAGCTCTCCTACCGGGAACAGGCTTTGCGCGATCTGTTCGTGGCTGAGAGTATAAAGGAAGTAGCTCTGGTCTTTGTTACCGTCGAGGCCGCGCAGCAGCTGGCTCTTGCCGTTAACGTCGGCGCGGCGCACGTAGTGCCCGGTGGCGATGTAGTCAGCGCCGAGGTCTTCTGCGGCAAATTCGAGGAAGGCTTTAAATTTAATTTCTTTATTGCACAGAATATCCGGGTTCGGCGTGCGGCCGGCTTTATATTCTTCAAGGAACAATTCGAATACGTTGTCCCAGTATTCTGCGGCAAAGTTGACGGTGTGAAGTTCAATTCCCAGCTTATCGCAAACGGCCTGCGCGTCGGCAAGATCCGCCGCTGCGGTGCAGTATTCCTCGCCGTCGTCTTCTTCCCAGTTCTTCATGAACAGGCCTTCCACCTTATACCCTTGCTGGAGCAGCAGGTAAGCGGAAACTGAGGAATCAACCCCGCCGGACATGCCGACGATCACTTTTTTCTGGCTTTCTGACATTGGAATACTCACTACATTGAACTTCGAGGCGGCGTATTCTAGCACGCGTCATCCGTCGAGGCACCCCCTGTAAACGGCCAGTTAAATTCGCCGATGAGCGACAGCGGGTAGCGCGGATCCTGCTGATAGCTGCGAATGCTCTCGGCAACCAGTTGAGAACGCAGGTTTGTTGCGTTAAGAATTTCCTCAGCACTGAGCCACAGGCAGCGATCGATATCGCTATCATGGGGCTCGGTGATACACGTATCGTTAAGCTCGATAGTAAAGAGGAAGCGCAAAAACGGGGTGCGATCCGGGGCTATCCACTGATGCAGGCGAAGAAAGTGCTGCGGCGTCGCGCGAATGCCGGTCTCTTCCCAGAGCTCGCGCTCTGCGGCCTGAACCAGGGTTTCGTCGGCTTCGAGGTGACCTGCAGGCTGGTTCCACAGCGCTTTTCCGTTGATCGTTTCTTCAACAACGAGGAATTTGCCTTTCGCGTGAACCACGCAGGCGACGGTGACGTGAGGCTTAAACATTGTTTTTCCTTAGGCTACGGTTAATCAATTTTGCGCCATTCGCCGTTGGCCAGGCCATCCAGCGTATAGCCGCCCATCGCATAGCGAATCAGGCGCAGCGTCGGAAAGCCGACGTGGGCGGTCATCCGCCGTACCTGGCGGTTGCGTCCCTCATAGAGGGTGATTTTCAGCCAGCTGGTGGGGATAGATTTGCGCTCGCGGATGGGCGGATTCCGCGGCCACAGCCACTCTGGTTCCGCAACCCGCTCAACGCCGGCGGGCAGAGTAGGGCCGTCATTAAGCGTGACGCCGTCGCGGAGCGCGGCCAGCGCGTCCGCCGTGGGTTCACCTTCCACCTGAACATAATAAATTTTACCGGTGCGCTTACCCGGTTGAGTGAGCGCCGCCTGCAGCGTGCCGTCGTTGGTCAGTACCAGCAGGCCTTCGCTATCGCGATCCAACCGACCGGCAGCGTAGACGCCGGCAACCGGAATAAAATCTTTTAGCGTGCTGCGCCCGGCTTCATCGGTAAATTGCGGCAATACATCGTATGGTTTATTGAACAAGATCACAGTTTTTGGCTGGCGTTCTTTGCGTTGTCTGGTGACTTGTTGCGTGCTGAATCGCTCAACGCGATGTTTTCTAAATGAAGTTTTTTGCATGGTATTTTCAGACTCAATCAATTGCCGCATTATAGCCTAATTACGAATGCCTTTCATGGATGCAAACATTCAGGTAGTATTGACATGCTCATTACAACTTATTAACAAAAAGGTTGCTCAAACCGATTCGCATTACAGGAAGGCGACACGGACGCGAAATCTCCGGTTAGCGGGATATTCCGATGACGGGAGTGGGCGAGTAAAGCCAACGCCCGGCTAGCGTGAAGAGGGAAGAGCAGAACCAGAAGCGCTCGAAGGAGAGGTTAATGGAAAGCAAAGTAGTAGTTCCGGCGGAAGGTCAAAAAATCACCCTGCAAAACGGCAAGCTGAACGTCCCTAATAACCCGATTATCCCGTTCATCGAAGGTGATGGTATCGGCGTTGACGTGACTCCGGCGATGCTGAAAGTGGTTGATGCTGCCGTTGAGAAAGCCTATAAGGGCGAGCGTAAAATTTCCTGGATGGAAGTTTACACCGGTGAAAAATCGACCCAGGTTTATGGCCAGGATGTCTGGCTGCCTGCCGAAACTCTTGATCTGATTCGTGAATATCGTGTTGCTATCAAAGGCCCTCTGACCACCCCAGTCGGTGGCGGCATCCGTTCTCTGAACGTTGCTCTGCGTCAGGAACTGGACCTCTACGTTTGTCTGCGCCCGGTTCGTTATTATCAGGGTACCCCGAGCCCGGTTAAGCATCCTGAACTGACCGATATGGTTATCTTCCGCGAAAACTCTGAAGACATCTACGCCGGTATCGAGTGGAAAGCCGATTCTGCTGAAGCAGATAAAGTGATCAAATTCCTGCGCGATGAAATGGGCGTGAAGAAAATTCGCTTCCCGGAACATTGCGGTATCGGCATCAAGCCGTGCTCTGAAGAAGGCACTAAACGCCTGGTTCGCGCCGCCATCGAATACGCTATCACCAACGATCGCGATTCTCTGACTCTGGTGCACAAAGGCAACATCATGAAATTCACCGAAGGCGCGTTCAAAGACTGGGGTTACCAGCTGGCACGCGAAGAGTTCGGCGGTGAGCTGATTGACGGCGGCCCGTGGCTGAAGATTAAAAACCCGAACACCGGGAAAGAGATCGTCGTTAAAGACGTTATCGCCGACGCCTTCCTGCAGCAGATCCTGCTGCGTCCGGCGGAATACGATGTTATCGCCTGTATGAACCTGAACGGTGACTATATCTCTGATGCCCTGGCGGCGCAGGTTGGCGGTATCGGTATTGCCCCTGGTGCGAACATCGGTGACGAGTGCGCGCTGTTTGAAGCCACCCACGGTACTGCACCGAAATATGCCGGCCAGGACAAAGTGAACCCAGGTTCCATTATCCTGTCCGCTGAGATGATGCTGCGCCACATGCAGTGGTTCGAAGCCGCAGACCTGATCGTCAAAGGCATGGAAGGCGCTATCGCCGCCAAGACCGTGACCTATGACTTCGAACGTCTGATGGAAGGCGCTAAGCTGCTGAAATGTTCAGAGTTTGGCGACGCGATTATCGCGAATATGTAATCCAGTCTCTGGGTTAAGCAAAAACGGGAGCCGATGGGTTCTAATGCCAGTCAGTTAAGCAACTGACTGGCTTTTTTTCGGGGCTGTGGGGTATCTCCAGGGCCTTTCCTTTACCACTCTCGGGAAGGCCCTTTCCCTTCTTGTCGGTAATTTTACCAGTTGCCCCATGCTTTCAAGATCGCGCATCAGCTCCGGGATACGCCCTGGTGAAGCGCCCTGAAGAGTCATCAACATTCTCATGACCATGCCACATGATTCTGAGAAGCTCAGTTGATTCGGCCAGTATCCTTTCAGATGCCCGGCCATTTTAATCATCTGATATCTCACCAGATTATAAGCCAGTAAGACGCCCCACAGTTCCTGCTCCACAAGTTCCGGCTTTTTACTTCTTAGCGTCAGCCTGCTCAGTTGCATCGTCTGTTTTATCTCCCGGTATCCCAGTTCAATTTCCCAGCGATGGCTGTACAGGTCTGCCATTTCCCCTCCGGGGTAACGCATGGCATCCGTCATTGACGTCAGCAGATGGCAGACTTTACCTTTGCGCGTCACACTCAACAGCCGGGCTGTCATCTCATCTCCCAGACCCGGCCATTTTTTTCGTGCCTGTGGACTGGTTTTCAGCTTCACCAGATGGTCACCCTTACCCAGCTTTCTGACCTCTTCGTACTGCGCACCCTTTCTGAGCGGGATCATCCAGTGACGGTGCTCTCCCGCCTGGCTCCATGCATTCAGCAGCCCCAGGGAGTAATAACCTTTATCCATTAACGTCAGGGTGTTATCGCCGGTCTGCTCTGTCAGTTGCTCCGCGAGCTCATTTTCGCTGTTTTTCATCGTGCCGAAGGCCGCTGCCGTCAGCAGATGGCTGGTCAGCTCCATCTGACAGACCATTTTTACCTGAGGATAAAGCGCCGGGTTTCCGCCATGCGTCTGGCGGGGGAAAGCTTTATCATTTTCTGGCGTGTCCGGTGTTCGCCAGAAAACACCATCAATGGCCAGCAGGGTCAGACCGCACCAGTGCGGATGCGGCGTGGCGTTATGCCAGAGCTGCGCTGTTTGCGTGAACACGCGGCGTACGGCCTCGCTTCCCAGCCGCTGGCGGGCCTGGATCACGGCGCTGGGCGCAACGAACGGACGATTGCCGGGTAACATGATATCCAGCCGGTTAACGATCTGATGAAGCGGCTCCTTGCGCTCAAGTGCCATACCGACAATGCACCAGACCATCATTTCCAGAGGAAGGCGCCGTTTGCGTAACGTGACAGTGCCGGACTCTTCAAGGCAGCGGGAAATCAGTTCCGGGTCAAGATAATCGCCCAGAGAAGCCAGAGGGTTACGCAGAGAATCGTAACGGGATACCAGATCAAGAGCCTGTCCAATGTGCATAAAAAAATCCGGAAAAGGGTGAGCATTTCCGGATTCTTACACAGCCACTGGATCGATCAACCGATCCTTAACTGATCGGCATTAGAGCCGATGGGTTCCCGTTTTTTTATTCTCCGGGGTGAATCGCGTCCGTTACGCGGGTCTAAAAGGAGGGGTATAGCGGTCTCTCGTCCAGTTTTATGCAGTGGTGAAGCGTCTCCTCGCCGCTGTAGAGATAGCTGAAAGCATCTTTTGAAGCGGAGTGGAAGAGAATGTCTCCGTTGGCAAAGGGGATCAGTTCCGTATCGCCAGAACGCTTGTGCCCCGCGCCGGTCTCAAAATTATTCTGCCATTTTTCCTGGGTATGATCGTAAACATGCAAAATGACTTCCACGAGGCCTCTCTGCGGGCAATTGAGTCTTAAAAAAGTTGAAGAGTAATTAAGCGCGAAAGTCTGCAAGGGGATAATAAGTAGGTAGAACAGCGTAAATCTTAAAAACATGAAAACGACATAGTCTTGTTCAAATCAGGCGATGAATTTTACTGAATTGCGGCATTTCGACTTTGCCCTGGATCAAGAGGCTTGATTTTCAATAGGATAGAAAAAGGATTGCGCTTAACGGTTGCCATTCTGTCCTGCTCACACCACCGCGTAAAAGGAGTGCAGCGCTCCTTTTACGCGGTGGTGTGACTGTCGACTCAATCCGCTTTTAACATCCCAAAGCTCACAATTCTCGACCGCCCCAGCTCTTTTGCCCGGTAGAGCGCAGCGTCAGCCGCGCGCAACAGGCTATCGCTTTGCGTATGCTGCGGGTAGCTGGCGATGCCGATGGACACATCGACCTGACCAATTTCAGCCAGGCCATAGCGTAGCGTCAGCAGTTGAACGCTGTGATAGATGTCGGTCGCGCAGGCCATTGCGGCCTCTTCATCGGTTCCGCCCAGCAATACCAGGAACTCTTCGCCGCCATAGCGGAAGGCCATCCCAATATCGCGCACCGCACGTTGAATAATCGCCGCGACGTTTTTAATGACCAGATCGCCCGCTTCGTGACCATAACTATCATTAATCGCCTTAAAGTGATCGATATCGATCATCAGGCAGCTCAGCGGCGTACCGTTGCGTACCGCCAGATTCATTTGAGTATGCAGAGCGTCATCCAGGTGGTGGCGGTTACGCAGGCCGGTTAATGAATCAAACAGCGCCTTTTCCAGCAGCGCGTTGCGTAAACGCTGGTTCGCCAGCGCCAGACCCAGGGCTTCGGCCATCAGTTCAAGATAGGCGCGGGACGGGGCGGTCGCGGAGGTGACGTTGCTGAAGGAGAGCAGACCAATCGCTTCTCCTTGCGCAATCAGCGGCACGCATAGCGACCGTTGAGCCTGCGATTCCGACAGGTGATAACAGGCGATATCCGGCTCACCGTTGACCGGCGGATGGCTCAGCCCGCGCCGCACGGCCCAGCAGTTATCCGGATGGAAGACGTCGGCTTCAAGCGGCGGAGAAAGCCACTGCGCCACGCAGCGCATCTGCCAGGGATCGGTATCGAGAATATACAGCCGGCCCGGGATCTCCGGGGCGATATTTGGCGCGAACAGTTCGGCAACCTTGATCACATCCTCGAACGATTCGCAGCCCTGCAAGCGCTGGGTCATCCTCGCCAGCAGCTCGCGGACCGCCCAGTCCGCATCGCGCTCTTGTTCCAGCCGCTGCCGCGCCAGCCCGTTCTCGCGAAAGATACGAATGGCCTGGGCCATATCGCCAATTTCATCAATCTGGGTAAACTGCGGCGTCTCAACCGCATAATCCTGCGATGCCAGCCGCTGCACCACGTCGCTCAGGCGAACGACGGGATAGAGCACCCGCCGCTTAAGAATAAACCCCAGCACAAACAGGAACATCAGCGCGGTGAGCCCAACCATGATCTCAGAAAGCGTACGCCAGATCCGTGACTTCTCCGTAGCCTCGGCAATGGTTTTATTCACCCGGCCTTCGAGCATCAGGCGAAAGTGATCGAGCTGCGTCTGGACCCGCTCAAGCTCCTGCTCATAGGCAGCGCCGTAAAGCAGGCTGACCGCCGCTTTTTCTTCTCCCCTGGCAACCTGCGCCAGCGCCGTTTGCTGCTCATCCTG
The DNA here is from genome assembly GCF_015139575.1 of Klebsiella michiganensis. GTDB lineage: Bacteria > Pseudomonadota > Gammaproteobacteria > Enterobacterales > Enterobacteriaceae > Klebsiella > Klebsiella michiganensis. The sequence goes on along the minus strand of NZ_AP022547.1, from coordinate 3,537,367 downwards.
AAGTTCATCGGCTATCTGTAAACCCTCGCGCAGCAGCGCCAGCTCTTCAGCGGTTGCGCCATTGTCTTTCAGCTTTTCCAGACGATGTTCAATGGCGGCGGTGGCCTGGGCTTGCTGCCGGTACTCCTGCAGCACATCCTGATTTTTTTGAATGATGTAAAGTCGCGCGAGATCGGAAAGCTCCCAGGCGCCGCTTTCTACTTCTTCGCTTAGCTGGTCAAACGCCTGGCGTTGTTCGACGGCGCGGCGTTCGGCATTATCCGCACTTGAGGCCATCAGCATGGCGATGCCTGAGGCGAGGGTCAGGGCGACGGTGATCCCGTAGGCCCAGTTAGTCATGGTGGCGATTCTCACCGGATATTCCTTGCGTGCAGATGAATTAATTATTTTTTTATCGTCACACTCCGGCTTCACCGGAAAAAAAACGGTGATTACGGGTGTAGCGTGTGAGTAATAATAGCGTGCAGCGCTTCGGCATGGTGATGCAAAATGCGGTACACGTCTTTATCCAGCGCGCCATTTATAACATCACTCTCTATCAGCTGTAACGCTTGCTGACGGCTCATTCCGGGGCGATAGGGGCGGTCTTCGGTAAGCGCGGTGAAAATATCCGCGATGGCGATAATCCGATCCGGAAGCTGCAGGTAATGCTCATTGAGATGAAGCGGATAGCCGCTGCCATCCAGCTTTTCATGATGATTCGCGGCCCAGTTAATTATTTCGCCGAGTTCGCTGAAGGTGCTAAGAATTTCGCCGGTCATATAGCTATGTTCCCGAACCTGAAGCAGCTCTTCGTCATTCAGTTCGCCCTGTTTCTCCAGGATTTTCAGCGGAATGTGTACTTTGCCAATATCGTGTAAATAGCCGGCAATCTCAATTTTCTTACACTCCATCTCCGGCAGATTCATATAAGCGGCAAGGGTGCGCGAAATTCGCCCGACCTTCAGACTATGGCTGGCGGTGAAGCTGCTGTAGGTATCGACAATTTTGGCAATTAACAGGCAGATATCTTTCAGACCGTCGATATCGATATAAACATGGTTGATAGGGCCGATGATCTCCAGCATTCGCTGAATATGTCCGGGATTGAGGTGCAGCCAAAAATGCTCTTTTTGTGCGAGCTGGCACAAAGTCTGGCATAGCGGCGGATCTATCGCCTGGTAAAGCGCGCGAAATTTACCAATAATCATATCGGTTTGAAAGGTTGTCGCGTGCTTATCGCCAGCAAGCAGGCGTTCAAACACGTCGGCGAAATAGACGATATGCTGTTCGAGGCTGCCTTTGTGGTGTGGGCTAAAATGGTGATCGCGGATAATCGGCAGGATGGGGGCCAGGGTCGCTAACCCGGCCAGCATTTCTGCTCCCCGGTGCTGATGCGGGTCGTTAAGGTTATCGATGGCGTTCAGCGAGGAGAACACTCGTTTATCGCCCAGAACGCCAATGTCGTGCAGCAGCGCGGCGCAAAAGATCGTCTGCTGCTGCTGACGCGAGAGCCCTGACGCCTGCGCAAGCTCCAGCGCGATCAGCGCCGTTCGTTGCATATGCAGGTGTAATTCAGGGTTAATAATTTGTATGACGCGGGTGGTAAGCATCAATGCTGATTTTAAGGCGATATTATGCATCGTTTTTCTCCATCGCATTACCCGCACCGTTTTGCTCTATTTCGTTGATAGCGATGCCGACATGACAAAATAGATTGAATAAGTCCATTCGGGTTTCGCATTTTTATCCTGCCCATTTTTAGCGCGTCCCTGCACCAAAGTAGCGCTCCGGGCGAAGTAAAAATCCTTTTTTGTCCGATAGTTAATCATTTTTACCGAGTAAAATACATTAAATCCTGGCAAGCCGTTTGCATTCTCTCTGCGCGAATTTATTTAATATCTATTTTGGGATGAGTCATGATGAATTTTAGAGCATTACTGGCAATTACGTTACTGGCGATAAGCGCTTTCGCTTCGAGTGAGACGCGTCTGCCGCATATCGTAATCCTGGCGACCGGAGGGACGATTGCCGGTTCAGCGGCCAGCAATACCCAGACTACCGGGTACAAAGCCGGCGCGATTGGCGTACAGACGCTGATTAATGCCGTGCCTGAGATGAGCAAAGTCGCACGCGTTGACGGCGAGCAGGTCGCTAATATCGGCAGCGAAAATATGACCAGCGACATCATTCTCAAACTGTCAAAGCGCGTCAATGAACTGCTGGCACGCGATGATGTGGACGGCGTAGTGATTACCCATGGTACCGACACCCTGGACGAGACGCCTTATTTCCTCAACCTGACGGTAAAAAGCAATAAGCCGGTCGTTTTCACGGCGGCAATGCGTCCGGCCACGGCCATCAGCGCCGACGGTCCGATGAATCTGCTGGAAGCGGTGACCGTGGCGGCCGACCCGGAAGCGAAGGGCCGCGGCGTGATGGTGGTGCTTAATGACCGCATCGGCGCGGCGCGTTTTGTCACTAAGACCAACGCCACTACGCTGGATACCTTCAAGGCGCCGGAGGAGGGCTATCTGGGCGTTATCGTGAGCGGCAAACCGCAGTTCGAAACTCGCGTGGATAAAATTCACACCGTGCGTTCGGTTTTTGACGTCCGCAATCTTAACGCGCTACCGAAAGTGGTCATTATTTATGGCTACCAGGATGACCCTGAATATATGTATGACGCGGCGATCGCGCACCATGCCGACGGGATTATCTATGCGGGCACCGGCGCGGGGTCGGTCTCCGTACGCAGCGCGGCGGGGATCGAAAAGGCGGAAAAAGCCGGTATCGTGGTGGTTCGCGCCTCGCGTACCGGCAGCGGCGTGGTGCCGGTTGATGACGGCCAGCCTGGGCTGGTAGCCGACTCGCTCAACCCGGCAAAAGCGCGCATCCTGCTGATGACGGCGCTGACGCAAACGAAAAATCCGCAGGTGATCCAGCAGTACTTCCACACCTACTGATCAACTTCGGGTAGGGCGCAGCGCGCCTTACCCGGGTTATTTCACCACGCACATCGGGCGCTGCGACACCGGCTCCGGGTGAATCTCCGCCTCCAGGTGAAAAATCTCCCGCAGCATCTCCGGCGTCAGTACCGTTTCCGCCAGGCCCTGAGCCTGCACCCGGCCCCCTTCAAGCACCACCAGATGGTCGCAGTAGCGGCTGGCCTGGTTCAGGTCGTGCAGTACGGTGACCACGGTCTTGCCCATCGTCTGCAGCTCGCGCATCAGCGTCATCAGCGCCACCTGATGATGAATATCCAGCCAGGTCGTTGGCTCATCGAGCAGCACCAGCGGCGTATCCTGCGCCAGCAGCAGCGCCAGAAAAGCCCGCTGCCGCTGGCCGCCGGAAAGGGCGGTCAGCGGTTGTTCCGCCAGCGCAGCGATGCCGGTTCGTTGTAGCGCGCTGTCGACCTGCTGTCGATCCTGCGCGGAAAGCCGCCCCCACAGCGGTAGCCACGGACTCCGGCCGTAGCCGACCAGCTCGCGTACGGTGACGCCTTCCGGAACGTGATGCTGCTGCGGCAGCAGCGCCAGTCGCCGCGCCAGCTGACGGGCGGAGAGGCGGTTTAAGGGGACATCATTGAGCCAGACATCGCCGGCGATGGGCGTCAGGAGGCGAGAGAAACACTTCAGCAGCGTTGATTTACCGCAGCCGTTTGGCCCCAGCAGCGCGGTAATTTTCCCGCTCGGTAGCGTCAGATCGAGATTGTTGATAACGCGCTTGCCGCCATAGCCAGCGGTTAGCTTTTCTATTCGCAGTTCCATTTAACGCATTCTCACAAGAAGCCAGATAAACCAGGGGGCGCCGATAATCGCCGTCAGCACGCCTGCCGGCAGTTCAAGCGGCGGATGCAGCGTTCGCGCCAGCAGATCGGCGAGCAGCAGAACCAGTCCGCCCGTGAGCGCAGAGAGCGGCAATAAACGGCGATGGCGGCCGCCGAAGAGGCGACGCACAAGATGCGGCACCACAAGGCTGATAAAGGCGACAGGACCGCAGACCGCGACGCCAATCGACGCGAGGGCCACCGCCAGCGTTAAGCCGTAGCCGTTAAGCCTGCGTACGTTGACGCCGAGCGTTCCCGCGCGCTCATGGCCTAGCGCCAGCAGGTCGAGATCGCGACTGAGGGCGAAGCTTAAGGGCAGCAAAATCGCCAGCAGGGGCAGGACGATGATGACGAATGCGCCGTCTCTGGCCCACAGGCTTCCGGTCAGCCACAGCAGCGCGTTATTGATCTCCTGCGGCCGCGACAGTAAGAGGTAGTCGGTCACGCTGGCCCAACAGGCCGACAGCGCGATTCCGGTCAGCGCCAGGCGCATTGGGCGAGAAAAACCGGCAAGGGCGAGCGGTATCACCATCGCCACCATTCCGCCGATAAAGGCCAGCAGCGGCAGCCACGGCAGGGGCAGGGACGGCAAAAACCACAGGGCCGCCACCGAGGTCAGGCTGGCCCCGTGGTTAATGCCCAGAATGTCCGGCGAGGCCAGCGGATTATGCACAATACCCTGAACCAGCGCCCCGGAAACCGCCAGCGCGGCGCCGATAATCAGCGCCAGCACCACGCGCGGCAGGCGATATTGCATAAGGACGTAGTGATACTCGCTGTCCGTATGCCATCCGCTGAGCAGCGCTCGCCACGGCAGCGGGATCGCCCCCATCCGCAGCGAGAACAGGGTTAACAGCGTGAGCGCGAGCCATAAAAACACGATGCGTTGTTTCACCCGCGTCTCCTGACCAGCCAGACAAAACAGGGCCCGCCCGCCAGCGCCAGCACCGCGCCCGCGGGCAGTTCACCCGGCCAGGCCAACGCTCTGGCGAGCATATCCGCCAGCAGCATAAACAGGGCGCCCAGCAGGGCGCTGACCGGCAAAAAAGTACGATGATCGTGACCCGCCCAAAAACGCGCCAGATGCGGGACCAGCAGGCCAACAAAGGCAATCGGTCCGGCGACGCTGACGCTGGCGCCGGTAAGCAGCAACACGGCCGCGTTGATAAGCAGGCGCAGGCGCGGCAAATTCACCCCCAGCGAATGGGCGGCGGTATCGCTGACGTTGAGCAGATTAAGCGCGTTGGCCAGCAGGAATACGCCGGGGGTAATCAGCGCGACAAAAGGGAAAAGCTGCCAGAACTCGGCCCAGCGCACGTGGGAAACGCCGCCCGCAAGCCAGGTAAGAATGCCCCAGGCGCGATCTTCCGCCAGCAGCAGGGTCATTCTGGTCAACGCCATGCATAGCGCCGAGAGAGCAATACCGGCGAGGATCAACCGTTGGCGATCCTGCTGTTGACGCCAGCCGCCGCCGGCGCTCATCACCAGCAGCCAGCTTATTCCGCCGCCGCAGGCGGCAATCAGCGCCAGCGAAAAGCCCGCCAGCGGTGCCGGACTGAATGCGCTGGTCAGCGCCATCGCCAGCGCCGCGCCGCTATTAATGCCGAGCAGTGAAGGCGATGCCAGCGGATTATGGGTAAGCGTTTGTAATAACGCCCCCGACATTGCCAGCGAGGCGCCGAGCATTACCGCCACCAGGCTGCGGGGCAGGCGCAGATTAAGCACCAGCGCCTCCGCAAGCGAAGGAGACTCAGGCGCCAGCAGGGCGTGAAGGGCGTTGAGCGGCGAAATCGGGATAGGCGAATAGCAGAACAGGCTCAGCCAGAACAGGCCGCTGAGGGCCAGCAGCGGCCATCCCCAGATAAAAAACGCGCGACGGAACGGTTTCATGGCGTGATATCAACCGCCCGGTGGTGGACAATTTTAACCATATCGCTGGCAATACGCTCGGCGGCGAAGATCCCGCGCATCCGCGCCCAGCTGTTGCTGTCGACGGCTGCGACCTGCCCTTTCTGCTCGGCCTGCAGCATTGGCCACAGGGAGTCCTGCTGCCATTTTTTCACGATACTTTCAGTACGGTAATGGGCGACCAGCAGCCATTGCGGATTCAGGGCCAGCAGCTGTTCGAAATTTATCGCCGCCATCGGCGCGCCGCCGATCGGCGGCGGAACCTTCAGGCCAAGCGCCGTCAGCACGCTGCCGGTATAAGTTTGCGTTGAGTGAAGATTAAACTGCTGTTCGCGAGAGGTGCCAAACAGCACGCTGGCGCCAGCCGGCAGCTGTCGGGAAAACGCCGCCATTTTTTGCCGATGCAGCGCCAGACGTTGCTGCATCTCCTTATCCTTACCCACTACTTTGCCGATAATCGCCGCTGACTGCAGGTTCTCCTCCCAGGTTTCATTGCGCGATTTCAACAGCAGCACCGGGGCAATTTGCCTCAGGGCGGCGTAAATTCCGGCATGGCGACTGCTATCGGCGACGATCAGATCGGGATGCAGCGCGCTGATGGCCTCCAGTGAAGGCTGGGCGCGGGTGCCCACCGACTGCCAGGGCTTCAGACGTGCGCGTACGTCCGCCAGAATACGCGACGGATCGTTGTCATCGGCCACGCCTGTCGGGCTAACGTCAACCGCCGCCAGCGCGTCGACAAAGGAGAGTTCAAGCACGACGATGCGCTGCGGCGTTTTATCAAGCGTAAAGCGACCGCGCTCATCCTGTACGGTGGCGGCAAAGAGCGGGCCCGCCAGAAACAGCAGGCTGAAAATACACAGACGAACAAGGCTAAACATTATTCACTCCAGCTTGCCGGACAGGGCGCGAATAGCGCTGTCCGGCAACGCTCTATCATCAGAACTTCATTGATCCTTGCAGGTACAGCGTGCGCGGCTGACCGGCGTAAAGCCCTTTGTTGTTATCGTCGTACGAGCGGGTGTAATACGCATGGTCGAAGATGTTTTTCACCCCCAGCGCGAGGTTGAGATTGGCCATCTGCGGGCCAAAGTCATAGGCCACGCGAGCGCCCCACAGCATATAGCCGGGAATGCGGCCGGTGCTGCCATCGGCGCTTTCGGCAACGGTATTGGCGTTATCGGCAAACTGGCTCGACTGGAAGTCGCCGTTGAAGTTAAACGTCCAGCTGCCGGGCTTGTAATCGACGCCAAAGGTGCCTTTGTGCTTCGGCGAGAAGGGAACCTGGTTACCGTAGGTATCGCCTTTCTCGCGAATTTCAGCATTGACGTACGCATAGCTGGCGTAGACAGAGAGATTATCAAGCGCGGGTGAAAGCTCGCCGAGGGCGTAACGGGTTTGCGCTTCCAGGCCGCTATGACGGGTTTTACCGCGGGCGGTGACCGTGTCATTGGTCTGGTTGGAATCGTACTGATTGTTGAAGTTAATCAGGAACAGCCCCATCTCTGCGGTCAGCGCGCCGTCATCGTAGCGGGTGCCGACTTCCCAGGTTCGCGCTTTTTCCGGTTCCACATTGCCGCTTTGCACAGCCTTGCCAATCTGGCTGTACTGTACGGTGCCGAATGAGCCTTCTGTGTTGGCATAAAGATTCCAGCTGTCGGTGAGGTGATAAAGAACATTCAGCGCCGGGAGCGGGGCGTTATAGCTGACCCGTTCGCGGGTGCCCAGCAGATTATTGTCCTGATAAGACTCAATGTGCTCAAAGCGCATACCTGGCGTAATCGTCCAGTTGCCGATATCCACGCGATCGTCGATATACCAGGCGTGGGCTTCGGTGCCGGAACGGGTATCGCGATCGTACGGACTGGCGGTGCTGGGCAGCTCGCCGCTGGTGGTCGCGGTGTAGTAACGCATCTCGTGGGTCGATTCGTTGACGTAGCGATAGCCGACGCCGACTTCGTGGGCGGATGGGCCGATCATAAAGCTTTGGCTGTAGCGCGGCTCGATGCCGCGGACCCAATATTCGCGCGGGGAGAGGGTAATGCGCTTACCCTGTTCCAGGTAGCCGCTGCGCAGGGTATGGGTATAGAACCCCTGAATATTAAATTTATGCTGCGCATCCGGCTGGTACTGGTAGCCGAGGCTGGCGAGCTGGCGGCGCCCCCAAAAGCGGTCATAAGGACGCGTGGACTGCCAGCGGTCGGCGTTGTAGTCGGCGCGGGAGAGGCCGCCGGGCATATCGGCTTCGCCGTCATAGTATTGCAGCAGGCTGTTAAAGGTATGGACTTCGTTGGGCGCGTATTTGCTTTTCAGCATCACATCATCAATCCGCGTGGCGCTGTGTTCGCGCCAGTCGCTGCCCCGGGTGCCGGAGTAAAGCAGGGCGGATCCGAAACCGTTGTCCGCCGTGCCGCCGATCGCGAGGTTATGCGTCTCTTTCGGGTTGTTTTGCGAAGAGGTGGGGCTGAGCTGCCCTTCAATGCCGCCCTGAATGCCAAAATCCTCGGGGATGGCGCGGGTGACGAAGTTCACCACGCCGCCGACGCTCTGCGGCCCGTAGCGCACCGCGCCGCCGCCGCGCACGACATCGATGGCGTCCATATTGCCGAGCGAGACCGGCGCCAGCGAAAGCTGCGGCTGGCCGTAGGGGGCAAAGGGAACCGGGATACCGTCCATCAGCACCGTGGAACGGCTGGCAAGCCGCGGGTTGAGGCCACGAATACCGAAGTTCATCGCCAGGTCGTGACTGCCGGTGCCGGTATTTTCCGGCGCGTTGACGCCGGGGATCCGGTTCAGCACTTCGCGCATCGTGGCGGCGCCGGTTTTGGCGAAATCCTCCCGACGGATCACGTCGCGGGCGCCGGCGTGCTCAAAGACATCGTTTGCGCGCGCGTCGCCAAGCCAGTCCCCGACGACGGTGAGGGTGGATTCTGCACTGACGGACGCGGGCTCCAGCTCCAGGGTCCAGACGTTCTTGCCCAGCGGCTTGAGCCGTAATCCGCTGCCGTTCAGCAGCCTGCGTAAACCCTCTTCGGTTTCAAAGCTGCCGTGCAGGCCCGGACTATGCTTGCCGCGCGTCAGGCTGGCGTCGGCGGAAAGCGTGATACCGCTGCGGGCGGCATATTGGTTCAGGGCGTGATCTAACTCCCCGGCGGCAATATCATACTGCGCGGCGGCGAATACCGGCGCGGCAGCCAGCCCCGCTAGCGGCAGCAGGCTTAAACGGATTGCCATCACCAGAGGCATCGGTTTGCGTAAAACGCGTAAAGGCGTCATCTCTTCTCCACCATCGTTTTTGGTTATATTCATCAGATAAGTCGAACGAGCAGGGGAAAAGGGACAATAGAGAATGAGAATTTTTTCGATTTTTTTTCTCAGGCCGGAACGAGCGTGACCCAGTAGCGGGTGACAGACCGCAATGTAATCGGCAGCGTTTGCGCGATAACCTGCAGAATGGCATCAGGGTCGCCCAGCGGAAAGGTGCCGCTCAGGCGTAAATCGGCCACGGCGGGATCGCAGCGCAGCACCCCGGAGCGATAGCGGGCGAGGGTTTCGACCACTTCGCTCAGCGGGGCGTCGTGGAAGGTCAGCACGCCCCGGATCCAGCTATCCTCGCCGCCGTTGAGCTTAACCAGGGCGGCGAAGCGATCGCGGGTAAACCACAGGCTTTCCCCGGCGTTAACGCGTTGGGCGCTGCCGGACGGTAAAACCACTTCTACGGCATGCTGCTGTACCGCCAGCCGGGTGCCGCCGGCAAACTGACGGACGGTGAATTCGGTCCCGAGTGCGGTGAGAGTGCCTTCCCGCGTTTGCACCCGGAAAGGCCGCTGCCGGCTGTCGTGAGCGGTCCTGATGGCGATTTCGCCGTAGCGTAAATGAACCATGCGCTGCCGCGCGTCAAAACGGACGTCGGCGGCACTTTCGCTATTCAGCGTCAGCAGCGAACCGTCGGCAAGCCGCTGCGGGCGCGGTATCCCTTTCGCCGTCCGGTAGTCGGCGCGGAGGCCCTCCGCCAGCTCGGACTCCCAGAGCCGCCAGCTACCTCCGGCCGCCAGCAAAAGCATCAGCCCTTTCAGCACGTGGCGACGCGCCAGACGGCTATCGTGAAGAGCACGGCTGGCCAGCCCGCCCGGCAGTTGCCCCATCTGCTGACGCAGGTTTTCTACCTGCTGCCACGCCCACTGATTTTCGTTGTTTTGCTCATACCACTGCTGCCAGCGGGCCTCCTGCTGCGGACTGACGCGCCCATCGCTGAGGACCGCGTACCAGTGCGAGGCGGAACGCAGCGCCTGACGACGGGATTCGCTTAGCGTCGGTTTCACAGGCTATTCTCCAGACGGAAAAGCAGGCAGTGCTCGGTGGCTTTCGCGATATATTTCTTAACCGAACTGACGGAAACCGCCAGGCGGCTGGCGATATCGGCGTAGGTCAGCCCTTCAAGCTGCGAGAGCAAAAACGCTTCCCGGGCTTTTGCGTTAAGCCCGTCCAGCATGGCATCGATCTGCTGTAACAGTTCGAGCTGGCTCTGCCGTAGCTCCGGTGAGGGAGAGAGCTCTGGCGGTAGCTGAGAGAGCATGTCGAGCCAGGCGCGCTCCAGGGCGTTGCGGCGGAACAGGTCGATCATCACCCGTTTAGCAATCGTGCAGAGAAAAGATTTTGGATCGCGAATCGTCAACAGCGACTCGCCGGCCATAATTCGGACAAAGGTGTCCTGCGCTACGTCGTCGGCGTCATAAGCGGATTGCAGCTTATGGGTAAGCCATTTTTTCAGCCAGCCATGATGGTCGCTATAGAGCGAGGCAAGCGTCAGCGGAGAGGCGATGGCGGAAGAAGGTGACATAGCCAGGTTCAGGAGAGTTGATCAATACGGCATATGTTAATATGAGAATGGTTATCATTTCAATAAAGCGTGGCAGGGATAAGGGCCATACAGACCCATAGTAACGATAAGTGATTGTTAAATATTGAATAGATTTTTCCCCTCATTGCATCATTTCTTTCCCTTTCTGCTTAATGCAAATAAAATTCATTATCATTATTCCCTCCTTAACCTTAATGTTGTATTTATAATGCATTTTATGAAGAGTGAGGAAAGTCAAATGAACGCAAGCGAAAAAGCCGGACATACGTTTTTGGCAAGCCTGGGGAAAACCCGCTTACGCCCCGGCGGCATTGAAGCCACAGAGTGGCTATTTCAGCAGGCGGGTTTTACCGCCGACAGTAAAGTTCTGGAGGTAGCCTGTAATATGGGGACAACCTCTATTGAGCTGGCGCAGCGTTTTCGCTGCAGCGTTTACGCCATCGATATGGATAAAGACGCGCTGGCGAAAGCCCGGCAAAATATCGTTCGCGAAGGTGTGGATCATCGGGTGATAGTGATGGAGGCGAATGCCGCTCGGCTGCTATTTGCCGATGCAACGTTTGATATGGTGATAAATGAAGCGATGCTCACCATGTATGCGGATAAAGCCAAAGAGAAACTGGTGGCGGAATATTTTCGCGTTCTTAAGCCCGGCGGTCGTTTGCTGACGCACGATATCATGTATACGCAGGATGCGCTGGGAGAGGACGCCCGGCGGCAGCTGCAGGGGGTGGTGAAATCCCACGTCAGCCCGCTGAGCGCCGCCGCCTGGCAGACGCTTTTCCAACGGACCGGCTTTGATGCCGTAAGCATTCATCATGGACCGATGTCGCTGATGTCGCCGCGAGGGTTGATGAAAGATGAAGGTTTTAAACAGGCGCTAAAAATTGTCGGCAATGGTTTGTTGAAGCGCGAGAATCGTCCGAGATTTTTATCTATGTTGCGTTTTTTTCAACGTCATAAAAGGCATTTGAACTTTATTGCCTGCTGTTCTGTTAAAGCAACGGAGGTAAAAAGTCTGAAATAACCCACCGGCGATATGGATAATTGTCGATAAATATTAATTATTGTCAGGAAAGTAAAATAAGCTGATTCTTATTTTAGTCATTTCTCTGACACTCATTTTTAATATTGCTATTTTATGTCAGTGAGGCTTATGGAAGATAAAGGAATAGCCTGTCCGCAAACGTTGTGAAAAGGATAACAGAAAGCAGAGGCTACCCCGACCTCATCTGGATGCAGCCGTACCTCGACGCGGCTTCAGCTGCGGCCTGCGGGTTACCACGGCGACGTTCTGGTTGGAAAAGACGCATACTTTATGTTGAATGATTAGCGCGTTAATCATTCTTGCGGTGGATATTTGAGGTTTATTATTCACTTTTTTATTTACATTTTGTTACAGGTGTGCTGGTATTGTGTTTTTTTCTGTTGGCCTCTTTTTTTACTTGCCGGAGTGAATTTACCAGGATTATTATTGTCTGAACTGCTACACGTACCGCCTAATGACAGATGAAGGGACTCGTTTTTTCCTTAAGCGTTACCTCATGTTCTAATGTTTACAGGAAAAAACATGTCTTACGCTTTTAATAAAAAACTTCTTCATCCCCGTAATTGGGGGACCTGGTTTGGCCTGGGCGTGCTCTGGCTCATCGTCCAGCTTCCTTATCCCGTCTTGCATCTTATCGGTACCAGCGCCGGTCGCGCATCCCGGCGCTTCCTGAAACGCCGTGAGCATATCGCCAGACGCAATCTCGAACTTTGCTTTCCCACCATGTCGCCCGCGGCGCGCGAAAAGCTTATCGAACAGAACTTCATGTCGCTAGGGATGGGTCTGATTGAAACAGGGATGGCATGGTTCTGGAGCGATGAGCGCGTTAAGAAATGGTTTGACGTGGAAGGTATGGTCAATCTCAATAATGCTCTGAGCGAACAAAAAGGCGTGATGGTCGTTGGCGTCCACTTTATGTCGCTTGAACTGGGTGGCCGTACGATGGGGCTGTGTCGTCCGATGATGGCGACCTACCGTCCGCATAATAGCCCGTTAATGGAGTGGGTGCAGACGCGCGGTCGTTTGCGCTCGAACAAGGCGATGATTGACCGTCGTAATTTATCCGGTCTGGTACATGCCTTAAAGTCGGGTGAAGCGGTGTGGTTTGCGCCGGATCAGGACTACGGCCCGAAGGGGAGCGTATTTGCTCCGTTCTTCTCGGTACAGCAGGCAGCAACGACCAACGGTACCTACGTACTCTCTCGTTTGTCGGGCGCGAAAATGCTCACCATCAGCATGGTGCGTAAAGCGGACCGCAGAGGTTATAGCCTGCACATCAGCGACGTCATGAGCGACTATCCTGGCGAAGATAAACAGGATGCGGCAAGCTATATCAACAAGGTTATTGAGAAAGAGATCCTGCGCGCGCCGGAGCAATACCTGTGGGTTCACCGCCGCTTTAAAACCCGTCCGCTGGGCGAAACTTCGCTCTATTAAGCCCTCCGCACTCGCGGCGCTTTCAAAATGGTCCCGGTTGCGTTAACGTGCGCGGGATCATATTTTTTGTTGTAAGCGAAGGAGTGCGTTGTGTTCGCTGAGTTTGGTGTATTGAATTACCTGACCTATCTGGTCGGCGCTATCTTTATCATCCTGGTTCCCGGCCCGAATACCTTTTTTGTCCTCAAGACCGGCATCGCCCACGGCGTTAAAAAAGGGTATCTGGCGGCGGCAGGCGTGTTTATTGGCGATGCGGTGCTGATGTTTCTGGCTTTTGCCGGCGTCGCGACGCTCATCAAGACTACGCCGGTGCTGTTCAATATCGTGCGTTACCTGGGGGCGATTTATCTGCTGTGGATGGGCGGCAAGATGCTCTACGCGGTGTTAACCCAGCGTGATGGTCATTCGTCTGCTGATTCCGAGCCGGGCAGCGCGATTCTCAAACGTTCGCTGACCCTTAGCCTGACGAATCCAAAAGCGATTCTTTTTTATGTCTCATTCTTCGTGCAGTTTATTGACGTCAGCGCCAAAACGCCCGGGCTGGCGTTCTTTATTCTGGCGCTGACCCTGGAGATAATCAGCTTCATCTATATGAGCTTTTTGATCCTCTCCGGCTCTTTCGTTACGCGTTACGTGAAGACGAAAAAGAAGCTGGCGAAAATCGGCAACAGTCTGATAGGCCTTGTGTTTGTCGGTTTTGCCGCCCGTCTGGCGACGCTCCAGTCGTAATCGTTGGGGGCCGGTACGCGGGACCGGCCCTATAGTGACTGTCACTGCCTCGTAACAAAATCCCTTCAATTTTGATTGCATTGGTGTTACATATACAGCCGATTATCGCTCAGAAAAAAGGGAACCCGGATGATTCTGCAGAAACTCACCAGCAATAAAAACAGCAAGAAGTTCTTTTTGTCGATCGCGGCGATCTTTGCCATCGCGCTTATCGTGGTTGGGCGCGCCACCTTTGGCGGCGTGGTGAGTGAATACAATATGCCGTATTCAGAATGGACGACGTCAATGTTCTTCCTGCAGGGGGCAATGGTCACGGTTTACAGCATTGTGTTTACGCTGCTGTTTTCCATCCCGCTGGGTTTCCTCTTTTTAGGTTCCGACCGCCGGGACTAATTTCATGCAATAAGGCGAACCGAAGTTCGCCTTATTATGTTTCCACGGCTATCGCCAGTCTCTGTCGTCATGATGATGGTGGCGGTGTTGATGGTGATAGCCTGGGTCGACAATACATCCCGATAACAGCGTGCAAAGCGCGAGAATCAACGGCAACACGATCGGTTTTTTCATTTCTCACTTCTCCAGTTAAATCCGTGCGCAAAAACGGGCATGCGGCATCGGCTGATGAGGTGAGTGTATGCTTTTAACTTATTGAGTAGATGAGATAACTCTGCAATCCTTGCCGAAAAGACGCGCGAATAATCCTGGATTTACCACCAGCCCAATTGCGTACCCGCCACGGCGACGATGGCGACAATAAGCATAATTATGGTGCTTTTTTTCATTACGCTCCGCCTGGTGCCGCATAGCCGCCGACAAAAAACCAGCCCAGAAAAACCACGGCGACGATAAAAATAGCCACCGGAAATAGAATACCCAGTCTCATTATTGAGCCCCTGTAAGTGCGAGTCGTGTCGACTATGATACGGGATTTCACCGTAGATTAGTCAATATGAAAAAAACGCCCCTGACGGCGAGACTGCTTATCCTGATACATCGCCTCATCTGCGGCGCGCAGCGCCAGTTCAACGTCGATCTGCCAGGGGTCGGCTTCAATCACCCCAAAACTGGCGCCGGGGTAGTTAATCCGGTGTTCGCCAAGGAAATAGATCCCCGCCAGCGCTTGACGTAACGCGGCGATATACTCCTGCTGGTCGGCTGAATCGGGACCCGGACCGACAATTAAAAACTCATCGCCGCCGAGACGACCTACAATATCGCCGCTGCGCACGCGTGCGGCCAGGCGTTCTCCGATCTGAATCAAAAAGCTGTCGCCGCACGGGTGGCCGAATCGATCGTTGATTGCTTTGAAATCATCGAGATCGATAAAAATCAGCAGCACGCTGCGCTGCTGTTCCCGGGCCTGCGAAAACTGTGCGGCAAGATGCTTAAACAGCGAGCGGCGATTCGGCAAACCCGTAAGCTCGTCGGTATACGAATGCATCTCCAGCGCGACGTTAGCCGCCCGAAGCTGCTGTACCAGCGTCTCTTTCTCAACGTAATGGGAGATGAGGTTGGCAAACAGATTCATCACCTGCTCACCCTCAATGTTATAGGGCTGTCTTGCCCGGCTGGTGGCGCACAGCGTGCCGAATAATGAGCCGTCGGTCAGGCGCACGGGAATGCTGAAAAAGGTGGCGATCCCCAAATCCTGGGCGGCGAGACACGAACGCCAGCGCTCGGCAACATCGTTGCTAAAAATGCAGCGGTCGTCCAGCGCGCGTTTGCACAGCGAGTCGTTCCACGGGACGGAGAACCCTTCGGGGATCTGCATTTCGCTGCTGTTGTGCGCGTACATAATATGCTGGCGCTGCGCGTCGAAGTCGATACGAGTCAGGTAGGTAGATTCCATTCGGGTAACCAGCTCCAGCATCTCAAGCAGCTGTCGCACCAGGGTTTCGAGGGAGTGTTCATTAGCGAGCGTTTGCGACACGCGAGCGAGAATAAAATCGGACATGAGAAATACGGCTCCCGAATGCTAATCGTCACTACCAGCAAATGATGCTAAAAAACAATCAGCGCAGAATTAACAGAGATACACAAAATTTAACACATCTGGGGGGAGAATACCTGCATCCGCGGCGGGAAAAAAAGCCCCGTCGGGGGCGACGGGGAAAACTCATTGATTATGGAATGATCTGTTCTCTGGTCAATTCGAGAACAGGGCTACTCTACGATGCAAAAGTGCAGCTAAAATGGAGAAACCGTGGAGATTCAGGGTGAAAGACCGTTTTAATCGATTAAGGAGGGGAAATGAAGGGGATGATAGTCATGCTGCCTCTGGCGCTTGCCGGATGCGCGCAGACTCAGCCGGCACAGCAAGCACACCCGATAGGGATGGCTAACCCGGCTTCGGTATACTGCCAGCAGCTGGGAGGGAAACAGGTTCCTGTCCAAAGCCCGCAGGGCGTGCGCACCGAGTGCAAGCTACCCAGTGGTGAAACGTTAGATGAATGGGCGCTCTGGCGCCGCGATCATCCGGCTAAGTCATAGCGCTTTCAGCCAGTCAGCCAGCACCTGGGCATGGTTTTGCCGGGTGTTTTTCGCCGCGTAGAGCAGCGTCAGCGGCTGCTGCCTGGCAAGCGCGGCCAGGCGCTCGCCTTCATCGCGGTGGGCTTCCAGCTCCTGGCGATAGCGCTGGCTAAAGTGAGCAAAATCAAGCGTCTCGCCGTGAAAAGCCTTACGCAAATCAGTCGATGGCGCCAGGATTTTGCACCACTCATCGTAATTCAGGGCCTCTTTTTTTATTCCGCGCGGCCACAGGCGGTCTACCAGTATCCGGTAGCCGTCGCTCGCTTCCTGCGGGTCATAAACCCGTTTACATTGAATCATCGTCACTCTCCCTCTGTTCCATCCAGGCAAGCAGCTGCGGCAACTGCTGCTCGGAAAATACCGTTATCCCGTATTCGCGAAGCAGGGCGGCGGCAACGCCAGCGCCGGGTTTGCGCTGTCCGTTAAAGGTACCATCATAGATAAACTGACTGCCGCAGGTTGGGCTGCCGTCGGTGAACAATGCTGCGGTACAGCCTTCCTCCTGCGCTGCTTTTAGCGCCAGCCAGGCGGCCAGCTGATAGCGCGCAGTGACGTCCTGGCCGTCACTTTCAACAATTTTCGCACGGTTTTGCATGACATCCGCTCCCTGCGCGCCAAGGATTTCCGCCGGTAGCCTGGGGATGGGCAATCCGGCAGCCAGCTCCGGGCAGTGGGTGACCAGCCGCCCCTCGCTCTGCCAGCGAGACAGCGCGTTAGTCAGCCGGGCTTTGTGGCTGCCGTTATAGCGAACCTGAAAGCCCATCAGGCAGGCGCTAACCAAAATTTTGTCCTTCATCATTCATCCATAGCGATTTGTCTGCCCTATACCATAGCGCCAGTCAGGCTAAATTACTCGCGTTCAGAAGCGGACAAAATAAGGATTGTGTTCTGCCGTTGAGATCGCTAACCTGAGGCTCCTTGTGTTGCCTGATATTCGCTCTGACATAAGGATCCTGCTATGAACTCCCCCCTGCGTATTGCCCTGGTTGGTGATTACAACCCTGATGTAGTTGCCCATAAAGCGATTCCCCTGGCAATTGATGATGCCGCCGCCGTACTGGAGCTGCCGCTGCGTTATGACTGGCTGGCCACCAGCGAAATAAAGTCCGCTGACGATCTCGCTGATTACGATGCTATCTGGGTGGTTCCCGCCAGCCCCTATAAAAACGCCGAAGGCGCGTTTATCGCTATACGCCACGCGCGGGAAAACAGCATTCCGTTCCTTGGCACCTGCGGAGGATTCCAGCACGCGATTATCGAATACGCGCGCAACGTTATGGGCTGGCGGGATGCCGCACATGCGGAAACCGATACCGAAGGCCGGATGGTTATCGCGCCGCTTAGCTGCTCGCTGGTAGAAAAGTCGGACAACATTGAACTGCGGGCCAATACGCTGATCTCTCGCGCCTATGGCCGCGACAGTATTGAAGAGGGTTACCACTGCAGCTACGGGATTGCCGACGATTTTGCCCGCGAGCTGGAGCAGGGCGACCTGCGGGTTACGGGCTGGGATGATGACGGTGAGATTCGGGCGGTAGAACTGGTGACGCATCCGTTCTTCGTCGCCACGCTATTTCAGCACGAGCGCAATGCGCTGGAAGGCAGACCTGCGCCGCTGGTTCACGCGTTTTTACGCGCGGCAAGTCAGTGAGCGAGCGCCCGGCGGCGGTTGCCGGGCGTCGATATCGCTAGCCGTTGATCTCCCGATCGCGACCGGCCAGCGCGCCAAATACCGCCATCGCAACGGAAATCAGCGCCACGGCGATCAGCGGGATATGCCAGTCGCCGTTGGCATCATGAATTTTTCCCATCACCGGCGGTCCGCAGGCGGCCAGCAGATAGCCCACCGCCTGCGCCATTCCCGACAGCGCGGCGGCCTGATGCGCCGAGCTGGCGCGCAGCCCGATAAAGGTCAATCCCAGAATCATGGTCGCGCCGGAACCGAAGCCAAAGATAAGCGTCCACAGCACCGCCTGAGCGGGTAAAAACCATAAACCGAGCGCGCTGACTGCGCACATCAGGGCGACCAGCACCGCAATGCCGCGCTGATCTTTCAACCGATGCAGTATTAACGGGATCGCCAGCCCCGGCGCCGCGGTGGCGAGCTGGAGCAACCCGTGCAGGGAGCCCGCCTGCGCTTCGCTGTAGCCTATGCTTTGCAAAATGGCGGGCAGCCAGCCGATGATGACGTAGTAGACCAGCGAGTTAATCCCGAGAAACAGCGTCACCTGCCAGGCCAGCGCCGAGCGCCAGATCCCGCGGTTGTGGATGGCACCCGACCCCGTCAGCGGCGCGGTGACTTGCCTGCGCGCCTGCGGTAGCCAGATAAACAGCGCCAGCAGCGGAAATGCCATCAGCATCAACAGCGCGCCGCGCCAGCCCAGTCCGGCGAGCGCCAGCGGAACGACCATTGCCGAACCCAGCGCCGCCGCGCCCCCCATGGTGAGAGAGTAAGCGCCGGTCATTTTGGCGACGTGCTGCGAGAAGTCACGTTTGATCAGTCCGGGCAGCAGAACGTTTCCCAGGGCGATGCCGCAGCCGATAATCGCGGTTCCGATAAACAGCAGCGAGACGAAGGGCAGGGAGCGCAGACCCACGCCGAGGCAAATCAGGATCATCGCCAGCAGCAGACTACGTTCAATGCCGAATCGGCGGGCGACACCCGCCGCCAGCGGCGAGACCAGGCCAAAGGCCAGCAGCGGCAGGGTGGTTAACAGACCGGTTTGCGCGGTGGTGAGGCCATATTCGCTGCGAATGGCATCAAGTAGCGGCGCGGCGCCGGTAAAGGTGACCCGCAAGGTGGTGGCGATAAGCAGAATACCGGCAATCAATAGCAGATTACGGCGGCCGGCAGAAGGTGAAACAGAATTCATGGCTATCTCTAACAAGAATACGTGGCGCTTACCATAGCCTGTTTGCCGCCTGTTTAAATCAAGCTAAAATGACAGATTATCGCTAAAATCGGACAATATCATGATCGGACTCGGCCTGGACGGCTACGACCCGGACAGCGGCCACGAAGCGGCGGCGGCTTTTCGTATTCAGGTGGTCGCGGACGAGCAGTACATTCCGCGCCATCATCACCGTAAAGGTCAGCTCATCCTGGCGCTACACGGGGCGCTGACCTGCGAAGTGGAGAACGCGATGTGGATGGTGCCCCCGCAGTACGCGGTGTGGGTACCGGGACAGGTGCCGCACAGCAATCGCGCGACGCCGGAGGCGCAGGTCTGCTTTTTATTTATTGAACCCCACGCGGCGCCGATGCCGGATTTCTGCTGCACGCTAAAGATTTCGCCGCTGGTGCGCGAGCTTATCCTCGTTATGGCCGAGCGCGGCAGGGCCGAACTCGCTAAACCGGCAATGAACCGCCTGGTGCAGGTGCT
Source organism: Klebsiella michiganensis (assembly GCF_015139575.1). Classification (GTDB taxonomy): domain Bacteria; phylum Pseudomonadota; class Gammaproteobacteria; order Enterobacterales; family Enterobacteriaceae; genus Klebsiella; species Klebsiella michiganensis. Next base: position 3,517,664 of record NZ_AP022547.1, on the reverse strand, counting down.
GTTCGATGAACTCCCGCAGCAGCCGCAGGAGCACCTGCAGCTCCCGGTCTCCGGGCATCCAAAAATTCGTCAGATGGTGGACACGATGGCCGTCGACCCGGCCCGCTGGCAAACGCTGGCGCAGTGGGCGGCGGAGTTTGCCATGAGCGAACGCAATCTGGCGCGGCTGGTGGTGCGTGAGACGGGCTTAAGCTTTCGCCGCTGGCGACATCAGCTGCAGCTGATCCTCTCCCTGCAGATGCTGATCCGCGGGCAGACGGTACAGCAGACGGCGCAGAGCCTGGGCTATGACTCGACCACCGCCTTTATTACCATGTTTAAAAAGGGCCTCGGGCAAACCCCGGGGCGCTATCTTGCCAGCCTGGCTACGACTTCCCAATAAACAGCGAAATGATCCCGGCGGCGATCAGCGGGCCGACCGGGACGCCGCGGAAGAGGGCGACGCCGAGCACGGTGCCGACCAGCAGTCCGGCTACCAGCTGCGGCTGCGAGCCCATCAGCGCCACGCCGCGCCCGCCGAGCCAGGAAACAAAAACCCCCACGGCAATCGCCAGCAACGATTTCCAGTTCACGAAGGAGTGCAGCAGCGTAGAGGGCGGTAGCGTGCCGCTGGCAATGGGCGCCATCACGCCGATGGTGAGAATAATAATACCGATGGTCAGCCCTTGCTTTTCAATCCACGGAAAGAAGGCGTTGAGCGGGGTGACGCGGACGATAATTAATACCAGGATTGAAATAGCTACGGTGGTGTTATGGCTAATAAAGCCGAGCGCCGCCAGGCCCAGCAGTATTAACAGGGTGGTGTCGAGCATGTGCAGAGGTCCTTGCCAGAATATAAAAAAGAACAGCCCGTTTACTCTACGCATAATCGCGTAAGTAAACAGGTTTTTTATCGCAGACTCGCGATTTGAGGCATCTGCACGATCGATTTTCCCCCGCGGTACAATGCGCGCCCTGGCGCAGGAGAGGGAACAATCAGGCTTCGCGATGAAACGCGATCAGTTCCGGACGGGCAATACGCAGATAGTCGGCGGTATCAAGGATGATGGACTTATCAAGCTGCCCGGCGTTGAAGGCGATTTCCGGGAAGCGCTCAAACAGCAGCGGGTCGGCGACCAGGCGTAAAGAGGGGTGGAAGCTGAAAGGGGGAATGGCGCCAAAGACGCAGGCGGTCAGGGCGTCAACTTCCGCCGGACTGGCCAGAGAGGCTTTGCTGCCGCCGACGTATTCGGCCAGACGGGCTAAATCCGCCTGTAGATCGGCGGCAAGGATAGCCAGAACGTGCTGATTAACCCCATGTCCTTTAATTTTACATACCAGCGCTTTTGCTCCCTGACCCAGCGCGGTGCCGCGGATCTTCGACACGGCTTCACACTTTCCGACGGCTTCATGTTCCACGACCCGGTAACGGGCGTGGTCGCGGTTAAGCAGCGCCAACAGCTGCTGATGAATACTCACTTTTACCGGCGCGTTCATGTCGTTTTTTTCCTTAAAAATAAAACCTCAAGATTAATCCTCTCGCCCCGGGTAAGCGTGTTTTTTTTGCTTTTTATTTTCGTACAGCCGGGCATCCGCGATTTTCATGACGTCGGCCAGGCTATCCCCCGGCGCCATGCTGCAGGCCCCCCATGAGAAATTAACGCGCTGGTTAATGTCAATTTCCTTCAGGTGCTGGCGAATACGCTCGGGTATATTTTTCGCCTCCTGTTCCTCATAATCGATCAGTATCAGGAAGAACTCATCGCCGCCCAGCCGGATGCCGTAATCGCTTTTACGTATGGCGGCGGAAATGGACTGGGCGAGCAGCACGATGGCGCGGTCGCCTTCATCGTGTCCCCAGGTGTCATTAAGGTATTTTAGCCGGTCGCAGTCCAGCGCCATAAACACGATATTCACGCCTTGCTCGGTGAGCTTTTGCATACGCGATTCCAGCAGCGAGGAGAGAATTTTTCGGTTGTACAGACCGGTTAAAGAATCACTAATGTTTTCTTTAAAAACGTCGGTATACAGGCGAAAGTGCATGCGTACCAGGTGCAGCAGAACGCCGGTAGATATCAGGTAAAACAAAAATAGCTTCCAGGAGCTAAGCAGAAAATAGGACATATCCAGCGACAGCGAAATGTGCAGGTTTTCCGCCACCTGCTGGCTATGGTGGGCGTAGCTGAAAAAATGCGTGTTGCTGCGGTGAACGCGGATTTCAGACGTTGAGTCCGAGTCCGTTAAGGTGATGTCGAGATAGCGCCAGACCAGGGGGCGGTCGGTGGTATAGAGCAGCTTCTCAATATCGTGACGAGTGACGTCCACCATCACAATGCCCTTCAGCCGATCCCGATGATAGACCGGGGTTAAGAACGACAAAATATTCTGTCCGGTTAATGCGTCAGCATAGATGCTGGAAATTAGCGTACGCCCGCGAAGTAAACCGTTAAGACTGAACTGAGTGATGCCCAGTTTACTGTCGTGAAGAAAGTTCCAGTTATCAACGGGGCTGCTATCTATCTCAATCGGCGAATAGAAATACGCGTATTTATTGTCTAAATCGAGGTAATAGCGGAAGCGTTTATCGGATTTGAAGGTTGCCGAATTCAGCGCGGCGATAATATCGCTTTGGGCGATAGCGGCATCAAAAGCCTGCAGCGCCGGGAGATCGTTAATCCACGGCTCGCACGAAGGCTGGGTGGTGCTGAGCGTACCGTGAAGCCCGGGGAAGGTATGCCCGGCGATATTGAGCCCGTATACGTTGCCATTGGTCTGCACGCCAGCGCAGGCCTGTTGGGCCTTTTCGGCAGTGGGATGCGTATCCAGCTTTCGCGAGACCTGGGAGATAACCAGCTGATTTTGATATTTATCGTACAGAAAGGCGGATTCGCCCTTCTCGACGATGTAGCGCATGTATTCCGACATATCCCGATGGCTGGCGACTAATTCATACACCAGAAATGAAGATGTCAGGACAACCACCCCCGCAGAAATGAAATGACGGAGTAATTTATTCTGTAATTTCATGATGATAATTTCGCCAGCACAATTAAGACAATTCTACCATGTGCGGCGCAGGGACGCCACGTTCGGTGGCAGGCAGACTGTTTATCTATCCAGTGCCGGAATCGGGCACCACCGCGCGGCAATGAAAATAAATAGTTTATTAAATATGAGGGCGCTAATTAATATTGCTGTCGTAAATATCCTGCAAAATCCATTTTTCACTCATTTTATCCTCAATGAAATATGCTGCAATGATGCTGCTATGGCTATCCTGGTGCAGCTAAAAATGAAATAATGTTAATTATCAAGCGAACTTTTCTTATTTTTACCAGTCCTTAGCAGGGTTACAGGCAGTACTATTGAAAGCGGCAATGAGGTTATCATGATGGAAAACGCAGCGGTGCAGGGAACCCCTCGAAAGTTTAAAAAAATAAGGGCGCTAAACAGGCGTCGAAATTATTTTTTTAAGAAAATACGCAATGATCTGCGAGTCTATATCGCTAAAGCGTTCTGGGATAGTCGCGCGCGCCGCGAAGCTGATTTAACCTCCGCGAAAACGGTGCTGTTAATGCGTAATGAAGGTGCGATCGGCGATGTAGTTGTTGATTCAGCGCTGGTTAAATGTCTTCACGAGGCGGGAATGACCGTTGACTTTCTGTTGACCAAATCCAATAGTCAGGTCATGCGCTATAATCCGCGCATTCGCCATATCTATGAGGCCGAGAATGTCGACTCGGCGGATTATTTGCACAAATTTACCCATAACGTTCCTCAGTCAGTTATTACTGAGCTTGCGAATAATAAGTACGATATTGTAATCGACCCGTCGTTGTTTGATATTCCGGTACACAGGATGCTGCTGTTACGACAGATAAAGCCCAGAGCGGTACTGGGTTTCAATAAGTGGCCTTCTATTAAACACTACAGCAAGTCTTTTGATTTTGACTGTGAAAACTGGCACGTCAGTAAGACATTTTCTTTTATCGCTGATTATCTGCAGCTGGATAAAAAATCTCTGCAATCTTATGATCTGCATATACCACAGGATATCTGCCAGCAGGTTCGTGATTATCTGGCGGCGCTCAACGGGCGTAACGTGGTGATTAATATTTTTGCCGGGCATCAGGACCGCAGTATGTCGCAGGCGCAGCTGGCAACGCTTCTGGTCAGACTGTGTGAGGATTATCCGGACGTCAATATCATATTGCTCGATCATCGCAATGAAATCCGGATCCCCCTGCCGGAGAAGGTCTGCGTGAATCCGTTTAAAACGCTGCACCACTGCATGGCGCTTATCGCCGAGGCCGACTTAGTTATCTCGCCGGATACCTCGGTGGTCCATATGGCGGCGGCGTGGAAAAAACCGCTTATCGCGGTCTACAAAGATGTGCGGATGAATAATCGACTCTGGGCTCCGGGGTACGACAACGCGCGGCAGATTATCGTTAAATGCGGCAAGGTATACCAGCTGGAGAGCTTGCCCGACCTGATAATGTCGGAGATTGATCCCGTCACCCTGCAACAGGCGCGAGCCGGGTAAGGTGGGGTAAAAAAACAGCCAGCGTCTGTGCTGGCTGTCCGGAAAGGCTTAACCGTCCGCTTTTGAGGTTTGCTTATGAAACAGTTCACGGAACACCGGATAAATATCTTCCGGGTCGCGAATATGCTGCATAGCAAAGTTTTCGAAGGTTGACTGCAGGTGTTCATATTCCCGCCACAGCGTCTGATGCGCGCGCCGGGTTATCTCAATATAGCTATAGTAGCGCACCACGGGCAGGATTTTCTTCGCCAGCAGTTCGTGACACAGCGGTGAATCGTCCGCCCAGTTATCGCCATCCGAAGCCTGCGCGGCGTAGATATTCCACTGCGCCGGGTCATAGCGCTCTTTGACCACTTCATCCATCAGCTTCAGGGCGCTGGAGACAATGGTGCCGCCGGTTTCCTGCGAATAAAAGAATTCGTGTTCGTCGACCTCTTTCGCCTGCGTATGGTGGCGGATATAAACCACATCAACGTTTTTATAGGTCCGGCTGAGGAACAGATACAGCAGGATGTAAAAGCGTTTTGCCATGTCCTTTGTCGCCTGGTCCATGGAGCCGGAAACGTCCATCAGGCAGAACATCACCGCCTGACTTGACGGTTCTGGCCGTTTTTCGTAGTTCTTGTAACGCAGATCGAAAGTGTCAATGAACGGCACGCGGTCAATTTTCGCCCGCAGTTCGGCTATCTCTTTGCGCAGCCGCTCCTCTTCCAGCAGCTGCGCCGGTTCGCTTTTGCTAATGGTGTCCAGGTCTTCTTCCAGCGCGTGCAGTTCCCGGCGTTTACCGGCGGTCATCGCCGTGCGGCGCGCCAGCGAGTTTTGCAGCGAGCGAACGACGCTGATGTTAGCGGGCACACCGTTAGCGGTATAGCCCGCGCGATGGGTTTTATACTCCGTCAGCTGACGCTGCTGGTTTTTCTTCAGGTTCGGCAGGGCGAGATCTTCAAAGAGCAGATCGAGATATTCGTCTTTCGAAATCTGAAAAACAAACTCATCCTGGCCTTCGCCGTCGGCGCTGGCCTGGCCCTGACCGCTGCCTCCACCGCCTCCGCCGCCCTGAGGGCGCTCAATGCGGTCATTCTGTACGAAGTGATCGTTACCCGGGTGTACGCGATTGCGCAGGCCGCCGCGCCCCTGATGAAACATCGGTTCGTTAATATCGTCCGTTGGGATGGAGACGGACTCTCCGCTCTGAATATCGGTCACCGAGCGCTTGTTTATGGCCTCGGAGATCGACTGTTTTATCTGCGCTTTATAGCGGCGCAGAAAGCGCTGCCGGTTGACGGCGCTTTTATTTTTCCCGTTCAGGCGTCGGTCTATGAACCAGGTCATATGCCCTCCTGTACTGCATTTGCCAACTTATGCCCCGGCCATTCAGGCGCCGAAATATGCTGGCGCTGAATGTCATTGGGTCTTCGCAGTTATTATTAGCCCGGCAGCCGCTGCCAGCCGGGCTGGTCTATCAGGATGATTTACGTACCCGCAGATACCATTCGCACAGCAGGCGAACCTGCTTGCGGGTATAGCCTTTCTCCATCATGCGGTCGACAAAGTCATCGTGTTTTTTCTGCTCATCGGTTGACGTTTTGGTGTTGAAGGAAATCACCGGCAACAGCTCTTCGGTATTGGAGAACATTTTCTTCTCGATAACCGTGCGCAGTTTCTCGTAGCTGGTCCAGTTTGGATTACGCCCGCTGTTGTGCGCTCTGGCGCGCAGCACGAAGTTGACTATTTCGTTACGGAAGTCTTTCGGGTTGCTGATCCCGGCGGGCTTCTCGATTTTCTCCAGTTCCGCATTCAGCGACTCGCGGTCAAACAGCTGGCCGGTATCCGGGTCGCGATACTCCTGATCCTGAATCCAGAAGTCAGCGTAGGTGACATAACGGTCAAAAATGTTCTGCCCGTACTCCGAGTAGGATTCAAGGTAGGCGGTCTGGATCTCTTTCCCGATAAACTCGGCGTATTTCGGGATCAGATAGCCTTTGAGGAACTCAAGGTAACGCTCTGACTGCTCCTGCGGGAACTGCTCGCGCTCGATCTGCTGCTCGAGGACGTAGAACAGATGCACCGGGTTGGCGGCGACTTCGGCATGGTCAAAGTTAAATACCCGCGACAGGATTTTGAACGCGAAGCGGGTAGACAGGCCGTTCATCCCTTCATCAACGCCGGCATAATCGCGATACTCCTGATAGGATTTCGCTTTCGGGTCGGTGTCTTTCAGGCTTTCGCCGTCATAGACGCGCATTTTTGAATAAATGCTTGAGTTTTCAGGCTCTTTCAGGCGCGACAGAATGGAGAAGCGCGACAGCGTTTCCAGCGTGCCCGGCGCGCACGGCGCATGGGTCAGCTCGCTGTTGTTAAGCAGTTTTTCATAGATACGGATCTCTTCCGAGATACGCAGGCAATAAGGCACCTTGACGATATACACGCGGTCGAGGAAGGCCTCATTGTTTTTGTTATTACGGAAGGTCACCCATTCCGATTCGTTGGAGTGGGCGAGGATAATCCCGTTGAACGGCAGGGCGGAGATCCCTTCGGTACCGTTATAGTTGCCTTCCTGCGTCGCGGTCAGCAGCGGATGCAGCACCTTGATAGGCGCTTTAAACATCTCGACGAACTCCATCAGCCCCTGGTTGGCGCGGCACAGAGCGCCGGAGTAGCCGTAGGCATCCGGGTCATTCTGCGCGTAGTGTTCCAGTTTACGGATATCGACTTTACCGACCAGCGCCGAGATGTCCTGGTTGTTTTCGTCACCGGGCTCGGTTTTGGCGATGGCAATCTGCGCCAGGATTGACGGCCACACTTTCACCACGCGGAATTTCGTGATGTCGCCGCCGAATTCATGCAGACGCTTGGCCGCCCACGGCGACATAATCGTCCCCAGATAGCGGTTTGGAATGCCGTACTCTTTTTCGAGGATTTGCGCATCCTCCTGCGGGTTAAACAGACACAGCGGATGGTCGTTGACCGGGCTGCGCTCACCGTTTGCGCTGAGCACATAGATAGGGACGCGCTGCATCAAGGACTTCAGGCGTTCGGCAAGCGATGATTTACCGCCGCCCACGGGGCCCAGCAGATACAGAATCTGTTTCTTCTCTTCCAGCCCCTGAGCGGCGTGTTTTAAGTAAGAAACAATTTGCTCGATGGCATCTTCCATACCGTAAAACTCTTCAAAGGCCGGGTAGCGCGCGACGACCCGGTTTGAAAAGAGACGGGATAGCCTGGGTTCGAGGGCCGTATCGACCATGACCGGCTCACCGATGGCCATCAGCAATCTTTCTGCTGCGTTAGCATAAGCACTGCGATCTTGCCGACAGATGGTAAGAAACTCCTGCAGTGTGAACTCTTCGTCCTTGGCAGCTTCATAGCGCTGGCGATAGTGATCGAATATATTCATGGCATGCCGTCCTTTCGTTTTTAGCACAGGTTGAGAGCCGTTCATATGAATAGTGGGAGCCCCCGGAAGAGGTAAGCTGCACAGCGCTCTCTGAATCTCCAGCAACCCTTATGCCAGGTTGGCGAAGTCTCGGGATAACGTGCCCCGCATTTACTTCTTCTAAATTAAAGCGTAGATGCATTTGGAAAACTTGCATGGCGCAGAAAATCAATTTCAATGACTTATCAACAACTCATCCGGAAAAGCAGCGTCTCATTCGCACTTCGGGTTTCGCCGCGTCATGACGCTGTCATTCAGCTGTCAGCGGGTGGTCATCTGATGATGAGAATCTGGTGAATTCAGTGTAATGACTGGTAAAGAATTTGAGGCATGACGTATACAACGTTAAACTGCCTGCGCTAATAATTTGACAACAGGAATATGGATCGTGACTAAAATCAAACTTCTGGCACTTGGTGTGTTGATTGCGACTTCAGCATCCGCCGTACACGCTGAAGGGAAGTTCACTTTAGGGGCGGGTGTAGGCGTCGTTGAACATCCGTACAAGCAATATGATGCTGATGTTTACCCGGTGCCGGTGATTAATTACGAGAGCGATAACTTCTGGTTCCGCGGCCTGGGCGGTGGCCTCTACCTGTGGAATGATACCAACGATAAGCTCTCCGTGACCGCCTACTGGTCGCCGATGTACTTTAAGCCAGGCGACAGCGATAGCGAGCAGATGCGCCGTCTGGATAAACGTAAGTCCACGGTGATGGCAGGGCTTTCCTACGAACACTATACGCAGTACGGTTTCCTGCGCACCGCGCTGTCGGGGGACACCCTCGATAACAGCAATGGTATCGTGTGGGATCTGGCCTGGCTGTATCGCTATACCAACGGCAACCTGACGCTTACGCCGGGTATTGGCGTGGAGTGGAACAGCGACAACCAGAACGAGTACTACTACGGTGTTTCGAAGCATGAATCGAATCGCAGCGGCATGCGCAGCTACGATCCGGACAGCAGCTGGAACCCGTACCTTGAGCTGTCGGCTAACTATCGTTTCCTCGGCGACTGGAGCGTATACGGCGTGGCGCGCTATACCCGCCTGTCTGACGAAATTACCGATAGCCCGATGGTGGACAAATCCTGGAGCGGGCTGATTTCAACCGGGATCACTTACTCCTTCTGATAGTGCATTATTACAGTGCAATTTGTGCATCAAAACAGGGCGTAAAGCCCTGTTTTGCATTACGGTGGTGCAATTAAACACAGGAGCATGTCATGGCAGAAAGGACCATCCGTTTTGGCGAGCATTCAGCGGTTCCGCTCATAGGGCAGGGGACCTGGTTCATGGGCGAAAACCCGGCTCTGCGCGCGCAGGAGTCTGCTGCACTACGCGCGGGCATCGATCTTGGCCTGACGGTGATCGATACGGCGGAAATGTACGCCGACGGCGGCGCCGAAGAAGTTGTCGGCGAAGCCATTCGCGGGCAGCGCGAGCGCGTGGTGCTGGTGTCTAAAGTCTATCCGTGGAACGCTGGCGGTCGCAAAATAGCCAGCGCCTGCGAGGAGAGCCTGCGCCGCCTCAATACCGACTATCTGGATCTCTACCTGCTGCACTGGCGTGGGGACTATTCATTGCAGGAGACGGTTGCGGGCATGGACGCGCTCGTTGCGCAGGGAAAAATTCGCCGCTGGGGCGTATCAAACCTCGATTACGATGATATGCAGGAACTCTGGCAGGCGGACGGCGGCGAACAGTGCGCGACCAATCAGGTGCTCTACCATCTGGCCTCCCGCGGTATTGAACATGACCTGCTGCCGTGGTGCCAGCAGCAGCGGCTGCCGGTGATGGCATATTGTCCGCTGGCTCAGGCCGGTCGACTGCGCAATGGACTTTTAAATCATACCGTTGTGAAAAATATTGCGCAGGCGCGGGGCGTAACCGCGGCGCAGATTCTGCTGGCGTGGGTGATTAGCCACCGGGGCGTAATGGCGATCCCGAAAGCGTCAAGCATTGAGCATGTCAGGCAAAATGCCGCGGTGCTGGATATTGTGCTTAACGATGAGGAGCTTGCGCTTCTGGATAACGCCTACCCGGCGCCGGCCAGAAAAACGCCGCTGGATATGGTCTGAACAAGCGTTAAAGAAAAGCCCCGACTTCGCGGGGCTTCAGCCGTCATCCGGCAGATATGGCGCACACGCGGTTAACCCGTGGGCCAACCTTCCTGGCGTTAGCGTTTCACCACGCGAAGGGTTTGCGTCAGGCGCGAAGGTTTCTCTTCGCTGGCCTTCTGCGTTTCGGTCACGCAGCAGGTTTCTACACAAACGAAGGTCTTGTAACCATCATCCGGCATGTCGCCCATGCTGACGGAAAGCGCCGGGCCCGGGTTCCAGGCCACTACGTTGCTGTTGTGATGATGCGTAACGTCGATGTTGCGGTTCAGCGCATCGTCATGAATCACGCTGCAGGTTTCGGCATTCAGATAGACGCGGTCGGTACGATCGGGAAAAGTCTCTGTGCCGTTGCTTAATACGCCTTCTTCCGCGTTTTTCACTTTATCAACATAACGGTCGCCCAGACCGCTGACCTTCACTGCCGCAATGTCGCCGACGTTGAAATAGGTATGCAGGGCTGACGTGGTTTCAAATTCGCCGTGCGCTTCCAGCTCAATTTCGCAGGTTTTGCCCAGCTTAAAGCGCGCCAGCAGGGTGAACTCGTGCGGCCAGTACTGGCGGGTGGCGTCGCTGCTTTTCAGTGCAAAGGTCAGCACCACGCCGTTGTCGTCTTCATCGTGCCCTTTCAGGGCCCACGGCAGGTTGCGGGCGAAGCCGTGGGAGGGCAGACCCTGCTGAGCAGAAGGACCAAACCACGGCCAGCAAATCGGCACGCCGCCGCGCAGGGCAACGCCGTTTTTAAATGGGGTGTTGCCGCTGAGCCACAGGACTTCTTCTTCGCCAGCGGGCTTCCAGGAGAGCAGGTGAGCGCCCTGGAAAGCCACGGACGCTTTCACCTGCGGATGGTCAACGACGATCAGCTCCAGGTCATCAAGCTGGCGGCGGGAAAGTACAGGGGTAAGCTGTTCGATAACCGGGAGGGCAAAAATTTTATTAATCATTACGCAATCCTTTATCTTCAGACAAAAAAAAGAGCGACCGAAGTCGCTCTTACAGATTACTGTCTCATCTCAACTTATTTGGAGATGTGAGCAATCAGGTCCAGAACCTTGTTGGAGTAACCAGTTTCGTTATCGTACCAGGAAACCAGTTTCACAAAGTTGTCGTTCAGAGCGATACCCGCTTTGGCGTCGAATACGGAAGTGCAGATTTCACCGTTGAAATCGGTGGATACTACGTCGTCTTCGGTGTAGCCCAGAACGCCTTTCATTGCGCCTTCGGAAGCAGCTTTGATTGCTTTCTTAATTTCTTCATAAGAAGCAGCTTTTTCCAGACGAACGGTCAGGTCAACAACGGATACGTTCGGAGTCGGAACGCGGAACGCCATACCGGTCAGTTTGCCATTCAGTTCTGGCAGAACTTTACCTACAGCTTTAGCAGCGCCGGTAGAGGACGGGATGATGTTCTGAGCTGCGCCGCGGCCGCCGCGCCAGTCTTTGTGAGACGGGCCATCAACGGTTTTCTGAGTCGCGGTGGTTGCGTGAACGGTAGTCATCAGACCTTCGATGATGCCGAAGTTGTCGTTGATAACTTTTGCCAGCGGAGCCAGGCAGTTGGTGGTGCAGGATGCGTTGGAAACAATGTCCTGGCCTTCGTATTTGTCAAAGTTAGCGCCTTTAACAAACATCGGAGTGTTGTCTTTGGACGGGCCAGTCAGTACGACTTTTTTCGCGCCAGCGGTGATGTGTTTACGAGCGGTTTCGTCGGTCAGGAAGATACCGGTTGCTTCAGCAACAACGTCAACACCCACTTCGTCCCACTTCAGGTTAGCCGGGTCACGCTCAGCGGTAACACGGATTTTTTTACCGTTAACGATCAGATGACCGTCTTTCACTTCAACGGTACCGTTGAAACGGCCGTGAGTGGAGTCATACTTCAGCATGTAAGCCATGTAGTCAGCGTCTAACAGGTCGTTGATTGCAACGATCTCGATGTCAGAACGTTCCTGAGCAGCACGGAAAACAATGCGACCGATACGGCCAAAACCGTTGATACCTACTTTGATAGTCATATATTCCACCAGCTATTTGTTAGTGAATAAAAGGTTGCCTGTAAAATTACAAAAACCTTACGCAGCGTCAAGCGGAATCGTGTCAATCATTGCGACAAATCAATCCAGAGCATGCCTTTGCGCGGTCGATTTATCCCACTTTCCCTTTGAGCCCAATTCCATATGGGGGCTGCGCCCGGAATTTTAAAGGTCACTGAAGATAAAAATGTGATATTCATCACAATTGTGTGGCTGCCTTTTGGCGTCGCCTAAGTTTAGAACAAAAGTGCACGCTTCATTGTTAATATTTTGTTAGAATTGACGTGAAAAGTTGTCCTTTCACAGCGAGAAGCAAGCCAATGTCGAATAAACCCTCTTCGGACGAGCTCAAAAAAAATTTGAGCGAGATGCAGTTTTACGTGACGCAGAATCACGGTACTGAACCGCCGTTCACCGGGCGGTTGCTCCACAACAAACGCGATGGCGTCTACCACTGCCTGGTGTGCGATGCCGCGCTGTTTCACTCGCAAACCAAGTATGATTCCGGCTGCGGCTGGCCAAGCTTTTATGAGCCCGTCAGCGATGACGCTATCCGCTACCTTAATGATTACTCCCACGGTATGCAGCGCACGGAAATTCGCTGCGGAAACTGCGATGCTCACCTTGGGCACGTATTCCCGGATGGTCCACAGCCCACCGGAGAGCGTTTTTGTGTTAATTCGGCCTCATTAAGCTTCACCAATGATGAAAACGGTGAGCAAATTAAGGGTTGAAAAAACGATTCAGCAAATTATTCCAAACGGGGTTGGCGGAAGATGGAAATTGAGCGGATTATTGACGGTATGACGCCGGAAGTTTATCAGCGCCTGGCGACGGCGGTTGAGCTGGGTAAATGGCCGGACGGCGTGGCGTTGACTGACGAACAGAAAGAGAACTGTCTGCAGCTGGTGATGCTCTGGCAGGCGCGATACAACGTTGACGCGCAGCATATGACCATCGATACCAACGGGCAGATGGTGATGAAGAGTAAACAGCAGCTGAAAGTTGACTTCGGCATTACGTCGCAGCCTATCGCGACCTTTAAATCCTGAGGCTGAAAAGGCCTGCGTCAGCCCGGCTAACTGCGCGCCGGGCTCTGAGGCATCACAACGTTACTTCTTGTTCATCATCGCTTTAAGATCGGCGAAGGGGTTATATTTCGCTTCGCCGACGCTTTTCTGCGCATCTTCGCCAGCAACCACCGTCGAGCCATACAGATCGGCTTCGGTGTATTTTGAGTGCTCATGATCGTGACAGTACAGGCACAGCATCTCCCAGTTGCTACCATCTTCCGGGTTATTGGAGTGGTCGTGGTCAATATGGTGTACCGTCAGTTCACGCAGGTTTGAATAGACAAACTCTCGCGAGCAGCGTCCGCAGACCCAGGGGAAGAGCTTCAGCGCTTTTTCGCGGTAACCGACTTCCAGACGGGCGTAGTTTTTCGGGATATAAGCCATAATACCCATGCCTTTTGTTGCAAATGAAAAGCTGCGCCGGAGCCGGCGCAGCGGAATGGGGTTATCATAACCTATTGTGCTGGCGCTGACACCGCGCAGATCAGCGTTTGATCCCCAATGACTCGGCCAGCTGTTTCGCTAACTGATTCTGGTCATCGGCGCCGTACTCCCAGAACATCGCGCCACCCAGCCCCTTGCTCTTGATGTAGTCAGCTTTGATGGCCACCGAGCGCGGGTTCTCATACGAAAGCGCAAAGAGGGCTTGACCGTCGGCGGACTGCACCGACAGCCACGGTACCTTCGCTTCATCATCCCAATGCTGAGTAAAGCGCTTCTGCGGATCGTTGATTAACTTCGCCACGATATCGTTATATTTCACATAGGTGTCTTTGGTCAGATCGACGCCCAGCGATTCGAACAGCTCAATCTGTTGAGCCGCAAAGTAGGGGCGGGTGGCCGGGTTTTTCTGCGCGTCCGGCTTGCTCCAGTCAATACCCGGCTCGACGGCGCGTTTGGGTATCCGGCCATAGAAACCAATCCCCAGGTTCATCTGGCTCGGCTTTAGACCGGCGGCAAGGTAGTTGTTCACTATAAAGTCCGCGCTGTACTTATCCGCTTCGGCGACCGTCGGCCAGCGGGTTGAATCATACAGGTTGGAATTGAAGTACTGGGTACCGTAGGCCAGGTCGTAGGTCATCAGGTTGATGTAGTCGAGCGATGGTGCAATGGCTTTGACGTCCACCCAGCTTTTTGGGCTCTCCGCGTTGGCGCCTACGGCGATGGTCACCAGTTTTTTATTACCGACCGCCGCGCGCAGCTCTTTCAGCAGGGCGGTAAAATTATCGCGATCGGCCGGTTGGCTGGCGACCAGCCCCCACGCGCCGTTGACCGGATACTCCCAGTCCAGATCGATCCCATCGAGACCGTATTTTTCAATAATCGCCTGAGCGGACTGAATAAACACCGCCCGGGTTTCCTTCGTCGCCGCCGCGCCGGAGAATCCGCGCGCTCCCCAGCCGCCGACGGAAAGCAAGACTTTCAGGTTCGGGTTCTGCTGGCGCAAGCGGGGGATTTTCTGTAAATCAGCCTGCACTTTCGGCGACAGCCAAATTTGATGCAGCTTGCTCGGATCTTTCAGGGCGGCGTTGGTTTCGTCTTTTTCATCGTTGTAAACCAGACCAAACGAGTAGTTGAGATGGGTAATCTGGCGTACGTCCAGTTTATCAATATCGCCGCCTGGACCGGCGGTGACGTCGCCGCCGCCGTTAAAGTAGCCGACGGACATCAGTGAGTTAGCGGAAACAACGCTCGCGCAGAGCAGGGGTAAAGCTGCCAGTAAAGGCAAAAGTTTCATAGCGGATCCTCTTTGACTTAAAAGTGACATTGAAAAGCAAACACGCCACGGAAATGGCGTGGCGAAAAAAACAGCTCGTGCAGCCTAGCATCTTCCGCTGCGCAAAAATGCGAAGCGGTTCACGGCTGCATTAGCGAAGCGGTAGTGCGATGAGGTTCACTTCGGAGTAAACGCCAGGATGCAGAACATGACGCAAAATGAGACTAACAATGACCCGATTAGGGGCTTTATCATCCCAGGCGTGATGTGGCGCTTTGCGCGCTGATTCTGTTTTGTTTTGGCATCGAAACGCGCAACGCGTCGCTGGAAGAGATTTCCGCTCTGGCCTGAGGTAACGCGCCGACAGGACAATGCCTGTCGGCGTATTTTATGCGTGGGTTTCCAGCCAGTCGTCAAGGGTATAGAGAGTTGCGCCCGCGGCGGCCATCTCCATAAACGCCAGATTGCTATCCTGCGGCTGAATATTCACCCCGCGGCAGCCGTCGGTAATCACGTTGACGGTGTAGCCCAGATTGAGGGCGTCAAGCACGGTAAACTTGACGCAGTAGTCGGTGGCGAGACCCAGCACCGTTAGCTCGCTGATGCCGCGCTCGCGCAGCCATGCATCGAGCTGCGTTTTTTGCCGGTGGCCGTTGTCGAAAAAGGCGCTGTAGCTGTCAATGGCCGGGTTTTCCCCTTTGTGGAACACGGCGGCAATAGCCTGCTGTTTGAGCAGCGGATGCAGCGACGCGCCTTCGCTATTCTGCACGCAGTGATCCGGCCAGAACGTCTGCGCCAGGCCATCAAGCTCGCCCTGGGTATAGGGTTCGACCTGATGCTGACTGGCAAAGCTGCCGTGGTTCGCCGGGTGCCAGTCCTGGCTGGCAACCACCGTTTCGCCCCGCGCCGTGCTCCAGGCGATAAGCTGGTTGGCGACGTCCACCGTGCTGTCGCCCTGCGGGACGGCTAGCGCGCCGCCGGCGCAGAAATCATTTTGTAAATCGACCAGTAGCAGCGCGCGCTGGGTCATGTGCTTCTCCTTACTCATCGGGTGTCAGTTCGCCGCGCAGATTCTCCTGCATGGCGTGACGGATAGCCGCCACGTCCAGATCCTGGCTCAGCAAATAGTGTAGCTTGGTCAGCGTGGCCTCGACGGTCATATCAAATCCGCTAATCACGCCAGCCTGCGCCAGCGCGTTGCCGGTGGCGTAGCCGCCCATGTTGACCTTGCCGGACATACACTGGGTCAAATTAATCACCACGATACCGCGCTGGCTGGCTTCGGCCAGGACCTGAATAAACTCGCCGTTCTGCGGCGCGTTACCGACGCCATAGGAGCGCAGGATCAGCGCTTTGACCGGCTGGCGCAGGAAGTTGCGCACCACGTCGGCGGAAATGCCGGGATAAATCGTCACCACGCCAATCGGCTGCGGCGTGATAGGGTGAACCACCAGCTCGCCGCTGCCGTGCGGCGCGGGAGGCGTGCCGAGCCGGCGAATATGGATACCGGCTTCCAGCAGCGGCGCCAGGTTGGGAGAGGCGAAGGCGTTAAAGCCGTCGGCATGGGCCTTCGTCGTGCGGTTGCCGCGGTAGAGGCGATTATTGAAGAACAGCGACACTTCGTTAATCGGATAGTTGGCGGCGACGTACAGCGCGTTGAGCAGGTTAATCTGGCCATCAGAGCGCAGTTCGGCAAGCGGGATTTGTGACCCTGTCACAATGACCGGTTTTCCCAGATTCTCCAGCATGAAGGAGAGCGCCGAGGCGGTAAACGCCATGGTGTCCGTGCCGTGGAGGATCACGAAACCATCGTACTGGTCATAATGGTCGCGAATATCGTCGGCGATATGCTGCCAGTCTTCCGGCGTCATATCGGAAGAGTCCATTAACGGGGCGTATTCATGAATGGTGAAGTCCGGCATCTCCGGGCGGTGAAACTCGGGCATCAACGCCAGCTGGCGCTGTAAATGGCCGGAAACGGGGATATAGCCGTGTTCAGAACGCTGCATACCAATGGTGCCGCCGGTATAGGCAACGTAAATAGATTTCTTCTGCATAGCATCGCTTAGGTTAAACGTAGACAGGCGCAGTATAGAGGGGCGGAAGAAAAAATAAAGTAAATGCCGCCCCACGGGATGGGGCGGCAGAGGATTAACGAATATTGGCGCAGGTTAAGCAGAAAGCGTAGCGGTTCTGCGGATCGTTGAATGCCGCCAGCTTATCGCTCTCGGTTTTCACCGCATTGGCCGCCGCGGCGACCGGTGCGGGCAGATACGCCTGGACCGCTGCCGGCAGCGCCGCGCGAACGGAACCCGTCAGGCTATCCACCACCATCGAAAAGAAGGTCGGTTCTTCCTGATAGTAGTTGATATGCCACTGTTTCAGCTTCGCCAGCTCGGCGGCTTTTGCCACAGCGTCGTCAAAGTCGCCAAGGCTATCGACCAGGCCGTTCGCTTTTGCATCTTCACCGGTCCAGACGTGGCCCTGAGCGATTTGGTCAATTTTCTCCGGCGTGCTCTTACGCGCGTTCGCCACCAGGGTGATAAAACGCTTGTAGCCGTTTTCGATGCTGAGCTGCATCAGCTGTTGTACTTCCGGAGGCAGCGCTTTGGTGGTTGAGACATCAGCCAGCGGCGAGGTGGCCACGCCGTCGGTATGGACGCCAATTGAGCCGAGGGTATCTTCGACGGTATTGATCACCCCAAAGATACCGATAGAGCCGGTAAGGGTGCTGGGGTTGGCGACGATATAATCCGCCGGGGTGGAGATCCAGTAGCCGCCGGATGCTGCCATGCCGCCCATTGAGACCACCACCGGTTTACCGGCCGCTTTTGCCGCCGCCAGCTCTTCGCGAATCATCTCGGAGGCGCTGACGCTGCCGCCCGGGCTGTTAACCCGCAGCACGATCGCTTTCACTTTCGGATCGAGGCGCGCGTCGCGGATCTGCGCGGCGGTGGTGTCGCCGCCGACGTTACCCGGCGTTTCTTCGCCATCCATAATCGCGCCGTTAGCAAAGATAACCGCTATTGCGGAACCCTGGTCGGCAGGCGTTTTCAGCGTGTAATCGTAGTAGCTGATTGCGCTGTAGTTGTTGTCCTCTTTACTCCAGCCAAACTGTTTAGTCAGCGCTTTTTCCACCTCGGTAGAGGTGCCCAGCGCATCAACCAGCTTGTTATCCAGCGCGTATTTTGCCGTATCGCCATCGACTTTACGCAGGCCGTCAATCACGCCCTGAGCGCCGGGGAACAGCTGCTGAGCGGTGATCTGGCGGTTGGCGGCAATGGTATTGAGGTAGTTTTGCCACAGCTCGCCAATCCAGCGGCTGTCCGCCTCGCGCGCCGCCGGGGACATATCATCGCGGATAAACGGCTCTACCGCTGACTTGTAGGTGCCGACGCGGAAAACGTGGGTCGACACTTTGAGCTTGTCGAGCAGCGATTTGTAGTACAGGCCGTTGGTCGCGAAGCCGTGCAGGTCCACTTCGCCCTGCGGCGAGAGCCAGATCTTATTGGCGAAGCTGGCCAGATAGTACTGACCCTGGCTGTAGCTGCTGCCGATGGCATATACCGGCTTGCCGCTATCGCGGAATTCGCGCAGCGCTTTACCGATATACTGCATCGACGGCTGATCGCCGCCGGCAAAGTCCTTCAGATCCAGCACGATACCGGTGATATTGCGGTCGTCTTTCGCCTGGCGAATTGTCTGCACAATGTCGAACAGCGAGTTTTCCTGCAGGCGATCGGAACTGGCGCCAAACAGCTGGCGGCCAATCACGCCAAGCTTGCTGCTGGCCGAGGGTTTATCGACCACCACGCCGGTGATATCCAGCAGCAGCGCGCCGCGGGTAGCATGCTCTGTCGTTGTACTGCTGAACTGGGCCCAGATGCCGACGCAGGCCAGCACCAGCACCAGGAAAACCACGTTCAGTGCGAGCTGGCGAATGAAATTGAGCACGCGCCATGTCCATTTAAAAAATCCGGCGAGCAGTCGCCAAAGAGTTCGCATGTATTCTCCCTAACCATAATCAAAAATGGGCGAGCCGCAGGGGCTGCCGCGTCTGGCTATCCTAATGAGAGTGCCGTCGGTTGTCAGCAGGAATCACCCGTTGGGCTGTAACAAAATCCTTGCGCATGTTAATTTTATGAAAAATCACATCACAGGAGTTATACAGATGGATGCTCTCGAACTACTGGTTAATCGCCGCAGCGCTTCACGTCTGACCGACCCGGCTCCGGCGGGCGAACAGCTGGAAAACATCCTTCGCGCTGGCCTGCGCGCGCCGGACCACGGGACGCTGCAGCCGTGGCGCTTCTTCATTATTGCCGATGAAGGGCGCGAGCGCTTCAGCCAGCTGCTGGAAAAAGGCGCGGTGGCGGCAGGGGGAGATGAAAAAGCGATTGAAAAAGCGCGCAGCGCGCCGTTTCGCGCGCCGCTGATCATTGCGGTGGTGGCGCACTGTGAAGATCATCCGAAGGTGCCAAAGTGGGAGCAAGAGATGTCGGCGGGCTGTGCGGTGATGGCCATGCAGATGGCGGCCGTGGCGCAGGGGTTTAACGGCATCTGGCGCAGCGGCGCGTTAACCGAAAGCCCGGTTGTACGCGAAGGGTTTGCCTGCCGCGAGCAGGATAAGATCGTGGGCTTTCTCTATCTGGGGACCCCGCAGCTCAAAGCGTCAACCACCATCGCTTTGCCGGATACCGCGCCGTTCGTGACGCGCTTCTGAGTCCGTTCTCGTTATGCCGGGCGGGCCCGGCTCACCGCCTCCTCGGGGGAAGTAGCCCGGCTAAGCGCAGCGCGAGCCGGGTGGAAGCAGTGTCAGTGTATCAGACTTGACACCTTTCCCGGAGGCGGTGCTGGCGCACCAGTCCGGACTACCAAACCGCGGACGGCTGGGAACCCGTAGCCGAGGCAGAGCGTTTCAGACGCCGCCTCCGGGCATTCAACGGCGACGATGTTACTTCTGTCGTTTCGCGAATTCGTCTTTCGCTTTCTGAAGCTGCTGCTGGAAGGCCGGATTGGTATGCAGCGTGGCGACGACCGCCGAACCGACGATACGCGCCGCGTCTACGTCGCTCTGCCAGTGATAGCCGCAGATCACCCGGCTCTCGCCGAGCTCAAAGCCGCGCTTAAGGATTTCATTTTGCCGCTGGGGATTAATCTCAGCCAGCACCAGCGCGGTGGCCCAGCCGATAGAGGTGTGGCCGGAGGGGTAGGAGCCGTTTTTCGACAGCGTATCCTGTTCCTTGGTGTTACAGGTGGCGACGCCATAAAACGCAAATGGGCGAATGCGCATGTACTTCTCCTTCGCTCCTCGCGTCGCCAGGTCGCCGGCATCTTCAATCATGTTGGTGAGCAGCTTGTGCAGCTCCGGCGCATCTTTGGCGGTAATGGGCGAGCCGAAGGCGCCGGAGAAGGCGTTGGCGACGCCGCCGCCGCTCAGGTTGGCGTCTTCAACCGCCAGCTTACCGCGCTCGGTGCCGCGCAGCAGACGGCCTTTCTCATACATCGCCTGATCGTTTAAAAACGCGATACTGCCCACTTCCGGCGGCGGCGGCAGCAGCGTCAGGCTGTCGATGGCCTGGGCGTTGGTCAGGTAGTAGAGATCGGGTTTTGTGGTGACGTCGTTACCGGCGGGAACCAGGGCGAAAGCGTTAAGGGAGAAGAGACTGGCCAGGCAAACGGCGAGAACACGCTTTTTCATGAAAACTTCCTTACGTTGTTATATGTCCAGAGAAAACAGAATTTATGCTTGTCATATTTCTGTCATTTTTTAGTAAAGGGTAAAATCACGTTGAAAAAGCGGGGCCGCATCGCAAAATCGGTTTTTTGTCTGCTTAATGAGCAACCATACGCGATTTCGGACTGTCGCACTTACCACTCCGCCATTTGGGCGCTACCATATCGGGATTGCAATGACAGGAGATGTCCATGAGCGAGCAAGCCATTCGTTTAACGCAATACAGCCACGGAGCCGGTTGCGGGTGTAAAATTTCCCCTAAGGTGCTGGAAACTATCCTGCAAAGCGACCAGGCCAAATTTATCGACCCGAATCTGCTGGTGGGCAACGAAACCAGCGATGATGCCGCGGTCTACGATCTCGGTAACGGCACGTCGATCGTCAGTACTACCGATTTTTTTATGCCGATCGTCGACAACCCGTTCGACTTTGGGCGCATTGCGGCGACCAACGCCATCAGCGATATTTTCGCCATGGGCGGTAAGCCGATTATGGCGATCGCTATTCTCGGCTGGCCCATTAATACCCTGGCGCCGGAAATTGCCCGTCAGGTGGTTGAGGGCGGACGCTTTGCCTGCCAGCAGGCGGGGATCGCGCTTGCCGGCGGCCACTCCATTGACGCTCCGGAACCCATCTTCGGGCTTGCCGTGACCGGCGTCGTCCCGACCGAGCGGGTGAAGAAAAACAGCACCGCGCAGGCCGGCTGCAAGCTGTATCTCACTAAACCGCTGGGTATTGGCGTGCTGACCACCGCGGAGAAAAAGTCGCTGCTGAAGCCTGAGCACCAGGGGCTGGCGACGGAAACCATGTGTCAGATGAATCTCGTTGGCTCGGCGTTTGCTAATATCGACGGCGTGAAAGCGATGACCGACGTCACCGGTTTCGGGCTTCTGGGCCACCTGAGCGAAGTGTGCCGCGGCGCGGGCGTACAGGCGCAGCTTACCTATGCGGATATCCCGAAATTGCCCGGCGTCGAAGCCTACATCGCGGCGGGCGCGGTGCCGGGCGGTACCGGGCGTAACTTTGCCAGCTACGGCCATTTGATGGGCGACATGCCGCCAGCGTGGCGCGATCTGCTGTGCGATCCGCAAACCTCCGGCGGTCTGCTGCTGGCGGTAACGCCGGAAGCCGAAGCTGAGGTGCAGGCTGCCGCCGCTGAGTTTGGTATCACGCTTACCGCTATCGGCGAGCTGGTTACCGCCCGCGGCGGACGCCCCATGATCGAGATCCGTTGATTTCATGCGGCTGTTTATTGCAGAAAAACCGAGTCTCGGTCGCGCCATCGCCGATGTGCTGCCAAAACCGCATCGCAAAGGCGACGGCTACATTGAGTGCGGTAACGGGCAGGTGGTCACGTGGTGCATCGGCCACCTGCTGGAGCAGGCCCAGCCCGACGTCTACGATGCGCGCTATGCGCGCTGGAACCTGCTCGACTTGCCTATCGTGCCGGAAAAGTGGCAGCTCCAGCCTAAACCGTCGGTGACCAAACAGCTTAATGTGATTAAGCGTCTGCTCGGCGATGCGCAGGAAGTCATTCATGCGGGTGACCCGGACAGAGAGGGGCAGCTGCTGGTGGATGAGGTACTTGACTACCTGCAGCTGGCGCCGGAAAAGCGTCAGCAGGTGCAGCGCTGTCTGATTAACGATCTTAACCCGCAGGCGGTGGAGCGGGCGATTAACCGCCTGCGCGCCAACAGCGAATTTGTTCCGCTGTGCGTCTCCGCGCTGGCCCGCGCCCGCGCCGACTGGCTATACGGGATCAATATGACCCGCGCGTACACCATCCTTGGCCGTAACGCGGGTTACCAGGGGGTACTCTCGGTCGGGCGCGTGCAAACGCCGGTGCTTGGCCTGGTGGTACGCCGCGATGAAGAGATTGAAAACTTCGTCGCTAAAGACTTCTTCGACGTCAAGGCGCATATCGTTACCCCCAAGGATGAGCGTTTTGTCGCCACCTGGGTGCCCAGCGAGGCCTGCGAACCGTACCAGGATGAAGAGGGGCGACTGCTGCATCGCTCGCTTGCCGAGCACGTCGTCAAGCGCATTGAGGGGCAGCCGGCGACGGTCACCGCTTATAACGATAAGCGGGACTCTGAGCCAGCGCCGCTGCCGTTCTCCCTCTCGGCGCTGCAGATTGAAGCCGCGAAGCGCTTCGGCTTTAGCGCGCAGAACGTGCTGGATATCTGCCAGAAGCTGTACGAAACCCATAAGCTGATTACCTATCCGCGTTCGGATAGCCGCTACCTGCCGGAGGAGCATTTTGCCGGGCGCCATGCGGTGCTGAACGCGATCGGCGTGCACGCGGCGGATCTGCTGCCGCAGCCGGTGGTGGATCCGGAGATCCGTAACCGCTGCTGGGACGATAAAAAGGTCGATGCCCACCACGCGATTATTCCGACCGCCCGCAGTTCGCAGGTAAAACTCAGCGACAACGAAGAAAAGGTTTACGGCCTGATTGCCCGCCAGTATCTGATGCAGTTCTGCCCGGATGCGGTGTTCCGCAAATGCCAGATCGATCTCGATATCGCCAACGGCAAGTTCGTTGCCAAAGCGCGTTTTCTGGCGGAAGCGGGCTGGCGAACCCTGCTGGGCAATAAAGAGCGCGATGAAGAGAACGACGGCATGCCGCTGCCGGTGGTGGCAAAGGATGACGAGCTGCTGTGCGAAAAAGGCGAAGTGGTGGAGCGTCAGACCCAGCCGCCGCGTCATTTTACCGATGCGACGCTGCTATCGGCGATGACCGGTATTGCCCGCTTTGTGCAGGATAAAGACCTGAAGAAAATCCTGCGCGCAACGGATGGCCTCGGTACGGAGGCAACCCGCGCCGGGATTATCGAACTGTTGTTCAAACGCGGCTTCTTAACCAAGAAAGGGCGCTATATCCACTCCACTGACGCCGGGAAGGCGCTGTTTCACTCTTTGCCTGAAATGGCGACGCGCCCGGATATGACCGCCCACTGGGAATCGATTCTGACGCAAATCAGCGAGAAGCAGTGCCGCTATCAGGACTTTATGCAGCCGTTGGTCGGTACCCTGTTCCAGCTTATCGACCAGGCCAGGAGCACGCCGGTACGCCGCTTCCGCGGAATTGTGGCCCCGGGCGACGGCAAGAAGAGCTTTAGCAAGGGGAAAGGCAGAGCCAAAGCGAAAGATAAAAAAAGCGCCGCCGGCCCTGCGGCGGAAAGCCCGCAATAAAAAACCCCGGGAAACCGGGGTTTTTCAATTATGCTCCGAACCCATATACAGGGGGTCAGTCAGCGAGTGGACTTAAATAACACCCTGCGCCAGCATTGCGTCGGCGACCTTCACGAAACCGGCGATATTCGCGCCGCGTACGTAGTTGGTCTGCTTCGCTTCACCGCCGTATTCAACGCAGGCGTGGTGGATATCCAGCATGATATGGTGCAGACGGGCATCCACTTTCTCTGCTTTCCAGCCCATACGCGCGGCGTTCTGCGCCATTTCCAGTCCTGAAGTGGCGACGCCGCCGGCGTTGGCCGCTTTACCCGGCGCGAACAGCACGCCCGCTTCGAGGAACAGATCGGTCGCCGCGATAGTGGTTGGCATGTTGGCGCCTTCCGCGACGGCCTTCACGCCGTTGGCAATCAGCTGGCGGGCAGCGTCGACGTCCAGCTCGTTCTGCGTGGCGCACGGCAGAGCGATATCCACCGGCACGGACCACGGCTGCTTACCTTCAAGGTAGGTCAGGCCGAACTCGCGCGCGTAATCCGCCACGCGGCCGTGGCTGCGCTCTTTAATGTCGATCAGGCGCGCCAGTTTTTCTTTGGTAAAGCCAGACTCGTCAACCACGGTACCGTTGGAGTCGGAAGCCGTAATCACCCGCGCGCCGAGCTCCATGGCTTTCTCAATCGCGTACTGCGCCACGTTGCCCGACCCGGACACCGCGACGCGAGCCCCTTCAAAGCCCAAACCGTGGCGCTTAAGCATCGCTTCGGTGAAGTAAATCAGTCCGTAACCGGTGGCTTCCGGACGAATCAGGCTGCCGCCGAAGGAGAGGCCTTTACCGGTGAAGACGCAGGCGCTGTTGTTGGAGAGCTTACGCATCATTCCGGCCATAAAGCCCACTTCACGACCGCCCACGCCGATATCACCGGCCGGCACGTCGGTATCCGGACCGAGGTGGCGATACAGCTCAGTCATCAGCGACTGGCAGAAACGCATCACTTCGCCATCGCTTTTTCCTTTAGGATCGAAGTCGCTGCCGCCTTTACCGCCGCCCATAGGCAGGGTGGTGAGGGCGTTTTTGAAGGTTTGTTCAAAGCCGAGGAATTTCAGAATCGACAGGTTTACAGAGGGATGGAAACGCATACCGCCCTTATACGGGCCGATGGCGGAGTTGAACTGCACGCGCCAGGCGCGGTTAACCTGAACCTGATTGCGGTCATCAACCCAAACGACGCGGAACTGGATAGCACGCTCCGGTTCAACCAGACGTTCCAGCAAATTCATCTGACGATAGCGCGGATTTTCCTCAAGGAATGGCCACAGGGTGGTCATCACCTCGCGGACCGCCTGAGCAAATTCAGTTTGATTTGGATCGCGCTGTTGAACGCGGGCGAGAAAACCTTCCAGAGTGCACGTCTGATCCATAGATATAAGTTCCCCTTATGGTTGTGGTTGCGTCTATTTATTATGATTCGGCCCTTGAAAAAGCCGATTTTCCGACTATACCATCGGAAATCGTTAGTTAAGCAAGGAAAAATTGTTCAGAAAGCAAAATTTATAATCAGGCGGTGGTCATAATCAAAAACGATGACAACCACCCGATAAAATTAGCGGGAATGGAGAGCGGCGCGCTGGGCGATAAAGGCTTCGAGCAGGGGAATATCGGCTGGCGCAAGAGGGAAGGTTAACGCCTCCTGCGGTGAACACCAGCGCAGCTGGCTGTGGTAGCGGGCGATGGGTTCGCCGTTAAAATGCGGAACCCACCAGGCGTGAAGATGTATCAGGCGGGCGGACACTTCGCGCTGGTGGCTGGCGATGTAGCATTCCGGCCGGGCGTCGATCGCCAGCTCCTCCTGGAGCTCGCGCGCCAGCGCCTGGGCCTGGGTTTCGCCGGGTTCGACTTTACCGCCGGCCAGTTCCCACATTCCCGGCTGATCCGCGTGGGGCGGCCGCTGCGCCAGCAGAATTTGCCCGTTGCGTTCGATAATGGCGGCAACAACATCAAGGGTTTTTAGCATGTGAATCATCGTTCTGTACGGGATAATGGCCTATTATCACCGTCCTTGTCCCCGTCAAACAACCCTGAATTCGCTGGAGAGACTTTGTGCTTGACCGTCATTTGCATCCCCGCCTGAAACCTGTCCTCAACGCCGCCGTCGCCCTGCTGGATCGTCCGGCTATCTCTCCCGATGGCCTGACGCTCTTTGGCTTTGCGATTGGCGTGCTGGCGCTGCCGTTTTTAGCCCTGGGCTGGTATCCGGCGGCGCTGGCGGCGATCGTGCTCAACCGACTGCTGGATGGCCTGGACGGCGCGCTGGCCCGGCGACGCGGATTAACCGATGCGGGCGGTTTTCTCGATATTTCGCTCGATTTCCTGTTTTACGCCCTGGTGCCGTTTGGCTTTATTCTTGCCGATCCGGCGCACAACGCGCTGGCGGGCGGCTGGCTGCTGTTCGCGTTTATCGGCACCGGCAGCAGCTTTCTCGCCTTTGCCGCGCTGGCGGCTAAGCATCAAATCGATAATCCGGGCTACGCCCACAAATCGTTTTATTATCTCGGCGGGCTGACGGAAGGGACGGAAACTATCGCGCTGTTTGTGCTGAGCTGCCTGTTCCCGGCGTGGTTTGCGTGGCTGGCGTGGATGTTTGGCGCACTGTGCTGGCTGACGACCTTTACGCGGGTGTGGAGCGGATACCTTACCCTGAAGCAGGTAAGAGATTGATGGGCGGGTTTTTCCCGGCTCGGGCTGCGCTTAGCCGGGCTACGGGGCCGCAGTCGTCAGCGGTCCGGTGCGCCAGCGCCGTCTTCGGGAATGCGCCGGGAAGGATGCTTCCCGGCGGTGCATATGGCCAACAGGCGAATTACATACTGCTTTCCGGGCCGCGTTCCCCGCGCGAGACCGGGTTTTTCGGGTTGCTGCTCCACTCGTACCAGCCGCCGTCGTAGACCGAGACGTTGTTCCAGCCCATCGCCCGGGCGTACATAAAGGTTTCTGAGGCGCGCCAGCCGGTACCGCAGTAAAAAGAGACCTGCTGGTTCGGCAGAATATTCCATGATTTCCACATCGCGGCGATATCATCTGCGCTACGCATGGTGCCGTCCGGATTATGGAAATCCTCCATATGGGTGGAGTCGCTTCCGGCATGGCCCCAGCGGGCCCCGGCAATCTCCCCCATCGGCTTGATATAGCTGTAGCCGCTGGTGGTGCCGATAAACTCCGGCCAGGAACGAATGCTCACCAGCGAGGCGTCCTGACGGTGCAGCAGGGCGCGAGCCTGCTCGGTATTGAGCATCAGCTGCGGCTGACCCGGGATCGGCGCGCCGAACTCCGGCTCGGGCTTCTGCTTCGGCGGCGTTCCGCGCTCGACCGGCAGCCCGGCGTCGGACCAGGTTTTCCAGCCGCCGTCGAGCAGGCGCACATCCTTCACCCCGGCGTAGAGCATGATCTGCGCCACGCGGGCGGCGGCATACACGTCGCGACCGTACAAAATCACCGTGGTGTCATGGCGAATACCGTGTTTTGCCAGCATCGCTTTAAGCTGCGCGTCGGAGACTTTGTTCCATAGCGGCTCGCTCTCCACCTCGTTGGTATCGATATACCCGGCGCCCGGAATATGGCTCAGCAGATAAAACTTCGGCGCGCCCCAGGCGGCCTCGAACACCTTCCAGTGCCCGGCAGGCGCGGCGGTGACCGGTTTACCCTGCTGGAGGTCGTGCAGCCACTGCGGATACACCAGCTGTTCAAAATGCGGCAGCTTCTGCAGGCGGTCCGCCTGGCTCAGGGCGTCGCCGAGCGAGCTGAGGTGAGTGAAACCAGCCGCCTTAAGGCGCGCCGCGACTTTCGCGTTGTCGTCGGCGTTGCCGTACAGCGCAATCGGCGTAGAGGCCTGCAGATTGTGCAGCTTAGCCCAGGCGCTCAGCTGTTCATCGTTCAGCGAGCCAAGCCAGCTGGCGGCGAGGTTGAGCGCCTGCGGTTCATGGCCCTGAGGGCCGTCGGCGCCTTGCGGCCAACCGTTATAGAAAGCGCTAAGGCGCGTGTCAATAGCGACGCCGTTGTGCTGTTGCAGCGTGGAAAGCATTAGCGTTGGCATGGTGTCAGCGGCGGAGGTGGAAGCAGCAGCAAGCCCCATCAGCAGGGCGAGTGCGGTCAATTGAGAAACACGTTTCATCGAAATGCCCGGCAGTAGAAAATTGAGCGGCAATTCTCCGCGAACAACGCGGAGAATTCTTTGCGATAGCGCAGGCTTTCATTGCCAGAGCCCCATATGCAAACAGCGCCCGCCGGCGGGCGTATCCTGGTCATCATGCGTGACCAGCACCGCGGGGATCGCCTGCCGCGCCAGTTCGTTGAACACCCAGCGGCGAAAATCGGCGCGCAGCGCAACGTCGAGGCGGTTAAACGGCTCATCCAGCAGCAGCGCCCGCGGTCGGGCCAGCAGGGCGCGCAGCAGGCTGACCCGCGCCCGCTGGCCGCCGGAAAGGGTGGCCGGATCGCGCGTATAAAACCCCGCCAGACCGGCGCGCTCCAGCGCCTGTTCGACCTGGGCTTTGCGCTGGGGGCCGCGGACGTCAGCGGCAAGCGCCAGCAGTAAATTTTGCCCGACGCTGAAGTGGTCGAACAGCAGCGCGTCCTGGAACAGGATGCCGATGCGCCGTCGCTCGGTGGGTAAACTGTCGCAGCGCTGGTTATCCAGCCACAGCTCGCCGGCGGCGCGAAAATTCTCCGCCAGCGCGCCGACCATCCAGGCGAACAGAGTTGATTTACCGCTGCCCGAGGGGCCCATCAGGGTCAGTATCTCGCCGGGAGCAACGGAAAAGTCGACGTTGCGCAGCAGCGGCTCTCCGTTGAGGCTGAGAGTCAGGTTTTTGACGATCAACATTAGCGTAATCCTTGTCGATAGCGGCCGGTCAGCCAGGCCAGCAGCGCGGTGGCGGCAAAAAACAGCGCCGGCAGCAGTAGCTGCCATAGCGCCTGCGCGGCCAGAGTGGACGTCTCGCCGCCGCTGCTCAGCGCGACGGCTTCGCTGGTGAGCGTCGGGAACCGTCCGCCCCCCAGCCATAACGTCGGCAGATATTGCGCGATGCTTACCGAAAAGCCCACCGCCAGCGCGGTCAGCAGAGGACGCGTCAGGGCGGGTAAGGTAACCAGCCAGAAGATGCGGCCTCGTTGCCAGCCGAGGGTGCGGGCGAGCAGCTCCATGCGCGGGTCGCGAGCGCGCCACGCGGGACGCAGAATAAACAGCATCCACGGCACGACCCACAGCAGGTGCCCCCATAAAACGGCGATCCACTCACCGTCCAGCCACGTATACAGCGCCAGCTGATATTGGCCGTCTACCAGCGGCAGCGCCGGTAAAATCAGCGGCAGCCAGATCCATCCGTCGAAACGGGAGGGGCCAGACGCCAGCCACAGCAGGCAGATAACCGCGCCTAGCGACGCTGAGCAGAGTCCAAGCCACAGGCTGTTGCCGACGCTATCGCTGACCGGCTGGCTATTCTGCGCCGCCGCGGCAAGCAGCAGGGCGCAGGCCACGCCGCACAGCGGTAGAAGAAGGGCGAAGCTTTTCCCGGCGAGCGCCCGCGGCTGCGGGTGGCGGATCCCCTGAACCTGCGGGATCCGCCGTCGCCAGAGACGCCAGACTCCCCACGCCGCCAGCGCCATGATGGCCAGCGTCAGCAGCAGTACCAGGCTGGCGAGGGCGCCTTTCGCCTGCTGGATCTCATCGCCCTGGCTTAACCATTGCCAGGCCAGCACCGCCAGCGTCGGCGGGTTACCCGGGCCAATCACCAGCGCGACGTCGACCGCCGAAAGGCTCCAGGCGGCGGTGGCCAGCAGCGCTATCGACAGCGCCGGAAGCAGCGTGGGCAAGACTAACCATTTCAGGCACTGCCAGCGTCCGTAGCCGAGGCTTTTTAATACCGTCGCCTGTCCGGCCAGGCGTTTCTCGCCTAACAGGCCATAAACCACCCACAGCAGAAACGCGCTCTCTTTGAGCGCCATCGTCAGGCCCAGTCCAATGCCGTAGCGGTCAACCGGCGGGGTAAAAAAGGGCAACAGGCGCGGGAGCCAGCCGCCATCGGCGAAGAGCAGCAGGGCTGCGGTGGCGAAGGCCACGTGAGGTACCGCCAGCAGCAGAGGGAGCCTTGCGGCCAGCCGCCGCCAGCCGCCCGACGGCCAGAGTGCGGCCACGACGGTGAGCGTGATGATCAGCGCGCCGCCAACCGATAGCAGGGTTGAGACGAGAGTCGCCGCCAGCGCCTGGCTGAATTGCGGGTCGGCAAACAGCGACAGCCAGCGCGCGCGGCGGAGCGCCGGAAGCGCCATCAGCGCAGCGGCCGGCAGCAGCGGCAGATAGATCAGCGCGACGGCGGCCCAGGCCAGCAGCCTTAGTGCGTGCCGTAGCGGCGCAGCCATTCCTGCTCCAGCGCGTCAACCCAGGCCGCGTGCGGTTCACCCAGCATCGGCGGCATATTCTGCGGCACAACGGCGTTAAAGGCCTGCCGCTCAGTCTCGGTTAATTTCGCCGGATCCAGCACGCTGGGGTCGCCCCACACCGTCGGGTCGGCCTTGCGCAGCTGGGCCTGCGGCGAGAGCAGGAAATTCGCGATCACTTTCGCCCCCGCCGTCGCCCGGGCATTGGACGGGATCGCCACAAAGTGGACGTTGCCAAGCATCCCCTCGCGGAAGCCGAAACCGTAGCTGTCTTTCGGCAGCTCGCCGCTGACCGCTTTTTGCTGCGCGTGCAGCGGGTTAAAGGTGATGGACAGCCTGAGGGTCCCATTTTTAAGCATGGCATCCATGCGGGCGGGCGAAGCCGGGAAGTCGCGGCCCTGGCGCCACAGCAGAGGGTGAAGCCGATCAAGATAGTGCCACAGCGGCGCGGTCACGGCGGCGAAGGTGGCCTCCTCAGGCGGCTGGCGTAGCGCGTCGGGCCGCGGAGTCAGCGTCAGCAGCAGCTGTTCAAGAAACGCGGTACCGGTAAAATCCGGCGGACGCGGGTAGGTGACGCTGCCGGGATGCGCGGCGGCGAAAGCCAGCAGCGCCTGCGGAGTGGTGGGCCCGTCGGGCGTTTGTGAGCGGCGGGCGATAAAAGTGAGCTGCGCGCCGCCCCACGGCGACTCGGCGCCGTCGGTGGGGATGGAGAAATCCTCGCGCACCGGCTTTTGCGTATCGACAAAGCGCCAGTTGGGCAGGGTTTCCGCCCACCGGGTTTGCAGCAGCCTGACGTTTTTCAGGGTGCGGAAGTTTTCGCCGTTGACCCACAGCAGATCGATGGAACCGCCTTTACTGCGTCCGGCGCGGGCTTCGGTCTGGATGCGCTTTACCGCGTCGGCGGCATCCGCAATATGCACGATGCGCAGGTCGATAGCGTAGTCGCGCTTTACCTCACCGCTGACCCAGTCGAGATAGCGGTTCACCGCCGGATCGCCGCCCCAGGCGTTAAACCACACCGTCTGGCCGCGGGCTTCTTGTTGTAGGGATTGCCAGCCGGCGCTGGCGGCCAGCGGGGAGAGCAACAGCAAAGCGAAGACCAGCACACTGCGCATAACCACTCCTTATGGTTTTGAATCGGTTGGGATCCGGCACAATCCCTGGGCGGGGATCGCCATGGCCGAATTAAAGCGCGCCGACAGGTTTTGTAAACCGATCAGCGCCGTGAGTTCGGTGAGCGCGCGGGCGTCAAACTGGCCTGCCAGCCTGTCGCGCAGCGCATCGTCGACCACCGGCGGCGTCATGCTGGCCGCCTCGGCATACTCCAGCGCCAGCCGCTCGCGGTCGCTGAATAGCGCGCTGTCCCGCCATTCGGCGACCGCCAGCAGCTTAGCGCTGCCGCCGCTGCGTTCCGCCAGCTTCATATTGGTGATATCAATGCAAAACTCGCACAGGCACAGCTGCGCGACGCGGGCGCTGACCAGCGATCTCAGCACCGGATCGAGGGGCGAACGCTTGCGTTCCAGATAGCCGACGAACATCGACACCAGGTAAAACACCAGCGGAATACGGCCCCACCAGCGGATAGGGCTGAGCACCTCGCCGTAGTGGCGACGATGCAGCCAGGCCTGCGGGCGAAGAATCAGCGGAATGGACTTCAGAGGGGGTAAGCTCATCGTGAACGCCTCTTTTGTTGTTCAAGATAGAGCGCTTTCGCGACGACCACCACAATCGCCAGCGCAAACAGGATCGATAAACCGGTCATCAGCCAGAATGTGCCGCCGGTCAGCAGGCTGCCGGTCCACGAATAGACTATCGTCGCGGGCAGCTGGCCTAGACCGGTGGCCAGCATAAAGTGGCGAAAGCGCATTGACGTCAGCCCGGCGGCGTAGCTCACCGGGTCGAAGGGAACGAAAGGGAGCAGACGGCAGATTAATATGGTGTGTTTGCCGTAGCGGGTAAAAAAGCCATCCGTACTCTGCAGTACGCTCTTGCCGGTGAGCTTTTCCACCGCGTCGCGGCCGAGCGCTCTGGCGATAAAAAAGCACAGCGCCGCGCCGGCCATCGCGCTCACCCACGACAGCGCGCCGCCCCAGAAGGCGCCGAACAGGGAAGCGTTAGCGAAGGTGATCAGGAAGGCGGGAAGCGGGGCGATAATCGCCTGCAAAATCATCAGGGCGAAGGAGACCAGCGCCGCCTGCGGGCCCCAGGAGTCGATAAAGCGTTCAATAGCCTGCTGATCGAGCGTGGCAAAAGCGGCGAGGCTGCGCTGCATAAACTCATTGACGCCGGGTATCAGCCACCATGCCAGCAGAAGCGCAAACAGCGTCATGCCGATGGCTATCCGGTAGCGCGCGTTGCTATTTTTCATCGTGAGCCTGTATCCGTGATGTCTCGATTCGCCGATAGCGGGCATATCTTTTCGCCGCCTGAATCAGGACAAATAAGGCCAGCCCCGCGAGGGTCAGCTTCAGTATAAACAGGGGGGTGATACCCTCGCGGATAAGCTCGCTGGCCATCAGCGTATAGATAAATATGCCGGGCAAGGTGGTGAGGGCGGAAATAAAGGTAAACGTCCAGAATGGAATCGCCGTCAGGCCATAGGCGTAGTTCTGTACATTATAGGGAAACAGCGGGATGAGCCGGGTCAGAATTAAAAAATCGGTGCCGCTACGGGCGATGCCTTTTTCAATGGCCTGAAAAATCGCCGTCTGCCCGACGTATTTAAGCAGCAGCTCGCGGCCCAGCCAGCGGGCGAACAGAAACGACGCGGAGGAGGCGAGCGTCGCCGCCAGCAGCGATAGCAAGGTTCCCGCCAGCGGACCGAAAATCACCCCGCCGGCAATCACTAAAAGAGTGCCCGGTAGCAAAAAAAGGGTGGCGACGATAAACAGCAGAATATAGAGCGTATAGCCGAAGGCGCCGCTCTGGCGGATCATTTCGCGCAGACGATCAAAATGGGTAACCAGCCCGGCAAAACCCGATTGCTGAATAATACAGGCGACAATGCTCAATATCACCACAACAAAAAGCAGCTTATATTCTGCTTTATGACGGCTTCTTTTGCATTGGGTTCTCCTGTATGGCGCGGGCGGTCTGAAGTGCGCGCGACAGTATAATAGTTTGCCGCCGTTCACAATCTCTGACGGCGGCTTTTTTGATATGGCTCAGGCTCTCCGGACGGGAGAGCCTGACGGAGGGAATATTTAGACTTTAAAGGTCGCCCATACCGGCGCGTGGTCGGACGGCTTTTCCATTGCGCGAATTTCGTAGTCGATGCCGGTTTCGATGCAGCGCTGCGCCAGCGGGGTGCTTGCCAGCAGCAGATCGATACGCAGCCCGCGGTTATCGTCAAAGCCCTTAGAGCGATAGTCGAACCACGAGAAGTGTTCGTTGTCCTGCGGATTCGCATGGCGGTAAGTATCCACCAGGCCCCAGCCCAGCAGGCGCTCCATCCATTCGCGCTCTTCCGGCAGGAAGGAACACTTGCCGGTACGCAGCCAGCGCTTGCGGTTCTCTTCACCGATGCCGATATCGAGATCGGTCGGGCTGATATTCATGTCGCCCATGATCAGTACCGGATTCTCTTTATTCAGTTCGGTATCAAGGTAGTTTTGCAGGTTCTGATAAAACGCCGCCTTCGCCGGGAATTTGGTTTCATGATCGCGACTTTCGCCCTGCGGGAAATAGCCGTTAATCACCGTCACGTTGCCAAACGGGGAAGGGATTTCCGCCATGATGATGCGGCGCTGGGCCTCTTCACCATCGTTTGGGAAACCGCGACGCACGGAGATCGGCGTCTCTTTGGTCAGCAGCGCGACGCCGTAATGGCCTTTCTGCCCGTGATAAAAGACGTTATAGCCCAGCTTTGCCACCTCTTCGAGAGGAAACATATCGTCGTGAACTTTGGTTTCCTGTAGGCCGATGACGTCGGGCTGGTGTTTATCGATGATGGCGGCCAGCTGATGCGGGCGGGCACGCAGGCCGTTGATATTAAAAGAGACAAATTTCATAGTCGCTGCCACTGTGCAAGGTGAATAGTGCAGGGATGGTAGCAGAAATTCGCCGGGCTGGCTGCGCAAAGGCGCTTTATTCTGCCGATTGCAGCGGTTGGTAGCCTGTTTGCACAAACTGTGCACCATTCTGGAACGCGCTGCGCCAAAAAAGGGCGATTATTGCCGATAAATTTCGTCAAGGATCACAATTACAGAATTATATCTTACTCCTGCATAATCTTTCTTTTTATTCCACTGCAAAAGCCTCTTTTAGTATTTTTATTCACTTTTTATGCATTTTATGTGAATAGCGGTCTTTCGTAACTTATTGATATTTCGTTGACGACCTCGATTTATGCATTTTTACCTCTGGCTGGCACGAACCGTGCAATCTACATTTACAGCGTAATAACCATATTCATTAACATTATTTAAACTTTTTATTTACCGGAAGAGGTCGATATGTCTCAGTCAATTACGCGTAGCAACTTTGATGAATGGATGATGCCTGTATACGCGCCAGCGGCTTTTATTCCGGTACGCGGCGAGGGGTCACGCCTGTGGGATCAGCAGGGAAAAGAGTATATCGATTTTGCCGGCGGCATTGCGGTGAACGCCCTCGGTCACGCTCATCCTCGGCTGGTTAAAGCGCTGACCGCGCAGGCGGAAAAGTTCTGGCATACCGGTAACGGCTATACCAATGAGCCGGTATTGCGTCTGGCTAAGCAGCTGATTGACGCCACTTTTGCCGACCGGGTCTTTTTCTGTAACTCCGGGGCCGAAGCCAACGAAGCGGCGCTAAAACTGGCGCGCAAATATGCCCACGATCGTTTCGGCAGTGAGAAAAGCGGCATCGTGGCGTTCAAGAATGCCTTCCACGGCCGCACGCTGTTTACCGTTTCCGCTGGCGGCCAGCCGGCCTATTCGCAGGATTTTGCGCCGCTGCCGCCGCAGATTCAGCACGCCATCTATAACGACCTCGACTCGGCAAAGGCGCTGATCGACGACAATACCTGCGCGGTGATCGTTGAACCGATGCAGGGTGAAGGCGGCGTCGTGCCTGCGGATGCGGACTTCCTGCGCGGCCTGCGTGAACTGTGCGATGCGCACAACGCGCTGCTGATTTTCGACGAAGTCCAGACCGGCGTCGGCCGTACCGGGGAGCTGTACGCCTATATGCACTACGGCGTGACGCCGGACGTGCTTTCCACCGCGAAAGCGCTGGGCGGCGGTTTCCCGATCGGCGCGCTGCTGGCATCGGAGCGCTGCGCCAGCGTGATGACCGTCGGCACCCACGGCACGACCTACGGCGGCAACCCGCTGGCCTGCGCGGTGGCGGGAGAAGTGTTTGCCATCGTCAACACCCGCGAAGTGCTCAGCGGCGTTAAGCAGCGCCATCAATGGTTCTGCGAACGGCTCAACGCGATTAACGCGCGTTACGGCCTGTTTAAAGAGATTCGCGGCCTGGGGCTGCTTATCGGCTGCGTGCTGAAGGATGAATATGCCGGCAAGGCGAAGACCATCAGTAATGAGGCGGCGGAAGAGGGGCTGATGATGCTGATCGCCGGAGCCAACGTGGTGCGTTTCGCTCCGGCGCTGATTATCAGCGAAGAAGAGATCAACGCCGGGCTGGATCGCTTCGAACTGGCCTGCAAACGCTTTCTCGCAGGGGTCTCATCATGATGGTGATCCGTCCTGTAGAAAAAGGCGATCTGCCGGGGCTAATGACCCTGGCGGGCGAGACCGGCGGCGGCCTGACGTCGCTGCCGGCCGATGAAGCCACGCTGGCCGCGCGCATTGAACGTTCGCAGATGACCTGGCGCGGCGAGCTGCCGAAAAGCGAGCAGGGTTATGTGTTCGTTCTTGAGGACTGCGCCAGCGGCGCGGTAGCGGGAATTTGCGCCATTGAGGTGGCCGTGGGGCTTAACGACCCCTGGTACAACTATCGCGTCGGTACCCAGGTGCACGCATCGAAAGAGCTTAACGTCTACAACGCCCTGCCGACGCTGTTTCTCAGTAACGACCATACCGGCAGCAGCGAACTGTGTACGCTGTTCCTGGATCCAAAATGGCGTAAAGAGGGCAACGGCTATCTGCTGTCGAAATCGCGTTTTCTGTTTATGGCCGCCTTTCGCGAACGTTTCAACGATAAGGTCGTGGCGGAAATGCGCGGCGTCATTGACGAACACGGCTACTCGCCGTTCTGGGAGAGTCTCGGGAAACGCTTCTTCGCGATGGAGTTCTCCCGCGCCGACTACCTGTGCGGCACCGGGCAGAAGGCGTTCATCGCCGCGCTGATGCCGAAGCACCCGCTGTATATCGACTTTTTAAGCGACGAAGCGCGAGCGGTCATCGGCGAGGTCCATCCGCAAACCGCGCCGGCACGCGCGGTGCTGGAGAAAGAGGGATTTCGCTATCTCAACTACGTCGATATCTTCGACGGCGGCCCGACGCTGGAGTGCGAAATTGACCGGGTGCGGGCCATTCGCAAAAGCCGGCTGGTCACCGTCGTTGAAGGCCAGCCCGCGCCGGGCGAGTGGCCGGCCTGTCTGGTTGCTAATGAGCAGTACCAGCAGTTTCGCGCCATGCTGGTTCACGCCGACCCGGAGAGCGACCGCCTGGTGCTAAGCGCGCGCGAGCTGGATGCCCTGAAATGCCACCCTGGCGACCAGATTCGCCTGGTTCGTCTGTGCCCTGAGGAGAAAAAATCATGAGTTTATGGATTAACGGCGACTGGCAAAGCGGTCGCGGCCCGGCCCGTAGTAAACATAACCCGGTAAGCCAGGCGCTGCTGTGGCAGGGCAACGATGCCGATGCCGGGCAGGTGGCGCTGGCGGTCACCGCGGCGCGCGCGGCGTTTCCCGCGTGGGCGCGTCAGCCGTTTGCCGCCCGGAAAGCGATAGCGGAAAAATTTGCTTCGTTACTGGAAGCAAACAAAGGCGAATTAACCCGGATTATCGCCCAGGAGACCGGCAAACCGCGCTGGGAAGCGGCAACGGAAATTACCGCGATGATCAACAAAATCGCCATTTCGGTGAACGCGTATCATAGCCGTACGGGGGAAGCACAGACCGCGATGGCGGACGGAGAGGCGACGCTTCGCCATCGGCCGCACGGCGTGCTGGCGGTCTTTGGCCCCTACAATTTTCCCGGACATCTGCCTAACGGGCATATCGTTCCGGCGCTGCTGGCGGGAAATACCGTGGTATTCAAACCCAGCGAGCTGACGCCTCAAAGCGGAGAGGCGGTGGTGAAGCTATGGGCCGAAGCCGGCCTGCCGCCGGGCGTGCTTAACCTGCTCCAGGGCGGGCGGGAAACCGGCGAAGCGCTGAGCGGCCAGGCGGACATCGACGGCCTGCTATTTACCGGCAGCTCTGCGACGGGTTTTCAACTTCATCGCCAGCTTGCCGGGCAGCCGGAAAAAATTCTCGCTCTTGAGATGGGCGGCAACAACCCGCTGATCGTCGATGACCCACAGGATATCGACGCCGCGGTCCATCTGACCATTCAGTCGGCGTTTATTACTGCCGGACAGCGCTGTACCTGCGCGCGCCGGCTGCTGGTAAAACGCGGCGAGGCCGGCGATGCGTTTCTTCAGCGGCTTGTGACGGTGTCACAAACGCTGATTCCCGACGCGTGGGACGCTGAACCTCAGCCATTCCTCGGCGGGTTAATTTCAGCGCAGGCCGCGCAAAAGGTACATCAGGCCTGGCTGGCCCACGTGGCCAGCGGCGGAAAAACCCTGCTGGAGCCGCGCCTGCTGCAGGCCGGAACCTCGCTGCTGACGCCGGGTATTATCGAGATGAGCGCGGTGGCGCAGGTGGCCGACGAAGAGGTCTTCGGGCCGCTGCTCTGCGTCTGGCGCTATGACCATTTCGATGAGGCGATTGCCCTCGCTAACGCGACCCGTTTCGGGCTTTCCTGCGGGCTGATCTCCGCCGAACGCGACAAATTCGACCAACTGCTGCTGGAGGCGCGGGCCGGGATCGTTAACTGGAACAAACCCTTAACCGGCGCCGCCAGCACCGCGCCGTTCGGCGGTACCGGCGCTTCCGGTAACCACCGGCCGGGGGCGTGGTACGCCGCAGACTATTGCGCCTGGCCGATGGCCAGTCTCGAATCACCGGAGCTGGCGCTGCCGGCAACCCTCAGCCCCGGGCTGAATTTCCGTAAGGAGACATCACAATGAAAGCCCGGGAAGTGAACTTTGACGGGCTGCCGGGCCTGACCCACCACTATGCGGGTTTATCTTTCGGCAACGAAGCCTCGACGAAGCACCGCTATCGGGTGTCGAACCCGCAGCTGGCGGCAAAGCAGGGGCTGAAAAAAATGAAAGCGCTGGCGGATGCGGGCTATCCGCAGGCGCTGATCCCGCCGCAGGAGCGGCCAAACATTCCGCTGTTGCGGCAGATCGGTTTTAGCGGTAGCGATGAGCAGGTGCTGGAAAAGGCGGCGCGCCAGGCGCCGGAACTGCTCTCGGCGGTCAGCTCCGCGTCATCGATGTGGGTGGCTAACGCCGCCACGGTCTCCCCCTCGGCCGATTCGCTGGATGGCCGGGTGCATCTGACCGTCGCCAACCTGAACGATAAATTCCATCGCGCCAGCGAAGCGCCGACCACCGAAGCGCTGCTGCGGGCGATTTTCCCCGATGAGCAGCGGTTTGCCGTACACGGCGCGCTGCCCCAGGTATCGCTGTTCGGCGATGAAGGGGCGGCAAACCACAACCGCCTCGGCGGCGACTACGGCGCGCCCGGCGTGCAGCTGTTTATTTACGGCCGCCAGCAGGGGGGCGAAGATAATCCGCTGCGCTACCCGGCGCGGCAGACGCTTGAGGCCAGCCAGGCCGTCGCCCGCCTGAATCAGGTCAATCCCCGGCAGGTGATTTTCGCCCGGCAAAATCCGGCGGTGATTGATAAAGGCGTGTTTCATAACGATGTGATTGCGGTAAGCAATCAGCAGGTGCTGTTTTGCCACGAGCAGGCGTTTGTTGACCAGCCGCAGCTCCTGCAGCAGCTGGCGCAGCAGGTCTCCGGCTTTACGCCGCTGGTGGTGCCGGCGAGTCAGGTTTCGGTTGAAGAGGCGGTAGCGACCTATCTGTTCAACAGCCAGCTGCTGAGCAAAGAAGAAGGCGGGATGCGGCTGATTTTGCCGCTGGAAGCGCAGGAACACCCGGGCGTCTGGCGCTACCTGAACCGGCTGGTGGAGGGCGATAACCCCATCGATGAGCTACAGGTTTACGATCTGCGCGAAAGCATGGCCAACGGCGGCGGCCCTGCCTGCCTGAGGCTGCGGGTGGTGCTGACGGAGGACGAGCGACAGGCGGTGAATCCGGCGGTCATGATGAACGATACGCTGTTCGCCACCCTTAATGACTGGGTAGACCGCTACTATCGCGATCGCCTGACCCAGGTTGATCTCGCGGATCCGCAACTGCTGCGCGAAGGCCGCGAGGCGCTCGACCGCTTAACGCAAATCCTGCGCCTGGGCTCAGTGTATCCGTTTCAGCAATAAGGAGGCGTCGTGGACGACTTTCTGGCTCTTACTCTGGCGGGGCGTCTGCCCCACCATTTCCACGGTCAAACCGCGCATTTCCGCTGGCACTGGATTGACTGCGGTATTCTGCAGCTCATTCCTCATGAACCCTGCGATCGGTCATTGGTTTTGTCATCCGGGCTTCACGGCAATGAAACCGCGCCGGTCGAAATCACCGATTTACTGCTGCGGCAGCTGTTTCGTGGGGAAATACCGCTCCGCTGGCGGCTGCTGGCGATCTTTGGTAACCCTCCGGCGCTGCGGGCCAACAAGCGCTATATGCACAGCGATATCAACCGGATGTTCGGCGAGCGATGGCGCGCTTTTAGCGCCAGCGATGAAACCGTTCGCGCCCGGCAGCTGGAGCATGCGCTGGCGCGATTTTATGCCGGGACGCCCGGCGAGCGCTGGCACCTGGATTTACATACCGCCATACGCGGTTCGCTGCATACCCGCTTTGGTGTCCTGCCGGCGCGGGATACGCCGTGGGATGAAGCGTTTTTGCGCTGGTTAGGGGCGGCAGGGCTGGAGGCGCTGGTGTTTCATCAGCAGCCTGGCGGGACTTTTACCCATTTCAGCTGCGAACGCTTCGGCGCGCGCTCCTGCACGCTGGAGCTCGGCAAGGCGCTACCTTTTGGCGAAAACGATCTGCGCTTGTTCGCGGCGACTCAACGCGCGCTGTCGCTGCTGCTGGCGGGAGAAGTGGCGGCGGAAGAGGCGCACGCGCCGCTGCGCTACAGGGTGGTACAGCAAATTACCCGCAGCAGCGACAGTTTCCGGCTGCATATGTCGGCGCAGACGCTGAACTTTACGCCGTTTGCCGCCGGGACGCTGCTTGCTGAGGATGGCGATACCCGCTACATAGTGGAAAGGGATCAAGAGTACGTTTTGTTTCCCAACCCCAGCGTCGCCTTCGGCCAGCGCGCCGGGCTCATGCTGGAGCGCTTCCGGTGAATCCGTCGCCCGTCCGGGCGGCGGCATTTATTTCAGCGTTTATTTTTCCGCAGTCATCTTATTTTTTCGTGCTCTGTCCATTGATTGCAGATTATTCCTGGTTAAATGCTTTGTTTTTAATCTCCGCTGATTTATAATCTTCATAATTTCCCATTAAAACAGTTGCTTATTTATTTTTTATTGCATTTATCCCCTCATTTTCCTTATTTTCTCCATAATTGGCG
This sequence comes from Klebsiella michiganensis, assembly GCF_015139575.1. GTDB lineage: Bacteria > Pseudomonadota > Gammaproteobacteria > Enterobacterales > Enterobacteriaceae > Klebsiella > Klebsiella michiganensis. The sequence continues at coordinate 3,476,699 of NZ_AP022547.1, read as the reverse complement.
AGAAAATGTTTTTTACACTTTCAATGTTTTACGCTTGCTCTGATTAATTGACGATAAACGTCGTAAAGTTAATCTCGTCAACACGGCAACGCGCCGTAAGAATAACGCAAAGTAAGGATTGAACTATGAAGAAGATTACTGCACTGTTTGTTGCCTCTACTCTGGCTCTGGGCGCGGCTAACCTGGCCCACGCGGCTGACGCTACTGCAACCCCAACCGATAACGCGCCGATGATGCATCATAAGCGCGGACCTGCGGGCCCACATGAAATGATGTTTAAAGGGCTGAACCTGACCGATGCGCAGAAAACGCAAATCCGCGACATTATGAAGAGCCAGCGCGACAACATGAAGCGTCCGTCCCTGGATGAGCGCCGCGCGATGCATGAGCTGGTAGCCAGCGATACCTTCGATAAGGCAAAAGCGGAAGCGCAGATTGATAAGATGGAAGCCCAGCATAAAGAGATGGCGCTGGCTCGTCTGGAAACCCAGAACAAGATTTACAACATTCTGACGCCGGAACAGAAAAAGCAGTTCAATGCCAATTTTGAGAAGCATCTGACAGATCGTAAAGCGCCGGAAGGTAAAATGCCTGCACCTGCTGAATAACTCAGCGCGCTGACTTAAGACCGCCGGTCTTGCCCAATAACGCCAACAGGCTTTGGGCAGGACCGGCGGTTTTTCTTTATCTGTAGCGACAAGCTGATTTACCCGGCAGGGACGAATGTGCCAGTATGAGTAGTGCCATCGCCACGGACTCTGGTGTCCTGGTCTAAAGCCTACTCTGCTCATGGATCTTGCATATGGAAATGTATATCGGCCTCGCCGTCCTCGTTGTCGTCCTCATCTGGGTCGTGATGACCTATAACCGCTTTATCTCCCTGCGACGTTTCAAGGACGAAGCCTGGAGCGGCATTGCCGTACAGCTTAAGCGCCGCCACGACCTGGCGCCGAATCTACTGAGCCTGGTGAAACGCTATGCGCAGCATGAAAAAGAACTGCTGGAAGAGATCTCCCGCCAGCGCGGCGAACTGGTCGGCAGCACCCGACAGATCGCCGACAGCGAACGCCAGTACTCTGGTACGCTAGGGCGCGTTTTCGCGCTTGGCGAAGCGTACCCGGAACTTAAAGCCAGCGAAAACTACCTTGCCTTACAGCAATCTCTCAGCGAAATAGAAGAGCAGCTGCAGATGGCTCGCCGCTACTTCAACGGTACGGTGCGCGATTTCAATATCCTGGTCGAGTCTTTCCCCAGCCTGCTGCTGGCGCGACTGTTTAATTTTCAAACGGAAGTTTTCTTCGAGCTGGACTCACCAGAAGAAGCTAAATCACCGCGAATGGCGTGATTAAATGGCGAATTTACTTTTTCGGGGGCTGCGCACCCTCGTCCTGCTGCTGCTTCTGAACATCAGCGCGGCTTTTGCCGCCGGCGACATGATCATCATCAAGGATGCTTCCCAGCTTCCCGTTGGCGCTATTCCAGCGTATGAACATATCCTCTCTTTCGATGCCCGGGCGCGCTTTAACCCGGACGGTAGCATGGAGATGCGGGAAAATATCAAAGTACTTTCTTTGGGCAGGCAGATTCGGCGGGGGATTTTCCGTACGCTGCCCCTGACCTGGAACCGCCAGGACGGCAAGATCTTTCGCGTGTATTACGCGATCGAGTCGGTGTCGCGCGATGGCGTGCCTGAGCCGTTTAGCCTTGATGAAGCAGAAAAAAAACTGACGGTACGCATTGGCAGCGGCGAACGGGTCCTGAAACCAGGGATCTATAACTACGAGATTCGCTATCAAATCAGCAACCATTTCAGCCGCTTCCCCGAATGGGATGAGCTTTACTGGAACGTGACGGGCAATGACTGGGCGTGGCCTATCAGCAAGGCCAGCTTTCGTCTTGAACTGCCGGACGCCGCCGGAAATCTCAACGCCGACGCTAAGAACGCCAGAGTGCGATCGCTTGATGTTTATACCGGCGTCGCAGGGGCGAAAGAACACAACGCGCAGGTGCTTCCTGACGGTAGCGTACGCACCCTGCGGCCTCTGGCGCGGGGGGAGGGGCTGACCGTTGTCTATACCTGGCCTCGGTCGATCCTTGCCGACGCTCCGGCGCCGGAGGCCGCTTTGCCGCTGGTGCATCTCCTTATCCCCACCCTAAAAACCTGCGTGGTCTGGCTACCTCTGCTGCTGATGGCCGCTTATTACCTGATGTGGTGGCGAAAAAACGTCACCAAAGCCGGGCTAAAAATGCCGCCGGTCGTTGCGCTTTATTCGCCGCCTCCCGGCATGTCTCCTGGCTACCTGCGTTTTATCACCCGGCGTAAATATGATGATGTGGCTTTTAGTAGCGATTTATTAGCGCTGGTGGCTAAACGCGGAATGGCGGTCAGCGGGGACAGTCAACACACCCCTAACCCGTGGCTTGCGAACGCCGGCGTAAAACAGCGGCTGACCCGTTTGCCCGTCGAGGGAAACCGGCAATTAAACTATGATGACAGGCAGCTATTAAGTACGCTCTTTAAAGGTAAACAAAAAAATATCGATCTCAGCAAGGCCCATCAGCGATCGATGCAGACAGCGCGTGCAGAGCAGGAAAAGCGTTGTGAAGCGCAGCGGGATAAATTATTTCGCAAATGGGGGCAGCCGCTGCGGCGCTGCATCTACATTGCGCTGTTGGTGCCGGTGGCCTGCGGTCTTTGGGTTAATACGGAGGCCGCGCTGCTGACGATACCGGCCGCGGTTTTTATGCTGATTGGCGGAGCGATGCTCGCCTGTTTGCTGCGCTTTATATGCCGCCCGCGGGAAATGTGGCGTGCCTGGGGGCCGGTGCCGCTCTTTTTTTGGGCGATCTTCGGCCCCTTCGCGACGCTGGGAGGCGGGATTTTTCTCTTTGGTATACTGCCCATCACCCAGCTTCCGTCAGGATACATTGGCGCGCTTATTGCCGCGCTGGTGCTGTGCGTTTTCGTTGCCTGGAAAACGCCTCGCTATACGCAGCGCGGGCTTGATGAACTGGCTATCGCGAAAGGATTGATGCGCTATCTGGGCACCGCCGAAAAGCATCGTTATCAGATTATCTATCCGCCCGAGCAGATGATTTCCCATTTTGAAGCGCTGCTGCCGGTTGCCCTGGCGCTTGGCGTAGGGAAAACATGGGCAAATACCTTTGCCCACTACCTGAGTAGTACAGGCGCCGTGTCGCATGCGTTTGCCGGCGCCGACTGGGGAAGCGTCCACCACTTCAGCGAAGCCTGCCGAACCGCCTCTATGTCAACGCCGGATAGCGGTTCAGGGAGCGGTTCATCATCAGGTTCAGGTTACAGCGGCTCCGGTTCCTCCGGAGGCGGTTCATCCGGAGGCGGCTCGGGCGGCGGCGGCGGGGGCGGCTGGTAATTGCCCCGATAGCGCATCGGGGCTGACATTCGCCTCACAGAGGATGGAGCTTATAGCGGCCGCTGAGCAGCGGCTTACACAATATTTTATAACCGTCATGGTCAAATTTGGCCGACAGGCGCGTGAGTGATGACGCCTGCGACAGAGACTCTACCGCGCCAAGCCAAAGCCAGTTTTGAATAATGTGGTATTGGGTCATATCCTCGCTGCTCTCTTCCAGCGCGATCGCCCCGGCCCAGGGCCAGCATACCAGCTGCATCTTTTGCATATTGTCGACCAGACGCTGCTGGTGTGCTTCAACGCTCTCTTTTCCGCAACAGGCGCCCGCGCAGCGGCCGAGCGCCGAACGAAAGCAGGCCCGCCCGCGGTTGAGCGGCTCAAGGCCCATTAATCCGTAGCACAGGCGATGCTCGTCGGCAATTTTTTGCAGCGCCTGCAGCGCCGCGCGGCGGTTGGCAAAAAGACCATAGAGATCGCTTTGCAGGGAAAAATCCAGCTCGCTGGCGTACACCACCTGCGGACGGGCGTCAGCCAGGCGTAATGAACATAGCTGCCGGTTTTGCCGCAGACGCTTATTGAATAGCGGCTGCTGTTCTTTAATGAGCTGTGCCTCTAATAAGAGTGCGCCCAGCTCTCCCGCCGTTCGTTGCCAGGTAATGCGCCGGGACTGGCGCAGCATCGCCGCTTCGTCGGGCGTGCGCAGATGCGACAACACCCGGCTGCGGATATTCACGCTTTTCCCGATATAGAGCGGTAGGGTATCGCTTTCGCCGTGGAACAGATACACCCCCGGATGCCTGGGCAAAGCCTCAAGCCACGGTCGCAGATGTTCGGGATACTCATAAATTGCCGCCGCTTCAAATTCGAGACGCGGGGCGGATTGCCTTCTTGCCACTTTTGCTCCTGGTGCTGGTTATTTATCCAGTATAGCAGTCGAAGGAAGAGGCGAAAAGGATAAAAAATCGCCCCGAACCGGGTCGGGGCGGAGGGGGGAGAGGCGAATTACTTTTTCCAGAAGTCGTCGAAGACCGTAATCGGCGGTCGGCGTTTATGCTCGGTTTTCAAATACCAGCCTTCAATCGTTTTCGCAATTTTCTCATCCAGCGCTTTGCCTTCCAGATAATCATCGATATTTTCGTAGGTCACGCCCAGCGCCACTTCGTCCGGCAGGGAGGGGCGGTCGTCCTCAAGATCGGCGGTCGGCAGCTTTTTATACAGATGCTCCGGGCAGCCTAGCTGGGCCAGCAGCTGTTTGCCCTGGCGTTTGTTAAGGCGAAAGATAGGGTTAATATCCGTACCGCCATCACCGTATTTGGTGAAGAATCCGGTAATGGCTTCCGCCGCATGGTCGGTACCCACCACGACGCCGTGGGTCATTCCGGCGATGCTGTACTGCGCCTTCATGCGTTCGCGGGCTTTTTCGTTACCGCGAACAAAGTCGCTAAGTTCAATCCCGGCCTCGCGCAGCGCCTGTTCGCTGGCCAGCACGGCGCCTTTGATATTGACCGTTAATACGCGATCCGGCTGAATAAAAGCGATAGCGTCCTGGCAGTCCTGCTCATCCGCCTGCACGCCGTAGGGCAGGCGCACGGCAATAAACTGCAGGCTGCTGTCACCGGTTTCGGCACGCAGTTCGTTGATGGCTAACTGACACAATTTACCGGTTAGCGTTGAATCCTGGCCGCCGCTGATGCCGAGGACCAGTGATTTAATAAAAGGGTATCTCTGAAGATAGGCCTTCAAAAAGTCTACGCTGCGGCGTATCTCGGCTTCGACATCGATCTGGGGTTTTGCGCCCAGCGCCTGAATAATCTCTTGTTGTAGCGTCATTGCGCCCTCCGGGAAGTGAATCTGTTTGCCAATCAGCAGTGGTTTAACCTACCTCTTTGCCGGTAAAACGACAAGGATCACAATTTTGAGTGAAGCAAAAGCAGGCAACCTCAACAAGAGGGGATTTATTATTGGAAAGCTCTTAATTTCGCTTCATTTCCACCTTCGGCTTGAAAAATAACGATATTTATTCCAGGCTTATTAACACGCCAAAAAAAAGAGGATGGTATATGAACAAGCATTTTGCAGGATTTCTGGGCGCAGCAGCAGTATTGACCCTGCTGGCAGGGTGTACGGCCTACGACCGTACGAAAGATCAGTTTACTCAACCCGTGGTTAAAGACGTTAAGAAAGGCATGACCCGCGCGCAGGTTGCGCAAATTGCCGGTAAACCTTCATCAGAAGTCACCATGATCCACGCGCGCGGTACCTGCCAGACATATATCCTGGGTCAACGCGATGGTAAAATTGAAACCTACTTCGTTGCGCTGGATGAAACCGGCCGCGTGATGAATTCTGGTTATCAGACCTGCGCCGAGTACGATACCGACCCACGCAACAGTAAGTAACGCCCCGCCATAGTGCTGATTCCTACGAAAGCCCGACCATTGGTCGGGTTTTTTTATGAGTTCTGATGCTTATTTAATTGCGCGAATTATTTGAGGGAAATGTGAAGGCAGTCAAAACGCGAGGTCAATGAGAGACAATTCTGTTCAAGGAGGAATTATCCTGCTGTCGATCGATGCCGTATACTCAACGCATAAACAATACTAATTCAAAGAAACATCTCTTACCGCCTCTCAGGCATCAATGATGCAGAGAGGACCGGGTCACACAAATTGAGGAAGCGTTCATGGAAAAGAAACATATCTACCTGTTCTGTTCTGCTGGGATGTCGACATCACTGCTGGTATCGAAAATGCGTGCCCAGGCCGAGAAGTATGAAGTGCCGGTGATTATTGAAGCATTTCCGGAGACCTTAGCCGGTGAAAAAGGACCTGATGCGGATGTCGTATTATTAGGCCCACAAATTTCCTATATGCTGCCGGACATTCAGCGTTTACTGCCAAATAAACCCGTAGAAGTCATTGATTCTGTTCTGTACGGTAAGATCGATGGTTTAGGTGTTCTGAAAGCGGCCGTTGCGGCCATTAAGAAAGCTGCTGCACAATAATTTTATTTTAAAACTCGACATATTTCGGATAGCAGCGGTTAGAATTTCGTGAGGGTGTGTTTTAGCTGCTCGCTGTCCGAAATACCCAGAGTTTATTTTCCCGTCAAAGAGTAATTTCATCTATCATTGCCGCAGTGACTATATTGCGGCCTTAAAGGGTATTTATTATGAGTAAAGTGATTGACTCGCTTGAAAAGGTACTCCTGCCTTTTGCCGTCAAAATAGGAAGGCAGCCCCACGTCAATGCAATTAAAAACGGCTTTATTAAGTTAATGCCATTGACGCTAGCCGGGGCGATGTTTGTTTTAATTAACAACGTATTTTTGAGCTTTGGCGACGGCTCATTCTTTTATTCAATGGGCATCCGTCTGGATGCGTCTACAATAGAAACGCTTAACGGTTTTAAAGCTATCGGCGGTAACGTTTATAACGGTACGCTTGGCATTATGTCGCTCATGGCGCCTTTCTTTATTGGCTCCGCTTTAGCTGAGGAGCGGAGAGTAGACCCGATGGCCGCCGGTTTACTGGCCGTTGCGGCATTTATGACCGTCACGCCTTATAGCGTCGGTGAAGCCTACGCCGTGGGCGCAAACTGGTTAGGCGGCGCCAATATCATTTCTGGTATTGTCATCGGGCTGGTCGTTGCCGAGATGTTCACCTTTATCGTGCATCGCAACTGGGTGATTACGCTGCCGTCCAGCGTGCCGGCTTCGGTTTCCCGTTCATTCTCTGCGGTCATCCCGGCCTTTATCATCCTCTCGATTATGGGGATTATCTCCTGGGCGTTGACCCACTGGGGGACCAACTTCCACCAGATCATCATGGACACTATCTCCACGCCGCTGGCTTCAATGGGCGCCGTCGTAGGCTGGGCATACGTCATTTTCACCTCGCTGCTGTGGTTCTTCGGCGTACACGGGTCGCTGGCGCTGTCAGCGCTGGATAGCGGAATCATGACGCCATGGGCGCTGGAAAACATTGCAACCTACCAGCAGTACGGTTCCGTCGAGGCCGCGCTGGCCGCGGGTAAGAGCTTCCATATGTGGGCCAAGCCGATGCTGGATTCCTACATCTTCCTTGGCGGTACCGGCGCGACTCTGGGCTTAATCATCGCCATCTTTATCGCTTCACGTCGTGAGGATCATCGTCAGGTGGCGAAACTGGCGCTGCCGTCAGGCATCTTCCAGATTAACGAGCCAATCCTGTTCGGTCTGCCGATCATTATGAACCCGGTGATGTTTATCCCCTTCATTCTGATTCAGCCTCTGCTGGCGGCTATCACCATGACGGCTTATACCCTGGGCATCATCCCGCCGATTACCAATATCGCGCCGTGGACCATGCCGACCGGTTTAGGCGCCTTCTTTAACACCAACGGTAGCGTAGCCGCTCTGCTGCTGGCCCTGTTCAACCTTGCCGTGTCCACCCTGGTCTACCTGCCGTTTGTGGTGATTTCCAACAAAGCGCAGGGCGTCATTGAGCAGGAAGAGAGCGAAGAAGATATCGCTAACGCACTGAAATTCTAATATTGAGCCGGTACGGGAGATTTCCCGTACCGTCCTGGAAATAAGGGAGTCATTATGTTTGATCTGGATAACATCGCAGCAGAAGAGACCGCGGTAAACGACCTCGAAGAGGTGGTGATGGGGCTGATTATCAACTCCGGTCAAGCGCGCAGCCTGGCTTATGCCGCGCTGAAGCAGGCAAAGCAGGGAGATTTCGAGGCGGCGAAAACGATGATGGAACAGTCGCGCATGGCGCTGAGCGAAGCGCACCTTGTGCAGACGCAGCTGATTGAGAGCGATGAGGGTGAAGGCAAAATGAAGGTGAGCCTGGTGCTGGTTCATGCGCAGGATCATCTGATGACCTCAATGCTGGCTCGTGAGCTGGTTGCCGAATTGATTGAGCTGCACGAGAAGGTACAATAGGTCATCGACACGATGAGGCAGCCAAAGATGATGACCACTGAAATCAGTACCGCCCGGGAGCAACAACTCTTTAACGGCAAGAACTTTCATGTGGTCATCTATAACAAAACGGAGAGCGTAAGCGGGCTTCACCAGCATGATTACTACGAGTACACCATCGTTTTAACCGGGCGCTATTATCAGGTTATTAATGGCAAGCGGGTGCTGCTGGAGCGCGGGGATTTTGTCTTCATCCCAATGGGGTCGCATCACCAGAGTTTTTATGAATTTGGTGCGACGCGCATTCTTAACGTTGGCATCAGCAAAAGTTTCTTTGAGAAACATTATCTGCCGCTGCTGCCGTTTGGTCTGGTCGCCTCACAGGTCTATGCCGTTAAAAGTACTTTTCTCAGTTATATTGAGTCGGTTATTGCATCACTGAATTTTCGCGAAACTGAATTCGACGAATTTATCGAGCTGGTGTCTTTTTACACCCTGAATCGTTTGCGGCATTATCGTGAAGAACCTACGGAAGACGTTATTCCGCAATGGTTAAAAAATACCGTTGAGGGTATGCACGATAAGCTTAAATTTGGCGAGGGGGCGCTGGAAAATATGGTCGAGCTTTCCGGGAAAACTCAGGAATACTTAACCCGGGCCACCCAGCGTTATTATGCCAAAACGCCGATGCAGATGATTAACGATATTCGCATCAACTTCGCCAAAAAACAGCTGGAGATAACCAACTACTCGGTGACCGATATCGCCTATGAGTCGGGGTACAGTAGCCCAAGTCTGTTTATTAAAACATTCAAGAAGCTGACTTCTTTTACCCCCAGCAGCTATCGGAAACACCTCACCAGTATTAATTAACCGGGCGCGGAATAGTCCGCGCGGTCTAAATATTCAAATTAACTGTCCGTATTTAAACGGAGAGCGGGTGCCGCATACGCGCTATCCGCAAGGGAGAAAAAGATGAGCCAGAAATTGAAGGTAGTGACTATCGGCGGCGGCAGCAGCTATACCCCGGAATTACTGGAAGGATTCCTGAAGCGTTATCATGAACTGCCGATTAGCGAACTGTGGCTGGTGGACGTCGCGGAAGGGCAGGAAAAGCTCGATATTATCCATGCGCTGTGCCAGCGCATGGTGGAAAAAGCCGGCGTCCCGATGAAAGTCTACAAGACCCTCGATCGCCGCGCGGCGCTGGAAGGCGCCGATTTCGTCACCACCCAGCTGCGCGTCGGCCAGCTTAAGGCGCGCGAAAAGGATGAGCGTATTCCGCTGAGCCACGGCTATTTAGGCCAGGAAACCAACGGCGCGGGCGGACTGTTTAAAGGTCTGCGCACCATTCCGGTCATTTTTGACATTGTGAAAGATGTGCAGGAAGTCTGTCCGAACGCCTGGGTGATTAACTTTACCAACCCGGCGGGCATGGTGACCGAAGCGGTTTATCGTCATACCGGCTTTAAGCGCTTTATCGGCGTGTGCAATATTCCTATCGGCATGAAGATGTTTATCACCGATGTGCTGAAGCTGAGCCCGAGCGATGAGCTCAATATCGATCTGTTTGGTCTGAACCATCTGGTGTTCGTGCGGGATGTGCTGGTCAACGGCGTTTCGCGCTTTGACGAGCTGCTTGACGGCGTGGCGTCGGGTCGATTGAGCGCAAACTCGGTGAAAAATATCTTTGATTTGCCGTTTAGCGAAGGGCTGCTCCGTTCGCTGCGCCTGATCCCTTGTTCCTATCTGCTCTACTACTTTAAGCCAAAAGAGATGCTGGCGATTGAAATGGGCGAGTACTACAAAGGCGGCGCCCGCGCGCAGGTGGTGCAGAAGGTTGAGAAACAGCTGTTTGAGCTGTACAAAGATCCGGATCTGAACGTTAAACCAAAAGAGCTGGAACAGCGCGGCGGGGCGTATTACTCCGACGCGGCCTGTGAAGTGATTAACGCCATTTATAATGATAAGCAGGCCGAACATTACGTGAACGTGCCGCACCATGGCCACGTGGATAACATCCCGGCCGACTGGGCGGTCGAGATGACCTGTACGCTGGGTCGCGACGGTGCGAAACCGACGCCGCGCATCACGCATTTCGACGAAAAAGTGCTGGGGCTGATTTACACCATTAAAGGCTTTGAAGTCGCGGCCAGCGAAGCGGCAATCAGCGGTAAACTGGATGACGTGCTGCTGGCGCTTAACCTGAGCCCGCTGATCCACTCCGATCGTGACGCCGAACAGCTGGCGCGTGAGATGATCCTTGCGCACGAGCAGTGGCTGCCAAACTTTGCGGCGACTATCGAAAAACTGAAACAGTAACGGGAGCGGCTTATGGAACGCGTGTTAATCGTCAATGCCGATGACTTTGGCCTCAGCAAAGGGCAAAACTACGGCATTATCGAAGCCTGCAAGAACGGTCTGGTCACCTCCACGACGGCGCTGGTCAACGGCGCGGCGATCGGCCACGCTGCCCAGCTTAGCCGCTGCGTCCCTGAGCTGGCGGTGGGGATGCACTTTGTCCTGACGCTGGGCGAACCGCTGTCGGCGATGCCGGGCTTAACCCGCGAAGGTCGTCTCGGTAAGTGGATTTGGCAGATGGCGGAAGAGGATAGCCTGCCGCTGGATGAGATCGCGCACGAGCTGGAGTGCCAGTACCGGCGCTTTGTCGAGCTGTTTGGCCATGAGCCGACGCATATCGACAGCCATCACCATGTGCATATGATTGCGCAGATTTACCCCATCGTCGCGGCCTTTGCGCGCGAGAAGGGGGTGGCGCTGCGGATCGATCGGCAACTGGCGACGCTGTCAGGTTTAGCGCAGGATGCGGCGCGCAGCAGCGACGGGTTTACCAGCGAGTTTTACGGGGAAGGGGTTTCGGAAGCGCTGTTTCTGCAAACCCTGGATGCCTCTATCCAGCGTGATGAGCGATCGCTGGAGGTGATGTGCCACCCGGCGTTCGTTGATAACACGATTATGGGTAGCGCCTATTGCTACCCGCGCCTGACCGAACTGGACGTGCTCACCGCCGAGTCGCTGAAGTATGCGATTGCCGAGCGCGGCTACCGGCTCGGCACCTATCGCGATGTGTAAGTAAAGAGAAGTGAGAAGCCCGGCAGAAATGCCGGGCTTTTTTTACGCCGGGATCGCGGAGATTTTGGCGCTTCTCGACCACACCCGATGCGCCGCCATCAGGGTAATCAGCGCATCCACCGACGAATTATCGATGGCGTCCGTCTCAACGATGCCTTCTTCCCCCTGACTGGCAACCTGCAGCGGCGCTTTGCACTGCCGGGCATCGCCTGCCAGCAGAATCGGCTTCAGGTGTTTATAGGCTTCCAGCAGGTAGTAGTGGAAATCACCATTGTTGCTCAGGCTTTGCAGATCGCCGCCGGGAACAATGACCGCGTCCACGGTAAGCGATGGCGACCCGGCAAAGGTCCCGGCCACCGGCAGCTCGGTACCGTCATCGGCCTGCACTTTCCCCATTCGGGAATAGAGTAATTTGGCATGCACTCCGTGCGCTTTGAGCGCCTTGAGCAGCGTCAGGAGCTCTTTGGCGACCGGACGATCGTTAAGCAGTACCGCTACCACCCGGCCTTTTACGTCACCGCTGGGAATAGCGTACAGGCTTAACGTAGGATCCTTTTTCAGACCGTTAACATCCGGCGGCGGCGTGATGCTGCGCTGTTCGTCGGTGAGCTCAATACCCAGATTTTTACCCACCGCCTGAGCCAGCTGCAGGTCGATATGCGCCAGCTGATCGACCACCCGCTCGCGGATCCACTCCCTGACGACCTTGCTCAGCTCGAAGCTGAATCCGTCGATAATATGCTGCTGCTCAATAGGCGTCTGGCTACGCCAGAACAGCAGGGGCTGCGAGTAATATTCGCCAAACGACGGACTGCGCTGGCGAATTTTTTCCCCGTCAACCCGCTCGGCATAGGATTCAAAGCCGCCGCGTTTCGCGGCCGGCGGCGTCTCCCGCGGCCAGTTATCGTTGATGGAGTTAGGTTCATAGTTTGCCGGGTTGGTATCAATATCCATCCGGTGCATGCCGTCGCGCTGGAAATTATGGTACGGGCAGGTGGGTTTATTGATCGGGATTTCATGGAAATTCGGCCCGCCGAGGCGGCTGATCTGCGTATCGGTATAGGAGAAGAGTCGGCCCTGCAGCAGCGGATCGTTGCTGAAGTCTATCCCCGGAACGATATGCCCTGGATGGAAGGCCGCCTGTTCGTTTTCGGCAAAGAAGTTGTCCGGGTTGCGATTGAGGACCATCTTACCGACGCGCTGCACCGGTACCAGCGCTTCCGGAATCAGCTTGGTGGGATCCAGCAGATCGAAATCAAAAGCAAACTCGTCCTCTTCCGGGATCAGCTGTAAGCCCAGCTCGTACTCAGGATAATCGCCGGCTTCAATCGCTTCCCATAAATCACGGCGGTGGAAATCGGGATCGCGACCGGTCAGCTTTTGCGACTCGTCCCATACCAGGGAGGCTTTGCCCGCGACCGGCTTCCAGTGAAAACGTACGAAGGTGGCTTTACCTTCCGCGTTAATCAGGCGGAAGGTGTGGATGCCGAACCCTTCCATCGTGCGGTAGCTGCGGGGCAGTCCGCGGTCGGACATCGCCCACATCACGTTATGCAGCGTTTCGGGCTGCAGTGAGACGTAATCCCAGAACGTGTCGTGCGCGCTTTGCCCCTGCGGGACGGCCCAGTGCGGCTCGGGTTTGACCGCGTGGACGAAATCAGGGAACTTGATCGCGTCCTGAATAAAAAAGATCGGCGTGTTGTTGCCGACCAGGTCAAAGATGCCCTCGTCGGTATAAAACTTGGTGGCAAAGCCGCGGATGTCGCGCACCGTATCGGCGGAGCCTGCGCCGCCCTGAACGGTGGAAAACCGGACGAAGACCGGCGTTTTTTTCTGCGGATCGCAGAGGAAAGCCGCTTTGGTGATATCGCTTAAATCGCTGTACGCCTGGAAATAGCCGTGCGCAGCGGAGCCGCGGGCATGGACGATCCTCTCAGGAATGCGCTCGTGGTCAAAATGGGTGATTTTTTCGCGCAGGATAAAATCTTCCAGCAGCGTGGGGCCGCGTTTGCCAGCGCGCAGCGAGTTCTGGTCGTCTGCGATGCGTACGCCCTGATTGGTGGTGAGCGCAAAATCCTCGCCGCCTTTACGCTGTTTTTCAAGGGCATCGAGCTTTTCGCTGTGCGTATCCGGGGCTTTCATACTGCCCGGGGCGGTCGGCTCTTCACCTGGGGCGGTGGGATGCGGCGTGGGCCGCCAGTTCTGATCTTCGGGGGCTAAGGCATCCAGACCTGGTTTTGCTTCCCGGTCGTCGTGAACCGGTGATTGATGGGGTTGCGGGTTATGGTGTTTATCAGACATTGCTCGCTCCTGCTTTCATTGCTGAAAATGGTCGTTGCTAAACCAAAACCCTTCTAATTGTAGAACATCATTTCAAGAATATATTTTTATAAGAGTTTTACTACTAAAGGGCCGCAAGCTGGGGGCGACGAAAGGGGGCTTTTTCGGCTATGATAGGGGTTTCTGTTTCCCGCTGTGTTTAGTGAATCTATTTGTGATGAAACCACTTCGCCAACAAAATCGTCAGGTCATTAGCTACGTGCCGCGAGTCGAGCCTGCGCCGCCGGAACACGCCGTCAAAATGGATGGTTTTCGCGACGTCTGGGTTTTGCGGGGTAAATATGTTGCTTTTGTGCTAATAGACGAACATTTTCGTCGCTCCCCTCCGTTTAACGTGCCGGAAGCGGCGCAGCGCTGGGCGACGCAAATGAGGCAGGAAGGTGAAATCGACGCCTGAATGTGCCGGGCACAATAAAAAAACCGCTGAAAATCAGCGGTTTTTTGTTTTTAATAACCTGAAGTGCGGGCCCGCTTAGCGGTGCGCGAGCTCCGCGTCTTCTTCGCTATCGAGAATAGCTTTATCGGTTTGACGCAGCCACTGGCTGGTCAGGGTACCGGCGGTCATGGAACCGCTTACGTTCAGCGCGGTACGGCCCATATCAATCAGCGGCTCAACCGAGATCAGCAGCGCCACCAGCGTGACCGGCAGGCCCATCGCCGGCAGGACGATCAGGGCGGCAAAGGTCGCGCCGCCGCCCACGCCAGCGACCCCGGCGGAACTGACGGTCACGATGCCCACCAGCGTCGCAATCCACAGCGGATCGAGCGGGTTAATACCGACGGTAGGGGCGACCATCACGGCGAGCATCGCCGGATAGAGGCCCGCGCAGCCGTTCTGCCCGATCGTGGCGCCGAACGATGCGGAGAAGCTGGCGATAGACTCCGGCACGCCCAGGCGACGCGTTTGCGCTTCCACGTTCAGCGGAATAGACGCCGCGCTGGAGCGGCTGGTAAAGGCGAAGGTCAATACCGGCCAGACTTTACGGAAGTACTTCAGAGGACTCACGCCGTTGACCGCAAGCAGCAGACCGTGCACCACGAACATGATGCCCAGACCAATATAGGAGGCGATAACGAAGCTGCCGAGCTTGATGATGTCCTGCAGGTTAGAGCCCGCGACTACCTTGGTCATCAGCGCCAGCACGCCGTACGGCGTTAACTGCATCACCAGGCGCACCAGCTTCATTACCCAACTCTGCAGCGTGTCGATGGCGGTGAGTACGCGCTGGCCTTTGGCGACGTCATCTTTCAGCAATTTCAGCGCCGCGACGCCGAGGAACGCGGCGAAGATAACCACGCTGATAATCGACGTTGGGTTCGCGCCGGTCAGATCGGCAAACGGGTTTTTCGGTACGAAAGAGAGGATCAGCTGCGGGACGCTCAGGTCCGCGACTTTACCGGCGTAATTGCTCTGAATGGCGTTGAGGCGGGCGGTCTCCGCGCTGCCCTGAACCAGCCCTTCGGCGGTCAGGCCAAACATATTAGTGACCAGCACCCCGACCAGCGCCGCAATCAGCGTGGTGAACAGCAGGGTTCCAATACTGAGGAAGCTGATTTTACCCAGCTGCGAGGCATTATGCAGACGGGCGACCGCGCTCAGAATGGAGGCGAAAACCAGCGGCATGACGATCATTTGCAGCAGTTGAACATAGCCGTTACCGACGATATTGAACCACTGGATAGAATCCTTCAGCACCGGGCTGTCGGAACCATAGATAAGCTGTAGCGCCAGGCCGAAGACAACGCCGATCGCCAGACCGACCAGCACTTTTTTAGCGAGGCTCCACTGTTTATGGCGGGTTTGGGCCAGCGCCAACAGTAAAACCGCGAACACGACTACGTTCGCTATTAATGGAAAGTTCATCCCCGTTCTCCTGATATCTTTTATTACCGGGCTGGTCAATAACCAGCTCTTATGACGGCAAGGGTAGCAGAAGGCGTTATTCGTTACTTATATTCAAATGGAATTGATTATAACCAATTGAATAATTCGCTGGTTTATCGTCCAGCCTGGTGGCTAATTAAGCGATTAAAGGTGGTTTGCAAAGAATTAATCATGTCCGATGACCAGCGAATGGCGCTGTTTTCGGCAACGTTTTGCGGCATCCATACGGCATAGATAAACAGCGCCATACACAGCGCGCGCTCCAGCTGGTTACCCTTGCGCGGTGCAAGCAGGGGCAGGCGAAAACGCCAGCGGCAGGGCCAGAGCAGCGGAACGCCTGCCGGGGTGAGCATGTCGGCGAGAATATGGCTAAGGTAGCCAAGAACCAGGCCCTGAACCGCATCTGCCGGCACTATCCAGCTTTCCGGTACTTTCAATGAGAAAATCGCGACCGCGCCAAAGACTACCAGCAGGCTATGGGTGAAGCCGCGATGGCCAAAGGCGCGCGCTATCGGTTTTGATATCCAGCTTAATCGCTGACCGAGAAACGACTTAGGGTGATCGATATCCGGCAGCAGACAGGTCAGGATGGCGGAAGGAACGATGTGCCACCAGTCGCCCTGAGCCAGCACGGGGGTCAATTCCGCGTTTTTCGCAAATACCGCACAGGCGATAGAGAAGAGGAGGTGGCCTTCCGCCGTCATGATAAACACCCTAAACTGTCAATTCATACAGTATAGGGTTTTTATACAGTGTGCGGAAGAGGTGACGGTGTAACTCTTTGTCACAAAAACATCAGCGTGCCAGCCAGCCGCCATCTACCGCCAGCGTAAAGCCGCTAATGTAATCCGCCGCCCGGGAGGCGAGAAAAACGACCGGCCCCTGCAGGTCATCCGGCACGCCCCAGCGCCCGGCCGGAATACGATCGAGAATCGCTTTGCTGCGCTCGGCGTCTTCACGCAGCTGCTGAGTATTGTTGGTAGCCATGTATCCCGGGGCAATGGCGTTAACGTTGATGCGATGCCCCGCCCATTCGTTGGCCATCAGGCGGGTAATGCCCAGTACGCCGCTTTTTGACGCGGTGTAGGAGGGTACCCGAATCCCCCCCTGAAAGGAGAGCATTGAGGCAATATTAACAATTTTCCCGCCGTCGCCCTGCGCGATGAACTGCCTGGCGACCGCCTGTGAAAGAAAGAACACCGACTTCAGATTCAGGTTAATCACCTCGTCCCAGTCTTTTTCGCTAAAGGAGAGCGCATCGGCGCGGCGGATGGTTCCCGCATTGTTGACCAGAATATCTACCCGGCCCATGGCGGCCACGGCCCGATCGACAATGGTTTCAATCTCATCCTGCCGGCTCAAATCGGCCTGAATAGCGGTAAAGCGTCGGCCCAGCGCCTGAACCTTCTCTGCGGTTTCATGGGGGATCCGGCGATTCACGCCGACGATATCGCACCCGGCCTGCGCAAGGCCCAACGTCATTCCCTGGCCCAGCCCGGTATCACAACCCGTCACGATAGCGACCTTGCCCGTAAGGTCAAAGGCGTTCAGTACCATATGCACCTCTGTATGCTGATTTCACGCGTTAAATAACGCCGTTGAGACAAGCATAGAGGGCGGGAGAAGAAAAAACAAATAAAAATGAAACGCTGTTTTAATTTTGTGATGATGAGACGGTGCCGCTATCTCATCATCAGCGGCAGGATTAACCGAGCAGGTCGCTCAGGGTGAGGGATTCAAGGGTGGCAAGCTTCACGTCCGCCAGCACGAAGCGCGGATCGCGGCTGTTTTCCGCTTCCGGTACGACGATAGATCGCATTCGGGCCGCTTTGCTGGCAATCATGCCGTTAACCGAGTCTTCCAGCGCCACGCAGTGCATCGGGCTGACGCCGAGTCTGGCGGCGCAGTCCAGATAGACCTGCGGGTGCGGTTTGCTGAACGGCAGCCCTTCGGCGGAAGCGAGGGCGTCAAATTGATCGCGCAGTTCAAACATGGTGAGGACTTTTTCCAGCATCCGCAGCGGCGAAGCCGACGCCAGGCCGATTTTCAACCCCTGGGCTTTGCACATCGCCACCGCTTCCCGCGCACCGGGGAGGAGCGGACGCGCTTCTTCCACCAGCTGGATGGCGCGGTTGATGATCCGCGCGGTGACTTCGGCACGATCCGGGCCTTTCCACGGCTGCTGGGCAAACCACAGATCGACGACTAAATCGATGCGCAGCCCCAGGATATCGGGCATTTCATGGCGGCGGCTGATATCCACCCCGAGGCTTGCCATCACCTCCAGCTCCGCTTTATCCCACAGCGGCTCAGAATCAATCAGTAAACCATCCATATCAAAAATCGCGGCGTGAATCTGGCGCCTGGCTGACATAAGTCCCTCTCCTGTAGCGTAAGTAGATAACGAATCGGCACTCATGGTATATCATACCGCGCATTATTGGGCGAAATTCGCCGACGAAGGTAGACTTAGGGTAGACAGGCGTCTTAACAAGGGGAACCCATGACGTATCAACAAGCTGGACGCGTTGCAGTACTTAAACGTATTTTGGGGTGGGTGGTATTTATCCCGGCGGTTATCTCGACGCTGATCTCCGTGCTGAAGTTTATGTACGAGCACAGTGAGAAAAAACCGGGCATTGACGCGGTGATGATGGACTTTGCTCATGTGATGATTGAGATGATGCGTTTCAATACGCCGTTCCTGAATTTCTTCTGGTACAACTCGCCGCTGCCGGACTTTAAGCACGGTATGAATATCGGCTTCTGGGTTATCTATATTCTGGTGTTCGTCGGCATGGCGCTACAGGCCTCCGGAGCGCGGATGGGGCGCCAGGCGAAGTTTCTGCGCGAGGGCGTTGAGGATCAGCTGATTCTGGAGCAGGCGAAAGGGGCCGAAGGGCTGACGCGCGAACAAATCTCTGAACGCGTTGTGGTGCCGCGCCATACCATCCTGGTGCAGTATTTTCCGCTATACGTCCTGCCGGTAATTATTATTGTGCTGGGCTACTTCTTCTTCTCTTTACTCGGCTTTCTGTAAAATACCGGCCCGGAAGCGCCGGGCCGGCAGAATCACTGGGTGGGAAGGGCGCGCGGTTTACCCTCATTATCTACCGCAACGTAGATAAACAGCGCTTCGGTTGCTTTGTAGCGCTGGCCGATGGGTTCAGACGACACCTTCTTGACCCACACTTCCATATTGATGGTTATCGACGTATTGCCGCGCTTCACGCAGCTGGCGTAGCAGCACACCACGTCGCCGACCGCGACCGGGCGTAAAAAAGTCATGCCGTCGACGCGCACGGTCACGACGCGACCGTGGGCAATCTCTTTGGCCATAATCGCCCCGCCAATATCCATCTGCGACATCAGCCAGCCGCCGAAAATATCGCCGTTAGCGTTGGTGTCCGCCGGCATCGCCAGGGTGCGTAATACCAATTCGCCCTTCGGCGTAAGATCTGTTGTTGTCATTCTATACTCTGTACTAGTCAAAGATGATCAGGCGGATGCTACTATGAAAATGACGCTGAGAGAATAGGGAATACGCCCGCGATAGCGGGCGTGAGGGGTTAGAAGGAGATCGTGACGCCAGCGTAATAGGCGCGACCCGGTTCGTTATAGGTCGAAGCCCCTTCGTTTTCACGATAAATTTGCTTATCGAACAGGTTACTGATCCCGGCGTTCAGGCGCAGGTCTTTCATTAGCTGATAGTTGCCGCCGATACCAACCACGGAATAGGAGCCCACTTCATTGGTGGCCAGTACGCCGTTTTCAGTACGAATTTCCGCATATTCCCGCGGTTTCTGCCGACCGTACAAAGTCCAGTTGACGTTCGCCGAAAACTTGCTGGTCACCTGCCAGTCGAGCAGGGTATTGATGGTGTATTTCGGAATAACGGACAGCGGGTTTCCGGTATCTTTGTTTTCCGATTTGATCATATAAGTGGCGTTGGTGCGCCAGCTGAGCGTATCGGCAATGACCGGAACCAGCAGCGTGCCTTCAAGGCCTTCGACGACCGCTTTCCCGCCGTTCTCCCACTGCAGGATATTCGCTCCGGTCGCGGTATTACCCAGAATCTCGGTGCCGGAGACGATTTTGTTTTTGTAGTCGTTGCGGAACCAGGTGACGCCGGCGTTGTAACCGTTCAGGTTAAACTCAAGGCCGATCTCCTTGTTGATGCTGATTTCCGGATCGAGGTCCGGGTTACCCAACAGATAGCAGTTGCCATCGGCAATACTTATCGGGCAGCCGTTACCCCGCGTAGAAAGCAGATAGCCTTCGCTCGACTGATACAGGTTCGGCGCTTTAAATACCCGGGCGATGCCCGCTTTGACCTTAAACATATCCCCCAGATCCTGCGCCAGGTTCAGGCTCGGGCTCCAGTTGCTGCCGAAGTCGTTATGATAGTCGAAGCGTAGACCCGGGATAATATTGGTGCCCGGCATCGCTTCAATATTGTCTTCCAGATAGATACCGGTCAGGGTGGCGCTGTTTTTAGGGCTGCGTTGTGAAGGATCGCCAGAAATCCCGGGGAGAGCATCCGTGGTGGTGGTGGCCTGCATGGATGCCGGATCGTTTAGCTCATCGCGATTCCATTCCATGCCCAAAGTCAGGGTCTGTTCAGCGAGCCAGTTGAAGGGGATATTAACCTCAGCGGTTGAGCGCCACGACTCCAGGCGGCTGGTGTCATAGACATCGCTATTGATCATCCCTTCAACGCGGCCGGTGGTGCCCTCCTGCAGGCGGGTATTGTTGGTTTTTTCGTAGTAGACGCCCGCCTTCGACTGGCCCCAGTCCCAGATCCCGTTGTAGGTCAGGCCCCAGGTCTGCCGATATAGCCGGTTGGTTTCCTGACCGTACAGCGTATCCACCAGGCCATTTGGGCTCATATTGCTGTTGCTGTACTGCGTATCGCCGGCATAAATATTGCCCTGGCGGCTATAGGCGTAGCTAAAATCCAGGATCTGCTGCGGCGTAACTTTCCACGACAGCAGGGCGTTAATATCTTTGTTGCGTACCCCTTCGCGGCCCGCCGCGTAAGAGCCATTTTGCGCGCGGTTAATATCCCAGGCATCGGGCTCCGTTTTGTTGATGTTGCCGTACAAACGCATGGTCAGGGCATCTCCCGCCAGCGGTCCGTTGAGGCTGAAGTTAGCCCGGTTGGTGGCGCCTTCTTTATTATTTTCCGGCTGATTGGTATAGAGCGAAAGCGAGCCGTGCCAGTCGTTGGTGGGGCGTTTGGTGATGATATTGACAACGCCGCCCGCGGCGCCTGAGCCGTAGCGCGCTGCGGCAGGGCCGCGCAGAACTTCAATGCGTTCCACCATTTCCGGCGGTACCCAGTTGCTGTCGCCGCGGGTATCGCGCTCGCCGCGCCAGCTATAGCGCACTGAATTGCGGGAGGTGACGGGCACGCCGTCGATAAGAATCAGCGTGTTTTCCGGTCCCATTCCGCGAATGTCGATCTGACGGTTGTTGCCGCGGCTGCCGCTGGCGCTGTTGCCGGTCAGGTTGACGCCGGGCATTTTACGGATGATTTCTGAGAGATCGTTAACCGGGGGATCTTTAGCAATATCTTCCGCAGTGATGATCGAGACGCCCGGCTGCTGCTTCAGCGCCTCTTCGGCGGTGCCATGAACCACCATGGTCTCCGTATCCTGTTCCACCTCTTCGGCGAAGACCCCTGGGCTGAGTAAGCCTGCAATGGCCAGGGCCAGGGGCGTTGCTATGTGATTTTTCTGCGTTCTCATTATAAATATCCATATCAAATCATGAAAAATTGAGATCGAGAATATCAATGATAATCATTATCGTTTCAATAAAGCGACGCTAATCTCCATTAAATCCTCACAATTGCCGCAACTTTCCGGCATGTGGTAGATATCATGAAGAAACCGGCGAGCCTGAACCCTCCGGTTTCCGGGCGCGTTCGTCAGGAGGTGGGGGTTTCGTTGTCGGTTTTTTGACGGCGTGTTTGCGATTGGTACCACGCCGGGAGCTCAGCCAGTCTGATGCCGGTCGGGACATAGCTTTGTTTCAGGCAGGCTATGCGCTGGGAACGATAAATACCGGTATAGCCCGAGACCAGCCATGCCACCACGCAGGCCAGCGCCGCGTAAACACCGATTTCCGCGCCAAATAGCTCAATCGCCATCAGCGTCGAGGCGATGGGGGTATTCGCCGCGCCGGCAAAGACGGCGACAAAACCTATCCCGGCCAGAAAACCTGGCGGCATATGCAGCAGCGGCGCCAGCGCATTGCCCAGCGTCGCGCCGACGTAAAACAGCGGGGTGACTTCGCCACCTTTAAATCCGCTTCCTAAAGAGACAACGGTGAAGATCAGTTTGCCGAAGCAGTCCCACGGCGCCAGCGGATGCTGGAAAGCGTCTACTATCACCGGTATGCCCAGGCCAATATAGCGCTCTCCGTGCAGCAGCCAGACGGCGCCGGCAATCGCCAGTCCGCCAATAAACGGCCGCAGCGGCGCGTAGTGAATCCGTTTTTTCATCAAGGCGCCGACCGCATGCGTGCTGTCGGCGAAAATGCGCGCCGCGAGGCCAAAGCAGCAGCCGGCGATAATGATGGCCAGCAGCGTCCAGAGCGTCAGCGTGGGAAAGCCGGTAATAAAGTAGTGCGTATGCTGCACGCCCCACATGATGCCGACCCGATCGGCGATAATCGCGGCAAACAGACAGGGAAGAATGGCGCTGTAGTCCATCCGTCCGATAGCCAGGACCTCGAGCCCGAATAGCGCTCCGGCGAGCGGGGTACCGAAAACCGAAGAGAAACCGGCGCTGATCCCGGCCATCAGTATCATTCGCCGGGCATCGTCGTTAAGGCGGAAAAGGGCCGTAAAACGGTCGGCAATCGAGGCACCCATCTGCACCGCCGTGCCTTCACGCCCGACGGAGGCGCCAAACAGATGAGAAACAACGGTGCCGAAAAAAACCAGCGGCGCCATGCGCAAGGGAATGATGCGCTGAGGGTCGTGAATCTCTTCCAGAATCAGGTTATTGCCGGCCTCCACGCGGGTGCCGTAGCGCAGGTAGATCCAGCTGACGGCAAAACCTGCCAACGGCAGGAGCCCGATAAGCCAGAGGTGAGCTTCACGCGTTGCCGTGGCCCACTGCAGTGAGAAAAGAAAAAACGCCGATGCCGTACCCGCCAGCACCGCGATGATAAAGGCGAGGAGCAGCCATTTTCCGAGGAAGAAAAGCAGAGAGAGTGATGAAAAGCGGTTTGCACGCATCGTCAGTTCCTTAGAAGATTAACCTTCCCGGACGCGGTGCCTGCAATTCAGATATGCCTGCCCATTCCCGGTCCGGGAATAAAAAGCAGGCATCATTAGCCACATGGCGGTTCAAGGAGGAATGCCATCTCCTGTGAGAAATAGCTTACATTACGAATCGTTTCAGCTGAAGCGATTTATGCGGAGAGGGGAAAAGCGAAGAACGCGGCACGCCGTCCGGCGTGCCGTGGGAAAGCCAGCTTAGTGGTTGTCGTCCTGCGGCATATGGCGATAGATATACACGCCGCTCAGCAGGGTGAATACCAGCGTCAGGGCGGTTAAACCAAAGACCTTGAAGTTGACCCAGATATTCTGCGGCAGCCAGAAAGCGATATAGATATTCGCCAGTCCGCAAAGGATGAAAAACACCGCCCAGGCCAGATTCAGACGCGACCACACCTGCTGCGGCAGCGTCAGCTCTTTACCCAGCATGCGCTGGATCAGCGGTTTCTTCATCACCCACTGGCTAAACAGCAGCGCGCTGGCAAACAGCACGTAGATAACCGTCACCTTCCATTTAATAAACTCATCGTTATGGAAGAAGATGGTTAAGCCGCCAAATACGGCCACCAGCACAAAGGTAATCAGCGCCATTTTCTCGACTTTACGATAGCGCACCCAGCTGTAAATCAGCACGATGGCGGTAGCGATAATCAGCGCGGTCGTCGCGGCGTAGATATCATAAAGCTTGTAGAATGCGAAGAAGACTACCAGCGGTAAAAAATCCAGAAACTGCTTCATACATCGATTCCGTCGTTCAGGTTGGGGCAGGGAGCACCCGCCCCGGATTAGATTAGTTACGAATGAGCATATACAAGCGAAATAAATAGATCAGCAACAATGCGGAGATAAGATTGCTGAGGGTATTTATTACCACCGCGCCAACGTTTGGCGTCAGGACCGCGAAGCTGGAGGCAAACAGCAGCAGCAGCGTTTTCGCCAGCAGCCAGCCGATAATGGCCGGCGCCACCAGACGTACGTTGGCCCAGGCCAGACGCATACTGCTACGCATGGCGCTGAAAATCCCCATTTTATCCTGCACCAGCATAACCGGTGCGAAAGAGAGCACGATAGCCAGCAGGACGCCCGGCACCACCACCAGCATCATTCCCATCTGCACGATAAACGTCGTCAGCAGGATCAGCAGCAGCAGCTTTGGCAGCACCGGCGCAGAAGCGCCAATCGCGCGCAGGGCGCTGACTCGCTGGCCGGCGGAGACCATCTGAATCATGAGCAGAACGCCGCCGGCAAGAATGGCGTTACCTACCAGCCCTGAGAAGGTAGAGGCCGCAGACGCGCGCAGCAGGATTTGCTGCTGCTCCGGCGTCATGCTCTGGACCAGTTCGAACAGCCCGCCGCTACCCGCCAGGCTATCGCCCTGGCTCAGTATTGACAGCTGCTCTTCACTGGGTGAAAAGGCATGGCCAAGTACTACCGTAATGAACGCGCATAGCAGCGCAATCAGCAGGATAGTAACGAACTGATTGCGGAAAAAGTTCCCGGTGTCACGGTAGACGGACTTCGCCGTGATAGACATGCATTCTCCTTGAGTATTGCAGGTGTTAACTAGCCGGCGATTGTACCGCAAATCGCGGCTGGGTAGCAGTCTCTGCTCCTGCACGCTAAGTATATCTTTGTAAATAGAAGAGGAAATCAGCGACGCGCTGCCTTGAGTGTCATAAAGCAAGAAATTTGATACGACACGCTTCTCACTGATTGTATTGAGAAAGTGAAAATTAATCTGGATCAATAAATGTTAAATTTGCCCACTTAATGTGATCTATGTTGGATCAAACATACTTCAATGTAGGTATATTCTGGCGCTGAATAACCATAATGAGGAAGTGGGTATGAAAAAGTTAGCAGCGGCGGTTGTTATTCTGAGCAGTCTTTCCGGCAGCAGCGTCTGGGCGCATGAAGCTGGTGAATTTTTTATTCGCGCGGGTTCGGCAACGGTCAGACCGACCGAAGGCGCGGGCGGCACGTTAGGCAGCCTGGGGGGCTTTAACGTCAGCAATAATACGCAACTGGGTTTGACGTTCACCTATATGGCAACGGATAACATCGGCGTTGAACTGCTGGCCGCCACGCCGTTCCGCCATAAAGTCGGGACCGCGGCAACCGGCAATATTGCGACCGTTCACCATTTACCGCCGACGCTCATGGCGCAGTGGTATTTTGGCGACTCCAGCAGCAAGCTGCGTCCATACATTGGCGCGGGTATCAACTACACGACCTTCTTCGATGAGAGCGTGAACGATACGGGTAAAAAGACCGGCATATCCGATCTGAGCCTGAAAGACTCCTGGGGGGCGGCAGGACAGGTGGGGATGGACTATCTGATTAACCGCGACTGGCTGATTAACATGTCGGTGTGGTACATGGATATCGACACCACCGCCAACTATAAGCTGGCGGGCGCGCAGCAGCACGACAGTATCCGTCTGGATCCGTGGGTGTTTATGTTCTCTGCCGGATACCGGTTCTAAAGTCTCAGGTAAAGCTGGTCGCAATGACCAGCTTTATTGCACGTCCCGACGCGAAGTCCGCTGCCGCGATTGCCGATGCGTCATTTGCCGCAAGCACTCCGCGGAACGTCCGCGTCAACCGCTACTCATTACCCCATTTATTCAGGAATTCCGCGATATCATCGATGCGCTGCCGATCGATGCCCGCTTGTATGGCCATCTCTCCCTGCGCCTCCTCGCTGATTTCTTCGTTATTCATCAGCCGCGTAATCAGCAGTTGAAAATAGCGCGCCAGGGGCTCACGTTCTGACTCGCTGACGGGCTCGGCGGACTCCGTCGAATACTCATCCGCAATGTCGTAATATTTCAGTGGTACTTCCTCGTGCATAAATCGCTCCCGGTTGACGTTGTGCCTGTATTTTCTGGCTTGAATAATATCACCCCTGCCTGGCTTTAGCTCAGGAACGCCCAGAAAAACGTATGACTAGCCCACGCCATGTGCAACGGGTCCAGAAACTCTCCATCATCGGGGTGTAATAGCATAGAAAACGAAAATTGACTGCCATGAACCCGTCTGCAGGCCATTCATACGCATAGACTTATCACCACGGCACGCGATATCCGCGATAATCCAGATACTCTAATCCGGGACGATTTTGTTTTTCCAGCAGCACGTTCACCAGCGAGGGGATGGTCTCCGCCATGGTGAGCGGGGCGCTCTCGCCGCCAAGAGCCGTGCGGATCCACCCCGGCGCCATGACCACCATCGGATGCGATACGCTGGCAGGGCGGGCGGCAAAGCTGCGCATAAACATATTCAGCGCGGCTTTGCTCCCGCGATACAGCTCGCGCTGCCCGCCGGTATTATTGCTCAAACTGCCTTGTCCTGAAGACATAACGCCAATCAGCCCCTGTGGCAGCACCAGCGCCTGCAGACTTTCTATTACCCGCATTGGCGCGAGCGCGTTGGTCAGCATGACGTGAATAAACTCTTCCGTCGCGATCTCGCCGATGGTTTGTGTGGGATCGCGGTTGGTGGTGCCCGCGTTGACGAACAGCATATCCAGCGCGCTATCGGCAAGCGCATTGCGCAGCGCCGCGATCCCGTCGCTATCACAAATATCCAGCGCCTCAATGCGCACCCGTCCAGGATAAGCCTCGGCCAGGTGGTGCAGCGGCGTCGTTTGTGAGAGATCGCGTACGGTGCCGATGACCTGCCAGCCATGCAGCAGAAACTGTTCAGCCATGGCGTGCCCAAGCCCGCGTGACGCACCTGCGATCAATACTGTTTTAGGGGAAGTGACCATGGGCATAACTCCTGAGCAAATACATGATGGGGTAAATATAGGCTGGTGCTGTAGCAGGCGGAAGGCGCAGCATTTGCAATAATAAAGTGCATCAGACGCCTTATCCTGGAGTGGAGAAAAGATGACCGATCCTGATTTCAATTTACTGGCGGCGCTGGATGTACTGTTGAGCGAGAAAAGCGTTGCCGGGGCGGCTAAACGGCTTAAGCTCAGCGCTTCGGCGATGAGCCGCACGCTGACGCGCCTACGGCAGGTCACCGGCGACCCGCTACTGGTCAGAGCCGGGCGAAACATGGTGCTGACTCCGCACGCAGAAAGTCTGCAGGCGCGGGCAAAAAACGTTGTCTCCGAGATGCGCGCGGTGCTCAACGCTTCGCCTGCGCCGCTGAGTTTATCGACCCTCGAGAAGCGATTTACTTTGCGTACCAATGAGGGATTTATAGACGCTTTTGGCCCGGCGCTGGTGAACGCCGCCGCGCGGGAAGCACCGGGCGTGACGCTGGAATTTGTCGCTAAGCCGGAGAAAGATGCCCGATTTTTACGCGAGGGGCGGGTGGACCTGGAAATTGGCGTACTGAAAAATATGGGGCCGGAGATCCGCCTGCAGGCGCTGTTTCGCGATCGTTTTGTCGTCGCGCTGGCCAAAAACCATCCGCTGGCCGCCTTTGCCGACATGTCGCGGGAACAATTTGTTTCCGTGGGGCACGTCATTACCTCCCGTCACGGGTTGATACGCGGGCCGGTTGATGACGCGCTGGCGGCGTGTGGCATGCGCCGCAGGATTGCCGCGGTGGTGCCTGGTTTTTCCGCCGCGCTGGCCGTGGCCCGGGATTCTCAGCTCATCGCCGTTGTCCCGGCCTCCTGCCTGCAGAGCGCGGCGGGAAAAGAGATGGTCGCTTTTCCTCTCCCGGTGAGTACGCCGGAGATAACGGTGTCACAAATGTGGCATCCTCGCCACGAGCATGAATTAGCACATCGCTGGCTAAGGCAGCTGGTGCGCAGAGTGTGTCGACAACCATAAAAAAAGCCCGCACAAGTGCGGGCAAAAATACTGGAAGCAATGTGAGCAATGTCGTACCGAATACCTGAGCTGTTTGCTCAACTATTCAGTAATGAGAAAGATAATATTTCTCATTTAAGATATCAACCCCAACTTTTGTGCAGAAGCGATTTTTTTAATCGACGAGAAAGACGGTGCGTTTCTGGCTGTCGTCCTGCGGCCACGCCGTGGCGACCTCGCGAAGCGGCCGGGGAGTCGTGGCGATAGTCAATCCGCCGGCGACGGCGGCCTGCAGCATCTCCCCGGTGGCGGCCAGCAGCTGGGGCACAGAAAGGCTGCCAATTCCGCTGCCCATCAGCTGCAGCGGCGAGGAGCGTAGCACCGCGCCATTGAGAGAGATATCGGCGGCGGAAAGGGAACCGACCTGAATAAAACGTACCGGCGCATTTCCTGGGCTGTGTTTTGCCAGCGCTGGCAGCAAAAGTTCGGCGCTACGTCCCCACAGATAATCGACGACGACATCAATCTGCTGCGCCGCCAGCCCGGCAAACTGCGTCCGTAAGTCCGCCTCATCCTGACTTAAGTTAACGGTTTCATCAGCGCCGAGGGCGGCCAGCTTCTCCACGTTTCGCCCGCAGGCGATCACTTTTCTGGCGCCGAGAAAACGGGCGATTTGTACCGCCAGCTGCCCGGCGCTGCCGGTGGCGCCGTTGATCAGTACTGTTTCCCCCGCTTTCATCCCGGCGCGTTTGACCAGCGCCGCCCAGGCCGACATCCCCGGATTAGCCATTGCCGCGGCGGTGATATCGTCCAGCGCATCCGGCAGCGGCAGACAGTGGTTTAAGGCGACGGGAGCCCGTTGCGCCATGCTGCCCCAGGGCGCGACGGGGAAGGCGAAATAGACGCGCTCTCCGCCGGGTAAGATACCGGTGCCGTCGATACCCGGGACAAAAGGCAGGCAGCCATCGAAACTATAATGCTTACCGGAGGCCCGGCCTTTCACTACATGACTGATGGCGGCGGCCCGAACCTCGACTAACGCCTGATGCTCACCGGGCTGCGGATCGCGAAAATCGGACCACACCGGACCCTGCTGCAGGTCAAAAACCACGGCTGCTTTCATTGTCTTCTCCCCCTGTGGGATAGTTATGTGTAAAATGCACGTATCTGATAACGGCACTATACCCGGTTAACTAATATATGCAAGATGCACATAATAATTACGACATCACCGGCTTTCACGGCGCGCTGCTCGATATCATCAGCGTGATGAACCAGCCAATGCGCGACGAGCAGATACTGCAGGCGGCTGGGGTCCAGCTCGATCGGATCCTCTTCCCGCTGCTGGTGGCAATAGGGCGCAGGGGACCCGTTGGGGTCGTTGAACTGGCGGATAGCCTCGGTCGCGATTACACCACCGTCAGCAGGCAGGTGAAGAAGCTGGAAGCGCAGCAGCTGGTACTTAAGCAGCCCAATGCAAAAGATCGCCGGATTAGCGAGGTGACGCTCAGCGAAGCGGGGCAGGCGATGATCGATCGTATCGCGGGAGCAAGAACGCGGCTGATGAATGAGGTGCTGGCCGGATGGACGCAAGAAGAGGTGATGGCGCTGTTTCGCCTGACGCGTAAATACGCCGACAGCTTACAGCTGAAATAACCGCCCGGCCCGGGGCCGGACGGCAGGCACGTTAAGCCGCTTTAGTGGCGGCTTTCAGGCTTCGGGCGAAAGCCTTGAGTTCCGCCAGCATGGCCTGCGGGTCGTTCACGTTCCGCTCGATGATTTTGACGATGGCGGAGCCGGAAATCGCGCCGGCCGCGCCGGCCTCAATCGCGGAGGTAACCTGCTCCGGCGCCGAGATGCCAAAGCCCTGCAGCGGCGGTGCGGCGTGGTACTCGGCCAGCTTTTCAATCAGATGATGCAGCGGCAGCGCGGCGCGGTTTTCCGCGCCGGTCACGCCCGCCCGCGACAGCAGGTAGGTATAACCGCGACCGTAAGAGGCTATCTGGCGCAGCAGATCGTCATCGGCATTGGGCGGGCAGATGAAAATCGGCGCGATATTGTGGCGCAGCGCGGCCTGGCGGAACGGCGCGGACTCTTCCACGGGGACATCGGCAACCAGCACGGAATCGACGCCCGCGCGTTCGCACGCGGCGTAGAATTCATCGATGCCGGGGCTGAACACCAGGTTGGCGTACATCAGCAGGCCGATAGGAATGGTAGGGTGTTTCTGGCGAATCGCCGTCAGCATTTCGAAGCACTGCGCGGGGGTCACCCCGGCGGCAAAAGCGCGCAGGGTGGCGTCCTGAATGGTCGGGCCATCCGCCAGCGGGTCGGAGAAAGGAATACCCAGCTCCAGCGCGTCGGCACCGGCTTCAATCAGCGTATCGATAATTTTCAGCGACTGTTCCGGATTCGGATCGCCGAGGGTGACGAAGGGAACAAACGCGCCTTCCCGGCGATCTTTCAGTTGTGCAAACAGCGTCTCATAACGTTCCATCAGATTTCCCCTCGCGCTTTTAAAATATCATGTACGGTGAAGATGTCTTTATCGCCGCGGCCGGAGAGGTTAACCACCAGCAGCTGCTCTTTTTCCGGGTTTTCACGCATCATTTTCAGCGCGTGCGCCAGGGCGTGGGAGGATTCCAGCGCCGGGATAATCCCTTCATGGCGTGATAGCTCTTTAAAGGCCTCCAGCGCTTCGTCATCGGTAATCGACACGTAATCGGCGCGGCCAATGCTGTTTAAATAAGCATGCTGCGGGCCCACTGACGGGAAATCCAGCCCTGCGGAGATGGAGTAGGACTCCTCTATCTGGCCTTCTTCGGTTTGCATCATCGGCGATTTCATACCGAAGTAGATGCCCACACGACCGTGCTTAAGCGGCGCGCCGTGCTCGCCGGACTCAATACCGTGACCTGCCGGCTCCACGCCAATCAGGCCAACAGCGGTTTCGTCGATAAAATCGGCGAACATGCCGATGGCGTTCGATCCGCCGCCGACGCAGGCGATAACCGCATCCGGCAGGCGACCTTCTTTCTCGAGGATCTGCGCTTTGGTCTCTTCGCCAATCATGCGCTGGAATTCACGCACGATGGTCGGGAACGGGTGCGGACCCGCGGCGGTGCCGAGCATATAGTGGGCTTTTTCGTAGCTGCCGGACCAGTCGCGCAGGGCCTCGTTGCAGGCATCTTTCAGCGTAGAAGAGCCGCTATGAACCGGGATCACTTCCGCTCCCATCAGGCGCATGCGGAAAACGTTCGGCGACTGGCGTTCGATATCCTTCGCGCCCATGTAGATGCGGCACTTCAGGCCGAGCAGGGCGCTGGCGAGGGCAGAGGCCACGCCATGCTGACCGGCGCCGGTTTCGGCGATAATTTCCGTTTTGCCCATCCGTTTCGCCAGCAGAGCCTGGCCGAGCACCTGGTTAGTTTTATGCGCGCCGCCGTGCAGCAGGTCTTCACGTTTCAGATACAGCGTCGTGCGGGTGCCTTCAGTGAGGTTGCGGCATTTGGTCAGCGCCGTCGGACGACCGGCGTAGTTTTTCAGCAGGTCGGTAAATTCGGCCTGGAATGCCGGATCTTTTTGCGCGCTGACGAACGCGTCTTCCAGCTGGCGCAGGGCGGGCATCAGGATCTGCGGAACGTACATTCCGCCGAATTCGCCAAAGTAGGGGTTCAGTAAAGTACTCATTGTTGCTCCTTAATATGCGCGCAGCGTTTGAAACACAGAGGACAGCATGTCGGCATCTTTAATACCCGGCTGCGACTCTACGCCTGAATTAAAATCGAGTCCGGCACAGCCGCTTTTGGCGGCTTCTACGCAGTTATCGGCGCCGAGGCCGCCTGCCAGCATGACGTTATGCAGGTCCTGGCCCTGCAGCAGGGACCAGTCGAAACGCTGGCCGGTGCCACCCTGACCGTTGTCGAGAACGTATTTATCGACATGGCGCAGATCGCGCGGCGGTAGCGTTTCACCTACGCTGAGGGCTTTCCAGATTTGCACCTTCGGTGGAAGTTCGGCGCGCAGGGTATCAATATAGGTCTGGTCTTCGCTGCCGTGCAGCTGTACGGCGGCTAAGTCGAGGTTTTCCGCCCGGGCAATCACTTCCGCCACCGGGGTATTGCGGAATACGCCGACATAGCTCAGAGGCGCGCTGGCGATCACCGCTTGCGCCTGCGCCTCGTTCACCGCGCGCGGCGACGTCGGGACAAAAATCAGGCCGCCGTAGACCGCGCCGGATTCATACGCCACCTGGGCATCCTGGGGGCGGGTCAGGCCGCAGACCTTATTCTCGCCGAGCAGCACGCGCTTCACGGCGGCGTTGAGATCGGCGTGCTCCATCAGCGCTGAGCCAATCAGGAAACCGTTGGCGAAGTGGCTCAGTTCGCGCACTTCCGCGTAGGTATGGATGCCGGACTCGCTGATCACCGTGACATCGTGACCGAGCTTAGGCGCCAGGGTACGGGTACGGTTGAGATCAATCGACATATCGCGCAGATCGCGGTTGTTGATGCCGACCACTTTCGCCTTCAGCGCAATCGCGCGCTCCAGCTCCTCTTCATTACTCACTTCGGTCAGCACGCCCATGTTCAGGCTGTGCGCGACGGCGGAGAGCTGGCGATACTGCTCATCATCCAGCACTGAAAGCATCAGCAGACAGGCGTCGGCCTGGTAGTAGCGCGCCAGGTAAATCTGATAAGGATCGATGGTGAAGTCCTTACAGAGAATCGGCTGCGGCGCGACCTTACTGACCATCGGCAGGAAATCGAAGCTGCCCTGGAAATATTTCTCATCGCACAGCACCGAGATAGCCGAGGCGTAGTGCTTGTAGACGCCGGCGATGGCCGCCGGATCAAAATCTTCGCGAATCAGGCCTTTTGATGGCGAGGCCTTTTTGCACTCGAGAATAAACGCGGTGCGGGTTCCGGCGAGGGCATCGTAAAAATTGCGCTGCGTCGGTACCACTTCATTTTGAAAACTGGCTAACGGTTGTTGTTGTTTGCGGGCTTCTACCCAAATCGCTTTGTCGGCCACGATTTTTGCTAAAACGGTCTGCATTTTTTACCCTCTTGCCGCTAATGCGGTCACTCTGTCATAGGCCGCTCCGCTATGCAGCACATCGATGACTTGCTGCGCGTTGGCCTTCAGGTCTTCGTGTCCATGTAAACGCATCAACATGGCGACGTTGGCGGCAACGGCGGCTTCGTGAGCGGCTTCACCTTTACCTTGTAGCAAGCGCGTAAGAATGTCACGGTTTTCTTCCGGCGTGCCGCCAGCCAGCTGCTCCTGATGGTAAGGCGTCAGGCCAAAGTCGGCGGCGGTGAGCTGGTAGCTCTTGATTTCGCCATGGTTCAGTTCGGCGACCACCGTCGGCGCGTGCAGCGACACTTCATCCATACCGCCGCTATGCACCACCGCGGCGCGCTGGTAGCCCAGCACGCGCAGGGTTTCCGCAATCGGCAGCACCAGTTCCGGGCTATAGACGCCAATCAGCGCCAGCGGCGGATGAGCCGGGTTGATCAGCGGCCCAAGCACGTTAAACAGGGTGCGGGTTTTAAGCTGCTGACGGACCGGCATCGCGTGGCGGAAACCAGTGTGGTACTTCGGTGCGAACAGGAAGCAAACGCCCAGTTCATCCAGCGCCTGGCGAGATTTATCGGCATTCATATCCAGGTTGATACCGAACGCCGCCAGCAGGTCGGAAGAGCCGGATTTACTCGACACGCTGCGGTTACCGTGCTTCGCGACCTTCAGGCCGCAGGCGGCGGCCACAAACGCGCTGGCGGTCGAAATATTGATACTGTTGCTGCCGTCGCCGCCGGTACCGACGATGTCGGCAAACGGATAATCCGGACGCGGGAACGGCGCGGCGTTTTCCAGCAGCGCGGTGGCGGCGCCGGCGATTTCCTGCGGATGCTCACCGCGTACTTTCATACTCACCAGCGCGGCGGCCAGCTGCTCGGGTTTGACTTCACCGCGCACCACCGCAGAGAACAGCTGATGGCTCTCCTGCTGGCTCAGGGTTTCGGCCTGGTACAGTTTTTCCAGAATCGGCTGGAGGGTGTTGGTCTGCTCCAGCTTCTGCAGCGCCCAGGCCAGGGTTTGCTCCAGCAGGCGTGCCCCCTGGGTGGTCAGAATTGACTCAGGGTGGAACTGGAAGCCGCAAACGCGATCCGCGTCGTGACGCACCGCCATCACCATACCGTTGAAGTGGGCGTTGATGGTGAGTCCGGCCGGGATATTGCTGCCCACCAGCGAGTGATAGCGGGCGACAGGCAGCGGATTGCTCAGTCCGGCAAACATCGCCTGGCCATCGTGCTCAATGCTTGACGCCTTCCCGTGAAGAATTTCACCGGCCTGACCAACGTAGCCACCGTAGGCTTCGACAATCGCCTGATGGCCGAGGCAGATACCGATAATCGGCAGCTTGCCGCGCATGCGGGTCAGCAGCTCCGGCATGCAGCCCGCTTCGCTCGGCGTCCCCGGCCCCGGAGAAAGCATCAGTACCGGGTTTTTCATGGTGCCGATGCGCTCAATCAGCGCCTGCGCCGGGACGGAGTTGCGGTAAATCACCACGTTATGGCCGTTCGAACGCAGCTGGTCTGCCAGGTTATAGGTAAAAGAGTCGATATTATCGAGCAGCAGGATGTCGGCCATTAGAAAATCTCCTTCGCGTGGTGGGCCTGGGCGATAGCGCGCAGCACCGCGCGAGCTTTATTACGGGTTTCATCCGCTTCTGACTGGGGAACGGAGTCGAGCACGATACCGGCGCCGGCCTGCACCGTGGCGACGCCATCCTGCACGTAGGCGGAACGGATCACGATGCAGGTATCGAGGTCGCCGTGGGCGGTAAAGTAGCCCACCGCGCCGCCGTAGCTGCCGCGGCGTTTGCCTTCAGCGGCGGCGATAAGCTGCATGGCGCGCACTTTCGGCGCCCCGCTGAGGGTGCCCATATTCATACAGGCGCGGTAGGCATGCAGCACGTCAAGGTCGCGGCGCAGCTCGCCAACCACGCGGGAGACGAGGTGCATCACAAAGGAGTAGCGGTCGACTTTGGTCAGGTCGGCGACGTAGCGGCTACCCGGCGTACAGATGCGCGCGAGGTCGTTACGCGCAAGGTCGACCAGCATCAGATGCTCGGAGAGCTCTTTATGGTCGGTGCGCATCTCCAGCTCAATGCGGCTGTCGAGATCGCGATCCAGCGAACCATCCGCGCGGCGGCCGCGCGGACGGGTACCGGCAATGGGATAGATTTCAATCTGGCGATTGGTGGCATCGTACTTGAGAGAACTCTCCGGCGACGCGCCGAAGAGGGTGAAATCGTTGTCCTGCATAAAGAACATGTACGGGCTCGGGTTGCTCTTCTTCAGTACATCATAAGCGGCCAGCGGCGACGGGCAGGGCAGCGAGAAGCGGCGTGACGGCACGACCTGAAAAATCTCGCCGGCGCGGATGGCGCGCTGCATTTTACGCACGACGGCGCCGTACTCTTCGTCGCTCTGATCGCAGTCGCAGCTCATTTCGGCAACCGTGGTCACCGGCAGCGGCGCCGGCGGCTCGTTTAGCTGCTGACGAAGCTGAGCGAGCCGCTGTAGCAGACGCTGTTTTTCGCTTTCCAGCGGCGTGAACAGGCTCGCCTGGATACGGGTATTTTTGGTCTGATGGTCGATAACCAGCAGCGTTTCCGCCAGATAGAAGCAGTAATCCGGGCAGGCGGTGTCGCTCTCCAGCGGCGGCAGGTCTTCAAAGCCAGCGACCAGGTCATAGGCGAACAGGCCGCCGAAGAACATCGCTTCGCGCTCCTGCTGCGGGACGGTTATCAGATCCTGCAGCAGGCGAAAAGCGTCGAATACCGAGAGTGAACACAGGCGGGCATCTTCATCCAACAGCGCGCTCACCGGCGGGAAGGTTAATACCCGGCTATTTGGCTGACGCTGGTTATCGATGCCGGATGGCAGCGCGCTATCCAGCAGTTCGAGTAACGCAGTACCGTTGGCGGAAAATGCGTGAATAGTGACAGTGTCACCTAGCGCGGTGATGCGCAGCGCGCTATCCACCAGCAGCAGGCTCTTTAAATCATCCTTACTGTCGATATCCGCGGATTCCAGCAGCAGGGTGGCTGGACGCGCGCCGCATAGCTGGTGGAACAGCGCCGTGGGGTTTTCCCGATAGATGGCGTCGCTGGTGAGAAGCTCGAGTGCCGGTTTTGATGTTTGCATTATTGTTGTCGCCTGTTCGCTATAATAATTTGTCCAATAAAAAGCCCGCTCATTGGCGGGCCGGGTATCTGTATGCTGAGTGCAAAACGCGATCACGCCGCCCGATAACAGGAGGTGCGCCACCAGCCGTGCAGAGTGATGAATTGCGTTTTCATTGTTGATACCCCTTCATGTGAACTTGCGTACTAGTTAACTGGTCCGAGGGATTAAAGTCAACCCCTGTTTGCAGATTTTCTCTATCAGTCGGTATGATGATGCGCTTATTACTATCCTTAATCACTTAAGCTGCAGAACCACAGTCAATCTGCCTGTGACTTAAAGTATGACGGGTACAGGTTCATGTCCAGCAGGAGTCATCTTGAGCAACACCAATTACGCAGTGATTTACGACCTGCACAGCCATACCATCGCCTCTGACGGGCGTCTGACTCCAGAAGAACTTGTCCATCGCGCCCACCAGATGCGCGTCGGCACCCTGGCGATTACCGACCACGATACCGTGGCGGCAATTCCCGCGGCTCAGCGTGAAATTGAACGTGCCGGTTTACCGTTGGCGCTGATTACCGGGGTGGAAATTTCCACGCTGTGGGAAAATCATGAAATTCATATTGTCGGGCTGAATATCGATATCGACCATCCGGCGATGACCGCGCTGCTCGATGAACAGAAAGCGCGTCGCCAGATGCGGGGTCAGCAGATCGCCGAGCGGCTGGAAAAAGCGCGGATCCCGGGCGCCTGGGAAGGGGCGCTGAAGCTGGCGGACGGCGGTGCGGTGACGCGCGGCCATTTTGCCCGTTTTCTGGTGGAGGCCGGCTATGCCAACAATATGGCTGACGTATTTAAGAAGTATCTGGCGCGCGGGAAAACCGGTTACGTTCCGCCTCAGTGGTGTACAATAAAACAAGCGATTGATGTCATTCATCATTCTGGCGGTAAAGCGGTCATTGCCCATCCCGGGCGCTACGATCTCTCCGCCAAGTGGTTAAAACGGCTGTTGGCCCATTTTAGCGAGCAGGGGGGCGATGCGATGGAGGTGGCGCAGTGTCAGCAGGCGCCTCACGAGCGCGCACAGCTTGCCGCTTACGCCGTGCAGTATGGCCTGGATGCCTCGCAGGGGTCTGATTTTCATCAGCCCTGCCCGTGGATCGAACTGGGCCGCAAACTTTGGCTACCCGCGGGCGTGGAAGGGATCTGGCGCAGTTGGGAAGTGGCCGTAGAACAAAATTGAGAGGGAAGTATGAGCCAGTTTTTTTATATCCATCCGGAAAATCCACAGGCGCGGTTAATTAACCAGGCGGTGGACATTGTGCGTAAAGGCGGGGTCATCGTCTATCCGACCGACTCCGGCTACGCGTTAGGCTGCAAAATTGAAGATAAAGGCGCGATGGAGCGGATTTGCCGGATCCGTAATCTGCCAAACGGCCACAACTTCACCCTGATGTGCCGCGATTTGTCCGAACTGTCGACCTATTCATTCGTTGATAACGTGGCCTTTCGTCTGATTAAAAACAATACCCCGGGTAACTACACGTTTATCCTCAAGGGCACCAAAGAAGTTCCGCGCCGTCTGCTGCAGGATAAGCGTAAGACCATCGGTATGCGCGTGCCGTCCAACCCGATTGCGCAAATGCTGCTGGAAACGTTGGGCGAGCCGATGCTCTCCACTTCGTTGATGCTGCCGGGAAGCGACTTTACCGAATCCGACCCGGAAGAGATCAAAGATCGTCTGGAGAAGCAGGTTGACCTGATTATTCACGGCGGCTATCTGGGCCAGCAGCCGACCACGGTTATCGACCTCACTGAAGATGCGCCGGTTGTGGTGCGTGAAGGCGTGGGGGACGTAACGCCGTTCCTGTAATGACGTCTGTTTCCATGGAAGGAATCGTCATGTAATGAATACCCGCTCGCCGCTTTTATTTGCCGCCGTTTAACGCGGCGCAGTGCCGCGCGCCTTTTGATGGTTCATCCTCTGCAAAAGACCCTATTGTGCTACCTGGCTTCCATCAGCGCGCCATGCGCCCGGACGGAGGTGCGCGGTAAGTTGTGCTATGCTCGTAACGCAAAGAAGCATTCATCTTAAAGTTCGTGTACCATGTTCGCCCACGCGAGAAGGCGTGTCTCTGTTATGTCTGCTGTAGCAACATAGATAACGGCACGCGCTGATGCAAAAAATTTTTACAGAACAGGGTGTTAGGTTTCATTTTGCCTCGCGCCCTGTTTTTCGAAGTATACCAGACGCCTGGGAAGGCGACACCTTAAGGAAGCTCAATGAGCGAGAAATTACAAAAAGTGCTGGCCCGCGCTGGCCACGGCTCCCGCCGTGAAATCGAAGCCAAAATCGAAGCTGGCCGCGTCAGCGTCGATGGCAAAATCGCCACCCTTGGCGATCGCGTTGAAATTGTCCCGGGTTTAAAAATTCGCATCGACGGTCATCTGATTTCGGTGAAAGAGTCTGCGGAACAGATTTGTCGCGTGCTGGCTTACTACAAGCCGGAAGGCGAACTCTGTACCCGTAACGACCCGGAAGGGCGACCGACGGTGTTCGATCGTCTGCCAAAGCTGCGCGGCGCGCGCTGGATTGCCGTCGGTCGTCTTGACGTCAACACCTGCGGCCTGCTGCTGTTTACCACCGACGGTGAACTGGCGAACCGCCTGATGCACCCGAGCCGCGAAGTGGAACGTGAATACGCGGTGCGCGTATTTGGCCAGATAGATGATGACAAGCTGCGCCAGCTCTCGCGCGGCGTCCAGCTGGAAGACGGCCCGGCGGCGTTCAAAACCATCAAGTTTACCGGTGGCGAAGGGATTAACCAGTGGTACAACGTCACGCTGACCGAAGGCCGTAACCGCGAAGTTCGCCGCCTGTGGGAAGCCGTTGGCGTACAGGTCAGCCGCCTGATCCGCGTGCGCTACGGCGATATTCTGCTGCCGAAAGGCCTGCCGCGCGGCGGCTACACCGAGCTGGACCTGGCGCAAACCAACTACCTGCGCGAACTGGTTGAGCTTACGCCGGAAACCACCTCTAAGGTCGCCGTCGAAAAGGATCGTCGTCGCATGAAGGCGAATCAGATTCGCCGCGCGGTTAAGCGCCACAGCCAGGTGAGCAATAATAATAACAACCGTCGTTCCAGCAGCCGTAATAACGGTAACGGTTAATTATTCCAGTTCCGGCGGTCACCGCCGGAATTCTCCCTCCTGTGACTCCTTTCACACTTCTGCATAAAGACAAAAAACAGGAAATGCCCGGACAAATAACGCAAAGCGGTGCGCCAGGCGACGCCATATACTGAGGCCACTGATTACATTAACAGGTAGCCTAAAATGGAAACAGCAGGAAAACTTTCGGCAAGCTATGTGGTTATCGGCGTTAAAGAAAAAATAGGGTATGGTTTTGGCGATTTCGCCTCTAATTTATCCTTCGGCTTCGTTTCTCTGTTTTTACTTTTTTTCTATACCAATATTTACGGCATTAGCGCCGTACAGGCGAGCCTGATCTTTGTTATTGCCCGCGTGGTTGATGCGGCATTTAATATTCTGATTGGTTTTGCCATCGATAAAACCCACAGCCGCTACGGTAAGCTTCGACCCTGGTTGTTGTATGGTTCAATTCCGCTCGGCTTCTTAACGGTGCTCTGCTTTGTGCCTTTCGGCGGTGAGGCGAAATTCTACTTCGCACTGATTTCCTATACTATTTATTGCCTGGCCTATACGGCGGTAAATACGCCTTATTCGGCGTTGACCAACCGTTTAACCCAGCATGAAGCCTCCCGCTCATCGCTGTCGGTATACCGGTTTGTCCTGGCGATTGTTGGCTATCTGATTGTGTCCACTACCGCGGACAGGCTGATTTCCCCGTTTAGCGATAAACAGCTGGGGTACGTCTTCGCCGTCTCTTGCTTTGCGCTGCTGGCGACGTTTTTGTTCCTTGCCTGCTTCGGGATGACCAAAGAGCGCGTTGGTGAAGAAGAGGAAGAGACTCCGGCGCCAACGCTGAGGGAAATGTTGAAGGCGGTGGCAGGCAACGCGCCGCTAATTAACCTTTCCATGTTCACCGTCTTTTTTTATATTGCCTATACCGTGTGGATGGCGATCGCTATTTACTTTATCAAATATATAATTGGTAGCGAAGGCTTTACCTCCACCTTCTTTATGATTCAGTCGGCGGCTTATATTGTCGGTACCGTTATTTCGGAAAAAATCATTGCGTTGATAGGTAAAAAGAAAATGACGCTGGTGGCGCTGTTGATCGGCATTGCGGGCGTACTGATGCAATATTTTATCGCTGGCGACAATATCTGGCTGATCATGACCGGCGTGTGTCTGTACAGTATTACGCTGGGGATGGGCTTTGTTTCAATGTGGTCAATGATTGCCGATACCGTGGAATATGCCGAGTGGCACCATGGGGTGCGCACCGAAGGCGCAATTTACGGTTTCTTTAATTTCATCACCAAAATAGCGATGGCCATCGGCGGCGGCTGCGCGGGCTGGATGCTGGACTATTACCACTATGACGCGGGCAACATTACCGCCAGCGCGATTAACGGCATTAACGTACTGATGACGCTATTTCCCGGCGCGATGTTTGCGCTCAGCGCACTGTTTGTCGCCTGCTATTCGCTGGATGAAAAAACCTATCGCGATATTGTGCAAAAAATCAGCCTGCGCAAACAGAACGCGCTTTAACCTCAGGGAGCCAGAGAGATGAATAACGATTTTAACACCACCCTCGCCGCGATGAGCGCGGAAGAAAAAGTGGCGCTGCTGACCGGCAGCGGCCTGTGGCGGACGGCCTCGCTGCCGCAGCACGGTATCGAAGATATCATTATGACCGACGGCACCTACGGCGTGCGCTACAGCAGCGCGCAGATTGATGGCCGGGAAAAGTGGAGCATGGATGATTTTATCTCGGTCATCACCCAAACCGCAGACCAGGCCAGCGCGGAAGAGCCCGCCGCGAAAGGGGGGAGTGAGGCGCTATTCAGCACTTCGCTACCGGCGACCTGCTTTCCTAATGGTTCCAGCCTGGCCTGCAGCTGGGACGTGGAGCTGGTGCATCAGATGGGGGAAGCGCTGGGGCGGGAGTGTCAGCAAATGGGCGTCGGGATCCTGCTCGGGCCGGGGATTAACATTCGCCGTACGCCGCTGGCCGGGCGAGGCTATGAATATTACGCCGAAGACCCGGTGGTCAGCGGCGATATTGCCGCTGCGCTGATCAACGGCCTGCAGCAGGAGGGGGTTGGCGCCAGCCTGAAACACTTTGCGGCGAACAACTCGGAGTACCGCCGCACGGAAATGGATTCGATTATTGAAGAACGGGCGCTGCGGGAAATCTATCTGGCGGGTTTCCAGCGCGCGATTGCGAAATCCCGGCCGTGGACGGTGATGTCTTCCTACAATCGTCTTAACGGCGTGCAAACCTCCCAGGATCCGTTTTTGCTCACACAGGTTTTGCGCGATGAGTGGGGATATGAAGGGCTGGTGATGTCCGACTGGTACGGTATTAAAGATCGCCCCGCATCGCTGATGGCGGGTAACGATCTGGCGATGCCCGAAACCCGCCGCGATAAACAAACTCTGCTGGCGGCGATTGAAGCCGGAGAGGTGCCGATGGCGGTGGTGGACCGCGCCTGTCTCCGCATGCTGGAACTGCTCGACAAGGTCCAGCGCCATCGCCGCCCGCAAACGCGAGCCGATTTTACGGCGCACCACGCGCTGGCGCAGCGGCTTGCCGGTGAATCCATTGTCTTGCTGAAAAATGAAGATAATCTGCTGCCGCTGCGTCCGGAGAAAACGCCGCGCGTCGCGGTGCTGGGTAAACCGGCTCAGGAGCCGGTGATCCAGGGGTCCGGATGCGCGACCACGGTGCCGTATCTGCTCGATCGGCCGCTGGATGAAATTTTCGACCTCGCCGGCGACGACTTCAGCGTCTCCTGGGCCGTGGGCGCGCCGGACGATCTGCGCTGCGATGAACAGGCGCTGGCGCAGGCCTGCCGCGTCGCGCAGGAGGCCGACGTGGCGGTGATCTTCGTCAGCACCGCCGTAGGCGAAGATGGCGAAAACGGCGATCGTCAGGATCTGCATATTCTGCCGGTGCACGAACGGTTAATTCGCGAAGTGGCGACGGTCCAGCCGAATATCGTGGTGGTGCTGGCGAATAGCGATGCGGTGGTGATGCCGTGGCTCGGCGAGTGCAAAGCGCTGCTGGAAACGTTCTTTGCCGGGCAAGGGATGGGGCGCGCGGTGGCGGAAATCCTCTTCGGCCAGCGTAACCCCTGCGGCAAACTGACGGTAACGGTACCTAATTCCCTGGAGGAAACGCCGGCCTGGCTGCACTATCCGGGCGAAAACCTGCGTCATCATTACGGAGAAGGGCTTTTTGTCGGCTATCGCTATTATGATAAACGTCGTATGACGCCGCAGTTTCCGTTTGGCTTTGGCTTAAGCTATACCCGGTTTGCGTACGATAATATCGCGCTGTCAGCCCGCCGTGCAGGCGCAGGCGAGACGCTTACCGTGTCGTTCGACCTGACCAACTGCGGAGAGTATGCGGGCAAAGAGATCGTCCAGCTGTACGTTAGCGCGCCGAAGGGGGAGCTGATTCGCGAAGTGCAGTCATTAAAAGCGTTCAGCAAAGTGGCGCTGGCCGCCGGAGAGACCCGTCACGTGAGCCTGCAGCTGCCCATTGGCGAGCTGGCCTGTTATCATCCGGGCCTGGGTGATTGGGTCGTGACGCCGGGCATCTGGCAGGTTCGCGTCGGCGCCTCATCACGGGATCTGCCGTTGATCGCGGAGATTGAGGTAGATTGTCCGCAGCGGTACGTCCCGCTGCGCGATGATAACTCTCTACAA
Organism: Klebsiella michiganensis; assembly: GCF_015139575.1. Classification (GTDB taxonomy): domain Bacteria; phylum Pseudomonadota; class Gammaproteobacteria; order Enterobacterales; family Enterobacteriaceae; genus Klebsiella; species Klebsiella michiganensis. The sequence continues at coordinate 3,433,944 of NZ_AP022547.1, read as the reverse complement.
CAGCTGATCCAGCAGCCGGAGGCCTTTGCCCGCGTAGTGAAGCTGATTGCCGATAAGAGCCAGATGCCGGCGGAGCAGGTGCGTGAAAAACTGATTCGCCTGGCGCCGGATCTGTTCTGCGGGCTGCTGATTGCGCTGACCGAATTCCTGGCGCTGGATATCGAACGCGACGAGCTTAACGCCGTGCTGGCCGGCGCTCATCATTGCCAATGACAGGAGAGTGCGCATGTTTCCTTTTTCAGTGACTCACCCTCGCTCGGTCACCCAGAGCGGACGACAAACGGCGAACAGCGGCTACGAGCTGATTGCCTTTGACGCGGAGAAGCTGAACGTGTTTGCCGCGGAGGTTCGCTACTGCGAGCCTCACTGGCATCCGGCTCCGGAGCTGATTACCGTGCTGGCGGGGCGATTTACCCTCGTCGTCGGCCAGCAAAGCCTGGAGCTGGCACAGGGAGACATGCTGTATATCAATGCCGAAGAGGTCCATTCGCTGAGCGCCGAGGAGGCGGGCAGCCAACTGCTCACCGTACAGTTTTCACCCGGCCTGTTTGATGAACTTCATCCCTCGCCGCAGCTGGACTGGAGTACCTGCGGACGACCTTACTCTCCGGCGGACAGCGAGGTACGCCAGCGGCTGGCGAGGCTACTGGAACAGCTGATCGATAACCACGCGCCGTTTCAGCGTATCGCGGCGATTTATCTGCTGCTGGATGCGGTCGTCTCCGCCGGAAAGCCGACGCGGCGCGCCGAAAGCTCGCTGCGCGACGAGGCGATGATCAAAAAAGGCATTGATTTTATCAATCAACACTTTGATCAGCCGCTGACGCTGAGCGAGGTCGCCTGCCATAGCGGGATGAGCTACTCCTGGTTCTCGCGGCTGTTCAAAAAGGTGAGCCGGTATAATTTTAAAGAGTATCTGACGCTGGTGCGGCTAAATAAAGCCCGCACCCTGCTGCGCGATACCCGCACCCCGATCACGGAGATTAGCCACAGCTGCGGTTTTCAGGAACACAAGTATCTGATCGCCGCCTTTAATAAATACTGCGGCGTCACGCCAACCGAATACCGCAAGCGCTTCGTCTCGCGGCAAAATATACGCGAAAGCGAACTGGCGCTGGGGGAGGATTGCCTGTGCCTGCCGCTGAATCATGCGCTGCTCGAGCGGCTGGCGGCTAGTAGTCGATCCCCATCTGCGCTTTGATTCCGGCGTCAAAGGCGTGCTTCACCGGGCGCAGCTCGCTGACCGTATCGGCCAGTTCGGTAATCTCACGGTGGCAGCCGCGGCCGGTAATAATCACCGTCTGGTGCGCCGGGCGGTTGCGCAGCGCGGTAAGCACCTCTTCCAGCGGCAGGTAATCATAAGCCACCATGTAGGTTAGTTCGTCCAGCAAAACGAGGTCGAGGCTTTCATCAGCCAGCATGCGGCGCCCGTGCTCCCAGACCGCGAGGCAGGCGGCTGTATCGCTTTCGCGATCCTGCGTATTCCAGGTAAAACCGGTCGCCATCACCTGAAACTCAACGCCGTGCGGCTCAAGCAGGTTGCGCTCGCCGTTTGGCCAGGTACCTTTAATAAACTGCACGACGGCGGCTTTTTTACCGTGCCCGACGGCGCGGGTGACGGTGCCAAAAGCGGCGGTGGTTTTGCCTTTACCGTTACCGGTAAAGACGATCACGATGCCGCGCTCTTCCTGCGCGGCGGCGACGCGAGCGTCAACTTTATCTTTTACCCGCTGCTGGCGTTCGCGGTGGCGTTCATCACTCATTGTGCGATTCCTGGTTTGCGGCCCGGCTGGGCGTCAAAGGTCATTCCCGTTTTGCGACGACTGTCGTCGCCCATCAGCCACAGGTAAACCGGCATGATATCAGCGGGGGTTTTCAATTTTTGCGGATCTTCCGTCGGGAACGCATTGGCGCGCATTTTGGTGCGGGTGCCGCCTGGGTTAATGCAGTTGACCCGCAGATGACGGTTCTGATACTCCTCGGCCAGCACCTGCATCATGCCCTCGGTGGCGAATTTCGACGCGGCGTACGCGCCCCAGTTCGCGCGTCCCTGGCGGCCGACGCTGGAAGAGGTAAAGACCAGCGAACCCGATTCGGATTTAAGTAATAAAGGAAGCAGCGCCTGGGTGAGCATAAAGGTGCCGTTCACGTTCACCTGCATCACCTGCTGCCATACTTCCGGCTTTTGTTGATCCATCGGGCACACGTCGCCCAACAGACCCGCGTTGTGCAGCACCCCGTCGAGGCGCGGGTAGTGGATGGCTATTTTCTGCGCCAGCTGCTGGCACTCCTGCGGCGTGCAGGTTAACAGGTCGAGAGTAAACCAGCGGGCGGGAATGCCGCCCGCCTGCTGAATTTCGTGCGCGACGCTGCGCAGCTTTTCTTCGTTGCGGCCGACCAGGATAACGCTGGCGCTATAGCGGGAATAGGTCAGGGCGGCTTCACGGCCAATGCCGTCGCTGGCGCCGGTAACCAGGATGATGCGGTCCTGTAACAGGTGACGTTGCGGTTGATAGTGCACGGCGACTCCTCGGGCGATCTGCTGACGATCGCGCTTGCTGTTCGGTATCTCACTTTTGCGCTTTATGCCTGAAAGCGCCCGCTATTGCAATCGGCGAAGCGGAAACTCTTCGCGGAATTAATATCTTGCAACGATTTCATCGTCGCTGAAAAAAACAGGAAGGCGCCTCGCGTGCGACACAAAGCACAAAGACTTCTCGCCGACGGCTGATGTACACTGTGCGCCAACGTCAGCGGTTTACACAAGGTGAAAACGTGGAATTACTTGCTCAATATGGCCTGTTTTTGGCCAAAATCGCGACCATCGTTGTCGCAATTGCGGTTATCGTCGCCATTATTGTTAACCTGACTCAGCGCAAAAAACAGCGCGGCGAGCTGCGGGTCACCAATCTTAGCGAGCAATATAAGGAGATGAAGGAAGAGCTGGCGGTTTCGTTGCTCGATGGGCCGCAGCAGAAGCTGTGGCATAAAGCGCAAAAGAAAAAGCTCAAGCAGGAAGCAAAGGCGTCAAAGGCGCGGGCGAAGCTCGGCACACCGGAGCCGGACGTCAAACCGCGCGTCTGGGTGCTGGATTTTAAAGGCAGTATGGATGCCCATGAAGTCAGCAGCCTGCGCGAAGAAATCACCGCCGTTCTGGCGGCGGCAAAAGCGCGCGACCAGGTCGTTATTCGCCTTGAAAGCCCAGGCGGCGTGGTTCACGGTTACGGCCTGGCGGCTTCACAGCTGCAGCGCCTGCGCGACAAGCAGATCCCGTTAACGGTCGCGGTCGATAAAGTCGCGGCCAGCGGCGGCTATATGATGGCCTGCGTGGCGAACAAAATCGTCAGTGCACCCTTTGCTATCCTGGGCTCTATTGGCGTTGTGGCGCAAATTCCCAACATCAATCGCTTCCTGAAAAATAAAGATATCGACATTGAGCTGCATACGGCCGGGCAGTACAAACGCACCCTGACGATGCTGGGTGAAAATACCGAAGAAGGGCGGCAGAAATTTTGCGAAGACCTCAACGATACTCATCGGCTATTCAAAGATTTTGTCCACCAGATGCGCCCCGGGCTGGATATCGAGCAGGTAGCGACGGGTGAACACTGGTACGGCGTTCAGGCGCTGGAAAAAGGCCTTGTGGACGCGGTGGAAACCAGCGATGAACTTCTGCTGGGGCTGATGGATAAGCACGAGGTTATCAGCGTGCGCTATCAGCAGCGTAAGAAAATGCTCGAGCGGTTTACCGGCAGCGCGGCGGAAAGCGCCGATAAACTTCTGCTGCGCTGGTGGCAGCGCGGGCAAAAGCCGCTGATGTAAACAAACAACGCGAGGCTTCGGCCTCGCGTTGTTGTCATGGCCCTGCAGGCAGCGGTTAATCCGCCAGGTGGTACTTATCAGACAGCTCGTGTGCGAGGTATTTAAACATATTAAATACCGCCGTACTCTTCGCCGTTGGCAGACCCTGCTCGTCAAGATAGAACTCGCCGCTGAACACCAGCACGCCGTTACGCTGAACGACGTCGGTGGCCTCGATCCCGGCTAACGTATCTTCATGTTCGCGAATGAGTTTGTTGGCTTTTTCCAGAAGCGTCTGGCGATCGATGGGTTGGGTTGTACCTTGCATAAATGCCTCCTGTGTTTCTTCGCGGCTAGTCTACGCCGCGCGGCGGCGAGGGGCAAATTTTCCATTGATCTTGCAGGGGTAATCGCAGAAGCCTAATAAACATCAGTTTAGTGGCGGGATTTGCTTTTGCATGCTAATAAAGTTGCGTAACGAATTTTATCAGGTACAGTGTGACGCTTTCAGCGATCTGGCAACAGATTTGCTTGACATTCGGCCAAAAATTATTCGTGCTATGTCGCCTGGCGAGAAAAAGCCAGCAAACTCAGCTATCTGGTTTTATGGATGCGAAACCGGTGCAAGGGGTTGATATCCATCGATAACGACGCAACATAGGTTGTGACGTGTCGCCAGTGGATGGTGAATCAATGTGCGATGTATTCCTGGATGAATCAAATTAGGTAAAGGTGAATATGGGTAAAGCTCTCGTTATCGTTGAGTCCCCGGCAAAAGCCAAAACGATCAATAAGTATCTGGGTAATGACTACGTGGTTAAGTCCAGCGTCGGTCATATCCGCGATTTGCCGACCAGTGGCTCAGCTTCCAAAAAGAGCGCCGACTCTACCTCCACCAAAGGGGCTAAAAAGCCTAAGAAGGATGAACGCGGCGCTCTGGTCAACCGTATGGGCGTGGACCCGTGGCATGACTGGAATGCGCACTATGAAATACTCCCGGGTAAAGAAAAGGTCGTTTCTGAACTCAAACAGTTGGCGGAAAAAGCTGACCACATCTATCTCGCAACCGACCTTGACCGCGAAGGGGAAGCCATCGCATGGCACCTGCGGGAAGTTATCGGCGGTGATGAACAGCGCTATAGCCGCGTGGTGTTCAACGAGATCACGAAGAATGCGATTCGTCAGGCTTTCGAAAAGCCGGGCGAACTGAATATTGACCGTGTCAACGCTCAGCAGGCGCGCCGTTTTATGGATCGCGTGGTGGGCTACATGGTCTCTCCACTGCTGTGGAAAAAAATTGCCCGCGGTCTGTCAGCAGGCCGCGTCCAGTCGGTTGCGGTGCGTCTGGTGGTCGAGCGCGAGCGCGAAATTAAAGCGTTCGTTCCGGAAGAGTACTGGGAAGTTGACGCCAGCACCACGACCCCTGGCGGCGATGCGTTACCGCTGCAGGTCACGCATAACGGCGATAAGCCGTTCCGTCCGGTAAACCGTGATGAAACCATGGCGGCGGTCGCGCTGCTTGAGAAAGCCAGCTACAGCGTGCTGGAGCGTGAAGATAAGCCGACCAGCAGCAAGCCGGGCGCGCCGTTTATCACCTCCACGCTGCAGCAGGCCGCCAGCACGCGTCTTGGCTTCGGCGTGAAGAAAACCATGATGATGGCGCAGCGTCTCTACGAAGCGGGCCACATTACCTATATGCGTACCGACTCGACGAACCTGAGCCAGGACGCGCTGAGCATGGTGCGCGGCTACATTGGCGACAACTTCGGTAAGAAATATCTGCCGGAGAGCGCGAATCAGTACGCCAGCAAAGAAAACTCGCAGGAAGCGCACGAGGCGATTCGTCCATCCGACGTCAACGTGCTGGCCGAAACGTTAAAAGATATGGAATCTGATGCGCAGAAACTGTATCAGCTGATCTGGCGCCAGTTTGTCGCCTGTCAGATGACGCCTGCGCAGTACGACTCCACCACGCTGACGGTGAAAGCCGGCGATTTCAAACTGAAAGCCCGCGGCCGTACGCTGCGCTTTGACGGCTGGACCAAAGTAATGCCAGCCCTGCGTAAAGGCGATGAAGACCGTACGTTACCGATGGTCAATAAGGGCGACAGCCTGAGCCTGGTCGAGCTGACCCCTGCGCAGCACTTTACCAAGCCGCCGGCGCGTTTTAGCGAAGCTTCGCTGGTTAAAGAGCTGGAAAAACGCGGCATCGGTCGTCCGTCCACCTATGCGTCGATCATTTCGACCATTCAGGATCGCGGCTACGTGCGGGTGGAAAACCGCCGCTTCTATGCGGAAAAGATGGGCGAAATCGTCACCGATCGTCTGGAAGAGAACTTCCGCGATCTGATGAACTATGATTTCACCGCGCAGATGGAAGACCGCCTCGACCAGGTGGCTAACCATCAGGCCGAGTGGAAGCAGGTCCTCGACAGCTTCTTCGGAGACTTTACCTCGCAGCTGCAGACGGCAGAGAAAGATCCGGAAGAGGGCGGCATGCAGCCGAACCCAATGGTGCTGACCACCATCGACTGCCCAACCTGCGGGCGCAAGATGGGGATCCGTACCGCCAGCACCGGCGTATTCCTCGGCTGCTCGGGCTACGCGCTGTCGCCAAAAGAGCGCTGTAAAACCACCATTAACCTGGTGCCGGAAAACGAAGTGCTCAACGTGCTGGAAGGCGATGACGCTGAAACCAACGCGCTGCGCGCTAAACGCCGCTGTAAAAAATGCGGCACGGCGATGGACAGCTACCTCATCGATCCGAAACGCAAGCTGCACGTCTGCGGTAATAACCCGACCTGCGATGGCTACGAGATCGAAGAGGGCGAGTTCCGCATCAAGGGCTATGACGGCCCGATCGTTGAGTGTGAAAAATGTGGCTCCGAAATGCACCTGAAGATGGGGCGTTTTGGTAAGTATATGGCCTGCACCAACGACGAGTGTAAAAACACCCGTAAGATCCTGCGTAACGGGGAAGTGGCGCCGCCGAAAGAAGATCCGGTGCCGCTGCCGGAGCTGCCGTGCGAGAAATCGGACGCTTACTTTGTTCTGCGCGATGGCGCGGCGGGCGTCTTCCTGGCCGCCAACACCTTCCCGAAATCGCGCGAAACCCGCGCGCCGCTGGTGGAAGAACTGTACCGCTTCCGCGACCGTCTGGCAGAGAAGCTGCGCTATCTGGCCGATGCGCCGCAGCAGGATCCGGAAGGCAACAAAACGATGGTGCGTTTTAGCCGTAAAACTAAGCAGCAGTACGTTGCCTCAGAGAAAGATGGCAAAGCCACCGGCTGGTCAGTTTTCTATATAGATGGCAAATGGACTGAAGCAAAGAAGTAACTGCTATCATCTGATAAAAGGGCCGCGTCGCGGCCCTTTTTTGACATCACATATTGTTGATATCCAAGATATTACTCTGTTCCTCCTCTCGCCTTATAACCGCCTTATTATTTTTTGTTAGTATCTATACACTGTAGATATAAATGATATAGTGGTTATAGCTAATCCCTTTTTTATTATCTTATCGTCTTATACATCACCGTCATCAGGATACGTTGTGGCGCCAACACGGCGAGTCGCAGGGAGGTTCGGGCTAGCCCGTCCACCGCCAAGTGACCTGAGCGTAAAATGTATTAAGCGGGTTTATTTTACGTGCTATCGGATATCAGCCATGAAACTACAGCAGCTCCGCTATATCGTTGAGGTTGTTAACCATAATCTGAACGTCTCCTCCACGGCCGAAGGCCTGTACACCTCACAGCCGGGCATCAGCAAGCAGGTTCGCATGCTGGAGGATGAGCTGGGAATTCAGATTTTCGCCCGCAGCGGCAAACATTTGACCCAGGTCACGCCCGCAGGCCAGGAGATCATACGCATCGCTCGCGAGGTCCTGTCGAAGGTCGATGCGATCAAATCGGTAGCGGGTGAGCATACCTGGCCTGATAAGGGGTCGCTGTACGTAGCAACTACCCACACCCAGGCCCGCTACGCGCTACCGGGCGTTATCAAAGGCTTTATCGAACGCTATCCCCGCGTCTCCTTGCACATGCATCAGGGGTCGCCAACGCAAATCGCCGAGGCGGTGTCGAAAGGCAATGCTGACTTCGCTATCGCGACCGAAGCGCTTCATCTTTATGATGATTTGGTGATGCTGCCGTGCTACCACTGGAACCGCTCCGTGGTCGTCACGCCAGAGCATCCGCTGGCGTCGCGAGAGTCGGTATCGATTGAGGAGCTGGCGCAGTATCCGCTGGTGACTTATACCTTCGGCTTCACCGGCCGCTCCGAGCTGGATACCGCCTTTAATCGCGCCGGCTTAACGCCGCGCATCGTTTTCACCGCCACCGACGCCGATGTGATTAAAACCTACGTGCGTCTGGGCCTTGGGGTAGGGGTAATTGCCAGTATGGCGGTGGATCCGGTTTCCGACCCGGACCTGGTGAAGCTGGACGCCAATGGTATTTTCAGCCACAGCACCACGAAAATAGGTTTCCGTCGCAGTACCTTCTTGCGAAGCTATATGTATGATTTTATTCAGCGATTTGCGCCGCATCTGACCCGGGATGTGGTCGATACCGCCGTTGCTTTGCGCTCAAATGAAGATATTGAAGCGATGTTCAAAGATATTAAATTACCGGAAAAATAACCACAGAAAAAATAATGGCATCCTCTCGGGGATGCCAAAGCCTATAATGGCCTGAAATGGAATATCTAAACCTCGTCTGAATCACAATTTTTGTTAACTCCTCGTACCACATTTGCAAATATACCTGCCGCGATCAAATTAATGATGAAAGATATCTGCTGAAAAGCGAATTCACTGGATTAATAGTCAATCCATAATTAAGATTTATCTGTGGTTAGTAATTCTTAGCGATTGGTGGTGAAAAAATGATTAGTGATATCGATTATATGAAGTTTGCGATGTCACAGGAACGTGACAAGACTGAGATAGATCCAGTTTTGAGAAGTAAGGCCTGGAGCGCCGTTATCCTTGGGCTTGCGATGTTCTGGAGCGTCATTGCTCTGGTTGTCTGCAACGTTTGGTTACTAAGCTAGAGCACCTTCCAGTCACAGCAGTTATGTCAGTTTTATGACAAGTGAATTATTGAGAATTATTTGTATCTGATAAAATAGCGGTAATAAGGAGGATATAATTTTTCCCTTTTTAGACTCGCTCGATAAATTTTCTCTATTGGACTAATCGCCAGAATAATGGCGATTAGTCTTTCTTTGTACTCGTGTACTAATACGACGCGCTCGCCGACGCAAACCTGACTTCTTCAATCCCTCTCAATATATCTGCCCTCATTATTCAAATTTCCTGTCTTAATGCGTTACGCCTATTTTAGCAATTTGGGTTGTTATCAAAATGTTACATCAAAGATGTGTTATCTTTAATAATGACCCTGAGGAGGATCAGGGGATGCTATCCCTAAGGTAAAGGAGGAGCTATGTCGTCAACCCTACGAGCAGCCAGTAAGGATACGCTCCAGGTTAAAGATAAAACCTGGCATTACTACAGCTTACCGCTGGCCGCTAAACAACTGGGCGATCTCTCGCGCTTGCCCAAATCGCTCAAAGTGCTACTGGAAAACCTGCTGCGCTGGCAGGACGGCGATTCCGTGACCGCCGAAGATATTCATGCCCTGGCCGGATGGCTGAAGCATGCCCATGCCGACAGGGAGATTGCCTACCGTCCGGCGCGCGTCCTGATGCAGGACTTTACCGGGGTTCCTGCCGTGGTGGACCTGGCGGCGATGCGCGAAGCGGTCAAACGCCTGGGCGGCGATACCGCCAAAGTGAACCCGCTTTCGCCCGTCGACCTGGTGATTGACCACTCGGTCACCGTAGACCGTTTTGGTGACGATGATGCTTTTGAAGAGAACGTCCGGCTTGAGATGGAGCGCAACCATGAGCGCTACGTCTTTTTGCGCTGGGGGCAGCAGGCTTTCAGCCGCTTCAGCGTAGTACCGCCGGGTACCGGTATTTGCCACCAGGTAAACCTCGAATACCTTGGCCGGGCGGTGTGGAGCGAACAGCAAAACGGCGAGTGGGTGGCTTTCCCCGACACCCTGGTCGGCACCGATTCCCATACCACGATGATTAACGGTTTAGGCGTTCTGGGCTGGGGCGTCGGCGGTATCGAAGCGGAAGCCGCCATGCTCGGTCAGCCGGTTTCCATGCTGATCCCGGACGTTGTTGGCTTCAAGCTGAGCGGCAAGCTGCGTGAAGGCATTACCGCGACGGACCTGGTCCTGACGGTCACCCAAATGCTGCGTAAACACGGCGTTGTGGGTAAGTTTGTTGAATTCTACGGCGATGGCCTCGATTCTCTGCCGCTGGCGGACCGCGCGACGATTGCCAATATGTCCCCGGAGTATGGCGCGACCTGCGGCTTTTTCCCGATCGATGCGGTAACGCTTGACTATATGCGCCTGACCGGCCGCAGCGAAGAGCAGGTGGCATTGGTAGAGGCCTATGCGAAAGCGCAGGGCATGTGGCGTCAGCCCGGGGATGAACCGATATTCACCAGCACGCTGGCGCTGGATATGGGAACCGTTGAAGCCAGCCTGGCCGGGCCGAAACGCCCGCAGGACCGCGTAGCGCTCGGCGATGTGCCCCAGGCCTTTGCCGCCAGCACCGAGCTGGAAGTTAATCACGCGCAGAAAGATAAACGGCCAATTGACTACACGCTGAACGGACAGCAGTATTCGCTGCCTGACGGTGCGGTGGTGATTGCCGCCATTACCTCCTGTACTAACACGTCGAACCCCAGCGTCCTGATGGCCGCCGGCTTGCTGGCCAAAAAAGCCGTTGAGCGAGGGCTGAAACCGCAGCCGTGGGTTAAAGCGTCGCTGGCTCCCGGGTCGAAGGTCGTTTCCGACTATCTGGCCCACGCAAAGCTGACGCCGTATCTTGATGAACTGGGCTTCAACCTGGTCGGCTATGGCTGTACCACCTGTATCGGTAACTCCGGACCGCTGCCGGACCCGATCGAGCGCGCAATCAAGCAGGGCGATCTGACCGTCGGGGCTGTGCTCTCCGGCAACCGCAACTTTGAAGGACGTATTCATCCGCTAGTAAAAACCAACTGGCTGGCGTCGCCGCCGCTGGTGGTTGCCTACGCCCTGGCGGGGAATATGAATCTCGATCTGACCCGTGAGCCGTTAGGGACGGGTAAAGATGGTCAGCCGGTATATCTGAAGGATATCTGGCCGAGCGGAATCGAAGTCGCGCAGGCGGTTGAGCAAGTCTCAACGGAGATGTTCCGTAAAGAGTACGCCGAAGTGTTTGAAGGGACAGCCGAGTGGAAGGCGATTAAAGTGGATCGCTCTGATACCTACGACTGGCAGGATGATTCCACCTACATTCGCCTGTCGCCGTTCTTTGATGAGATGGGCGTTGAGCCTAAACCGGTAGAGGATATTCACGGCGCGCGCATTCTGGCCATGTTGGGCGACTCGGTTACCACCGACCATATCTCCCCGGCGGGCAGCATTAAAGCCGATAGCCCCGCGGGCCGTTATCTGCAAAATCACGGCGTCGAACGCATTGATTTTAACTCCTACGGCTCCCGTCGCGGCAACCATGAGGTGATGATGCGCGGGACGTTTGCCAATATTCGTATTCGTAACGAAATGGTCCCCGGCGTGGAAGGGGGGATGACCCGTCATCTTCCGGATAGTCAACCTATCGCTATTTACGATGCCGCTATGCTCTACAAAGCGGAGGGCACGCCGCTGGCGGTGATCGCAGGCAAAGAGTACGGTTCCGGCTCCAGCCGCGACTGGGCGGCTAAAGGACCGCGTTTGCTCGGCGTCAGGGTGGTGATTGCCGAGTCTTTCGAGCGTATCCACCGCTCCAACCTGATTGGAATGGGGATTTTACCGCTGGAATTCCCGCAGGGGGTGACGCGTAAAACGCTGGGACTGAGCGGCGAGGAGCGGATAGATATCAGCAACCTGCAGGCTCTGCAGCCCGGTATGACGGTGCCGGTCACGCTGACGCGTGCGGATGGCCGGCAGGAAGTGATTGAATGCCGCTGCCGCATCGATACCGCGACTGAGCTGACCTACTATCAGAACGACGGTATTTTGCACTATGTGATCCGCAATATGCTGTAAACCCGCGTCTGATATAAAAAGGGCCAGCACAGGCTGGCCCTTCATTTTTCAACGGAATTACTTGCTCAGCAGGTGCCCCATTTTGGCAGCCTTAGTATCCAGATAGTGGGCATTTTTCGGGTTGCGTCCCACAATCAGCGGCACGCGTTCCACAATGTTAATTCCCGCTTCAGTCAGAATTTCGACCTTCTTCGGGTTGTTGGTCAACAGGCGTACCTGGTCGACGTTGAGCAGCTTAAACATATCTGCGCACAGCGTGAAGTCGCGTTCATCGGCGGCAAAGCCCAGCTGATGGTTGGCTTCCACGGTGTCATAGCCTTGATCCTGTAACGCGTAGGCGCGGATTTTGTTCAGCAGACCGATATTGCGCCCTTCCTGGCGGTGATACAGCAGAATGCCGCGCCCCTCTTCGGCAATATGCGACAACGCCGCTTCCAGTTGAAATCCGCAATCACAGCGCAGGCTAAAAAGGGCGTCGCCCGTTAAACACTCAGAGTGTACGCGAGCCAGCACCGGGGATTGCCCCGAAATATCGCCAAATACCAGCGCGACGTGATCCTGCCCGGTTGCCAGTTCTTCAAAACCCACCATGAGAAAATCGCCCCATGGGGTTGGCAGTTTGGCTTCTGCCACACGTTTAAGCTGCATGTGATTCTCCAGATTCTATCAGCACCTGACTGTGCTTCTGTTTGCCGCTATTTTGCCACAATGGCGCGACGTTCTCCTAATTGCGTAGGGTTACCTGCGCGCAAAGCGCACAAACGAACTACTTTCCGTTATGATATTGAGGTTAATGAATAAGGAGACGAGATGTTGTTGATTGCCAGACGAACCGCCGTTGGCGCGGCCCTGTTATTAATCATGCCTGCAGCGATCTGGATTTCGGGCTGGAAATGGCATCCCGGGCTGTCGGCAGGGACGATGAAGCTGCTGTACTGGGTGACCGAAACGGTGACGCAGCCATGGGGCATCATTACGCACGTTATCTTATGCGCCTGGTTTCTGTGGTGCCTGCGTTTTCGTCTGCGAGCGGCGATAATGCTGTTTCTCATTCTGGCCGCAGCGATACTGGTTGGGCAGGGAATGAAGACGTGGATTAAAAGCCGCGTCCAGGAGCCTCGTCCCTTTGTCATCTGGCTGGAGCAGACGCGGCAGGTGCCGGTCACGCAATTCTACGCGTTGAAACGCAAAGAACGCGCTAAACTGGTGCATGAGCAGCTGGCGCAAGAGCAGCAAATCCCCGGATTTTTGCGCAAGCACTGGCAAAAAGAGACCGGCTTCGCTTTCCCATCTGGCCATACGATGTTCGCTGCCAGCTGGGCGCTGCTCGGCGTTGGTTTGCTGTGGCCGCGGCGTCGCTGGGTCACCCTGGCGCTGCTGCTAACGTGGGCGATGGCGGTGATGGGCAGCCGCCTGGCGCTGGGCATGCACTGGCCGCAGGATCTGATCGTCGCAACGCTGATTTCCTGGCTACTGGTGACCCTGGCGACCTGGCTTGCCCAGCGGTTCTGCGGCCCGCTATCGCCGCCGGGAGAAGAGGCGCAGGATATTAAAAAAAGGGCGGCAGCGCCGGAATAATGTTGATATTACCCCTGTCAGGCCGCATATCCTGTACTGGTGTCATGCATTTCCATTTCACCGCTGCGGCGAAAATGGTACTTTATAGGGCTGAACGCGGGATTTTTTCGCGCAACCCACAGAACGGGAAGTCATGTGAAATATTTTCTTATTTTCTTACTGGTGTTAGCCATCTTCGTCATTTCAGTGACGCTGGGCGCGCAGAATGACCAGGTGGTCACGTTCAACTATCTCCTCGCGCAGGGTGAGTTCCGTATTTCGACGCTGCTGGCCGTGCTTTTTGCTGCCGGTTTTGCTATCGGCTGGCTGATCTGCGGTCTTTTCTGGCTGCGCGTTCGCGTCTCTTTGGCGCGCGCTGAGCGTAAAATTAAGCGTCTGGAGCATCAGATCGCGCCAGCCAGCGCTACGCCTGCGGAAGCCGGTGTTCCTGCGGTGAAGGAATAATCATTTATGCTGGAGTTGTTGTTTCTGCTTTTGCCCGTTGCCGCAGCGTATGGCTGGTACATGGGGCGCAGAAGTGCACAACAGTCCAAACAGGACGATGCGAGCCGTCTGTCGCGTGACTACGTTACAGGGGTCAACTTCCTGCTGAGCAATCAGCAGGATAAAGCCGTCGATCTGTTCCTCGATATGCTGAAAGAGGATACCGGCACCGTCGAAGCCCATCTGACGCTGGGCAACCTGTTCCGCTCGCGCGGTGAAGTTGACCGCGCTATCCGCATCCACCAGAGCTTAATGGAAAGCGCCTCGCTGACTTACGACCAGCGCCTGCTGGCGGTTCAGCAGCTGGGGCGCGATTATATGGCCGCCGGGCTCTACGATCGGGCGGAGGGGATGTTCAAACAGCTGGTGGATGAAACGGATTTTCGCCTGAGCGCCCTGCAGCAGCTGCTGCAAATTTATCAGGCAACCAGCGACTGGCAGTCGGCGATAGAAGTGGCCGAGCGTCTGGTTAAGCTGGGGAAAGAGAAACATCGCGGCGAAATCGCCAATTTCTGGTGTGAACTGGCGCTGCAGCAAATGGCGGGCAACGATCTGGATAAGGCGATGGCGCTGCTGAAAAAAGGCGCCGCGGCGGATCGCAACAGCGCTCGCGTCTCCATCATGATGGGTCGGGTATGGATGGAGAAGGGCGACTATGCCAAGGCGGTAGAGAGCCTGGAGCGGGTGATTGAGCAGGATAAAGAACTGGTGGGTGAAACCCTGGAGATGCTGCAAACCTGTTACCAGCAGTTAGGGAAAACCGACGAGTGGGAAGCATTTTTGCGCCGCTGCGCGGAGGAAAATACCGGCGCGACGGCCGATCTGATGCTGGCGCAGATCCTCGAACAGCGGGAAGGGGTTGACGCCGCGCAAAACTACGTGACTCGCCAGCTGGAGCGCCATCCGACGATGCGCGTTTTCCATAAGCTCATCGATTACCACATCAATGAAGCCGAAGAGGGGCGCGCGAAGGAGAGCCTGGGCGTGCTGCGCCACATGGTGGGCGAGCAGGTCCGCAGCAAGCCGCGCTACCGCTGCCAGAAATGCGGCTTTACCGCCCATACGCTGTACTGGCACTGTCCATCCTGCCGGTCGTGGTCAACCATTAAGCCCATTCGCGGACTCGACGGGCAGTAATTTTAAAAAAAAGCCGCACTTTAGTTACAACATACTTATGGATTATTATGTCCGTCTCCTCCGGCTACGGCTATTAAGGCGTCCGGCAGGGAGGGAAATGCAGCCTGTTATTTTCGGCTTATCGCAGGTAGAATGCTGCCCGTTTACCTTTTTTGCGCCGAACCGGCGCTCATCAACAATTAAGGTCCGGTCATGACGTCTACTGCAACATCTTCTTCCCGCGTTGTCACATCCTCTCCCATCGTCGTTGCTCTCGATTATGATAACCGTGATAAAGCGCTGGCGTTTGTCGACCGTATCGACCCGCGCGACTGCCGGCTCAAGGTTGGTAAAGAGATGTTTACCCTGCTGGGGCCGCAGTTTGTTCGCGACCTGCACCAGCGCGGTTTTGAGATTTTCCTCGATCTAAAGTTTCACGATATCCCGAATACCACGGCGCGTGCGGTCGCCGCAGCGGCAGAGCTTGGCGTCTGGATGGTTAACGTTCATGCCTCCGGCGGCGCGCGTATGATGACCGCCGCACGTGAGGCCCTGCTGCCCTTCGGAAAAGATGCGCCGCTATTAATTGCGGTAACGGTGTTAACCAGCATGGAAGCCAGCGATCTGCAGGATCTGGGCATTACGCTATCTCCGGCGGACCACGCCGCGAAGCTGGCGGCGCTGACCCAGCGCTGCGGGCTGGATGGCGTTGTCTGTTCGGCGCAGGAGGCGGTTCGCTTTAAACAAGAGCTGGGCCAGGCGTTCAAGCTGGTGACGCCTGGCATTCGTCCGCAAGGTAGCGACGCGGGTGACCAGCGGCGCATTATGACGCCGGAACAGGCGCAGGCGGCGGGGGTAGATTACATGGTGATCGGTCGTCCGGTAACGCAGTCTGCCGATCCGGCCGCCACCCTGCGCGGTATCAACGCATCGTTGAATAAGGGGGTATGATGAGCGATTCCAACAGTCGTCTGGTTTATTCAACGGACAGCGGTCGTATTGATGAGCCCAAAGCGGTACAGGCGCGTCCGAAAGGGGACGGTATCGTACGTATCCAGCGCCAGACCAGCGGGCGCAAGGGGAAGGGCGTGTGTCTGATTAGCGGAATAGATGAAAGTGACGACGCGCTGGCTAAGCTGGCTGCCGAGCTGAAAAAGAAATGCGGCTGCGGCGGGGCGGTAAAGGATGGCGTGATTGAGATTCAGGGCGATAAGCGTGACTTGCTCAAATCGCTTCTGGAAGCCAAAGGCATGAAGGTTAAGCTGGCGGGCGGTTGATTAATAATAAGGCCACGATAAATATCGTGGCCTTTATTTTTGTGCTGGTGTACTGGTCAGCAAATATAAACTTTCATTTTATTGTTCGTGGTTAATATTATTTACCCACCTGGTGGCCGATAATCCCGCCGACTGCCGCGCCGCCGAGGGTACCCAAGGTGCTGCCGTCCGTTAATACCGCACCGCCCAGTGCACCGGCACCTGCGCCGATAGCGGTGTTACGGTCGCGTTTAGACCAGTTAGAACAAGCGCTCAGAGACATTGCAACAGTGACGGCCAGAACCACAGCGGCCATTTTTTTGTTCATTGAAGTCATCATTTTTTTTCTCCTGAATAATCTATTCATGGATACAACTTCCCTTAAGCATAGCTTGTTACGCCAGCCCGGGGGGTATTCCATGAAGCTTTAGTTGCGCAGGTGTTGCTCTATTCACGCAGGTGATAGTTACTTCCTGTTATATCGCTAACATTAATTCTACTTTCTATAAATTTTTCAGGCAGGTAAAAAGTCTGAATTCAGGTGTCAGAAAAGTCTCAGACCAGGGCGATGCCGGGGAGAGCCCGGCAAAGCGGCGGTAAGGCAGAAATAAGGATCAGGGATGGTTAACGATATCGACGGCTAAACCGCACTGGGTTAACTGGTTGCGCACGGCATCATTGAGATTATCATCGGTGATAATGCGGTTGAAGCGCCCTATCGGGCCGAGCGGATAGGGATGAACCACGTTGAATTTCGAGCTATCGCTGAGCACAATCGCTTCACAGCCCTTTTCAAGCACCGCGTTGACCACGTCAGCACGCATCATATCCCGTCCGGTAAATCCGGTTTCAGCCTGCCAGCCGTCAATGCCAATAAAGGCCTTGCTGAAGTGGACCTGCTGAATAAACTGGCGGGTTAGCGGACCCACCATACTTTCACTGCGCTTTTGATAGATCCCGCCCAGCAGGATGACTTCTCCGGGCGTCTCTTTCAGCAGATGCGCAATATAGCTGCTGACGGTGATGATAGTGATATCGCCGCGTTCGGCAAGCGTACGGGCGAGCAGGGCGTTGCAGCTCCCGTTTTCGATAAACACCGTTTCTCCGGACGAAACGAGCGTAGCGGCCCGCGCAGCCAGCTCTCGCTTAATGGCGAAGTTGGTCATCATGCGGGTTTCCACATCTTCACTATCCAGCGGAACGGCGAAGCCGTGGGTACGCCGCAGGTAGCTCTGTTTCTCGAGTGAATTCAGATCCTGGCGAATGGTGACTTCAGAGACACCGGTCATCTTCGCGAGATCGGACACGCTCATACGGCCTTTATCGATGACCATTTGCAAAATACTTTGTTGTCGGGCGTTCATAGCAACTTCGCAGTTAAGGGCTATTTGGGCGCGATCGGCCCTGGATGGCCGATGGCGACGATGAAGATTATCAAATTTCCCACGGCGCTTTAGGCTGACCGGGTTTATTTTCCTGCTCGTCGCTGGAAAGCGCCTGCAGTTCAGCTTTCAGAATTTCCAGATTATGGATTGCGGAGTGATAATCCCCGGCAACCAGAATATCCAGCACGGTATCGATTCGTTGGGCGAGCAGGCGGGCATTCAGATCTGACATGGCGTTATCCTGGTTACAAATGTGAATAAAATCAATGATGCTAAAAACGGATGAAAAAGAGAAGCGAAAAAAACGCACAAACTAACTCATCTACAATGATTCGTGGGCAACGCGCAGAAAAACAACGGGAAAGGTTAAAATGCGGCTCCATATAAGGGAGCCGCACAGGTGAACTATCAGGCGGCTGGACGTGCAATCACGCTACGGGTTTCCATGCGCACTTCGGCAATCGTGACGTCGATAACATCCGTGACTTTGTAGACGACTTCGCCTTTGATCTGCACGGTGCCGTTTTCCTGGCTGCACACCAGTTCATCGCGCACGGCGTGAAGGAACGGCGCCGGGATAAAGGCAACCGCGCCGTTATCAACCAGACGCACGCGCATGCCGCCGCGGCTGACATCGATAATCTCAGCTGCAAACCGGGTAGTGGTGCCGGCCTGCGGATTCAGATAGCGGGCGTACAGCCAGTCTCCAACATCGCGCTCCGCCATGCGGTTGAGGCGACGGCGTTCAGCCATTTGGATCGCAACGTCATCCTGCGGACGGGAGATCGCTTCCCCTTTGATAATTGCTTTCAGCAGACGATGGTTAATCATATCGCCGTACTTACGGATCGGGGAAGTCCAGGTCGCATAGGCCTCAAGACCCAGGCCGAAGTGCGGACCCGGCTCGGTGCTGATTTCCGCAAACGACTGGAAGCGACGAATACGGCTATCGAGGAAACCAGACGGCTGCGCGTCCAGCTCGCGACGCAGCTTGCAGAAGCCTTCCAGCGTCAGCACTTCCACCGGGTCAACGTGCACATCGTGAGTCTTCAGTAAGGCCGCGAGCTGCTCGGTGTTGGCCGGATCGAAACCGGTGTGGACGTTATAAACGCCGAAACCGAGTTTGTCGCGCAGCACGCGGGCGGCACAGATGTTGGCGGCAATCATTGACTCTTCAACGATGCGATTGGCGATACGACGCGGTTCGGCGACGATATCCAGCACTTCGCCCTTGTCGCCAAGCACAAAGCGGTAATCCGGGCGGTCCTTGAATACCAACGCGTGGTTTTTACGCCATTCGCTACGACGCAGGCAGGCCTCCTGCAGCAGCTTAATTTGCTGGGCGATAGTCTCGCTTCCCGGCTGCCAGCCACCGTTATTTTCCAGCCAGTCGGAAACATCATCGTAGGCCAGCTTCGCTTTCGACTCGATGGTCGCCGCGAAGAACTGAATATCATCTTCGATGGTGCCGTCATCCGCGAGGATCATGCGGCAGGCCAGAACCGGGCGAACCTCGTTGGGGCGCAGAGAGCAGAGGTCGTCCGAGAGCTCGCGCGGCAGCATCGGAATGTTGAAGCCCGGCAGATAGTTGGTAAAGGCGCGAATTTTCGCCGTGTTGTCCAGCTTGCTGCCTTCGGCAATCCACGCGGTCGGATCGGCGATAGCGACGGTCAGATGCAGCTTGCCGTCAGCGGTTTGCTCAACGTACAGCGCATCGTCCATATCTTCGGTGCTGGCGCTGTCGATGGTCACGAAAGCCAGGGCCGTTAAATCACGGCGTTCCAGACCTTCATCAAGCATCTCGGTCGCCACGCCGTCCGGCGCTTCTTTTTCCAGATTATGACGCGCCAGGGTGACCCACCATGGAACGAAATGATCGTCGCCGTAGGTAATGTACTGGGTGAGCTCAGCGTAGAAACCGCGGTCGCCTTTCAGCGGATGACGGCGCATTTCGGCAACGGCCCAGTCACCCTCTTTAAAATCATGCTCTACGCCGCGCGCGGCGCGGCAAGGAATGGCATCTTTCAGCAGCGGATGGTCAGGAACGATGGAAAGACGATCGTCTTTCTTATGAACTTTGCCGACAAAACGCGTCAGGAACGGCTCAACCAGTTCTTCAGGCTCAGCGCTTTCGCGTTCCTTTTCAGTATTGACCACGGCGATAATACGATCGCCATGCATCACTTTTTTCATTTGCGGCGGCGGAATGAAATAGCTTTTCTGCGAGTCGACTTCGAGGAAGCCAAATCCTTTTTCCGTCCCCTTAACGACCCCTTCAACGCGCGGAGTCTGGGAATGCAGTTGCTGTTTAAGCTGCGCTAGCAGCGGGTTGTCCTGAAACATAATTTCGTATTTTCGTGGCTAAAAGAGCGGCTGACATTTTTACGCGAATATGCCTGCCGCAGCAAGCGCTGTTTCAGCATTTTACGTCTCCTGACGTACATTCCCGAGGGCGATTTTCAGCCGATTCATCCAACCGCACAGCCCGCACCAGGCGAGTAGATCGATAGCCGCGCTACGGGAAAGCCCGTAATCAGTGAGGGGAGTTAGCTGGGCGGCGCTGAAGCGGTCGGGCGCGCGGGTCAAAAGCTGTACGGATTGTAGAAGCTGGCGTTCCATTGACGGGTTGTCTCCCCATGGCTGGACGCCGGATTCATTACCACGCAAAGCGTCCGTGAGATCGGCTAAATCTGGACATCGCGAGGCCCACGCGTTAAAGCAACTGATGCTGCCATTAATTCGCGCAGCGATCAGCGCCACCTGCGCGGCGAACGGTTGCCGATCGCTGAGGTGGGTCAGGAGCTGTTCCAGCAGAGCCAGAGGAGGTTCCTGAGCCGCCAGCAGCGGGGCCAGTTCAAACAGGCCCGGATGTTTTCGCCAGTTCGCTAAAAGAGACTGGCGCTCATCGTCGGCATAGCGTAAGTCCGCGTCGTCAAGTCCTGGCTGCCAGTCACTCTCCCTCGCGACGAAAAGCGCTTCCGGGGCATCTTCCTGCTGCGGCATGCCGGGGATCCAGCGCACCGGGTAACCCAGCGCGGCATGGAAGGCGGCGATAGCGCGGGCCTGGAAGCTGATAAAGCCAATAATCTGATTGATAAGGATAATATCGCGACTGGTCAGGCCGACTTCGTCCAGCTGGCTGCGGGCGAGCGCGTTGATCAGCGAAGGAGAGCTCGCGAGCTGACGCGCATACTGGGTAATTTGCGCCAGACGACGGTTGCTCTCACGCGAGGAGTCCGGGCCGGGAAGCGGCGCCAGGCGAGCGGCGTAGTGATTACACAGGCGCTGTACGCCATAAACCTGGGCGACGGTCAGCGCCGTACTTAGCCGGTCATAGGCGCTAAATGTCTGTAGACGGTTAACCGTCACTGACGCGGGAAAGAGGGCATCTGCCAGCCGACGGGCCGGCGTAAGCCAGCGCGCATGCGCCTCGAGCAGCTCCCGGGGGAGAGTCAGATCGAGTAGAAAACGATCTTCGACATGGGCGGCTTCAGGGACGAGCGGCAATACATCCACCGGGCAGATTGTTGACTGGGTCTCATGATACCAGTGGTTTTTGCCGTTAACGCGGCGTTGCTCCATGGGCGTTCCTTGTTCGGTATGTGGCAAACCGCCGTTTCGCGGTCATGCTATGCGGAACTATCCTGGCTTAACCCTGGAGCGGGAGAAAATATTGATCCGTGCTAACAAATAGCGGATTGGAATAACAGAAGGAAAGCGCGGGGGAAATACCCCTCCTCGCGGGCGCGAGGAGGGTAACGAACTTATTTCAGTTCCAGCTCGTTCATGGCGGCGATGCTGAAGCCGCCGTCAACGTGAACGACTTCGCCGGAGATGCCGGCAGACAGGTCGGAGCACAGGAATGCTGCGCTGTTGCCCACGTCTTCAGTGGTGACGGTGCGACGGATCGGGGTGACCGCTTCGCAGTGCGCCAGCATCTTACGGAAATCTTTAATACCGGAAGCCGCCAGGGTACGGATCGGACCGGCAGAGATGGCGTTAACGCGAACGCCTTCCGGGCCCATGGCGTTCGCCATGTAGCGCACGTTAGCTTCAAGAGAGGCTTTCGCCAGACCCATCACGTTGTAGTTCGGGATGGCGCGCTCTGCGCCCAGGTAGGAGAGCGTCAGCAGGGCGGAGCCCGGGTTCAGCATACCGCGGCAGGCTTTCGCCATCGCCACAAAGCTGTAGGCGCTGATATCGTGAGCGATTTTGAAACCTTCACGAGTCACCGCGTTAACGTAGTCGCCGTCCAGCTGGTCTGCCGGCGCAAAGCCGATAGAGTGGACGAAACCGTCGAACTTCGGCCACACTTTTGCCAGCTCGGTGAACAGAGATTCGATGCTCTCATCTTCCGCGACATCGCACGGCAGGACGATATTAGAGCCCAGCGCGGCGGCAAATTCTTCCACACGACCTTTCAGTTTTTCGTTCTGATAGGTGAACGCCAGTTCAGCCCCTTCACGGTGCATGGCTTGCGCGATGCCGTAGGCGATGGACAGTTTGCTGGCAAGGCCAGTCAACAGAATGCGCTTACCGGAAAGAAAACCCATAGCTTTTAATCCTTATCGTTATTGCGTATTTTTACTTTAACAATCATTTGGTTAGCATTGTTATTTCAAAATAACTCAAATTTAGCCGGGAATTATATCCCACTGACGACCCCTTGTGTCACGATATTTTTCTGCCATTCGCCACGTCATATCGCGCTTTGGCTACCGCGTATACAAGAGTATACCATCGGATATGACGGCGACCTGGCGTTAGCGCCGTGCAATTTACGCCTCGGTTTATTTACCGTCTTTACGCCAGGCATCGGCAGTCAGCGCCTCGCCGAAATGACCGGCAATCAGGCGTTTTGTCAGCTCGTGCAGCGGAGACGCCAGAACGTCGGCGGTGCTGCCGCGTTCGACCACTTCGCCCTGATGCATCACCAGCACCTGATCGCTGATGTGCTTCATCATGCCCAGATGCTGAGTCACGTAAATGTAGGAGATACCCTGTTTTTCCTGCAGCTCCAGCATCAGGTTTATCAGCTGCGAGCGCATTGACATATCCAGCGACGCCAGCGCTTCATCGCAGACGATGACCTTCGGACGCAGGATCAGCGCGCGCGCCAGGCCCAGACGCTGTTTCTGTCCCGGCGCCAGCATATGCGGGTAGTAGCTGACGTGGTCCGGCAGCAGGCCAACCATTCGCAACGTTTCGATAATCTGCTTCTGCCGCGCCTCGGGTTCAAGGTCAGTGTTCAGACGCAGCGGAAAATCGAGGATTTGCGAAATACGCTGCCGCGGATTGAGCGAGGTCGACGGATCCTGAAAGATCATGCGAATCTTCTGGCTGCGGAAAGAGTAATCGCCAAACGCCAGCGGGCGATCGTCAATCAGCAGTTCGCCGGTGCTGGGTTCGACCATTCCGGCGAGCATTTTTGCCAGCGTTGACTTGCCGGAGCCGTTCTCGCCGATAATCGCCAGCGTCTGGCGCTCGCGCAGGGTAAAGCTTAACGGCTTAACCGCCTCCACCGTTTGCCGATGAAACCAGCCGGTGCGGTAGCGAAAGGTCTTACTCAGATTGCGCACTTCAAGCAATGTTTCGACCATTTCACTCTTTCTCCATGTTCAGCGGGAAATGACAGGCATAGAGGTGGTTACGGGCGCCCACCAGCCGGGGCGTTTCGATACATTCGCGCTGGGCATAGGGGCAGCGCGGCCCGAGCCGGCAGCCGATGGGCAGCTGTTCGAGCAAGGGGATCGCCCCCGGCAAGGTGTTGAGCCGACTCTTGTGCGGCATGGCGCTGCCGAAATCGGGAATCGCCCGAATCAGCGCCTGCGTGTAAGGGTGATGAGGAATCGTCACCAGCTCTTCGCTCGGCGCGGTTTCCACCGTCTGCCCGCAGTACATCACGTTGATTTTGTCCGCCCATTTACTGAGCATCTGCATATCGTGACTGATCAGCAAAATAGTGGTGTTATTGTTTTGGTTTAACCGCGTCAGCAGGCGGATGATTTGCGCCTGCGTCGTGGCCTCCATGGCGTTGGTCGGCTCATCGGCGATCAGCAGCCGCGGCTGGTTAGCCAGCGCGATGGCAATCATGACCTTCTGGCACTCTCCGTCCGTCAGCTCGTAGGGGAAACTGCGCATCGCATCTTTATGGTCTTTAATCCCGACGCGGTGCAGGAGCTCGATGGCGCGCCGCTTGCGCCAGCCCAGGCGCTGCCACCAGCGGCCTTTAAAGGTCCAGCCGGGGATATTCTGCGTTAATTGCTGGCCGATCCGTTCGGAAGGGTCGAGACAGGATTGCGGCTCCTGAAAAATCATCGAGACGTTGTGGCCCACCAGCTTACGCCGCTCGCGCACCGACAGACGCAGCAGATCGATGTCGTCAAAGCGCATGCGGTCGGCGGTTACCCGCCAGTTGTCCTTGGTGACGCCGCATATCGCTTTAGCTATTAAGCTTTTGCCGGAGCCGGACTCCCCGACGAGGCCGCGTATTTCCCCCTCGGCGAGAGTCAGGCTGACGCGATCGACGGCTTTCACCCAGCCTTCGTTGGTCTTGAATTCAATGGTTAAATTACGGATGTCGAGTAACGGCATTATTCCACCCCGGCGATGATGGCGCGGCGGATCCCGTCGCCCAGCAGATTAACCAGCAGGACGCTTATCATGATAGCCGCACCCGGCAGCATCACCGTCCACGGCGCCACGTAAATCAGCTCCAGCGCGTCGCCGAGCATCGCTCCCCATTCGGGGGAAGGCAGTTGAGCGCCGAGATCGAGGAAGCCCAGCGCAGCGATATCCAGGATCGCCATCGACAGCGCGCGGGTGATCTCGGTGACCAGGCCTGAGGTAATATTCGGCAGCACCGCGAACCATAAAATATTCAGCGTCGAGGCCCCGTCAAGGCGGGCGGCGATAACGTACTCTTTTTCCAGTTCGTCATGCACCATGCTGTAGACCGAACGCACCATCCGCGGCAGAAGCGCCAGCCAGACGGCGAACATCGCGTGGCTGAGGTGCGGCCCGGCGAAGGCGACCACGATAATGGCCAGCAGCAGGGACGGGATCGATAGCAGCGTGTCAAGAATATGGTTCATCACCGCAGACCGCAGGCCGTGGGTAGAACCGGCAATCACGCCAAGCACCAGTCCCAGCAGGGCGGCGCCCAGCGTCACCACAAACGCGCCGCCGACCGTCGGCGCCGCGCCGCTCAGCAGGCGGCTCAGGACGTCGCGACCGAGATCGTCGGTACCGAGAAAGAACGACACTTCGCCGTACCGTGACCAGGACGGCGGCAGCAGCTGGTAGCCGAGAAACTGCTGGTCGATGCCGTAAGGAGCGAACCAGCCGCCGAAAACGCACAGCAGCGCCAGCGCCGCACAGCCGTACAGGCCGATCATGGCGGTCGTATCGCCGTAGAATTTTCGCCATACGGTGCGCAGCGCACCCGGCGGGCGCTTCTCCAGATAGACGCTATCGTAGGGCATACCATTCCTTATGTTTCAGTGGGTTAGCCATAGCACCCAGAATATCGGATATCACGTTCACAATAATCACCAGCGCGCCGATGACCATCACGCCCGCTGAGATCGCGGCGTAGTCCTGTTGGCGAATCGCGTTAATCAGCCAGCGGCCCAGCCCCGGCCAGCTAAAGACCATTTCGGTAATCATCGCCAGCGTTAGCATGGTGGAAAACTGCAGTCCCAGGCGCGGGATCACCGGCGGCAGGGCGTTGTGCAGGACGTGGCGGTGTAAAATCGTCCGCCGCGATACGCCGCGGGTGGCGGCGGCTTTGACATAGTTGGTGTCGTATACTTCGCTGGTGCTGATACGCATCAAACGGATCACTTCCGTCGTCGGCGCTACCGCCAGGGTTAGCACCGGCAGCACCATGTGGCGCGCCGCGCTGACGATCATTTCATGGCGCCACGGAGAGTCGGATAGCCATGCGTCGATCAGCGCAAAGCCGGTGACCGATTTCACTTCATACAGCAGATCGAAGCGCCCGGAGACCGGAAACCAGCCCAGGGTAAGGGAGAAAAACAGGGTCAGCAGCAGCGCCAGCCAGAAGACGGGAATCGAAAAGCCCAGCAGCGCCAGGGCGCTGATCAGGGTATCTTGCCATTTGTTGCGCATAATGCCCGCCAGCATACCGACGGGGATCCCGACCACCAGCGCGAAGCCGAAGGCGAGGATACAGAGCTCCATGGTGGCGGGAAAGACCTCTTTAAGCTGCTCGGAAATCAGCTGACCGTTGATGCTGGAAACGCCGAAATCCCAGTGCAGCACGCCCTCAAACCAGAATAGCCAGGCGTTCCACAGCGAGGCACCCTGCAGCGGCGCGTGGGGCGTAAAATAGCTCAGGCTAAAACCGACAAAGGTCAGCAGGAAGAGGGTAATCAGCAGCAGCAGCAGGCGACGCAGAGTAAAAATAATCATGGTTTTTTCACCTCGTCTTCTTTTTCCCGCGAGACGCCTGCGAAAGAGGCGTTGCCAAACGGGCTCAGCACCAGGCCTTTCATGTCGTAACGATAGGCCTGCAAGCGCAGGGAGGAGGCCAGCGGCAGCACCGGCAGTTCATTGGCAAGAATGCGCTGCGCCTCTTTGTAGGCCTCAATGCGCGAAGCCAGCTGCTGGGAAGTGAGCGCCTTTTGCAGCACCTCGTCGAATTCGCGATGACACCAGTGAGCATAGTTGGTTTGTGAGGTAATCGCCGCGCAGCTCAAAAGCGGACGGAAAAAGCTGTCCGGATCGTTACTGTCCGTTGCCCAGCCGGACAGCGTCAGGTCATGACTCATATCCATTAATCTGGCCTCCTGGAAGCGACCTTCTACCGGCACAATAATCACCTTCACGCCAATTTGCGCCATATCCGCCTGAATAAGCTCGGCGGTTTTCAGCGGGCTGGGGTTCCAGGCCTGCGAGCTGGTTGGCACCCACAGCTTAAGCGTTAGATTTTCCAGCCCCAGGGCTTTCAGCCGGGCTCGGGCTTCCGCGGGGTTATATTCGGTGATCCTGGCGTCGTTATCGTAGGCCCAGGAGGCGCGAGGCAGCATAGACGCGGCGGTTTCCGCGGTGCCGTAGTAGATCGACTGCATCAGGCGCTGATTATTGATGGCCAGCGCCAGCGCATGGCGCACCTCAGGATTATCGAGCGGCGGCTTAGCGGTGTTAAACGCCAGCCAGGCGATGTTCATTCCCGGGCGCAGGGTCAGGCGCAGACGCGGGTCGTCACGCAAAATAGAGAGCTGGCTTGCGGCGGGCCAGGCCAGCACGTCGCACTCGCCGGTCAGCAGTTTTGACAAGCGGCCGGTGCCGCCGGAGCCGAGGTCGACCACCACCTGCGGCATCAGCGGTTTACCGCGCCAGTAGGCCGGATGGCGCTGCAGGCGAATGTACTGACCGCTGCGATACTCCTCCAACTGGAACGGACCGGTGCCGACCGGTTGCCGGTCGATCAGTTCCTGGCGATCGTTCTGCGCCAGCTTCGCGGCATACTCTGCCGACATCACCGAGGCGTAGTGGGTGGCCAGATGCCACAGGAACGAGGCGTCCGGGCGTTTGAGGCGAAACTCGACGGTATGACTATCCAGCTTACGCACGCTTTCCACGCTGTCGGCAAACTGTAAGCTATCGAAATAGGGAAAGCTGCTGCCGTTAACGTTGTGCCACGGGTGGTCGCGATTAAAAATGCGGCCAAAGGTGAAAATGACGTCATCGGCATTAAAATTACGGGTCGGTTTGAACCAGGCGGTGGTCTGAAAAGGCACGTTGTTGCGCAGGTGGAAGCGGTAGGTTGCGCCGTTGTCCAGCACCTCCCAGCTTTCTGCCAGTTCGGGAACCAGGCGATAAGTATAGGGGTCGACGTCAAGCAACCGGTCGTAGAGCTGGGCGGCCAGGGTATCGACAATCAGGCCGCTGCTGACCTTTTGCGGGTTGAAGGTGTTGACCTGACCGCTCACGCAATAAACGAAGCCGCTATCGCGAATATCCGCGTGCGCAGGCAGCGCTGGCGCGGCAAAAGCTTGCCCGTACAGCATACATACCGCTGCCAGGAGAGAAGACAATTTCAGGCGCATAGTTTCTTTTTGATTATAGAGCAAGGCTCTATCTTATTAATATTAAATAACATTTACCACCACCTTATTGCTCATGGAGATAATATAAGCGAGGGCTGCGTCGGTTATTTGACCAACTGATTCAAATTCATACTGCTTATTAACTTCGAGTATACCTCGTAAATCATCCGACGTTTGTCATCAGGCAAGCGAGGGGTTGAGCAAAGCGTATTTTCGATTCATCTGCCGCACGGCTTGAGGAAGCTATGGGTATTGAGCATGGCGCTTATTTGCGTCGAAGCCCCGATATCCGCCACATGGTATCTTTTTATTGGCGGTTTCTCCAGCCAGCCGTGGCTGTACGGCTGGCTGGCGGTCGAGGCGCTACAGGGGAAGGAGTCGGTTATAGCGGGCGATGTAATCTTTGGGATTAATTTCCAGCTTTTCGCCATCGTGATGGTGGGCAACATAAGTACGCAGTACCAGGCCGCTGTTTTGCGGCGTAATTGTCCAGCCCTGTTGACGATATGCATCTTCGGTTGAGCGGATAAGCAGGTCCGAAAAGATCATCATGACCGAGAGCGCCGGCGCGCGGTGGCTTTTCATGGTATGGACCAGGCTGACGTGCGCCGCATAGCGGCCGAGCGTTGAAGGATTAACCGGAATCATCTTTATTTTCAGTCCATTGAGTCATGATGCGCTGATGATAGTTCACATGAGGATATCTTGCTAGTTACAATTTTTTAACCCCATGCGAACGGGCTGCCGCGCAAGCAAAAGCTATTTTTCACGGCACAGGCCGCTTGCAGAAAGAAGCAGGGTAGTGACGCTGTCACTTTTCAATCGCCGAGCGGCGTGAATTCATAAAGCGCCAGCGCATTGCTCTCCAGCGAATCGACAAGCTGCCAGCGGTCGCTATCGGGCGTCTCTTCACTGACGCGCAGCGCCGGACGCGCTCTGTGCATCAGCCAGCGATAGTCCTCATCGTCCGGTCCGCTTTGGCTGCGAAAGGCCTCAAACAGCGGGAAGAGCGCGCCATGGTGCCGATCGAACAGGTGATGTTTGATTCGCCAGCGTCCTTCAAGGCCGAGCAGGCGCACGCTCCAGGGCTGACTAAAGCGCTGGATAAACGCCTCCTCGCTGGAAAGCCAGGGATTGAAAACTACCGTGTTGCGCAGCAGTAGCTGATAATGGCCGTTATGGCGCAGCAGCAGCAAGTTCTTGTCGTTGATCACCACCTCGCCCCGCAGCCTGCGCCACAGCCATAGCACCCAGTAGACCGGTCGCGGCAGACCGTGGAGATAGTGCAGCGCCAGGCTGGAAGTATCCAGCTTGCCGTTGGCGCGGGCTTCCCCCTGCAGCCCTGAATTCAGCCAGAACCCCGCGAGCCAAACCTGATCCGCCAGTCCCAGCAGATTATCCATCAGCAGCGCGCCGCGAAAGAAACGGCCGTTGGTATCGCGGGTATCGCCGGTGAGGGTATTCCACGAGAGCAGCCAAAGCGGCAGCAGGAGCTGCCGCTGGCGCAGCGCGCTATGAAGTTTGCGCAATTTGTGTACCGGATAGTTTTCGCTGGCGGCCAGTTTCTGGCTATCCACCTGCGCGAGATCCAGCAGTTCATTAGCATCGGCCTGGCAGGCCAGAAAATCCGCCTCGACCAGCAGCGGTGAACGCAGAAGGGGATCGTCCTCCACCTGTTGAGGAAAACGGTGCCAGATCCCCAGCGCCGACTGCGGCGATAGCCTCTGCAGGATCGCCTTTTGTTGCCGCCAGGCGTGCTGGCGGGCTTCGTCGCTGGCCTGAGGGGACCAGTGCCATACGAAGTGCCAGCTGGCGAGGGTTGCCGGCGGAAAATGGTTAGCGGACAGAGAGAGGAAACGTTGCAGCAGATCGCCGCGGGTGGTGAGTCCGGTATGCAGTATCACCGCCAAGCCCTGGGTCGCCAGCCAGCTAAAAATGCGCTGCAGGTTATACCAGCAGGCATACCCGGCCATTTGCGGATCGTCCCAGCCGGTGCCGAACAGGCGGCTGCTGAGAAACGGATCGTGAATATCGATGGCGAATATCGGCAGCGCGTCGTGCAGCTGTTCCAGTTCGCGGCGGACATCCTCGCGCAGCAGATCGTCCAGTTCACGAACGGTAATCACCATTCGGGTGTGACGCAGCGGCGCGCCGCGCGCCGGGAGTTCGCGAACATCGAGATGGCGGGTTTGTTGGGGGCTGAGCCGCAGCGGCGGGCTATCCAGACCGTAGGTTTGCGGCGCGTTGAGCCGGGCGTACAGCCGATCGATTGACACCGGCTGCCATCGCTCGGTCTGCTGTAGGTGCGGGCGGAGAGATTCGACCGCCGTCTGCGGGTGCTGCTGGCGGAACTGGCGCGGCGTCAGGCCGTGCTCGCGTTTAAACAGGTCGCTCATCACCCGGCTGCTGGCAAAGCCCTGCTGCTGAGCGATCTGCTGTATCGATTGACGCGTCGTCGTCAGCTGCTCCGCGGCTTTGCGCAGGCGCAGCCCGGTGATGTACTGCATAAAGCTGACGCCCACCTCTTTGCGGAACAGACGCGAGAGCCAGGCCTCAGAAACAAACTCCGCGGCGGCTATCTCCTGCAGCGACAGGCGCTGTTGATAGTTGGCGTCGATTCGCGCCACCACTCTGTTAATTCGCTGGCTCCAGCGTTCGGCTCCGCGAGACGCCTGGGCGGTGAGGGGACGGCTGAAGCGTGACGCCAGCAGGAGAGCAATTTCGCTAAGCCAGCGGTTGGCCTCCAGCCGGTAGTGGGCCTGCGGATTGACCAGACCGAGGACCAGCAGCTGGCGCATCAGGTAGCGCAGGGTGTCTTCGGCATCGCGGGTTTCGCTGCTGCTCTGGTAGGCGGAGGCAAAAAAATCGCCGTCGAGGCGGGTCAGCCATCCGGCGTTCAGCGACAGCACCATCACGACGTTCGCCGTCTTGCTGTGCAGGCTCCAGCGGCGATGACGATTCACTATCGCCAGTTCATCGGCCTGCAGGTACCGACCCGTCTCGCCATCGCGGAGTTCGACGCTGCCCTCAAGCAGCCATAGCAGCGTCAGAGCATCGTTTTCCTGCTGGCTCAGCTGCCGGATATCGCGAACCACAACCTGAAAGTCGCCTGAATGATGCTCCACCGTCGCCTCCTGAAGACAAAAAACAGCACGTCATTTTTTGTCATAACCGTTTTGTATGAAAAACACTCATTAATAATCCGTCACTATAAAACAAAAAAGCGCATTTTAAAGCCAACAGGGATGCATAAACTCGAAAGTGTCGTGCAAACACAACACAGGAATAATAAAAATGACACACCCGATTATTGAGGCATTACAGGTTAACGAGGCGCAGTTTGTCGCGCTTCGCCGCCGTTTCCATCAGCAGCCGGAAATTGGTTTTGAAGAGCATAAAACCAGCGAAGAGGTTGCCCGCCTGCTCGGCGAATGGGGCTATCAGGTTCACCGCGGTCTGGCGGGCACCGGCGTGGTCGGTACTTTACGCGTCGGCGAGGGTAAAAAACGGTTGGGGCTACGGGCGGATATGGACGCCCTGCCGATGCAGGAGATGAGCGGCAAAGCGTGGGCCAGCCGGGTCGACGGTCGTTTTCACGGCTGCGGCCACGATGGCCATACCACCACGCTATTGTACGCCGCGGAATATCTGGCGCGCACCCGGCAGTTTAACGGCACCCTGCAGCTTATTTTTCAGCCTGCTGAGGAATTACTCTACGGCGGTCGGGTCATGCTGGAAGACGGCCTGTTTGACCAGTTCCCCTGCGATGCCATTTTTGGCCTGCATAATATGCCGGGGCAGCCGTTAGGCAGAATCGGCCTGCGCGATGGGGCGATGATGGCCTCCTCGGATACTCTCCATATTGAAGTCAAAGGGGTGGGCGGACACGGCGCGGTACCGGAGCATACCGTCGACGCCACGCTGGTTGCCTGTCATATCACCCTGGCGCTGCAATCCATTGTTTCCCGAAACATCACGCCGTTTGAACCGGCGGTCGTGACCGTGGGCAGCATTCAGGCCGGGCACGCCCCGAACATTATCAACGACAAGGTGTTAATGAAGCTCACGGTGCGCACCTTAAACGAACAGGTTCGCGAGACCGTCCTGCAGCGCATTCACGATATCGCCGTTGCTCAGGCCGAGAGCTTTAACGCCAGCGCCGCCTTAACCCACGTTAACGGCAGCCCGGTTTTAAGGAACGATCCGGCTGCCAATGAGATGGTCCGCACGGTGGCGACCGCGCTGTTTGGCGAGGCGCAGGTCGGCGAGGTGAAGCCGTTTATGGGCAGCGAAGATTTTGCTTTTATGCTCGAGCGCAATCCGAACGGCTGCTATTTCACTATCGGGGCCGGGGACGAAGCGGATCGCTGCATGGTGCATAACCCGGGATACGACTTCAACGATGCGCTGTTGCTGAAAGGCGCCGCGCTGTGGTGCGCCCTGACGGAACACTATTTGCGTTAATGTCCGCAACGAAGAGGACCCTGCTATGAGTTCTGTATCGCTAAGCGAAGCGCAGTTCGTCGGCACCGATCGTCTGCTGGCGGGTATTGTATTGAGCGTTCTGACCTTCTGGCTGTTTGCCCAGTCGGTGATTAACGTGGTTCCGGCGATGAAGAGCAGCCTCGATATTTCGCTGGAAACCCTGACCCTGGCGGTGAGCCTGAGCGCGTTATTCAGCGGCTGCTTCGTGGTCGCCAGCGGCGGGCTGGCGGATAAATTCGGCCGCATGCGCATGACTACCCTGGGCCTGATCCTCAGCATTGTCGGTAGCGCAATGCTGGTGCTCTCTCAGGGACCCGCGCTGTTCCTCGCCGGGCGCGTTTTACAGGGGCTGTCGGCCGCCTGCATCATGCCGGCGACGCTGGCGTTAATTAAAACCTGGTATGAAGGCAAAGCGCGCCAGCGGGCGGTCAGCTTCTGGGTCATCGGCTCGTGGGGCGGCAGCGGTCTGTGTTCGTTTGTCGGCGGGGCGATCGCCACCGGTCTGGGCTGGCGCTGGATCTTTGTTTTCTCCATCGCGGTAGCGCTGGCGGCGCTGTTTTTGCTGCGCGGTACGCCGGAAAGCCGCAGCGCCAGCGCGCAGCAGCATAAGCTGGACATCAGCGGCCTGCTCAGCCTGATCCTTGCGCTGGTGCTGCTAAATCTGTTTATCAGCAAAGGCCACGGCTGGGGCTGGACCAGCGCAACCTCGCTGGCGATGCTGGCCGGCGCGCTGGCATCGGGGCTGTTTTTTATCCGCAGCGGCCAGCGTAAGGGCGACGCGGCGCTGATTGATTTCGCGCTGTTTCGCAACCGGGCCTACAGCGCCGCGGTGTTGTCGAACTTTATGCTCAACGGCGCCATCGGTACGATGATGATTGCCAGCATCTGGCTCCAGCAGGGGCATCATCTGAGCCCGCTGGAGAGCGGAATGATGACGCTCGGCTATCTGGTTACCGTGCTGGCGATGATTCGGGTGGGCGAGAAGCTGCTGCAACGCTACGGCGCGCGTTTGCCGATGATGAGCGGCCCGGTCTTTACCGCGGTCGGTATTCTTCTTATCTCCTGCACCTTCCTCGATAAATCGACCTATATCGTCACGGTCTTTTTCAGCAACGTGCTGTTTGGCTTCGGCCTGGGCTGCTACGCCACCCCGTCAACGGACACCGCGGTGGTTAACGCTCCTGAGAATAAGGTAGGCGTGGCCTCGGGGATCTATAAGATGGGCAGTTCGCTCGGCGGAGCGATGGGTATTGCGGTGACAGCGTCACTTTTTGCGCTGTTTTTACCGCTCGGCATGGCCAGCGCGGCGCAGTATGCGCTGTGGTTTAACGCCGCGCTCTGCCTGGGTTCAATGGCGGTGAGCGCGCTGCTGCTTCCGCGTACAGGTCAAAGCTGATGTTTTTTCAGCAGCGCCCGCAGCTGGTGGTAGGTTAGCCCCAGCAGTTCGGCCGCCTGCTTTTGATTGTACTTCGCCTGTTCGAGGCTTCTCTCGAGCAGGCTTTTTTCTTGCTCCTGCTGGAAAGCGCGTAAATCGAGCGGCAGCGTGGGGCCAGGCGTCTTCTCCACTTCGACGGGCGTCGCCGCGTGCTGCTGGCGGAAGGGGTTAATAATAATATTATCCAGCTCGCGCTCGCTGCTGCCGTGACGGTAGACCGAGCGTTCAACCACGTTTTTTAATTCACGGATATTCCCCGGCCAGCGGTAGTTCTGCAGCGTCATGGCGGCGCGTTCGCTAAAGCCGGGAAACAGCGGCAGTCCGAGCTCGCGGCACATCTGGATAGCAAACTGGGTGGCGAGCAGCATGATATCGCTCTGGCGCTCGCGCAGCGGCGGCAGCTGCACCACATCAAAGGCCAGACGGTCGAGAAGGTCGGCGCGAAAAAGTCCGTCTTCCACCATTTGCGGCAGGTCGGCGTTGGTCGCGCACACCAGGCGGACGTTAACCTGTAGCGGCTGGCTGCCGCCGACGCGCTCCAGTTCGCCATATTCAATCACGCGCAGCAGTTTTTCCTGTACCAGCATCGGCGCGGTGGCCAGCTCATCGAGAAACAGGGTACCGCCGTCGGCGCGCTCGAAGCGCCCCGGGTGACGTTTACTGGCCCCCGTAAAGGCGCCGGCCTCATGACCGAACAGCTCCGAATCGAGCAGATTTTCATTGAGCGCCGCGCAGTTCAGGGAGATAAACGGCCCCTGCCAGCGGGAAGAGAGGAAGTGCAGACGGCTGGCGATCAGCTCCTTGCCGGTTCCGCGCTCGCCAATCACCAGCACCGGTTTATCGAGCGGCGCCAGTCTTGAGACCTGCTCCAGCACCTCAAGAAAGCTATTGGCCTCGCCGAGCAGGTTGTCCTTGTAATCCGCCATGATGAATTTCGCCATTTAGTAGTGTGATTCACCAGGTCACTTTAGCAATGCGCTGGCCGGATAACAACCACTTCCATTAAAATCAATAAGATAAAAACTTGGCACGGCATTTGTATTAGTCATGGCACAGGCCGGTGCCTGATACCAGAACTATGAGGATTGAAATTATGGGTATTTTTTCTCGTTTTGCCGACATCGTGAACGCCAACATTAACTCTCTGCTGGAGAAAGCGGAAGATCCGCAGAAGCTGGTTCGGCTGATGATCCAGGAGATGGAAGACACGCTGGTTGAAGTCCGTTCGACCTCGGCGCGGGCGTTGGCTGAAAAGAAACAGCTGAGCCGTCGTATTGAACAGGCCGTTGCCCAGCAGGCGGAATGGCAGGAAAAAGCCGAGCTGGCGCTGCGTAAAGAGAAAGAGGATCTGGCCCGTGCGGCGCTGATCGAAAAGCAGAAGCTGACCGACCTTATCGGCAGCCTGGAAAACGAAGCGCAGTTGGTTGATGAAACGCTGGCGCGGATGAAAAAAGAGATTGGCGAGCTGGAAAACAAACTCAGCGAAACCCGCGCCCGTCAGCAGGCGCTGATGCTGCGTCATCAGGCCGCAAGCTCCTCCCGCGACGTTCGCCGTCAGCTGGACAGCGGTAAGATTGACGAGGCGATGGCGCGTTTTGAATCGTTTGAACGCCGTATCGATCATATGGAAGCCGAAGCCGAAAGCCACCGCTTCGGTAAAGATAAATCGCTGGATCAGCAGTTCGCCGATCTGAAAGCGGACGATGAAATCAGCGAGCAGCTGGCGGCGTTGAAAGCCAAAATGAATCAAAATAACCAGTAATGTCTTCGGGCGGCACCAAGACGTGCCGCCGCCATCAGCAAGGAGTTCACATGAGCATGCTTTTTCTCGCCATCCCTTTGACGTTGTTTGTGCTGTTTGTTTTGCCGGTCTGGCTCTGGCTGCATTACAACAACCGCACCGCCAGCGGCAGCCTATCGCAGAACGAACAGCAGCGCCTGCTGCAGCTGACCGATGACGCGAAGCGCATGCGCGAGCGTATTCAGGCGCTGGAGGCGATTCTTGACGCTGAGCATCCGAACTGGAGAGAGAAATAATGAGCGGACTGGATCTGAGTAAAAAACTGTGGCGCATTCCGCAGCAGGGCATGGTGAAAGGGGTTTGCGCCGGCATCGCGCAGTACCTGGACGTGCCGGTTAAGCTGGTGCGCCTGATTACCGTACTGGCAATGATTTTTGGCCTGTTCCTGTTTGTGGTGGTGGCCTACATCATTCTCTCGTTTGCGCTGGATCCTATGCCGGAAAGCGAGCTGTATGGTGAAAAAACGCCGAGCAGCGGAGAGCTGTTGGCCGCCGCGGATAAGGAGCTGGCAGCAGGGGAGCGTCGTCTGCGTGAAATGGAACGCTACGTCACTTCCGACACCTTTTCGCTACGCAGTCGTTTTCGCCAGCTATAACTGAAAGTTGAGGTTAATAATGAACATGAAATGGCAGCAGGCCGGGCAAAAAGTCAAACCGGGTCTGAAAATCGCAGGCAAGCTGGTGCTGCTCACCGCGCTGCGCTACGGCCCGGCGGGCGTCGCAGGCTGGGCGGTAAAATCCGTCGCGCGTCGGCCGCTGAAAATGCTGCTGATGCTTGTTCTGGAACCGATGCTCAGCCGGGCGGCGCAGCGGTTTTCTAAACGTCGCGGATGGCGTATGTTATGAGTGCCTAAAAACTCACTCTATCAGGATGATAAAATGCGAAAACTGCTTCTGGGTTTAGCGCTGGCCATGGCCTTACCCGTCTTCGCGGCGGAGCACTGGATTGACGTCCGCGTTCCGCAGCAGTATCAAAAAGAACACGTCGACGGGGCGGTGAATATCCCGCTGGCGGATTTAAAAACGCGGATTGCGGCTGAAGTACCGGATAAAAACGATACCATTCACGTCTATTGCAACGTTGGCCGGCAATCTGGCCAGGCTCAGCAGATGCTGAGCGAAATGGGCTACACGCAGGTGGTGAATGCCGGCGGCCTCAGTCAGATCGCCAGGCCGAAAAGCGCCAGCAAATAATCTTCAGCCCCGTCGCAGCGGGGCTATTGCACTTTATGATTAGCCCTCATGTCTATTTCCCTCGTTCTTCAGGCTCAACAGGATGGCGATGAAGCGACTCAAAACAGAATTTAATGCGCTGGTGAATCGTGGGGTTGACCGGCATCTTCGCCTGGCCGTCACCGGCCTTAGCCGCAGCGGCAAGACCGCCTTTATCACCGCGCTGGTAAATCAACTGCTCAATATTCACGCCGGGGCGCGGCTGCCGCTGCTCAGCGCAGCGCGTGAAGAACGCCTGCTGGGCGTCAAGCGCGTCCCGCAGCGGGATTTCGGCATTCCGCGTTTTACCTATGACGAAGGGCTGGCCCAGCTGTACGGTCAGCCGCCGGTCTGGCCAACGCCCACCCGCGGCGTCAGCGAAATCCGCCTCGCTCTGCGCTATCGCTCCAACGATTCGCTGCTGCGCCATTTTAAAGAGACCTCGACCCTCTACCTGGAGATTGTCGACTATCCCGGCGAGTGGCTGCTGGATTTGCCAATGCTGGCCCAGGACTATCTGACCTGGTCACGGCAGATGACCGGATTACTGCAGGGGCAGAGGGCGGAGTGGTCAGCGCGCTGGCGGCAGCTATGCGAAGGACTGGATCCGCTGGCGCCCGCCGATGAAACCCGTCTGGCGGAGATCGCCGCGGCGTGGACCGACTATTTGCATACCTGTAAGCGCGAAGGGATGCACTTCATTCAGCCGGGGCGCTTTGTGCTGCCCGGCGAAATGGCCGGCGCGCCGGCGCTGCAGTTCTTCCCCTGGCCGGACGTTGATGCCGCCGGTGAAGCTAAGCTGGCGCAGGCGGACAAACAGACCAATGCCGGAATGCTGCGCGAGCGTTTTAAATACTACTGCGAGAAAGTGGTTAAGGGCTTCTACAAAGATCATTTCCTGCGCTTCGATCGGCAGATCGTGCTGGTGGATTGCCTGCAGCCGCTTAATAGCGGGCCGCAGGCGTTTAACGACATGCGTCTCGCGCTGACGCAGCTGATGCAAAGCTTCCACTACGGGCAGCGCACGCTGTTTCGTCGCCTGTTCTCACCGGTTATCGATAAGCTGCTGTTCGCCGCGACCAAAGCCGATCACGTCACCGTCGATCAGCACAGCAATATGGTGTCGCTGCTGCAGCAGCTGATTCAGGATGCCTGGCAGAACGCGGCGTTTGAAGGCATCAGCATGGATTGTCTGGGGTTGGCGTCGATTCAGGCGACGCAGAGCGGCCTTATCGAGGTGAACGGCGAGAAGATCCCTGCGCTGCGCGGGCATAGGCTAAGCGACGGACAGCCGCTGACCGTCTATCCCGGCGAAGTGCCCGCGCGCCTGCCGGGTCAGGCCTTCTGGGAGCAGCAGGGTTTTCAGTTTGAAAACTTTCGCCCGCAGGTAATGGACGTTGATAAACCGCTGCCGCATATTCGCCTCGACGCGGCACTGGAATTTTTGATCGGAGATAAATTGCGATGAC
The DNA here is from genome assembly GCF_015139575.1 of Klebsiella michiganensis. GTDB lineage: Bacteria > Pseudomonadota > Gammaproteobacteria > Enterobacterales > Enterobacteriaceae > Klebsiella > Klebsiella michiganensis. The sequence continues at coordinate 3,395,725 of NZ_AP022547.1, read as the reverse complement.
CGAACCTTTAAAACCGCGTATCGATTTCGATGGCCCGCTGGAGGTGGAAAAGGCGCAAATTCTGAAATCCGCGCGCGCTTTTGACGGCGCCGATGCGGAGAAGTTCGCTCCAGCGCGGCTCGACGCGCCGGAAGAAGAAGAGGGCGCGGCGGAAGCGGCGGTTGAATCGGTGCTGCGACCTAAGCGCAGCCTGTGGCGAAAGATGGTCAGCGCCGGGCTGGCTATTTTTGGCGTCAGCGTCGTGGCGCAGGGCGTGCAGTGGACGATGACCGCCTGGCAAACGCAGGACTGGATCGCCCTTGGCGGCTGCGCAGCCGGCGCGCTGATCGTCGGGGCGGGCGTCGGTTCGGTGGCGACCGAATGGCGCCGGCTGTGGCGACTACGCCAGCGCGCCCACGAGCGCGATGAGGCGCGGGACCTGATGCACAGCCATGCGGTCGGCAAAGGGCGCGCCTTTTGCGAAAAGCTGGCCCAGCAGGCGGGGCTGGATCACTCGCACCCGGCGCTGCAGCGCTGGTATGCGGCGATCCATGAAACGCAGAACGATCGTGAAGTGGTGAGCCTGTACGCGCAGATCGTGCAGCCGGTACTGGATGCGCAGGCGCGGCGTGAGATTAGCCGTTCGGCGGCGGAATCGACGCTGATGATTGCCGTCAGCCCGCTGGCGCTGGTGGATATGGCGTTTATCGCCTGGCGTAATTTACGTCTGATCAACCGCATCGCCACTCTGTACGGTATTGAACTGGGCTACTACAGCCGCCTGCGCCTGTTCCGCCTGGTGCTGCTGAATATCGCTTTTGCCGGCGCCAGCGAGCTGGTGCGGGAAGTCGGGATGGACTGGATGTCGCAGGATCTCGCGGCCAGGCTATCGGCGCGCGCGGCGCAGGGAATTGGCGCCGGTCTGCTGACGGCGCGGCTGGGTATTAAGGCGATGGAGCTGTGCCGTCCGCTGCCGTGGATCGCCGACGATAAACCGCGGCTGGGGGATTTTCGCCGCGAGCTGATCGGCCAGCTAAAAGAGACGTTGCAGAAGAGCAAAAGCGGCGCGGAAAAATAAGTCGCTTAAGCATTCCCGGCTTGCGGCGTGAACGCCTTAGCCGGCTACCGTTTCACAGAAGGCTGTAACCTGTAGCCCGGCTACGCGCAGCGCAAGCCGGGGAGAAAAGCAGAAGCGATGATAGCCGCTTATCTCATCGTCATTTTTCCTCTGAGCGCATAACTTTACGGCAGAAAGGCCATTTTTCCGCCATACTGTCAATAATTGTTGACAGCTATCTTCACGCCAGCAAATAACTGTCCTATCATTCATCGGTTATTGGCCTCTTTAGGGTGAAAACGCCTATGCGTCTTGAAGTCTTTTGTGAAGACCGTCTTGGTCTGACTCGTGAATTGCTCGATTTACTGGTGCTGCGCGGTATCGACCTGCGGGGCATCGATATTGACCCTATTGGCCGAATTTATCTCAACTTCGCCGAGCTGGATTTCGCCAGCTTCAGCAGCCTGATGGCGGAAATTCGTCGTATCGCCGGCGTCACCGACGTGCGCACCGTGGCGTGGATGCCGTCAGAGCGCGAACATCTGGCGCTCAGCGCGCTGCTGGTGGCGATGCCTGAGCCGGTGCTGTCTCTCGACACCAAAGGAAAAGTCGAACTGGCTAACCCGGCCAGCTGCCAGCTGTTTGGCCAGAGTCAGGAGAAGCTGCGCAGCCACCCGGTCGCGCAGCTGATTACCGATTTTAACGTCCAGCGCTGGCTGGAAAACAGTCCGCAGGAGTCCCACGCCGAGCACGTGGTGGTTAACGGGCAGAACTTCCTGCTGGAGATCACCCCGGTTTATCTCGAAGGCGAACACGGCGAGAAGGTACTGACCGGCGCGGTAGCGATGCTGCGTTCAACGGTCCGTATGGGGCGCCAGCTGCAAACGATGACCATTCAGGACACCAGCGCCTTTAGCCAGATCCTCGCCGTAGGCCCGAAAATGCGCCACGTTGTCGAGCAGGCCCGTAAGCTGGCCATGCTCAGCGCGCCGCTGCTGATCGTCGGTGATACCGGCACAGGGAAAGATTTGCTGGCCCACGCCTGCCATCTGGCCAGCCCGCGCGCGGGGAAACCTTATCTGGCGCTGAACTGCGGCTCCATCCCGGAAGACGCGGTGGAGAGCGAGCTGTTCGGCGACGCCGTTCAGGGCAAGAAAGGCTTCTTCGAGCAGGCTAACGGCGGCTCGGTTTTGCTGGATGAAATTGGCGAAATGTCGCCGCGCATGCAGACCAAGCTGCTGCGCTTCCTCAACGATGGAACTTTCCGCCGCGTTGGTGAAGATCATGAAGTCCACGTTGATGTCCGGGTGATCTGCGCTACCCAGAAAAACCTGGTGGAGCTGGTGCAAAAAGGGCTGTTCCGCGAGGACCTCTACTACCGTCTTAACGTCCTGACCCTGTATCTGCCGCCGCTGCGCGATTGCCCGCAGGACATCATGCCGCTGACCGAGCTGTTCGTGGCGCGTTTTGCCGATGAGCAGGGCATCCCGCGGCCGAAACTCTCCGCTGATTTGAACAGCGTTTTGATGCGCTACAGCTGGCCGGGCAACGTGCGCCAGCTCAAAAATGCGATCTATCGCGCGCTGACGCAGCTGGACGGTTTCGAGCTGCGCCCTCAGGATATTCTGCTGCCGGATCACGACGTCTCCTCGCTGGCGGTAGGCGAAGAAGCGATGGAAGGCTCGCTGGATGATATTACCCGCCGTTTCGAACGCTCGGTGCTCACCCAGCTTTATCGCAGCTTCCCCAGCACGCGTAAGCTGGCCAAGCGTCTTGGCGTCTCGCATACCGCCATCGCCAATAAGCTGCGCGAATATGGCCTGAGCCAGAAAAAGGGCGATGAGTAATGCCCGTCGGCCGGCTGCCTGCGCCGCCGGCCGGCATTTCCAGAAAAGGGAGGGGGCTGGCGTCAAATGAATCGGTATATACTGCGTTTTTACCCTCTTTATGGCAGGCATACGCATGCGGATCTGGCGTAGTCATTTTTTTCAATGGATGAAACTGCTGGCGCTCTCCAGCGCGATCTCTTTTGTGCTGTTCTGGTTTCACCTTCCCGCCGCGCTGCTGCTGGGGCCGATGATTGCCGGCATCAGCCTGAGCCTGCGCGGTGCGGAAATTCGCGTACCCCGTCCCTTTTTTATTGCCGCCCAGGCGATTATCGGCTGCATGATTGCCCGCAGCCTGACGCCCTCCATTTTCGGCGTTCTGCTGGCAAACTGGGCGCTGGTGCTGCTGATTCTCTTTTCCACGCTCGCTATCAGCGCGCTGGCGGGATGGCTGCTGGTGCGCTACAGCGATCTGCCCGGCGCCACCGGAGCGTGGGGGAGTTCGCCGGGCGGCGCCTCGGCGATGGTGATTATGGCCCAGGAGTACGGCGCCGATGTCCGGCTGGTCGCGCTGATGCAGTATCTGCGGGTGCTGTTTGTTGCCGGCGCCGCGGCGCTGGTGGTGCGCGTCGCGCTCGGCGGTGAAGCGCAGGAGATGACTCAGCAGGTCGCCTGGTTTCCGCCGGTCAGCCGGCAGCTACCGCTTACGCTGCTGTTGACGGCGGCGGCGGGGTGGCTTGGGCTGCGGCTGCGCTTTCCTTCCGGGGCGATGCTCTTCCCGATGCTGATTGGCGCGCTGGTGCAGGGAGAAGGCTGGCTGCTGCTCGAACTTCCCGAATGGCTGCTGGCGCTGGCCTATGCCGCCGTCGGCTGGAGCGTTGGTCTAAAGTTTAATAAACAGATTTTCCTGCTGGCGCTGAAAACCCTGCCGCAGATCCTGGCATCGATTATCGGCCTGATCCTGCTGTGCGCGCTGATGGCTTATGGGCTGACGCAGATTTTGCCGCTGGACTTTATGACCGCCTATCTGGCAACCAGTCCGGGCGGACTGGACACGGTGGCGATTATCGCCGCCGGTACGCGGGCGGATATGTCGTTTATTATGGCAATGCAGACGCTGCGCCTGTTCACCATCTTATTGACCGGCCCGGCGATTGCGCGCTTCATCTCCCGCTATGCGGCGCGGCAATAAAAAAAGCCCCCGTTTAACGAGGGCTTATATTACATGGCGGGGATATTACGCTTTCAGCGCGGCCAGGGCTGCGTCGTAGTCCGGCTCTTCGGTGATTTCATTCACCAGCTGGCTGTAAACAACCTGGTCATTTTCATCAATGACGACCACAGCACGCGCCGCCAGACCGGCCAGCGGGCCCGCGGAGATAGCGACGCCGTAGTCGGCCAGGAACTGCGCGCCGCGTAGGGTAGACAGAGTGACAACGTTGTTCAGGCCTTCAGCGCCGCAGAAGCGAGACTGCGCGAACGGCAGGTCAGCGGAAATGCACAGCACGACGGTGTTGTCCAGTTCAGACGCCAGCTGGTTAAATTTACGTACCGATGCCGCGCAAACGCCGGTATCGATGCTTGGGAAAATGTTCAGCACTTTACGGGAGCCGGCGAACTGGCTCAGCGAGACGTCAGAGAGATCTTTGGCCACCAGCGTAAACGGCTGCGCTTTAGCGCCTGCCTGCGGAATGGTGCCTTGAACAGAAACGGGGTTGCCCTGGAAATGCACGGTTTGTGACATGGTTATCTTCCTGTTTACATATAGTTAACGTCGCGGCTAGTGTATGACATCCGTCATCAGCACGGCAAATCCTTTTAATACTTACCTGCGAGGTTCAGGGAATGCGAAATCTGCGAGTCTATGAAGAAGCCTGGCCGTTACATACTCCGTTTGTGATCGCCCGCGGCAGCCGCAGCGAGGCAAAAGTCGTGGTGGTGGAGATTGAAGAGAATGGCGTCAAGGGGACAGGTGAGTGCACGCCCTATCCTCGTTACGGAGAGAGTATAGCCTCGGTGATGGCGCAGATTATGGCGATTGGCGAACAGATTGAACGCGGCGTCTCTCGTGAGCAGATTCAGCACCTGCTGCCCCCCGGGGCCGCGCGTAACGCCGTGGACTGCGCGCTCTGGGACTGTCAGGCGCGCAGCGCGGGTAAGAGCATCGCGCAGCTGTTGGGCGTGACGCTGCCCAACCGGGTGGTTACGGCGCAAACGGTGGTTATCGGCACGCCGGACCAGATGGCGGCGAGCGCGGCGGCGCTGTGGGAAAAAGGGGCCACGTTGCTGAAAGTGAAGCTCGACGATCATCTGATTAGCGAGCGGTTGATTGCCATTCGTGAAGCGGTTCCGCAGGCAACGCTCATCGTGGATGCCAACGAAGCCTGGCGCAGCGATGGCCTGGCCGAGCGCTGTCAGCTGCTGGCGGATATTGGCGTGGCGATGCTGGAACAGCCGCTTCCGGCTGGGGCCGATGAAGCGCTGGAGAATTTTATCCACCCGCTGCCCATTTGCGCCGATGAGAGCTGTCATACGCGCGACAGCCTGGCGGCGCTGCGCGGCCGCTATGAGATGGTCAATATCAAACTGGATAAGACCGGCGGTCTGACCGAAGCGCTGCTATTGGCTGAGGAGGCGGAGCGCCTGGGATTTGCGCGGATGCTGGGCTGCATGCTGTGTACCTCAAGAGCCATCAGCGCGGCGCTGCCGCTGGTGCCGCTGGCCCGATTTGCCGACCTCGATGGCCCGACCTGGCTGGCGGTGGACGTTGAGCCGGCGCTGCATTTCAGCACCGGCGTGCTTCATCTTTGAGGATGCCAGTGCAGCAGGTCCGTCATCGCCTGAAGGTATTTATCCGTCGCCTCGTCGGCGGATATCGGCGGGAATTCGGCGGTGATGCAGGGCAGGCCGATATCCGCGCACCAGCTGCCAAAGGAGCCGGGCGTTTCATAGCCGACGCTGCCTACCAGCGGCAGGCTGAACGCCCCGGCAAGCCACTGCCCCAGCGCGCTGTGGCCGGGGTCTTCAATACAGGCCAGCGGATCGTGAAACGAAACCACCCATGCGGGATGGATCTGGTGGATCAGCTGGCACAGCGCCTGGGTTTCCGGTTCTGAACCGGGTTTTTCGCCGGTGAGCAGAACCACATCGCGCTGTTCCGCCGCGCTGTTCCAGCGATAGACCGTTTCGCCTTCTTTCCAGTTTGCCGCCGGAAAATTCCGGTTCAGGTCGATGCCGCGCGCGTTGGCGCGCAGCCCCAGCTGGCAACCGTCCGGGTTGACCGCCAGCACGACATGATGGCGGCGCAGCTCGGGTTTGAGCGTACGTAGCGCGCAGGAGAGGGTGACAATCGATGCGTTTTCATCGCCGTGGGTACCGGCAAGGATCAGGCCGCTGCGGCTATCGGCCAGCGGTGCAGGGAACCACAGCAGCGGCGCGCCGAGGTGAGACTGGCCATAGCGTTGTGTGCCGGGCGGAAAATCACCGCGCTGAGGGCGAGGACGAGAAACGGGCATAGGGCATCCTGTTGTCAGGTTATTTTTCAGCAGTGTTGTGTAAAACCGTCCCGGAATCAAATAGTTTCCAGCGAGGACGAAATCAGCATATATGTCAACTTTCTTTCACAAGCCGTTTGCAATTTCAGGTGATGAAACAAATAATTATCGCACTGCCAGCTCTGGTTTTTTTATTTTAAAGGGGATCTTATGAAGTATCCTGTCACATTGACATGCGGCGCGCTGTGGTTAGCCAGCGTCTCTTCTCTTGCCTGGGCCGCCGATGTCCCGCCGGGCACCGTATTAGCCGAAAAACAGGTGCTGGTGCGGCACATTAAAGATGAACCCGCCTCCTTAGATCCCGCCAAAGCCGTCGGTCTGCCTGAAATTCAGGTTATCCGCGATCTTTTTGAAGGTTTAGTCAATCAGGACGAGAAAGGCAATCTGATCCCAGGCGTGGCGACTCGCTGGCAGAGCAATGATAATCGCGTCTGGACATTTACCCTGCGCGATAACGCCCGCTGGTCCGACGGAACGCCGGTAACGGCGGAGGATTTCGTCTATAGCTGGCGGCGGCTGGTTGATCCTAAAACCACCTCCCCGTTTGCCTGGTTTGCTGCGCTGGCCGGAATCGCCAATGCGCAAAATATTATTGATGGTAAAGCCGCGCCGGATACCCTCGGCGTCACCGCCGTGGACGCGCGTACCTTGCGCGTGCAGCTGGATAAACCGCTGCCGTGGTTCAGCAATCTGACGGCGAGCTTTGCTTTCTATCCGGTGCAGAAGGCTAACGTGGAGAGCGGCGACAACTGGACGCGTCCGGGAAGCCTGATTGGCAACGGCGCGTATGTCTTAAAAGATCGCGTGGTGAATGAAAAGCTGGTGGTGGTTCCCAATACGCACTACTGGGATAACGGCAAAACGGTGATCCAGCAGGTCACATTTACGCCCATTAACCAGGAATCGGCGGCCACCAAACGCTATCTGGCCGGCGATATCGATATCACCGAGTCGTTCCCGAAAAATCTGTACCAGAAGCTGCTGAAGGATATTCCGGGGCAGGTCTATACCCCGCCGCAGCTGGGTACTTATTATTACGCGTTTAACACGCAGAAAGGGCCAACCGCCGATGAGCGCGTCCGCCTGGCGCTCAGCATGACTATCGATCGCCGTCTGATGGCGGAGAAAATTCTGGGTACCGGCGAGAAACCGGCCTGGCGCTTCACCCCGGACGTGACCGCAGGCTTTACCCCGCAGCCGACGCAAATCGAGAGCATGAGCCAGGCCGAGCTGAATGCCCAGGCCAAAGCGCTGCTGCAGGCGGCGGGCTACGGTCCGAACCGTCCGCTGAAGCTGACGCTGCTGTACAACACCTCGGAGAACCACCAGAAAATCGCGATTGCGGTGGCTTCCATGTGGAAGAAAAATCTGGGCGTCGACGTGAAGCTGCAAAATCAGGAGTGGAAAACCTATATCGACAGCCGCAATACCGGCAACTTCGATGTGATTCGCGCCTCATGGGTCGGGGATTACAACGAGCCGTCGACGTTCCTGTCGCTGCTCACCTCGACCCACAGCGGTAATATCTCCCGTTTCAACGATCCGGCCTACGACAAAATTCTGACCCAGGCGGCGCTGGAAACATCGGAAAAGGCGCGCAATGACGATTACAACGCGGCGGAAAAAATCATTATGGCGAAAGCGCCCATCGCGCCGATTTATCAGTACACCAACGGACGTCTGATTAAACCGTGGCTGAAAGGGTATCCGATAGCCAATCCGGAGGACGTGGCCTATAGCCGCACAATGTATATCGTGAAGCACTGATGCGTACTGACCTCCTGCCAACATCAGGCAACCATCGCTAAACCCACAGCTGGCGCGGCTTACAGCGCCAGTGTCTCCTTTCGCATTCTGAGTATCTTCATCCAGGTCGTTTCAGCCCCAAACTCCCACTTTCCGATGCTGCTATTCGTTCGGGATTAAAGCAGAGCCCGTCAACTCAGTGAACAACTTTAGCTCGCACGCGTTGCAGGCGCCGCAACGTAATAGTACTGGCACCAGCAACCAGAGGCACGCCTTGCCCGGCTGTTGCTAATACAACAGGCTGTGTGCATCAGTTGGCGCATTCGCAACAGCTCTTGCGCAAGCCTATTTTTTAAAACCATTGATTAACATGAATTAAATAATGCGCAGCCTTTGGCATGATTATCGCTAACACCCATATAACAAAATTAAAATAACTCTTCGATAAATATCGAATATGGTTATATAGGAAATGGATAATGACGCAGAAAGCTGACGATAATATCAACATATTGGCGTTCTCTCACCGTAGGTTGTTCTCGCAGAGCAACCTTAGCGGAGAAAGCGAGGAATGGCCGGGCGACTATCGGCAGGGAACGCTGCGCCAGCGCTTCCTGCATCATCTACGTAGCTACTGGGATGTGCATCGTTATTGGAAAGCGCCGCAGGTGGCCGATCGTGCTGCCGCCATTGCCGGAGAAACGCTGGCGACGCTGGGTTTCAGCCTGTCCGCCCGATGTCCTGAGTCCTGATTTTTTCCCCTTTTATCCTTTTCATTAATAAGCGTGTGCCAGTACCTGGACACACCGTGGAGAGCGCTATGCCATCGCAACGAGAAATTCGCCTTAACGCGTTTGATATGAACTGTGTCGGTCACCAGTCGCCGGGCCTGTGGGCCCATCCGCGCGACCGCTCCTGGCAATATAAAGATCTGGAATATTGGGTCGATCTGGCGCGCCTTCTGGAGCGCGGCAAATTTGACGGCTTGTTTATTGCCGATGTGCTTGGCGTTTACGATGTATTTAACGGCAACGGCGATGCGGCGATTCGTCAGGCGACGCAGGTGCCGGTGAACGATCCGCTGGCGCTGATAACCCCGATGGCGCTGGTGACGGAACACCTTGGCTTTGGTCTGACCGCATCGCTGTCATTTGAGCATCCCTATCCATTTGCCCGTCGGCTGTCGACGCTCGATCATCTGACCAAAGGACGGGTGGGCTGGAATATTGTTACCTCGTATCTGGAAAGCGGCGCGCGCAATATTGGGTATCAGGCGCAGACCGACCATGATGCGCGCTACGACTACGCCGATGAATACCTCGACGTCGTGTATAAACTGCTGGAAGGCAGTTGGGAAGACGGCGCGGTTTTGCGCGATCGTGAACGGGGAATTTTTAGCGATCCGCAGAAAATCCATCCGATTAACCATCAGGGCAACTTTTTCTCCGTTCCGGGCATCCATCTGTGCGAGCCGTCGCCGCAGCGCACGCCGGTTCTCTATCAGGCGGGGGCCTCCAGCCGCGGAAAACAGTTTGCCGCCACGCATGCCGAGTGCGTTTTTGTCGCTGCGCCGTCGAAAGTTCTGTTGAAGAAGACGGTCGCGGATATTCGTCGTCGCGCCGCGGAAGCCGGGCGCGATCCGCGCAGCATTCTGATTTTCAATCTGCAAACGGCGATCGTGGGCGAAACCGATCGCGAGGCGCAGGCCAAATGGCAGGAATACAAATCATACGTTAGCTATGAGGGCGCGCTGGCGCTGATCTCCGGCTGGACCGGTATTGACTTCGGTCAGTATCGGCCGGACCAGGTGCTGAAATACCTGCATACCAACGCCATCCAGTCGGCGGTTGAGGCGTTTTCCACCGCCGACCCGAATCGTCAATGGACGGTGGAAGCGCTGGCGGACTGGGTGGGTATCGGCGGCTTTGGCCCGCTGCTCGTCGGCAGTGCGGAAACGGTGGCCGATGAACTGCAATCCTGGGTCGAGGAAACCGATGTCGATGGCTTCAATCTGGCCTACGCCGTGACGCATGAAACCTTCCGCGACGTGGTGGAGCTATTAATACCAGAGCTGCAAAAACGCGGCGTCTTTAAGCAGGATTACCGGCAAGGCACGCTGCGCGAAAAACTGTTCGGCGCCGGGCCGCGCCTGACCGCGCCGCATCCGGGGGCAGACTACCGTCGCGGCGTGCGAAACGATGTCGGGGCGAAGGAGACGGCGGCATGATTGATATCGATAATCTGCATAAACGCTACCGCACGGCGGATGGCCGCGTCAGCGAGGTTCTGAAGGGATTATCGCTCAGGGTGCCCGCCAGCTCCATCACTGCGGTGGTAGGGCCGAGCGGTGCGGGGAAATCGACCCTGGCGCGCTGCATCAGCCTGCTGGAACGCCCCGATAGCGGCAGTATCAAGGTTAACGGCAAAGACTTGTCATTACTGTCAGGGGAGGCGCTGCGGCGTGAACGGCGCGCGATCGGCACCGTTTTTCAATCCTCAGCGCTGCTGAATCGCAAAACGGCGTGGCAAAACATCGCGGTGCCGCTGGAGTATCTGGGCGTGGTGGAACGCGACATTAAGGCGCGGGTCGGTGAACTACTGGAGAGCGTAGGGCTGAGTCACAAAGCGGAGGCCTATCCGTCCCAGCTTTCCGGCGGACAGCGTCAGCGCATTGGTATCGCTCGCGCGCTGGCATTACGTCCGTCGGTACTGCTGGCGGACGAGGCCACGTCTGGGCTGGATCCCCAGGCGACCGCCACGGTGCTGGGTTTGCTCCGACAGCTACGTGATGAGTACCGGCTGGCGATAGTCCTGATTACTCATGAAATGGATGCGGTACGCGCCGCGGCGGATGCGGTGGCGGAAATCCGCGATGGCGCGATAGTCCAGTACGGGCAGGTGAAAGAGCTGCTGGCCCGTCCGGATTCCCTGCTTGGTCAGCAGCTATTGCCGCTGTCGCCCATCGCTGTTAACAGCGATCTGCTGCTGCGCCTGAGTTATCGCTGGGATGTGCCGGTGGCGACTGACTGGATCAGCCGTCTGAGCCACCAGCATGCGCTACAGATAGATTTGCTCGGCGGCCATGTGGAAGTGATCAACGGTCAACTGGCGGGGCGTTTACAGGTCGGCGTCCGATTTCAGGGACAACGACTGTCAGCGGATCGAACGATCGCGCTTTTAGCGCAGCTGGGCATTGCGGCGGAAATCCTTGCACACGCCCCCGAGCTACAGGAGGCGGTATGAAACCGACAGTGATAAGCCAGGATACGCCGTGGCATGAAATGCACACATTGCTGCTGCCTGCTTATGGTGAAACCTGGCTGATGGTTGCCATTGTGATGCTGTTTGTGGTGACCCTTGGCGGCGTGGTGGGCGTGGTGTTATTCAACGCCTCGCCGCGAGGATTATTTCCGCGTCCCGCGCTTTACCAGGTGCTTAACTGGGGCGTCAACATGGGGCGCTCTCTGCCCTTTCTGGTGTTAATGGCGGCGATTATCCCGTTTACGTTCTGGCTTACGGGCACCACTATCGGCATCCCTGCCGCGGTAGTACCGATGATTGCCGCTGGCGTGCCATTTTTTGGCCGTCTGGTGGAAAACGCCCTGCGCGAACTCCCGGCGGAGGTTACCGCGGTGGGGCTGGTGTGCGGCGGTTCGCGCTGGCAGATAATCCGCCACGCGCAGCTCAGCGAGGCGCTGCCTGCGCTGGTGGCGGCGGTCACGCTTAACCTGGTGTCGATGATCGAATATTCGGCGATTGCCGGCACTATCGGTGCGGGTGGGATCGGCTATCTGGCGGTCGTGTACGGCTATCAGCGTTTCGACAATCACATCATGATCGCCACCATTGTCGTGCTGATCGCCACGATTCAGATCATTCAATTCTTTGGCGACCGTCTGGTCAATAAGCTTCGCCACACTCAGGGGATTTCTTCATGACAACAGAACAGTTTGAACTCCGTAAAGCCCGCCGCTGGCCATGGCTGGCGGCGCTGGCAGCGATCGCGGCGCTGGCCGTCGCGTTCTGGTGGTGGCGCGGATACGCGCAGCCGCCGCAGGTCGTTTTCGGTACGACGTTAAAAATTCACTACGAACCGGCGATGGCGGGCGAGCAGCGAATTATTGAGTACATCAGTCAGCATATTGCGCCCGATTATGGCCTGAAGCTGGAGGCGGTGGGCGTACAGGATCCGGTACAGGCGGACAGAGCCGTGGCGGAGGGGCAGTATGCCGGCACTATCTATCAACATCAGTGGTGGCTTAAGCAGGTGGTGGACGCCAACGGCTTTGCGCTTTCGACGACCGTGCCGGTTTTTCAGTGGGCCTTCGGGATCTATTCCGACCGCTATAAATCGGTACAGGATTTGCCCGTCGGGGCGACCCTCGTCGTGCCGGATGATGGCGCTAACCAGGGGCAGGCATTATGGTTGCTGCAAAGGATAGGGTTAATCTCACTCGATCCGGCGGTTGAGCCGCGCACGGCGAAACTGAAAAATATTGTCGGCAACCCGCACAAGTTCAATTTTAAAGAGCTGGATTTATTAACCATGCCGCGAGCGCTGAATTCGGTGGATGCCGCTATTGGTTATGTTTCACAATTTGATGCCGGAAAAGTCCCGCGAGAAAAAGGCATATTATTCCCGCCTGCGCCTAAAACGTTTGCCTCGCAATTAGTCATCGGTACGCCGTATTTATCGCAGGAGAATATTGTCAAATTAAAACAGGCTTTTTCCGATCCGCGTATTCAGACGTGGTTAAAGACCACTGACGATCCGCTGGTCAAAGACGTACTGGTTCCGGTCTCAGCAAACTAAGACATCATTGATGAAACGATAATAACCGGACGGGCATTTGCTCGCCCGGTTACTGGCGTTATTATTTATTAATTTATTAATTTATTAATTTATTGAATATATTGATAATTATATGATTATTTATTGTTTTTAATATGCTAAAGCCCGGCTTATAACCAGAGTCACCTGCACAATTATATAAGGTAAATAATATGAGTACTCTGTCTGTTGATAATGCTGGCGCCGTTTCGGCACCGGTGAGTAGCGTCGGGGATGTGGCGCGATTAATTAATTCCGGCAGGGAGCAGAGTAAATATGCGCGGATGATTGTATTCCTCGCGCTCGGCGGTGTATTCCTCGACGCTTATGATTTAACCACGCTCTCTTACGGTATTGATGATGTGGTGCGGGAATTCCAGCTCTCGCCGCTTTTAACCGGCATTGTCACCTCGTCAATAATGGTCGGCACGATTATTGGTAATTTAATCGGCGGCTGGCTGACGGATAAATATGGCCGTTATTCGGTGTTTATGGCCGATATGCTATTTTTTGTGGTATCGGCGATTGCGGCGGGACTGGCGCCGAATGTCTGGGTATTAATCGGCGCGCGGTTTCTGATGGGGATTGGCGTCGGGATCGATCTCCCGGTCGCCATGTCTTATCTGGCCGAGTTTTCCCGCTTTAGCGGGAAGGGTAATAAGGCCGCGCGGCTCGCGGCCTGGTGTCCGATGTGGTACGCCGCCTCGACGGTCTGTTTTTTAATCATCTTTGGGCTCTATTTCCTGTTGCCAAAAGAACATCTGGACTGGCTGTGGCGCGCATCGCTGCTGTTCGGCGCGGTTCCGGCGCTGCTGATTATTGCCGTGCGCAGTAAATTCATGAATGAATCGCCGTTATGGGCGGCCAACCAGGGTGATTTGACCTCGGCTGTGCGTATTCTGCGCGACTCTTACGGGATCAACGCTCACGAAGCACCGCCAGAACGTCCTGCTCCGCCGCCCAAAGTGAGCTTTCGCGTGCTATTTGCAAAACCGTACCGCGAACGCACTATTGTCGCCGGGGTGATGAACGTCTGTATCTCATTTGAGTATACGGCGATCGCCTTTTTCCTGCCGTCCATTCTCGCCCAATTCCTTGGTGCTGGCGTGTTCGAAACCATCTCCGCTTCGCTGGGACTCAATGCGCTGTTCGCCTTTACCGGTGGGCTGCTGGGGATGCACCTGGCATGGAAATACCCGTCGCGACACGTCGCGATCGCCGGGTTCGCACTGCAGTTTATCGCCCTGATCGTCCTCGCGCTGGTGGGGCAGCCGCAGGCCGCGCTGGGTGTAGCGCTGGCGATTGCGATGCTGGGGCTGTGGCTGTTTGCCGAGGGCTTTGGTCCCGGCGCGCAGTTGATGATCTATCCGGCGCTTTCATACCCAACCGCGATTCGTGCCACCGGGGTTGGCTTCAGCCGCGCGCTTTCCGGTATTGGCAGCGCGCTGGCGCTGTTTGTGCTGCCGCTGCTGCAGGCATCGCTCGGTACGCAAATGTTCTGGGTCGTATCGCTGGCCGCCATTATCCCAATTTTCTTCCTGCTCGCGGTACGCCATGAGCCTACCCAATATGACATTGACGACAGCCACCATTGAGGAACAGAAAATGACTTTACTCTCTACCGGCACCGACTATGAACAGCTGGCGGCGACCTTCCGACCGATTTTTGCTCGTATCGCGCAGGGGGCAGCGGGGCGCGAACAAAACCGCATCCTGCCCGATGAGCAGATCCGCTGGCTGAAAGAGGCCGGATTTGGCACGGTACGCATTCCGCGGGAAAAGGGCGGCTGGGGCGCGTCGTTGCCGCAATTAATTGCGCTGCTTATTGAGCTGGCTCAGGCCGACTCCAACCTGCCGCAGGCGCTGCGGGCGCATTTCGCCTTCGTTGAAGACCGCCTCAATCAACCTGACTCGCCGGCGCGCGATCGCTGGTTCCGTCGCTTCCTCGACGGCGAGCTGGTGGGCAGCGGCTGGACCGAAATCGGCGCGGTCAGGCTGGGGGAGGTTTTCACCCGCGTAACGCCCGTTGAAGGCGGCTGGCGGCTGGACGGTGAGAAATTCTATAGCACAGGTACGCTGTTTGCCGACTGGATAGATGTTTTCGCCCGGCGCAGCGACAACCAGGGCGATGTGATTGCGCTGGTCAGCACGAGCCAGGCCGGCGTTGAACGTGAGGATGACTGGGACGGCTTCGGTCAGCGTCTGACCGGCAGCGGCACGACCCGCTTCAAACAGGCGCAGGTGGAGCAGGATCACGTCTACGACTTTGCGCAGCGCTTTCGTTATCAGACCGCGTTTTATCAGCATATCCTGCTGGCGACGCTGGCGGGAATTGGCCTGGCAGTTGAGCGTGACGTCGCCGAAGGCGTGAAAAAGCGGACCCGGATGTACAGCCACGGCAATGCCGCCGTGCCGCGCGACGATGCGCAGGTACTCCAGGTTGTGGGACAAATCAGTAGCTGGAGTTGGGCGACGCGGGCGGCGGTATTGCAGGCGGCGGAATCGTTGCATCAGGCCTACCTTGCGCATGCCAGCGGCGACGAAGCGCTCATTGAACAGCGCAATCGTCTGGCTGAAGTCGAAGCGGCGCAGGCGCAGGTGATTGCCAGCGACTGGATCCCGCGTGCGGCCACCGAGCTGTTCAACGCCCTCGGCGCGTCGGATACGCGAGTGAGTAAGGCCCTGGATCGGCACTGGCGCAACGCGCGCACCGTGGCATCGCACAATCCGGTGATTTATAAGGCGCGAAATATCGGTAACTGGCTGGTTAACGGCGAAGCGCCAACCTTTATCTGGCAGATTGGCGACGGCGAGAAATCGCAGGGCTGAGAAACACGGCGAAGGAGCCTCTCCGTAAGGATCGTTGGCACCCCCATCACGATTGAGCGGGGGAGCATCCCCCGGATCATGGACGACTGGGGGCAGCGATCGTGCCGGGTCTGGCTGGCTAACACCCCAGTATATTGGGTACGGATAAAGTAACGGGGCTACACTTCTTTCATCAACATTGTACGTAAGGGAAAACGACATCAGGGCAGCGGTGGGCTGGAGACGCTGGTGCAGGACGGCGACCTTTTTCGCAGATCTTGCAATACGGTCTGACTCTTAAACAACAAATAGCTACCGAAAATGCGGCAAGAAACTGCCGCATGCCACTATTTAACGTGTTAAGAAGATGGCTGAGGTCCAAATCCGGGACTGGTCCTTTTGCCTGGCACTGATGAAGAACGGATGTTCCCGTTTTTCTGACAGGATAAGTTCAGAAAGTGGAATTTCGCCGCTGATATCACGTGGAAGCGGCTGTTCGGTAACCAGTTCAATATCTACCTGAAGTTCGGTGCCTGGAAGCGTAAAAGTCTCTTTGCCTGCAATCAGAAGCGTTTGACCATCAATATCCGTTTCAAAAACCGGCGCCCAGGCATGTGGTTGTGGCAAAAGCGGATCGCCCACTTTGATATAGCTACTGATGTCCAGATGAACGTGTATTTTTGCTCCGGCCAGCCCACCGGTACTGACAGTAACTGTGTCGCTGTCACCATTGGTGTCGGTTCGCAAGCCAATCTGTGTATGACTTTTACGCCAGACGGTCTGCTCCGGGTGATCTGCGCCCGAGAGGGAAAACGCATTGATTGGTGTCCCTGTGACCTCAATATGTCCAGTCCAGTAAGCACCCCGATAGCGGTCCTTAATGCGTGCCCCCCCCAGACGCACCCGGAACTGATATTTAGAGCGCCCAAATTCCGCGTGCAAATCGCGATGCCATACCTCTCTTTCTCCATCGTAAAGCGTTACCGCTTCCCAGCCCGCATCGCCTAACAGACGATAACGCAGTACATCTGCTGAACTGAATTCCGCTACATCTCCCATCAGCGCATCGCCCGCACGCAACTCGGCATAGCTTCGTTCACCTGTTGTGGCATAGGTGTGGCGGGCACGAAGCGCTGCAGCCACACCTTTTCTGTCGAATTGTTCAGCAAGTACGCCAGTCAGGCCTCCACGGGATCCGAAGACGGCTGTCGCAGGCACGCCACCACCACATCGCCCCTGATGTTCATCGCTGTTGGCGGTCGCGCCCAGACGATAGCCCCGTTCGAGCGCCTCGGAATAGACCCAGTGAAACTGCCCCCAGGCGGAACCGACTTCTATCAAGCGCTCCAGCTCCGGGTGATGCCAGTCCAGGTTGCAGCGGCGCCCGCCAACATGCGGGATTAACAGATGTTTGTGCGGTTCGCGTGCGTAGGCCGCATAAAGTTCATCAAGTGGCCATGCACCCGGTTTGATGGTTCCGGCAGTGAACTCATTCCACTCGAATGAACGCACCAGCCGCCCCTGATTATCAAACGGGAACTGAGGTTCATCATCTTCAAGGAACACCACATTATGATCGCCACCGGCGCAGGTATTACCGCACCACTCGGTACCGGAATAGCAGACAAAACTGTCTGGCTGGTTCAGCGCATTAATCAGCTTTACCGCCTGCTTCCAGCGCGCTTCAGTCACATTAAAATCGTTGGCGGTATAGCCAAGAATATCGAGACCGGCGACATCACGCCCATAGCTGAGGTTATACAGCGTGTCGTTGGTACCAACCGTGTCATCAGAATGCACATGAAGATCGGCATAGAGCGGGCGCAGACCTGTGGCGGTTTCCTCCACCGTTATCCATCCTTTGCCTTCCAGCAAGGGCAGCGTGCCCAGTGCGGCGCTGAACGACCATTCTCCTGCGCAGAGATGCAAATCGCTGATACGCGCAATCGCCCAGCCCTCTTCGGCCAGCCGGAAATCATGATGCTGTGTTTCACCTCCCGATGAGGTCAGCGTCAGGCATCCTGCCAGCGGCAGGCTCCGGCAGGTATTCCCCCAGCGGTCATCCAGCCGGACGATAACGGAGAAAGGCGTTTCAGGTGCCAGTAACCTTGGCGCGATCGCGGCAAGAGAAGCGGGCTCACCGGGCACGATATCCAGCAGCGTATCGCCGGGTACCTCAGCAAATTTTGAGCTCCCCAGCGGATCAACAAACAGGCGGAAGCGGAAATCTTTCTCAACGAAACTCTGTACACGCGTACCGCCCCCGCCATGGCGCCGATCGCCCAGGCGGATAATGATTTTGTCTCCCGGATTGATGTAGCCATCAATAATGTCGATCAGAATGGCTTTCTGGAACGGACGCTCGTGCCCCTTCTGATCAAAACGCACCTTCAAATGCTGGACCGTGGCAGGGCTCTGTCCTGGCACTAGCGGGCCTGCCTGATACTCGGCGCTGACATAGTTGGCTGCCGAGGGATCGCTGGTCTGAAACAGCGCCCAGTCCGAGTAAAATTTAAAGGCGAGCTTCAGCCATGCGCCGTCAGCAAGCCCGCTGGCGCCCACGGTATATACCAGTTGGATCTCTTCCCACGCACCGGCAGTCAACTGAGTATGCGAGCAGGCCACACTGCCCAGAAACGGTCGGGCTTTATTCTGCTCATACAAGCCCTTAGGAGCGATGTAATCGCCTGCATCACGGATATCGAACTGACTCACATTAACCTCACAATTATTGGGCGCGCCAGCGCTGATAGCGCTGTTCAATGCGGCGAAAAACAAGATTTTCCATTAACCAGGCGATAAGCCCGATAAGGCAAATTCCCAGTAGTACCTGACTGCTGTTACCCGTCTGTCCGCCCATGGCAACCATCCAGCCAATGCCTTGAGAGGCGCCAAGCATTTCCGCTGCCACCAGCGCACGCCACGCCTGGCTGAATCCGATGCGCAGTGCGGCGGTGATAAATGGCAGGGAACTGGGCAGATAGACATGAAGAAGCAGTTGAAACGGTCGAGCTCCCAGCGTGCGTGCTGCACGCACTTCACCGCCACGGATGCCGCGGATCCCCTCCTGAATGGCCAGACACATCGGGAACAGCGCAGCGATGACAATCACCACCACGATGGAAACGAATCCCAGGCCGAAGATCAGCAGCATCAGCGGTGCCCATGCGATGGGCGGGATAGCCATAAACAGGCTGTTCAGTGGCGTAAGGAACTCCCTGACGCGATCGGAAAGTCCGGCGCTGACGCCAAGAATCAGTGCCAGCAGCACGGCAGTCATAAAGCCGGTGAATTCTTCCAGCAGGCTGGCCTGTAGCTGACCCCAGATGGAACCATCACTGAACCAGCGTATGGCTTCCCGCCATACGTCCCAGGGTTGCGGCAACACATAAGAGGGATAGTGACTCGCAACGATAACCCAGACCATGAGTAACGCGGGCAGGGAAGCCCAGCCCCAGTTTGGTTTGAACTTCACTGCGTTATCCCTGCTTTTGTCAGCCACTGCGTATCAACAAATTCATTCAGCTCTGGCGCCTTTTGCATGTAGCCCAGTGTCTGTGAGTCCTTCATCAGCTGCTCAAAAAAGGCGCCATCTTTCTTCGTCAGTGACACAGACCACTCAATACGTTTACGGGCTTCCTGAACCAGCGCCTCCGGCGGCAGCGTTTTACCGTCAGCGGTTTTAATGGCCCGCAGCTTAAACGCATCGGCCATGATCCGATCGGCTTCTGCAGGATGCTGATTGATAAAATCCACTGCTTTCTGATGCGCACGGATAAGCTTCACTACATCGTCCGGGCGGTCCTTCAGGGTCTCCGGTAACGCCATCAGTACATACCACGGATAACCCGGTTGGACTTTGTTTACATCGAGCAGCAGTCTGGCGTCGCCGCGCAGCAGTGCTTCGCTGACAAAGGGCTCCCAGGTGAAGGCTGCATCCACAACGCCCTGCTGCAGCGCAGCGGGCATGTTACCGGCGGGCATACTCAGGATCTGAGCATCTTTGTCAGCAACCAGACCTGCCTGCTGTTGCAGCACCACACCGCGCAGCAGAACATCCATTCCGCTCCCTTTTTTGACGCCAGCGATGCGTTTGCCTTTTAGGTCAGCCAACCGGGAAATAGCACTCTGTGCGGGAACGATCAGCGCGGCTTGTCCGCTGTTCACCTTAGCGATAATTTGCCCCTTGAGCCCGCGCGAAAACCACTGGAATACCGGTGTCGCACCCATATAGGCTGCATCAAGTTCATGCGCCGCCAGCGCCTGACTGATGACGGGACCATCACCAAAGGATTTAAGCTCGACGGTCAGCCCTTCCTGCTGATAAAAACCCTCTTTCTCGGCGATAAGTGCAGGCGCGTTGGCCAGCGCATAGACCCAGCCAATACGCAGCGGCTGGGAATCCGCAGCGTCAGCAGCATTGAATAAAACCCCTGATATCAGCACAGCAAGAAATGATTTACCCATTTGATTGATGTTCCGTTTTGTTAGAGTGAGTGGTTGTCGGACTGCTGCATCACATCGGTAATGCGCTTCAGTAATTCATTACGGTACATGGCAAAAGCCGGAAGCTGTCGCGTCTCCAGATTGCTTCGCGGGCGCGGTAAGGCGATAGACAATTCGCTGTGTACGCCACCGGGTGCACGATTCAGAACGATGACGCGGTCAGCAAGAAACACAGCCTCTTCAATATCGTGGGTGATGAAGACCGTTGTCTGCCCAATGGCGGACCAGAGACGTAGTGTCTCCTCGTTCATGTCCCCACGGGTGATGGCATCGAGCGCAGCAAATGGTTCGTCCATTAACAGAACATCCGGCTCCAGCGCCAGCGCGCGAGCCAGTGACACGCGCTGCTGCATGCCCCCGGACATCTGGTGCGGCAACTGATGTGCGGCATGTACCAGGTCCACACGTTGCAGATATGTCATAGCGCGTCGGCGCTGAGAGGCCACGTCCTCGCGCCTTTGCATCCGCAATCCGAACCGGACATTCTCCAGCGCGGTCAGCCAGCCAAAGAGCTGTGGCTGCTGAAAAACATAGCCAAGCCGATGGTTTTCCGGCGTGGTACGCTCACCGCCAATCCGCACGGCTCCCCGCTCCGGCTCTGTGAAACCGGCCAGCAGATTGAGTAACGTGCTCTTACCGCACCCCGAGGGGCCCAGCAACACCACAAACTCCCCCTGGCGGGCATGAAAACTGAAATGGCTGAATACCGGCGCGCCGCCGGGATAGCGAAAAGTGATATTGTCTACCGCCAGTGCGTATGGTTGAGAATTCGTCATGCTGAGCGTCATGTATAAGAAATAATGAGATGTGGTTATAATACGTATTAATACAAGTTGATCTAAGATCGCTTCTGACTAAACTAGATCCGAACGGAATACGAGAGACGGAACCTGAATGACACTGGTGCGTGAAAACATCACATCGCTCTACCGGCAGATTGCCGATACCCTGCGGCAGGAAATTGCCGCCGGGCATTTTCAACCTGGCGGAAAACTGCCCTCTGAAGCTGCGCTTGAACAGCGCTTTGCGGTCAGCAGGGTGACGGTACGGCTCGCGCTGAAGCATCTGACTGAGCAGGGGATTGTCGAGCGCAAGCAGGGAAAGGGAACCTACATATCGGGCAAGAAGGTTGCACATGGCATCAACGTCATGCGTAGCTTTCATGAGTCGCTAAAGCAGCAGGGACTGAATGCCACAATGCGTTTGCTGGTCAAAGAGGAGGTGCCAACGCCAGAGTCGCTGCAATCGCTGTTTCAAATGTCCCGGTCGCTGACGTTTATTTCACGGCTGCATCTGGTGGATAATGATCCCATTGCGGTGGGTTACAGTCATTTCCCGGCATTTCCTCATGAGCTGAGCTGGGAAGAGACCGAGAAGGAACCGACCTGGGTCCTGTTAGAAAAAGCCACGCAACATCACATCAGTCGCTCCGATATTGCCATCCGGCTGGCCTTCGCGGATAAGGGACTCTTTGACGTGCTGGGAACCGATAAAAACGCGCCGCTTTTTCTACTGGAGCGAACATCCTGGTTTGAAAACGGGCAGTGCGCTGAGAACTCTCGCTTTTTCATTCGTCCGGAACGCTACGAGTTTATTTTGAGCAACAGCTGAAGTAGGGGTTCTGATTCTCACCGGTGATTTAATTTGACTGGGTATTCAGAGTATTGGCAATCCGGTCATGAACCTCGCGATCTGGATGATGTTCATCATTCTGTCATCAGTATATGCGGTGAATGTCATTAGCCCTTAATCTTCTTCGTAAATCATCGTAGCTACTATTGAATGAGCGCTGACAGGGGGATACATGGATTCAGCATACGCGTTTAAGAATTTGGTTTCAGGAACGTCCCCCCGGAAAGTGAAGGCATGTTTCTTGTCAGGCCCACATGCGAGTCAACAGGGCACTGTTAACATATTGTCCGTCAGGCTGTTCCAGAGCATCTCACTTCGGCAATCCGCGCGGCCGATACTGCGCCCACCGGCGCATTACTCAGTGGAAAGTCTGCGCAACGGGCTGAACAGTGTTAGCGTGTGATGCTGCCAGGTTGAAGGGGAGGAGTGCTGCGCTATAGCTGAATCAGGCTGGGCTCTCTTCCCCCTGATACTGCAAGCATAGGGGTGATCTCATTGAATTGGTTGCACAATCAGTAGATCACAAAACGCTATGCTTGTCTTTTTCACCCGCCCATGAATGGGGATTCCTCAGTGCTTCAGCGGGGCTTTTTACTTAATCTTTCAACGAAATCCCTTTCATTGTTTCCCAGATTCTATGCTTATCCTGCTCGTGTAAATTCTTCTGCTGCACGGCGTGCATAAATGCCTCCTGGCCCTGTTCCGTCAGAGGTTGCCCGGACTTTAATCGTGCCGCCACACTTTGTAGAATACGATGGCTAAGTTGGCCGATTTGCGTCCGGACATCCTGAAGCGGGCGAGGCTGCCAGTCAGTTTCCGGCGCGGCCAACCAGTCGGCGCGATAGCGGTACTGAATCGCCTTGGCGGCGTCCATCTGCGCCTGAATAAATGGCCTTACGCTCTCGCCTTTTAATCCCAGCGAATCAGCATCAGCAGTGGCGCTCTCCAGAACCTTCTTCTCTTGCTGTAGATCTTCAATCGCCTGGTGATGTTGCGCTTTATATCCGGCAACATCTTTCATCAAGGACAAACGTTCATTGATCAAATTGCCAATCGAAGGGGTTGAAGCAGAAATTGCCGTTGCAGAGAAACTTGCGGCAGCGAGAAGCAACACGGCTGTATAGAGCTTGTACGGCATCATAAATCTCCGACGTCGATAAACAGGAAGTCTGTAAAGGCGTTCCCGGTCAGTTGAAGAAACATTTCGCAGAAAGCGTAGCTAGCGCATTTTACAGTCTTGTGATGATAAAAAAACCGTAAACCCGACCCGGGCTTACGGTTCTCTTTTACCGCGGGGTTAAAAAATTACTTCGACACGTCCGCACCGAAGTATTTCTGGGAAATACGTTCGTAGGTGCCGTCGGCCTTGATCTCTTCCAGCGCTTTATCAATCGCCGCTTTCAGCTGCGGGTTGTTTTTGCGCAGCAACACGCCGGATTTCTCCGCGTCAGACTGGGTTGCGACAATTTTCACTGGCGCATCCGGTTTATGTTTTTTGAAGTCGAGGAACGACAGGTTGTCGTTGATGGTCGCATCGGCACGGCCCTGCACCACTAAATCCACAGATTGGTTAAAGCCATCGGTCGGCACAATATCCGCCCCGTATTTACGCGCGATCTGCGCATAATTACTGGTCAGCGTGTGGGCCGATTTTTTGCCTTTCAGATCTTCAAAACTTTTAATGCTGCTTTTGTCATTGACGATCAGCACCGCTTTAGACGCGATATACGGCTCGGAGAAGTCGAATTTCTTCTGGCGTTCTGGCGTAATGCCGACCTGGTTAATCACCACGTCGTAACGGCTCGCATCGACACCGGCGATCAGGCCGTCCCATTTCCCTTCTACGAACTGCGGGCTCACTTTCAGGCGTTTGGCGATTTCACGGCCAATCTCTACGTCAAAACCCTCCAGCGTGCCGGAAGCATTGTGGAAAGTGAATGGCGGATAGGTGCCTTCAGTACCGATTTTCAGTACGCCAGCGGACTGAATCTTTGCCAAATCATCCTGCGCCAGCGCTGCGTGGGCAAAACCAAGCTGCATAATCCCGGCGACGACTAATGTTGCGAGTGCTTTCATCTGCATTACCCTATGTTGTTTTTATTAACTCGCCCCGGATTACGGGAGCGCGGTGCTTAAAGAGGCGATAAACTCCGCAGTTCGGGGTCTCTTCGCGTGTAAAAACAAATCGTTAGCGGAGCCGGACTCAACAATTTCCCCGGCTTCCAGAAACACCACCTGGCTGGCGATATTCGCCGCCAGACGTAAATCATGGGTCGCCATGATCATGGTTGTTCCTTCCAGCGCCAGCTGGCGCAGCACGGCCACCACTTCGCCGGAGAGCTCAGGATCGAGTGCGGAAGTCGGTTCATCGCACAGCAGCACCGCCGGTGACGGCGCCAGCGCGCGGGCAATCGCCACGCGCTGCTGCTGGCCGCCAGAGAGCGTATTCGGCAGGGCGTTGCATTTGTGCAGCATGCCGACTTTATCCAGCAGTTCTTCACCACGGCGGCGGGCGCGTTCGCGATCCCATTTATGCACCGTAATCAGCCCTTCGGTGATGTTGTCGAGGGCGGTCATATGCGGAAACAGCGCGAAGTTCTGAAACACCATGCCGGTCTGGCGGCTGATACGACGAATATCCAGGCCTTTTATCCGCGTGTCCGGCGCGAATGTGATGCGCTCTTTGCCGATGGTCAGCTCCCCGGACTGAGGAATTTCCAGCAAATTAATGCAGCGCAATAAGGTGCTTTTCCCGCTGCCTGAAGGGCCAATCAGCGTGGTTACCGTGCCTTCTTCAATCGTTAAATTGATGTTCTTCAGCACCCGGCTGCCGTCGAAACTTTTTTCAATGCTGGAGAGCGTTATCATTGACCTGACCTTTTACTGTCGTACCCGCTAATTTCCGCTCCAGCTTCTCTTGCAAATGCGATAACACCGAACTGAAGAACAGATAAATAATCGCCGCTTCGCTGTACAGAATCAGCGGTTCATAGGTCACTGCCGCAATTTGCTGCGCGGCAAGAAACATCTCCGGTACGGTGATCACCGACGCCAGCGAAGTGTCTTTTACCAGCGAAATAAAGGTGTTAGAGAGCGGCGGCACGGCGATGCGCGCGGCCTGCGGCAGAATAATACGACGCAGCGACTGCGCCCATGTCATGCTGATGGAATGGGCGGCTTCCCATTGCCCTTTCGGCACGGCCAGCAGCGTTGCCCTGATCACTTCTGAGGTATACGCACCAATATTGACGGTAAAGCCAATCACCGCCGCAGGGAAGGCATCAATGGTTAGCCCAGCGCTCGGCAACGCGTAGAAAATCAAAAATAGCTGCACCAGCAGCGGTGTACCGCGAATCAGCCAGACGTAAAACCGTATCACCGGCTTTAAAAAGGCCGGGCCGTACAGACGCAAAAGTGCCACCGCAAACCCGAGCGACAGCCCAAGAATAAAAGAGATCAGCGTTAAGGGAATGGTGAATTTCAGCCCCG
Source organism: Klebsiella michiganensis (assembly GCF_015139575.1). GTDB lineage: Bacteria > Pseudomonadota > Gammaproteobacteria > Enterobacterales > Enterobacteriaceae > Klebsiella > Klebsiella michiganensis. Next base: position 3,370,297 of record NZ_AP022547.1, on the reverse strand, counting down.
CGTAAAGCATTGGCCAGAAAGAATCAATCGCTAAGGGTAACCATGTTGGCACTGCACACCTTCCGGACATAGCATCTTGCCAGAAATTGCTGGCGGAATATTTTATTAGCCCGGCTTAATTATTTGGGGGCCGGATTAGTGAGAATTATATTCTTTGCGCCGTGTGCGAAAACAAATATATACGAATAACGTTATATAGAAAAAAGCTAAGCCATTCTCTTTTGATGCAAACCCGCCGTCGTTACCTGCCGTTTTATGGCATCATTTGCGTGAAATTTCGCCATTAATGCACCATTTTTAATCGATTTGTCCGGAAATGGAAACCTCCAGACGCTATTTATATGAACAATAGTGTTTCGTTGGAAACGTCGGGAGATCACCAAACGGAAAACTTTTTTGCATACGGTAAAAATGACGGTATTGGTTTTTATCAGTAAGAAAAAACTAATATAAGACATGGTGTTATGGGATGTGTACATAACGAAGCACTGATGGGAACCGGCTGCCTGCGAACGTCAGGCAACCGCTGCAACGTTTTCTGAAAGCCGGAGAGAAAAACCAGGGCGCCGGGGAATCGTTAAGCTGGTGGGTAAATTGCTGCTTTCAGAGGGATTTTTGGCCGAATACCGCCTGCGCCATCTCCACGAACCCCGCGCCGCCGGGGCCGAGCGTTACCCAGCGGGGGGCTACGGGGAGTTGATCCAGATACTGCCGGACGGTGCTGACGCCTACCGTGTGTTTGAAAAAAGCGAACATCGGCGCGTCGTTGGTTGAATCGCCGCTGTAGAGAATAGCTTCCCGCTCCCGATCGATATCGACGCCGTAGTGCTGAGCCAGAGTACGGCGCGTCATGGTCAGCTTGTCGTAGCCACCCAGCCAGCCCAGCACCCACAAGTTGTTGACGGTAGCGTCGGCACCCGCCTGCCGCAGCGTGTTGACGATGCGGCGCTCCAGTACCGGGTCGGCAGGCCGCGCGAAGGCCAGGCTGGTCAGGCGGAAGGGCTGATCGTCCGCCAGACGGGCTTCCGGTAGCGCTGCCAGGACCCGGTCGGCGATGGTCCGCAGCCGGGCGGCGACGGATGCCGTGGCGTCGTCCGCGTGCCAGTAATGATGCTCGATGCCATGCCCGTCCGCGGTGCGGCGGAAAAAAAGCCCGCCGTTTTCGCCAATGACGCCGTCAACAGGCCACATCCGCGCTATCTGATCGCACCAGCCCGCCGGCGCGGCGGTGACCGGGATCACCCGTATCCCGGCGGACTGCAATTGTTCAAGCGAGGTATAGGCGGCGGCCGACAAACGGCCCTGCCAGGTGAGCGTTGCATCCATATCGGTGAGGACAAAACGTACTGGCTCGAATTCATTAGCGGGAGCATCGGATAAAGCGCGCATAGGGAACCTTAAACATCATGATTTAATAACGGAAATGTTACGTTAATTCCTCATAATCAATAGCTAAAAATCAGTTATGTTTTGCAATAAATTCGCTATAACTTTTCCCTCATTGTCCAACTGAACGGTGGCGTTAATGACTCCCTTTTTCACCCCGTCACATTTTCGTACCATCGCGAACGAGCCGCTCTGGCGAAGGAGGGACGCATCGATCGTATTCGCCGGGTGCGGTTGATTGTCGAATGTGTTGATTTAAAAGTATTTACTCTTTTTAGCTATTCAAAGTCTATATGGTTATTTGTTTTTAATGTGGGTAATGCATAAAAGTGAGGTGACGCAAAAAAAAGATTTATCGATGCGATTTTAAGAAGGATATTATTATGCCGGAAGCGGGTGAATTGTATCTCATGCCGAAAAGAGAAAATAACTGGCATTTAAATAATGTCGTCGATGAACTCCGTCGCGTTCGTCAGGCGTGGCGCGATGAACATGCGAAAAATAATTATCGTAATAAACGTAGTTTACCTTCCCGGGAAAGCGTTAATTCAGTCACCGATACCTTGATAAAAGTGCTTTATCCGATGCGATTAGGTGATATTGAATTACGCAAAGAGGGCGAAGATTATTACGTCGGTCATTTGCTAGGCACCTCGCTAGACCGATTGACCGAAGAAGCGGTCCTGGAACTTTATTATCAGTCAGATGAGCAGGATGCGAGTCACACGCTGTCGCAGGAGGCGGTCAGGCGGGTTCAGCAGTTTGCCAACCGTTTGCCGGTCATCCGCCAGCGTCTCGATCGCGATATCCTCGCGGCGTATCAGGGAGATCCTTCCGCGCGCAGCATGGATGAGGTGCTGCTCTGCTATCCGGGAATTCACGCCGTTATGCACTATCGTCTTGCCCACGAGCTGCATCAGCTCGGTCTGCCTCTGCTGGCGCGAATGATATCTGAAAAAGCGCACAGCCAGACCGGAATAGATATTCATCCCGGCGCGCAGATTGATGACGGATTCTTTATCGATCACGGAACCGGCGTGGTGATTGGTGAAACGGCCATCGTCGGTAAACGCGTGCGTATTTACCAGGCGGTTACCCTTGGGGCCAAACGATTTATTGCCGGCGATGACGGGCAGTTGCAAAAAAACTATCCTCGCCATCCAATCATTGAAGATGATGTCGTTATTTACGCCGGCGCAACAATATTAGGGCGAATTACTATCGGCGCGCGTTCCAGCATTGGCGGAAATATATGGCTGACCCGTGATGTTCCGCCGGATAGTCATGTGCAGCAGGCCCGGGTACAGCAAAAACATTTCAGCGACGGTGACGGAATTTAATTCCGCCGATAATAAAATGAAATGACCAGCGCATCGGAATAAATAAAATAACAGCGTGATAATCATTATGAATTTACTTGAAACGATCGGCGCTACGCCGTTAATCACGTTACCCTCTTTTGCCGCCGAGCTACCTGGCGTAACGCTGCTGGCAAAAGCAGAGTTTATGAACCCCAGTGGCTCGGTGAAAGACCGCGCGGCGAAAGCGATGGTGCTGGACGGGATTGCTCGAGGGTTATTAACGCCGGGTAAAACGATTATTGATGCGACCAGCGGTAATACCGGCATTGCCTACGCGATGATTGGCGCGGCGCTGGGATATCATGTCCGGCTATATCTGCCGCAGAATACCAGCCCGGAGCGCAAACGTATTATTCGTCATTATGGCGCCACGATTGTGGAGACCGATCCGCTGGAAGGTTCTGACGGCGCCTATATTGAAGTTCAGACACAAGTTGCTGCGCATCCGGAACGTTATTTTTATCCGGACCAATATAACAACCCCGTCAACCCGAATACGCATTTCGCGACGACCGGAAAAGAGATCTGGGAGCAGAGCGGGCAACAGATCACCCATTTTGTCGCCGGTATGGGCACCTCCGGCAGCTTCGTCGGCATCGCGCGGCGGCTTAAATATGAAAATCCGCGCGTGAAAACGCTCGCCGTACAGCCCGCTTCGCCATTCCACGGCATTGAAGGGACCAAGCATATGGGGAGCAGCATTAAACCGGGCATTCTCGACGAAACCCTGTTCGACGACGTTATTCCCGTCACCACCGAGGAAGCCTATGCGAGCACGCGGCGCCTCGCCCGGCGGGACGGCATTTTTGTCGGCATTTCCTCTGGCGCTAATGTCGCCGCCGCCGCGCGGCTGGCCCGCACGCTGCCGGCGGGATCGGTGGTGGTCACGCTGCTGTGTGATGTCGGCTCGCGTTATCTGACTGACGCTTTCTGGAATGAAACCCATGATTGAATTGACTCAAGAAATCACCAGGCTGATTGGCGCTGAAGGGGAAAAGGCCTATCCCAACGAATGCTGCGGTGCGCTCTTTGGCCACTTTTCCGCGCAGGGCGATGCCCGCGTGACGGCGATTTTCCCCATTGTTAATGCTCGCGAGTCGGAGGAGCAGTACCACCGTTTTGTCATCACCGCCGACGACTCCCTGCGGGCGGAACGCGCTGCGCTGGCTCAGGATGTGGACGTGATCGGCTATTACCATTCGCACCCCGATCACCCGGCCATTCCATCTGAATTTGATCGCGAACATGCGCTGCCGTTTTACGCCTATATCATCGTGGCGGTCGCGCAGCGCGAGGCGGGGGCACTGACCAGCTGGCGGCTGACCCAGGACCGCCAGCGCTTTTTGCAGGAGGATGTGCAGATCGTTTTATGACGTGAATAACGGGCACAACGTTGCCGGAAACCAGAACAAAACACGGAGAGATTACCACTATGGCATCGACATTACTGATTCCCACTGCGCTACGCGCCTTCACCGACGGTCAGGGGAAAGTGATCCTCGAAGGCCACACCGTTGGGCAGCTGGTCGCAGCGCTGGCGGAGCGATTTCCTGACATTCAGCCGCATCTGTATGACGATACGGGCGCGCTGCGCAGTTTCATCAATCTGTACGTGGGAGAGAACAACATTAAAACCACCGGCGGGCTGGAGACTCCGGTTAGCGATGGGGCGGAAGTGCTGCTGGTTCCCGCCATTGCCGGCGGCGTCGGGAAGGCGATATGAGCAGACCGAGCATTATCCCGGATGACCGTCTGACGGAGCTGACGCATGCGGAAATTGCCCGCTATAGCCGCCATCTGCTGCTGCCGGAAGTCGGGCTTGAGGGGCAAAAGCGGCTGAAGGCTGCCCGCGTATTGCTTATCGGCACCGGCGGGTTGGGGGCGCCGGTGGCGCTTTATCTGGCTGCGGCGGGGGTCGGTAAGCTGGGGATTGTCGATTTTGATTTTGTCGACGTCTCCAACCTGCAAAGGCAGATCATTCACAGCACCAAAGATATCAACCGACCCAAAGTGGCTTCGGCGAAAGACAAGATTAAAGCCATCAACCCCGAGATACAGGTGGTGACCTATAACACCACCCTGAGCAGCAAAAACGCGCTCGAAATTATTGGTGAATATGACCTCGTCGTCGACGGTACGGATAATTATCCCACCCGTTATCTGATCAACGACGCCTGCGTTTTGCTGGGTAAACCGCTGGTCTATGGCTCCATTTTCCAGTTCGAAGGGCAGGCGAGCGTCTTTTATGCCGGGGAAGGACCGTGCTACCGGTGTCTTTATCCCGAGCCCCCGCCGCCGGGGCTGGTACCTTCCTGTGCCGAAGGCGGCGTTGTCGGCGTGCTGCCGGGGATTATCGGCACCATTCAGGCGGCGGAAGCGATCAAACTAATCGTCGGCGGCAGCGAGAGCCTGATTGGCCGCCTGTTGCTCTTCGATGTGTGGCAGATGAAGCAACGCGAGCTGCGGCTGGAGAGGGCTCCCGACTGCCCAGTATGCGGTGAGCATCCCTCGATTCATGCGCTCATCGACTACGAGGAGTTTTGCGGGCTGAAACCTGATGAAGCAGAAGTTCCGGTTGAAAGCGTCACGGCGCTTGAGCTTCACGCCTGGATAGAGGAGGGAAGACCCCTGCAGCTGATCGACATTCGTGAACCCCACGAAAGGGCGATTGCAAAATTTCCGCAGGCAAAGGTGATACCGCTGGGCCAGATAGTCAGACGTATCGGTGAATTCGACCCGACGGTCGATGCGGTATTTCTGTGCAAGATAGGGCAGCGCAGTATTTTCGCCATTCGGGCACTCCAGCGCGCAGGTTATCAGGGGCGCGTGATGAATTTAAAAGATGGCCTAAACGCCTGGGCACGGGATGTCGATACCCGTTTGCCGCAGTACTAACCTTCAGCTCCACTCTTTCAAACACTAAGGAATCATTATGGCAGAACAAAAAGGCATTAATGCACTGGGGCGTGAAGCCGCGTATCAGTTAGCGAACGTGACCAAAACGGCACCGCAATTTGCGGCAATCACCCCGCGCTGGATCAGCCGTTTTCTCGATTATAAGGGCCTGGAATCGGGAATTTACCGGGTGAACAAGGTCGTGGAGGGGGAGACGCCGCTGGATGTATTATGCAGCCAGGATCCGTCGCGCATTGAAATACCCCAGGGCTATATCGAGTATCAGACCACGCCGCGTGAATACCAGCTGGATTCGATTACGACCATTATAAACGTCGATACCAAAATCGCCGATCTCTACAGCTCGCCCTACGACCAGGCCTCAGAGCAAATCGCGCTGGCGATTGAAAGCCTGCGCGAGCGCCAGGAAAGTCAGCTGATCAATAACGATGAATATGGATTGCTGAAAAATATCGACGACTCGCAGCGTATTCAGACCCGCAATGGCCGTCCAACGCCGGATGACCTGGATGAGCTGTTGTCCAAAGTCTGGAAGGAGCCCTCCTTCTTTCTGGCCCATCCGCGCGCGATTGCCGCATTTCAGCGTGAGGCCACGCGACGCGGCGTGCCGCCGGTCACCGTGAATTTGCATGGGGGCACGTTTATCCTGTGGCGCGGTATTCCGCTGATCCCTTCCGACAAGCTGTTTGTCGATGGTCTGAAAAACCCGAAAGGCCAGGGCGGAAAAACCAATATCCTGTTGATTCGTTCCGGTGAAAGCAAACGCGGCGTGCTGGGACTTTATCAGGAAGGGCTGCCAAACGAACAGTCTCGCGGTTTGTCGGTGCGCTTCCGGGGGATCGACGATAACGGCGTGGCTTCCTATTTACTCTCACTTTATTGCTCCGCTGCGATCCTGGCCGATGACGCCATTGCCGTGCTGGAGGATGTTGAAGTGGGTGAATATTATGACTACGAGTAATTTATTCACGCTTCCCTATGCGCCCGGCGGATGGGCGGGCGACGCGCCCTCCGCGCGTGATTATGGTCTGCCCGACGCGCGCGATCTGCAGGGGCTGCCTGACGACGCGCCCGCACGCCCGCGTGCGACCGAAGCCGCTTACGCGCCGCGGGTGCTGCCATTGGGCCAGGAGAGCAGGGCGGATATCGCGCCTCGCGGATTCGCGCCGTTACCCCCTTCCAGCGTAAAAACGGCGCCGCCGGCGCGGGTTGGACAGATCCCGGTGGAACGCATCCGCGCTGATTTCCCGATCCTTAGCGAACAGGTGGACGGACATCCGCTGGTGTGGCTGGATAATGCCGCGACGACCCAGCGCCCGAAGCAGGTTATCGATCGTATCAGCCACTATTATTTACATGAGAATTCGAACGTTCATCGGGCGGCGCATACGCTTGCCGCTCGTTCCACCGATGCTTATGAAGCCGCGCGTGAGAAAGTGTCGCGCTTTATCGGCGCCCGCGGCCCGGAAAATATCATCTTCGTGCGCGGTACCACGGAAGGGCTCAATCTGATAGCGCACAGCTACGTGAAGCCGCTATTACGACCGGGGGATGAAATTATCCTGACGTTGCTTGAGCATCACGCCAATATTGTGCCGTGGCAGCTTATTGCCCAGGAAACGGGCGCGACGATCCGCGTTGCGCCGGTTGATGAGCACGGTCAGCTGATCGTTGAGGAATATATCCGGTTGTTCAACGATAAAACCCGCTTTGTCTCCGCGACCCACGTTTCTAACGCGCTGGGTACCGTCACGCCGGTTCAGGAGCTGGTGCAGATCGCCCATCGTTTTGGGGTGCGCATTGCCATCGACGGCGCGCAGTCTATTTCGCATATCCCGACCAACGTGACGGCGCTGGATGCCGATTTCTTCGTCTTCTCCGGGCATAAAATTTTTGGACCGACCGGGATCGGCGTGGTCTATGGCAAGCAGGAGGTGCTGGAAGAGGCGCGCCCTTATCAGGGCGGCGGGAACATGATTGCCGACGTGACCTTCGAACTGACGCGCTATCAGCCCTCGCCGAATAAGTTTGAGGCGGGGACGGGCAATATTGCTGATGCCGTCGGGCTGGGGGCGGCTATCGATTATGTCACCTCGCTGGGGATAGAGAACATTGCGCAGTACGAGCACGCCTTACTGGAGTATGGCATCGAGAAGCTGTCGGCTATTCCGGGCCTGACGCTGGTCGGCACCGCGGCGAACAAAACCAGCGTCTTATCTTTCGTGCTGGCGGGTCATGAAAATGCAGCCGTGGGGCGCTATCTCAGTCAGGTCGGCATTGCCGTGCGATCCGGACATCACTGCGCGCAACCGATCCTGCGCCATTTTGGTTATGAGAGTACCGTCCGGCCTTCGCTGGCTTTTTATAATACGCCGCAGGAAATTGATTTTCTCGCAGAGCATGTTGCAAGGTTTGCTTCGCGGTAGCGGTGTCAAGCACGCCAGGGATGGACCATGACGACAATCCCACAAGCCCGCTGATTTCCCCGCGGGCTTTTATCATATCGTGGTAAGGATAAGGCGCGTTGCCGCGACTTCGGCAACACGGCGAGCCAGCCTGAAAGGCGCCGGCGGACGTTTTAATGGGGGGCGCAGTAGCTGCCTGAATGAATGTGGGGTTAACGCTGCATCCCCCAGCGCTTAATTGTGATCTTTTCCAGACTGGCGAATACGATGCCTTCCACCAGCAGACCAATCGCGATGACCGTTAACAGCCCTGCAAATACCCGGTCGGTGAACAGTTCGTTGCGATTCTGGAATATATACCAGCCCAGACCCCCTTCGCCGCTGGAGGCGCCGAATACCAGTTCGGCGGCAATCAGCGTTCGCCAGGCGAAAGCCCAGCCTATTTTCAAACCGGAAAGGATGGCGGGCAACGATGCCGGAATAAGAATCGTGATCACATAGCGTGGCCCACGGAGGCCATAGTTGCGCCCGGCCATGCGCAGCGTTTCCGGCACGCTGCTAAATCCGGACCAGGTATTCAGAGCGATGGGCCACATGACGGAATGTATCAGTACAAATATCAGGCTGGCATTTCCCAGACCAAACCACAGCAGAGCCAGCGGCAGCAGCGCAATTGCCGGCAGTGGATTGAGCATCGCGGTTAATGTGCTGAGCAGATCGCGACCAAACTGCGTGGTCACTGCCAGGGCGCTGGCAATCAGCGCCAGCGCGCTGCCTGCCAGATATCCTTTCAGCAGGGTACTGAGTGAATTGACGATTTTTTCCGGCAGTTCGCCATTGCGCAGGTCTTCACTGAACGCCTGCAGCGTCTGAAATACCCCGGGCAGCATCAGATCGTTTTGCTGTATTCGCGCGGCGATCTCCCATAGCGCCAGCACCAGGGCGACAATCACAGACTTACGCAGCCATGCCTGATTCCACAGGCGCTGGCTTAAGGGTAGCGGCGTTTCCACCGGCAGATTACGTAGCGGCGGTAATTCGCGTTCGAATTCAGGACGAATGTACGGTGGCTGGGACATACGCTGGCTCCTCGCCGGATGAGTGAGACGGACCGTTGCCGGTCGTCGGGAATAACAGATGGTGAATATGACGAGCCGCGTGTTGAAACGCCTCGCTGCCGAAATCATTAAGCGTGAACTGATGACAATTAAGCTCTGCCCGGACGCGTCCTGGATGCGGCGAAAGCACCACAATACGGCTGCCTACGACCAGCGCCTCTTCAATCGAGTGGGTGACGAAAAGCAGCGTAAAGCGCTCTTCTTCCCAGAGCGTCAGCAACTCTTCCTGCATCGTGCGCCGCGTCAGCGCATCCAGGGCGGCGAAGGGTTCGTCCATCAGCAGGATGCGCGGTTTCATCGCCAGCGCACGGGCGATGGCGACGCGCTGCTTCATGCCGCCGGAGAGCGTATGGGGCATCGCGTCAGCAAATTCCGCCAGACCGACTTTGTGAAGGAAATGCAGCGCCGTCTCTTTTGCCTGTGAACGGCTGGCTTTGCGGCTGGCGAGCAGAGGAAACATGACGTTTTCCAGCACCGTTTTCCACGGCGGCAACTGGTCGAACTCCTGGAATACCATCATGCGGTCCGGAGCGGGGGCGCTAACTGGCGTCCCTGCAAGCGAAATTTGACCGCTGCGCGGGGCAATAAAACCGCCTGCGGCTTTCAACAGGCTCGATTTTCCGCAGCCTGAGGGGCCAAGCAGAATAAAGCGGTCCCCAGGCCAGACATCAAAACTGACATCGTGCGTCGCGCGTACCCGGCGTTCACGCGTGCGGTATTCAATATCGACATGGCTGACCTGCAGCAGCGGGCCATCAATTTGCTGATTGACCATCATAGCCTCCAGTATCGCGGTTTAGCTGCCGGGGTTTTCCCATGCTTCGTTAAAAAAATAATCTTTCCACGAGCCGGCCTTATTTTTCAGTATCCCAAGCTCATGGAGTTTTTCGGCATATACGCCAGTACGTTCAGGGGAAACCGTAAAGCTTATTTCGGGATCGTTAACAATTTTTTGTACCAGCGGTAAAGGCAGCCGCGATTTCTCAACGCGAATGTAAGTTTCGGCAGCGGCATTTTTGTCACGGTTAATAATACTTGCGGCTTCGCTGAGCGCGCGATAAAACGCTTTATAGGTTCTGGGGTTTTCATCATGGAATTTCTGGGTGGTATAGAGAACATTAAAGGTTGCCTGTCCCCCCAGTACGTCATAGGAGCTGAGCACTTTATGCACGTTTTTATGTTCCAGCGCCTGATACTGGAAGGGCGGGCTTGAGAAGTGGGTGGTAATCTCCGATCCGCCGGCAATTAATGCCGCGCTGGCGTCCGGATGCGGTAAACTGACGCTAATTTTATCGAAGCGTTTGAAGTCCCCGTCACCATATAATTTCGCGGTCTCGATTTGTAATGTACGAGACTGAAAACCGACGCCTGCTGCCGGTACGGCGATCCGATCTTTTGCGGACAGATCTTTAATGCTTTTTACCGCCGGATTATTACTCAACAAATAATTGGGCATCGACCCCAGCGAGGCAATCGCTTTCACATTTTGCTTACCTTTGGTGCGATCCCATAGGGTGAGTACGGGGGGAACCCCCGCTGACGCAACGTCCAGAGCGCCAGAGAGCAGGGCCTCATTCATCCCGGTTACTCCGGAAATGGTGCGCCACTCTACTTTTATATCCAGCCCCTCTTTCTGACCCTCTTTTTCGATAAGCTGTTGGTCACGTACCACATCAAGAATTAAATAGCCGATGCCAAATTGCTGCGCGATACTAATGTTTCCTTCCGCTAATGCCGGCTGGCTTATCCCGCCCAGGGCGGAAAGCGCCAGCGTACAGGCGAGTATTCTGCTTGTTTTATTCATTTCAGTTTCCCAGAAAGGTGTTTCTCAGCCAAAAATCATGGGCAGAGGCGAGCGGGAAAGGAAGTGATTTAAATGAAAATGAATATCAGAGAAATGAATAACGATATTTGTGGCTTGTTATTTACCAGGCGGAAAAGCTTAGTCATTATTCATGTTTAGGTCATAAATATATTCTCAGTATAGTCGGGTTCATCTTTTAAATAGCCCTTATCAATGTAGGGGCAGTCATTGCGAGCCTCATCATGCCTTTATTTTCGGATCATCACTTACGTTCGCTTTTGCAGCGCCATCTGGTAAGGGTTGGCACCGGACCTGATATCGCTCAAAAGGTCGCGGATAACCTGGTCGAAGCCTCACTAAAAGGCCACGACTCTCATGGCGTGACCCTGTTACCGCGCTATATTCGGGCCATTCTGGCAGGGGATTTGAACCCTGGCGCCACGCTCACCATGTTGTCTGATGCCGGACCGATCGTCTCTTTTGATGGGGGGCACGGCTTTGGCCAAGCGTTGGGCGAACAGGCCATGGCCGTGGGTATTGAGCGTGCGCGCGAGTTTGGGGTGGCAATCATCGGATTGTCTAATACCCACCATCTTGGACGAATCGGCGCATGGGCGGAACAGGCGGCGGACGCCGGACTGGTCTCGCTCCATTTTGCCAACGTGGCAGCGCCGTCGGTCGTACTGCCTTTCGATGGACTCGGTGCCCGACTCGGCACAAATCCTTTTTGTGTCGGGGTACCGCTCGCGAACCGGCCCCCGGTTATCCTTGACTTCGCAACCAGCGCCATAGCAGGCAATAAAGCGCGCATCGCATGGAATGAAGGGCGAGCCATCCCTGAAGGATGTGCGGTAGATGCGAACGGACAACCCACCACCGACCCTGCGGTATTAATGACGGAACCGTTCGGTGCCTTGCTGCCTTTTGGCGGGCATAAAGGCGCAGGATTGTCGCTGATTTGTAGTCTACTCGGCGCTGCGCTGACCGGCGGCGAAACCGAAAGCCAGCAAATTCCGCCACGTGCCGGAATCATCAACAATATGCTGTCGATTTTATTTGATCCTGCGCGACTGGGGGCGCAGGAGAGTTACCAGCAGGCGCTATTAGCGCAGGTGGACTGGGTGCGTAGCGGGCAGGAAGGGCGCAATGTGCAGATCCCCGGAGAGCCGGAATTGCGCGCGTATACCCGCCGTCAGCAAGAGGGTATCTGGATCGATGAGGTGAGCTGGCAGGCGTTTGTCGCCCTGGAAGCATTAAATACCTGAGGTTGTCTGCCTGGTTAAATACGTCTTTGGGTTATCTGTTCGAAGCGTTGGTATTATGTCCGGTTAATTAGTGCTGATGAACAAAATAAATAAAAGCACTATTTTATCTTTTTTTCTCATAACCATAGCTGAAAAACTTGGTAAGTCATCAGTGAGAAAATAAATATAGTCATACTTAATATTGTATGAACCTTTTATCCTCGCGGCCAAATTTTAATTTGCTGCGTAGTCATTTTTTACAGGAGTTATTATGCATCTGGCGCGTTTCCCCCGGCTTCATTTTGGCCACTTCCCGACCCCTCTGGAGCCTCTCACGCAGCTTTCACGCTTGCTGGAGGGGCCAAATATCTGGATAAAACGAGACGATTGCACAGGCCTCGCCACTGGCGGCAATAAAACCCGCAAACTTGAGTTTTTGCTGGGCGATGCCCAGGCAAAACAGGCGGATATTATCATTACCCAGGGCGCCACGCAGTCTAACCATGTGCGTCAGACCGTCGCGGCGGCAGCCAGACTGGGTCTGGAAACGCATATTTTTCTCGAACAACGCGTCACGACGCTGGGTGATGAGTATCAGCAATCCGGCAATGTGCTGCTGGACGGTTTGCTCGGGGGCAAAATTATCGCTCATCTTCCCGGCGGTACGGATATGCAGCAGGCAATGGAACAACACGCGGAAAGCCTGCGAGCCAGGGGCCACACCCCTTACGTCATCCCCGGTGGAGGCTCGAACGCTATCGGCGCGCTGGGCTACGTCTCCTGCGCGGAAGAACTGCTTTGGCAGTCCAGCCAGCTACGGCTGCGCATCGATCATATCGTTCATGCCACCGGTAGCGCAGGTACACAGGCTGGCCTGATTACGGGCTTAACTGCCACGCACAGCGGTATTCCTCTCCTCGGGATTAGCGTCCGCGCTCCGCGCGAAAAACAGGAACACAACGTCTGGCGTCTGGCGCAGCAGACGCGGGAACTGCTCGGTGTACCGGGTGAATTGCCGCGTGAGGCGGTGGTGGCGAACAGTGATTATGTCGGCGAAGGCTATGGCTTGCCCACCGAAGGGATGCTTGAGGCGCTGCAGTTGCTGGCGCAGCACGAGGGGATTCTGCTCGACCCCGTCTATTCCGGAAAAGGCATGGCCGGATTGATTGATCTGATCCGTAAAGGTCATTTCCGCAGGGATGAGAATGTGGTGTTTATCCATACGGGGGGAAGCGCAGGTCTGTTTGGCTACCGTCAGGTCATCGCCGATTCTTTGCCATCATGAGTACACCATTTCTGCTGGGAATTCTTGGCGGCATGGGGCCGCTGGCGACGCTGGATCTGATGCATAAATTGCTGCGGGCAACGCCCGCCAGCAGCGACCAACAGCAAATTCCCCATGTGGTATGGAATGTGCCGCAAATTGCGGATCGCCAGCGGGCGCTGGCGGGAACGGGGCCATCCCCGCTGCCGCAGTTGTTGTTCGGTGTGGAACAGCTGAACCGCGTGGGCGTCAGTCATATTGCCATTGCTTGTAATACGGCGCACCACTGGTATGAGGCGCTGGCGCAGCATAGCGACGCACCGTTGCTGCATATTGTGGATGCCACGCTGGCGGTATTCGACGGGAAAGAGAAACCCCGGCGGGTCGGGATTATCGCTACCGAGGGCACGCTGGATGCCGGTTGGTTTCAGCACGGATTTACCGCGATGGGGATCGAAAGCGTACAGCCAACGCAAGAAGAACTGCGGCAGTGGTTTGTGCCGGGATGCTATGCGGTAAAACGCGGCGAACTGCGTACCGGCGGAGAACTGCTGAGTCTACAGGCCCAGGCATTGCGCGATCGTGGCGCAGAGCGGCTGGTGCTGGCCTGTACAGAAGTGCCGGTTGCGCTGGCTGAGGTGACCTCACCGCATCTGGCCGTGTCAATTGATCCCGCAGAAGCGCTCGCCCGGCAGTGTGCCCGGCTATGGCTGGCGCAACGCGAGACATGGCATTAAAAACGTTGTTATTTAAAGGATAAATTAAATGAATAAAAGTCTCTGTGTCTTACTTGCAGCGGGTGGCCTGTGGGTTAATAGCAGCTTTGCCGAAACGCCAGCGGAAGTTCGGGTGGCATATAGCGGCGGTTCTCAGGTGCTGATGCTGGCTAAGGCCGATGGTTCTTTGGATAAGGCACTCAACAGCAAGGTGAAATGGGTGCAATTTGCGTCCGGTGCTGATGCGTTAAATTACTTTGCCAGCAATGCGATTGATATTGCTAATTTTGGATCCAGCCCGGCAACGGCAGGCATTGTCAGAAAACTGCCGGTGGAAATTATCGGCGTCTCTGGCGTGATTGCCAGCTACGAGCGTTTAATTGGTAAAGACGGTATTGCCAGCATTAAAGATATTGAGGGTAAACGCGTAGCCTATCCGCCAAACTCGACGGCGCAATATGCGCTTGAGGCCGCTATCAGCGTTAACCATCTCGACCGCAGTAAAATAACGTTATTGCCGCTGCGTCCGGCGGAAATGGTCGCAGCATGGAAACGCGGTGATATCGACGCGGGCTATGTCTGGGCGCCGTTTGCTCAGGAACTGGAGACTTCTGGCGGGCATCAGGTGTTCGCAACCAAAGATCTGCAAAAAGATGGTTACCTGATTTATAACAACTACGTTGTGCGTAAAGCTTTTGCTGAGCAGTATCCGCAAACCGTCAGCGCGTTCCTGCGTGTTCATCAGCAAAAAGTCGATGAGTTTAAGAAAGACCCGGAGCGCGCGGCGGCCATTGTTGCGAAAGAGGTGGGCGCGCCGGTGACGACCGCCGTCAATACGTTGGGTGGGCTGGAATATCCCACGCTGAGCCAGCAGGGTACGGCGCAATGGTTGGGTAACGGTACGCAAACCACCGACAGCGGGATTGGGAAAGCGCTGACCAAAACCTCTCACTTCCTTGCTGATATCGGTGAGATTCGCCAACGTGATATCCCGGCCAGCTGGGACAGCGCCATTAACTCCCGTTATATCCGTGACGCAGCGGTAGCCGCGCAATGAGATTGAGTTATCACATTGCCATCAGCGTCGTTTCGGTCACTGTTTTCTTTATCGTCTGGCAGGTGGCGGCCTCGCGGCAATGGGTTGATCCGCTGCTGCTGCCATCGCTAATGGATATAGGCCTGACGACCGAAGAGTTGCTGGCGGATGGTTATCGTCAGGTGCCGCTGTGGGAGCATGTTGCCGTCAGCCTGGCACGTGCGTTAAGCGCTTTTTCTGTGGCAATCATCATCGGTATTCCTCTGGGATTATTGATGGGGCTGTCGGAAGGTCTGGCGGCGGTGCTGAATCCGTTTGTGCAGTTTTTGCGCCCGCTGCCCAAAATTGCCCTTATTCCGCTGGCGGTCGTCTGGCTGGGGATTGGCGAGGCCTCGAAGTTCTTTCTCATCTTTATTGCCACTTTCCTTAGCGTGGTGGTGGGGGCATCTGCTGCGGTAGAGCGTATTGGTCGTTCGCGCATTCGTGTGGCGCAAACGCTTGGTGCTTCACGCAAACAGATCTTTCTGCGCGTGGTGTTACCGGATACGTTACCGGAACTGTTCACCACCGTCAGGCTGTCGATTGGCATTGGCTGGACGTCGCTTATCGCGGCGGAGATGGTCGCTGCCAGTTCGGGGCTGGGTTGGATGGTCATTAACGCCAGCTCCTATTTACGCACCGATATCGTCATGCTTGGCATTTTGCTACTGGGTGGCATTGGCTACGCGCTGGATTTACTGCTGCTGGGGCTGCAGCGCCTGTTTGTACCTTGGGCGGGGAAAGAATAATGAGTGCTATCACGCTGGAAAACGTATCGCTCGCCTTTGCGGCGAAGCCACAGCCGTTCACGGTGCTGGAAGATATCAGCCTGTCGCTCCACAAAGGGGAATTTGTGGTGTTACTGGGGCCTTCCGGCTGCGGTAAGTCCACTATTCTTAACCTGGTCGCCGGGTTTAACAAACCGGATCGGGGGCGCGTGGTGGCGGGGGGGAAACCGGTCCGCCAGCCGGGGCCGGATCGCGGAATGATCTTCCAGCAGCCTAACCTTTTTCCGTGGCTATCGGTACTGGAAAACGTCACCTTTGGTCCTCGGCTGGGTAAGCATCGCAAAGATGAAATTAACGCCCGTGCGATGGAATGGCTTGGACTCGTTGGCCTACAAGGCTTTGAGCACCATTCGCCCTGGCAGCTTTCAGGCGGCATGAAACAGCGGGTAGCGTTGGCGCGCGCCTGGCTACCCGGCCCGGATGTGCTGTTACTGGATGAACCCTTCGGCGCGCTCGATGCGCAAACCCGTCTGATGATGCAGGAACTGTTGCGTGAGGCCTGGCTTAATACCGGCACCACTCTGCTTTTTGTCACTCACGACGTGGAAGAGGCGCTATTCCTCGCCGATCGCATTCTGATTATGTCAGCAAACCCAGGAAAAATTGTTGAGGAGATCGCCCTGCCTTTTGGCCGGGAACGTGATATCGAGAATCTGTCTGAACACCCGGATTACAGTGGGATCAAACATCATGTACTGCACCGGGTGCGTAAGGAGGCTAAACGCCATTTAGGTTGAAAACGGCTGCAGCAGCAAAGGGGTTATTTCCGAACTTATCATATCGTGGTTCCCGGTTGTTCTGGTCATATCGAATGACCAGACAGGCAGCGATCGCGTCTGGCCCTGCTTCGGCGAAAGTCTGCACCGTCTACCCCAAAAGCTGAGCTTACAGCATTGCCGATAATCTTTTGTAACTGCCATTAAAACCGATGCTGGCGCGATTTTTAGCGCCAGCATCGCCTTCAGACGGTAGTCCCCGATGATCCGTTCCGGCCTTTTATATTTGTCAGGTTTGCTACTGCAACAATTCGGCAAATTTCGCCAGCCATTGCGGATGAGCGGGCCAGGCGGGGGCGGTCACCAGATTGCCATCCACATGCGCCTGATCGATACCGATGTCGGCAAAATGTCCGCCGCTGAGCCGCACTTCCGGCGCGCAGGCCGGATAGGCGCTGCAGGTACGGCCTTTTAATACCCCCGCAGCAGCCAACAGCTGGGGGCCGTGGCAAACGGCAGCAATAGGTTTACGCGCTGCGTCAAATGCCTGCACCAGTTTAAGCACTTCCGCATTCAGGCGCAGATATTCTGGCGCCCGGCCGCCGGGGATTAATAGTGCGTCGTAATCCTGTTCTTTCACCGTTGTAAAATCGGCGTTGAGAACAAAGCGGTGCCCGGGTTTCTCGCTGTAGGTCTGGGCGCCGTCAAAATCATGGATCGCGGTCATAATGAAGTCGCCTTTTGTTTTATCTGGACAGACCGCATCAACCTGATGACCGATCATTTGTAATGCCTGAAACGGCACCATAGTTTCGTAATCTTCGGCGTAATCGCCCACCAGCATCAGAATCTTTTTGCCCATCTTATTCACTCCTGTATGAAGAAAGGTGTCTAAGATATAGCCTGGCGGGAGAGGGAATGCGAACCTGTGGATGACGGACGGCTGGTGGGACGTGCCGATCTGGCGGCGATGCGGCAAATGACTCCGCCGCTGCAATCCATTGAGTCCTGGCTGGCGGGAACAGGACGCGTCGCTTTCGAACGGGCGCTGGCAATCTCTGCCGGCCGGGCCTTTAAGCGGTAAACCCGCTTTACCCGGCGCCAGGCAGGAATTAATGAGCGAGAGGTATTATTGTAAGCTCTGTTTTAATATATCTGCTGAATGAAATGCCGCTATTTCTTTTACGCTCAGCGCGACTCTATACGTTGTCCGGTTTAACCATCGATACCGGATATTTGGCAAGTATTATTTGTAAGTTTTATATTAATCCTGTCAGCCATTAATTATAACCATGTTCATGCCCAGAGCTGGGTTTTTCATGTCCTGTGAAGAATAAAAAATAATTTATTTCTTACGCCCCTGCTCGCGCGCTTTTCAGTATTCGGAATGACCAGTATTTGCGTTACATATTGATTTGCATCAATCAACTCTGTGTATTCAGATATGAATTTAATTCATATTCCTCTGTCAGGTATACATCCTGCCTTTATTGTAAGAAAAGAGTTGTTATTACATACCAGCTTTGTTTGTCTCATGCGTTTCATTTTTACATTTGCCTTAAGATGCCTGAGGAAAGTCTTATAATGGACTTTGCAACCGGCAGGTTGATATTTTTTGGCGCTTTGCTCTACTATATCCGGGTCTTCACACACCGTTATCTTTAACACATTATTCCTCACGGGAAGGGACTGCTATGGCTGATACGTTCCAGAATGAGGTGCCCAAGGCACGCATTAATTTAAAGCTGGCTCTGCACACAGGAGGCGCGCAGAAGAAAGTCGAGCTGCCGCTGAAACTCCTCACCATCGGTGATTTCAGTAATGGCAAAGAAGACCGGCCATTATCGGAAAGAGCAAAAATCAACGTCAATAAAAATAACTTCAACAGCGTACTTTCGGAATTCAGCCCGGAAATCAGCCTCACGGTACAGAACACGCTGGCCGGCGATAGCGCCGAAGAAAATATTCAGCTCCGCTTCGCCGATATGAAAGATTTCGAACCGGAGCAGGTGGCCCGCCAGATCCCCCAGCTCCGCGCCATGCTGGCGATGCGGAATTTATTACGCGACCTCAAATCCAACCTCCTTGATAACGCCACTTTCAGAAAAGAGCTTGAGAAAATCCTGAAAGACCCGGCACTGACGCAGGAATTACGCGACGAAATGAGCGCGCTGGCCCCGAAATAAACGGCGTGCGTTATTTAATGGATTAACCGGGAATATGCTGATGTCTGTAAATACTGAAACCGCCCCCGCGCAGGGGCAGACCGCTGTACTGGAAAAAGAGAGCGTTTACGCCTCCCTGTTTGACAAAATCAACCTGACCCCGGCTTCCCGCCTGGGCGATATTAACGACTTTCTGGATGATGCCGCGCTGTCCGACGCCCCGGCGGGCGAACGACTGACGGCGGCGATGCAGGTGTTTATGGACTGCATCCGTCAGTCCGGAAAGACCGTGGAGAAGCTCGACAAGACCCTGATTGACCACCATATCGCTGAACTGGACTATCAAATCAGCCGCCAGCTGGACGCGGTGATGCACCATCCTGAGTTCCAGAAGGTGGAATCCCTGTGGCGCGGCCTGAAGCAGCTGGTGGACAGCACCGACTACCGCCAGAACGTCAAAACCGAAATTCTGGATGTCTCCAAAGACGATCTGCGCCAGGACTTCGAAGACGCGCCGGAGCTGATTCAGAGCGGTCTCTACTGGCACACCTACACCGCCGAGTACGACACCCCGGGCGGCGAGCCGATTGGCTCGGTGATCTCCGCGTATGAGTTCGACGCCAGCCCGCAGGACGTGGCGCTGCTGCGCAACATCTCCGGCGTCTCCGCCGCGGCGCATATGCCGTTTATCGGCGCCGTCGGCCCGGCCTTCTTTCTGAAAGAGTCCATGGAAGAGGTTGCCGCCATCAAGGATATCGGCAACTACTTCGACCGCGCCGAGTACATCAAATGGAAATCCTTTCGCGACACCGACGACGCGCGCTATATCGGCCTGGTGATGCCGCGCGTGCTGGGCCGCCTGCCGTATGGTCCGGACACCGTGCCGGTGCGCAGCTTCAACTACGTCGAGCAGGTGAAAGGCCCGGACCACGAGAAATACCTGTGGACCAGCGCCTCGTTCTCTTTCGCGTCCAACATGGTGAAAAGCTTTATTAATAATGGCTGGTGCGTGCAGATCCGTGGCCCGCAGGCGGGCGGCGCGGTGAAAGATCTGCCGATCCACCTCTACGATCTGGGCACCGGCAACCAGGTGAAGATCCCGTCGGAGGTGATGATCCCGGAAACCCGCGAGTTTGAGTTCGCCAGCTTCGGCTTTATCCCGCTGTCGTACTACAAAAACCGTGACTACGCCTGCTTCTTCTCGGCCAACTCGGCCCAGAAGCCGGCGCTGTACGACACCGCCGACGCCACCGCCAACAGCCGCATCAACGCGCGCCTGCCGTATATCTTCCTGCTGTCGCGCATTGCGCACTACCTGAAGCTCGTTCAGCGTGAAAACATCGGCACCACCAAGGATCGCCGCCTGCTGGAGCTGGAGCTCAACACCTGGGTGCGCGGTCTGGTGACGGAGATGACCGACCCGGGCGACGAGCTGCAGGCCTCACACCCGCTGCGCGACGCGAAGGTGGTGGTGGAAGATATCGAGGACAATCCGGGCTTCTTCCGGGTGAAGCTGTACGCGGTGCCGCACTTCCAGGTGGAAGGGATGGACGTGAACCTGTCTCTGGTCAGCCAGATGCCGAAAGCGAAAGCGTAAGGCGGGGGCAGGGATGAAAACAGTACGACCGCTGTGGGGGCGGGGCCAGATGGTTTCCCCTCAACATTTTCAGCAGGAGGCCGCGCAAGCGGCCTGGCACACCGAGTGTGTCGCCCGACTGGGAGCAATACATCCCTGGGGGGTTGCGCGGACGGCTTTTGACGCCGCGCTGCTGAAACAGGGGAAGCTGAAGGCCGACCACCTGTGCGTGCGTTTCGCTGACGGAACGCTCACTGATAGCGATAACGCCGATGCGTTGCCGCCCGTGATGACCTTACCGGAAACAGAAAGCCACGAACTGACGGTGGTTTTGGCGCTGCCCCATGAGTATGAAAACGGCGGCAACTGCCTGCAACCGGAGCAGAAAGCGGAGCGTCCTGTGCGCTGGCGTCTGGCCTGGCGGGAGGTGCGTAACCGCTATGGGGATGACAGCCGCCAGATTGCGGTAATGCAGCCGGAGCTGACGCTGCGTACAGACGATAACGACAACGGCAATTACCAGACCGTCGCCGTGGCCCGTCTTAAGCGCGACAGCCAGGGAGACTGGTCGCAGGACGCGTCGTTTATCCCGCCGCTGCTGAACGTGCAGGCCAGCCGCTGGCTAACGGAGCAGACCGAATATCTGACGGGTCAGCTACGCGCGCGCCTGCAGCGCCTGATGTCTATGCGCCGGGAGAGCAACGAACGGATGGCCGACTTCGCGGTGGCGGACGTGTCGCTGTTCTGGCTGCTGAATGCGCTCAACAGCGCTGAGCCGGTGCTCAGCCATTTGGTGCGCTATCCGCAGGTACACCCGGAGCGGCTTTATCAGGCGCTGGCCGGTCTTGCAGGCAGCCTGCTGACGTTTTCTCTTGATCACACCACCGCCGATATTCCGGCCTATCGTCATGAGCAGCTAACGGCGGTCTTCCCGCCGTTGTTTGACCTGCTGGGTGTGCTGCTGGAAGCCAGCCTGCCGTCGCGGGTCGTGGCGATTGACATGGTCCGCGATGAACGGCGCAAGCGCTGGCACGCCCGTCTCCACGATCCGAGACTGCGTGAAGAGGCGGATTTTTATCTCTCGGTACGCTCGCCGCTGCCGGTAGCGCAACTGCTGGAGCAGTTTCCGCTTCAGTGCAAAGCGGGTAGCCCGGATGAAGTCGACAGGGTGGTCAACGGTTCGCAGCCCGGCATTCCTTTGCGCGCGATGAGCCACGTCCCTGCGGCTATCCCGCTGCGCCTGGAAAACCAGTATTTCACCCTTGATATGACCCATCCGGCGGCGCGGGCGATGCTGCTGGAAGGCAGTTGTGTCTTTTACGTCCCCGGTCTGCTGGGCGATCCGGAACTTGAACTGTTTGCGGTGCTGCGCTCATGAAACAGGACATAAATATCGACGCCCTGATGGCGGACGCGTGGCTGACGGTGACGGAACTGCGGTTCGGCGCAAGACTGGCCGACGGGGAGGGCGACCGCCTGTGGCGACATTGTGTAGATCATATTGAACAGGTGATGGCGAAGCTTGAGGCTGCGGACGTCAGCGAGGCGAGCCGTCGGCATATTCTCTACGCCTGGTGTGCGCTGCTGGATGAGACCGCCAAAGGACGCGAAGGCGAGGATGATGCCTGCATCGTCTGGTATGACCGTCCGCTGCAGGCGAAATACTTTGGTGCTCTGGACGCCGGAGACGCGTTGTATGAACGGATGCGTCAGGTTCTGCGCGAGCCCGCGCCGGATATGGCGGTGCTGACCTGTTTCCACCGGGTGCTGATGCTCGGCTTTAAAGGGTGTTATGCCCTGAATGAGCCGGCTCGTGACCAGCTTGTTCGGGTACTGACCGAGCGCGTGCCGCCGTTTGAAACGGACCAGAGCCGTCCCGTACTGGCGGGTATCTCCGGGCGCAGCGGCCTGGCGGACGGGTTACGTCGCTGGCCGGTTTGCATCGGGCTGTCGCTGGTAGCGATCGCCGCGCTGTGGTGGGGTCTGAACCACTGGCTTGATTCCCTGATTGCAACCCTGCTGCCGGGGGCCGGGAAATGAACGTGCGCTATTTGCGCCTGTTATGGCTCTGGGGCGGGATCCTGGCGCTGCTGCTCTGCCTGCTGTTTCTGCCGCTGGCCTCCGGCGGGCGGATTCTGGCCGCTGCGCTGATACTGGCCGCCGTTATCGCCGGGCTGATTTTCGCCGGGCGCAGGCGGGAAGATCCGCTGGTAGATAACGCCTGGCTGGATGAGATACCGGACGCGCCGTATCGCCTGCCGGTGGTGCTGGTCTGCGGCGATATCGCCGGGTGGCCGGAGAGCGGGCCAATTTACCGCACGGCACGGGGCTGCTGGTTAAACGTCCCGACGGCTGAACTGCAGCAGACGGTACGTATTCTTCTGTGGAAACGCCCGGACCTCGTATCGCAGCTGGCGGTGATGGTCAGCGTCTGTCCGCAGCTGCATCGTGATGAGGCGGCGCTGGCGGCCGGGCTTTATGAGCTGCGCTGGCAGCTGAGCCAGGTGCGGAGCGATTGCCGCCGGGCGGTGCCTTTACTGTTGAACAGTAAGGTGGCGGGGGCGTCTGTTCCACAACCGCTGTGGCAGACAGCGCAGGCCGGGGAGGCCATGCAGGTATGGCTGGCGGACGATGTGCCGTGCAGCACCGGGACATGGCTGGCGCAAAAGGACGGGACGGACCGCCTGGCTGCGCAGGTGAGGATGAATACGCTGGTTCGCCTGACTGAACAAACAATGATGGCCGCGCTGACGGCGGCGTCGGACGATATGCCTCCGGCGGACCCGGCGATGGTGGTATATCACATGACGCCTTCGGGGGCGCCGGTTCTGGCTGATAGCCTGTGGCAGCGCTGGTTGTCTCAACATACTGCCCTGAATTCGCTGCCCGGCTGGCAGCCCAACCCCTCATCAGCGGATGTCACGCTGCCGAATTTTATTCTGCCGCTGTTGCCACTGGGCGCCGGCGTGACGCCGCTCAGCAGAACTTTACGGCGGGCATTCTGCCTGTTCACCCTTGCCGCCATCATCGCACTGTGCGCCAGCGCGTGGAACAACCGCCAGCTGCTGCAGCGGGTGGGGTTCGATATTCAGCATTACGCGCAGATTGCGATGGATGACTACGCCCCGAAAGCCCGCGCCGTGCAGATCCTGCGCGGGGATGCGCTGCAGCTGGATCGGTGGGCGCGCCACGGTGAACCGCTGGAAATGGGGCTCGGCCTGTATCACGGGGAGCATTTGCGCATGCCGGTGCTGGACGCCATTCGTTCCTATGTCCCGGCGCCTCCGCCACTGAAGCCTGCCGAGAAAACCGCGCCGAAAATCATCCGCCTCGACAGCATGTCGCTGTTCGACACCGGCAGGTGGGCGCTGAAGCCCGGCTCGACAAAGCTGCTGGTGAACTCACTGGTGGGCATCAAAGCGAAGCCCGGCTGGCTGATTGTGGTGGCGGGCCATACCGACAGCACCGGCGACGATAAATCCAACCAGATACTTTCGCTTAAGCGTGCCGAATCGGTGCGCGACTGGATGCGCGACACCGGCGACGTGCCGGAGAGCTGTTTTGCGGTGCAGGGCTACGGCGAGAGCCGACCCGTTGCCCCCAACGACACGGCCGAAGGCCGGGCGCTTAACCGCCGTGTCGAAATCAGTCTGGTGCCGCAGGCGAATGCCTGCCAGCCACCGGGCATGACCCCCGCGCCATCGCAGGATGATGGCGCTTTTTAAAATGATACACACAGTCATTCGGGCTGCCTCGCGGCGGCAACTGAATGCGTCCCCGGGAGCATAGTTCACTATGTGACCGGGGCAAATGAAGGCAGCCAACAAAGAGGCAGCCTGAAGGACGACGTGTATAAATGGAGAAGTAATATGGCAATTCCAGTCTATCTGTGGCTGAAGGACGACGGCGGCGCGGACATCAAAGGTTCCGTGGACGTGAAGGACCGTGAGGGCAGCATCGAGGTGGTGGCGCAGGAGCATAACCTGTACATCCCGACCGACAACAACACCGGGAAGCTGACCGGCACGCGAATCCACACGCCGTTCCTGTTCACTAAGGAAATCGACGCCTCCAGCCCGTACCTGTACAAGGCGGTAACAACCGGCCAGACGCTGAAGTCGGCGGAGTTCCGCTGGTACAAAATCAACGACGCCGGTCAGGAAGTGGAGTACTTCAACACGAAGCTTGAGAACGTGAAGGTGGTGAAGGTCAACCCGCTGATGCACGACGTCAAGGACCCGTCCTACGAGAAGCATAACCACCTCGAGCAGATTGAGCTGCGTTACGAAAAAATCACCTGGACCTACAAGGACGGCAACATCATTCATTCCGACAGCTGGAACGAACGCGCCACCGCCTGATGACTCGCCATATTTCACGCTGTAGCGGCGTTGGCTGCGTTCGCTTGTCGTCTTGCTACAGCGCGAACTATTTAGAGTCATCCCCTGATGGGCAGTTTCCGCTGCCCGTTTTTGCTGAGCGCCTGAACTGACGGGCGCTCAGCAAAAAAAACAATCTGCCTGCCTGACCTGATGCGCTTTGGGTTCCTGAATAACAGGGAACAGCGACGGGCGGTAGCGTGTCCGGAACTGATAAAGAGAAAAGCTCATGGAAAATCCCGCCATTTTGTTACGCCGACTTAACCCTTACTGCGCCCGTGCGATGGAAGGCGCTGCCACCCTGTGCCAGACCCGGGCGCACGCGGAAATCCTGCCCGAGCACTGGCTGCTGAAACTGCTGGAGCAGGGCGAGGGCGACCTGACGGTGCTGGCGCGGCGCTACGAATGGGATATGGACGCGATATGGCAGGATTTGCTGACCTTTATGGATAAGCTCCCCCGTTCGGTGCGCGGCCGCCCGCAGCTTTCAGACGCTATTCAGACTCTGATGCAGGAGGCCTGGCTGAGCGCTTCGCTGGCCGGGGAGGAGCATATCCGTAGTATCCACCTGCTGATGGCGCTGGTGGATAAACAGAGTCTGGTGCGCTGCGACGGCCTGTGGCCGCTGCTGACCCTGGCGCAGAGCCAGCTGGCGCGCCTGCGTCCGCTGCTGGACGCGCAGTCCGAGGAACGCCCGGAGGTGCAGCAGGAAGCAGAGCTGGCGCAGGGCGACGAGGTGGCGTTTGTCGGCCGTCCGGTTAATGCGGGCGTAAAAGAAGGGGATCTGAATCCGGCTCTGCAGAATGCGCTGGATAAGTTCACCCTCGACGTGACCGCCCGCGCCCGGGACGGCAAAATCGACCCGGTGTTCGGCCGTGATAATGAAATCCGCCAGATGGTGGACATTCTTTCCCGACGCCGCAAGAACAACCCGATACTGGTGGGCGAGCCGGGTGTCGGCAAGACCGCGCTGGTGGAAGGTCTGGCGATCAGAATCGCCGAGGGCAACGTCCCGGATGCGCTGAAACCGGTAAGCGTGCGCACCCTTGACCTCGGCCTGCTGCAGGCCGGAGCGGGGGTGAAGGGAGAATTCGAGCAGCGGCTGAAAAACATTATCGACGCGGTGCAGCAGTCGCCGCTGCCTGTGCTTCTGTTTATTGATGAGGCCCACACCCTTATCGGCGCGGGTAACCAGGCGGGCGGCGCCGATGCGGCTAACCTGCTGAAACCGGCCCTTGCCCGGGGCGAACTCAGAACTATCGCCGCCACAACCTGGAGCGAGTACAAACAGTATTTTGAGCGCGATGCGGCGCTGGAGCGGCGCTTCCAGATGATCAAAGTCGATGAGCCGGACGACGACACCGCCTGCCTGATGCTCAGGGGCCTGAAGTCCCGCTACGCGGAGCATCACGGGGTGCACATCACCGATGAGGCGGTGCGCGCCGCCGTCATCCTCTCCAGACGCTATCTGACCGGACGCCAGCTGCCGGACAAGGCGGTGGATTTACTCGACACCGCCTCCGCCCGCATCCGCATGAGCCTGGATACGGTGCCGGCGCCGCTGACCCGACTGAAGGCGCAGCTCACCGCCCTGGCGATGGAAAAGCAGGCGCTGCTGGAAGATATCGCGGCGGGCAACCACACCCACGGCGAACGCCTGGCGGCCATCGAACAGGACGAAGTCCGTATTATCCTGCAGCTCGATGAGCTGGAAACGCAGTACGGCCAGGAGCTGAAGCTCACGGAAAACCTGCTCGCCTGCCGCGCCGATATCTCCCGCCAGGCGGAAATCGCGGACCTGCAAAACCAGCTTAGTGCCGTGCAGCAGGGGAACCCGCTGCTGGGTCTGGACGTGGACGCGCGCACCGTTGCCACGGTCATCGCCGACTGGACCGGCGTGCCGCTCTCGTCTCTGATGAAGGATGAGCAGACGGAGCTGCTGAGCCTGGAACAGCAGCTCGGTAGACGCGTGGTGGGCCAGGACGCGGCGCTGAACGCCATCGCGCAGCGTCTCCGTGCCAGCAAAACCGGGCTGACGTCGGAGAACGGCCCGCAGGGCGTGTTCCTGCTGACCGGGCCGAGCGGCACCGGCAAGACTGAAACCGCGCTTGCCCTTGCTGACGCGCTGTTCGGCGGTGAGAAATCCTTAATCACTATCAACCTCTCCGAATACCAGGAGCCGCATACCGTCAGCCAGCTCAAGGGCTCCCCGCCGGGGTACGTCGGCTACGGCCAGGGCGGTATCCTCACCGAAGCGGTCAGAAAGCGTCCGTACAGCGTGGTGCTGCTGGACGAAGTGGAGAAGGCCCATCGGGACGTGATGAACCTGTTCTACCAGGTGTTTGACCGGGGTTTTATGCGCGACGGCGAGGGGCGGGAGATCGACTTTCGCAACACGGTTATTCTGATGACCTCTAACCTCGGCAGCGACCACATCATGCAGATGCTGGGCGAACGGCCGGAGGCCACGGAGTCCGACCTGCATGAACTGCTGCGTCCGCTGCTGCGCGACCACTTCCAGCCCGCGCTGCTGGCGCGCTTCCAGACGGTGATCTACCGCCCGCTCACGCGGGACGCGATGCGCACGATTGTCGGTATGAAGCTCAGCCAGGTGAGCAAACGCCTCAGTCGCCACTACTGCATGACCACTACCATCAGCGACAGCCTGTACGACGCTCTGACGGATGCCTGCCTGCTGCCGGATACCGGGGCGCGCAACGTGGACAGCCTGCTCAATCAGCAGATATTGCCGGCGTTGAGCCTGCAGCTGTTAAGCCATCAGGCGGCGGGGCAGAAGCCGCAGCACCTGATACTGGGCCGTGATGAAGAGGGGGGGATTGTGATGGAGTTTGGCGCAGGGGCGGGTGTATGAGCGAGATAAAATCCCTGTTGTTCAGCCACAGCCACCATCTGTTAACGGTGCGCGGCTGCAGCGCTCTTCTGGACGTGCTGAGCTTTGAAGGTGAGGAGGCCCTGAGCGAACCGTTCAGATACGTGATTGAGTTCACCAGCGCCGACAAAACCATCACGCCGCAGCAGATGCTGATGCAGGACGCGACCTTCACCCTGCAGGCGCCGGCGGACCAGGGTTTCGGGATTAACATTCAGCAGCCGGTGCGCACGATTCAGGGCGTGGTGACGGCGTTTGAGCGCCTTTCCGCTTCCCGCGACGAAACGCACTATTCCCTGACCCTGCAGCCTCGTCTGGCGCTGCTCTCCCGGAGCCACCAGAACCGGATTTACCAGGATATGTCGGTGCCGGATATCGTGGAGCATATCCTGCGTACCCGCCACGCCATGCGCGGGGAGGACTTTGTTTTCACCCTGGCACAGGCGTATCCGCGTCGCGAGCAGGTGATGCAGTACGGCGAGGACGACCTGCGCTTTATCACCCGCCTGCTGGGCGAGGTCGGTATCTGGTTCCGCTTCACCGCCGACACCCGGCTGAACATTGACGTGGTGGAGTTTTACGATGACCAGCGGCACTACGAGCAGGGGCTGATTCTGCCGTCGGTGCCGCCCTCCGGCCAGCACGACGGCGGTACCGAGTCGGTGTGGGCGCTGAAAAGCCAGCATAACGTGGTGCAGCAGTCGGTGTTCACCCGGGACTACAACTACCGCAACGCGCCGGAGGAGATGAGCCAGAGCGCGGACGTGACGTCCGGCGACGTCACCACCTACGGTGAGGCGTATCACTGGGCGGATAACTACCTGGCGCCGGGCAGTGACGGCCAGCGCAACCCGGAGCCGGAGAGCGGGGCGTTTTATGCCCGTCTGCGCCACGAGCGCTACCTGAACGACCAGACCCGGCTGAGCGGCAGGACCAGCAGCGCGGCGCTGGCGCCGGGCCGGGAGCTGAAGGTCACCGGAGGCGCTGAGGTGACGGAGGTTTTCCGCCAGGGCGTGGTGATTACCGGCATCCACAGCCGCGCCCGTCGCGACCGCAGCTATGAGGTGGCGTTTACGGCCATCCCGTTCTCGGAAAATTACGGCTTCCGTCCGCAACCGGGCGACAGGCCGGTCATGGCCGGCACGCTGCCGGCGCGGGTGACCAGCACGAAAACCAACGATATCTACGGCCATATCGACCGCGACGGCCGTTATAAGGTCAACCTGCTGTTTGACCGCGACCACTGGCAGCCGGGGGAAGAGAGTCTGTGGGTACGTCAGGCGCGCCCCTATGCCGGGGACACATACGGCCTGCACCTGCCGCTGCTGGCGGGGACGGAAGTGGCCATCGCTTTTGAGCAGGGAGACCCGGACCGTCCGTATATTGCCGGTGTCCTGCACGACTCGGTGCACCCGGATCCTGTCACCATCCGGAACTATAAGCGCAACGTCCTGCGGACCCCGGCGAACAACAAAATCCGCCTCGACGACGCGCGTGGCAAAGAGCACATCAAGGTCAGCACGGAGTACGGCGGCAAGAGCCAGCTGAACCTGGGGCATCTGGTGGACAGCGAAAAACAGCCACGCGGCGAGGGGTTTGAGCTGCGGACGGACAGCTATGGAGCGATACGGGCCGGGAAGGGAATATTCATTACTGCTGATGCACAATCGAAGGCGCAGGGGCAGCAACTGGCGATGGAACCGGCGCTGTCGCGGCTTTCAGCGGCACTAGTGGAAATGCAGTCACTGGCTGCCAGCGCACAGCAGGCACAGGCGCTGGCTGCGGATGTTGGACGTCAGCAGACGTTGCTGCAACAGAAGATAGACCAGCTTCAGAAGGAAGTACTGCTGGGAACGGCCCCGCAGGGTGTGGCGCTGGCAAGCGGTGACGATATGCTGCTGTCGGCGCAGGAGAATCTGACGCTGATTGCAGGTCAGCAGCTGGATATGGGGGCGCAGAAGGACTTCACACTGGCGGCGGGTAAACAACTCAGTCTCTGGAGTCAGAATGGGGCGAAGTGGTTTGCGTCGCGGGGAGATATTGATATTCAGGCGCAGGGCGGACATATCACCACTTGGTCAACGCAGGACACGCATATTTCGAGTGGCAAGAAGCTGGTAATAACAGCACAGGATGAACTGACGCTGATATGCGGGGGCGGATATATCAAAATCAAAGGTGGGAATGTTGAAATTGGCGGTCCTGGAAAGTTGCTGATAAAAAACACCGGTATTAAGAAAGCAGGTTCGGGTAGTATGCAGGGAGTAATAAAGTCGTTTGAGTCGGGAAGTTTTGATGAGAAGTTTGTCATTCGAAATTCTCTGACCAAAGAACCTTTAGCCAATAAGGCATATTCAATAACCATGCCGGATGGAAGGATTGTTTCAGGGGTGACAGATTTAAATGGTTCTACATCATTAAATGCCTCGGATGTCATTGATGATATGACTATCACTCTTATTAAAGGTAGGTAAGATCTCAGTCTTTATTTGTGGGAGAGCGAAATGTTACTGATGATTTATTCTTTGTTAATAATTTATGCGCTAATCGCAGGAAGTTTGCTTACATTAGTTACATGGCTTTGTTGTAAGAGAGTTCATGGTTTGCGTATCATATTGCTGATTTGGTTTGGCTGTATCTGTGTGGCGTTTGTTGCTTTGTATGCTCTGCAATTTACTGAATTTGGTCTCATACGATAATGCTATGTTTTCAAAACAGGAGGTAGTATGGTACATAAGACTGAGCCAGTTAGAGAGTTAGAGATTAAATATGATGATAATGGCCATCCTTCTTGGTGTTCTTTTCCATCGCATAAGAATGTTCAGGTTCGTGGAGCTTGCGATGTGCCACCTCATCTGCCTGGGCTTATAATACTTGTCCATGGTGTTAACTCCACAGGTGAATGGTATCAAAAAGCAGAGTCTGCATTATGTGCAGGATTGAATAAACGCCTTGGACTTGAAGGCACTAATTTTGAGTTAAAGGCTAACATATATAGTGGGGATGACAAGATAGAATTAGATGAGAAAGGCGTCGAAAAAAGAACTCCAATGTCTCCATTAGTAGAAAGGAAATTAGTCACTGACACTGGCCGGTCACCTGTAATTCGATTTTATTGGGGCTATTCATCACCATTAGGTGACGAAGATAAGTTTGTTATTCCTTTGGTAAGTATTAAGGGTGATGACTATCATCAGATGAAGCGAGATGGCGTCCCATTGTATGATATTTTGAAAAAAGGTCCTTATATATGGGGCGGCGGTCCTTTTCAAAATGGCACGAATAATCTTCACTCACTTTGGAGTAAAAAAGGATTCAATGAAGATTTAGCCAATATACCTGGTGCAAAAGTTCAATATGGTAATGAAGACAAAGATCGCTTACTAACCACAGCACCACCACGAAACTATTATGCTCATGCCGCGAAGCGGTTAGCTGATTTATTGGATCTTATTCGAGAGAAATATCCTAAGGATACAGTCACCATAATTTCACATAGCCAAGGAACTATGGTTTCAATGGCTGCTACTGCACTGGCAAATAAAGCACCTGATACTCTATTTATAATGAATTCACCTTATGCCCTTCATAATAGTCAATTGAATGCCTTTTCAATGCCTCCTGAAGAATGTATTTCTCCATCTGGTCGAGAAAGTACTCTGTCAGCAATAATTGATAAAGTTGCACTTCAATCAACACATTTATCTTCGTTAGGCTATGAGGGGTTGTGTGTAGGTCAATCACAGGATAATAAAAACTGGAAGCCCGATATAACTCTTGTAGCTTCTGACAAAAATGAAACGAGAAATATCCCGGAAAGAGATAATCACGGGAGGACTTATGTTTATTTCAATCCACATGACAGAGTTATGGGTTCCCTCCCTCTGCATTCGGTAGGGTGGCAAGGTTTCCCAAATGATGAAAAAGGGAATCCTCATCCACTTATCACCCAGCATAAGGGGTATTTATTCCAGCGAATGCTTGCCAGAAATACACCTTGTGGTATAGCTCCCGAGTCAAAAACTCCATTTGGTCGATTGCCAGATGGTAAACCCTTTTGGGATGATGAAGGAGATGAATACCAGAGCAGTGGTTTTGTGTACCCAGATCCACCTCACTGGCAAACTGTATTTATTAATGCCGAGGAAGTCCCTGAGCCAATTAAGGAAAATGAACTAAGTGATTTCGATAAAACAAGAGTTGGTGCTGAGCATGGCCCACAGAAAAAAAACGGTTGGGGAGAGCGTGATCCTAAAACTGGTTATAAGAATGACGATACTTACGATAATTTCATTAATTTGTATCCCGATCAGGATATCGTTATTGGTGTCAAAAAACAATCGGAATATGGTACTTACGGTAGCGTAACTCCAGTAACCCGTAAGGAGACGTTTGACGAAAAAGATCGCAGGATACGTTCATATGTCGCACAACCTACAGATCATAGTACCTTACCCAGTAATTTAAATTTTATGGCACGAGTCGTTGCTTATGATTTACCCATTGGTTACTGTGAATCGGGTTGGGATAGGGCTTTTATCACTGATCTACGCCGTCGAGCAGACTGGACTCAGGGACTGGATACATATTTAAAAACCGGAATTCCAAACAATGTTACTGAGCCAGAAATAATCAGCACAGAAACAGCATTGGAAGAAATGTTTCGTGTGAAGACCAAAGAATACGGATATTGATATGGGAAAGAAAATAGTTGTTCTTGGCGATGCTACCTCGCATGGAGGAAAAGTAGTCTCTGTATCATCTACTTTTGAAATTGAAGGTAAAAATGTTGCACTGCTGAATGATTCGGTGTCCTGTCCGGAACACGGTTCTAATCCGATAGTGGAATGCGATATGAGTTATGAGGAAAACGGTAGGGGAATTGTGGCGCATGGTTGTAAGAGCGCCTGTGGTTCCGTGATCTACGCTAGTTTGCCGGATGTGGAGATAGGTTGATGGGCTGGTCATTACCCGAGGTTCCCGCGAGGCCAGATACGCAACTCTGGTCGCCCTGGGTATGCCTATCAATTACTTTCGCCGGTGTATTCATCGCGTTAGTTCGGGTGGTACTGCATTCACCCTCCGGTAGTTTACCAACGCTTGCAAGCGGCTACTGGCTACCACTGACCGGATATACTTTGGTGGGTGTTACAATTACCATAACCTTTTATTTGTTATGCTGGGAAATACAGACTTTCCGCGTCCGTAACTGGAATAACTGGCGACGAAATATGCACCTGGCCTGGCAACGTCAAGCACACCTGCATTTATGCGTGACCAGGCATGTGGTATTAACCGCAGACCCACAATTGCTTTCTCGACTAGCGGGTGTTGCGTCTGAAAGCAGCGACGAAACATCTTTATTAACATTGCTTCCCGAAGAAGCTTTTATTCCTGGTATTTCACGCTTTGAACAACTTTGTCGTTTATTAATAAACCAGATTAAAACAATACTTTCTCAGGCCTATCCTTCAGGTCCGTTAACGGTGATAATACAGACATCTGCTTCTGATAAAAAACAGGAAATTCAGTATTTTTCCCTTCTCTGGGAAGATGAAAAATTGCCATGGATGCCAGATATTCATGCCTTATCCAATTCGTCAATTTTTAATAATTGGAATAAATTCCTGTCTACTGCTCGTTATCCATTGCTTGTACTGGCGCTGCATTACCGCCAGCCGGAGGAAGCCTTAGCGGAATTTGCCTGTGCGTTGTTGCTGTTGCCTGAAGCGATGCTTAAATCGTCAGAACAGCGCGATGCGGTGCGAGTATTTCGCGCCATGCCGCTGAATACTGGTGCATTGCCCCGCGAGCTGGCTGAATTGCGCGATATGGCGCAGCAGCCTTCTGGTGTAAAACATCTGGTCTGGCACAGCGGGTTATCTACGTCGTCCACACAGGCGCTGGGGCGGGTGGTTAATGAGTTACCTCTGCCCCTGCATACTGATATTGCAGCCGGTGGCATTATCGATTTTGCGAAAATCAGCGCAGACTACGGGCATCTGGCGGGATGGCTGATGGTAGCTGCAGCAGCAGAGATGGTCAATTACGGTCCGGGAAGCCACTGGCTGCTACAGGCGGATGACAAACGGGCCGGCGCAATGGTCGTCGGCAATAATCTGCCGGTTATCTGTGATGAAGATGTGAACATACTCCCGTTGCCTTATCCGGCGGGTTCACTCTGCCTTGCCGTATTGCTCAACGTGGCGGCTTTTGGGGGCGTTGCCCGTTTTTTTCCGGACTGGCTGTTCTCCTGGTACGGCGTGCTCAGTATGTTACTGTCGCTGGCAGTCACTCTACCCGGTGCTGTTTTCCTGCTGCGCCGCGCCCTCACTGCTCTGCAACGCCCCCACTTTATTCAGGCTGCCGGACTTGCCCGCAAGGAATAATCCAATATGAAAAGGTTTTTATACATCCTGGGAGCGGGTCTCTGTGTCCTGGTTGTTTTGTTGGCGCTGTTGTTTATTCTGGCCCAGACAACTCATCTTTTTTTTGAATGGACGGGTGAACGCGTATTCTGGATTTCTCTGTTGGGTGCGGTTTTTCTGACCAGTCTGTTGAGCGTGCTGATTTTTTTTCTTATCCCTTTCCAAAAAAACGACACCCCGGTGACTCCGCAGTGCAGTCGCCCGGCAGGCGAGGGGGCTGGTACACAGGAACGAGATATCTCCCTTTCTTCGCTAAAAAAGCACCTCCGCCGTCGCTACAACCTTTTCTGGCGCAGTCAGGTCCGCCTGCTGCTGGTCTGTGGCGAACCCGAACACATCGCCGCCATCGCCCCCGGTCTGGCGGAAAAACAGTGGCTCGAAGGCCGCCGCACGGTGCTGATTTATGGCGGCAGCCTGTCATCGGCGCCGGACACCGGGCACCTGACCGCCCTGCGTAAGCTGCGCCGCAGCCGTCCGTTGGACGGCATCGTGCTGGCGCTGGATGAGAGACAGACCACCGCCGGTACGCTGGATAACCATCTTCGCGCCCTGGAGCAGGTCGGGGAGGCGCTGCGCTGGCAGCCGCCGGTGTACCTGTGGCAGGTGACTGACAGCGACTGGTCGCAGGATGCGCGCGTCACCCAGACGGTAGGGGCGCTTTTCCCGGCCCGCGCCACGCCAGCGGGGGTGGAACGCCAGCTCCGCGCTATCCTGCCATCCCTGCGCGAAAGGGGAATGCAGCAGCTGTGCGCCGGGCCGTCGCACGATTTCCTGTTACGTTTCGGCCGGCAGCTGGAGAAACAGGGAATATCCCACTGGAAAACGCTGCTGACGCCGTGGCTGACGGAGCACCTGAAGCGTGTTCCGCTGCGCGGCCTGATGTTCGGCCCGTCGCTGGCCCCTGAGGATAGTGCCGCGGGCCATGAACACCGCTGGTCCGCTCCGGCGGTCTGGCAGGGCGTGACGGCGGACTGCGCTCAGGCGCGGGGCGTGCGGGCAGGGATACCGTGGCAGCGAACGCCGGGCGTCACCCTGCTGACGCTGATTGCCCTGTGGGGGGCGGGCAGCGTGGTCTCCTTTGCCGTTAACCGCCACCATATCGTCAGCGCGGCGGCGCGGGCGCAGCAGCTGGTGAATCATCCCGCGGTTAACGACCCGCAGCTGATGGCGCTGCAGGCTCTGCGTAACGATATCGGGCGCCTGCAGACGCAACAGGCGAATGGCGCTCCCTGGTACCAGCGCTTCGGGCTGGACCACAATGCGCCGCTTTCAGCCGCCCTGATGCCCTGGTACGGCCAGGCCAGTAACCGTCTGATACGCGATGCGGCCATGCAGGCGCTGACGCAGAAACTGACCGTCCTGGCGAACCTGCCGCCGCGCAGCCCGCAGCGCGCCACGTTAGCTAAGGCGGGCTACGACCAGCTGAAAGCATACCTGATGATGGCGCGCCCGGACAAAGCCGACGCTGCCCTGTACGCGCAGGTGATGACAACCACCGCGCCATCCCGGCCGGGACTCTCCCCGGCGCTGTGGCAGAGTATCGCCCCGGACCTTCACGCCTTTTACATGCAGAGCCTGCCGTCGCAGCCTGCCTGGAAAATCACGCCGGACAGGCAGCTGGTCACCCGGGTACGTCAGGTGCTGCTGGAGCAGATTGGCCGGCGCAACGCGGAAAGTACGCTGTATGAGAACATGCTCACCCGGGTGCGCCGCAGCTACGCGGACATGACGCTGGAGGACATGACGCCGCAGACCGACGCCGGTCGCCTGTTCAGCACGCCGGAGTCGGTGCCGGGGATGTTCACCCGCCAGGCGTGGGAGGGCGGGGTTCAGGAAGCCATTGATAACGCCGTGGCGTCGCGGCGCGATGAAATCGACTGGGTGCTGAGCGATAGCCGTAAAACGCTGTCCGGCGACGTCTCCCCGGAGGCGCTGAAGCAGCGCCTGACGGCGCGCTACTTCACCGATTTTGCCGGTGCCTGGCTGAACTTCCTCAACAGTATCCGGCTGAACCTGGCGCACAATATTGCCGACGTCACCGACCAGTTAACGCTGGCCGGGGACGTGCGCCAGTCGCCGCTGATTGCCCTGATGAACACCCTGGCTTACCAGGGGCAGACCGGGCAGCAGAAAGAGGCCATTTCCGCATCGCTGGTGAAATCGGCGAAAAACCTGCTGGGCGGTGATGACCGGCCGGTGATTGACCAGCAGGCCGCCGGACCGGCGGGGCCGCTGGACAGCACCTTCGGGCCGTTGCTGCAGCTTATGGGTAAAAACAGCGCGCAGAGCGTGATGGCGGCGGACAGTTCGCTCAGTTTACAGACTTACCTGACGCGCCTGACCCGCGTGCGCCTCAGGCTCCAGCAGGTGGCAAACGCCGCCGACCCGCAGGCGATGATGCAGCAGCTGGCGCAGACGGTCTTCCAGGGCAAGAGCGTTGACCTGACCGACACGCAGGAGTACGGCAGCCTGGTGGCGGCAAGCCTCGGTGAAGAGTGGAGCGGTTTCGGGCAGACGATGTTTGTTCAGCCGCTGACCCAGGCCTGGGAGACGGTGCTTCAGCCGTCGGCGGCCAGCCTGAACGAAGCGTGGCAGCGCTCAGTTGTCGCGAACTGGAATTCAGCGTTTAAAGGGCGTTATCCCTTTGCTGCCGCGAAGAGCGACGCCTCGCTGCCGATGCTGGCGGCGTTCATCCGCCGCGATACCGGACGTATTGACCGTTTCCTCAGCACGCAGCTGGGCGGCGTTCTGCACCGGGAGGGCAGCACCTGGGTGGCGGACAGAACCCGCAGTCAGGGGCTGACGTTCAGCCCGGCCTTCCTGAACGCGGTGAACCAGCTCAGCCAGCTGTCCGACATCCTGTTTACCGACGGCAGCCAGGGTATCAGCTTTGAACTGCAGGGGGTGGCAATGCCGGAAGTGGTGGAAACACAGCTGACGCTTGACGGGCAGAAACTCCACTATTTTAACCAGGTTGCCGACTGGCAGAGCTTCCGCTGGCCGGGGGTAATCAATAAACCGGGGGCGATGCTGACCTGGACGTCGACGGCGGCGGGAACCCGTCTGTATACAAACCACAGTGGTCCGTGGGGCGTTATCCGGATGCTGGAGCAGATGCAGCGGCAGAAAGCGGGGGACGGGCTGTACCGGCTGAGCGTCACCGCGCCGGACAGGCGACAGCTTCAGTGGCTGCTGCGTACGGAACTGGGCGACGGACCGCTGGCGCTGCTGAAGCTGCGAAACTTCAGTCTGCCGTCGCAGATATTCAGCGTCGGTGTCCCGGCGCCAGGCCGCACGGATGAATATGAATCTGACGTTGTGGAAGGGAGTGAATAATGGCCTCTGTTGATATTCTGCTCGCCAACCGCCGGAGATCCCCCCGGCAACGATGATTTCAAGAAGATGCGTGATGAGGTAAGGGCGCGCAACTTATTGCTTCAATGTTCAATGTTCAATGTTCAATGACACTGATGCGATCTGAGGTTGCAGAAAACACCTATCGCGATCTTCTCCCCATTTTTTAAACGCACCTCCTGTAGCTCTAAGGCTAAAAGCATATTTCTATGGACGACTTAACCCTGCGTTATTTTGACGCCGAAATGCGTTACCTGCGTGAAGCGGGCGAAGAATTCGCCCGCGCCCATCCTGACCGGGCGGCGGCCTTAAATCTCGACAAAGCGGGCGCGCGCGACCCCTATGTCGAGCGCCTGTTTGAAGGCTTCGCCTTTCTGATGGGCCGCCTGCGCGAAAAGCTCGACGACGATCTGCCGGAGCTGACCGGCGGACTGGTGAGCATGATCTGGCCACACTACCTGCGTACCATTCCGTCGCTCTCCATTGTTGAGTTCACCGCGGACTGGCGTGAACTGAAAGAACCTGTCCGCGTTGAAAAAGGCTTTGGAATTCTTTCTCAGCCCATTGGTGAAAAGCGCACCCGCTGCCATTACACCACGACGCAGCCGCTGACCCTGCAGCCCCTGTCGCTCGCCCGGGCGGGGATCTCGACGGAACCGGATGGGCGCTCGCTTCTCCGCCTGCGCTTTGAGTGCAGCCCGCTGGCAGACTGGAGCCGCATCGATTTAAGCCGCATCCCGCTGTACCTGAATGGCGATGCGCCGCTGGCCTGCGCCTTGCATGAGGCGCTGACGCTCCGGGTTGCGAAAACGGGTATCCGCTTTCCCGGCGATGCTGACCGCAGACCGCTGGACGCCCGTTTTGCCGTCTGCGGTTTCAGTAAGGAGGAGGCGCTGTTGCCGGAGTGCGGCAGTTTCAGCGGTTATCAGCTGCTGCTGGAGTATTTTACCTTTCGTGAAAAGTTTATGTCGGTGACGCTGCGCGGCCTGGAAAATGTGGATTTCCCGGAAGAACTGGCGTGGTTTGAAATCGATATCGTGCTGGAGAGACAGTGGCCGCATGAATATGCGCTGTCGGAGAAACATCTGCGCCTGCACTGCACGCCGGTGATTAATCTGTTTCCGCTGGAGTCCGATCCGCTGCATCTGGACTCGTTACAGACCGAATACCTGCTGCGCCCGATGCGTGTCCAGGACGGTCATACCGAGATTTATTCCGTGGATTCGGTCACCTCCTCGCGCCACTCCGGTCACCAGACGTATGTGCCGTTCACCAGCTTCCGTCACAAGGGAGGAATGCTGCGCCATGATACGCCGGAATATTATTACCATACGCGGGTAAAGTCCGGTCCTTCAGGGCTGCACGACACCTGGCTGACGCTCGGCGGCGAGGCGTTTGATAACCACACCGTACCGGAGAATGAAAAACTGTCGCTCAGCCTGACTGGCACCAACGGCCAGCTGCCGCGCCGGGCGCTGCAGAGTACGCTGCTGGACACGGTGGTGAAATCCACCACCGCGCGCATTCAGGTGCGTAACCTCTGCGCCCCGACGCTGCCGTGCTACCCGCCGGACCGCGATCGTTTTCACTGGCGGGTGCTGAGCCATCTCGGCAGCAGTTTCCTGTGGATGATGGATAACGCTGACGTGCTGCGCGGCGCGCTGGCCCTCTATGACTGGACCGATAACGAGATGAACCGCCGCCGCCTGGAAGCGATTGTCGATGTCAGGCATAGCGAGGTGGAACGTTTTGCGCAGGGCCATTTTCTGCGCGGCGTGCAGATTGAGGTGACCCTCGACAGCAGCGGCTTCGCCGGGCACGGCGATATCTGCCTGTTCGGCGAGATGCTGAACCGCTTCTTCGCGCTGTATACCGATATTCACCTGTTCAACCATCTGATTCTGATACTACAACCTGGGGGAGAGCGCCTCGAATGGCAGGAGAACCACAACCGCCGCATTCCCGGCTAAGCCCCCGGCTTGAGCGGGAAATCTATCGCATCAACTTCTACCGCTTCTGCCAGTTACTGGAAAAGCGTCGTCCGGGCGCATCAC
The DNA here is from genome assembly GCF_015139575.1 of Klebsiella michiganensis. Lineage (GTDB taxonomy): Bacteria > Pseudomonadota > Gammaproteobacteria > Enterobacterales > Enterobacteriaceae > Klebsiella > Klebsiella michiganensis. The sequence continues at coordinate 3,330,658 of NZ_AP022547.1, read as the reverse complement.
CGTTGGGCAGCACCCTGAATCCGGCGGACGATCCGGTACGGTTTCGCCCGCATCCGGGAATGGGCTTCCCGGTCAGCGAGCTGAAAGCGGTGGAATATGATGAAGACCATCCGGATGCGCCGCCGACGGTGCGCACGACGTTTATGGGGCTCTACGGCGTCGACTCGCCGCTGCCCACCGCGTGGCTCGACGAGATCGCCCAGCAGCGGGAAGGGCACGAAGCGCAGGAGGCGTTTCTCGATATCTTTAACCACCGCATTCTGACGCAGTTTTACCGCATCTGGCGAAAATATTCCTACCCGGCGACGTTTGAAGCGGGGGGCAGGGACAGCACCTCGCAGAGCCTGCTGGGCCTTATCGGTCTGGGAATGCCGGGTACCGATAAGCATATCGCTACCCCGATATCGCGTTTTCTGGCGCTGCTCGGCATCATGCGCCTGCCTGCGCGTACCGAAGAGGGGATTCAGGCGCTGGTGCGTCTGCTGGCTCCCCGCACGCGGACCACCGTCACGCCGCACTGCCCGCGCACGTTTTTCATCAACAATCCACTGGGTTTTTACGGCAATGACGATTTTCTGCTCGATGGCTATAACGTGCTGGGCGACGAAACGACAGAGGTCAGCAGCCAGCTATTGATTGCGCTGTACACGGACGATATCGCCGAGGCGCAGGGGTGGTTACCGGAAGGGCAGATATATCAGGACTTTCTGGTCCTGCTGCGGGTCTATCTCGGCTGGCGCTATAAAGCGCGTATACAGCTGACCGTTCCTGCCCGGTTACTGCCTGCGCCGGTGCTGGGCGAAACCCCCTTTATGCTCGGCATGACGGGGATACTGGGCGTGGAGGGAGAGGAGATCCCGCCCGATATCCCCGCCACCTTTACTACTGAGCCTGGCGGCTATTGCGGAATGCCGTCTGCAACTTTACAACAAGGAAACCAGCGTGTTGCATACCACTTCGATTAAACGATGGAGTTTACTTCTTATGCCTTTACTGCTGACAGGCTGTGGTCTGACGCAGAAAATTAGCGACAGCACCTCATCGGCGGTGAAATCGGTGTTTTATAAGCAGGTAAACGTCCTGCATCTGGACGTTACCGCCCGGGCGGAACTGAACACCGATGAGCGGGAGAACACCTCGCTCTCCCAGCCGGTGATGGTGTGGGTCTACCAGCTCAGTGACCGCAAGGCGTTCGATAAACGGGTCTATCAGCAGTTGGTCACGGAAAGCGAGGAGGCCGCCGGAGACGAACGGCTTGCCAGCCGTAGCCTGGTGGTAAAACCCGGCGCTGACGTCAGCCTGGATATGCCGATGGACGAGAAGGCGCAGTTTATCGCGGTGGTGGGGTTATTCCGGGCGCCGGATATGGTGAAGAATGACTGGAAGCTGGTGCTGAGGCGCGACGATCTCGATCCCGACAAACCGCGCATTATTGAAGCCAGCCATAACCGCCTGACGCTGAAACCCCTCAAGGATGACTGAGATGCCCACACGCCATAATGCCCCCTCGCTGTATGAAATGCTGTACGGCAACTTTACCGGCGGACTCGACCTGCATCAGGTCAGTGAGGAAAACCAGGTTATTCTGTCGGTGCTGGATAATATGCAGCGCGTCCTCAACTGTCGCGCCGGGACGCTGGCGCACCTGCCCGATTACGGCCTGCCTGATATGACTAAAATCCTCCAGGGGATGCCGGGTACGGCCCATGAGCTGATGGGCATCCTGTCGGCCGTATTGCTTAAATATGAACCGCGGCTGAAGAAAATTGACGTGGTTCTGCTCGAGCAGGCTATCCCCGGCGAGCTGCGTTACGCCATTGACGCGGAGCTGAAGGGCGTAGGCCTGGTGCGCTACGGCACCGAATTTATGCCCGAGGGCAGGGTGCTTATCCGCCACCTCAAACAGCAGCAGTACCTGGAAGTCCGCTCCTCTATCTAGTTTTTATTCTGGCTGAAACCATCATGACGACCCCTTCTGAATGTTGCCTGAAAACCGGCGGCGACCCGCGTACGCTTGCAGATTACGCGCGCCTTCGCGATGAAATGAACAAACTGACCCATCCGGCGCGCCCGGATGTCAACTGGCGGCTCGCGGAAAAACTCTGCCTGTCGCTGTTTGAACACAACGGCGTGGAGCTACAGACTGCCGCCTGGTATACGCTTGTCCGCACGCATCTGGCGGGGCTATACGGCATGAATGAAGGGCTGGCGATACTGGTCGCGCTGGTCTCCCGGCAGTGGGGCAATATGTGGCCGCAGCCGATGACTGCGCGAATCAAAATACTCAGTTCGCTCAGTCAACGGCTGCAGCAGGCGATGCGCACGCTGTCGCTGACCTATATCGACCTGAGCCAGCTTTACCAGGCAGAAGCGCATCTGACGGCGCTGGATGACGTACTGCAGCGTCTGGAACTCAAACATGCCGGCCAGCTTGACGCCCTGTCTATCCTGCTGCACAACGCGGCGGTGCGGCTGGAGAGCAGCGAAAATAAAGAGGAGACCGCGCCGCAAGCGGCCGCGCCTGATCCTGCCCCTTCCAGCCTCCCTGAACCGACCGCGCAGGTGAAATGGGTCTATGTCGCCGAACCGGCATCGCGGCCGAATGCTGACGTTGTGACGGCATTCCCGGCGCCCGCGAAGCCCTGGAAGCCGTTTGTCGCCGGGATGCTGACTATGCTGGCGCTGGCCGGGGCCGCGGCGGGAGGATGGCGGGCAACGCACCCGTCCGATTCGGGGCAGATGCGGTTTCCCGCCCGGTTCTCTCCATTGCCTACGGTGCTTTCCGCTGAGCAGTTACAGACGCTACGACAACAATCCCCCTCGGCCGAGACGGGGATAAAACAGACTCAGCAGCAGCTGGCACAGCTTTTACAGCTAAAACCGGACTGGGCTTTGAGTTATGGCACTCATCTGGCGCAGCAGGCGCTGACGCTATGGCCAGAACAGGCGAAACCGCTGGCGCGGCAATGGCAACAGCAGGTCAGCGCCGCCGCGCTTCCCGTGGAGAATCTCAGCGGCTGGCACCAGGGAATGACGCAGCTACAGCAGTTGACGAACCGGCTTAACGCGCTGGATGAACAGAAGGGGCGGTATATCACGGTGAGTGAGCTGAAGTCAGCGGTGTTTGCCATAACGCAGTCGTTGAGCCGTACCGTTCCGGCGGAAGAGCAGCTGCGACAACTCTCCGCACAGCCGCGCAATCAGCCAGGGTCTGCGGCGCAGCAGAACCAGACGGAGCAGCATCTGCAACAACTGATTGCCCGCTATGCTGCGCTGAAACAAAAAACGGCGGAATAAGTCTGCAATAGCCACCCGCACGGGTCATTAGCATGACGCATGACTTTCGCTATCGGAACGGCCGGTTGCCGGCCTGATGCGACAACCCTGCCACACCCGGCACCGGCGCGCCGGTGCCTCCTTTCAGCGTTTAATCTCCCCAGACAAGGCTATCTAATAACGCCGTAATTCACTGGCTTCCCAGCTATACGCGTCCCTGGCGATTAACGTGTCGCCAAGCTCCTGATAATCGAAATGATAAAACTCAGCGCGGGCGCCATAACCGGAGTAGTCGACTGCCGCAAGGCCAACAAACGCTCCGGTAAAGAATCCGCCATAGCTTTGCAGGACATAATCATCCGAAAGGATCGCAGCATCTAGCTTCACAGGGATTTCAGTGAACTCAACCCCATCAAAGCTATATTCATAGCTATACGTTTCCTTCCTGACTTTCGTCCGGAACCAGACATATTCAACGTGCTCCGGGACCTTGATGGCTTCATCTTTTAAATATGATGTATACCGTCCTCGATTATTCTCACCTATTTCAATGACCTTACCGTTAATTTCATTCCAGGTAATGAACACAAAACTCCAGTGACGATCGTTATAGTAATTCGTTAATCCGGCCATTTGCTGGTAGTTAAATGGATTAAATTTAACTTTAACTTTCGCATCAAAATAAAAGGCTTGCCAGCGTCGGGCAATCAGCGACAGGTCATGGGTATTCGCTAAAGATCCCTGGCCAATTAACGTTAACTTGCCATCGCCGGTGGTACCCATTTTTTCTGTAAACGGCACCCGCAGGGTGTTCCAGTTACCATCGAGTGTCGCCGTTGTAAATTCGTCGTGCTGGCTACGGTCTTCCGGACTTTCGGTATCAATGGCATCTTTCGGGCCTTCGACAAACGTCTTTCCGCCGTGACCGCCTTCAATACGCGGCCAGCCGCCTTCATCCCAGTACACCTTCTGGATAGCCGTTTCTCTGCCCAGCGTTGACCAGCCGCGAGGATCGTAGACTGACTCACCCGGGCGATTCCACGGACGCGCGCAGAGCGAGGCGTAGTACCATTCGCCGCCGGGGGTGGAAACCAACGCGCCGTGCCCTTGCTTTTGGATGTAGCTGTCTGGCGTATCGACGTTGGTTAAGAAGACCTCACCTGGCTCCGTTTCAAAGCTGTTGGCGTCTAAGGTTTTAGAACGCGCAACCACTTCCTGGTGCGTAAATACGGTGCCCCCCTGGGCGGCAAAAAGATAATAATATCCGTTCAGTTTATAGAGATGCGGCCCTTCAACGAGCCCAACGGCGGTCCCCCGATAAAGGGTACGCGCGGTCTCTGGCATTAATTTCAGGGTTTTTGTATCCAGTTCAGTTAACGTGATGCCGTCAAAGGGATGGTGATATTCACGATGGTCCCAGGTTTGCTGCACGATATATTTCCGGCCATCATCGTCGTGGAAGAGAGAAGCATCAAAACCTACGCCGTTAAGCTTAATGGGATCTGACCACGGGCCGCGGATATCGGCTGCGGTGGTCAGATAGTTTGTCATGTCTTTAAAGGCGCCTTCGGTGACTTTGACGTCGGTATACACTAGCCAGAATTGACCGTCGGCATAAGAGAGCGCCGGCGCCCAAATGCCGCCTGATGAAGGATTGCCTTTCATATCCAGCAGGGTGGTGGTTGACAGGGGCGAAGGGAGAAGATTCCAGTGCTCCAGGTCTTTTGACTCATGTAAACGAACGCCAGGGAACCACTCAAACGTAGAGTTGGCGATATAGTAGGTGTCCTCGACACGGATAATACTGGGGTCGGCATTAAACCCACGTAAAATAGGGTTTTGAATAAGTGACATATCATTACACCTTTTTATTTAAATGTTCCAAATGCATTTAATTTATATTTTTAACTACGCGCGGACCTCATCAAGCTGACGGTTGATATCGGTTACGTTTTTGTCAGAGATGGGGTAAACCTGCATGATGATCATCGATACGATGGCTAACGCGATAGGGATCCACACCGCGGTCATAATGATCCCGTCGATAGCGCTGGCGCTTTGCTGGGCGCCGGTTTCATTAAAGCCATAGACGGCCAGTAACCACAGGGGAATCGCGCCGCCGATGGTAAAGCCGATTTTGAAAAAGAGGCCCATAATCGCATTAATGATCGCCGCATTTCGCTTGCCGGATTTTAATTCGCCATACGCAATCACTTCAGGAACCAGCGCCCACATAAAGCCGGTCGCGGACGTTAAGCCCCATTGTTTAATGAAGGTGGCGATGTAAGCAAGCCAAAGCGCATCGTGCATGCCCTCGCGTGACCAGACGTAAGTCAGTAGCTCACCGACAATAAACATGGCCAGAAAAATATGGAAGAAGCCTTTTTTACCAAAAATTTTCTTGAGTTTGGGCCAAAAAATAGGGAATGCGATGCCCGGTATGGAGGCGACAAGGCCTACGGCGCCCATCCATTCTGAATGACCGACAACGTACTGATTGAAAAAGCCGTTAACCGTGTTCATGAAAAACATGAACGTGAAGGCCAGCATGAAAAACAGCCCGAGAATAACCAGCGGGCGGTTATGTTTGAGTTCAAGGAACAGATCGGTCGTTTTGACGTTGGCGGTCTGTTCTGCCGTCGCGACAACGCGTTCTTTCGTAAATTTATAGCAGATGAAAAGCGCCACCGCGCCGATGAGCATATACACGGAGTAGACGCCGAACCAGGCGTAGTTGGCTGATGGATCGGTATAGTTTCCCAGATTGAGCTCAATGCCGAAAAAACCGGTGTCCTTAAGGCTGCGATCTTTTGGTGAAGCCATCTGTACAAACATCGGGAACAGGGTATAAACAAGAAGATTGGCGCTATTGGCCAGCATCATTCGGGTACTGGTGAGTTTATCAATCGATTCCGGATCCCGGGTCAGGGATGCATTAAGCGAACCATAAGGAATATTCACTACGGAATAAACTAAATCCAGAGCCAAATAAACGATGAAGGCAAAAGGTACCGAACCTCTGACCCCAGGAATGGGAGCAAAAAGTAAAGCGGAAAGGATCACCAGCGGTACGCCGGCTCTTAACAGCCAGGGGCGGTATTTACCTGCTTTTGACGTTCTTTTGTCAACATACGTGCCGACCATCGGATCCCAAAAGACATTGATGATTCGGACAAAAAGAAATATAAACCCTGCCGTTGCCGTGCTGATGGTATTAACCGTCAGCATGTGAAGAGCCAGAAAGCCGCCTATTGTGCCAAAAACCAGGTTTTGAGCGAAGTCGCCCATACCATAACCAATACGTTCTCCACGCGTTAATTTATGATATTCATCATGGCGGCTTTGCATTATGTTTTTACTCATTCTGAGCAGACTCCGGTGTGTTGTGTGGATGTGTAACAATTTCTGACATAAATGATCTCGAAGAATCTATTACGTTTTTAAATTAATTTATTATGTTTTTTTACTTCTGTGATCATCGAAGCAAAGCCTCCTCCAGACCCTCCATTTCACTTGTTGATTAACGCGTTACAAGCTATACCCCGGTAGATTTAAAACGCCGCAAAACCGGCATTTTGTTTTATTGTTTTTTTTTACTCTGGCCACTCCAGGAAATGTACTCTACAGGGTTGTCCGCGCGCTGAGTAAATGGCGATAATATCTGCGGGTGGGCTCACGTTTGGGTGTTTTCTTAATAGCGAAGCGAAATAACGTAATATATTCTGATTGCCCAGAATGGGATTGTTATTATCCGAATAAAGCTAACCTATATTGAGATAATTATGACAATGATAAAAAACTTCCATTACCGATGGCGGTCGTGGCCACGCTGTGCCCAATTTTCGTATTCGCGCGAGAATTTACTCAAGAACAGATCGACGCCGTGCTGATAAAAAAGTGGATGTTATTACCAACCCGCAGACCACCGCGGCCACGCCGGATATGGCGATCCCCTTCGGTCTGAAGGCCCGCTACGGCGCGCAGTTCCAGACCGGCGATCGGCCGTTTAGGCAATGAAGGCAATGGCGGCGAATTCCAGATAACCAAAGCCTTCAACAGCTGTAAAGGAGCTATCTGGGATATCAACGTCATGTTTGCCCACCGGAGCGATGAAGTTAACCTGAAAAAAGCCTACGTCGGCGTCACCAACGTGCTGGAGTCTAACCCCAATGCCAAATCGGAGCCGGCCGTGACTTCCATCAGCGTCCGCAACAGGGGATCAACAACGACTTCCGGATGGGGTGAGGCATGGTTCTAGAAGCCGATGGATCCAACAACGAAGAGGCTGGCGTGCGCCAGCCTCTTCGCGCGTTCAGCTATCTCAATGCACCGTCAGGCGCAGGGCCAGGTCCTGCGGGTAGGGATCAAAGTAGTTCTGCGCCTGCAGATAGCGATCCGGGTATTCGGCCAGATAGTGCTTAAGCAGCGTTAACGGCGCAAGGATAGGCAGCAGCCCGGAGCGATAGTTAAGGATCACCTCCCGCAGCTCGCCGCGCTGGCGGCTGTTTAGCTGGTTACGAAAGTAGCCCTGAATATGCATCAGCACGTTGGTGTGGTTTTTACGCGAGGCGGGCTGTTTCAGGATCGTCATCAGTTTTTCGCGGTAGATCGCAAAGAAAGCCTCCAGATCCTGCCATTCGTGGAGCGAGGCAACGAACGGGCCAATCTCGCGGTATCCCGCCTGATGGTGGGCCAGCAGCTGCAGTTTATAGCGGCTATGGAAATCCAGCAGCGCGCGGCGCGTCAGGCCATTTTTGTGCAGACAGTTAAGCTCGTGCAGGGCGAAGACCCGTTCGACAAAATTCTCACGCAGCACCGGATCGTGCAGGCGGCCATCTTCTTCCACCGGCAGCCACGGATATTTCTCCATCAGCGCGGCGGTAAACAACCCTGTGCCTTCTTTTCGCCCGCGATTGCCCTTTTCATCGTACAGCCGCACGCGCTCCATGCCGCAGCTGGGCGATTTGGCGCAGACGATAAATCCCGATAGTTCGCCCAGGGTCGAGAGGTGGGCGCTGGCGAAATCGGCCATCTTCTCCGTCACGTCGTCGTGCGGTGCATGCGTGAAGCGCATGCGGATTTCCCCTTCGGTCGTTTGCACCAGCCGCAGCGCCGGGCGCGGGACGGGGAGGCCGATAGCCATCTCCGGGCAGACGGGTTTAAACGCCACCCACTGCGCCAGCTCGTCCATCACAAAGCCCATGCGCTTATGCCCGCCGTCGAATCGTACGGCAGAACCGGTCAAACATCCGCTGATCCCAATGACAGGTTGTGTGTTCATGGCGTAGTCCTCTTTTATTGTGCGGTTCGGGTGAAGAAAAGGGTCACGGTGGCGACGGTAATGCCGAATTTCTTCATCTCGGTTTTGTTGAACAGGTGCGCGTCGTCCTGCAGGAACATCCAGTCGTCGAAGTGCAGTAGCCAGGTGCTACCGCTGGCCGTCACGTTCATGCTGTAGCGCCAGTGAAAAGCGTTGCCCGCCGCCTGGCCGGTCGCCACGCCGGCAATGTCGCCCGCGGTGCCTTCATAACGGTGGTCGCCGGTGCGGCGAATGCGCCATACCCGCTGCTGCTTTTCGCCATCATCGTAGATAAAGCGTTCGTGGAGCGTCAGCGTGTCGCCAACAACGTCGCCGTCAATGGCGACATGGAAGCGGCGCAGCTGTTTGCCGTTGCGATCCTGAACCATCCCCCAGGCTTCCGTTTTGCCCTGAAAGTAGTGGAAAATGTCCAGCGCCGGCTGCTGCTGCCGGTAGTCGGCCACTTCGGCGCTGCAGCCCGCCAGCGCCAGCATCAGCAGCGCGAGGCCAAGGGTCAGAATGCGTTTCATGATGTTCGCTCCGCGGTAAGCTGCACAACGCTGATGGTGCGGGCGTTAAACCCGGCTTCGCAGTAGCCGAAGTAGTAGAGCCACATGCGGCGGAAGCGATCGTCAAAGCCGAGTTTCTCAATATCCTGCCAGGCGTGGATAAATCGCTGCCGCCAGTGGGCCAGGGTGCGGGCGTAGTCCGGCCCCATATCGAACAGATCGCGCACCACAAAATCGGTGTGCCGCGTCATCAGCTCGTTCATCGCCGTAATGCTGGGCAAAAATCCGCCGGGGAAGATGTAGCGCTGAATAAAATCCACGTTTTTGCTGTAGCCGCGATAGCGCTGATCCTGGATGGTAATTGCCTGGATCGCCATTCTGCCGCCCGGGCGCAGTCGCGCCTGGCAGGTGCGAAAGAAAGCCGGCAGATAGCGTTGCCCCACGGCTTCAATCATCTCCACCGACAGCAGCTTGTCGTACTGGCCGGTCAGATCGCGGTAATCGCAGAGCAGTACCTCGACGCGATCCTGCAGCCCGGCGCGGGCAATTCGCGCGTTGGTCCACTGGAACTGTTCCTGCGACAGGGTGGTGGTGGTGACCCGGCAGCCGTAGTGGCGGGCGGCGTATTCGGCCATCGCCCCCCAGCCGGTACCAATCTCCAGGAGATGATCGCCGGGCGTAAGCGCCAGACGCTCGCACAGGCGCGCCATTTTGGCCCGCTGGGCCTGGGTGAGATCCTGGCCGTCGTCGGTAAACAGCGCGCTGGAGTAAAGCAGCTCGTCGTCAAGGAAGTGGGCGTAAAAGTCGTTGCCCAGATCGTAATGGGCGGCGATATTCGCCTTCGCCTGCGCGCGCGAGTTGCGGCGCGTCCAGTGTCGCAGCCGCTCGACGGGCTTGCCCAGCAGCCGGAAGCCGCGCTCCAGCCGCCCCAGTACCTGGCCGTTACGCGCCAGGATCTGCAGCAGCGGCGTCAACTGCTGGCTCTCCCATTCGCCGTCCATCCAGGCCTCCGCGGCGGCGAGGCTGCCGCCGGTCAGTAAACGCCGGTAGACGCCCGAAGAGAGCACGTGCACCTCGGCGCGCAGCGCGGCGGCGGGGTCGCCAAAATGAAAGGTCTGCGCCCCTTCGCGTACGGTGAGCGCCCCTTCGCGAATGCCGCTCAACAGACGAAAGAGCAACCAGCGCGCGATACGCACGTTGCGCGGGATATCGGGGTCAAGCGCAAAGACAGGATCGGTCATGAACGTTCACTCCTGCTGACAGGGTGGTTGTACAGCGGCACGCGCTTGAGCCATAGCCGCAGCGCCTGCCAGTAGATCGCGAGGACGGTTTTCAGCGTCATCAGCGGAATGCGCAGCAGCAGCCCGCGCAGGCTGGCCCGCGTTAAAGGCGCGCGGCTCAGGGCCAGCGTGGCGTCGAAGACTTTCGCGGCCTGATGGTTCTCGATATGCATGTGCAGCGTTTTACCGGGACTGTTAAAGCGCCAGAGGTAGACCATATCCATCGGGTTAAACGGCGAGACGTGAAAGGCTTTCGCCAGCGGGCGCGCCCGTTGACCGTCTACCGCGTAGTAATGGCGCTCATTCCACGGCGTGTTGCGCACTTCGGCCAGCACCCAGCGCAGGGTACCGGCGCCGTCGTAGCAGTAGTAAAAGTTGACCGGGTTAAAATGAAAGCCCAGGTAGCGCAGTTGGGTCAGCAGCATGACGCGGCCATCCGGGCGCGCGCCGGTCAGGCTTTCCAGCCGGTTCAGAACCTGCGCTTTCAGCGGCGTGCCCAGCGGATAATCCGCATCGTAAAAAGAGGCGGCAGCAAAGCGATTGCGGCGGATACCCGCTTCGCCGAGCCGATCCAGCTCATCCAGATCGAGCCAGGCCATAAAGATGCGATAGCGAAAGTGGTGCGCTTTCGGCTGAAGACGGCGGTGGCGTAATACGCCCTGATAGAGGCAGCTGTTCATGTCAGAGGTTCTCCGCCGCGATGATGCCGTTGACCACATCGAGGGCGCTGCGCACGCCATCTTCATGAAAACCGTTGTACCAGTACGCGCCGCAGAACCAGCTTCGCTGGCGGCCGTTAATCTCCTCGCGCCGCATCTGGGCGGACCAGCTTTGGGGATTAAATAGCGGGTGTTCATAGACCATACGCTTCCAGACGAAGCGCGGGTCCACCGGCGTTGGCGGATTGAGGGTGACGCAGAACAGCGGGGCGTCGGCAGGCAGGCCCTGGAGAATATTCATGTTATAGGTGACGCAGGCGCTGGCCTGATCCTGTTCGCTCAGGCGATAGTTCCAGCTGGCCCAGGCGCGCTTGCGCACCGGCAGCCAGCGGGGATCGCTGTGCAGGACCACCTCGTTTCGCTGCCAGCCGATATCCCCCAGTATTTCGCGTTCGGCGAGCGTCGGGTCCGCCAGCATGGCCAGCGCTTCGGCAGAGTGGCAGGCGAAGATCGCCTGATCGAAGTGCTGCTCCCCCGATGCCAGCTGGAGCGTGACGCCATCCTGATGACGGATCACGTTCTGCACCGGCGCATTGAGGCGCAGGCGCAGGCGATCGCCGGACCGGGCAAGCAGGGCGCGCACGTATTCGCGCGAGCCGCCGGGCACCACGTACCACTGCGGGCGCTGGCGGATATCCAGCAGGCCGTGATTATCAAAGAAGCGCAGGAACAGCGCCAGCGGGAAGCGGCGCATCTCCTGCAGCGACGAAGACCAGATAGCGGCCCCCATCGGCAGGATATAGTGGCGTGCGAAAAAGGGGCTAAAACGGTGCCGCTCAAGGAAGGTCTGCAGCGTGGCGCCCGGGTCGAACGCCCCCGCCAGAGCCTGCTTCGCCAGGCGATTAAAGCGGACGATCTCCGTCAGCAACCCCCAGAAGGCCGGCTTTAGCAGATTGCGCCGTTGGGCGAAAAGCGAGCTCAGGCTGTGGCCGTTATACTCCAGCCCGCTTTGCGGATTGTGGACCGAAAAGCTCATCTGCGTTTTTTGACCGCTCAGCCCAAGCTCGTTAAGCAGGCCCATAAAGCGCGGATAGGTGCGATCGTTATACACGATGAATCCGGTATCGATGGCCCAGGTACCCTGCGGCGTGGCGATATCCACCGTGGCGGTATGTCCCCCCGGCGTGGACGCCGATTCGAACAGGGTCACTTCGTGTTGCCCGGCAAGGCGCCAGGCACAGGTCAGCCCGGCAATGCCGCTGCCAATAATCGCGATTTTCATGAGCGCACCATCCTGCGCAATAGCCTGCGCTGAAGTCCTTCAGGAAGCCCGGCCAGCAGGCGCAGAAGCAGGCAAAAGCCCGTCGGGAAGGCGATACGATCGTGCCCTTTCGCCAGACCGCGGCGAATCGCTTTAACCGCCTGCTCCACGCTCACCTGGCCGGGCATAGAAAAATCGTTTTTACGCGTCAGCGGAGTGTCAACAAACCCCGGCGAAACGACCGTGACGGCGATCCCTCTTGGCTCCCAGTCCAGGCGCAGACTGTTGGCAAACCAGGTCAGCGCCGCTTTCGAGGCGCCATAGGCTTCGGCCCGAGGAAAGGGTAGCCAGTGCGCCATCGAGCTCACCAGCACCACGCGATTCCCGGCTGACAGCTGCGACTGAAGCGCCGCCAGGCAGTTCACCGGCCCGAGAAAGTTAGTGGTGATGACCCTTTCAACCAGCCCGGCATCCACCGTTCCGTGTTCGAGATATTCGCAGGTCCCGGCGCAGAGAATGATCAGATCGGCGCGGCAGTCAGCGAGCGTCTGGCGACAGGCATCCCTGTCCGTCATATCGAAAGAGCGGATGCTGATGTGGGGACTGTGCTGCTGTAGCGCCGACAGACGCGACGGATCGCGGCCGCAGGCGATAACCCGGTGGCCGTCCGCAGCGAAGGACCTGGCGAGCCCGGCGCCAATGCCGGAGCTGGCGCCGGTGATGAGCACCGTCATCATGACCGCACCCTCCGTTTAGCGCCGCGCACCGCCCAGCCCAGCAGGGAAAGGTGTTCGTACAGCATCTCCCCGGCGTCGTAGTAGTCACGCTGGTGAATAATTCGTTCGTCTTCAACGGTGACCACCGAGCAGCCCGCAAGCTGTAGCGCCTTACCCCCGGCAAGTCTCGGATGCGACCAGTGCATGGTCCAGGCGACGGCAAAACGTTGACCTTCGCAGAGCGGGGCATTGAGGGTGAAACGGCAATGATCGACGTTGGCCAGCAGGTGCGAAAGATAACCCTGGATCGCGGACAGCCCCTGGTGTTGGCCAAAAGGATCGATCAGCACCGCATTCGTGTGGTACAGCGCGGCCAGCGCCGAAGGCGGCTGGGTATCCAGCGTGGCGTAGTACGTACTAAAACGGCTAATGACGGATGGCGAGGGACTCATAGGTCACTTCCTGAGTAAACAATATGGCATAGTTAAAACTTACACAATTAATATTATTTGTCCAAGTTTTGACTAAAATATTTTTTATTTTCATTGATTATCAGTTGGTTAATAACATGTCTTTGAAGCATGATTTTGTGGGTGTTGGAGAGAAAAGAAGAGTCAGCGGGCTTGTGCGGAAAAAGAAGAGGGGCAATTCTGAGGGACCTGCTCGTTGCGCCACGGAGCGGTGGCGCACGCAATTACAGCGCGACAATCTCCAGAGAGACAACCTGCTGCCAGCGTTCAACCTGTTTCTGGCGGGCTGGAGAGAGTTTACCGGTCGTCACCAGTAGCCATTTGCGATCCGGCAGGATCTCCGGCGCCAGGGTCGCGGGGGGAGAGGGAAGGATGTCGATGCGGTGGCCCTGACCGGTGCGTTTGAGCGCTTCGAGCCAGATTTCGCAGGCGTCCGTCAGGTGCCAGCCGGTGATCAGATAGTTATCGCCGGGCGCCTTTTTGTCCCCTTCGAGGCAAAAAGAGGTGTAGGCGATAATGATGCCGTCAAGGATTTCGCGCAGCGTCATGATGGCCGGTACGTTGGCGGAAACCTGGCTACGCAGCGGGCGCAGCACTTCGGTGACCAGCTCGGGGCGGGGGGATTCACGACCGGCGTCGTAAATCAGCTGGCGCAGGGATTCGATTTTCCCCTCTTTAAGCCGCTGGAGCATGTTCTCCTGCAAGGTGATCCAGTTATTCGTCCGCCGTGCGCCAGGGCGCGCCAGCAGGGGCTTTACCTGGCTGACAGGTACCCCTTTTTTTACCCAGTCGAGGATTTTAAGCGCCTGCTGGATATCGTCATCGTTATACAGGCGATGGCCGCCATCGGTACGCTGTGGTTTAAGCAGGCCGTAGCGACGCTGCCAGGCGCGGAGCGTCGTTGCGTTTATGCCGCAAAGCTGCGCAAATTCTCCGATGGAGTAGGTCATAAGGTACACCTGATAATCAACAATACTCTCAATAATATACTACGAATAGCGGCGGGTTGAGTGCATTCCACGCGTTTGCAAACCGTAGCCTCGCCGGAACTTAGTGAAAAGAAAAAGGAGAGAACAAATAAATCGCCACCATCCCTGAGAGGCTGACGATCGTGCTGATGATGAATCGGGTTCTGAACGGCTGCTTTTGCGTTTTGTGGCGGAACAGCTGTTGGCCGGCTATCGCGCCAGCCCAGCCGCCCAGCACCCCGAACGCCAGCAATGTGGCTTCCGGTACTCTGCGCCAGGCCCTGCGCGCCGCCATTTTATCCACGCCGTAGATCGCCAGGGTCAGCGCGTTGACCAGCAGGAGCCAGGTAGCAAAGGGCCAGGCGGTAAAAATGCTGCCGACCGCTGCGAAAATCAGAAGCAAATAACAACATCGATTGAGATTTATCATATGAGCCGCGGTTATTTTTAGCGTGTATCGAAGCCGCATTATACGCATTACCCGCGGCGAGAAAAATCCGCTACCCGCATCGGATGGCGCCAGCTTATTGCGTCATTTGCCGGCTGGTGTACAACGTCATCCCGACCGCGGCAAGAAGCAGTATGCCGCTTAAGCCAAACGCGCTTTGCCACCCCAGGCGGTCAAATACCAAACCGCCCGTCGTCGAACCCAGCGCGATCGACAGCTGAATAACGGCAACCATCAGACCGCCTCCCGCTTCGGCGTCGTCGGGCAGCGTCCGCGCGATCCATGTCCACCAGCCGGTTGGCGCCGCGGTCGCCAGCATCCCCCACAGGCTTAACAGCACGGCAACGGTCCAGGCGTGGTGTCCTACCAGAAGCAACGTGCCGGCGATGAGGGCCATCAATAAAGGGATGGTCATTAAGGTCTGATAAAACCGGGCGTTGAGGAGTGTTGAAACGCCCAGGGTGCCGATAAAACCCGCGACGCCGATAGCGAGTAAAATCAGGGACAGACCAGAGGCGCTGACGCCGGTCACCGCTTCCAGAAACGGCCGCACGTAGGTAAATAAGGCAAACTGCCCCATAAAGAAGAGTCCGCAGGCCAGCAGACCGATCGCGACGATGGAATGTCTGAGCAGGCGAAGCACGGAGCCGCGCGGCCGGCTCGCTTTATCGCTTTCCATCGCAGGCAGGCTGAAGCACTGCCAGATGAACGCGACTATCGCCAGCGGTACGAGGCAAAAAAAGGCGCCGCGCCAGCCGACGGTGGCCCCCAGATAGCTGCCAAGCGGCGCGGCCACGACGGTCGCCAGCGCGTTGCCGCCGTTGAAAATCGCCAGCGCGCGGGGAACCTGGTGCGCGGGGACCAGCCTGATGGCGGTGGCCGCCGACATCGACCAGAATCCCCCGATAACGATGCCAATCAGGGCTCTTCCCGCCATATAGATCGCATAGCTGTGGGCCAGCGCGACAATCATTCCCGAGACCGCCATCAGAACCGTCAGCCCCAGCAGAAGGTGTTTACGATTCAGACTTCCGGCAAGGTTAGAGATAGTCAGGCTGGTCAGCACCGCCAGGGCGCCGGAAATCGCAATGCCCTGGCCTGCCAGCCCCTCGGTGATGTTTAGCTCTCCGGCGATCGGCGTCAGCAGGCTGACCGGCAGAAATTCGGAAGCGATGAGGACAAAAACGCACAGCGTCATGGCAAAGACGCCGCCCCAATGGGCGTGCGGTTGAGGGTGTGGTGTACGACGACTCAGTGTGGACATGATAGGGGTATCTCTTTATTTTTCCGGCCAGATTCGGGTGCGGCTGGAGCGGACGCTATTCATTGAATAACGACTAAAGCGTGGGTAAACGTCATGCGCGGGCGAGGGCAAGCCGCCCGCGACGATCGGGCGGCTTTCGGCCGTTATCTCAGGTTGGTTTTGAAAAACTGTTCAAATCTGGCAAACGGGATTTTACCGGCCGCATTGTCATAGAGATCGACATGGTTCGCGCCGGGGACGATCACCAGCTCTTTCTCTTTGCTGCCGATGGCCTTAAAGGCGTCTTCGGCAAAATAGCGTGAGTGGGCTTTTTCTCCGGTCACGATCAGCGTCGGGATAGTGACTTCACTGGCATAGCTCAGCAGCGGCATATTCATAAACGACAGCGGCATGGTTGCATTCCACGCGCCGGTTGAGTTCACGGAGCGGGCGTGGAAACCGCGCGGCATCCGGTAATAGTCAAAAAACTCTTTCAAAACCGGGTTCGGGTTGGCCGGCAAGGTTTCCGGCAGAATACGATCGCCTGCGCTGACGTGACCTTTCTGATCGACATAAATATCATGCCCGCCCGGCGCGAATGTGCCGCTTTCCGCATCCTTCCAGCGCTGCGCGTTCAGATACTGCAAGACGGCGCGGCGATCGGCGGTAGTATAGCGGTCTTTACCGTCGCCAACGCCGTGGCCCATCGCGCGGCTCATGTCGTACATGACGCTGGTGGCCACCGCTTTCACCCGGGTATCCATCGCGGCGTCGTTCAGCGCCATGCCGCCCCAGCCGCAGATGCCGAGCAGGCCAATTCGGTTGCGGTCCACCTCGTTTTGCAATCCTAAGAAATCCACCGCCGCGCTGAAATCCTCGGTGTTGATATCCGGAGAGGCGACGTTACGCGGATGGCCGCCGCTTTCCCCCGTATAAGAAGGATCGAAGGCGAGGGTGACAAAACCCTGTTCCGCCAGGGTCTGCGCATACAGACCGCTGGACTGCTCTTTCACCGCGCCGAAGGGGCCGCTGACGGCAATCGCCGCCAGCTTGCGCTCGCCGCGATCTTTCGGAATGTAGAGATCGCCGACCAGGGTTATCCCATAGCGGTTCTGGAAGGTCACCTTACGGTGAGTGACTTTCGCGCTTTCCGCGAAGGTTTTGTCCCATTTTTCGACCAGCGAAACGGGCGCGTTTGGATTGGTTGTCCCGGCATAGCTCATGGTGGTGACTCCACTTAGTGACGCGCATAGCAGCATGGCAGGCATGGCGGCCGTCAGTTTTCTGGTAAACGCTTTCATTAATCATTCCCCTAAAACAGGTTCCAGATACAGGTTTCATACGGACAACGCTGCTGTGCTTTGTTGCAATGCGCTGATTATAGTTAGCAGTCAGAGTGCTGATTAGCGGGTGAAAAGTGCTAAGATTCATATCATATTGTTATAAATTACGGCGCAGGCGCGGGAGGAATCATGGCAAAACGGGAAAACTATAACGATCTGTACCTGTTTATGCTGGTGGTGCGGGAGGGCAGTTTTACCGCCGCGGCGCAGCGGCTTGGGTTGGCGCAATCCGGCGTCAGCCGTGCGGTACGTGAACTTGAAGAAAGGCTGGGGGTACAGCTTCTGGTGCGTACCACCCGTAAACTCTCGCTCACCCAGGCCGGCGAGCAGCTCTATCGAACCGTTGAATCCGGCTTTGATGCGTTAGATTCGGGGCTTTCCACTCTGGCGTATTATCGCAACACCCCCACCGGTACCGTCCGCATCAATGCCAGCCAGCACGCCATTGATAAAGTGCTTCTGCCAAAGCTTTCGGTGTTCAAACAACGCTATCCCGATATCCGGCTGGAACTCATCAGTGAAAGCCGGTTTGTCGATATTATCGCGGAGCGATTTGATGCCGGGGTGCGTCTGGGGCCGGAAGTCGGCGGCGGTATGGTCGCGGTGCGCATTTCACCCGATATGGAGATGGTCGTTGTCGGCACGCCCGAGCATTTTCGCCGCTACGGTTTTCCGCAAACGCCGGCGGACCTGGTGGTTCATCCCTGTATCGCGTACCAGTTTGGCGACGGGACTATTTATGCCTGGGAACTCAATCAGGACGGTAAAAAAATCACCCACCGGCCGCAGGGACAGTGGGCCTTTGCCGACAGCTATATGGAAGCGAAGGCCGCCCGGCTGGGGTTGGGGCTGGCCTATGTCCCGCAGGAACTGGTTGCCGATGACTTAGAGCGAGGCGCGCTTATCAGAGTCCTGCAGCGTTACAGCCAGCGGCTGGAAGGCTCTTTTCTCTATTATCCCCATCGTAATGTGTCGCCCGCGCTGCGGGCGGTGATAGACACGCTGAGAATCTGAGCAAGCAGGACCCAGAGTGGGGCGCGGATCGTTGACTGGGTTTAAGGCAGTAACCGCAAGCATTTATCAATCATTGTGGTTTTTCACGGGGATGAGTGCCTTAATCCCGTTTTTCCAATAAGCTTTCTAACCACTCGGTAAACACCCGCACTTTGCGTGAAAGATGGCGGTGCGGATACAGAAGTGACAATTTGCGATCGGGGGTAGGGTTGTCAGGTAAGACTTCCACTAACAGGCCGCGATCGAGATAAGGCTGTAAAAAAACGTTCATTCCCTGGACTAATCCCAGCCCTGCCAGGCCTGCCGATAAATAGGTTTCAGAGTTATCGATGACCAGCTTGCCGGGAAGCGTCATTTCAACTATTCCTTCTGGCGTAGAAAACGTCCACGGCATAATTTGTCGGCTGCTGCTGTTAATCCAGTTGATGGCCTGATGCTGCTGTAGATCCTCCAGCGTTTGCGGCACACCGTGGCTGGCAATATAGGACGGGCTAGCGCAGGTCGTCATTTTAATATTGCCTAACTTACGGGCGATATAGTCCCCGTCGTCCAGTTCCCCCACCCGCAGTAAGCAATCAAGACCATCGCGCAGCATATCCCGGCGGAGGTCTGAGCTACTGAGGATGATTTCGACGTCAGGGTGCTGGCGATAAAAATCAGGCAGATGGGGGACGACCAATAACGTCGCAAAAGCGACGGGCATATCCACGTGAAGCTGGCCGTGTAATATGCTATCGCTCCCAAACGACTCCAGCAGCGCATCTGCCTGGGCCAGTAAAGGTTTACTCTGCCGATAAAACGCTTCGCCGTCAGGCGTCAGGTTGATGCGCCGCGTTGTTCGCTGCATCAAACGTGTGCCGCAGTGCTGCTCAAGCAGCTGCAATGCCTTAGTGACGGCAGGACGATGAATCTGCAGGTTCTCCGCTGCCTGAGTAAAGCTACCGGACTCGACAATTTCAATAAAAATGCGAATCGATTCAAAGAGGTTTATTTGCATAGCGGGCTTCTTTTGCCGGGATCGGGATATCACATTGTTACTGATTTTATAATAGTGATGCACTTTTTTGGCTATTTTTCTAAATAATATAACGTCCTACACTCCTTCCATCATGAAACTGAACCGCTCCATAGCGCTATTGTGAAGGATATTACTCCATGAAAAATAACCGAATCTGCCAGATCCTGAATATAGAAAAACCTGTTATTCAGGGGCCGTTATCGTGGTTGACCGATGCCCGTTTAGTCGCCGCTGTCAGCAATGCCGGCGGGCTTGGTGTGCTGGGGCCGAATGCCGGTTTAACCGCTGAGACCGCGGTGTCCACGCCGGAAGAAACCGCCGAAAAAATGCGTGAAGAGATCCGCAAAACCAAACGGCTGACCGAAAAACCTTTCGGCGTGAACCTGATCCCCGCGGCTGAAAACGATATCTGGACCCCGCCTATTTTGCAGGTGATAAAAGAAGAGGGCGTCAGGGCCGTGGTGTATACCGGCTACGGTGAAGGGGCGCTCATACCGGCGCTGTTCAACGAATTAAAAGAGGCGGGCATTGCTATCATCTATCGCGATATTAACCCGACGCCTGAAAATACCCGCCTTGCTGAAGAAGCGGGTGCCGATATCATCGTCGCGACCGGCTTTGATGAGGGAGGAACATTGCCGGGGACCGCGCTGGGAACCTTTTCTATCGTGCCGCTGATCGCCGATGCGGTGAAGCGTGTTCCGGTGATGGCCGCGGGCGGTATTACCGACAAGCGCACCGCCAGAGCGGCGCACGCGCTCGGCGCTGAAGGGATATTTGCCGGTTCGGTTTTTATCGCGACGGAAGAAAGCAGAGTGCCGCGGTCGGTCAAAAATAAAATTATTGCCGCCAGTGGCCTGGATTTACTGCTTTTCCGCACGCTGCCCCATTACTATCGCTCTCTGCCGGGCAGACTGGCCGAAAAACTGGTGGCGATGGATAAAGCCGGCGCCAGCAACGAGGCGCTCGGTGAAGCAATGGGGGGATTACGCGGCCTGCGCGTCGGCATGCTGGAAGGCAATGCCGATGAGGGCTATATCGCGCTCGGCACGGGTATCGGCAGCATCCGCAGCGTCAAAAGCGTAGCGGAAGTGGTCGACGCGTTAACCGTGAGTTAGCGCTCCCCAAGAGACGCAGGCCGTTCAGCTAAATCATCCGCTTGTTAGCGTGTCTGACTGAGAATAATACGGTCGAATATACGGTCGCCCAGCCAGACGCGCAGACAGATAAGCATTTTTGCAAACTTACCTGCGGCATAGCGCGTACGTGGGTTCTTACTGTTAATGGCGCTTGAAACGACATCCGCGATAACCTTCGGATCGCTGCCTGTCCCGTGCCCGTAAGTTTTTTTGATCGACGCGGCCACCATTTTCACCAGTTGGCCATAGGGGCCACTGTGTGAACGTTTGACGATGCTTTCGCTGGCAGCATCACCGAAGCCTGTCTCTATCACCCCCGGCTCGACGATCGTGACCTTAATCCCAAATCCGGCGACCTCCAGGCGCAGGCAGTCTGACCATCCTTCGAGCGCGTGTTTTGTGGCGTGGTACCAGGCACCAAGGATGCTGTACATCTTCCCTCCCATCGAGGAGATGTTGACAATATGCCCGCTACGTCTGGCCCGCATTGCAGGGAGCAGTAGCTGCGTCAGCCGTGCGGCACCAAAGAGGTTAACCTCAAATTGATAGCGTGCTTCATCAATACCGATCTCTTCTACGGGTCCATACAGGCCAAAGCCTGCATTATTGATCAGGACATCCACTCCCCCGGTTTGCGACAGAATGGCGTTTACACAGGAGACAATCTCCTCATCCCTGGCTATATCCATCCGTAACGGCTGTGCGCCAAGTTCGGCCAGATCGGCCATTTTATCGATGCTACGGGCGGCAACATATACCTGGTAACCATCCTGAATCAGGCGACGGGCAATAGCTTTGCCCATCCCTGACGATGCGCCGGTGACCAGCGCGGTTTTCTTTTCCGGAGCGAACATAAGGACCTCGTTTCATGGACTGGCTACAGTTTGCCTGCAGACAGACTCTTTTCATCTGGCCTTATGCGCCAGTACGCTTGCTAACGGCGCCATTCGCTTCAGATCAGAAAGGAAGCCGCCTTCTGTGGAAACGACAGGAGGTAACGCGATTCTTATGGCAAGTCGGTGCTTAACAACCGCGTCATCTCGTTTGTTTAACCTGAGGAGTTCTTTCCATTAAGACGCATGCTCCCTCTGACGGTTTCCGGCGTCTGTCCGGTCCAGGCCATAAATGCGCGATAGAAGGAGTTTGGATCTTCAAAGCCAAGCAGGAATGCAATCTCATAGCCGGAGAGATGGGTATGACTCAGATAGTGCCGCGCCAGGTTCTCCCGGCAAATATTGACCAATGTACGAAAATTTCCTCCCTCACTTTCAAGTCTGCGCTGAAGCGTACGTTTGCTCATACCGAGGCGCTCCGCCGTTTTCTCAATAGTGGCTTCGTTACCGGGAAGAAGCTCAAGAAGTACCGCCTGTACGCGTTCAGTTGTTGAGGCCGTTTCATCTAACGTGCTGAGACGGCGGCGCAGCTCTGGTTCAAATATTTGCCACATTCCTTCGTTCACCGTTAAAAACGGGCGGAGAGCATCAGCGGCGGAAAAGCTGATGGCCGGTTTTTCTCCATACGCTACGGCGGTACCGAAAAAGCGGGTAAGGTGGCCGTCCTGTATTCTGGCGGGAAGCTGAGGGAGCGTGACTTTCACTGCTGTGACCGGTTCGCGAGTGGCAAGTTTTAGCAGCCGCAGTAAGAAAGCAAGTTCTGCTATCTGCAGGGACGGAGGAATGTTTGTCGCTGACAGCCAGCGCGGTGAAACGGTAAGGATGCCGCTGTGTTCTACAACTATTTCCAGAACCATTGGGGCAATGAGTTGCTTATATCTGGCCAGTCGCTGAACTGCCTGCATCATGTTGGTGCTGCATAGTGCGGCGAAAAGCGGGGGATCAAAGATTTCAGCAGAGACTCTTTCTACCAGTGGTAAGGGAAAAGCAGGATCGTTTGTTTCTACCTCAAGGGCGCGCCAGAAACGAATATACTCCTCGATATTAAGGCCGCGCTCTGTCCTCGAAAACGTGTCGTCGGGCAATCCTGCTTTGCGTAGTAGATGTTGAGGCTCTAAACCCGCATCTTTTAGCAGCGCTTTCCAGCCGATATTGAGAGAGAAAGTACGGTTATGTGCCATTGTCAGGTTTCCGCAGGATGAGTGTTGTCAGGGAGCGAATCTTTTCCCGGAGAAGAGCATAACGTTTCAATCCTGGCGGTAACATTCATAAAGCGCCACAATTGTGGCAAATCACGCCAAATGAGAGGCGGCTGTACACCTTCCCGGGGTCATCGGGTCATCCTTGGGCGGCCTCTCCAGCCTGGGCCCTGGATTCATTCGCGTTACCAGCTCGCCAGCTGGCGAACATCGTGGCGTGAAAATAAAGCTTGCTATCAATCGCCATCTGTGTGATCAATAGCAAGTTGATTTACTACACAGATGCGGTAATAAACGGTTTAGCGAAGCAGTTCTCATCTCAAGCGTTATCCACAGATAATCCTTCTTTAGACTCTCCTTATCGTGATTAATTAAGCTCTGTGACGCGAATAATGTTAAAGTTTTTTGAACCTGCGACAACGATGACGGTCTAAACCCGAGTAGACAGGCTCAGAAGCTGGCGCAAACGGTGATAGTGAAGGAAAGTCCTTGTATCTCCCGTTTAGCGTGAAAAGTGCATAAGAGATAGCGTTATCCCAAAGCACACGATTATTTTATTGAAATCTACCGAACATTACGTGCCCTCGGGCAAACTAAGAAATTAACAACATTAAAAAATCGCTGGTGCAGTAATAGAGTTCAGTCTGAAGTGCGCTTCAGATGTTTCTATAAGAAGTAATGACAATGATGTCATTGTTATTCTCAACCATTCAGAGCAGCGTTTTTACGCTGTGACAGAAAAGCCGGGAAGGCGTTTTCTGTGAAATATGGCTAAATGTCCCTGCGGTAGAGAATGTTGTAGCAAAAAGAGGCTAACATCATGATTGACCACATTCATTTCAGATGCCCATGCTGTCATGGGTCACAGTACAGAACATCCACCTACGATGTTTCTGAAAAAAATCCGTTTGGCGCGAAATGCATTTTTTGTAAATCCGCAATGATTACATTTGATAACATCGCACCGCATATTTCCAGAAACTCGGCATCGCTGGCGTTACGGAAGTAAGAAAAGGCCCCGAAAAGGGCCTTTGATATCTGCAAATATCCTAAATAATTCGAGTTGCTTAAAGGCGGCCAGGGCGTGAGCTTCAAGAAGCATAGATAACGCCTTATCCCGGCGGCCCGTAAGGGCGAGGCTCATGGATGAACCGAGTAACAAAGCCAACACATAAGCCGCTTGAAGTATGACGGGTATAGTAAGCATTATTACCATTTTGATCGGGCTGCCTGCGGGCAGCTTTTTAGTTTGTTTAAATTTAAATCACGCCGTACTTTTCTTCTCTTTGCCGATGTGCGTCAATGCGCAGCTACGCAATTCTTACGGAAATCTTGTTGCGTTCTATAATTCTTAAACCAGAACTAATCAGGTATTTCTATGCATATCCTACCGCCCGTCCGTCCGGAAGAGAGTATCCAGCGCTTAACGGCGCTCCTGACGCCAATTGCTGAAAAAATGGTCGTTGTGCCGCGGAAACGCATGACCTGGACGCATAAAAATCAACCGCAGTTGTTCCTTTTCCTTGACGGCGAGCTCTCCATACTCCGGGCCTCGGACGGTCTGTTGATTGTCACGGTTTACCACCCACACCTGTTTGGTATTGCCGAGATGATCCAGCCGGTACGCGGCCATCAGCTGCGTGCGGAAACCGAATCGACAATACTGCGCGTTGATGCGCAAAAAGCGATGGAAACCTTTCGCCAGCACGGCGTTTGGGAAGACGTCGCCTCACTGTTGTCGTACCACACGGCTTATCTTTTCTATCGCGACGCGCTCGTCGTACAGCAGCGAACCTACGCCGTTATCCGCAATCATTTGCAGGAAATGGGCCAGCTACCCGAAGAGACCCGGATGCGGGTCTCTATCCTGGATTATATCCAGGAACGTACGCACTTATCTCGCAGCAGTGTATTAAACGTGTTGTCGGCGTTAAAAAGTGGTAATTATATTGCTTTTAAACGGGGAGGGTATTTGACGGGGGTGAATAAATTACCCGAGCGTTTTTAGCGCTGGCAGTTTGTCCAAAATTAAATAATAAAACGATTATCAGCGCGACGCTAATATTCTATTGTAGACCCACTTAACTTTTGACGATGACATTTATTCGACAACGGGTCGACAATGGGATGATTATGAAGAAGACGCTTATTACGTTAATTATTGCTCATACTTTTACGGCGACTGCCGCTTTTGCTGCTGCGGAGACTGGAACCTGGTACGCGGGGTCTAAATTTGGCTGGTCGCACTACGGCGACTCCAGCACCGATCGGCAAGTCGATGTTGACCGTGATAACGTCGGCGGCGGTGTGTTTACCGGCTATCAGATTAACCCCTGGCTGGCGGTTGAAGGTGGATATGACTATTTAGGGAATATGGGCATCAATGGTCGCCATGGCGCAGCCGGTTCGCAAATGAAAAGTCAGGGGCTACAGCTTTCGTTGAAGGCCAGCTACAGCCTGACCAGCGACTGGGATCTGTACGGCCGGGCCGGCCTGATGGGCTACCGTGCGGAATCCGATGTGAATGGAAAAAATCGATTTGATACGGGCGTGCGTCCGGTGCTGGCTTTCGGTACCGAATATGCCTTTAATGACAGATGGTCGGGGCGCCTGGAGTACCAGTGGGTCAACAATGTGGGTAACGAAAACCAAATTGGCGTGAGCAGCGATGTGAGCTCCGTGATGGCCGGCATTAGCTACCGCTTTGGGCAATAAACGCATCGTACGGGAAGAGTCTCCTTTGAATAAAAGGGGCTCTTTATCTGCTAATGGTATACCTATGGTCATAATTACAGTATATAACTGGTAGCCACAGGACCCGATAAAGTGTGATCGTGATCAACATTGATAATCGCCAATGCCTTTAAATATGATACAGGGAAAATAAATGTAATATATTAATGGTGATTTTATGGCAATTAAGGATTTTTTTAAACAGACCACACCTGGACGCCGTCGTTATGGCGTAGCGTTATTTGTCGGGGTAGTGGCAGGGATTATGTCGGCATTTGTTAAATGGGGCGCTGAAGTTCCTTTACCGCCGCGTACTTTCTCCGGTGGCAGAGATGAATTTAACCCACCTTATCTTTTCTTACGCGACTATCTGGGCATTGACCCGACGCATACGGTTTATACTTTTTCCGAACACATCATCAATCCGGTGATGGTTACGCATATTATATTCTCATTGGTATTTGCCGTTGGCTATTGTGTCGTCGCGGAGGTCTTTCCGAAAGTTAAATTATGGCAGGGGGTATGGGCCGGGATTGTCGCAACTATCGCCGTACACTGGATTTCCTTTCCGTTACTGGGCCTGACCCCCTCTTTATTGAATATTCCTGCCGATGAATATATTTCGGAACTGGTGGGGCATATTTTTTGGTTCTGGGCCATTGAGATGATTCGTCGCGATCTTCGCAACCGCATCACCCACGAACCGGACGCTGAAGTGCCTCTTGACGCGCCGTTCAGATAATTAATCCCCACAGAGCCCGCGATCTCGCGGGTTGTGTGGGGCGGGACGTAGAGATCAGGACAGAGATGAAGGCATTGTATTCAGCGCGAAGTTGAGGATCTTCTCGCCATCAAATGAGGCATAGGGCAAGCTTTCAATCACGGCAATTTCTTGTGGTAAATGCAGTGCGCTAATAAATTGTTCAACCTTATACTGGATATGCGGTGCAACCAGTACGCCATCATAGGCAGGCGCGACGCTAAAGAAATTTTCAACCCCAACGGCGCTGATTAATAAATCTAATTGCCGATCGTCAGCAATTTTTTGCATTTTGCGGGCAATAATCCCTGCCGTTTCGCCAAACAGACAGCATATTAATAGTTTTTTCACGATTTAACCCTCGGTGAGATAGCGAAGCTACACTATTCCTCCTTTACTCACGAAAATGCGCGATGTATCAATATTTGAGGTTAATTTCTGCGGATATTTTTATTATGACGGAGAGCATCACAGATGCGAAAAACGTATGCCTCTGTGATGCTGTGAATGGCAGGGATGACTCTCAGGCTACCTTTTTTTACGTGAAATCAGGAAGCGATCGCCGGCTCGCGTGAGCTTCGTTCCATTTGTACAGTACTCGATAGCAAAATTAAAAAACTCATCAGAGTCGAGCTCGAAATCCAGTTCGAGTTTAATGGCGTCGCCGGACTGCAGAAGCTGCTTTGCCTGTTCCAGATTGCTGGCTTTTACTGTTCCCATCTCTTCACCTCGTTTTAGCGCTGGTGGCGTCCGGGGGCTATCCTACAGGCTTTGTTTTACGATCGCGTGACACGGCTTATTATTTGCGCTTTCTGCCGTTCGCCAGCCGTTGCCATCGCTATGGATAAGCCGATAGCGATGGTCCGGGGTTCAATCTCAGTCGACGTTATTGAAGTAGTCCCGCGCCGCCGCCTCAACGTTCTTTGCCTCAATGCCCGTTTTCTCGGTGATTGAGGCAATAAACGGTTTGAACTTCTCCGTCATCACATGACCTCCGTCCCAATGAGCGACATAAAAACGGCACTGATAACGATAAAAGTGGAGAGTTTTGTCTCCTAACGTGTAATACATATGAATCTCCGGTTCAGTATGTCGGGTGGACAACAACAAGCGATGAGCAAAGCACGCATCAACGGATTCTATCCTCCTCCCAATTTGCGGAAATTTCCAGCATGCCGTACAAAACCATCTGGAATACGTAGGGAGAGGCATTCTCCAGCCCCGTGCTATGCAACGCCTTACGCAAAATTCAGCGCAACTTCAACGGCTTCACGCCAATCTCCGACAGGCGACTTGAAAAACTCAGATGAACTATCGATACTGTATAAAAACACAGTATTATAACGGGTGAATCTATTATGTTGTTCTATAAACCGGTTGAGTTGCGTCAGATTGTGTCGATTCCGCTGTTTAGCGACCTTGTCCCATGCGGTTTTCCCAGCCCTGCGCAGGATTATATTGAGAAGGGGATCGATCTCAATGAGCTTTGTATCAGCCATCCCGCGGCAACCTATTTTGTTATGGCGACAGGCACCTCAATGGTGGATGCCGGCATTTATGAAGGTACGCTGCTGGTGGTGGATCGCGGCCTGAAAGCGAAGCATGGGGATATCATCATTGCCTCAGTCGACGGTGAATACACGGTTAAGCGTCTTTGTACGCACCCCATCATGCAGCTCTTGCCGATGAACCCGGATTTTCCGCCAATTGTGCTGCGCAACGACGCTGAAGCGCTGGAGATTTTTGGCGTCGTCACTTTCAGCATCAACAGGCTCCGCTGATGTTTGCCCTGGTCGATGTGAATTCATTTTACGCCAGCTGTGAAATAGCCTTTCGCCCTGACTTACGCGGGCGTCCGGTGGTGGTGTTAAGCAATAACGATGGCTGCGTCATCGCCAGAAACCACGAGGCGAAACTGCTGGAAATTCCAATGGGCGCGCCGTATTTCAAAGTGAAATCACAGTTTGAACGTCATCAGGTAGCGGTGTTTAGCAGCAACTATGCCCTTTATGGCGATATGTCCCATCGCGTCATGACGATTCTCGAAGAACTGGCGCCCGCGGTGTATCAATATTCCATTGATGAAGCGTTCGTAAATTTGACCGGGATCCATCGTTCTGAGGAGCTTGAGGCATTTGGTCGCCACGTGCGTAGTACATTACTCCAGAGTACCGGCTTGACGGTAGGGGTGGGGATCGGGCCGACGAAAACCCTGGCCAAGCTGGCGAATTATGCGGCCAAAAGGTGGCCAAAATTCGAGGGCGTTGTCGATCTCTCATTGCCGGCCAGGCAGAGAAAACTGCTGGAGAAGGTTGCCGTCGGTGAAATCTGGGGAGTGGGGCGACGCATTGCGAAAAAGCTCAATGACATGGGGATTACGACGGCTCTTCAGCTGGCCGAGACGCCCGCTCCGCTGATCAGAAAACATTTCAGCGTTGTAATGGAGCGCACCGTGCGGGAGCTGAGAGGCGAGCCGTGTCTTGAACTGGAAGAGTATATGCCGACTAAACAGCAAATTATCTGCTCGCGTTCCTTTAGTCAGAAGGTAATTGAATACGGGGCGATGCGCGAAGCCATCTGCAGCCATGCGGTCCGCGCCGCCGAGAAGCTGCGCGCGGAGCACCAGTACTGCCGCTATGTTTCGGTCTTTGTGAAGACCAGTCCGTTCGCCGGTCATGAAGTCTATTACAGCAAAGACGCCGGCACGAAAATTCACATCCCGACGCAGGATAGCCGGGATATCGTCGCTGCGGCGCTAAAATGCCTGGATACTATCTGGCGGGAGGGATGCCGATATCAAAAGTGCGGCGTGATGCTGGGCGATTTCTTTAGCCAGGGGGTGGCGCAGTTAGGCCTGTTTGACGACTATCAGCCGCGAGCGAATAGCGAACAGCTGATGACGGTGCTTGATTTAGTTAACCGACGTGAAAAAGGCCAGCTCTGGTTTGCCGGGCAGGGAATCGAGCGCAGCTGGGAGATGAAACGGCATATGCTGTCGCCAGCCTACACCACCCGATTCAGCGATTTGCTGCGGGTGAAACTGTAGGCTGGTATGAAAGGGAGTGGTTATCCGGAGCGGCGCTCCGGACGACAAACCGTCAAACATATCGCGCAGCGCTTATTGCAGGCCCGCCAGTTCATCGGCGGTCAGCGCTAAAGTTTGCGTTGTTCCGCTTTCGGCAGACTGCGCTGCGGCTTCCAGTACCGCCATGACGGCGAGCGCTTCTAAGGGCGATACCGGGTTGCTGATTTTGCCGGTCAGCGCATCGCGGACGTGAATATAGTACTGCCGCTGATCGCCTCGTGGCGCGCTGATTTCACTGGCGCGCAGGTTGGCATCAAACACCACCAGGCTATCGTCATCTTCGCCCCAGCTTTCGCTGCCCGGGACCACGCCCGCCAGCAGCTGGCTCTCCTGCTGGTCAGCGCGTTGTTTGACGACGCTACCTTTATCACCATGGACGGTAAAGCGGGATACGCCGCCCGCGACCAGCATGCTGCAGTGCAGAACCACTTTGTGCTGCGGATAGTTCAGCACCACGTGCGCCCAGTCGTTGATTTCCGCGCCTTCACGCAGGGTGGCGATATTTCCCTGCACCGACTGCGGCAGGCCGAACAGCTGCAGCGTCTGGTCGATCAGATGCGGACCTAAATCAAACCACAGGCCGCTGCCCGGTACGTTCTGCTCCCGCCAGCGGATGCGTACTTCCGGGCGGAATCGGTCGAAATGGGATTCAAAATGTTTAACTTTGCCGATGAGCCCCTGTTCGATAACCTGCTTCACGCCCAGATAATCGCTGTCCCAGCGGCGGTTATGGAATACCGACAGCACCCGCTGTTTCTCTTCCGCGAGGGCAATCAGTTCGCGAGCCTCCTGCATATCGAGGGTAAAGGGTTTGTCGACGACGACGTGCTTGCCGGCGTGTAAAGCCAGACGGGCAAGCGGAGCATGGGTTGCGTTAGGAGAGGCGATAACCACCAGATCGACATCCGGATGCTGGATGGCCTCTTCAGGCGATGCGATGACGGTGACGTCTGGCAGGTCACGTTTCACTTTATCTTCATCACGCGAGGCGACAATCGCCAGATTCAGGCCGTCGACGGACTGGATCAGCGGGGCGTGAAAAGTTTTGCCGACGAAGCCGTAGCCAATCAGGGCAATATTAATGTTCTTACCGGTAGTCATAAGCATCTCCGCGTTATTAAGCATCAGCGATATGGAGCTGTATTGAGTCGTTATCCTTCAGTTCGTCCCAGGGGCGATCGAGGAAGAGCTGATGGATGTCGGCGAGTCCGGCAACCAGCCAGGGCTCGCAGTGATTCAGTTTCATATGATCGGCAACCAGCCAATGTTCCGCGCTGGCCGCCAGCATGGCGCGCTTGACTTCAGCATCCGCCTCCTGACTGGCGCTGAGGCCGAGGTCGGCGTGGAGCGCGCAGGTGCCGAGAACAGCGATATCCGCCCGATAGCGTTCCAGCAGCGAAACCGTAGCGCTACCGGCAAACAGGCGCTGCTGCATATCCCATTTCCCTCCCAGCAAAATAAGCTGAATATCCGCACGGGTGCTGAAGTGTTGGGCAATATCTAAAGAGGGGGTGATGACCGTCATTGGACCCTGTATCTGGGTGGCGACGGCCAGCACGGTGCTCCCGGCGTCAAGAAACAGCGTGGATCCGCCGGGGATCTTCTCCGCCACCATTTTACCTAAGCGCTTCTTGGTATCCGGTAGCAGGGTGTTCCTGTTCTGCCGATTCATGGCGGAGAGATTGAGCGCGATAGCGCCGCCGTGGTTTTTCTGGGCGAGCCCCTGTTTTTCGAGGTCGCTAAGATCGCGGCGCAGCGTATCTGCAGAAACCTGCAGTCTGTCTACCAGCTCACTGATCGTGATCTGGCCTTTTTCACTGAGAATATCAATAAGATATTTTTGCCTGGCCGTTTTATGCATCGTTTGAACCCGCAAAATGCTGCAATAACTTGCATAATACAGCATTTTGCGGAAAAAGAAATCTTCACAACGCGCGGCCGCGGGGATGAGTTAATAAAGACTTTTATACGGGATGGCTTGATCAAGGGCTGAAGTCACCGTTTGAATCCACCTGACGTCGAGGCGATAGGTCGGGATTGCAGAAAAAGACAAGCGATGAATAGTCTAAAATGATACCGAGAAATAACTTGAGTTAATGAGCGTGTTTATATCAAAATTCACTATCAGCAGCGATAGCGCTGGTTTTTGCTAGCGCTTCGTCGTGAGCTGGACTTGCTGGCGACGGTCCGGTTGGCAGAAATATAATTCATATGGATGGCATGACGTTTTCTCACTATTTCCGTTTGGGTTGAATGCTGAAAATATTAATCCCGGATGGGCACCTCGAAGTTAATTGGTGAGGGGAATGCCCGTCACGCCAGATAGCTATTTTACTTAAAGTTCGTTGAGTGCCCGTTCTCAGGTCAAAAAATAATGTTTATTTATATCGTGTTTTTTAAAACGACGATAGCTGTACTGTGCGTATCGTTAGCTATCTGGATAATACTTGATTTACTTTCGTCAGCAGGCTAAATCGATGTTGAATATTGTTATTAAAAATAATAACCAGTTCTTTAATTTGGGATTTCATTTTTTATTGCAAGCGCTCTTCCCGGAATACTCGTTCTCTACACAGGTCTCCGCATCGCTTAACGAACGGCTCGTGCGTGATGCAGACGTCGTCGTACTGGATTTATGCCGCGGAGAAGAGTTCGTATGTCATCCAGAGTTGTTAAACCGTAAACCGGGATTGCTGATCGGCGTGGTTGCCAGGCTAAATCATCGAGGGAGAGGCGCTTTGCCGCTCTGCTTGAAGGAGATAGTTTTTGTTGGGCGCGATGAGAAGCTCTCTCAGGTTATTGCGAAAATAAAACTTTCATGGGTTCTGACGCCTCCGTCAGCAAAAGAAAAGCTGGCGCTCCGGTGCGATAGTTGCCCGCAGAGGACGCTTTCCCCGCAGCAGAGAATCATCGCGGCGGCAATTTATCAGGGGTTAACGGTGAACACGATTGCCAGAAAGCTATCGCTTTGCAATAAAACGGTTTTTGCCCACAAGCGTCTTATTATGTCTAAATTCGATCTACGCAATGATTTAGACCTCGTACTATTGCTGCGTCATCTGGATAACGCACGCTGGGTTGCGAAAGATAATTCTTAAACTTGCAAACCGGCAAGATCGCTCTATTCTTATTTTGCTTACTAAAATGGAGGAAAAAGCAATGTGTACCAATTTGCATGACAACGCTCGTCAATACGCAGAAGAGAAAAAATGAACGGCTCCTGCTAGCCTGCCTTCCCGTCAGCCCAGCGTCTGGCGGCAGGTGATAATGCAGGTTAGACACCGTATTGCAAAGTTCATCAGCAACCCGCCGCCGGCGGGTTCTTTTTTTCAGCCCTCCCGCTTTTCGCCAGTGAATTCAGCAGCATGCCCTGAATAGCTCTTGCGTAACCGTCGCGTAAGGCTAGACTACGGAAATGTGCATGAGTTAACGGAGGTCCAGTGGACGCCATTAAGGGATCGGAACTGAATGTGCCGGATGCCGTTTTTGCATGGGTGTTCGACGGGCAGGGCGGTGTAAAGCCGTTGGTCGATAGTGACACCATTGATAAAGAGCATCCTTGTTGGCTGCATCTCAACTATACCCATGTGGATAGCGCGGAATGGCTGGCATCGACGCCGCTGCTGCCCAATAACGTGCGTGACGCGCTGGCCGGGGAGAGCACTCGTCCGCGAGTGACGAGGATTGGCGATGGGGCGTTAATCACGCTGCGCTGCATCAATGGCAGTACCGATGAGCGACCGGACCAGCTGGTCGCGATGCGTCTTTATATGGATGAGCGCTTGATTGTCTCCACCCGGCAGCGCAAAGTCCTGGCGCTCGACGATGTACTCGGCGATTTGCGCGAGGGTAACGGTCCGGTTGACGGCGGCGGCTGGCTGGTGGAGGTCTGCGATGCGCTGACCGATCACGCCAGCGAGTTTATTGAGCAGCTTCACGACCGGATTATCGATCTGGAAGATGATTTATTGGATCAGCAGGTTCCGCCGCGCGGTTTCCTGGCGCTGTTGCGTAAACAGCTTATCGTCATGCGCCGCTATATGGCGCCGCAGCGCGATGTGTATGCCAGATTAGCCAGCGAGCGTCTGCCGTGGATGACGGACGATCACCGGCGCCGGATGCAGGACATTGCCGAACGTCTGGGACGAGGTCTGGATGAGATTGATAGCTGCATCGCCCGCACGGCGATTATGAGCGATGAGATCGCGCAGATTATGCAGGAGTCGCTATCGCGAAGAACCTATACGATGTCGTTGATGGCCATGGTTTTTCTGCCCAGTACCTTTTTAACCGGTCTCTTTGGCGTCAACCTCGGCGGCATTCCCGGCAATAGCTGGCATATGGGTTTTGCCATTTTCTGCCTAATGTTAGTCGTTCTCATTGGGGGTGTTACATGGTGGTTGCATCGTAGTAAATGGCTGTAAAGAATCGTCTTTTGTCGCGATGATGATGGTGAAAACCCGGCAATGTTTGAGCGAAATCAATAAACCATCTACCCATTCAGGGCAATATCTCTCTCGCAGGTGAATGCAACGTCAAGCGATGGGCGTTGCGCTCCATATTGTCTTACTTCCTTTTTTGAATTACTGCATAGCACAATTGATTCGTACGACGCCGACTTTAATGAGTCGGCTTTTTTTTTGCGCTCTGTTTCTCAGCTTCTACGCTTAACGGGTGTACCCGCCCACAACCGGGAGTCAATATGCGTAATAAACAGCTGAACTCAATTCCCATTCCGCCGGAACCCAACGATCCGGTACCGGTCCACGATCCCAAACCTCGCCCACGCCCGTTACCCGACCCGCCGCCTGACGATGAGCCGATTAAATTGTCGCATCGGGAGCGGAGATCTGCGACGATACGCGCCAGCAGATTGTCCGCCCCTAAATGTAATGCGAGAAATAATTGTGACCGCTTTTTCAACTCTGAATGTTTTGCCCGCCGCCCAGCTAACTAACCTGAATGAACTGGGGTATCTTTCGATGACCCCGGTTCAGGCCGCGGCTTTGCCGGCGATTCTTGCGGGTAAAGATGTCCGCGTGCAGGCAAAAACCGGCAGCGGTAAAACGGCGGCATTCGGCCTCGGGCTACTTCAGCACGTTGACGCCTCGCTGTTCCAGACGCAGTCGCTGGTGCTGTGCCCGACCCGCGAGCTGGCGGATCAGGTCGCCGGCGAGCTGCGTCGGCTGGCGCGCTTCATGGCGAATATCAAAATTTTAACCCTCTGCGGCGGCCAGCCCTTTGGCGCCCAGCGCGATTCGCTACAGCATGCGCCGCATATTATCGTTGCTACGCCGGGGCGGTTGCTCGATCACCTGCAAAAGGGCACCGTATCGTTAGATGCCCTACAAACGCTGGTGATGGACGAAGCGGACCGCATGCTGGATATGGGCTTTAGCGATGCCATTGATGAAGTGATCCGCTTTGCGCCGGCTTCGCGCCAGACGCTGCTGTTTTCCGCTACATGGCCGGAAGCGATAGCGGCAATCAGCGGCCGCGTACAAAACAACCCGCAGACTATTGAAATTGACGCCGTTGATGCACTGCCGGCTATCGAGCAGCAGTTTTTTGAAACCTCGCAACACGGCAAAATCGCGCTGCTGCAAAAGCTGTTGAGCCAGCATCAGCCCGCCTCCTGCGTGGTGTTCTGCAACACCAAAAAAGATTGTCAGGCCGTCTGCGACTCGCTAAACGCCGCCGGGCAAAGCGCGCTGTCGCTGCATGGTGACCTTGAACAGCGCGATCGCGACCAGACGCTGGTGCGCTTTGCTAACGGGAGCGCGCGCGTGCTGGTGGCGACCGATGTTGCTGCGCGCGGGTTAGATATCAAGTCGCTTGAGCTGGTGGTGAACTATGAACTGGCCTGGGATCCGGAGGTTCACGTACACCGCATTGGTCGTACCGCCCGCGCCGGTGAAAGCGGCCTGGCGATTAGCCTCTGCGCGCCGGAAGAGGCGCAGCGTGCAAATATCCTTGCCGAAATGCTGCAAATGAAGCTCAACTGGATGAGTGGGCCGACGAATAGCAGCGTTGTGCCACTGCAGGCAGAGATGGCCACGCTATGCATTGATGGCGGCAAAAAAGCGAAGATGCGCGCGGGCGATGTGCTGGGGGCGTTGACCGGTGATATCGGTCTTGAGGGCGCAGATATCGGTAAAATCGCCGTTCATCCGGCGCATGTCTACGTTGCCGTGCGTCAGGGCGTCGCGCATAAAGCGTTTAAGCAGCTACAAAACGGGAAAATTAAAGGTAAAGCCTGCCGGGTTCGTTTGCTGAAATAAGCGCGGAAAAGGCGTCTCAGGCGCGTGCCTGAGACGCAAAGACGTTATTTTACTTCCACAACGTTCAGGCGCAGCTCATCCAGCTGCGCGTCATCTTCATCCGGCTGCCAGCCGGCCGGCTGCATCGGAATCTCTTCACGATCGAACGCCAGATCGCCGCCGTCAACGACCGCAGAGCCGTGCTGAATGCCTTTAAAGTCGAACAGATTGACGTCGCTGAGATGGGAAGGCACCACGTTCTGCATCGCGCTAAACATCGTTTCGATGCGCCCTGGATAGCGTTTGTCCCAGTCGCGCAGCATGTCGGCAATGACCTGGCGCTGGAGGTTGGGCTGCGAGCCGCACAGGTTGCACGGAATAATCGGAAAACCTTTCGCCTGGGAGAAACGCTCAATATCTTTTTCCCGGCAGTAGGCCAGCGGGCGAATCACGATATGTTTACCGTCATCGCTCATCAGCTTCGGCGGCATCCCTTTCATCTTCCCGCCGTAGAACATATTCAGAAACAGAGTCTGCAGGATGTCGTCGCGGTGGTGGCCGAGGGCGATTTTGGTCGCGCCCAGCTCAGAAGCGGTGCGGTAAAGAATGCCGCGGCGCAGACGTGAGCAGAGCGAGCAGGTGGTTTTACCTTCCGGGATTTTTTCTTTAACAATGCCGTAGGTATTTTCTTCAACAATCTTGTATTCAACGCCCAGCTGCTCAAGATATTCTGGCAGGATATGTTCGGGGAAGCCCGGCTGTTTTTGATCGAGGTTGACCGCCACCAGGGAGAAGGAAATTGGCGCGCTTTTCTGCAAGTTGCGCAAAATCTCCAGCATGGTGTAGCTGTCTTTACCGCCGGAGAGGCAAACCATGATGCGGTCGCCTTCTTCAATCATATTAAAATCAGCGATCGCCTCGCCGACGTTACGGCGCAGGCGCTTCTGCAATTTGTCGATATTGTATTTTTCTTTCTTTGTAACTTGCTGATTATCAAGCATTATAAACGTTCTCTGAAACGAAAAGGCATGTAAGGGGCAAAGTTAACTTCACGGTGCAAGCCCGGCGTCAGGCATTGATAGCCGATCGCCGTTCATTTCATCCATCCCTGTACTGTCGACTTTGAACACCATTTATTGCGTTTTCATGCCCCATCTGGTTAACAATGGTTAGCACCGGCTTACAGCAGCCAGCAGGCAAAAGTATGTCGCGTATGGTACGGATTCCGACGACGAATGCCAGCGCGTTTTACGGCGGCTTTCCATCTGCTAACGATAGTGCGGCGAGTTTTGGCCTCAATCCCCCCTCCGGGCAGAAAGACAAACGTCGTTTTCAGGCTCGCCAGCGTCACACGCCCGGTGATGGAGTGTATCTGGTAAAAGGGTGCGAGAATTTATTGTTCGCGATAATCAAAAAGCGTTGGCAAGGTACCTCGCTTTTTTAAAGCAGGGGCCTTGTTCCTGCTTTTGCCATAATCCGCCAGGATCGCGATATAATTATTTGCATCCTGATAATTACACAGCGAAGGTATTTGGCGCAGGTGAATAACAGCGGTAAAGTTTGAGTAAAATAACCTGATGCAGACTGATTCCCTACAACGCCAGAGCAGTTAGATTTTTTCCTGATAATAATCTGAATATGTGCCTACTCAATGGGGTTTTTCCTTGCAAAACGAAGCGCTTATCCAGCCCACATTCTTATTTCTCGGATTATGAATAAGGCAATTACAAAAATTGACAGTTGCCTGATGTTTTTATGAGATTTAAACTTTCACTGCAACTTATGGATTAACTTTGATTATGGGAATAAAAATGAAAAAAAGTACCGTTGCAGTAATGATGATAGCGACTCTTTCAGGATCAGCTTATGCCGAGTCAATGCAGCTAAGCCCAAATTTTTCTGCGGAAAGTTTTACTGTATCGACGTCTGCAGGGATGCTGAGTGGGAAATCACAGGAGAGAGTTTATGACGCGGATACGGGGCGAAAGGTCAGTCAACTTGACTGGAAAATAAAGAATGTCGCCATTGTGAAAGGTGATATCTCATGGGATGCCTACTCCTTTTTGACGCTGACCGCCCGCGGCTGGACGTCGTTGGCTTCAGGTTCAGGACATATGGATGACTATGACTGGATGAACGATAACCAGTCCGGTTGGACAGATCATTCATCTCATCCCAGCACCAATGTCAATTATGCCAATGAATACGATCTCAGCGTGCAGGGCTGGCTTTTCCAGGACGACAATTATAAAGCGGGCGTAATTGCGGGTTATCAGGAAACGCGTTTCAGCTGGACGGCTACCGGAGGTTCTTACAATTATGATAACGGTGCGACGACTGGCAATTTTCCGACCGGTGAGCGTGGGATAGGATACAGCCAGAGATTCTCCATGCCCTATATCGGTCTCGCGGGTCAATATCGTATCAATGACTTTGAGTTTAATGCCTTGTTTAAATTCAGTGATTGGGTCAGAGCTCATGATAACGACGAACACTATATGCGTGAGTTGACCTTTCGCGAGAAATCAACTAATTCGCGTTATTATGGTACATCGGTTGATGCCGGGTATTACATCACGCCTCATGCCAAAGTTTTTACTGAATTCACCTATAGTAAATATGAAGAGGGTAAGGGAGGCACTCAGATTATTGATACCTATAGCGGTGAATCAGCTTCAATTGGAGGAGATGCTGCCGGCATTGCAAATAAAAACTTTACCATCACAGCCGGACTTCAATATCGATTCTAAATCATTACCGCCCGTGGATATAGCAAGCAAAACTCGCTAATCCCGGAGCGCGCGATAATCAGTATGGAGTGTCTCCCGCTCTGAGGGCACTCCATTATCCACGGCCATATCACCCGAATGCTTCAGAGGATGGATTGTGGCAAGCGCAAAGGGATCGCCCAGGAATTGCTAAAAACCGAAGGTAAATGCAAGGCGCTTATCCTCGTGTGCCGGCATTTCATTTATCTCCTCGTATGCTCTACCTGTGGCGCAAAATCCGCCACGAACAAAGATACGATTCACGAATGCATCAGGTAACCTTCAGGTAGGGGCGCGAAAAGATGAGTTTGTCCGGGCAAAGAGAAGGCAATTGAACCGAAAGGGAAATGGG
This sequence comes from Klebsiella michiganensis, assembly GCF_015139575.1. Lineage (GTDB taxonomy): Bacteria > Pseudomonadota > Gammaproteobacteria > Enterobacterales > Enterobacteriaceae > Klebsiella > Klebsiella michiganensis. Next base: position 3,291,965 of record NZ_AP022547.1, on the reverse strand, counting down.
CAGGCAATGATGATGCCTGCCGCCGGCAATTATTTAGCGCAATAGACGCGCGCTTCACGCGGAGTATAAATACCCAGGGTGACAAAACCCAGCAGGCCGTTGACAAAAGTCTGCTGCACTTCAGTACGGACTACTTTGTCGGCGCCGCCGCAGACTTTGGCAGCATCAATTTGCTTCGACTGGCCAATGCCGCTGACAAAGAAGTGGTGAGTGGTGACCTGCTGAGGTTGAACGGTGACGCCAGGATTTACCGAGAAGCTCTGCTGGGCGCAACCAGAAATAGCGGCTGCGGCGAAAACTACCATAATTAACTTTTTCATTTCATCCCTATAATTGTTGTAAAACATACCCATGTTCGGGCAAAGGTTTTATACAGCAAAATGAAAAAGACACAACGTACTAATTTTTATAGTACCAGGTAAATGATTCCCCTATCTGCGATGCTGCGGGTACGGCCCAGTGCTCAGATTGCGGAAAAAAAGCCCGCACAGCGGCGGGCAGAGTAGGTTTACCGCACGACCAGCACCGAACATTCCGCATGGCGGACAACGGCGGCGGCGTTAGAGCCCAGCAGATAGGTGGTGATATCGGGACGGTGCGAAGAGATAATCACCAGATCCGCGGGGAGAGACTTCGCCATAGCAAGGATTTTATCTTTTGGCGAGCCTTCCGAAACGTGTAAATGGACACGGTCTTCGGGAATAGTAAACTTTTTCACAATCTCTTTCAGCCGCGATTCCGATTCGGCTTTGAGGTCATCCATCGCCGGCAGCTCTGCGGTGTAAGCCATTCCCAGCGAAGCGTAATAGGGAAGGGAGGGAATGACGGTCAGGAAATGCACCTCGGCATCATCGATTCTGGCTTCAGCTTCAACATGCTTGATAACGCGATCGGTTAATTCTGTATCGGAAATATCGATGGGCACAAGAATCATTCTGTTCATAAAACCTCCTGTTTAAGTAACCACTTAAAGTGTAGGCCATCCAGTTGATTATTGTACATTGAGCGCAATCACACTTTCGCCATCAGGCACGGCGGCGTTCAGTAAATTTTCCTTTGATCACGCCGTCGTAAAAACGGCCTTTAGAAACCACCTGGAGAAAGTCGCGGAAAATGCGCGGCGGGACGCCGAGATACTGTAGGGTTTTGTTATCGCGAAAACGAATTTCAAGAATACCGGAGGACTCATCGTAGGCGATGGAATGGATACGGGATGATTTCACGGGATGATGGTGCATGGCGGGCGTCCTCTACGGCTACGGCGGTTCCTGGTAGCAATATAACATTCATCGGTCGATTATTTTAAAGCAATTGATATATTGTTTTGCTTTGAATGCAGTCGATGGCCGGGAGGGGAAGAGAAAGCCCGCCGTTGCCAGCGGGCCCGCAGATTAGAACTGGTAAACCAGGCCTAAAGCAACCACGTCATCGGTAGAGATGCCGTTGTTGGAATAGAAGCTATCGTCTTCGTCCAGCAGGTTGATTTTGTAATCAACGTAGGTGGACATATTACGGTTGAAGTAATAAGTCGCACCAATGTCAGCATATTTAACCAGATCTTTGTCGCCATCGGTTTTGCTCAAATCTTTACCTTTAGACATCAGGAAAGAGACCGCCGGACGCAGACCAAAGTCGAACTGATACTGCGCAGTCACTTCAAAGTTCTGGGTTTTATTGGCGACGCCGTTGCCGTTACCGTATGGCGTCATGTTGCGGGTTTCGGAATACATGGTCGCCAGGTAAATATTGTTGGCATCATATTTCAGGCCGGTAGTCCATGCTTCCGCTTTATCGCCCTGTGCGGTAGTTCGGGTCATCTGATCGTTGGTACGGTCAGAAGAGGTGTAGGCGGCGGCAGCGCTGATACCCATACCGAAATCATAAGAAGTTGACAGACCAAAACCGTCGCCGTTGGCGTTACGTACGCTGCGATCGCCGTTGTTGGTGCCTTCGCCGCTGCCGGCGTTTTCATTTTTACCCTGATACTGCAGGGCGAAGTTCAGGCCGTTAACCAGACCGAAGAAGTCATTGTTACGGTAGGTCGCTACGCCGTTAGCGCGGCCGGTCATAAAGTTATCGGCCTGGGTGTAGGAGTCGCCGCCGAACTCTGGCAGCATATCGGTCCAGCCTTCTACGTCGTACAGAACGCCGTAGTTACGGCCATAGTCGAATGAACCGTAGTTAGCGAATTTCAGACCCGCAAACGCCAGACGGGTCCAGGACTGGTTGTCGGCGCCTTCGGTGTTGTTCGCCTGAACGTTATATTCCCACTGACCGTAGCCGGTCAGCTGATCGTTAATCTGAGTTTCGCCTTTGAAGCCAAGACGGACGTAGGATTGATCGCCATCTTTAGAGGAATCATCGGAGAAATAATGCAGACCATCCACCTTGCCATAGAGGTCCAGTTTATTTCCGTCTTTATTATAAATCTCAGCAGCGTGAGCAGCGCCAGCAGCTAACAATGCCGGGATAACGAGGGCCAGTACTTTTCTTTTCATTTAGACAATCCTTTAACGGTTTTTGTTTTAGCTTCCTCCTGGGAAGTGAACTCATGCTAAATGAGCAAATTAAGATATGGTAAATATCAATTGTTACGATATGAGTAAAATCTAAAATAAATAATTCAATTGAAATGGTGATAATTATAATGAATGATTTTGTGAAATACATACAAAATAAAAATTATACACGGTGATTTTAATATCGTATTATCCGCCCGTTATATGCCTTTTATTGTCATCTAAGAATTTATGTTGCCCTCCGTTCCTGAGAATGGTTTTTATTGAGCGGTAAAATGACAAGCCCGAATGAATATTCGGGCTTTTTTTATGGGTGGTTAAAAAAACGTCAGTAAATTAGCTTTCGGTTGCCGGTTTTTCCACCTTACCGGCCAGCTGGGCAAGGAAGTCATAGCGTTTTTGTAAATCCGCCGTCGCATCCTTCCACAGCTGTTCCGCGACTTCCGGCTGCTGCGCGTTAAGGCGGCGGAAGCGCTGCTCGTTCAGGAGCGTTTCTGCCAGCGCGTCTGACGGCGGACGGGAGTCCAGCGCCAGCGGAAGTTTACCTTCATCGGCGCGACGTGGGTCAAAGCGATACAGCGGCCAGAATCCGGTCGCGGTCAGCTGACGCATCTGATCGTGGCTCAGCGCCAGATCGTAACCGTGTTCTTCGCAAGGGCTGTAGGCAATAATCAGCGACGGGCCCGGATACGCTTCCGCTTCCTGAATCGCTTTTACCGTCTGGTTCAGCTGCGCGCCAAGGGAAATCTGCGCGACGTAAACGTGGCCGTACATCATCATGCTGACGCCGAGGTCTTTGCGCGCCTTGCGCTTACCATGTTCGCCAAACTTGGTGACCGCCCCCAGCGGGGTGGCTTTTGATGCCTGGCCGCCGGTGTTGGAATAGCATTGGGTATCGAGCACCAGAATATTGACGTTTTCGGTCAGGCTCAGCACGTGGTCAAGACCGCCGAAGCCGATATCGTAGGCCCAGCCATCGCCACCGATTAGCCAGATCGATTTCTCGACCAGCGCGTCGGCGTCGGTTAGCAGCTCTTTCGCGTCGGCTTCATTTGCCAGAACCTTACGCAACTCGGCCACCTGTTCGCGGCGTACTTCAGGCGTTGCTTCCGCGTGCAGCGCGTCGTTAAGCGCGGGCGGAAGTTTATCGGCGAACTGCGACAGCAGACGCATTACGCGCTGACGGTGCTGATCGACGGTGAGGCGGAAACCGAGACCAAACTCGGCGTTATCCTCGAACAGCGAGTTAGCCCACGCCGGCCCGCGGCCGTTGGCATCGGTGGTGTAGGGCGTGGAAGGCAGGTTGCCGCCGTAAATCGATGAACAGCCGGTGGCGTTGGCAATCAGCATCCGGTCGCCGTAGAGCTGAGTCAGCAGCTTGATATACGGCGTTTCGCCGCAGCCGGAGCAGGCGCCGGAGTATTCGAACAGCGGGCTGATCAGCTGCGAGGTGCGGATATCGATACGCTCCAGCTTGCTGCGGTCCATTTCCGGCAGATTGAGGAAGTAGTCATAATTCACTTTCTCTTCTTCAACATGTTCAAGGCGCGACATCATATTGATGGCCTTGATTTCCGGATTCTGCCTGTCTTTGGCCGGGCAAACCTCGACGCAGAGATTACAGCCGGTACAATCTTCAGGTGCGACCTGCAGAACGTACTTCTGGCCGCGCATATCGCGGGATTTAACGTCCAGAGAATGCAGGCTGGCCGGGGCATTTTCCATCGCGTCCGGGGAGACCACTTTCGCGCGGATTGCCGAGTGCGGGCAGGCGGCCACGCAGTGGTTACACTGGGTGCAAAGTTCTTCCTTCCAGATAGGGATCTCTTCGGCGATATTGCGTTTTTCCCAGCGGGTGGTGCCCATCGGCCAGGTACCGTCCGGCGGCAGGGCGGAGACCGGAAGCGCATCGCCGAGCCCGGCCAGCATGGCGGCGGTCACGGTTTTGACGAAATCCGGCGCGGCGTCGGAGACGACCGGCGGGCGGTTCGGGCTGTTGGCGTCGACCTGCTGCAGCGGCACTTCCGCCAGCGATTCGCGGGCCAGGGCCAGCGCCTGCCAGTTGCGTTCGACCAGATCCTGACCTTTGCTGCTGTAGCTTTTAGCAATCGCCCCCTGCAGCTCCGCCAGCGCGCTATCGCCCGGCAGGATCTGCGTCAGATGGAAAAAGGCCATCTGCATGACGGTGTTGATGCGCGCTCCAAGGCTACACTCGCGGGCGATTTTTGCCGCGTTAACGATATAAAACCGCGCTTTTTTCTGATTCAGCGTGGCCTGGACTTCCTGCGGCAGACGCGACCAGACCTCTTCGGCGCCGTAAGGCGTGTTGAGCAGGAAAATACCGCCGGGCTTCAGGCGTTCAACCATCTGATACTTGTCGATAAACTGCAGCTGGTGGCAGCCGACGAAATCCGCCTGTGAAATCAGATAGGAAGAACGAATCGGCTTCTCGCTAACGCGCAGATGGGAAACCGTCAGGCCGCCGGCCTTTTTCGAATCATAGACGAAATAGCCCTGCGAGAACCAGGGCGTCGAGTTACCGATAATCTTGATATTGTTTTTGGTGGCCGAGACGCTACCGTCGCTGCCGAGCCCGTAAAACAGAGCTTCCAGCTTCGCCTCCGACGGCAGCGTGTTTTCTACCAGCGGCAGCGAAAGATTGGTGACGTCATCGTAGATGCCGACGGTAAAGCGCGGCTTGGGTTTAGCGGCGCTCAGTTCGTTGAATATCGCCAGGACGCACTCCGGCCCGAACTCTTTTGAAGAGAGACCGTAGCGGCCGCCAATGGTACGCGGCAGGGTTTCTCGCTCGCCGCGGTTGAAGGCTTCCGCCAGCGCGGTCATCACGTCGAGATACAGCGGCTCAGCCTGGGCGCCCGGTTCCTTGGTGCGGTCAAGCACCGCTACGGCGCGGGCGCTTACCGGCAGCGCTTCCAGCAGGTGGGCTGCGGAGAAGGGGCGGTAAAGACGAACTTTCAGTACACCGACTTTTTCACCGCGGCTCAGCAGTTCATCAACCACTTCCTCACAGGTGCCGATTGCGGAGCCCATAATCACGATAACGCGCTCGGCTTGTGGATGGCCGTAGAACTCAAACGGTTTGTACTGACGCCCGGTGGCGGCGGCAAAATCGTTCATCGCCGTTTCAACGTGCGCGTAAACCGCGTCGTACCACGGGTTAGTTGCTTCACGTGACTGGAAGTAGGTATCCGGATTCGCTGAGGTGCCGCGGATTACCGGATGTTCGGGGTTCAGGGCGCGCTGGCGATGTTCATCGATTTTATCCTGCGGCAGCAGGCTGAGAAGGGTATCGTCCGCCAGCGGGGCGATTTTGTTGATTTCGTGCGAGGTGCGGAAACCATCAAAGAAATGAATAAATGGCACCCGGCTTTGCAGCGTGGCGATATGCGAAATCAGCGCAAAGTCCTGGGCTTCCTGGACGCTGCTGGCGCAGAGCATCGCGCAGCCGGTCTGACGCACGGCCATGACGTCCGAGTGATCGCCGAATATGGAGAGCGCGTGGGTTGCCACGGTGCGGGCGGCGACGTGCAGAACAAACGGCATCAGCTGGCCGGCCAGTTTGTACAGCGTCGGGATCATCAGCAGTAAACCCTGCGATGAAGTAAAAGAGGTCGAGAGGGCGCCGGTTTGCAGCGCGCCGTGTACGGCGCCGATTGCCCCGGCTTCCGACTGCATTTCGACGACGCGGGGAACATCGCCCCAGACGTTTTTCAGCCCGTTGCCCGCCCAGGCGTCCGCCTGCTCCGCCATCGTGGAGCTGGGCGTGATCGGGTAGATGGCGATAACTTCACTGGTGCGAAACGCGACTGAAGCAACCGCGCCATTACCGTCGATAGTGATCATATCAATACTCACATTGCTAAATTTTTGATAAAAAAAGTTTTTATGCCCATTGATACACGCTGAGCACTCGCTGAGCTCTTCTGCGAAACCGCTATCGGCGCGATTCCACCGGTAGCGGAAAGTTCGTATCTCACCTGCCTGGTAACGGGGTTGCGTTACCTGCATCGCTACGGGCAGGGGGACCGGGTTTGTGAATCACTGTTTAAGTATAGACCCCAGAGGAACATGATTTTTTGATCTCCAGTAGCGACAAAATCCATAGTTCAGATAAATTAATTCAAGGTATTACATAGGTGCCTACGTATGAACGACACCCTACACCAAAATCAGTGGCGTCATTTTTCCATAAGTAGCAGTGTGGCGAATTTCGCCAGTCAAAGCCTCCTGACCGACAACACTGTCTTAATTACCTGTAGGTAATTTATTCGAGTTTTGCTATATTTTAGATACCTGATGGTAAATGGCGTTAGAATCATTGCGATGGATAAATACGAAATCAGACGACAGCGCTTGCTCTATATCCGTGATAATTTATGCGGCGGTAAGGCTGTTGATGTGGCCCGAACCCTTGGACGGGAGCCTTCTTACGTCTCAAGGATGCTCTACCCCGAAGGCAAAAAGCAAAAGAAAAGGATAGCTGACGAGATGGTCGAACTTATTGAATCTTCGTTCAATCTGCCCCGTGGATGGATGGACGGTATCACCGGTAATATTGATATCGAGCGAGAACCGGTAGAGGATTCGCCGCAGATGCCATATGTCATTGAGGTTCTGGATGCCCAGGCCAGCGCAGGGCCGGGCTGCATTGTCTCCAGTGAGGTTGATGAAACGGTGAATAGCATCACCTATGACTCTGCCGGCGCGCTGCGGCTTTTTGGTAACCGGCCCGCAGAGCATATCAAGGTGATCACGGTCTCCGGCGATAGCATGTCCGGCACCATTGAGACCGGTGACTACATTTTTGTCGATGTCTCGAAAGACTACTTTGAAGGTGACGGCATTTATGTCTTTTCTTTTAAAGGCGCGGTGCTGGTGAAACGTCTTCAGTTCACGGCGGATGGGTTGCTCGTTCACTCGGATAACAGCAAATATGCGGACTGGACGATTGGCGAAAGCCATGAACAGTATCTGAAGATCATTGGTCGCGTGATTTATAGCCACAGCGTTAAACGCTTTGTTTAAAGGCGTTCATTGCCGCGCAGCTTCGCCATCCTGTTTCTGTCATAAACCCTGAGCTCAGCCATAAGCATTACCCGGGTATGCCACCTGTACGCCGGGCATACCTGCGGCTTCTCACCCCCCAATCCTGTGACCCGCTGTTCAACACTACCCGCCTCGGACCTTTTCAGCTGTTTTTACGCGTCAGGCCACTATTTTTTCAAAAATATTTTCAATATTTTCAATTGGTTAATTTGTTTTTTCCATAAAGTATACCTATGGGTATTTATTTTTAAATGACCCTGAGGTATTCTTTTGTCATCAGCTTGATAGACAGCACTATCCGGATGATGAAATACAACGATTCATAACTGAATCTACGTGGCTGAAAAGCCAGCGCCATGGCGCAGTGCGCTTTGGGGTGAAGCCATTGGCAAGGATCCGATTGCCGAAGGCATTCCGCCAAAGCCCATTAAAGGAGACCGCAATGTCCCGTAAAACCGCGTTTAATGGCTCCGCTGCGGGCCGACGTCGCGCGCAGCGCTCCCACTTACAAAATCCGCAAACGCTCAGTTCAGATCTTATCCATCGGCCCACTCCGTCCCGCGCTCAGATTCAGGCAAAAGGGAAGCACCATACGCCTGAACGTATTGAGGACGCATTGCCGATTAAATTTGTGGCACAGGATATTTTTTGGCAGCGCGAGGAATATAAACGGCAAATTGAGCGAGCGACCATCATTTATCAGCAAGAATTTGCACACCAGTATGCGCAGCCAGGAACCTGGCTATTCCAGAGGGCAATTTATGCGCTTGGTTTGCAAAAAAGAAAGAAAGTAACGGCGAGGTAACGCCTTAGTGCCAGGAAAAATGACCCTGCGCTTCGTTATTTACCATCATAACTCATAGTGAAAGAAGGGAGGGTATATGTCCGATCCTGTTTCCGGTACGTCGATAATTGTTGCTGGTGGATTAATGGGCGCTGGTATGTTTGGCCTGGTGACAGGTATTGATTATGGCGTTGTTTTTGGGGCTTTTGCTGGCGCGGTATTTTATGTTGCGACGGCGGTTAATATCACGCGCTTTAGACTCGTCGCCTATTTTATGACTTCTTTTATTGTCGGCGTTTTGGGTTCCGGGTTAATTGGTACGAAGCTGGCTATCTGGACCGGATACAATGAACGACCTTTAGACGCGTTAGGCGCCGTGCTGATATCCGCGCTGATTATTAAGATACTTACGTTCCTGAATAATCAAGAACTAACCGACCTCTACAAAATACTAACCCGCAACAATAGTGGGCGCCCGAATGGGAAATGAACTTCCCGCGCTGCTTAATGCCGTTCTCTGCGCTTTGATTACCCTAACCTTAATGTTTTATCGGCGCGCCCGGTACAGAAGGTATCGACCATGGATATCGTATACGGCTTATTTACTGGTAATCACCTATGCCAGCATACCGTTTCGTTATCTCTTCGGCTTGTATACGTCGACCCACTGGTTGGTTGTTACCGTGAATTTTTTTGTCTTTATTGCCGTGTTCCTGGTGAGGGGGAATATTGCGCATTTAATCGATAAATGAGGAATAAATGAATAAAGATGAGATTTTTAATGCCATTCTGGAAAAGGAGGGCGGTTATGTAAATCATCCTGATGATAAAGGAGGTCCGACAAACTGGGGGATTACTCAAGTCACCGCACGGGCTCATGGTTATGATGGCGATATGCAAAAACTGACGCGCCAACAGGCGCTGGATATTCTCAACGCTGACTATTGGATTGCGCCCCGGTTCGATCATGTTGCTGAAATATCTACCGCGATCGCTGAAAAACTGTGTGACGCCGGGGTCAATATAGGGCCTGTTCTGCCGGGTAAGTGGCTTCAACGCTGGTTAAATGCTTTTAATCATCGTGGGGTACTTTATCCGGATCTTATAACCGATGGTGTTATTGGCCCCAGGACCTTAAATGCCTTGAGCCATTATGTTATTCGAAGAGGCAGTGAAGGGGAGCTTGTACTGCTACGGGCATTAAACTGTAGCCAGGGGCAGTATTATCTGGAGTTAGCAGAAAAAAGTGAGGCTAATAAATCATTTATATATGGTTGGTTAAGGGCTCGGATAGCTATGTAATTTTCTGTTTTATTAATCTAATTCGTTCAGTAACTGAAATCTGGAGAAAGTGAATATGTATACATCTAATGATTTAACCCTCTCAATGTTTTACTCATCTGCCATTGCTGAGGAAACTGGTAATAAAGTCGCAACGCTCACCGTTCAAACCATGGGGCCATCAGCGGAAATTTTACAAATCAGTAAGTTGCACTGTATTACTGATGAAAATAAAGCGAAACGTTATAGTATTGGCGAGCAGTTTATTGCTAATGGCTCCGACTCTCTTCTCGCCGCTATTGAAACCTGGTGGCGTGATAATTCTGCGGCTCTCATTGAAGAGTTAATGATTGAAGTTATGGATTTTATTTTGAGTAATGTTAACCAAAATGCAACCTGGATTGGCCAGTATGGTATGAAAATTTTTGAAAATGAGCCGGTGGCAAAACGTATCCCTGATAGCGTATTACAGAACGGCAGCCACACAAATTCCTGAAAAGTGATGTGGTGTTAAAGCGTAATCACTATGGCGCAACAATAAGTCATAATTAAACAAGCTATTCGCATTGATAAAATGCATTCAAATATTTAAATATCAATAATGGAGATATTATTATGGGTTTTGCTCTGCCTAATGGCTCAACCGTTTTTGTTGGTTCCGGTCTTGGTTCTCCCGTATCTGTGAGTACGGTTTCCAATGCTGAAGGTGCGGTATTTACCGTTGCTGAAAATCATAACCTTAAGGTTGATGATGTCGTGCTGATTTCTTCGGGTTGGGGTGTAATCGATGGTTTAGTTGCCAGAATCACCGCACAAACAACAAATAGCGTAACCATTTCGGTCATTAACTCCAGCGACCGGAATTTTTTCCCGGCTCATGCCGGTGGCGGGAAATTACAGAAAATCACGGAGTGGACTGAGATTCCACAGATTACGGAAGTCGCGCAGTCGGGTGGTGAACAGCAGTATGCACAGGTACAGTTTCTGGCAGACGATCGCCAGCGTAATATTGGCACCTTTAAGGCGGCTAAAAACCAAACCTTTACCTTAGCGCATGATGCTTCTTTACCGATCTATAAAGTATTGGGCATGGCGGATCGCTACGGCCAGGTGTTACCGCTACGCATGTTTGTGCCTAATGCGAAGGAGTATCGCTATTGGTCTGGCGTTCCGTCATTTGATCCGCAACCAGTGACCGCGGTGAATAGCGTTGAAACCGTACAAGTCGCGTTCTCCATTCACTCTCGGGATATTACTTTCTACAAATCGGAAGATTAATCGTTCTCCTTATCTGTGGAACATAAATTAAATTCAACTGGGCTCCTGCGGGAGCCTTTTTTAAGGGTATTTATGAGCGCTATTTTCAAATTACAACCTAACCCTGTTTTTAAAGCTGATGTTGCTATTCCTCGTGCCGGTGAAGAAGACGGAGTGCTGAATTTTACGTTTAAGCATCGGCCAATAAAAGAACTGGCAGAGCTAGAAGATATTGACGAAAAAACGGTCTGTGATTTCTTACTGGAGATCGTCGACGGCTGGGCATTATCTGAACCTTGTACGCGAGAAAATATGGGCGTGCTGGTAGATAACTATCCGGGGGCCGTTAAAGCAATAATGGCTACTTATTATCAGGAGCTGACGGGAAATCGCGAAAAAAACTGATTGCGGTTGCCTCTGCATTCTATACGCCTGAACCATCAGCGGATGAGCTAAGCGCATTCGGTCTGACAGCCGAAGACTATGACGATATTGTCATCAACGTCTGGCCCGATATCTGGCCTGCGTTTGTGGTCTTTCGCACGGCCAGCACGCAGTGGCGCACCAGTCCAGGAGGGGTTATCGGTCTGGACTACAGTGTCCTCGCATGGCTCATGAGGGTTTATGATATAGCTGATGAGGTAACCGCAATAAACGATATTCAGGTAATGGAACGGGTGGCCTTGAATATCCTGAATAAACTACAGAACTAGCCTGGGTTTTAGCAGAAGTATGTTCACATTATTAATCAATGTAAACCAGATAAGTAGTTGGTTTATTCTTTCAGGAGATAATCAATGGCGGGTGATACAACAATAACACTGCGCATGAATAACAGTGAACTGGAAAAAAGCAATCAGCTTCTGGATAAATATCAACAGAAAGTAACTGTCGCCAGCCGTAAAAGTGAAGAGTTTAATAAGACTTTTCGTGCTGCAACAGATATCCAGAAAAAGCATACGGATGGCCTGAAAAGGTTAATACAGACGTTACCCCTTCCTCCAGCCAGAATGGGACCCATACTACAGGATATGGTAAAGAAATCTGAGGATGAGACCTACAATATAACGTCAGGCTCTAAAAGTTACTGGGATTCACTGGCAGGAATAGGTAGCCCTCCAAAAGAAGAACTGGGTAATACGCCAAAAGTTTTTCGCCCAGGCGCAAATATGGAAGAGCGTTCTGACGATGATACGGAAAAAGGGGGGAAGAGCGATTGGCTCGGCGGTTTAATGGCAGGAGCCAAAGAGGCGTGGGATAAATTCCTTAAGGATGGAGAAAACGTTCATGGCAAGCTTAAGGATTTAGCTAAAGACGCCTTCAGCTCAATGGGAAACTCGCTGGTGGAATATATAACCACAGGAAAGGCGAATTTTAGTGATTTCCTGATGACCTTTCTGAAAGGGACGCTGAAGATGCTTAGCCAATTATTGTTGGTAAAAGCCATGCAGGCTTCCTTTAACGCGATGTCGAATTCCGGCATTGGCTGGGTAGTATCCATCGGTAAAGTTTTCACGGGCCACTCCGATGGAGGCTATACCGGAGACGGGGGTAAATATGAGCCGAGAGGGATTGTTCATGGCGGCGAATTTGTTTTTACCAAAGAGGCGACCTCGGCGATAGGGATTGGCAACCTTTACGCCATGATGCGCGGTGCGCAGGGGTATGCGGGCGGCGGCTATGTGGGAACGGCATCAATGCAGGGACTGGGTTCTTCAGGCGCAGGGCCACTGACCATTCAGACCTCAGTACTTATTCAGAATCAGGGCTCAGAACCGCAGGCGGCCGACAATAACGGCGCGTTAAATCGCGCCTGGCAGCAGACGATAGACCGTTCCGTTCGCGCTGGCGTGGCAAATGAATTGAGGCCTGGTGGCCTTATCTGGAATGCAAACCACGCACGTTAATTTTTTGATTCCCGGAGAAGATATGGCAATAGAAACCTTTACCTGGCGAACGCAAATACAAGCGGGTTTGCAGGGGGATTTTAATTTCACCGTTCGCGAGGCTCGTTTTGGCGACGGATATCAGCAGATCGTCGGCGATGGTCTACATTTTGAAAAACAAAGCTGGCCAGTGACCTTGACCGGAGAAAAGGAAGAGATATTAGCCGTGCTTGAATTTATGCGGCGTCATGTAACGAAGTCGTTTATCTGGGATACCCCTGCGGGGGAATCCGGGCTTTATCGTGTTAGCGCCGATTCACTAAAACTTTCGCCATTATCGAGTCAGATAATGACGGTAACCGCCACATTTAACCAGGCATATGCACCATGATTACAGCTGATTATCAAAAACTTGAACCCGGGAGTGAAATACGTTTACTGGAAATTGATGGCAGCGTCTTTGGCATGGATGATGTCTTATATTTCCACGGGCACAGTATCGCCCATAGCGAAGCTGAAATCCAGGCTGCTGGAGGGGACGAAACGCGTTTGCCTGCAAAATCCATTTGGTGGCAGGGCAATGAATATATGCCATGGCCTTGTATTATTGACGGGATTGAATCCTCTACCAGCGGTCGGGACGCGCAACCATCGCTGAAGGTGGCAAATATTGATGCTTCGATTACCGCGCTGTGCTTGTATTACGATGACCTGGTTCAGGCGAAAGTCACCATTCACGATACGCTGGCAAAATATCTCGACGCACGTAATTTCCCTGAAGGTAATGCGAGAGCCGACCCCACGCAGGAAAAACGAAAAGTCTTCTTTATTGATGCCAAAAGTGAGGAGACCAATGAAGCGATTGAGTTCACTCTTGCCAGTCCAATGGATTTGCAAGGAATAATGATCCCAACGCGTCAGCTGCATTCTATCTGTACCTGGTGTATCAGGAATAAATACCGCAGCGGCGATGGTTGTGATTATACAGGTCAGCGATATTTTGATAACAATAATACACCTGTTACCGATCCGGCGCTGGATGTTTGTAACGGCACTTTGTCGGCCTGTAAATTACGCTTTGGCGAAGACAATGAGCTGCCTTTTGGTGGTTTTCCCGGCACATCTTTAATTCGGAGCTAACATGCGCCAGAAAGTTATCAGGGCTATTCAGGTGCATGCTCAGGAGCAATATCCTCGAGAATGCTGCGGTGCGATTGCCCAAAGGGGGCGGGTAGAGCGCTATTTCCCCTGTCGTAATATTGCCGATGCCCCACAGGAGCATTTTGTTCTTGCGCCGGAGGATTATGCACGGGTAGAGGATTGGGGCACCGTAACGGGGATCGTCCACAGTCACCCCGACGCGACGACCCAGCCAAGCGAGTTGGATAAGGCTCAGTGTGACGCGATGTTGTTACCCTGGCATATTTTCAGCTGGCCGGAAGGCGATTTTCGTACCATTTATCCGCGAGGAGAATTGCCGCTGCTGGAACGTCCGTTCGTGCTTGGCCATTATGATTGCTGGGGACTGGTAATGAGCTATTTTCGCCAGCAGCATAATGTTGAGTTGACGGATTATCGTGTGGATTATCCGTGGTGGGAAGATGGCTACCCTGATAACTTTTATCATGATTGTTGGTATGAATGTGGCTTTCGCGAGTTTGATGGCCCGCCGCAGCCGGGAGATATGATTATCATGCAGGTACAGGCAAATAAGTGGAATCATGCGGGTATTCTCCTTGAGGGAAATATGCTGCTGCATCACCTGTATGGTCATTTAAGCCAGCGAGTGCCGTATGGGGGATACTGGCAGGAAAGAACGGTGAAAGTTTTGCGCTATCATATTAATGATAATGCGTTGACTAATGAAAAAATCTGAAAGACGTTGGGATTTTAAATCACCCGATATGAAATGCGTTAGCAAGTGAATGTGATTCAACATCAGAGGGCTGGACTTGCTCTCGAGTCAACTCAGCGTACGATATTATCAATGGCGGAATAGATGCTTATGATTTATTCATAATGTCTGCTGCAGATGGAGTATTTATGCAAGAACATATGGTCAGAATAGAGTTGGGCGGTATTCTTGGTAAGAAATTTGGCAAATCTCATTGTCGGATGGTGGCAACGGCATCTGAAGCGATAAGGGCTTTATGTTGTACTATCAATGGATTTGAAAAATTCATGAACAACAGCAAAGCTATGGGATTAACCTATGCTGTTTTTAAAGGAAAGAAAAACATTAGCGAGGATGATATTCCTTTCCCCATCAACGATAAAGTAATACGAATTGTTCCTGTCGTTATTGGTAGTAAAAAAGCTGGCGTGCTACAGACGATATTAGGTGTTGCATTGATCGCGGTCGCTTCAATCGCCACTATGGGCACTGGAGGGATATTCGCCGCGATTGCTGCCGGCTCCGGGTGGGGAAGTGCCGCAATGCTGGGGGCCTCAATGGTACTTGGTGGTGTTCTTCAGATGCTTTCTCCTCAGGTTCCAGGTTTAGCCAGTCAACAATCTCCTGAAAATAAAGCCTCCTACGCATTTGGCGGGGTCACGAACACCACCGCTCAGGGATATCCGGTACCGTTGTTATACGGCAAGCGGCTTATCGGCGGGGCAATTATTTCAGCGGGAATTTATGTAGAAGACCAGCAGTAAAATATCCGGCTTCTCTCATTTCAGACCACCTTTGAGGTGGTTTTTTTATGGACAAAATATCTATGACACAGCATCTCATTAAAGGTTGTAAGGGCGGGAGTTCAAGCCCGCGTACCCCAACGGAACAGCCTGATGATTTACAGTCTGTTGCGAAAGCAAAAATTCTCATTGCGCTGGGCGAGGGTGAATTTGCCGGTGCGCTTACCGCAAAAGATATTTACCTTGATGGTACGCCACTGGAAAATTCCGACGGCTCGCAAAATTTTAGCGGTGTCGCCTGGGAGTTTCGACCGGGAACTCAGGCACAGAATTACATCCAGGGGATCCCCGGTTCAGAAAATGAAATTAATGTAGGAGTGGAAGTCTCCAGCAAAACGGCCTGGTCCCGCTCTTTTAGTAATACCCAGCTTTCCGCCGTCCGCCTGCGCTTAAAATGGCCATCTTTACTGAAACAGGAAGATAATGGCGATCTGGTAGGGAACGCCGTCAGCTATGCCGTTGATTTGCAAACCGATGGTGGTAGCTGGCAGACGGTGCTGGAGAGTGCGGTAAGCGGAAAGACCACTTCCGGCTATGAACGATGCCACCGCATTGATCTCCCCCGGGCGACGACGGGTTGGGTTTTGCGCCTGCGTAAGGTCACGGAAGACGCAAATACCTCAAAAACTGGCGATGTTATGATGCTGCAAAGTTATGCTGAGGTGCTTGATGCAAAACTACGCTATCCCAACACGGCCCTGCTTTACGTTGAATTTGACTCTCGTCAGTTTAATGGCTCTATTCCAAAAATTGCCTGCAGTCCTCGCGGGCGGGTGATCCGCGTTCCTGATAACTATGACCCGGAGACCCGCCAATATTCAGGCATCTGGACCGGAGCATTCAAATGGGCGTGGACGGATAACCCGGCCTGGATTTTTTACGATCTGATCGTCAGCGATCGTTTTGGCCTGGGGAATCGTCTTACCTCAGAAAATATTGATAAATGGACGTTGTATCAGGTAGCACGATATTGCGATGAACCCGTCCCCGATGGTAAAGGTGGGGAGGGTACCGAGCCGCGCTATTTATGTAACGTCTATGTTCAGGATCGCAACGATGCCTATACGGTGTTACGCGATTTTGCGGCCATTTTCCGTGGCATGACCTGCTGGAGTGGCGATCGGGTGATTGCTCTGGCGGATATGCCTCGTGATATTGATTACACCTACACCAGGGCTAACGTCATCAATGGTCGTTTTCACTATGCCAGCAGCAGTAGCAAAACGCGCTATACCAACGCGCTCGTCTCATGGTCTGATCCAGAGAATGAGTATGCGGATGCGATGGAGCCGGTTTTTGAGCAGCCGCTGGTCGCCCGCTATGGATTTAATCAGCTAGAACTTACGGCGATTGGCTGTACCCGTCAGTCGGAGGCCAACCGTAAAGGGCGTTGGGGAATTCTGACCAACAATAAAGATCGCGTAGTGACTTTTTCAGTCGGACTGGACGGTAATATTCCACAACCCGGCTATATCATTGCGGTGGCGGACGAAATGCTGGCGGGAAAAGTCAACGGTGGCCGTACCCGCGAAGTGGATGGCTGCGTTATTACGCTCGATCGTAAAACGGAAGCGAAAGCCGGGGACCGTCTGTTATTGAACCTGCCATCGGGGGGGACGCAAGGCCGAACCATTGAGAGCGTCGATGGACACGTCGTCACCGTCACCGCTGAATATGCCGAAAGACCAGAACCGGAATGCGTATGGGCCATTGAGTCTGACTCTCTGAGGGTCCAGCAATATCGTGTTGTGGGTGTTAAAGATAATAACGATAGCACCTTTACAATTTCCGCAGCCGCTCACGATCCGGATAAATACGCCAGGATTGATTCCGGTGCGATTATTGATAGTCGGCCAATCAGCGTTATTCCTCCAGGGAAGCAAAGCGCGCCAGCTAATATCGTTGTTGAGTCTTATTCCGTGGTTAATCAGGGGATTAGCGTTGAAACGCTGCAGGTTCACTGGACGGCAGTACAGAATGCCATTGCTTATGAAGCCCAGTGGCGCCGCAATGAAGGCAACTGGATAAACGTGCCCCGGAGTTCCGTTGCCTCGTTTGATGTCAGCGGAATTTATGCCGGCCGATACATCGTAAGGGTGCGCGCTATCAATGCCGCGGAAGTGTCGAGCGGCTGGGCATATTCGCAAGAGAAAACGCTGACCGGCAAAATCGGCCTGCCTTCGGCACCTGTTTCGCTGACCACAACATCCCTTCTGCATGGCGTTCAACTAAACTGGGCGTTCCCGGAGGGAAGTGGCGATACGCAAAAAACCGAGCTGCAGTACAGCCCAAATCCAACCGGCAACGGCGCGATGGCGCTTTCTGACGTAACGTATCCGGGAAACTCGTATCAGCAGATGGGCCTGCAGATTGCGGCGACGTTCTGGTACCGGGCACGCATTGTCGATCGCCTTGGTAACGAAAGTCCGTGGACCGTCTGGGTGCAGGGGATGGCCAGCGACGATATCGGGGAGTATTACGACAAGCTGACCGATGCAATTAAGGACACCGAAGCCTGGCAAGAATCTCAGCGGGATATGGAGGAAACCCACAAAACGCTGACGGAAACCGCTGATGCCATCCGTGAAGAGGTCGAGCAGCAGGTTAACGAAATAAACCAGAGCATTAATGAGACCGCCGGGGGGATCCGTAAGCAGGTTGATGGGCAGATAGCGACGGTCAATAAGTCGATAACAGAGAATATTGACCTCGTTAATCAGACCCTCAATGACACCATCTCGACAGTAAACAAAAGCATCAACGATGCTGTGAGTGATATTAATACTTCCGTCGACCAGCAGATAGCAGATGTCAATAAAGCCCTGACTGCGGGGGACTCGGCGTTAAAATCCCAGCTGCAGACGGTTGAAAACGGCCTGAAACAGTCCATTGCTCAGGCAAATACGGGCTGGGATAAAGCGGTAAAACAGGAGACCGCTGACCGCATTGCGGACGTCAACGCGAAAGCGGCGCAGGCGGCAGACCAGCTGCTCAATGAAAAAAATGAGCGGGTGGCCGCCATCGATAATCTGCAGACAATTATTCAGGATGGCGACGAGTCACTGGCCCGTCAGATCGCTGAAATCTCTGCCGGTAGTGGGCAGCAGTTTGATTCGTTCAGTATCTGGTACTTCGATAAAGACAATGAAGGGTGGACCGAGGACGATGCCGGTCAGGTGCCGATGCAAATCACGGACGAAGGCTGGCTGAAATCATCGAACAGCACCGCCTCCTGCCGTTCGCCAAACGGGCAAAAAATCCCGGGTTCCTCCTATCGCACCGTCATGCTGCGTATTAAGCGCGTGGGTAATCCGGCATGGAAAGGGCGGCTTTACTGGATTGGTACAGAGGAAACCGGCTGGAGTGATGCCCGCTCGGTGACTATCGCCGAGCAGGAGTTTGATGGCGAGGGTATCAGCGTGGTGGCCATTTCCGACGTGAACTGGAACGCGTCCGGCACGGTTCGCCGTTTTCGTCTCGATCTGGCCCAGGGGCAGAATGCCGACAACTATTTTCTGATCCACTGGATATCCGTTGGGCGCCCGGCGCCGGCAGCAAGTACGGCGGCCCTGCGTAATGAGGAGATGGCGCGGACGCAAGCGGATGAGGTAGAGGCGCTGAAACGTTCCACGCTGGCGGCTCAGATCAGGGGAACCTCTGACAGTAACAGCCTTGCAGACCTGCGTTCCGGCCTGCTGTATCAGGAGATGAACGCGCGTATCACCGCCGATAAAGCAGAGGTGACGGCCAGAGAATCGCTGCAGGCGCAGTTCAACGACAATAAATCCTCGGTGGCGGAGGAACTGAGCTCCCTGACGACAGCGCAGAGCGCGCAGGCCAGCAAAATTAGCGGTCTGGAAACCAGTCTGGGTAAAAAAGCCGACGCAACCGCGCTCCAGACGCTGACGCAAAAGGTCGAACAGCAGGGCACCACGTTAACCAGCCAGGGAAATACGCTGACCTCGCTGTCTAACCGCGTCGGGAAAACGGAATCGGGCGTGGCCGCAAACAGCAATGCCATTACGGGCCTGCAGTCCAGCGTCAGCCAGCAGGATAAAACGCTGACCAGCCAGAGCAGCGCCATCGCAAAGTTGCAGAACGACCTGACCACGACGAATGCCAGCGTCAGTAAAAAGGCTGATGCCAGTGCGGTCACTGCCTTAACCAATCGGGTGACCGGGACGGAAGGAAACCTGGCCACGCAGTCTGGCCAATTGACAATGCTGAAAAACTCCCTGGCTGAGGGGAGCCTGGTCAGCAATGGCGGAATGAATGTTGATTTATCCTTCTGGGAAAACTCCGGTACCGGTTCGGCGTTCACTTATGATTCGGGTGAAAAAGCCCTGAAAACCACGACTGGCTCCATTCGCGTCGCCAACGTCACGCGTATCCCCGTTGAGGCCGGACTGACTCTCACGGTCTCTTTTGAGTACCGGACTTCGGAAACGGTTAACAGCGTATCGTCTGACACCGTCGGTGTGATAGCGGATTTAGGCAATCCGATCGCCTGGTTATCGTCTATATCACCGTGGCTGAGTGGGGTAACGACCAGCTGGCAGACGAAAACCGTGGAACTGACCATTCCGGCCAATTTTACCGGGCGTTACGTTTATCTGCGATTTGCCGCCGGGGGCTGGACACCGTCAAACAGTGCACGTCTGTATATCCGTAAAGTCGACGTCTTTTCATCGACCGGGGTGTCAAAGAAAGCGAATGCATCGGCGGTAACAGACCTGACCAGCCGGGTCGACTCGGCGGAAGGGAAACTGGTCAGCCAGAGCCAGGCGATCGCAAAGCTACAGAATGATCTGACAACGACCAACGCCACCGTAAGTAAAAAGGCGGATCAAAGCGCCCTGACGTCACTGACCGGACGAGTGGAGAAGACGGAAAGCGGCCTGACTGCAGCGAATGGTAATATTACTTCCCTGACCAGCGCGATTGGTGCTGCAAAAGCTGCAGGGGATGATTATATTCCTAACCCGGCGCTTGAACCTTCCTACGACCGCATGGGTTATGACGTCGTTTCAGCCACTGCTGCGGGTGTACCTGTAGATTGCCCGTTTGCGTATGTGGTTCGCCTGGCCGGTCGCGACCATGTACCTAAAATCAACAATGTTGCGGTGACTCCGGGTGATGTTTTCGAGATGTCGGCGGTGGTTGCTTGCGGAACCGGACAGGCGGATTTTAATCTCTATATCGCTAATGCCACTTCAGCGACAGGTGGTATCAAAGCGAGACTTTCCGGCGGGAATACCAAAGTCACCGCAGCGTGGAAACGCGTGACATGGCGCTTTACGGTGCCGGCCGATACGAATTTTATGCGTCCCTTCCTGCAGGTTAATCAGAGTTCACCCTTTGGTACGGTCTGGTATGCGGCAGACTGGCATCTGCGCAACGTTACTGCAGCGCAGAGTGCACAGAAAACCGCTGATGCAACAGCAAAAGCGGTGGACTCCCTGACGACAACAGTCTCTGTGCAGGGCGATACGCTGAGCAGCATCGGTAGCCGGACCACGGCGCTGGAAAACGGTCTGTCAACGACGAATGCCAGCGTCAGTAAAAAAGCGGATGCGAGCGCGCTGCAATTGTTGCAGAACACAGTCACCGAACAGGGCAAGACGCTGACCAGCCAAGGCAGCAGTCTGACGAAGCTGGATAACAGCCTGAAGGAAACTGTCGCGGCTGTTGATGCCACAAAAGCTGATGCCGATGCTTCCCGGGCGATAGTCGGAAATCTGTTAACAAATCCGTCTTTTGAACGAGGTAAAGATGGTTACAACGGCTGGCAATCAGCGACGTCAATACTCACAGCTTCTTCGCCGCATAGTGGCACCCAAATTCTTAAAGTGGTTCCAGGCAGCAGTGTCGTCTCGTTGCTTCAGAAGATTTCGTTTACCAAAGATCGCACCTACAAAATAGGTATCTTCACGCGTGTTTCAGGTGGAACAACAATGCCGTCAGGCACCGCTGGCAATAATAAGCTGCGTATTGGCGATTCTGACGGGCCACTGAAGGAGGTTCAGTTTAACCCCGCGACGCTGCCAACGAGTTCTGTCTGGCAGGAAATTTCGGGCACATGGAAAGCCACGAAAACCGCAGTCCTTGACGTCTCGCTCATGGTGCTGCTGGCGACGGGAGAGCAGTATTTTGATGATTTCTATCTGGTAGACGTGACTGATGAAACCAATATTGCGGTCAGCGCCACCGCCATCAGCAATCTGACAAACCGGGCCAGTAGCGCTGAAGGAAAGCTTGAGAGCCAGAGTCAGTCCATCACAAAACTGCAAAACGGACTTGCCACTGCCGACCAGAATATCGCGAAAAAAGCCGATGCTTCAGCCGTCGCTTCGTTAGGCAACCGGGTTACTGAAGCTGAAGAGAAGCTGACGAGTCAAAGTGACAGTATTACCCAGCTAGAAGCTTCACTCGATAGCGCTCGCGATACCGGTGAGAATCTGGTTGAAAACTATGATTTCAGAAACCAATTAAATGCGTGGAATCTGCAGAATGCCGGGCGCATTGTGTGGGGAGCATCAAACGGGGAGGGTGCTCCCGGTGTGATAATCACGCATACGGGTGACGCAAGTAATCCTGGATTAATGTCGAATAACGCTAAATGGTTCCCGGTAAGTTCATCACGCCGGTTCCGTTTTAAGGTACGTGCAAAATTAATCTCAGGTTCAGGTGGGATTTTATGCCGCATCTTTAATTCGAAGACCGCTGGTACTTACACCCAGACGCAGGCTGTTGTAACCAGAAAAGATGGTTTTGAAACGCTGACGGTAGATATACCCGCGTTGCCGGCCACCACCACAGACGCAAGGATTGCTTTTTATGTATATCCGTCCGCGACAGTTGTTGCCGTCGACAGCATTGCCGTTTATGACGTTACCGATGAAACCGTGGGTTCGGCCAACGCCAGCGCAGTCAGTGATTTGACAACACGCGTGACCAGTGCTGAGGCGGGAATGACTTCTCAGGGGACGGCTATTACAAAGCTGCAGAATGATCTGTCAACCACCAATGCGAATGTTAATAAGAAGGCTGATGCTACTGCATTAAACGCGTTATCTAATCGTGTAACGCAGACTGAAAAGGATATCAACAGCCAGGCTGACAGCATTACCAGCCTGAACAGCACGCTGAATATTAACGCCCGCAAAGGCTCAAACCCGTGGCTGGACGGAACGTTTGAAACTTATGACGTTAATCAGAACCTGGGTGGGTCTGCGCGAGTTATTAGCGGAGTCAGCTACTCGGGCGGCAAATGCATGCGCGTGACGCGTGCACCGAACACTACCGGTAACAGCGACGACCTAATCGGTTCACGCCTTGCCATTCGCGACGCGGCAGTATTCAGGGTTGAGTTCTGGGCGATGATGCCATCCGGTGAAACCCCCTCAGGCGGCTGGGTCACCGTGGTCGGCCTCAACGTGCAAAATGATGCGGGCGCAAACTCATGGCTGGGAGCTGCTAATGTCAGCGAAACAGCGCTGGCCGGTCGTGACAAATGGGTTAAATTTTCCGGGTATGCAAAAGCCACCGCGAAAGGTGCAACCCGTGCCGTTGTTTGGATCTCTACGCGCGGGGCGAACGGCAGCAACACGCCGGGTTATAATCTGTTTATCGACGACATGGTTATTACAGATGTAACCGACGCTTACAATGCGCAGAGCACGGCAGACGCGACCGCCTCAGCTGTTGATTCCCTGACGACACAAGTCTCTCAGCAGGGTGATATCCTGACGAGTGTCGGAAGCCGGACCACCATGCTGGAAAACGGGCTGAATACGACAAACGGCAACGTCAACAAAAAAGCCGATGCTACCGCTCTGCAGACGCTCCAGAATACCGTGACGGAACAGGGCAAAACGATGGCCAGTCAGGGTAGCAGCCTGACGCAGTTGAATAACTCCCTGAATGATGCCACGGCCAGCCTGGCTGCTGATGGTAAAATTCCCGGCAACCTGATTTCCAACGGTTCATTTGAACGCGGCCAGGAGGCTTTCACAGGATGGGGAAGCGTCGGGTCCGTTATCAGTGCACAATCGCCCAACTACGGCAGCAAAATAGCGATGTGTGGTGTGGGCCTGGCCGGGATCTCTCAGAAAGTACCGGTCGTCAAAGGCAACACATATAAAATCGGTGTGTTTGCCCGTGCGCAGGGCGGTTCGGTCATGAGTGACCAGGGTAATAACAAACTGCGTATTGGTCAGTCGTCCCTGTTGTACGATCGCCAGTTCAACACCGCGAACCTTCCAACCAGTTCATCATGGATTGAATTGACCGGAACATGGAAGGCGACGGTAGACGGGATGGTCGATGTGGCGATCTACTCCTCCCTGAAGTCTGGCGCGCAGTATTTTGACGACTTCTATTTTGTTGATGTTACAGATGAAGTAAATATCGCAGCCAATGCCGGGGCCATCAGTAGCCTGACCACGCGTGTGACGAGCGCTGAAGGGAAGCTGACTAGCCAGGGTAGCAGTATCACGGAGTTGACGAACGACCTGACTACCACCATTAACAACGTTAATCACAAAGCGGATGCCGCCGCGTTGGCTGCTCTGACCAACCGGGTGACGAGTGCTGAAGGAAAGCTGGAGAGCCAGAGCAGCAGCGTCACGTCGCTGAATAACAGTATTGCGGCCACTCAGTCGGATGCCGACGCAGCAAAAGCGATTCCGGGAAATATGCTGGCGAATAACTCATTCGAGCGCAGTTTTGACGGATGGGTGAACTCAGGCTGGAGCATACTGGCGGCGCAGAACCCTAAGTCCGGAAAGTACATTATCCAGGCGACAAAGACATCCAGCGGCTCTACGGCCTGCGATCAGAACGTAAACCTGATTGCGGGGCATACATACCGCATTGGCGCGTGGGTGCGCAAGTCGGGTGACTTTGCGGTCAGCAATGCCAGTAATACTAAAATCAGCATCCGTAATAGCTCAGGGCCGCTGAAAGATATTCCGATAACAACCAGCATCGGAACCGGCTGGACGGAGATCTTTGGGGACTATAAACCGTCCTCCGATGCTGCACTGACTATTTCCCTGCGTTCCAGCCTGTCGGCCGGTTATCTGTATGCAGATGATGTATTTTGCATTGATGTCAGCGATCAAGTGGCAAATACAGCGAACGCTTCGGCACTTACTGCCCTGAATACACAGGTCAAAATTGACGGAGGAAATATTGAGGCTAATACCCGGGAGCTTAAAAGCCTGAAAGCTGATTTAGGGACCAAAGCGACGGCCAGTGCAGTGAGCGATCTGAACGCCAATGTGCAGGAAATCGACGGTACATTAAAGGCTAGCGTAGAGAAGGTAGATGGCCTGGATATAACGGTCGGAGAACTGAAGGGTAAAGTTAAGACCCAGGGAGAGACGATAGCGGATTCGGAAGGCAAAATTAACTCGATGTACTCAATTAAAGTTGAGACAAAAGGTGATAAGAGAGTTGGCGCAGGGATGGTATTAGCCAGTGATGGTTCGACAAGTGACATCATTTTTAATGCTGATCGTTTCTCTATTTTTAATGCCATCAGCAAAACCGCCGTGCCGGTGATGATTGCGGAAGGTAACGAGTTGTATATTGATTCGGCGCGAATTAAAAACGGCACGATTGATATTGCCAAAATCACAGATCGACTTTCCTCTACTAATTATGTGGCCGGATGGAGAGGCTGGAGTATTACCAAGAGCGGAAGTAGTGAATTCAATAACGTTGTGGTTCGCGGTGAAATTCAGGCTGATACAGGTACTTTAAATAATGTAGTTATTAATGAGAGTTGTAATATCCTGGGAACCGTAAGGGCTAATAAGATTATTGGAGATGTTGGCTCATGGGCAATCAATATTGCTCAGCACCGCTCCCGTCGAATTGCGAAAGCACAATGGGCCTGGTTCGATTTGCTTGCTGTTGATCGCCAGCCGTTCGAGCAACGAGTGCAGCTTTTAGGCGCGCTTCGCCAGGACGACTCAATTAATATTACGGGTGGAGGTAAATTAACGGCAGGTATGGAGTACAAGAGTTATGAAGGTGGCTCGTTGAGTATGGGTAAACTAGGGTACTGTATTCTCATGCTGGGTACCGGTGATACTTCAGGTGGTGGTCCCATGACCTGTGCGCTCTCTATTGATGGCGTTTTATATAAGCAGGAAAATGGGAGTATGGAAATTCAGTCAATGGACTTCATCGTTCCGCCAGGTACCGGCCAGACTGTTGTGCGTTATGGGTACTATCTGGACAGAAACGGTGGTATGACGGGCGTAATCTTGTCACGTTTTCACGCGTTTGTTATGCGTAATTCAAATATTATTCGAGGCGTTTCAAGTGATTAAAAGGCTAAGCTCTGTTCTAAGGTGATGATTTACCAGACCACGGATTGCGCAGTGAGTTAAATTTAATAGCCTGAAATACAAACCGAAACGGCGCCCTCATCATGGATGACATAGTGAGGGCGCTTTGCGTTCTGAAACTGAGGATGAATAAAAGCGACCAAAAAATTTGCTAATAAATGTTAATACAGCGCATAAATACGTACTTCGCCTCTCGACGCGGCGCGCTGAGCTGCCTATTATCCTTAGGCTTGTTCATTTTAAGATGTATCTGAGGGGAGAGAAGATGCGAGCTGCGTTTTTAGTGGGATGTGCTGCGCTGTTACTGTCGGCGTGTAGTAGCAATGATGAACCTGTTCAGCAGGCAACGGCGGCGCACGTGTCGCCGGGAATGCGTGCCGCGATGAGCAGCTCCGGCCAGGCAAACTGCGCCATGGTTGGCGGCTCGTTATCGGTCGCCCGCCAGCTTGATGGCTCCGCTATCGGCATGTGCGCATTGCCGAACGGCAAGCGCTGCAGCGAGCAGGCGCTGGCAGGCGGAAGCTGCGGTAACTATTAATTCATCAGGTCGGCGAGCTTATACACCAGCGTCTGGTCGGCGGTCGCCAGCGTTAGCTGCGTTTCCGTCAGGTCGACCTGCGCGCCTTCGCGCAGCATTTTGCTCAGCGTGGCGTCCAGCGCGTTCAGCTGCGAGTCCGTGCAGAGCATGCGGGTCATCGCCAGCTCTTCAACCTTCAGCTCGCCGTCCGAGACTTTGCCCGTGCCGCTGAAGCGGTTGCACATATTACCTGAAACAGACATCTTGCCCGTAATGGGCATTTTTTCGCCGAAGCTCAGCTCCTGCGGCTTATCCGCGGCATTCAGCGGCTGCCCGTTAACGCTGGTCAGCACAAAACGGTGATGCTGAAGCTGTTCCGCTCTGGTTGACACCTTGCTGTTATAAACGCAGCCCGATAGCAACATTCCCGCCGCCAGCAGCGCAGCAAACTTGTTCATTTAGTCTCCATAAATATTTATCGTATTAATAAATGAAGGGAATTGTAACTTTATCGCAGGCGATTACTGTGGGGATTATCTGAATGTGCCCCCCGCAGAGGAGGAGCACAAAAGGGAAAGGAATATCAGACCAGCGCGTTAGGGCAGGTTTCGCCAGCATCCACCTGACGCAGGTTGTCGAGGGTGGTTTGTGAAATGCTGATCAGCGCTTCCGCGGTCAGAAACGCCTGGTGACCGGTAAACAGGACGTTATGGCAGGCAGAGAGACGGCGGAACACATCATCCTGAATCACGTCATTAGACTTATCTTCAAAGAACAGATCGCGTTCGTTCTCATACACGTCCATCCCCAGCGCGCCAATTTTCTGATGCTTTAGGGCGTCGATTGCTGCCTGCGAATCGATGAGCGCGCCGCGGCTGGTGTTGATGATCATCACCCCGTCTTTCATGCGATCGAACGCGGCATGGTTCAGCAAATGGTAGTTTTCATCGGTCAGCGGGCAGTGCAGGGAGATAACGTCAGACTCCCGGTACAGGGTTTCAAGATCGACATACTCCACGCCCATATCCAGCGCGGCGGCGCTTGGGTAGGGATCAAATGCCAGCAGACGCATACCGAAGCCTTTCAGAATGCGCAGCGCGGCGACGCCGATTTTACCGGTACCGATAACGCCGGCGGTTTTACCGTGCATGGTGAAACCGGTTAGTCCTTCAAGGGAGAAGTTCGCATCGCGGGTGCGCTGATAGGCGCGATGAATACGGCGGTTCAGCGACATCATCATGCCGATCGCGTGCTCTGCGACCGCTTCCGGCGAGTAGGCCGGGACGCGCACCACGCGCAGGCCCAGCTCTTTAGCGGCATCGAGATCAACGTTGTTGAACCCCGCGCAGCGCAGCGCGATGTACTTCACGCCGTGGGCTTTCAGTTCTTCTAGTACCGGGCGGCTTCCGTCATCGTTTACGAAGATGCACACCGCTTCACAGCCGTTGGCGGTTTTGGCGGTTTTTTCGGTTAGCAGGAAGTCAAAAAATTCCAGTTCAAAGCCGTATGCATCATTGACGTGCTGCAGATACTTCTTATCGTACTGTTTCGTACTGTATACAGCGATTTTCATAAGACTTTTCTCCAGTGATAATACCGTCACGGTAGCATAATTAAAATAATCTTACAAATGTTAAAAACTAGTTTAATCAGCAGGTTATAGTATTAATTCTAGAGCATATCGTAGAGTTAAGAAATCTCTTTAAAAGACAATACGTTTCATTAAAAGTTGAGGCTCAGCGCCCCTGGCGCCAGCAGGACCAGCGGCCAGAGTAAACCTGAACTGACGTTAGCGAGCTGAAACTGCCAGAGAGAGGTCCCGCTGGCGCCGGTGACCAGCGGCACGGTGGCGCGCAGCGGAGAGAGAAAGCGGCTAAAAAAGACCGCCCACGCGCCGTGGCGGCGCAGGAATAGCTGGCCGCGAGCGAGGCGTTCGGCATTAAGCCAGCGGATACGATGCAGATGGTGCCGGTAGCGGTAGCCCGTCAGCCACGAGAGCCAGAATCCGCCGATGGCGCCGAGGCTGGCGCTCATCCACATTAACAAAAAATGGCCGACGCTGGCCGATGCCAGGGTGCCGAACAGCAGCAGTCCGGAGGTACCGGGGATCAGCAGCGAGATAACGGCGCAAGATTTCGTGAACGTCAGCAGGAAAACCATCAGCAATACCAATGAATAGCGGCTCTGAGCGTATTCCATCAGCGAGATAATTAAGTCCACAGCACCATCCGTTTACGTTCGCAGGTGTGGACCAGTGTCGCAGGCGAAAACTAAACCCCGGTTAAATAGCCGGCTGGTGAATCACATAGCGGCGACTACGCTTAAACGGGATGGAAACTTTAACTCACAGGTCGAACGTGCCACAATAGCGGCCTCTCGGCTTTTACTTATTTCGAATCAGGATATTAGCTGCCCATGAAGGGTAAATATAAAGCCGCCATCGCGCTATTATTAGCCCTCGTGCTGCTACCGCTGGCTTTGCTATTAACGCTCACCCACTGGGTGCCCACGCTGGCAGGTATCTGGCTACCGGCGGGAACCCGAATCTCACTTAATGAAAGCCCGCGACTGACGCGCTCCGCGCTGCGTATTCCGGATCTGCGCTACCTGGTCGGCGACTGCGAAATCGCGCGCGTCGCCAATGCCTCGCTCTCGCGTCCCAGCCGCTGGCGTTTACATATCAGCGAGCTGGATATAAACAGCGCCTGCCTGAACAAGCTCCCGGAAAGCGAAGCCGCGCCGGGGGCGCCGAAAACCCTCGCCGAATGGCAATCAATGCTCCCTTACAGCTGGCTGACGATTGACAATCTGCGCCTGTCGCCGTGGGAGAAATGGCAGGGGCGGCTGGTGATGTCGCTAACGCCGCAGCAGCAGGATATCGGCTATGCCGGTAAAGAGGTTACCCTCCAGGCGCGGCTGCGCGGCCAGGCGCTGACGGTCAGCGATTTTTCCGCGCGTCTGGTGGAAGACCAGGCGCCGGTGAAGCTGGTGGGTGAGTTTCAGATGCCGCTGGTGCCGGACGGTTTGCCGGTCGACGGCCACCTGTTCAGCACCTTTGAATTTCCACAAACCCCCGGTCTTGTCGATGCCGAGCTGGAGTGGCAGAAGAACCGCGGGCAGCTGCTGGTCACGCCGCGCGGTGAAGTGGAGCCGATGCTTGACCTGCCGTGGGAAATCACCCCGGATCGTATCGTCATCAGCGATGGCCGTTGGCACACCGAATACGCGGGCAACGCCTTGAGCGGCCGGGTTGCGCTTTCGCTGGGCAACTGGCAGCAGGGCACCGAGCAGATGCAGGTCAGCGGGCGTCTTAACGTGCTCACTCAGGGCCAGGCCGGGAAGGGCAACGCCGTGCTGAATATCGGCCCCGGTAAGCTGAGCATGGACAGCAGCGACATGCCGCTACAGCTGACCGGCGAGGCCAAGCTCGGCGATCTGATTTTTTATGCCCGACTGCCCGCGCAGCTGAGCGGGCCGCTTACCGCGCCGGTGCTCAATTTTCACCCCGGCGCGCTGCTGCGTTCGCGCGGGCGGGTCATCGATTCGTTGAATATCGATGAAATCCGCTGGCCTCTGGCGGGCGTTAAAGTGACGCAACAGGGCGTTGATGGCCGCCTGCAGGCTATTCTGCGCGCCCATGAGCAGGAGATGGGGGATTTTATCCTGCATCTTGATGGCCAGGCCGACAACTTTATGCCCGACCGCGGCCGCTGGCAGTGGCGCTACTGGGGCGATGGCCATTTCACCCCGATGCAGGCGCGCTGGGATGTTAAAGGCGCGGGCGAATGGGTTGATAGCGCCATTGTGCTCAACAGCCTGTCGACCGGCTTCGATAAGCTGCAGTATGGATCCATGCTGGTGAGTACCCCGCGCCTGACGCTGGAAAAACCGATCCACTGGCTGCGCGATGAGCAGCATCCTAAACTGACCGGCGCGCTGTCGCTGGATGCCGGGAAAACCACCTTCAGCGGCGGCAGCGAACTGCCGCCGTCAACGCTTAAGTTCAACATTGATGGCCGCGATCCGACCCGGTTCCGGTTCAGCGGCTCCCTGCATGCGCAAAAAATTGGCCCCGTGCGCGTGACCGGGCGCTGGGACGGCGAACGTCTGCGCGGCGAGGCGTGGTGGCCAAAACAGTCGCTGACCGTTTTCCAGCCGTTGGTGCCGCCGGAGTGGAAGATGAACCTGCGTGAGGGAACGCTCTACGCGCAGGTGGCATTCTCTGCCGCCGCCGAACAGGGCTTCGAGGCGGGCGGTCACGGTGTGCTCAAAGACGGCAGCGCCTGGATGCCGGATAACCAGATCAACGGCGTCGATTTTGTGCTGCCGTTCCGCTTTAGCGACGCCACCTGGCAGCTTGGCACCCGCCATCCGGTATCGCTGCGCATCGGCGAAGTCGTCAACCAGTTCACCGCGCGCAATCTGACGGCGGATCTCCAGGGCGCCTGGCCCTGGAGTGAAGACGCACCTTTACAGTTAAGCAACGTCAGCGTCGATATTCTCGGCGGCAAGCTGACCATGCAGCAGCTGCGGATGCCGCAGCACGATCCGGCGCTGCTGCGTCTGCAAAACATCTCCAGCAGCGAGTTAATTAGCGCGATTAAAGTGAAGCAGTTCGCCGTGTCCGGCCCGTTTAACGGTGCGCTGCCGCTGTGGCTGGATAACGATAAATGGATTATCAAGGACGGCTGGTTCAGCAATCCGGGGCCGATGACGATGCGTCTTGATAAAGACACGGCAGACGCGCTGGTGGCTGACAACGTCTCCGCCGGGGCGGCCATTAACTGGCTGCGCTATATGGAAGTGGCCACCTCGTGGACGCGGATCAACCTCGATAACCTCGGCGTACTGACGCTGAAGGCGACGATTAGCGGCACCAGCCGGGTAGAAGGCAAAAGCAATACGGTGCACTTAAACTACTCCCATGAAGAGAATATTTTTGACCTGTGGCGCAGCTTGCGTTTCGGCGACAATCTGCAGGCGTGGCTGGAGCAGAACGCCAGGCTGCCCGCGCCGCGCTGTCAGGACAGTCATACCTGTAAGGAACAACAATAATGATCAAACTATTCGCCGCCTTTCTGGCCACCGCGCTGCTGGCGGGCTGTACGCCGCGTATTGAAATCGCGGCATCGAAAGAGCCGATCACCATCAATATGAACGTCAAAATTGAGCATGAAATTCATATCAAGCTGGATAAAGACGTTGAGAATCTGCTCAAATCGCGTAGCGATCTGTTCTGAGGCGATGATGAGAATACGACTGATAACCGCCGCGCTGGCGCTGGTGCTGTTCAGCGCTCAGGCGCAGGCCCTGACCCTGAATGAGGCTCGCCAGCAGGGGCGGGTCGGCGAAACCCTCAACGGCTATCTTGAACCGCTGCGTCAGGATAAAGAAACCCTTGAGCTGGTGAAGCAGATCAACGCCGCCCGCAGCGACAGCTATCAGCAGCTGGCGGATGACAATAATCTACCGGTGGATCAGGTGGCGAAAATGGCCGGTCAGAAGCTGGTCGCCAGGGCGCAGCCGGGCGAGTACGTGAAGGGCCTTAACGGCAAATGGCTGAAAAAATAGCTATCGGCAGCGCTTGCGATACTCCCCCGGCGAGACGCCGAAGCGCTGCTTAAAGGCGGTGGAAAAATGGCTATGATCGCTGAAGCCCCAGCTGTAGCCGATCCCCGCCAGCTTTTCGTCATCATGGGCGCTTTGCAGCGCGCGGGCGCACAAATCGAGCCGACGATTTTTGATATATTGCGCCACCACCAGCCCCTTTTCCGCAAACAGCCGATAGAGGCTGCGCACCGACATGCCGGTTTCGCTGGCCAGCCACTCCGGGCGCAGATGTTCCGCCTGAATCGACTCATCGATTAACGCCATGATTTTCTGAAACTGCTTATCGCGCCGGGACGGCTGGGCCTCCTGATGATGCAGCATCGGGCGCAGCAGGCAGACGATGGCCTCCAGCGCCGCTTTGCTTTCGCTGGCCGAGAGTTCAGGGCTGTTCATGCTTTCATGCAGCAGGCGCTGGCTGAGCTGGACCATCGGCAGGCTTTTCGCCAGCCGGGTAGCGATGCTGATTTCACTGCCGCGCAGCTGTTGCTCCAGCAGCGATCTTGGCAGCAGCAGGGAGGCCTGACGCGAGGTTTGCTGCCAGATAATTGAACAGGGACGAGACGCGTCGATCAGGGTGATATCGCCGCTTTCCAGCATCGCCTGGCGGCCATCCTGCTCGATCGTCGCCTGGCCCGCGAGCTGGAAGACGGTATAAAACCAGGCGTCGTTATCGCGCTGGATCTCTTGTCGGGTGCGATAAAGATTAATGCCGCAGGCGGTCACCGTGCTGACTTTCAGGTCGCCGGCATAGCTGGCGTCGATCTCACCGTGGAAATTATCAGCCAGCGGACGGGCGGCAAACTGCCCGCAGACCTGATTGATTTTTGCTAACCAATGCTGGTAGTTCTGCCCACGATTTGCCGTACTCATCGCGCATCCCTTGTAATAATAATGTTTTTGCATTGTTGCACTTATGATGCCGGAGGCAAGGGGCAACGGCGGAGTATATGAAAGAACTATTACCTGCTGCACATTTTCTGTCCGCCTCATCAACTTAATTGCGGCGCCTGTCACAGCGGCAACAGCGAATGTCACAGAGAAAAAAGCGTGAATCGCGACCCCGGCATAAACTGAAACCACTATCCGTGAACAATAAGGAAGGGGTATGTCCACATCACAGGTCGCGCTACTCGCCAGCGTGCAGCAGTTTTTAGACAGACAGCATGGGTTGTATCTCGACGGTGCGCAGCAGGCGGCAGAGAGCGAAAAGCGCTTAACCGTCTGGGATCCGGCCACCGGTCAGGCTATCGCCAGCACCGCGGATGCCAACGCCGCGGATGTCGATCGGGCGGTGATGTCCGCCTGGCGCGCTTTCGTTTCCCGCAGCTGGGCAGGGCGGACGCCCGCCGACCGCGAGCGGATCCTGCTGCGCTTCGCCGACCTGGTGGAGCAGCACGGCGAGGAGCTGGCGCAGCTGGAGACCCTTGAACAGGGGAAATCGATTAACATTTCCCGCGCCTTTGAAGTGGGCTGCACGCTGAACTGGATGCGCTATACCGCCGGACTGACCACTAAAATCAGCGGCCGCACCCTCGACGTATCGATCCCTTTCCCGCAGGGCGCACGCTATCAGGCGTGGACCAAAAAAGAGCCGGTGGGCGTGGTGGCCGGGATCGTGCCGTGGAATTTCCCGTTGATGATCGGCATGTGGAAAGTGATGCCCGCGCTGGCGGCTGGCTGCTCGATCGTCATTAAACCGTCGGAAACCACGCCGCTGACCCTGCTGCGGGTAGCGGAACTGGCAACCGAGGCCGGCGTGCCGGGCGGCGTTTTTAACGTGGTGACCGGCAGCGGCGCCGGGTGCGGCGCGGCGCTGACCTCGCATCCTCAGGTCGCCAAGGTGAGCTTTACCGGATCGACCGCTACCGGTAAACAGATTGCCCGCGTGGCCGCTGACCGCCTTACCCGGGTCACGCTGGAGCTGGGCGGCAAGAACCCGGCCATCGTGCTGAAAGATGCCGATCCGCAGTGGGTTATTGAGGGATTAATGACCGGTAGCTTTCTGAATCAGGGGCAGGTGTGCGCCGCCAGTTCGCGAATTTATATCGAAGCGCCGCTGTTCGATACGCTGGTGAGCGGCTTCGAGCAGGCGGTGAAGTCGCTACAGGTCGGGCCCGGTATGCTCGAGAGCAGCCAGATTAACCCGGTAGTGTCGCAGGCGCACTGCGCAAAAGTGGCGGCCTATCTTGATGAAGCCCGTCAGCAGAAGGCAGAGCTGATTAGCGGTAACGTGGGGCCGAATGCGCAGGGCTACTATATTGCGCCAACGCTGGTGATTAATCCCGACGCCGGGCTGCGCCTTAGCCGGGAAGAGGTTTTCGGTCCGGTGGTGAACCTGGTACGCGTGGCCGACGGGGAAGAGGCGCTGCGCCTGGCCAACGACAGCGATTTTGGCCTGACCGCCAGCGTCTGGACCCGCGACCTGAGCCAGGCGCTGAGCTATACCGATCGCCTGCAGGCGGGGACGGTGTGGGTCAACAGCCATACGCTGATCGACGCCAACCTGCCGTTCGGCGGCATGAAGCAGTCCGGTACCGGCCGCGATTTCGGCCCCGACTGGCTGGACGACTGGTGCGAAACAAAGTCGGTCTGCGTGCGCTACTAGCCGCCTTTTCCCCGGTGGCGGCTGGCGCCTTACCGGGGCTACAAGCGCGTAACTTGCGGATTCTGTCGCCAGTCCTGCGGCAAAATCCGCGCCTCGATACCTCAAATCCGGCTTATCTCCGTATGCCCGGTGGCGCCTTTCTCCGGGAGTAAACCGTCACTCCAGCAAGGACGGGTCGGCGTCGATCATCATCTGCTTCATCTCTGCAAAATGCTGGCGTGAAAAGTCGGCGATCCCCTCCCAGTCCTGCGCGGTTTTCTCCGCCACCGCATCGGAGAGCACTTTCAGCGGCTGCCCCGTTGACCAGGCGGTCACCAGAATCTGGCAGGCGCGCTCCAGGGTCCAGATATCATCAAAAGCCTCGCCAATCGACGGCGCGGTCACCAGTACGCCGTGGTTGCCCATCAGCAGCCGGCGCTTGTCGGCCAGCAGCGCCGCCAGACGCGCGCCTTCCGCCGTGGTGTCCGCCATGCCGCCGTACAACCTATCGACGGCTACCCGATTGAAATAGCGCGCCGTGTTCTGATCGATCGGCGGGATATGCGGCGTCTCGAGGCAAGCAACGCTGGTGGTATACACCGGATGCAGGTGCAGTACCACCCGCACCTCCGGCAGGCGCTGGTGGATTTGCCCGTGAATCGCCCACGCCGTGGCGTCCACGTCCGCTCGCCGGGCGCAGGCTTCATCATCGGCGTCCAGCAGCAGCAGGTCGCTGGCGCGGATGCGCGAAAAGTGTTTCCACTTCGGATTCAGCAGGAATTTTTTGCCGTCCGCCGAGATGGCCGCGCTAAAGTGGTTGGCCACCGCTTCGTGCATCCCGAGATGGGCGATGATGCGAAAGGTCGCCGCCAGGTCGATACGCGTCTGTTCTTCATAAGAGCGGGCCATATGATTACTCCGCTTTCGGCATTAGAGTCTGCAGATCCTCTGGCGTCGGCGCCTGGAAGTTATATTTCTTCAGCAGCGCGGCGTATTCCGGCGTCGCGCTGTATTTCTTCAGCCCTTCCTCCAGGGCGGTTTTCACTTCGCTATTGCCTTTTTTCACCCCAAAGCCGTTGAGCACCGGATAAATTAAGGTTTCGGAAGAGATGGTCACCCGATCGCCAAGCTTGTCGATCACGCCGCGCGCCACCGCCGCATCGGTGATTTGCGCCTCAACCGCCCGCGAGAGCAGCGCCTGGGTGGTTTGCGGGTCGGTGGTGTATTCACTGAGCGCTATCGGCTTCAGGCCCTTTTTCACGCAGTAGTCGGCGGAGAGCTTTTGCAGCTGCGCCAGCCATGACGTCGCCCCCATTGAACCAATTTTGTGGCCGCAAAACGCTTCCGGCGTTTTCGGCTGATAGTCGCTGCCTTTCAGCGCGAGGATCGCTTCGCCGCTTTTCAGATAGGGCACCATATCGATAACCTTCAGACGCTCGGCGGTGATGTACATTGACGAGTTGGTGATATCGAAGCGTCCGCCCTGCAAGCCCGGAATCAAA
The DNA here is from genome assembly GCF_015139575.1 of Klebsiella michiganensis. GTDB lineage: Bacteria > Pseudomonadota > Gammaproteobacteria > Enterobacterales > Enterobacteriaceae > Klebsiella > Klebsiella michiganensis. The sequence continues at coordinate 3,255,900 of NZ_AP022547.1, read as the reverse complement.
TTCGGAAACCGGGTATCAATATTCACCGCCTCGCGGCCCATGGTTTTTGCCAGCCCGGCAAGAAACTCGATATCGAACCCGGCGGGCTTGTTGTTTTCCATATATTCATACGGGAAAAAGGTCATATCCGAACCGGCGGTGATTTTCCCCGGCTGCTGGAAGGCCTGAGCGCTAAAGGACGACAGGGCGCCGGCGGTGCAAAGGAGCAGGGCAGCAGGGCGGAAAGCTTTAAAACGTTTCATACAACCTCCAGAGAGTGGGCAAATTACATGCTGGCGCGATCGGTACCGGCCTGCTGGACGAAAAAGGATGCGCCGCGCGGTTTTTGCGGCAGGCGTAAATGATTCACGGTACTGCGCACCAGGCCGCTCTCTTCCCCGGCAACCATCTGCCCGGCGTGCGCGCTGGGCAGCGGATTTTCGCCGTACGGCAGGGCATCTTCCGCCGCGTAGACGCTGATAAACAGCGTCCGCGGCAGGTCGGTTTCATTGGGGCTGGAGGCGTGGAGCAGACGAGTATGCATAAAGCACACCGATCCCGCCGGGCCAAAACAGGCCTGCGGCTGCTGGCAGTGGGTCGCTTCAACCTCCCGATCCACGGCGCCGGTAAAACGATCGTTTTGCCAGTGGGACCACAGCGGTCCCCGATGGCTTCCTGGCACCACGTTGAGCGGGCCGTTCTCCGGCGTCACTTCGCTGACCATCAGCAGGGCGGTGATGATGTCGTCATTGCTGTGGGGGGTAAACAGAAAATCCTGGTGCCATTTCACCTGCGTGGCGGTGTGCGGCAGCTTGGAGTTGATTTTGCTGTGATGGAAGCGGGTCCCGCTGCCGCCGATCAGCTGGCCGGCAATCGCCGCCATTCTCGAATCAAGCGCGGCGTGGCGGTAGGCGGCGGAAATCTCCGTGGGGGAACTCACACGGCGCAGCGACGGATGATGGGGCGCGTGATCGCTTTCGAGGTCGAAACGCGGCCGACCGTCCAGGGTTTCGCCCCACACCTCGCTATGCTGTCGGCTCTCTTCGACCCAGGCGTCGAAATCGGCCTGCAGCAGCGCGACATCCTCGGCGGAAAGCACCTCTTCGACAACCAGAAAACCCTGCTGATGAAACTGTTCGATTTGCCACTGCGCGATCATATTTTTCTCCTTTCGGGAACGGAGGCGTTAAGCCAAAGAGACATCTTTCAGGAAGGCGTCCACGCGCGGATGCTGGCCGTCGCGCATTGCCTGAGGCGTGTCGTCGCAGACCACGCGTCCTTTTTCCATAAACACAATTCGATCGGAAACCTTAAAGGCGAAGTTCATTTCATGGGTGACGATCACCATGGTGATGCCTTCATGGGCCAGCGATTCGATAACCTGCAGAACCTCGTTAACTTTTTCCGGATCCAGCGCCGAGGTGGGCTCATCGAACAGCATAATTTGTGGGCGCATCATCAGGGCGCGGGCAATCGCTACCCGCTGCTGCTGGCCGCCGGAAAGCTGATGCGGATATTTCCACGCGTGTTCCAGCATGCCGACTTTATGCAGCAGTTCGCAGGCGTGCTGCTTCAGCTCGCCTTCGCTGGCCAGATGGTGATAGCGCGGCGCCAGCAGCAGGTTGCCGAGTACGGTCAGGTGGGGGAACAGGTTGAAGCTCTGGAAAACCATGCCGATATTCTGGCGATGCTCGCTGTTCTCCATAAAACGCGGCTTCTGCTGCCCCTGGCGGTCAAGGTGAATAAAAGGCTGGCCGTTGATTTTGATCTCGCCGTTATCAATCTGCTCAAGGCCGTTCAGCAGGCGGATCAGCGTGGTTTTACCGGAGCCGGACGGGCCGATGACGGAGACCACTTCGCCGGGCTGAATTTGCAGGCTGACGGCGCCCAGCACTTCGACATTGTTATAGGCTTTATGCAGCTTTGACGCCTGCAGCGCCGGTTCCTGCGCGACGCTAACGCTGCGGGCCATTGCCGGACGCCGCGCGGTGGCCAGCTGCTGCATTTCTTCATCCACCAGTCGCGTGGTCTTACGCTGGGTGACGTCGAGCCAGGTCTCGAGGCGCTTAAGCAGGAAATCAAACACCGTGACGATCAGGATGTAGTAAAACGCCACCGCCGCCATGGTCTCCATGACGAGGAAATTCTGCGAATAGAGGCGCTGGCCGACCATTAAGATCTCGGTCAGGGAGATAACCGACACCAGCGAGCTGAGCTTGACGATGGCGATATACTCATTAGCCAGCGCCGGCAGGGCGACGCGCAGCGCCTGCGGGATCACCACACGCCACTGGGTGCCAGCATAGCGCAGCCCGAGCGCGCGGGCGGCTTCGCTCTGTCCTTTGGGAATCGACAGCAGTCCGCCGCGATGAATTTCAGCAATATAGGCGGCTTCGCTCAGCACCATCGCCAGCAGTCCGGCCCAGAACGGGTCGTTCAGCACCGGGGCGAAGGAGGGTAGCGCCTGCGGCATGTTGTAGACAAAAATCAGCAGCACCAGCAGCGGCATGCTGCGAAACAGCCAGATATAGAGGCGGGCAGGCGCGTTAAACAGCTTGCGCGGCGACTGTTTGGCCAGCGCCAGAATAAACCCCAGCACAATACTGAAAGCCCAGGTCAGCAAACTTAATTTGATGACGGTCCAGGTGGCCTGCCAGAAATCGATATCGCTGAGCAGGCTTAACATATAGTTCCAGTTAAACGTCATGGGCTATTTCACTCGCCATAATTAACGGAAATTAAGGCGATTCCCCTGTTCTAAAATGGGGAGCCGCCGGCGTTCATCTTGCCATGACACTATGCTGGCACTCTTCGACCGGTGGCAATTAGTAAATTTTTGGCCTTTAAGTTTAAAAAAACTATACAGCTATATTAACCTCAGGGAATTTAACGCAATTAATGAGAAACAGTATTGAAACAACTTAAAAACAATCACCCTTATTTTTAAACCTGATTTTTCGTAAAATGACAATTTGTGCAATATTGGGGCGCGCCGCGGGCGAATAAGGTGCAGGGCGATGCTTTATGGTGCAATACGCGAAATCAGGCAAAAAAAGAGGGCGGGTTATTAAATAGAAACGGCGGCTATTTGCCGACGAGGTAAAGCGCAAACGGCATGGCACGATGCTTGCAGGCTGCTTATCGTAAAACTAAGCCCGTTCGTAATAAGACAATATTTTATCAATGGTGAAGCGATGAACCGATTTACCCTCAAACAGCTTAAATATTTCGTGACGGTGGTGGAAACGGAGAGTATCGCTGAGGCTTCCCGTCAGCTGCACATTGCCCAGCCGTCGATCTCTATTGCGATTAAAAACCTCGAAAGTACCTTCGACCAGCAGCTGTTTATTCGTCACCATGCGCAGGGCGTATCCCTGACCTCAAGCGGGCGGCGCTTCTACGATAAAGCCAAAGAGCTGCTGCGGCTGTCCTATGAGTTTGAGCAGAACTCGCGGGCGGATAAAGAGCTGGTATCCGGGACTATTTCCGTCGGCTGCTTTGAATCCGTCGCGCCGCTGTATATGCCAAAACTGGTAGCGGGATTTAAAAAAATGTATCCCGAAATTACTCTCCAGCTCTACGACGGCGAACAGCATGAACTGATGCACGGTCTGCACCGCGGGCGCTTCGATCTGGCGCTGGTCTACGACCTGGAGCTGGGTCACTCCATTCATAAAGAGCTGCTGAACGCCCCGCATAAACCCTATGCTTTGCTGCCCGCTTCTCATCCGCTGGCGCAGAAAAAATGCGTCACGCTCCAGGAATTAAGCCGGGAACCGATGATTTTGCTCGATGCGGTCCCCAGCAAAAACTATTTTGTCTCGATATTTAAAGAGAAAGGTTATCACCCGGAAGTGGCCTACAGTTCGCCGTCCATAGAAATGGTGCGCTGTATGGTCGGGCAGGGATTAGGCTTTTCGGTACTGGTTACCCGTCCGCTGTGCGATATGACCTATGACGGCGAAAAGCTGGTGCAGCTGGATATTGCCGACGAAATGCCCGCATCGACATTAATTATGGCGCATCTTGCCAATAATGAACCCACGCGTCCGACGCAGCTATTTATGGATTATTGCCGCAGCATAGAATTAACGCCGCATCAGCACGCGTAATTTAATTAACGCGGCCGAAAGCGTTATTTTTTTGTCGCGTCATTCAGCCTCGTAAATTTCTATTCAGACGATCGTTTTATAATAATTTACCATTTCATCACACTTACTTAACCTGAGTTCTGTCAATCCCGGCGGATAAGCCGGACAACCGTGCTTGAAGGACACAGATATGACAGAGCAGATTACAGAGATCGATACCCTGGTGGTAGGCGCGGGGCAGGCGGGCGTCGCCATGAGCGAGCATCTGACGCATCACGGCATTCCGCATCTGGTGCTGGAAAAAAAGCGCATCGCTGAGGCCTGGCGCAGCGGCCGCTGGGATTCGCTGGTGGCCAACGGCCCGGCCTGGCACGATCGGTTTCCCGGCATGACCTTTCCCGGCTGCGACGCCGACAGCTTTGTCGCCAAAGAGCAAATCGCCGACTATTTCGCCGCGTATGCCAAAACCTTTAATGCACCGATCAAAACCGGCGTTGAGGTCTTTAGCGCCGAGCGCTTAAACGGCCGTCCGGGGTTTCGCGTGGAAACGTCACTGGGCGTGATTGAGGCGCAGCGTATCGTCGCCGCTACCGGGCCGTTCCAGCGCCCGGTGATACCGGCCATCGCGCCGCAGGATAGCGCTGTACAGCAGATTCATTCTGCGCACTATTTCAACCCGCAGCAGCTTCCGGAAGGCGGCGTGCTGGTGGTTGGCGCGGGGTCGTCCGGCGTGCAAATCGCCGATGAGCTCCGCCGGGCGGGGCGCGCGGTATGGCTCTCCGTCGGCGCGCACGATCGCCCGCCGCGCCGCTACCGCCAGCGCGATTTTTGCTGGTGGCTGGGGGTGTTAGGGCTGTGGGATGCGGCGGCCAATCAGCCCGGCAAAGAGCACGTGACGATTGCGGTCAGCGGCGCGCGCGGCGGTCATACCGTTGATTTTCGCCAGCTGGCGCACCAGGGAATTACCCTGGTCGGACAGACGCACGGCTTTACCGAGGGCAAAGCCGTTTTCCGTGCCGATCTGGCGGACAACATTCGTCTCGGCGACGCCTCCTATCTGGCGCTGCTCGACGCCGCGGATGAGTATATCGCTCGCAACGGGCTGTCGCTGCCGGAAGAGCCGGAAGCGCGCTTTTTCCTGCCCGACCCCGATTGCCTGACCCAGCCCCTCACCGAGCTCGACCTGGCAGCCGCGGGGGTGAGCTGCATTATCTGGGCTACCGGCTATACCACCGATTACCGCTGGCTGAAGGTCAACGCCTTTAATGAACAGCAGCGCCCGCAGCATCATCGCGGCGTTTCCAGCGAACCGGGCGTCTATTTTCTCGGTCTGCCGTGGCTCTCCCGCCGTGGCTCAACCTTTATCTGGGGCGTCTGGCACGATGCGAAATATATCGCCGATCAGATTGCCATTCAGCGCCAGTATCAACGCTATCAACCTTCCTGCTAATGCCTGATTTGAGGACGCAACCTATGCCAACCCATACCCGTATTCGGATGTTTAACACCAAAGAAACCTATCCCAATCAGACGCTCAATAACGATCTGTGCCAGGCGGTGCGCGCGGGAAACACCGTGTACGTTCGCGGCCAGGTGGGTACCGATTTTGACGGCAATCTGATTGGGCTGGGCGACGCGCGCGCCCAGGCGGAACAGGCGATGAAGAACGTTAAACAGCTGCTGGAAGAGGCCGGCAGCGATCTGACGCATATTGTGAAAACGACGACCTATCTGATCGACCCGCGCTACCGCGAACCGGTGTACCAGGAAGTGGGGAAATGGCTTAAAGGCGTGTTTCCTATTTCGACCGGCGTGGTAGTGTCGGCTCTCGCCCAACCGCAGTGGCTGATGGAAATTGACGTCACGGCGGTGATCCCTGACGACTGGCATGCGCAGGAGGCACCATGACCCTCTCTATTTCCGCCCTGTGCCCGGAGTCAGGTCAACTGGGCATTGCGATTAGCTCATCCAGCATTGCCGTTGGCGCCCGCTGCCCGTGGCTGCTGGCGGGCGTTGGCGCGGTGTCCAGCCAGAACATCACGCTGCCCGCGCTCGGACCGCAGATTCTTGCCGGGCTTGAGGCGGGGCTCACGCCGCAGCAGGCCCTGACGCAGGCGCTGGGCGAAGACCGGTTTAGCGATTACCGCCAGGTGGCGGTCATCGACGCCAGCGGCGAGAGCGCCGTGTTCAGCGGCGAACATACGCTCGGCATCTGGCAGCTGGCGCAGGGCGAGAACTGCGTGGCGGCGGGGAATATGCTGGCCAACCCGCAGGTGATTACCGCCATGACGGCGGCGTTCGAAGCCGCCAGCGGCGAACTGGCCAGCCGCCTGATCGCGGCTTTGCAGGCGGGTATCGATGCGGGCGGCGAAGCCGGGCCGGAGCACTCGGCGGCGCTTAAAGTCGTGGAGGATTACGCCTGGCCAGTGGTGGATTTACGCGTCGACTGGGCGGAAGAACGCCCGGTAGCGGCGCTGGAAGCGCTGTGGCTGGCCTACGAGCCGCAGATGGAAGCGTACATCACCCGCGCGCTTGACCCGCGCGAAGCGCCGACCTACGGGGTGCCGGGCGATGAATAACCGCGTGCGTGAGATCCTCGGCGCGCTGCTGGCGTTTGATACCACCAGCCGCGAGTCGAATCTGGCGCTGATTGCCTGGCTCGGCGACTTTCTGCGCGCGCGCGGCGTGACGTCGCAGCTGTTTTATGACGACGAAGGGCGCAAGGCAAACCTCTATGCCCGCCTTGGGCCAACCGGCCCCGGCGGGGTGATGCTCTCCGGCCATACCGACGTGGTGCCGGTGGATGGTCAGGCGTGGACGGTGCCGCCGTTCGCCCTTACCGAACGTGACGGGCGCTACTACGGTCGCGGCAGCGCGGATATGAAAGGGTTTATCGCCTGCGTGCTGGCGTCGCTGGAGGCGTTTCTTGCCGCGCCGCTGCGGATGCCGCTGCACCTGGGATTCTCTTATGATGAGGAGGTTGGCTGCCTGGGCGTGCGCAGCCTGGTGGATTTTCTCCGCGCCTCCGCCGGGAAACCGGCGCTGTGCATTATCGGCGAGCCGACCGACATGCGCCCGGTCTACGGCCATAAAGGTAAGCTCGCGGTGCGCTGCCGCGTGGAAGGGCACGCCTGCCACTCGGCCTACGCCCCGGAAGGAGTTAACGCGATCAGCTACGCGGCCAGGCTGATTTCCCGGCTGGACGCGCTGGGTGAAAGCCTTGCGCAGCAGCAGGATAGCCGGTTTTCGCCGCCCTCGGGCACGCTGCAGGTGGGGACGATTCACGGCGGCGCGGCGCTGAATATCGTTCCGCAATCCTGCTGGTTCGACTTTGAGATTCGCTATTTACCCGGCACGCGCCCGCAGGCCGTGACCGACGCCCTGGGCGATTATGCCCGCGAGCAGCTGCTTCCGGCGATGCGCAAGGTGGCGCAGCGCAGCGATATTCATTTCCAGACGCTGAGCCACTATCCGGGGCTGCTGAGCGACCCGCAGTCAGAGTTCGCCCGCTGGCTGGCGCAGTGGTGCGGCAGCGACGATTTCACCACCGTCGCCTACGGCACCGAAGGCGGCCTGTTTGACGAGGCGGGCGTCGCGACGCTGATCTGCGGGCCGGGCAGCATGGCTCAGGGCCACAAGGCGGACGAATATATCAGTATCCCCCAGACCGAACGCTGTATGGCGATGCTGGAAAACCTTTGCGCCTGGATGCGCGCCGATCCCTCCGATTCTCTTCGCTGATTTATCAACACAGGATGGCGACTATGCAAAACCCGAACTCCCCGCTTATTGATCAACAGACCATCGACCGCTGGCAGGCCGACGGCGTCGTGCTACTTAAAGGCGTGTTCACGCCGTGGATCGAGAGCCTGTCGCGCGGCGTCGCCGCGCTGATGGCGAACCCCAGCGAGTACGGTCACGCGCGAACGGTGATCCCCGAGGACGGCTCGGCGCCGTTTTTTCAGGACTATTGCAACTGGCAACGAATCCCGGAATTTCGCGATTTTGTTTTTCAGTCGCCAGCGGCGGAGATCGCCGCGGCGCTGATGGGGTCGCAGACGGCGAAGTTTTTCCACGAGCACACGCTGGTGAAACAGCCCGGCGGCAGTACGGTAACGCCATGGCACCACGATCAGCCCTATTACTGCGTGGAGGGGCGGCAGAATGTCAGTCTGTGGATCCCGCTCGATCCGGTAGCGGAGGCGATTTCGCTGCGCTGTATTCGCGGTTCCCATCGCTGGGACGATGAGTTCAGCCCAACGCGGTTTAACGGTTCAAAGCTCTATTCCCATTCGCGCTTTAAAGAGCTGCCGGACATTGATGCCCATCAGGAGGATTACGATATCGTCAGCTGGGCGCTGGAGCCGGGCGATGCGGTCGCTTTTCATTTCCGCACGCTGCATGGGGCAAAGGGCAATTCAACCGCCCGCGCGCGGCGGGTATTTTCCGCCCGTTGGGTAGGGGATGATGCGACATTCGCCGACCGCGGCGGCGTGACGTCGCCGCCGTTTCCGGGGCTTAAGCTTCGCGACGGAGAACAGCTTGTCGCCGATGAGTTTCCGCAGGTCTGGCCGCGGTAGCGGCGGCAGGGCGGGCGAGGCCCCGCCCATCTTGCAGCGAAAGGTTTTCACTCACTGACTGAGGGGATTGAAGCTCCTTAATTTTTTGCTTTAAGGGCTAAGGGAGGAAATTGATATGACTCGGTTACTCGTGGTTATGATCTCTTAGAAAGACGGTCAGTACGTCCTTGGGTGGGGTTACACCACTTTCTGAAAGTAGCCAACCTACAGCGCCGCGATGATATGTTCCGTGAAACAGCACATGATTGAGCATATCGACCGCCTTCATCTCACCAGGTCCGCCATCGACAAACTGGAATTTAATGGTTTCAGCAAGGTCAACGGGGGACATAGCATTGACGTATTGAATATACCAGTCTGTACATTCAGTCATCGTTCTCAGAAGTTCATCGGCAGAGGGCGTCTCTGGCGTGTTCAGTGCGGTGTAGGAGTGCTTCTGGCCGGTAATGTTAGCGCGGAAGATCATATCAACCACATGTATGTGATTCATTAATCTGAGCGTCAGATGGCGTTTTTCTGCATTCGCAGACGCATCAATTCTTTTAATCGCTTGTAGCGTTTCAATATCTATCCAGCGTTTGTATCTAAACAGCGTAGCTATTTTGTCAGTACCCATGCGTCACCTCTTTTATCTATTTTGTCATTATATCAGTAACATTCAGTACCGCTGGCAGGGCGGTACTGTTGCTTTAGCGTAGGCCGCCGTCAGGTTTATAGGCCGTTTATGACGTCAGCCGATAGTGCGACTGCACCAGTCCCGAAGGGAAGCTGCGGCTTGATAACAGCGTCAAATCGATATCCCTGGTCAGGGATCCGAACAATGGTTTTCCCGAACCGAGCAGGACAGGAACGGTCGTGATAACGATATCGGCGACCAGACCTTCGCGCAGGAACGACTGTATTACCTGCCCGCCATCCAGATAGACGCGATGCGCGTTTTGCGCCGCCAGGTCAGCAAGCACTTCGCCCGGCGTGCGGCTTGAGAGCTGCACTTTGCCCTTCAGCGTCTCGGGAATGGCGGTATCGGTTAGCTGTCGGGAGAGAACCAGCACGGGTCGATCGTAAGGCCATTGGTCAAAAGTCAGCGCTTTCTCATAGCTCCCCCGGCCCATAACGATCCAATCTTTGTCCGCGATGAATGCGGCATAGCCATGATCTTCTGTCGGGTCATCGCGCTGCAACAGCCAGTCGATATCGCCATCCTGTCGGGCGATATAACCATCAAGACTGACCGCGATAAAAACATGTGTGGTGACCATCAAGTGCTCCGTATTCAGCTTGTATCTATGCCGTTGAGTTTAGGGGGAGGTGTTTTGTCCACATAATATGATTCACGCTTTGCCAGCCAAAATATTCAACATGCGGCGTAATGGTTCCGCTGCTCCCCACAATAGCTGATCGCCGACCGTCAGGACCGAGTAGATCGGTTCATTGTTTAGCGACATTTTCTTGTAACGACCAATACCAACCTTAAGCGAACCGCTGATACAGGCCGGTGTCAGGGTACGGACACTCTCTTCCTTGTTATTGGGCACATAGTTAACCCAGGGGTGGGAATTCATCACTAATTCGGCAAATTCCTCTTCGTTGACTTCACGCTTGAGCTTAAGGGTTATAGCAGCGCTGTGGCAGCGGATCACGCCGACGCGTATGCATAAGCCGTTTACCGGGATCGTACCGGGAGACAGGCCTAAAATTTTGTTGGTTTCCGCCTCACCTTTCCATTCTTCACGGCTATTGCCATCGCCTAAATCGCTGTCAATCCAGGGAATGATGCTGCCCATCAAAGGTGCACCGAAGTTTTGGGTCGGCATATCAGCGCTGTTAATCAATTCACTGACCTTATTAACTAACGGAAGCACTGAACCTGAGGATGCCAGCTCATCCGGAGATAAATGGCGGCTTATGTAGGCACTTTGCGCAATGAGTTCCCGTACATACTGTGCACCAGCACCCGATGCGGACTGGTAGGTCATCACACTCATCCATTCGATCAAGTCAGCCTTTATCAACCCAGCCAGCCCCATAAGACTCAGCGTAATGGAACAGTTGCCGCCGACAAAAAGTTTAATACCTTCTTTAATTGCACGATCGATATTGTTGCGGTTGACGGGGTCGAGAATAATGCAGGCTTTCTCATCCATCCGTAGCGCTGAGGCCGCGTCAATCCAGTAGCCTTCCCAGCCATGGTTAAGCAAAGCAGGGTATATTGCTTTGGTATAATCCCCGCCCTGGCAGGTTATGATGATGTCCATTTCGGCCAGCGCACTTACGGAATTAGCATCTTTAAGTGTGTAGCTGACGCCATCAATGACAGGACCGGCGGCTCCTGCACTGGAGGTGCTGAAAAAATGCGCCGATATATTGTCGAAGTCGTTCTCTTCGATCATTCGCTGTAGCAAAACAGAACCGACCATTCCTCGCCAACCAACAATGCCAACCTGCTTCATTTGCTTAACCCTAATTACGTTATGAGAATGTTAATTTTCTTCGAGGCACGTTATATCTCATTCCAAATTAAAGGTCATTACGAACAACATCCGATTCCGTCATTATTAAAATGTTTCATATAGCATCAGCGATTTTTATCTCTTCCATAGCTAAAAATCCATTGCAAGTATTTGATATGAAATCAATAATATTCAGGTCGATATCCTGCGGTATTCGCGTTTAAAGGAAAGAACAGGCTTAAGACATCCGCTTCTGGCATATAGCTGCCAGACTCAACAAAGCCAGGGTTTGCAATGAGGAGGAGCGGGCCTTCAATGATGTGTATCAGACTCTCTTTTACATTCCGGCCACTTAAGCGGCCGGAAGTATCGTTTAAACCCGTTCAGAATACGCTTTCAGCATGGCAAGGAGCGCCCGTCGTGCCGCATCGTCCGCGATATTTTCAGGCAGCGCATCAGCGCGCAGATTGATATAAGCGTCAACCGCCTTGCTGATGGCGATGCTGACGGAGTCACGATCGTGCGTGGCCAGCGTGGAGGTCAGCAGGCCCTCAGGATCGATATTGTGGCATTCAATGCGGCGAACCCCACGCTGCGGTAGATTGGCGCGGCGGTACAGCATCGGTCCCAGCACTTGCTCCCGGAAGAATGACAGCATACCCATCGCTTCGAAAAGTTCGCCCCTTCCCAGTTTAACCACCGCATAATGAAGCCAGATCCAGGCTCGGGACTCAAACCACTCCGGCGTCATGTCAGGCCACTGGGCACGAAATTGTGCCAGATGTCGCTCCAGGGCATGGCGATCGCGAGAAAATAACACTACCGGCTCCTCAACGCGTTGAGTGAGCATGTCCAGGGTGACAAATTTCAGATCGACATGGAGGAGTTCAGGGCCATACAGGCATATCAGCAGGCGAGGCTCTCCGACATGTTCCCCGGTGAACGCATGCAGCAGGTTGCCTGCTGTTCCGGCGAACGCCACACGCTGCGCCATGATTTCATCGTAGTAGAGAGGGTCTACCACAACGACAAAATCCAAATCGGAGTATTTATCAAATCCGCCATGAATAAGCGATCCGCCCCCGAGCAGGGAGTGAATCCGGGCGTCAGACTGAACGTTAAGCTTGAGTTGCTCTGCAAAACTTCTGTGTAAATCGGGTAACGTACTAAGCATACTTTTTCCTGTTCACAAAAAATACAAAGCATTACAGAATATCGAGTTCGGTATATTCGGGCCAGATATTTTTGCAGGAAGCGTCGTTTCCTCATTGAGTCTTGTGTCCACTATGGGTGGATAGCCTGAGCCACGTAGCCCGATCCTCCGCTACGCCCGCCGTCAGGGCTTTCAGGCAGGATAGAAACGCTGGCGGATAGTCCCGCCACCAGTTCAATCCCTTCCGGTATCTTATCTAACTGAATACGAACGGGGACTCGCTGCGCAAGTCGCACCCAGCTGAAGGTGGGATTGACATCCGGCAGCCCCAGCCCGCCGGTCTCGTCATTGCTATCATCGATCCCCCGGCCGATACTCTCCACGTGCCCGGTGATGAGCGGGTCAAACCCCATCAGCGAAATGTGTGCGGCGCTCCCGACGCGAATATGACGCAGCTTAGTCTCTTCAAAATAGCCCACCACCCAGAAACTGTGCGCATCGACCACGGCGATCTTTGTCTCTCCCGCCGCGGCGTAGTCGCCGGGGCGGAGCCGAAGATGCGTCACGTAGCCGGTAACCGGGGCGCGCACCGTTGCATGGGATAAATTCAGCTGCGCCAGTTCCAGCGCAGCCAGCGCCCCCTGATAATTGGCCGCCGCGACGCGCGCTGCGCTGCCTGTTTGCTGGATATCCTCGCCGGAAATGACCCCTTTGATGAGCGCGCGTCGCCGGGCGGCATCCTGGCGCATCAGCATTTCATGACGTTTTGCTTCGACGTCGGCCTGCGCGCTGAGCACCGCCAGCTTCAGCCAGCGCGGGTCGATGGCATAAAGCACATCGCCGCGGTTAACCCACTGATTATCCCGCACCGCCACGCTGCTCACCGGCCCGGAAACATCCGGCGCAATCTGCACCACATCTGCCCGAACCCGGCCATCGCGCGTCCAGGGCGTCTGCGCATACTGTTTCCAGAAAATAAACGCCACGCAGGCCGCTACCGCTACTGCGATTAACGTCAGCGCGTAACGGCCCAGCAAAGAGAAAAAAGATTTCATGCGAATAACCCCAGTGTGGTCAGGCCCTGCAAAAGCAGGAAAAAGGTCACGATATAGGTTGAAACATCAAGCAGCGGGCGTAAGGGCAAGCGGCGGTAAAGCCTGCTGCAGGAGAAAAGCGGTACGAGTAGCAGCGTACAGACCAGGGCAATGAGCGCGGTCAGCAGCAGTCCGGGGATAAAAACGCCCCCGATATTGATGTCATTTATCATGGGTGGGTTCCTCGTTCTGCGTCCGTAACGCGCAGTGCAGATCGACCAGTCGGTCGACAAACTGGCATGATTGTTCCTCCCTCGCGGGCAAGCAGCGGTTCGCCATGGCGGCAATGCGCTCGCGTAAGGCTTCGGTCTCCGTTGTGTGGGTAAGACGAGAAAGCACCTCGTGGATATCGCTGCCGGCGGGCGTTTCGCAACGGCGCAGGCGCATCACGCAGAGGCCTATGCGCAGAAAGTGCACCAGGCGATCGAGCGCCCGGGCGGAGGACTGCCCGCTGCGCGGCAAGCGTGGTAGCAGCAGGGCGGCCCGGTCGATCATCAGATTGGTCCAGTGCGTTTCATCGCCTTTAAATACGCCGCTCACGCTGCGGCGAATATCGCGTTGGCACAGTTTCAGCAGACGCTTTATCGCCGCGTCCGCCTGTACGGTTTGCAGCAGACTCATGCCGATAACCGCAAAGCCGGTCGCGAAAAACAGGGCGATCGCGGTGTTGGCCGCGTCGGCGAAGTCGCCGCTGTAGCGCGCGCCCAGCTCGCACAGTACCGGCAGCGTCAGCGTTATCCCCATGGCCATAAAGGTCGTGGGGGGCCGCGCCTGCAGCGATCCGGCAAGCAGATAGACCGGGGCAAGCACCGCCACCAGCACGGGGAAATCGCTGAGCGGAGGAAGCAGGGCGAAGCTATAGATAAGGCTTATCACTACGCCCCAGACAGAGCCGATAATATATTTCACAATATGCGGGGCCGGCGTGTCGAAACTGCCAAACAACGTGCAGCAAACCCCGAGAATCGACACCGCCGTGCCGCCATCGGGCCAGGCAGAGTAAATCCATAGCAGACAGCCGCTCAGAATGATGACAAAAGCGCCCAGCGCCGTGCGGGCGGCGCTGAGGGGATCGCGATGGAAAACGTATCCTGTCGCCGCACGATCTTCCGCCTGCGCTGGCGCAGGCCTGGCGTGATGAATGGCCTCCGAAAGCCGCTCACACTGTTGCAGGAGGGTAATCAACTCAGCGATGTAGCGTAAGAAATTTACCCGCAGCGCATCTTCAAAGGTCCGCGCCTGCGCCGCGAGCCGCTGCGCTAACTGCGCGCTGCGCTGGTGCAGCGCTTCTGCGGCGTTTTTGCGTTGGCCGGTATCGTCGCAGGTCAGCCAGACCTGCACGTCATTCAGTAGAGCCTGCATCGCGGCGGGCATCTCGGCGATGATCTGCAAACGATCGCGCACTTCGCCGTTGACAATCACTAACCGCGCCAGCCTGTCATGGAGCGCTTTCCTGGCCTGGCGGGCCGGAACCGAAAGGGCAAAATCATACGGGATATGGTGGCTGATACCCTGCAGAAACTGTAGCGCCAGCGCCAGATGCAGCGGCTCTGACTGCGCGTCGGCCTTGCCTGCCAGGGTGTCGGCAATCCGCTGGCGCGCGGCGTGCAGCGTCTGGGCTAATTTGCTGTTGAACAGCCCTGATATCCGGGCAGGTAAAATGTAGCGGTGAATCAGTGCGGCGCAGACGATACCGATCGCGATTTCCTGTACCCGGATGAGGGCGATGTTAAACACCGTGCCGGGATCGGCGACGGCGGGAAAACCAATCAGGCTTGCGGTATAACCGGCCAGCACAAAGGCATAGGCGCGGGGCGTGCGTTCAAGCAGGGATAAATAGAGGCAGAAGGTGATCCAGCCTGCCAGAATCACGCTACATAGAATTGGCGTATTCACAAACGTCGGCACAATCAATACCGTGGCCCCCGCGCCGGCCACGGTACCGGCCAGGCGATAAAGGCTTCTGCTCAGGGACGCGCCCACCGAGGTTTGCGACACGATGTAGACGGTGATGATGGCCCATGAGGGCCGTTCAAGGCCAATCGCCAGGGCAACGTAATAGGCGAGCATCGCGGCGGCAAAACTCCTGACGGAATAGAGCAGGGCATGGGCGTCGCTCAGCAGCGAGGGAGAGGCTATGCGGCCTGACCAACGGCTTATCGCGTGTAAAAAACGGCTGTGATGGGAAGTTAATGTGCTCATGCCGGGAATTATTCCCGCTTTGCGCGTCTCCTTAAATACTCTATTCTGTCAAAAAATACCTAAATGTTGCCAATGAGATGCCATCCAGACTTGCCCATACCCTGTTTGATCCCGATAGCACGCCGAGCCCTGCCGTCGCGCGGCATATTGATTTCGTTGATTACGCGGCAGAAGTGCCGGTTCATACCCACCGCAAGGGACAACTGATCGTTGCCCTCTATGGGGCGGTGATTTGTCGTGCGGAAAACGATATCTGGATAGTGCCGCCAGACTGCGCGGTGTGGATCCCCGGCGGGATCCCGCACAGCGCCAAAGCGACCTGGAATGCGCATCTCAACTATTTGTTTATTGAACCCGGCGCCGCCGCGCTGCCGGAGAAATGCTGCACGCTGGCGATTTCGCCGCTGATTAAAGCGTTAGTTGACCGCTTAACGAATGCGGACGTCGATTACGCCGCGGAGAGCCATGTCGGCAGGCTGACCAGAGTGACGCTCGATGAGCTGGCCACCATGCCGCAGCAGAAGCTGAGTCTGCCGGTTTCGGCGCATCCTAAGATCCGCGCCATGGCGGATGCGCTGGTCAGCCACCCGGAGGATCGCAGCACCTTTAAAGTTTGGGCGAAACGGCTGGCGCTCAGCGAGCGCTCATTAGCACGCCTGATGCTGCGCGAAACCGGTCTGACCTTCGGGCGATGGCGTCAGCAGCTGCATTTGATTATTGCCCTGCGGGAGCTGGCAAGCGGGGTATCGGTGCAAAACGTGGCGGCTAATCTGGGGTATGAGTCGGTCAACGCGTTTATCACCATGTTCAGAAAAACGATGGGGAGCACCCCCGCGCACTACTTTGCCGGTCGAAGAACGGCAGATCCCTGAGCGGCGCGCAGGCTGGATGCGGAGTGAGGCGCTTAATATCCGCCGCGGCCACAGCGCCGCGGCGAGCGCAAAATTTAGTCAGAGAAGGGCGGAGGCGGCTGGCGTAATCCCGTCGTATCCGGGTTGCCGATGCTGCGGCGCCATGCGCCGGGGGCCTGGCCGAACTGACGCTTGAAGCTGCGGTTGAAGGACTGCTGGGAGTCAAAGCCCAGGGCGATCGCCACGTTCAAAATCGGTTCGTCGCTGTGGGCTAAGCGCTCGACCGATTTTTGTAGCTTTTGCGCGCGAATATACTCGGCGAGAGGATAACCGGTATGCTCCTTAAATAGCCGCTGCAGATGCCATTTCGAATAGCCTGCTCGCCTGGCGACGGTGCCAATATCCAGACGGCTATCAAGATTGTTGTCGATCCAGTCGAGTAAATCGTGAATGAATGCGCCAGTGTTCATCTGATGTACCTCTACGCAGCGTCTAAAAAAGCATCTTTATCTGTTGCATTTAAAGGTGGCCCGTTTTTGCACTAATTGCAAGTTTTATTGTTGCATTTAAATCCATGCCGGAAACGCGCCATTTTTAGGCGCCAGGAATAGCACATAAAGTGCAACAATTATTCTTGCACTAAATTTAGCGCCTTCCTACAATCGCCGCGATAGTGTATTCGCAACTGTTACAATTTTGTGGCGATGAACGACACAAATGGCCTTAAGCCAGCCCGGACAAAGGAAGTGGCGCGGTGTCTTCCGCTGCGTCTTGCCCGGCGGCTACCAATACCGGAATAAAAATAATGAGCCTGCAAAAATACTGGGGTAACTTTCATCTGACTGTGCCGGGCGTGATGCTGCTCTCGGCGCTCCTCGTTGGATGCGATGAGGGCGTCGCGCAAAACGCCGCGCCGCAGGCGCCCGCCGTCAGCGCCGCTGATGTGGTCGTCAAATCCATTAGTCAGTGGGACAGCTTTAACGGTCGGATTGAAGCGGTGGAAAGCGTCCAGCTGCGACCCCGCGTCTCCGGCTACATTGACAAAGTGAATTACACCGACGGCCAGGAGGTGAAAAAGGGGGAGGTGCTGTTCACTATCGATGACAGAACCTATCGCGCCGCGCTGGAACAGGCGCAGGCGACGCTGGCGAGAGCCAAAACGCAGGCCAGCCTGGCGCGAAGCGAGGCTAACCGTACCGATAAATTAGTCAATACCAACCTGGTCTCCCGCGAAGAGTGGGAGCAGCGTCGCGCCGCGGCCACCCAGGCGCAGGCCGACATTCGCGCCGCCCAGGCGGCAGTCGACGCCGCGCAGCTTAACCTGGACTTCACCAAAGTGACCGCGCCTATCGATGGCCGCGCCAGCCGGGCGTTGATCACCAGCGGTAACCTCGTCACCGCCGGCGACAGCGCCAGCGTGCTCACCACGCTGGTGTCGCAGAAGACGGTTTACGTCTACTTTGACGTGGACGAGTCGACCTACCTCCATTATCAAAATCTCGCCCGCAGCGGGCAGGGCGCGTCCAGCAATCATCTGGCGCTGCCGGTGGAGATTGGCCTGGTTGGCGAAGAGGGCTACCCCCATCAGGGCAAAGTGGATTTTCTGGATAATCAGTTAACGCCGAGCACCGGCACGATCCGGATGCGCGCGCTGCTGGATAACGCGCAGCGTCAGTTCACGCCGGGTCTCTTTGCCCGCGTCCGCCTGCCGGGCAGCGCGGAATTCAACGCCACGCTTATCGATGATAAAGCGGTGTTGACCGATCAGGATCGCAAATATGTTTATGTCGTTGATAAAGAGGGTAAAGCGCAGCGCCGTGATATTACGCCGGGCCGTCTGGCCGACGGTTTGCGCATCGTGCAGCAGGGGCTGAAGCCGGGCGACAGAGTCATCGTCGATGGTCTACAGAAAGTGTTTATGCCGGGCATGCCGGTTAACGCGAAAACCGTGGCCATGACCGCCAGCACCGCC
Organism: Klebsiella michiganensis; assembly: GCF_015139575.1. GTDB lineage: Bacteria > Pseudomonadota > Gammaproteobacteria > Enterobacterales > Enterobacteriaceae > Klebsiella > Klebsiella michiganensis. The sequence goes on along the minus strand of NZ_AP022547.1, from coordinate 3,237,528 downwards.
CTCAACTGATCCCTTGACCTGAGAATCCAACCCATGGACTTTTCCCGTTTTTTCATCGACAGGCCGATTTTTGCCGCCGTTCTGTCGATTCTGATTTTTATCACCGGATTAATCGCCATCCCGCTGCTGCCGGTGAGCGAATATCCTGACGTCGTACCGCCCAGCGTGCAGGTGCGCGCGGAGTATCCGGGCGCCAACCCGAAAGTGATTGCCGAGACCGTGGCGACGCCGCTGGAAGAGGCGATCAACGGCGTTGAAAATATGATGTACATGAAATCCGTCGCCGGTTCTGACGGCGTACTGGTGACCACCGTAACCTTCCGTCCGGGTACCGATCCCGATCAGGCGCAGGTTCAGGTGCAAAACCGGGTATCGCAGGCCGAAGCGCGTCTGCCGGAAGATGTGCGGCGTTTGGGGATCACCACCCAGAAACAGTCGCCGACGCTGACGCTGGTGGTGCATCTGTTTTCGCCCGGCGGTAAATACGATTCCCTGTATATGCGTAACTACGCCACGCTGAAGGTGAAGGATGAACTGGCGCGCCTGCCCGGCGTCGGCCAAATTCAGATTTTTGGCTCGGGCGAATACGCGATGCGCGTCTGGCTCGATCCCAACAAGGTTGCGGCGCGCGGGTTGACCGCGTCGGATGTGGTCACGGCGATGCAGGAGCAGAACGTCCAGGTTTCCGCCGGGCAGCTTGGCGCCGAGCCGCTGCCGAAAGAGAGCGACTTCCTGATCTCCATTAACGCCCAGGGGCGCCTGCATACCGAAGAAGAGTTTGGCAATATTGTCCTGAAAACAACGCAGGACGGTACGGTCGTCCGCCTGCGCGACGTGGCGCGTATCGAAATGGGCTCCGGCAGCTATGCGCTGCGTTCCCAGCTGAACAATAAAGATGCGGTCGGGATTGGTATCTTCCAGTCGCCGGGGGCGAACGCCATCGATTTGTCTAATGCGGTGCGTGCCAAAATGGACGAGCTGTCGAAGCGTTTCCCGCAGGATATGAAATGGGCGGCGCCTTACGATCCGACGGTATTTGTTCGCGATTCCATTCGCGCGGTGGTGCAAACGCTGCTGGAAGCGGTGGTGCTGGTTGTGCTGGTGGTGATCCTGTTCCTGCAAACCTGGCGCGCGTCGATTATTCCGCTGATCGCGGTGCCGGTTTCGGTTGTGGGTACCTTCAGCATTCTCTACCTGCTGGGCTTCTCGCTGAATACCCTGAGCTTGTTCGGGCTGGTGCTGGCCATCGGCATCGTGGTGGATGATGCCATCGTGGTGGTGGAAAACGTCGAGCGAAATATCGAGGAAGGGCTGGCTCCGCTCGCCGCGGCGCATCAGGCGATGCGTGAGGTGTCCGGCCCGATTATCGCCATTGCGCTGGTGCTGTGCGCGGTGTTTGTGCCGATGGCGTTTCTCTCGGGCGTGACCGGCCAGTTCTACAAGCAGTTTGCGGTGACGATCGCCATCTCCACGGTGATCTCCGCCATCAACTCGCTGACGCTCTCTCCGGCGCTGGCCGCGCTGCTGCTAAAACCGCACGGCGCGCCGAAAGACTTCCCGACCCGGCTTATCGACCGTCTTTTCGGCTGGATTTTTCGTCCGTTTAACCGCTTTTTCCACCGCAGCTCGAACGGCTATCAGGGGCTGGTGGGAAAAACGCTCGGACGACGCGGGGCGGTGTTTGTGGTCTATGTGCTTCTGCTCTGCGCGGCGGGCGTCATGTTTAAAGCGGTACCCGGCGGATTTATACCGACGCAGGATAAACTGTATTTAATCGGCGGCGTGAAAATGCCGGAAGGTTCTTCGCTGGCGCGCACCGATGCGGTGATCCGCAAAATGAGCGAAATCGGGATGAATACCGAAGGCGTGGATTACGCGGTCGCGTTTCCGGGGCTTAACGCGCTGCAGTTCACCAATACGCCGAATACCGGAACGGTCTTCTTTGGCCTGAAGCCGTTCGACCAGCGTAAACATTCGGCGGCGGAAATTAACGCTGAGATCAACGCGAAAATCGCGCAAATCCAGCAGGGCTTTGGCTTCTCTATTTTGCCTCCGCCGATTTTAGGGCTCGGCCAGGGTTCCGGCTATTCGCTCTATATTCAGGACCGGGCAGGTCTTGGCTATGGTGCGCTGCAAAGCGCGGTAAACGCGATGTCCGGTACCATTATGCAGACGCCGGGGATGCACTTCCCGATCTCCACCTACCAGGCGAACGTGCCGCAGCTGGATGTCCAGGTCGATCGTGATAAGGCGAAAGCGCAGGGTGTGTCGCTCACCGATCTGTTTGGTACGCTGCAAACCTATCTGGGATCGTCTTACGTCAATGATTTTAACCAGTTCGGGCGGACCTGGCGCGTGATGGCGCAGGCTGACGGCCCGTTCCGCGAAAGCGTGGAGGATATTGCCAATTTGCGCACGCGGAATAATCAGGGCGAAATGGTGCCAATCGGCAGTATGGTGAATATCAGCACCACCTACGGACCGGACCCGGTGATTCGCTACAATGGCTATCCGGCGGCGGATTTGATTGGCGATGCCGATCCGCGCGTACTCTCTTCCTCGCAGGCGATGACGCAGCTGGAGAAGATGTCCGGCCAGATATTGCCGAACGGGATGAATATCGAATGGACGGATCTGAGCTTCCAGCAGGCCACGCAGGGCAATACGGCGCTGATCGTCTTCCCGGTGGCGGTGCTGCTGGCGTTTCTGGTGCTGGCGGCGCTGTATGAAAGCTGGACGCTGCCGCTGGCGGTGATTCTTATCGTGCCGATGACGATGCTCTCCGCGCTGTTTGGCGTCTGGCTGACCGGGGGAGATAACAACGTGTTCGTACAGGTGGGGCTGGTGGTGCTGATGGGGCTGGCCTGTAAAAACGCGATTCTGATCGTGGAATTTGCCCGCGAGCTGGAAATCCAGGGGAAAGGGATCATGGAAGCGGCGCTGGAGGCGTGTCGCCTGCGTTTACGCCCGATTGTGATGACCTCTATCGCCTTTATTGCCGGGACCATCCCGCTGATCCTCGGTCACGGCGCGGGCGCGGAAGTGCGCGGCGTTACCGGGATCACGGTGTTCTCCGGGATGCTGGGGGTGACGCTGTTTGGTCTGTTCCTGACCCCGGTGTTTTACGTGACGCTGCGTAAATTCGTGACGCGCGGTAAACCTGCTGAGGACGTTTCGCCGGCGTAGGGTGCGGCAGATAACAAAAAACCGCCTTCACTGTGAAGGCGGTTTTTTGGCGCTCAAGGAAAATTAATGGGCTTCTTTATATTTGGCGATAAGTTCAGGCACCGGATCGCACCCGCTGGTATCGGCTTTTTTCACTTCTTCCAGCGCGCTTGCCACGGTGTGGCGTGCCAGTACCTGTAGCGAAGCCTGCTCCGCTTCATCGGCGATAGATTTGAAGTACCAGCACGCGTTCGCGCTGACCACGCAGCGGGCGGGGACGTCAGGGCGCGACGCCCACAGTTTTTTATCTTCGATAACGGAGACGTAGATATCGCGCAGGGTGATCTCTTCCGCCGGGCGGCCGAGATGAATAGAGCCGTTGCGGCCAAGCGTTGAGACAATAATGCCGTCACGGGTGAGAGGAACCATGAGTTTGCGGATAAAGCTCGGGTTCGCTTCCAGGCCGTAGGCCAGAATCGCGCTCGTCGAACGTTCACCCAACTGCTCCGCCATTGCTACGCTGAGAACCATCTGCAAAGCTGTCGGGAAGCGGTAATCTAACATTTTCTTATCCTGGGTAGCGGTGAATCTTGTTCTTTTTGGCACCGCAGAGGTGAGTAAGCAATAAACAACAATATACCAAATACGGTAATTTTTTTGAAGCAATCTGCGCTTTTCCCGCCAGGTAAAAAAGCGTGAGTGAGAGCGGGGCCAGCCGATGCCTCACGCCATGGCGTGAGGCACTGATGAAAAAGGTATCAGCATTTAATACCCGCTCGGGCGCACAGAACCCCCGGGGTCTTAATGGGCGTTTATCGTTGAAGTTGAATGAGATGGGTAGCCATCCCCCATCTGAGCGCGGCGCATTTGCCGTCCGTAAAATCGAAAACAGAGTAACTCGCATTGGGGTGCGCATAGCGAGAGAAGTTATCGAGAGTCCCCTCTTTAAGTAACGCCAGCACGCCCTGACTGACATGCCCGTGAGAAACAACACCGACGATCTGATGTGCATTGGTATTTTGCAGGTGTTGTAAGAAATTTATCACGCGTCGAGTCGCCTGGGCTAACGACTCTCCCTCCGGGGGACAATAGGCTGCATCAAGGGCGAGCAACGCATCTGCATCACGCGGATTGTCTCGCCTGAAGTGCTCGAAAGATATCCCTTCAAAGCAACCAAACGACTGTTCCTTAAGAGATTCTTCAACTTTTAACGGGCAGCCAAGACCTTCAGACAGCTTCAGCCCCATGTGCAAGGCGCGCCCAAGCGGGGAGCTGTAAACACATTCTATCGGATATGCCTCTTTCGTCAGCGCTGTCAGTAACGCCGCTGTTTCTTGCATACCGCGGTGGGTTACGAAGCTGTCGCGACGCCCCTGAATAATCCCTCTATGATTCCACTCGGTTTCTGCGTGCCTCACCCATATCACTTTCATCGTATTTGAGATCCGTTATCCAACGTGACTACCCGTTTGTTTATCTGATTCAGGGCGAAAGTGTAGCATGGTGAACGTTTGAAGCCGGTTTCTGGATATTATCCAGCGATAATGTCCGCTTCTGGCACAAAGCACTGCCTACCAAACTCACCCTATGTCCTGTCGCGGTGTATTAAACAACGGGGAGCCACTCAGCTTAAGCATGTACGTTTGCTTTATACTAAGATATTTATCCAACAGAGGCGTTAAGATATCGTCTCAGGATGAAGATGGATTTATCAGCATGACCAGAACAGAAAGGCTTCTCGAATTACTACAGATATTAAGGGCGCAAAGATATCCGATCACGGCATCCGCTCTCTCAGAAAGATTAGAAATAAGCGTGCGTTCCCTTTACAGAGATATAAAAACGCTACAGCAGCAAGGCGTGTGCATTGAAGGGGGGGCTGGAATTGGTTATATCGTTAAGTCTGACTTTCATTTGCCGCCCTTAAATCTTTCTCATGAAGAAATCAATGCTATTATACTTGGGCTTAATTGGGTTTCTCATAATACGGATAATGATTTCAAAAAAAACGCAAGGAATGCGCTTGCCAAAATACATGCCGTTATTCCCGGCGAATTAAAAAATCTTATTGAGAGTCAATCCTATCTGACCGGTCCCACAGAAAAGAATGAGGTGTTTTTTGAAGACTTGCGTAATGCGATTAAAAAACGAAAGAGGATCAAAATAAAGTATTGTGATAAGAGCAATGTTAACTCTTCTCGAGTCATATGGCCCATCGCATTGGTATATATGGAGTCATGCTGGCTTTTGGTTGCATGGTGTGAAATGAGAAAGGATTTCCGTCATTTTAGAACGGACAAAATACAAGGCATTGTGCCGCTGGATTCCAGGTATAGTGAAAGCAGGTTAGTTTTATTGAATAAATGGAGAATGAAAGAGGGGATCGGCCCGGAGAAAGAGTACTGACAAAAACTGTCACTGCGAATTTGTATACTTCCTCAGATGTAAGACTCAATGCTACGTCATAGGGGGAATTATGAATTTTCAAAATAAAGTGGCTGTTATCACCGGCAGTACTGCAGGTATAGGCGAGGCAGTCGCAGAGCAGTTACACAAACATGGCGCGAAGGTCGTCATTGTATCCCGCTCGTCAGAGGAGGCGAAACAAAAAGCGAAACAATTGTCTTCACAGGGGCAACCAGCAATGGGGATCGGATGCGATGTGTCACAGCCCGAACAAGTACGGCAAATGATAGATGACGTTATCAACTATTTTGGCAGGCTTGATTATGCTGTCAATAATGCAGGCATAACAGGTGAGCATGGTAAAAAGATAACAGAGCAGACAGTTGAAAACTGGGATAAGGTCATTGCCACCTCATTGAGCAGCTTTTTTTACTGCCTAAAATACGAGATACCTCAGATGATGAAGATGGGGGGCGCTATCGTTAATTTATCTGCAGTAAATGGTCTGGTTGGCATTCCTGGGCTGGCGCCTTACACCGCCGCTAAGCATGGTATAATTGGTTTAACCCAAACCGCAGCGCTGGAGTTTGCATGTCAAGGCATTCGCATCAATGCCGTCGCTCCGGGCTATGTCCAAACCCCACGAATAAGCGAACTCCCTGAAAATATCGTACGCAGTTTCGCAAATAGCCACCCTATGAAAAGGATGGCAAAAATGCAGGAAATCGCAGACTTCATATTGTTTTTGTTGTCAGATAAATCAGCGTTCTGTACCGGAGGCGTTTATCCCATTGATGGTGGTTTTTTAGCTGAGTGACATTCCCGTTAGGTTTTTAAGCCTCCGTTTTACCGCGTCAGAGGCCAGGGGCATGCCGGGCCGTTCCGTCAGCGTCAGCCCGGCGCTGGCTATCACTGATATTTGGCGACAAGATACTCCTCTTCGCTGCGTCGCCAGAAATGTGAAGGAATAAACGGGGATGTATACTCATACGAGGGCGCGAAGAAGGATCGTACCTGAGCCCGGCGATAAAAAACGAAAAAACGTATTTTTTATCGAATAGATTAAAAGGTTGTGGCGTTAACTCATCATCAACGTACTGATGGAGTCATCATTTATGACTGCAACAACGCAACCGCTAACACAACAGTGCCGCGATAGTTTTACCCTGGCACGGCATTGGGTCACCGCAGCCAATGTCATTTTCCTGTTTGCAAGCGCACATATCCGGGAGCCGCTGGAGCGGGGAACGCCCCTGAAAAAAAGCGGCGGGCCGGTCATATTTGCTGCGCGCTTTTCCCTCACTATCTGCTACGGGACAGCATACCGCGTCGTATGCTGCCTTGCCGTTCTTTTCGTTAACCCGGAGTTCACTATGAACACGTTGTCGTTTTTACATTCCGCCATTAATCAACGTCTGCTGCTGCCCGTGGTGTTTGCTCTGCTGACCACGCCGGTTTTGGCCGCAGGTGACAATAGTACCAATAGCAAAACGCCGGACTGCCCCAGCGGACAGGTGTATGACAGCACGAAAAAACAGTGCGTCCCTGAAAAAACAAGCCAGCTCAGCGATGAAGACAAAACGCGTTATGCCTATCATCTGGCCAAAAAAGGGGAGTACCAGGCGGCCCTGGACCTGCTCAACACCCTGAAAAATGGCGATACCGCGGAAGCCTGGAATTACCGGGGCTATGCCACGCGTAAGCTGGGCCGTACCGATGAGGGCATCGGCTACTATCAGCGTTCAATCGCGCTCGATCCGACCTATGCCAAAGTACGTGAATACCTTGGTGAAGCATGGCTGGCGAAAGGCCGTCCTGACCTGGCAAAAGAGCAATTGAAAACTATCGCCACGCTGTGCGGCCATAGCTGCGAGGAGTACCGGGATCTTCAGGCAGCGATCGACGGTCATCCTGAGTCCTGAATAAGAGTATGAGGATAAAAAAATTACGACCAGCGGCGTCCGTCAGCATCTTGCTGCATATCTGACACGCCTGTGGCGCTATGGGCTGGTTCTGGTTGTCGAAGAGCTGGTTCAGTCTGCCTGTGTCCGCGCGCTTGAAAAAAGCGCGCGGTTCACCCCGAGGAGGCGGCCGACACGTTGCCCGTCCCGATTGGTTACCCTATCCTGGTTTTATCTCCAATTGACCGGCCCCGGGCAATAGCCGCTGTCAATGTTCCCTGGCCAATTCGTGGCATACGATACCGAGCTGTTCAACGGCATGCAAAAGCGCGGGGGTGGGTTCATTCGCACCGTTCAGGCGCAGGTAGTTTTGCAGTTCCGCCGCGCCCGGGGAAAACAGCGGCCCCGGACTGACGCCAATGCCCAGGGCGAGTGCGCGACGATGTACCTCCAGCGCATCTATCCTGGAGGGGAGTTGTACCCAAATCAAAAAGCCGGCTTCCGGAGCCGCGACGCGCGTGCCCGGTGGGAAGCAAGCTTCAACTCGGGTGATGATAGCGCGCATACCTTCCGCAATCCGCAGCTTCAGGTGCCGCAGGTGCCTGTCGTAATCGCCGCTGGCGAGGATCTCGTTTGCCGCGGCTTCAATCAGCGGCGCGCCTGCCCATTCTCCGGCCATGCGGGCCTGCAATATCGCGGAGTGATAACGTCCGGCAGCAATCCAGCCAATTCGCCAGCCCGGCGCCAGGGTTTTCGACAGCGAACTGCAATAAATCACATTTCCGTCCCTGTCGAAGGCTTTACACGCGGGCGGACGCTGGGCGCCACCGGCCAGATCGCCATACACATCGTCCTCAATGAGCGGGATGCCCTTATCGGCGAGCAGCGCCACCAGCGCCTGTTTGCGCGCCACGGGCATGCTGGCACCCAGCGGATTTTGCACTGTGGGTGAGGCAAGCACGGCCGCAGGGCGGTGGCGCTGGATAGCCTCTTCAAGGGGCGCCAACAATAAGCCTTCAATCGGGTCTGTGGGGATCTGTAACGCTTTCAGACCCAGATCTTCCAGCAGCAGAAGCGTGCCGAAGTAGGCGGGCTGCTCAATCGCGACAGCATCGCCCGGCTGGCATACCGCGCGAAGCGCCAAACGTAGCGCCTGGGTTGCGCCTGCCGTAATGATAAGGTCATCCGCGCCAAAAAGAGCGCCCCACTGCGCAGCGCGTGCGGCAATCTTTCTGCGCAGGTCCGCTCTTCCCGGGGGCAGGCTGTAGCTCTGCCCGCGCGCATCAAGCCGACGACCGGCGGTGTGCAGTGCCCGCTGTAGTGCATCCACGGGAAGCCAGGCGGGATCGGGTAGCGCGGCGCCAAGCGGCACCAGACGCGCTTCAGCGCTACCGAACAGCGACCGGGCAATGGCGGACATAGTCACCGGCACCGGACCGGGCAAAGAGGCAGCGCGCTGTTCATTTCCGGAGGCGGCTGGCTGGCGGACAAAATAGCCTGAACGCGGTCGCGCGATAATCAGACCCTCCGCCTCAAGATAACGCAGCGCTTCCAGGGCCGTGGGGAGGCTGACCTGCTCGCGTTCGGCCAGTTTACGCGCGGAGATAATGCGATCTCCTGCCCGTAAAGCGCCTGAAGCAAGCGTCAGCCGCAGCATATCGGCTATACGGCGGTAGTGGGGCGTCGGCGGGGATATTTCGGACATCGTCATCTGTATAGTCTGCTTTTTGATAAATCTGACTATACAGGCGAAGCGGGGCGCCATCTATAGTGTGTTCCACACCAACCAGCCGGGGAAATCACATGCACAGCGACAGTTTTGACCTTTCACTTTACTTCCGCCGCATAGGCTATAGCGGGCCTGCGGCAGCGGATACCGCAACGCTACACGCGCTCATGCGTCACCAGCTCTTTGCCATCCCCTTCGAAAATCTGGACGTACAGGCAGGTAAAATCGTGTCGATGGAGCCCGATGATATTGCCAACAAGCTCTTACGGCAGAGACGGGGCGGCTACTGCTATGAACTCAACGGGCTGTTTACCATGGCGCTGGAAGCGCTGGGCATTGCCTGGCGGTTTGTCGCGGCGCGGCCCATGTTTTATCCCGCGCGCCGGCCTAAAACCCATATGGCGGTCGTCGCGGAAGTCGAGGGCCGTCAGTGGCTTTGCGACCTTGGCTTTGGGAGCTACGGTATTCGCGCGCCGCTGGCCCTGGATGAACTTGATACGGACATTATCCAGGATTTCGATACGTTCCGGCTTAGCCGCGATGCGCACGGCGACTATCTGCTGCAGGCAAAAGTTGAGGGAAGCTGGGCCAACCAATACGGTTTTGACCTGTCACCTCAGGAATGGATTGATTTTGCTCCGGCCAATTTCCTTAACTCCACGCACCCCGACGCGGTCTTTGTACAAAAGCTGCTGGTTATACAGCATCAGCCCGAGGGGCGCTTTATTCTGCTGGGCAATACGCTCAAGAGCATTACCGCGGATCGGGTAGAAAAGCAGCGGCTGGAAGACGATGAGATTGCGCATGTACTTGAGCAGCGCTTTGCGTTGTCTGCCCGCTAATTAATCAAAAGGGCCAATGAGTCCAGGCGGAACGGGCACGAAGCGGGGATGCCGGGGGAGCCATCGCGATCGCCATGAGGCGGGAGTGACCGCTTCCCCGTGCCCCTCTCAATCTGTTCATCTGCTGCGACATCAGCAGCGGGCGATTATTTACGTTGCCGGCGGGTATATGAAATAGCAGATAATGCAAATAAAAAACTAACGCCACTTTTAATAAACAAGGCTATTCAGTTAATTACCACTACAAAAATAAGATAATTCTATCTGGGCTGGCCAATCCGTATCCGTAGTACATATTTCCGCCACATAATCGCCTGCGCCTGGAAATTCATTGCTAACAAATAGTTACAGCTATGTGGCAATATTTTTGGCGATAAAGAATGGTTAAAATAAAATCATCTACTAAAATCAAATTGTTGATTAAATTCATACACTGCTCGTTCGTATTAATTTAGATAATTGGCTCTGTGTCGAATGCCCAAAATTTAAGCAGCGAGTGATGGCTGCTGACGATAATTATCCCGCTCGATATTGCCCTGGGTCTGGCAGGTAAATTCCTGCTCTGGACGTTTGTGTAAAACGACACCGGGCTAATTGAGTTATTTCAAAGGACAACGTAAATGACGAATATCTACGACTCTACCAATATAAGCAGTCAGGAAGCGGCCAGGCACTTGCCTGCGGCTGCTGTAAACAGCGCGAGCGCGGTTTCATGGGGGGCGATATTTGCAGGCGCCGCCGCTGCCGCCTCGCTGGCGCTTATGCTGCTCATGCTTGGCGCCGGATTAGGCCTCACCTCAATCTCTCCCTGGGAAAATCAAGGTCTTGCGGCGGGTACCGTCGGTATTGCCGCCATCGCCTGGCTGACGTTTACCCAAATTGTGGCGTCAGGAATGGGGGGATATCTGGCCGGACGGCTTCGGACTAAATGGGTTGATACGCATACCAATGAAATCTATTTCCGCGATACGGCGCATGGCTTTCTGACATGGGCGGTGGCGCTGCTGGTATCAGCCGTTCTTTTAACCACCACCATCAGTTCACTCATCGGCGGCAGCGCAAAAGTCATTGGTTCCGTTGCCGGGGGCGCGACGGCAACCGCCGTGAATAACGCGGGGGAGGGATCCTCGATGTTATCGAAGTCATCGATGGAATATTTTACCCGCTCGCTGTTCAGGGCGAGCGGCTCCACTCCGGCAGGTAACAGCAACGCACCGGGCAATGATGTCATGGCCATGAATCAACCGGCGCCGCCAAAGGCGGAGTCACCCGCTCAATTAGCCGAGGTGACGGGCATTTTTGCTAACAGTATTTATTCTGGCGCGCTTCCCAAGGATGATCTGACCTATGTGGCGCAGCTGGTTTCTCAGAATACCGGCATCAGTCAGCAAGAGGCCGAGCAGCGGGTGCAGGCGGTTTATGATAAAGCCCAGGCTAATTTGAAAGAGGCAAAAGATAAAGCGCAGCAGGCCGCAGACGCCGCCAGAAAAACCACCAGCTACGTCACTCTGTGGTCATTTATTTCTCTGTTAATTGGCGCTTTTGTTGCCAGTCTCTGTGCCACCTATGGCGGCCGTCAGCGTGATTTATAACGTCTAATACTCATTATACGGGAGGAACCTATGCGTTCAATATTGCTTTTCTTTCTGGGTGTGCCAATTCCTATCATTATTTTAATCGCGCTATTTGTGCACTGACTATTTTCCGGCCCCGCAGGAATAATGGTTAAGTAAATACTGACCCTCGCACATTACCGCTAAAGCATAAATGCCCTTCGAGGGCATTTATGCTTTTTATCAGGCGCTCAGAGGAGCCTGCTGCGCGTCACCAGGGAATCTCTCCGGGACAGAGTGATGTCAACTATCAATAACACCCGCAGTGAATTAACGCTCACGCCTTGCCATCATTAGCGCCAGGTCAACGAGGCGGTTAGAGAATCCCCATTCATTGTCGTACCACGCCAGAATTTTAACCATATTGCCGCCAATCACCAGCGTTGACAGACCGTCGATAATCGACGAGCGCGGGTCACCCTGGTAGTCGCTGGAGACGAGCGGTTCATCGCTATAGCCGAGAATCCCTTTTAGCGGCCCCGCGGCGGCGGCTTCACGAAAGGCATTGTTCACCTCTTCGGCCGTCACCTCTCGCGCCAGCGTCACGGTCAGGTCGACAATAGACACCACCGGTACCGGGACGCGCAGCGAGTATCCCGTTAAGCGGCCATCCAGCTCAGGAATAACTTTGCCCAGCGCCTTCGCTGCGCCGCTGGAGTAAGGCACTATCGACAGCGCGGCGGCGCGAGCGCCGCGCAGATCTTTTTCCGGCTGATCGTGCAGGGCCTGGCTGTTGGTGTAGGCGTGGGTGGTGTTCATTAAGCCGTGCTTAATACCGAAATGCTGGTGCAGAACCTGGGCGGCAGGCGCCAGACCGTTGGTGGTGCAGCTACCGTTGCTGACCACGTAGTGTTTATCCGGGGAGTAGAGGCTATCGTTAACGCCCATCACGATGGTTAAATCATCGTTTTTGCCGGGGGCGGAGATAATCACGCGCTTTGCGCCACCGCGGTGGATATGCACCGCCGCCTTGTCGCGATCGGTGAAGAATCCGGTGGCTTCAATGACGATATCGACTTCACGCTGATGCCACGGGATATTGGCCGGGTCGCGTTCGCTGAATACGGTTATGGGTTTACCGTCAACCACAAGCTGCCCTTCACCGGCGGTAACGTCCGCGTCGAGCTTACCGAGCAGCGAATCGTATTTTAGCAGATGCGCCAGCGTTTTGCTGTCCGTCAAATCGTTGATCGCCACAATCTGAATATCCGAATTGCCCAGTGCAGCGCGCAGTACGTTGCGTCCAATACGGCCAAAACCGTTAATACCGACCTTTACCATGATTAACTCCTTATCCATTGTCTCTGGCGTCAGAGTAGGCCGGGCAGGCTTTGGCGTAAATGACAAAAAAGGATCACTTTACGCCATTTTGCGACAGTGAAATCGCTGGCGATATTCCCCGGGTGTGAGGTGAAGCTGTTTTTCAAACAGCCGTCGCAGGTTAATGCTGCTGCCAAATCCCGTTTGTTCGGCGATACGATCCAGCGTCTCGTTAGTTTGCTCCAGACGCTGCCGCGCGGCGGCCAGACGGGCTTCGGCGACGTAGCGCGCCGGCGAAGCACCGGTTTCCCGGGTAAATACGCGGGTGAAATTCCTTGGACTCATGGCGACTCTTTCCGCCAGTTTATCCACGCTGAGATCGGTGGTGAGGTTTGCGAGCAACCACGCCAGCAGATCGTTAATGGGGCCCAGGGTGCTGGTCTGCTGAAGGTTGTAGCGGCTAAACTGCAGCTGGCCGCCGGGACGACGCAGGTACATGACGAAATCCTGGGCAATATCGCGCGCCAGGCTAAAGCCGTAGTCCTCTTCAACCAGCGCCAGGGTGAGGTCGAAGCCGGAACTGACCCCGCCAGAGGTCCAGATGTGTTCGTCCTGAATGTAGAGCGGACCGCCTTCGACGCGTACCTGAGGAAATTCCGCCTGCAGGGTATCCAGTAGCTTCCAGTGGGTAGTGGCTCGCCTGCCGTCCAGCAGCCCGGTTTGCGCCAGCAGCAGGGCTCCGCCGCATATGGAGGCAATGCGGCGGGCATGGGGAGCCGCAAGGCGCAGCCAGTCAACCACCGCAACCCCTTCCTGCGGGTTTTGACCTCTGCCGGTAATCATGATGGTATCGAGCGGCTCGCGAGGGTCTATCTCATGCAGGCGATGATCGGCCAGCAGATTTAAACCGGACTGACCATGGATCACCTGATGCGGCTGGGTGGTCGCTAGCTGGACCTGGTAGCAAAGCTCCCCGGCGCCTTCCGGGTGCAGACGGTTGGCCTGCATCAGAATGTCGGCAATACCGGCGGATTCAAACAGCATGCCGCCATCAGGGACAATAATAAGTATCTTCTTCATGTCCTGAAAAGTAATCTTTTTACAGAATAAGTCAACAGAACAGACGGGGAAGGGGAAGTTTTTGCCACCGCAGCGACGCTCTCGTCTCGCTCGCTGATGGCGTGACGTCGACGGGATGGGGTTGCCTGATGAGGCTGGTCTCGCACAAACTGGACTGGAAAAATAGTACCGAATGTCTGCTATGAGCGAGGAATGGAAGTTGAACACTCTGCTCAACGTCGCCAAATGGAGCCTTAATCTCCCAGTTTTTCGCGAGTGGGACCTTCAAAGTTGATGCTACTTATATGGCAACTACGCGGTTGACCTAACAAAAAACGAATGGTTTCCCAGATCGAGCGCCCCTTCATTAAACGTTCCCCATTTTTGATGGGCTATCTATAAACGTATCTAACCCTGTCAGTTCGAAATCCGGGGGGACAACCCGGTCACACGTATACTGTTTAATAGCGAACCAGGGAGAAGACAACGTCTGATCCTGGCACGGAGCGGACGAACTAACTGAGTTGAATCTCCGCTATGAGCTAATAGCAGACATAACATCCCCGGGATAGTTTGGGAAAGGATACTCTTCCAGCATCAGTTTCGGTTCATGCTTTCTGAGGCAGGATACTTTATGCTGGTTACTCTCATTTATAGGATACGACCATGATAACTGTAGAGAAATCCGATCCATTTTCTTCAGAGTCCCATCGCTTAATCGAAATGCTATCAGCTGAACTTGCCACTATTACGGGGGATAGTGGCAAAAGCAATTTCACCGTTGAAGCAATGAATGATGACAAAGCCTTATGGGTATTGGCAAAGAATACTCATGGCGAAGCAATAGGATGCGGCGCTATTCGGCCGATAACGCAAAATATAGCCGAGCTTAAAAGAATGTTTTCAGACCGAAGCGTGCCTGGAGTTGGGGGAGCTTTACTCACTTTTCTGGAAACATCTGCAAAAGATATGGGATATAGCGAACTCAGACTGGAAACCCGACACATCAACCATCGGGCAGTAAATTTCTACGAGAAAAATGGATATATTCGTATTGAAAATTACGGCCCCTATGTCGGTAGGACAGAAGCCGTGTGTTTCTCAAAAGCATTGCGCTGATTGTATTAATTGGACCCGCTTTGCGCTCCAGGCACAACGCTGTCTACCAAACTCCACCAATGCCCATTTAGCTATAGCGTTAAGGCTGTGAGAGTAAAGACAGATAATGATAATGCGCAGGATCGTGTGTTGCGCTCATGCAGAACCATGGTCATCGCGGTTTCTGCATCGACGCGGAGCTGCCGGAGGAGGGCGTAGCGGCCGGCATGACCGAGGAGCGGGATTCCTCCCGGAGAAAACGCGCGGAGTATACAGGCACTTTAAAGGGGCCATTTCTCCATGGCGATTCACTGCGCCTGTTTCTGGCCGATATATTCCTCTAATCCCTTTGTAAGAACATCGAAAACCAATTTGCAGCACAGACTATTGCGCAGGTCTTCGTGCATGACGATCCAGGTATCAAGATAGAAAGAAAAGAAATTCGGCAGTAATCTCCGCAGTGGAACAGAGCCATTGGCCAACTGCACCTGGCATATGCCAATGCCGGCCCCGGCGCGAATAAGATTCAGCTGAGCCACGTCGCTGTCGGTGCGCATGGAAAATGCATTCCGGCTTAGCTGAGGGAATTTTTCCAGGGCCTTACGGATGAAAGGCGTATCCTGATCAAAGCCAATCAGCGCATGTTTCAGCAGATCTTCGCTATTTTCAGGCGTGCCATGTCGTGCAAGATAGGACGTCGATGCGTGGAGACCGAGTTCAATGCGGCCAACGCGACGCGCAATAAGCTGTTCCTGTACTGGCGTCGTCATGCGTACAGCAATATCGGCTTCCCTGTGCAGTAAATCCTGAACCCGGTTCGACAGAACTAATTCAATCGTTATTTGTGGGTGAGACTCCCTGAGCCTGGCAATAAGCGGCGGCAGAACTTCAACGCCGATAACGTCACTCGCGGAGACGCGGACGACGCCATGAATGGACGCGCTGTTATGACTAAAGTTGGAGGCTGTGCGCGCTAGCGTATTCGCGGTGCTCTCCATCGCTTCGGCATGCACCCTCAGCGCCAGCGCCGTTTCAGTCGCCAGCAAGCCCGTCTGTGACCTCGTGAACAACACCTGGCCCAGAGCGGACTCGAGCGCAGCGATATGCCGTCCCGCTGTAGGCTGCGTAATCGAAAGCCTGCGTGATGCGCCGGAAAGCGAGCCTTCCCTGAGCACAGCCAGAAATGTTCGGTACCACTCCCATGGGATAGATGTATTCATACAAATTTGTATAGCCGCCCTATAAAGATATGCAATTCCATTTAGCTCTGCCTGTACGTACGCTGTCAAGGTCAAATCAGCAAAGAGGCAGACAATATGGAAACCCGAGGCAAGGTCCTGATACTTGGCGCAACCGGCGGAATCGGTGGTGAAACGGCGCGCCGGCTTATTCAGAAAAAATGGGACGTTCGTGCACTAAAACGAGGACTTCATGGCAGTGAACGACGTGGTGACATCCAGTGGATAGGGGGCGACGCTCTCGACCCGGAGCAGGTCGCCGCTGCGGCAGCAGACTGTAGCGCGATCGTTCACGCCGTCAATCCGCCCGGCTACAGAAACTGGAAGCATCTGGTGCTGCCTATGCTGCGCAACACGATTGGCGCAGCAGAACGAACCGGCGCCTTGATCGTGCTTCCCGGTACCGTTTACAACTATGGACCTGACGCTTTTCCGCTATTACGGGAAGACGCTCAGCAGACGCCGGTCACCAGGAAGGGAGCTATCAGGGTACAAATGGAGAAAGAACTGGCGGCCTATTCGCAGCGTGGCGGACGGGTATTGATCGTCCGCGCGGGGGATTTTTTTGGTCCGCGCGCCGGTAATAACTGGTTTTCTCAAGGTCTGATTAAGCCCGGCAAGCTGCCTGGCGTCATTACCAATCCAGCTTCGTTTGCAACCGGTCACCAGTGGGCTTACTTACCTGATGTCGCGGAAACGATAGTTGCGCTGCTGGCACGACGCGAGGAGCTTGAGCCCTTTGCACGTTTTCATATGCAAGGTCACTGGGATGCCGACGGCAGCGAAATGGTCAGCGCGATTCAACGCACAGCGGCACGCTATGGCGGCATGGCCAAAATACAATCATTTCCGTGGTGGTTGATGTACCTGGCAGCACCTTTCAACGCAACCTTACGCGAACTTCTGGAGATGCGGTACCTGTGGCGCCAGCCGGTTCGCCTGGACAATACGAAACTGGTGAATTTTTTAGGTGCCGAGCCTCACACCCCTCTTGATGAAGCTGTCCATGCGACATTACAGGGCCTGGGCTGCATTGATCGTACCGAGATGCCTCGTATAACAATATAGAGACGCTCCAGGGTTGCATCTGGCATGAAGCGGACAGGCTAATTGGGCTGAAGGTCCGCTATGAGCGAAGAGCGGACCTTTGACCAATAAGATGGTTACCGAAGTCTTGCTACCCAAACTTGCTTAAGCACATTATTCTACAGTAATTAAAGATGGAAGTATTTAGTTATGTAGATGTACCAAATTTTATCATATAGATTTTTTTTAAGAGTGATAAGACAGTAATGAGTTATAATTAAAAATAGAGTGTCACAGGAATTATTTTAAATGAAACATTATTCCTATCTGATTTTTCTATTTTTCCTCAATGGATGTTTCTATAAGCGCGTACCTGTCCCTGATACTATTTCATTAGTGAATTATCCCACGCAGTTAAAGGATGCTAATGACCAAAATAAAAAAGAGTATGCCGCCGCATGGGAGGATTTTATTTTAGCTAGTAACCGATGCCGGTTGATTCATAATAATTATGAAATAGGATATAAAAATGCTGAGCAGGCTAAGTTAATTCTCGGTGGACTTGGTGGCGTAGCTGGTCTGACTGGAGCGGTTCTTGCGACTTCAGGAAGTGCAGTTGTTGTTGGAGCCATTGCCGCTGGAGTTTCAGGGTTAGCAAGTATGACATTAGGAAATGCAGAAAAAGGCCCATTGGGTACAAGCTATTATTTATCTCAAAAGGAAGGTATTGCGAGGCAAATACAGCAAGCGTCAGTAGAAGCGCTGAATTCAGAAGATCCTAAGAAAATTTATGGCATAGCATCAAGGTTGGCTGCATCTTGTTTATCATCTGAAATAAAATAACTTACTCCTGTTTATTAAATCAACCCTAGGAGGAAATATGAGTGTATTAACGGCACGACATGTGACAGTTTATGTTTTTATCTTGTTATCTTTAAGTAGTATATCATTTTTATTAAGCGCGAATAGTGAATTAACTTCGAAAAAAAATCCTATGACGTTTGAACCTATAAACGATAAGGATAGCCGTTATCTGTTTGATTTGCCGCCGCCTACAAATTCACAGATTGAAGGTACTATACGTGTTGCGGCCACGCGTTACTACGACCAAATCGTACCACCTAGCATTGCAGAAGATAGTATTCCATATCGTGATATGAAAGGTAACCCTGTAAGTGATCGCGTGAGTCCTTATTACTGGTGTCTCGGTGCAATTGAAGGATCTATTTCTACAACTTTTAATGGTAAACCTGTGATTCTTAATTACCATGATTTCAAACGTGAGAGTAAGTATCATGTTCGGTGCACAGATTACATTGTAAATGGAAGTAGAGATATAGATGGGGATACGAGGTATAAAATTACGAATGCTAAGTACGGAAAAGGTGTGAACGACTGGTTCTTAGTTCCTTACAGGACAATTGCCACTGACCCATTATATATTAAGCATGGGGAGGTTATTTACATAGAGAAAGCCAGGGGCCAGAATATTACTTTGCCCTCTGGTAAGGTGGTAAAGCACGATGGATATTTCTTCGCTGGTGATCGAGGAGCTAGAGACGTAGTAAAAGGGAAGCTGATAGATGTATTCTGTGGGTTTGATTCTAAATGTTTGAGCAAACAAGTAACGATTAGTACGAAAGACGATTTGCGTTTAATTGATGCGAAGGTGATTAATGATCAAAGCATAAAGAATAGATTTAAACAATACCATTTAAAAGAGTGATTTGTCGAGTTTCAAAACCATTTTGTGTAAATATTTTTTCTCATGTAGCGACCAGTTAGGTGGTCACGGAACTCGATAATAAAATGATTCATTGCCAACCTCCTGTCCTAATAGGCTGTACCTTCAGTCCCGAACGGAACAGATTGCCCTTCTGAACACGAATATAATGCCATGCCCATAAATAATCGACTTCTCACATGATAAAAGAAGCCCTTCATAAAAAATTCAATGGTATTACAGGGTTTTGATGGGCTGGATGGCAGATAACAATACCATTTTTAGCTGTAAGGAAGGCGATAGTGGTGAATATGAAGTATGCATCCCCAATAAAATGGTACCTACAACAATTATAGTTGAGAAGTCTCTATGAATCGTACAACTAATTACATTTTATCTGTTCCCCGTTGATTGCCTGGATGCTATTAGCAATGTCCGCTCCTGGCACGTAGCAGACGGCCATCGGACGCGCAATCCGCCCTGGACGAGGAGCGGACTTTCCATTTTGCAGATACTCAAAAGCGGTGTCCCGCAATCAGCGATTACCAACCTTAAAGCGACGCCTCGGCCAGTAATGCGGCCTGTACCGCAGGACGGGCATTGATCGTTTCCCTGTACGCCAATAGCGCAGGCCAGCGCTCCAGTGGGATTGAGAAGAATTTACACCAGCCCAGCACAGTGAAAAGGTAGGCATCAGCCACGCTGAAGGATGGGCCAGTCAGATAGGTTTTTTCGTTGAGAGTCGCCTGAAGGAAATCGAACTGTCGGAACAGCTTCTCACGAAAAATCGCTCTGACCTCTTTGGGCAGCGCGGAGTTGAACAACGGTGCCGAGCCAGCGTGTATTTCACTGGTGATAAAGTTAAGCCATTCCTGCAGACGCACCCGAGCCCAGCTGTCCGCACGCGGCGCCAGGCCGTGTTCTGGTTTTAGATCGGCGAGGTACTGCACGATGGCCGGGCCCTCAGTGAGTATCTGACCATCATCGAGCTCAAGGGCCGCGACATAACCTTTAGGGTTAATGGCGCGGAAGTCGCGACCATCAGCGGTGATCTTGCTTCTGTTGTTGACTCTAACCAGTTCAAACTCAAGTTGCAGTTCGCGCAGCACAATGTGCGGCGATAACGAACAGGTATCCGGGGCGTAATAGAGTTTCATTTTGTCTCCGTTAAAGGTGAAAAGCCGTCGGGGGACGTCCTGAACTCACTGTATTTGACGCGGAATGAGCTGTAAAATTAATGATAAAGAAACCAACTATTAGATGAGCTACTGATAATCATGATGAACCTTCTACATTGGCGCTTACTGGTGGCCGTGGCGGATGCCGGCAACATCTCGCGCGCCGCAGAGGAGATAGGAATGACTCAGTCCGGCGCCAGCCAGGCAATCGCCCAGCTAGAGTCTTCACTGGGATTTTCGGTATTTATACGTGAGCGACGATATATCGGCGTGACCGCGCTGGGCGGGCAGGTTGTTGAACACGCAAGAAACATGCTTTCGCAGCTGAATGCCATCCGCGAACTGGCCGATGAGAGCCGGGGTTTAAATCGCGGGCGCATTCGCCTGGCCAGCTTTCCATCAGTGACGTCCACCTTGTTGCCTGGACTGCTGCGGGACTTTAAGCGCCTGCATCCGGGTATTGACGTCGTCATCCTGGAAGGCTCGGACGAGGAGGTCGAGGAGTGGCTGGCCGCAGATACCGTTGAGCTGGGGGTAGTCATGAATCCCGAACCCGGCCGTGCAGACGTTGTATTAGGGCAGGATGCATGGGTAGCGGTACTGCCAGCCACTCATCGGCTGGCACACCATGCCAGGACGTGTGGCATAACGCTAAAGGCGCTGGCAGACCAGCCCTTTATTCTGGCGACAGGCGGATGCGCCGTTAATGGCAAAAGCCTCATGGAAAAGGCGGGCCTGCAACTTTCTGATATACGCGTGACGGTACGCGACTGGATTAGCGCCTGTAAGCTGGTCGCGGAAGGGATGGGCGTCGCCATTGTACCTGAATCAGCCCTGCCAGAGGCGTTGCGCAATCTGTGCGTGGTGCCAGTGACGCCTGCCATACACCGTGAGTTTCGGCTGGTCTGTTCGTCATCCGGAACGTCTTCCGGCGCAACACAGGCGCTACTTAACGCGCTACGTAAACGAGGATGAGCGGGCACGCGGCGAACCGGATCGTCAGCGATAAGTGACAAACCGGCTTATTGTTTATATCGGCGCAGGCTGGAGGCGGGATGCCGAAGGAGGGCTGATTCGGGGCGTATTGGGCGGCGCACCAGCTCTCCCCCACAGTTCGGGCACCGGCCTTGCAGCCGCTGAGTCACGCAGTCAACGCAAAAGGTGCATTCGAATGAACAGATGTACGCGCTTGTTGATTCTGGCGGCAGATCGTTATCACAGCATTCACAATTAGGGCGAAGTTCAAGCATGGTGATCTCCTGCTATTAAATAAAGGGGCGTCATGAGCGCGCGAGGGGCATCTGCCTGTCCCGTATTCGAACCGCTGCGCTTAATCTGCACGAGATGAGCATGATCGACAGGTCGAAAAAAAGCAAGAGATTGAGTGGCTTATCAGTACCAACCGCTTCTGGCGCTGGTGGTTGGGGGAAAAGACCGCTGAGCCTGTGCAGCGCGAGAAGAGGACGTTAATAGAGGAATAAAAACATCGCCAGATTTGCCCGTGGCGGCTACAGTTAAAATTATTTAACTGGTATGACCACGTGGGCGGATATCTTTTATGAACCTGATAACAATCCCTGTAAAGCAGGGGGATGTTCTGGCTGCCACAGTATGGGAGAGAAACGATGCTAAAGCGCTGGTGATCCTCCATCCTGCCACCGCGGTATCACAGGCGTTTTACAAGGACTTCGCTGAGTACCTTTACGCAATGGGATTCAATGTTCTGACCTACGACTATCGGGGGATAGGTCATTCCAGGTCAGGCACGCTGCAACACTGTCATGTCTCAATGTCTGACTGGATCGAGCAGGATGTCGGCTGCGTTACCGCCTGGGCAAAGCTGCGTTTCCCCAATCTTCTGCTGATGGCGGTAGGGCACAGCGTTGGCGGGCACGCTATTCTGCTTTCGACGGCCACCCGGTCGCTGCATGCGGCGGTTCTTGTTGCTTCGCACGCTGGCGTCACCCGCACAATTCAACAAACGCAGGAAAAGCTCAGAGTCTGGTTTTTATTACGTATTCTGGCGCCGGTTCTGTGTCGTACCTTTGGCTATATGCCTGCCAGACGCCTCGGGCTGGGGGAAGATTTACCCGCGCCCGTCATGCTGCAATGGGGGCGCTGGAGTGCCATGCCCGACTATTTTTATGACGATCGCGCCTGGGATGCGCGCCGACGGGCAAGCGAAGTCACGTTACCCCTTCTGGTACTCGGTTTTGATGACGATCCCTGGGCTAATTCTGCAGCGATTACGCGCCTGTTGGCGCCGGTGGAAAACGCAAAAATTGAACGCCGCGAGATCCGGCACGCGGATTATGGTATTCCGGCGGTCGGCCACATGGGCTTTTTTCGTACCCGATGTGCGGAAAAAATATGGCCTGAAGTCGGTCGCTGGCTGGCAAGCCAGTGTCAACCCCAGGGATAATGTCTTTCCGGCTATTTTTCTTATAGTCGAAGAGATTAACAGGGCATGCTATGCCGTAACCGTCGGTGCTCAGGTTTCAAAGCGGCAACAGGCGCATCCGGGGAAATAGTTCATCGCGACTCAGAGAGATATCATGTCTGTTCAAAAAAGGGCGAAGAGGATGCACTAAGATGCTGGCTTATATCACTATAGGTACAAATGACTTTCAGCGCTCCGTGGACTTTTATGAGGCTATTTTTAAAGTTCTTGGCTACTCACGACTGCCAGCCTGGACAGAAAGCTGGGCAATGTGGGGGGATGAAAATAACCCACATGAGGTATTCAACTTCTGTATTTGTCCTCCTTTTGACCGGCATCCCGCAACGGCGGGAAACGGGACAATGTTCGCATTCCGTGCAGACAGCGCTGACCTTGTCAGGCGGTTTCATGCAGCAGGCCTCCTTGCGGGAGGGGAGAATGAAGGCGAGCCAGGGACACGAACCGCATACGGCCCCGACTTTTATGTTGCCTATCTGCGCGATCCTGACGGGCATAAGCTGGCATGCGTTTGTCAGCATTATTCTCCTGAAGCAGATAAGTTCGTAGATGAAGAATAGTGGCTTCACTTATCACATTTTAGGGTTTTGAGCGTTTATAACGCTTAGCGGTGAAAGGCGGCATTTCCGGCAAAGACACTCAATATCGTCTTCGGCTTGCACAGTCCGCTCCCGGCACAAAGCGGACCGTCTGAAGCGTCGCGAGGTCTGCTATGAGCGAGAGGCGGACACTGGGTTTACTGTTTCGGTAAAACTTACCGGGCAGATTTCGAGACTACACCAGACCCGCTAAACAACATGCGGATACCAAGGCCTATCATGACAACGCCTGTAAATCGTTCCTGCCATTTGATAAAGCCTGGGTGTTTACGTAGCCAGTTTCCAAATGTCCCTGATGCCATTGCGACTGACCCCAGGGAAACAATTCCTGCCAGCTTTTGGATACTCCCCAGAACAAGCAATTGCAGCCAGACAGGACCCGCGGCGGGATCGATAAACTGAGGAAGAAAAGCAAACATGAACAGCAGGGATTTTGGGTTCGTCAGGCTGTTCAGGGCACCTTCCTTAACCGCATTCCAGTCAGAAATTATTGCGGTTTTTCGCAGCCGAGTATCTGTGCCTGAAGTCGCTATCATTTTTATGCCCAGCCACATCAGATAAGCCGCACCAGCCCACCTTAGCAGATCCAGCGCAACTGGCCAGGCATGCACAACGGTCACCAGCCCAAGAACAAGAAAAGAAACTTGCACAAAACCTGCGACAAAGACATTGCCCAGAACCGTAAGCAGTGCAATACGTCTTCCCTGACCGACTCCTCTGGCGATGGTCAGCATCATGTCTGGCCCCGGAGAAATTTCCAGAAGCGTCAGCGCGAGAAGGAAAGTCATAAACGTTTCGATGGAAGGCATCGTGGTTGAGTCCGGAAAAAAATTTCTGCTACGTTACCTCAGACTGATGCGAGCCGAAAGTGGAAGATACTGCAACGTCCGCCTACGGCACGAAACGGACAAGTGCAAAGGTCCGCTATGAGTGAGAAGCGGACATAGATAGGGCTAAAGATTTGTGCATGATGCATTCAAGGATGATTTATTCTCTGTATTAGAACCTGTAGAGCGTTTTAGCATCATTGGTCGTTCAATCAGCCATATATGAACTGGCTTGCTGACATCGTCAGATTACCTGTAACCGGCCGACAGTCACCTTTATTTGTTAACAGACACAGTTAAAAATCTCGACCTGAACCAGGACCAGCCGCTAACAGTTTATGCTTTGAGCATATAGAGACATGATTGCACTGTCTGACCGTTCGATGTGGTTACCTCTACAGGAACCCGTTCATACTCAGAACCTTCGAACTCATCGAGTAGGTGCCAGTGATTATGTAAATTCTCTGACTTGAAAAGAAAACCCGGTACACGATGACCTGAGTCATCCAGTACAATTCCCGGATAACCCATCTCTGCACCCCAGCCTTTCTCTAATAAAGAACCCCCAACGTGGCCTTCCTGCCATGTTCCCCCGATATTTTCAAGAATATGAGCATTAGGCCGGCCAGGTCCGAGTGTCCCGTAAACAAATAAACTTTCCATTATTCCTCCAGGTATCGCTATGAAAATAATAATGTTCTTTTGTTAATTTTGATTTTTGGACTCTGGCCTGACAAATCATTTGTTCTCACAACACGCGTGAATTATTATCACGCGTATGATGTTCGATCGCCTTCCCCCATTGCAAACTCTGCGCGCTTTTGAAGCCACAGCCCGCCTCTCAAGCATGACGCTGGCGGCAGCGGAGTTGCACGTTACGCATGGCGCGATAAGCCGGCAAATCCGGAAGCTCGAAGAGCATCTGGGGTTAAAGCTATTTTTCAGGCTGACGCGGCAGATAATTCTGACGGAGCAAGGGGCTGAATTTCACCAACTGGTTACCCGTCTTTTGAGTGATTTAATGCGGGAGTCCGAGCGTCTGCGAGGAAGAAACCTGATAAAAAGTTTACGAATAAGTACAACGGTTTCATTTGCCAGTAAGTGGTTAGCACCGCGTTTAAGCCGGTTCAGGCAGAGATATCCTGAATTTGAAATTGAGCTGGATGTTACTGACGTTAATGTGGATCTTAATGATGGTCAGGTAGATGCTGCCATTCGTTACGGCCTTGGCAATTATCGAGATGTTTCGTCTGAACGTATGTTCGATGAAACAGTCACTCCTGCCTGTAGCCCAGATTTTCTTGAGAAACATAATGGTCTGACAGAGATTAAGGGACTTTTAAATTGCGTTCTTCTGCATGAGTACAGAATGCAGGCGAACTGGAAGGCATGGTTTGAGATGGCCGGAGAAAAAAATTTTAGCTGCCAGCAGGGGCCCTTATGGACTCTTGGCAGCATGGCGACTGAGGCGGCTATACGTGGCGAAGGCGTTGCTCTGGGACGCAGCGTTCTGATTGCAGATGATGTCGCTGCTGGAAGGCTTGTTGTTCCGTTTCCACAGTTCAAACTTAAGGCTGAGCGGGGGTACGATTTAGTCTACCGTTCAGATAATCAGGACTCATTTAAAATAAGCATTCTAAGACAATGGCTCGCTGAAGAATTGAGCTCGCTGAAAGATTGAATGGCTGTCTAAAAAAATCCGCTTTTGGCACAACGCTGTCTATCGCACATTTCACTTAATCAGCAGGGGATGCGCCGCTGAAATCGCTGTCTGGTAAATCTATAATCACCAGGGTGCCAAAGCTGCCTGATTCTACCGTATGAGGAATTCCCGCTTTGGCTATATAAAGCTGGCCGGGCGCGACGGAGATTTTTTTCTCCTGCACGCTCAGTTCCAGACGTCCGTCTATAACCAGTAATCCCTCGTCATATTCATGTACCTCCTCAGCGACAGAGTGGGCATCCATGCGCAGGACTTTGAGATTCGTTGCCCCAACGCGGCCTAAGATCCGGGAGCGCCAGGACGCCGGCAATGCCTGCGCTTCGGTTCTGAGATCGTAAAGCGACATAAAGCCATTCTCATTGATATTCGTTGCCTGCTTTTATGCCATATAAGTTAATCGCCGACATCTAACATATATGGCAAAAGAAGTTGAAAAACAGGCTATACCGGTCCTGCTGCCCGCTGCATGTGCATTGACCGCGGATAAATAAAAACGGCCCCATCGCTGAGGCCGTGACGTGCCTATTGTTTCTTCTCGCCCAGCGTCGGCGTCTCGTCAAAGAAGTTCCACGGTTTCAGCAGCGCGTGCGCCCACTCGGTCGGCATAATCGGCCACTCCTCGGCGCGGGCCACGTGGGTGGTGCCGGTGGTGATCCACACCACGTCATCATGGTTGTCCAGCGACTCGTCATCTTTCGCGTACTGGCCGAGGCCGGTGTCGTGAATCGAACGGTTAGGGTACTTGCCTTCCGGGAAGCGCTCGGTGGGATGATAGCGGGTGACCCACAGCTGCTTATCCATAAAGCTCAGACGATGGTAAATCCACTCATCAGGCGCGAATTTTGCCCCGGTGGCGACCGGATGCGTGCCGCCCGCGTAGGGGATAATCTGATACGACACCGGGTTACCCATCCGGTTTTCTTTCGTGGTATTGCTCAGCAGACGGATGGTGCCCGGGTCAAATTTCTGTGCCGCTTTCTGCTCGCTATCAATCGTGTACTGATTGATCTGCATGGTGCTGGTACGCGGACCGCCGGCGGTATTCGGCTTCACTTCCGGGTCCATGGCCACCAGCGTGTTGTTCTCGCCGTCAACGTCTAGATCGAGGCGGAAGTTGTAAATATGCTGGTGGGTGGTGCCGACAATATTATGGTCAATCAGCGTGCCGTAGCGGGTGTCCTCTTTGGCGCTCGGATCGTGCATGGTCTTCGCCTGCACGCCTTTCACCGCTTCGATGCCGGTCGCCCCGGCATCAATGCCGATGGTGCCGTTTTCGTGGAATACCCAGTCAAAAATATAGTCGTAGTTGCCGACGGTGCTGATCCAGCGCACCACCAGCTCGCGGCGCTCGGTACTGACGTTCGGCTTGCCCATCTCCTGATGCTTATACTCCGGCCCGGCGTAGCGTTCGAAGATGGCGATTGCGCGCGGGATGGTCGTGGGCGTGCCGGTATAGTCGGCGATGGTTTCATCCAGCAGGACCGCGTTAGACGGCGCGTCTTTACCGCGGACGATAGGTGAGGTCAGGGTGCCCATACCGTAGTCGCCGGAATCGAGATAGGCTTTAAAATACCAGCCCACGTCCGGGTCGCCGTAGGGGACGATCATCCCGCCCAGCGAACCTTCATACATCACCTGACGTTTCTTGCCGTTATCGTTATATGTCACGGTGGAGAGAATCGGCCCAACGCGGGAGTTCATGCGCAGGTGGAAATCCCAGTTTTGCCAGTGGATCATATCACCGGTAATGGTGTAGTTTTTGCCCTCTGGCTCAATGATATCCAGCGGTTTAATCTTTGGCGCAACGCGGTCGCGCCCGTCATAGGGGCGGGCTGCCATAGGTACCGGGATCGTCGGCCCCTCTTCGATTTTGATGATCTTCTTCTGCTCAAGGTCGACCACCGCTACCAGGTTTTCAATCGGATGCGCCCAGTAGTTACCGTCGCCAACGTCAAGATAGCTGACCACTTTCAGCAGCCGCGCGTCCTGCTTGAGGCCATCTTTGCCGTCGAAGTAGCCGACGGTCAGCGGGGTGGTAATCACCTTGCTCGGGTCGTCGATGCCGTGCTTTTTTAACACTTCGGCAAATTCGCTGCTGGCGTTGATGATGTTCTGCACGCTGGCGAAATCATCCAGCAGCACCATGCCGTGGGCGTCTTTAATCGGTGTCCATGAAAGCACTTTTTTATTCTGTAAATCCACCACCGCCTCAATAACGTGCTTGCCGTCGAGCATGATCACGTCGGCAGCGCGCGGGGCGTTGACCGGCGTACCGTTGAGGGAAAAATCCCACACCGCTTTTTTATCCGGCTCGCGCAGGGAGATCTCGGTGAATCGGGTATTGGGTTTGAAATCCGCCGCGGCTTTAACGATAGCGACCGCTGCGCTGATTTCCGCCGCTGACAGCGAGTTCAGCGGATGCGGGCGTTTTTCCACCTGGAAGGTCTGGTCAAGACCGGACTGAAACACGTCGTTGATAAAAGTGTCAGAAACCCACGCTTTGCCGTCTTTCATCACTACCGGCACCTGCAGCTCCAGGGTTTTACCATTGACGATGACCGTTTTCGCCCCCGGTTTTACCTTTACGTAAGCGCCGTCTTTAATCAGGGTAAACATCTGCGCGTAGTCATCCCACTGAAGGTCCGCGCCAAAATCCTGAAGGGTTTTGTCCATCGGGACCATATGGGCTTCGCCGCCGTGGGCGAACGCCGGGCTTTGCCAGGCGCAAAACAGAGCGACAGCCAACGCCAGAGCCGTTTTGCGGGGAGAAAGAATCGCCATTGAGACCTCACCTTATTGTTGTGTTGTGCAGTGCCGCTGCGAATGTCGGCTTGTGTATCGTTAACCTAACAGCGGTCAGCGCCGAGGCGTTTGCCTGCTTTTGCCAGGTTGTTTGTCAGTTTTGCCAGTTACAAAAAATGCCTCCGCAGAGGCATGAAGATGGCGATAAAGATGGGCGAGTTTCTAATATTTACTCCGCAAAATCCCCCTGCTGGCGGGCCACCAGGGTCAGGATGGAGTAGAGCGCGACCGCCTGCTGGTGCTGGTTAAAAATCTCTACCGCCCACTCGACGACGCCGGTCGCTTTCTCCTCCGCGCTGCGCTGGCGTTTCACCGTTTTGCGTTTGCAGGTCAGGCGTACCTGGATGGTATCCCCCGGCTTCACCGGCTCGATAAAGCGCAGATTTTCCATTCCGTAGTTGGCGATCACCGGGCCGACCCCGGCGTCAACAAATAGCCCGGCAGCGGCGGAAATCAGGAAATAGCCGTGCACCACGCGCTCGCCGAAAATCGACTCCGCGGCGGCAATCTTATCCATATGAGCGTAAAAGTGATCTCCGCTCAGGCAGGCGAAGTTGACGATATCCGCCTCGGTCAGGGTGCGGCGCGGCGTCAGCAGGCTGTCGCCCGGCTGGATCTCCTCGAAATATTTACGGAACGGGTGAATGCGGTCTTCCACCACCTGCGCGCCGCGCACCCACTGCTGGCCAATGGCGGCGAGCATCGTCGGGCTGCCCTGAACTGCGGTGCGCTGCATATAGTGCTTCACCGCCCGCAGGCCGCCCAGCTCTTCGCCGCCGCCGGCGCGCCCCGGGCCGCCGTGTACCAGCTGCGGCAGCGGGGAGCCGTGGCCGGTGGACTCTGCGGAAGACTCTTCGTTCAGTATCTGAATACGCCCGTGGGCGCGGGCGGCGCCGAGAATAAACGCCCGCGCCAGTTCGCCGCTGGCGGTCACCAGGGTTCCGGCCAGGCTACCTTCGCCGGCCCGCGCCAGGGTCATGGCGTGCTCAACGTTCTGATACGGCATCAGGGTGGCGACGGGACCAAACGCTTCAATAGCGTGTACCGCCGGGGTTTCGTCCGGCTGCGGGCAGTACAGCAGCGTTGGCGGGAAGAAGGCGCCAGCGGCGCTGAAATCGGCCTGGCCCCCCAGCAGCACGTCACATCCGGCGGCCACCAGACGGTTGACGTTATCCTGCACGTCCTGACGCTGTTCGTGGTTCACCAGCGCGCCCATCTTCACGCCTTCCTGCGCCGGGTCGCCGACCACCACTTTTTGCAGGCGCGCAATCAGCGCGTCGCTCACCGCTTTCACCTGCGCCTGCGGCACGATAATACGCCGGATGGCGGTGCACTTTTGCCCGGCCTTCGCCGTCATCTCGCGTACCACTTCGCGAATAAATAGCGCGAACTCCGGCTGCGCCGGCGTGACGTCGTCACCGAGTACGCAGCAGTTCAGCGAATCCGCTTCCATGGTGAAGGGAATGGACTTCGCGACCAGGTTGGGATGCACCCGCAGCTGCTGTCCGGTACGGGCCGAGCCGGTAAAGGTGACAACGTCCTGGCTATCGAGATGGTCGAGCAGATCGCCCACGCCGCCGCAGATCAGGCTGATTGCCCCCTCCGGCACCAGCCCGCTATCAACAATCATTTTGACCATCGCCTGCGTCAGCTGCGCGGTGGCGGTAGCCGGTTTGATGATGGCCGGCATACCGGCAAGCCAGGTGGGCGCCAGCTTTTCCAGCATGCCCCAGCAGGGGAAGTTAAAGGCGTTGATATGCACCGCCACGCCGGATTTTGACGTGAGCACGTGGCGGGCGGCGAAGCCTCCCTGTTTTGACAGCGGGATCGGCTCATCTTCCGGCCACAGGGTATCGTCCGGCAGCTCGCGGCTGCCGAGACCGGCGTAGGTGAAAAGGGTGCCAATGCCCCCTTCGATATCTACCCAGCTATCGGCGCGGGTGGCGCCGGTTTCGGCGGAGATCGCGTACAGCTCTGCCTTGTGCTCCAGCAAATATCTGGCGAGCGCCTTCAGCATCGCGCTGCGCTCAATAAAGGTCATCGCCCCCAGCGCTTTGCCGCCGCGCTCAATCGCGAAGCGTCGTGCCTGCGCCATATCCAGACCCGCGCTGGTGACTTCCCATAGCGCTTCGCCGCTGATGGCGTGATGGATGGTACGCGCGTGGCCCCGGCCGGTCTGCCACGCGCCGGACAAGTAGCTGGCTAACTGCTGCATGGTTCATCTCCAGATGTGTTACGTGAAATATCTATAAATAGTTCTTTGGTGAATCATAAAAATCAAGCTCGCATTTAATAATTTATTAACATTGTGATCGGTGATGATCTGCGTTATGCACTTAATATCTTGTTAATAAGGGTTTTTACAAAAGCTTTTGCGGTCGCTATCACAAAAAGAACAAACAAAATTTGTGGTTTTATTTAACCTGAATGTAACTTTTATAAAACAAAGTGATTCGAAAATTATTTTTAATCGAATTTATTGGAATCATAAAGGTGATGACGTGACAGAAGAACAACGCTTTGACCAGCGCATCGCGCAGGAGACGGCCATCGAACCGCAGGACTGGATGCCGGAAGCCTACCGCAAAACGCTGATCCGCCAGATTGGTCAGCACGCGCACTCGGAAATCGTCGGCATGCTGCCGGAAGGCAACTGGATCACACGCGCGCCGACCCTTAGGCGCAAAGCGATTCTGCTGGCGAAAGTGCAGGATGAAGCCGGGCACGGCCTGTACCTCTACAGCGCGGCGGAAACCCTCGGCTGCGCCCGCGAAGACCTGTATCAGAAAATGCTCGACGGCAAGATGAAGTACTCCTCCATTTTTAACTACCCGACCCTGAGCTGGGCGGATATCGGCGTGATTGGCTGGCTGGTGGACGGCGCGGCCATCGTCAATCAGGTGGCGCTGTGTCGCACCTCCTACGGACCCTACGCCCGGGCAATGGTCAAGATCTGCAAAGAGGAGAGCTTTCACCAGCGCCAGGGGTTTGAAGCCTGCATGGCGCTGGCGCAGGGCAGCGACGCGCAGCGGCAGATGCTGCAGGACGCCATCAACCGTTTCTGGTGGCCGGCGCTGATGATGTTTGGCCCGGGCGACGATAACTCGCCAAACAGCGCCCGCAGCATGGCGTGGAAAATCAAGCTCCACTCGAACGACGAACTGCGCCAGCGCTTTGTCGATAACACCATTCCGCAGGTGGAAATCCTCGGCATGACCGTACCCGACCCGGATTTGCGGCTGGATGAAACCAGCGGCCACTACCGCTTTGGCGCCATCGACTGGCACGAATTTAACGAAGTGATTGCCGGACGCGGGATCTGCAACCACGAACGCCTGGGCGCTAAACGCAAGGCATGGGAAGAGGGCGCGTGGGTGCGGGAAGCCGCGCTGGCGCATGCGCAAAAACAGCAGGCTCGCGACGCCGCGTAAGGAGAATAAAAATGAGCAAAAACTACTGGCCTTTATATGAAGTGTTCGTTCGCAGCAAACAGGGACTGTCGCACCGCCACGTCGGCAGCCTGCACGCCGCCGATGACCAGATGGCGCTGGAAAACGCCCGCGATGCCTATACCCGCCGCAGCGAAGGCTGTTCGATTTGGGTGGTGAAGGCCAGCGAAATCGTTGCCTCGCAGCCCGAAGAGCGCGGCGCATTTTTCGACCCGGCGGAGAGCAAAATCTATCGTCATCCCACCTTCTACACCGTGCCCGACGGCATGGAACATATGTGAGGCCACGATGAAAAACGATAACCCCGTTGCCGCTTATGCCCTGCGCCTCGGCGATAACGGCCTGGTGCTGGCCCAGCGTCTGGGCGAGTGGTGCGGCCATGCGCCGGAGCTGGAGATCGATCTGGCGCTGGCCAATATCGGCCTCGACCTGCTGGGGCAGGCGCGCCATTTCCTCAGCTACGCCGCCGAACTGACCGGCAGCGGCGATGAAGATACCCTGGCCTTTGGCCGCGACGAGCGCCAGTTTTGCAATTTACTGCTGGTGGAGCAGCCAAACGGCAACTTCGCCGACACCCTCGCTCGCCAGTTTTTCATCGATGTCTGGCACGTGGCGCTGTTCAGCCGCCTGGTCGGCAGTCGCGATGCGCAGCTTGCCGCCATCGCCGCCAGGGCGCTGAAAGAGGTGCGCTACCACCAGCGCTTTAGCCGCGGCTGGCTGGAGCGCCTGGGCAACGGCACGGCGCTTTCCGCCCAGAGAATGCAGAGCGCGGTGGATAACCTGTGGCGCTTTACCGGCGAGCTGTTCCAGGCCGATGAGCTGGAAATTGAGCTGAGTGCGCAGGGCATCGCCGTCGACCCGCGCGAACTGCAGGCCGAATGGCAGAACGCGGTGCACACGGCGCTGATCGACGCCGGTTTGCAGATCCCGCAAGAAGCGGCTTTCCGCAGCGGCGGTAAGCAGGGGCTGCACAGCGAGCATCTCGGGCCGCTGCTGGCGGAGATGCAGTATTTACAGCGCGCCTATCCCGGCCAGCAGTGGTAGCAGGAGGGGATTATGCAACGTCTGGTTGATATCGCGCCCCCGGAGGTCCACGCCGTCTGGGATCTGTTAGGCGCCATTCCCGATCCGGAAGTGCCGGTGCTGACCATTACCGACCTCGGCCTGGTGCGCAGCGTGGAGCGCCGCGGCGATGGCTGGGTGATTGGCTTCACGCCAACCTATTCGGGCTGCCCGGCCACCGAACATCTGCTGGGAGAAATCCGCGCGGCAATGACGGAAAACGGCTACGCGCCGGTGCATATCGTGCTGCAGCTTGACCCGCCGTGGACCACCGACTGGATGGGGCCGGACGCGCGTGAACGCCTGCGCCAGTACGGCATCAGTCCGCCGCAGGGCCATGCCTGCCATGCCCACATGCCGGAGGACGTGGTCTGCCCGCGCTGCGGCAGCCGCCACACCTCGCTGATTAGCGAATTCGGTTCCACGGCCTGCAAAGCGCTGTATCGCTGCGACAGCTGTCGGGAACCCTTTGATTACTTTAAATGTATTTGAGGTTGCGATGACGACATTTCATTCGCTTACCGTGGCGAAAGTGGAGCCGGAAACCCGCGATGCGGTCACCATCACCTTTGCCATTCCCGACGCGCTGCGTAATGCATACGCCTTCCGTCCGGGCCAGCATCTGACCCTGAAAGCGCGCCTTGGCGGGGAAGAGCTCAGGCGCTGCTACTCCATTTGCCGCAGCCGCTCGCCGGGTGAAATCAGCGTGGCGGTGAAGGCCATCGACGGCGGGCGCTTCTCGCGCTATGCCCAGAGCGACATTCAGCAAGGCATGGCGCTGGACGTGATGGTGCCGCAGGGCCATTTCGGCTACCAGCCGCAGGCCGGGCGTTGCGCTGACTACCTGGCGATTGCCGCCGGCTCCGGCATTACGCCGATGATGGCGATTATCGACGCCACCCTCGCCACCGAAGTCGACAGCCGCTTCACGCTGGTTTACGGCAACCGCAGCAGCCACAGCATGATGTTCCGTCAGGCGCTGGCCGACCTGAAAGACCGCTATCCGCAGCGTCTGCAGGTGGTGCACCTGTTCAGCCAGGAGTCGATGGACAGCGATCTGCTGCAGGGGCGCATCAACGGCGACAAGCTGCGCGAACTGGCCGCCCATCTGCTGGACTTCAGCCGCTTCGAGCACGCCTTTATCTGCGGCCCGGCGGCGATGATGGATGAAGCGGAGATCGCCCTGCGCGAGCTGGGCGTACCGGAGGACGCGATTCATCTGGAACGTTTTAATACCCCGGACAGCCGCGCCAGGCGGGCTACCGGCGTCCAGGCGGAGGGCCGCGCGGTCACGATTCGTCAGGACGGCCGCGATCGAACCATTGCCCTGAGCGCGGAGGATGACAGCATTCTTGACGCCGCGCTGCGCCAGGGGGCGGACCTGCCGTTTGCCTGCAAGGGGGGCGTCTGCGCCACCTGTAAATGCAAAGTGCTGCGCGGCGAGGTGGCGATGGCCGCTAACTACAGCCTTGAAGCCGACGAACTGGCGGCGGGCTACGTGCTGAGCTGTCAGGCGCTGCCCACCAGCGACGATGTGGTTGTCGACTTTGACGCGCGGGGGATGGCATGAGCGAACTGTTCATTGCTCGTCACGCGCGCGTACTGCAGCTGACGCTAAATCGCCCGCAGGCGCGCAACGCTTTGAATAACGCGCTGCTGACGCAGATCGCCGACGTGCTCGACGCGGCGGCGCTGGACCCGTCGGTCTGCGTCTGCGTCATCAGCGGTAACGAACGCTTCTTTGCCGCAGGGGCTGACCTGAACGAAATGGCGGAAAAAGATCTGCCCGCCACGCTCGATGATATTCGCCCGCGGCTGTGGGCGCGTATCGACGGCTTCAGTAAACCGCTGATCGCTTCGGTTAACGGCTATGCCCTCGGCGCCGGATTCGAGCTGGCGCTGCTCTGCGATCTGATCGTCGCCGGCGATAACGCCCGCTTCGGCCTGCCGGAAATCACCCTCGGCATGATGCCGGGCGCGGGCGGAACCCAGCGCCTGATCCGCTCCGTCGGTAAGGCGCTGGCCAGCCGGATGGTCTTGAGCGGCGAAAGCATTGATGCCCATCAGGCGCAGCGGGCGGGGCTGGTATGCGAGGTTTATCCGCCAGCGCTCACCGATGAATACGCGCTCGGCCTGGCGGCAACCGTGGCTCGCCACTCGCCGCTGGCGCTGCGCGCGGCTAAGCAGGCTTTGCGGCTGTCGCAGGAGGTGAGCCTGCAGGCCGGGCTTCAGCAGGAGCGCCAGCTGTTTACTTTGCTGAGCGCGACCGAAGATCGCCGCGAAGGCATCGACGCCTTTTTACATAAACGTACTGCGGAATTTAAAGG
Organism: Klebsiella michiganensis; assembly: GCF_015139575.1. Taxonomy (GTDB): domain Bacteria; phylum Pseudomonadota; class Gammaproteobacteria; order Enterobacterales; family Enterobacteriaceae; genus Klebsiella; species Klebsiella michiganensis. The sequence goes on along the minus strand of NZ_AP022547.1, from coordinate 3,202,043 downwards.
ACGCTAATCGTGGAAGCTTTTATTCTCAGCGAAGTGGAGCAGGGCGTGATGACGATTACCCTTAATCGCCCGGACCGTCTGAACAGTTTTAACGACCTGATGCACCAGCAGCTGGCGGCGTGCCTGAAACAGGCCGAACGCGACGACAGCGTGCGCTGTTTACTGCTGACCGGCGCCGGGCGCGGTTTTTGCGCCGGGCAGGATTTAAATGACCGCAACGTTGACCCCAGCGGACCGGCGCCGGATCTCGGCTTATCGGTTGAGCGTTTCTACAACCCCCTGGTGCGCCGTCTGGCGGCGCTGCCGAAACCGGTGATTTGCGCGGTGAACGGCGTCGCGGCGGGCGCGGGGGCTACGCTGGCGATGGGCTGCGATATCGTGCTGGCGGCGCGTTCAGCGAAGTTCGTTATGGCGTTCAGCAAGCTTGGTCTGGTGCCGGACTGCGGCGGCAGCTGGTTTCTGCCGCGCGTGGCGGGGCGCGCGCGGGCGATGGGGCTGGCGCTGCTTGGCGATAGCCTGAGCGCGGAGCAGGCGGCGCAGTGGGGGATGATCTGGCAGGTGGTGGATGACGCCGAGCTGAAAGACACCAGCCTGGCGCTGGCCCGGCACCTGGCCGCCCAGCCGACCTATGGCCTCGGGCTGATTAAAAACGCGCTGCGGCTGGCGGAAACCCAGACCCTGGACCAGCAGCTTGACCTGGAGCGCGACTACCAGCGCCTGGCCGGACGCAGCGCCGACTATCGCGAAGGCGTCAGCGCTTTTCTGGCGAAGCGTCCACCTCACTTCAGCGGGAAATAGCCGATGAGCACAACGTTACCTACCGTCGCGGTGATAGGCAGCGGCACCATGGGCGCCGGCATTGCCGAAGTGGCCGCCGCCGCCGGGCATCCGGTACTGATTTACGACATCGCCCCTGAGGCGGTGGTTCGCGCCATCGACGGGATTCGCCAGCGGCTGGCCTCCCGCGTCAGCCGCGGCAAGCTGGCGGCGGAACAGGCCGGGGCGCTGCTGTCGCGTCTGGCACCGGCTGAGGATCTGAGCGCTTTAGCCCGTGCGGAGTTGGTTATTGAAGCCGCCTCCGAGCGCCTGGACGTGAAAAAAGCGCTGTTCAAACAGCTGGCCGAAATCTGCTCCCCGTCAACGCTGCTGGTCAGCAACACGTCGTCGATATCGATCACCGCCATCGCCGCGGGAATAAAACACCCGGAGCGGGTCGCCGGGCTGCACTTCTTTAACCCGGCCCCGGTAATGAAGCTGGTGGAAGTGGTCAGCGGCCTGGCCACCTCGGCGGAAGTCGTTGAACAGCTCTGCCAGCGGGTCAGCGACTGGGGAAAACAGCCGGTTCGCTGCCGCTCAACGCCCGGCTTTATCGTCAACCGCGTGGCGCGGCCTTTTTATGCCGAAGCGTGGCGAGCGCTGGAGGAGCAGGTCGCCGCGCCGGAGGTGATTGATGCCGCCCTGCGCGACGGCGGCGGTTTTCCCATGGGGCCGCTGGCGCTGACCGACCTGATTGGCCAGGACGTCAACTTTGCGGTGACCTGTTCGGTATTTAACGCCTTCTGGCAGGACCGCCGCTATCTGCCGTCGCTGCTGCAGCAGGAGCTGGCGCTGGCCGGACGGCTGGGTAAAAAGAGCGGGCAGGGGGTCTACTGCTGGCCTGGCAAAGCGCAGCCTGAGCTGGCGCTGGCCGCCGTATCGGCAGAACGCGCAGCAAAGCGCATAAAACGTGACGTTGTCACCGAGCTGGACGAGGTGCTGCTGCTGGAAACGACCGGCGAAACCGCCCTGGCATTAAGCATCCAGCACGGCCGTCCGGTGGTGGTCTACGACCATAGCGCAGGCGATACGGTGGTGCTGGCCAGCGCGGAAACCACCTCTCAGGCGGCGATCGATAAAGCGACTTTCTATTTTCAGCAGCAGGGCAAAAAGGTGCTGCAGATCGCCGACTATCCCGGCCTGCTGGTGTGGCGGACGGTGGCGATGCTGGTTAACGAAGCGCTGGACGCGCTGCAGAAGGGCGTCGCCAGCGCGGAGGATATCGATACCGCCATGCGTCTGGGCGTCAACTACCCGCGCGGCCCGCTGGCGTGGGGTGAATCACTTGGCTGGGGCCGGGTGCTGCGGCTGCTGGAAAACCTGCAGCGGCACTACGGCGAAGAGCGCTATCGCCCCTGTTCCCTGCTGCGCCAGAAGGCGCTGATGGAGAGACATCATGAGCAATGAAGCCTGGCACAACGCCCGCGCGATGTACGAGAACGATAACTGTGCGAAAGCGCTGGGAATTGAAATTATCGAGATGGACCAGGGCTACGCGCAGATGACCATGGCGATCACCCCGAACATGCTCAACGGCCACCATACCTGCCACGGCGGACAGCTGTTTTCGCTCGCCGATACCGCCTTCGCCTACGCCTGCAACAGTCAGGGGCTGGCGGCGGTCGCGTCGGCGGCGAGCATCGATTTTCTGCGTCCGGCCTTTGTCGGCGAGCTGCTGACCGCGACGGCGAGAGTTAAGCATCAGGGCAAGCTGACCGGGGTCTATGACATAGAAATTGTTAACCAACAGCAAAAAGTTGTCGCTCTGTTCCGCGGTAAATCGCACCGCATCGGCGGCACAATCACAGGAGAAGTCTGATGCGCGACGCCTTTATTTGTGACGGGATCCGCACGCCGATTGGCCGCTACGGCGGGGCGCTGGCCAGCGTGCGCGCCGACGACCTCGCCGCCATCCCGCTGCGCGAACTGCTGAGCCGTAACCCGAAGTTCGATCCGGCATCGATTGATGATGTGATTCTCGGCTGCGCCAACCAGGCTGGCGAAGACAACCGCAACGTGGCCCATATGGCGACGCTGCTGGCGGGCTATCCGCACACCGTACCCGGCACCACCATTAACCGTCTGTGCGGCTCCGGTCTCGACGCTATCGGCTTCGCCGCACGCGCCATCAAAGCCGGAGAGGCGGATCTGATGATCGCCGGCGGCGTCGAGTCCATGTCGCGCGCACCGTTTGTGATGGCCAAAGCCAGCGCCCCCTGGCAGCGCCAGGCCGAGCTGTTTGATACCACCATCGGCTGGCGTTTTGTGAACCCGCTCATGCAGCAGCGATTTGGCACTGACAGCATGCCGGAAACGGCGGAGAATGTAGCTGAATTGTTAAATATCAGCCGCGCCGATCAGGACGCTTTCGCTTTCCGCAGCCAGCAGCGGACGGCTCAGGCCCAGCGCGACGGCATTCTGGCGCAGGAGATCGTACCGGTAAACGTTGTCGACAGGAAAGGAGCGGTAAACGTCGTGCGCGACGACGAGCATCCGCGGGCGGACACCACCATTGAACAGCTTTCGCGGCTAAAAACGCCGTTCCGTCAGGGTGGCGTAGTGACCGCGGGTAATGCCTCCGGCGTCAACGACGGCGCCGCGGCGCTGATTATCGCCAGCTCGCAGCAGGCCATCGTCCAGGGGCTGACGCCGCGGGCGCGTATTGTGGCGATGGCGACGGCGGGCGTCGAGCCGAAGCTGATGGGGCTTGGACCGGTACCGGCGGTACGTAAAGCGCTGGAGCGCGCCGGGCTGAGTATAAACGATATGGATCTGATTGAGCTGAATGAAGCCTTCGCCGCCCAGGCGCTGGGCGTGCTCAGACAGCTGGGGCTGGAGGATGATGCCCCGCATGTTAACCCCAACGGCGGCGCCATCGCCTTAGGCCATCCGTTGGGAATGAGCGGCGCCCGGCTGGCATTAAGCGCCAGCCTGGAGCTGCAGCGCCGCGGCGGGCGCTATGCGCTGTGTACGATGTGTATTGGCGTGGGTCAGGGCATTGCCATGATCCTTGAGCGAGTGTGAGCGAATCTACCTGCGAGTACCCTACAAAATGACAACGATAACTCAATTAGACCCGATTGAAACCGCATCGCGCGACGAGCTACAGGCCCTGCAAACCCAGCGTCTGAAGTGGACCCTTAAGCATGCGTATGAGAACGTGCCGATGTATCGCCGTAAATTTGACGCGGCGGGCATTCATCCTGACGATTTTCACGAACTGAGCGATCTGAGCAAGTTTCCCTGCACCACCAAGCAGGATCTGCGCGACAACTACCCCTTTGATACCTTTGCGGTGCCGATGGAGCAGGTGGTGCGTATCCACGCGTCTTCGGGCACCACCGGCAAGCCGACGGTGGTGGGCTATACGCAAAACGATATTGATAACTGGGCCAATATTGTCGCCCGCTCCCTGCGCGCGGCGGGCGGGACGGCAAAAGACAAAATTCATGTCGCCTACGGCTATGGCCTGTTTACCGGCGGGCTGGGCGCCCACTACGGCGCGGAGCGTTTAGGCGCGACGGTCATTCCCATGTCCGGCGGGCAGACTGAAAAACAGGCGCAGCTGATCCGCGATTTCAAGCCGGATATGATTATGGTGACGCCGTCCTACTGTCTGAACCTGATTGAAGAGCTGGAGCGCCAGATGGGCGGCGACGCCAGCGGCTGCTCCCTGCGGGTGGGCGTGTTCGGCGCGGAGCCGTGGACCCATGCGATGCGGGCGGAAATCGAACGTCGTCTGGGGATTTCGGCGCTGGATATCTATGGCCTGTCGGAGGTGATGGGGCCGGGGGTGGCGATGGAGTGTCTGGAAACCGCCGACGGTCCGACGATCTGGGAGGATCACTTCTACCCTGAAGTGGTGAATCCGGACACCGGTACGCCGCTGGCGGACGGCGAACACGGCGAGCTGCTGTTCACCACCCTGACCAAAGAAGCGCTGCCGGTGATCCGCTACCGCACCCGCGACCTGACGCGACTGCTGCCGGGCACCGCCCGCACCATGCGCCGGATGGATCGCATCAGCGGGCGCAGCGACGATATGCTGATTATCCGCGGCGTGAACGTCTTCCCGTCGCAGCTGGAAGAGGAGATCCTCAAGTTCGAACATCTGGCGCCGCACTATCAGCTGGAAGTCAACCGCCGGGGCCATCTTGATTCACTTTCGGTGCGCGTGGAGCTAAAAGAGAGCGGTCTGGCGCTGAACCACGAGCAGCGCTGTCAGATTTGCCACCAGCTGCGCCACCGGATCAAGTCGATGGTGGGGATTTCGACCGATATCAGCATTGTTAACTGCGGCAGCATTCCGCGCTCCGAGGGTAAGGCCTGCCGCGTGTTCGATCTGCGCAAGGTGGCCGCTAACGGATAACGCATTCTCCCGGAGGCGGCGCATTGTGCCTGTCCGGGCTACCCGATGCCGCAACTCCCGTAGCCCGGGTAAGGCGTTTACGCCGCGACCCGGGGAGAGTGCCGGGGTTGATGTATCAGCTCGGCCTCTTCCCGGCTCGCGCTGCGCTTAGCCGGGCTACGTGTTCATCGCCGTCTGCGGGCCGGTAGCCCGGGTAAGGCGTTTACGCCGCGACCCGGGGAGAGTGCCGGGGGGGATGTATCAGCTCGGCTTCTTCCCGGCTCGCGCTGCGCTTAGCCGGGCTACGTGTTCACCGTCGTCTGAGGGGCGGTAGCCCGGGTAAGGCGTTTACGCCGCGACCCGGGGAGAGTGCCGAGGGGGATGTATCAGCTCGGCCTCTTCCCGGCTCGCGCTTGTATGATTACTCCGTCAGAAAGAACCGGCCAGTTCTCTCTGATGGCGGTCCGGATGCCGTGTCCGGGCTTAGGCTTTCGCGCCTGTTCCGTAGATCCTTTGCACCGGACCGCCGTTCTTTCTCATGTGATAAACCGGACAGTATCATGGACCGGCTTTCACCGGTAACCCGTATTTGCAAGGTTGGTTTCACTATGGAAAATGAACTCCACTTCATCGGTATTGATGTCGCCAAAGCTAAACTGGATGTCGATATTCTTCGCCCTGATGGCCGGCATCGCTGTAAAAAATTTGACAATACCCTCTCCGGACACGAAGCGCTGGTCCGCTGGCTTCGCGGCCATGACGTGAACCGTGCCCATGTCTGCATGGAGTCCACCAGCACCTACATGGAAGACGCGGCCGCGCATCTGAGTGATGCCGGGTATACCGTGTCCATCATCAACCCCGCCCTCAGTAAAGCTTTCGCACAGAGTGAGGGGTTGCGCAGTAAAACTGACAAAGTGGACGCCCGTATGCTGGCTCACTTCTGCCGGGAAAAACGCCCGTCAGCCTGGGAGGCCCCTCATCCGACAGAGCGGGCACTGAAAGCCCTGGTGTTAAGGCATCAGGCGCTGACAGAGATGCAGACGCAGGAGAAAAACCGGCGGGAAACCGCGCCGGAGGTTCAGCTGGCCAGCATTGATATCCTGCTGGGATGTCTGAGCGCGGAGCTGGCGCGTATCGAAAAACAGATAAAAGACCTGACGGATAACGACCCGGATATGAAACGACGGCGGAAGCTGCTGAACAGTATTCCGGGCATCGGGGAGAAAACAGCGGCTGTTCTGCTGGCGTATACGGGCCTGAGGCTGAAGTTCGGTACAGCGCGGCAGTTCGCGGCGTATGCAGGACTGACGCCGGTGCAGCATGAGTCGGGAAGCAGCGTGATGCGGGCGAGCCGGATGAGCAAAGCGGGGCCGGTTCAACTGCGCAAGGCGTTATACATGCCAGCGTTATCGGCGCTGTACCATACGGCGTGGGGAAAAGCGTTCAGGAAAAGGCTGGAAGAGAGCGGAAAGCGGGCAAAAGTCATCATAGGGGCGATGATGCGAAAGCTGGCGCAGGTGGCTTATGGAGTACTGAAGTCAGGAAAGGCGTTCGATGCGTCACAGCATGAGCTGTTGATAGCGTAACAACGTTCCCTGAGAAAAAACGACAGCACCAGAGAGTGCTGTCGTTGGTGTGCCTGTCATCCGGGAGCCGGAGAAAGTATCGGCAACTAAAAATGGTTGCAGGCGTTCACAGTATCTACCCGATGCCGCAACTCCCGTAGCCCGGGTAAGGCGTTTACGCCGCGACCCGGGGAGAGTGCCGGGGTTGATGTATCAGCTCGGCCTCTTCCCGGCTCGCGCTGCGCTTAGCCGGGCTACGTGTTCATCGCCGTCTGCGGGCCGGTAGCCCGGGTAAGGCGTTTACGCCGCGACCCGGGGAGAGTGCCGGGGGGGATGTATCAGCTCGGCTTCTTCCCGGCTCGCGCTGCGCTTAGCCGGGCTACGTGTTCACCGTCGTCTGAGGGGCGGTAGCCCGGGTAAGGCGTTTACGCCGCGACCCGGGGAGAGTGCCGAGGGGGATGTATCAGCTCGGCCTCTTCCCGGCTCGCGCTGCGCTTAGCCGGGCTACGTATTCTTCATCGTCTGCGGGGCGGTAGCCCGGGTAAGGCGTTTACGCCGCGACCCGGGGAGTGTGCCGGGGCTGATGTATCAGCTCTGCCTCTTCCCGGCTCGCGCTGCGCTTAGCCGGGCTACGTATTCACCGTCGTCTGCGGTCCGGTAGCCCGGGTAAGGCGTTTACGCCGCGACCCGGGGAGTGTGCCGGGGTTGATGTATCAGCTCTGCCTCTTCCCGGCTCGCGCTGCGCTTAGCCGGGCTACGTATTCACCGTCGTCTGCGGTCCGGTAGCCCGGGTAAGGCGTTTACGCCGCGACCCGGGGAGTGTGCCGGGGTTGATGTATCAGCTCAGCTTCTTCCCGGCTCGCGCTGCGCTTAGCCGGGCTACAAATTCACCGTCTTCTGTGGGCCGGTAGCCCGGGTAAGGCGTTTACGCCGCGACCCGGGGAGTGTGCCGGGGTTGATGTATCAGCTCAGTTTCTTCCCGGCTCGCGCTGCGCTTAGCCGGGCTACGTATTCACCGTCGTCTGCGGGGCGGTAGCCCGGGTAAGGCGTTTACGCCGCGACCCGGGGAGTGTGCCGGGGCTGATGTATCAGCTCAGCCTCTTCCCGGCTCGCGCTGCGCTTAGCCGGGCTACAAATTCACCGTCGTCTGCGGGCCGGTAGCCCGGGTAAGGCGTTTACGCCGCGACCCGGGGAGTGTGCCGGGGCTGATGTATCAGCTCAGTTTCTTCCCGGCTCGCGCTGCGCTTAGCCGGGCTACGTGTTCACCGTCGTCTGCGGGTCGGTAGCCCGGGTAAGGCGTTTACGCCGCGACCCGGGGAGTGTGCCGGGGCTGATGTATCAGCTCGGCCTCTTCCCGGCTCGCGCTGCGCTTAGCCGGGCTACGTGTTCACCGTCGTCTGCGGGCCGGTAGCCCGGACAGGTGCGCAGCACCGCCTCCGGGATTTCCTGTGCTATGATTCAAAAAGGACAAAAATCACAACAGAATGAATCAGATGAGTAAACTCGACACCTTTATTCAACAGTCCGTCGCCGCGATGCCCATTAGCGGGACCTCGCTTATTGCTTCTTTATACGGCGACGCCTTGCTCCAGCGCGGCGGAGAGGTCTGGCTCGGCAGCGTGGCGGCGCTGCTGGAAGGGCTCGGATTCGGCGAACGATTCGTGCGTACCGCGCTGTTCCGCCTGAATAAAGAAGAGTGGCTCGATGTGGTGCGCATTGGCCGCCGCAGCTTCTACCGCCTCAGCGACAAAGGCCTGCGCCTGACCCGCCGGGCGGAGCATAAAATCTATCGCGCCAGCGCCCCGGAGTGGGACGGTACCTGGCTGCTGCTGCTGTCGGAAGGGCTGGAGAAGAGCACTCTGGCGGAAGTCAAAAAACAGCTGCTGTGGCAGGGATTTGGCGCGCTGGCGCCGAGCCTGCTGGCTTCGCCATCGCAGAAGCTGGCGGACGTGCAATCTCTGCTGCACGAAGCGGGCGTAGCGGAAAACGTTATCTGCTTCGAAGCGCATTCCCCGCTGGCGCTCTCCCGGGCGGCGCTGCGCGCTCGCGTTGAAGAGTGTTGGCATCTTACCGACCAGAACGCGATGTATGACGCGTTTATCACCCTGTTTCGACCGCTGCTGCCGCTGCTTCGCGACTGCGAGCCCGCGGAGCTGACGCCTGAACGCTGCTTTCAAATTCAGCTCCTGCTGATTCACTTCTATCGCCGGGTGGTGCTGAAAGATCCGCTGCTGCCCGAAGAACTGCTCCCCGCGCACTGGGCCGGACAAACCGCGCGCCAGCTGTGCATCAATATTTATCAACGCGTTGCGCCCGGCGCGCTGGCGTTTGTCGGCGAGAAGGGCGAAAGCTCGGTGGGGGAACTTCCCGCGCCGGGGCCGCTCTATTTCCAGCGCTTCGGCGGGCTGTCGGGCGTATAAGGAGGCACCATGCCCATTTATCAGATTGACGGTATGACGCCGGTTGTACCGGACGAAAGCTATGTTCATCCCACCGCCGTGCTGATTGGCGACGTGATCCTCGGCAAAGGGGTCTACGTCGGCCCTAACGCCAGCCTGCGCGGCGATTTTGGCCGTATCGTGGTGAAATATGGCGCTAACATCCAGGATAACTGCGTGATGCACGGCTTTCCCGGCCAGGACACGGTGGTGGAAGAAGAGGGACATATCGGCCACGGCGCGATTCTGCACGGCTGCACCATCGGCCGCAACGCGCTGGTGGGGATGAGCGCGGTGATTATTGACGGGGCCAGGATTGGGGAAAACAGCATCGTCGGCGCTTCGGCCTTTGTGAAAGCCAACGCTGAAATGCCCGCCAACCATCTGATTGTCGGCAGTCCGGCAAAAGCCATTCGTACATTAAGTGAACAGGAGCTGGCCTGGAAGAAGCAGGGGACGCGGGAGTATCAGGTGCTGGTGGAGCGCTGCAAACAGACGCTGCATCAGGTGGAACCGCTCAAAGAAGCAGAGCCGGACAGAAAGCGGCTGATCTTTGACGAGAATTTGCGGCCGAAATCATCATCCTGAGGGGCAAAATCATGGCAGAGAAATTATCCGCTCAGTGCCACTGCGGCGCGGTGGCGTTTACCGTTGAGCTTAGCGATGGTTTCAACACCGTTCGCCGCTGTAACTGTTCATATTGCCGGATGCGTGGGGCGGTTGCGGTCTCCGCGCCGCTTTCAGGAATAGAGGTGGTGCGCGGACGGGATAAGCTCACGGAGTATCGTTTTAATACCGGTCAAGCCGTGCACTTTTTCTGCTCGGTATGCGGGATCTACACCTTTCATCAGCGGCGTTCAAACCCGCAGCAGTACGGCGTGAATGTGGCCTGCATTGACGGCGTGTCGCCCTTCGATTTTCCCTGCGTGGAGGTCAACGACGGCGTGAATCATCCGAAAGATGGCGGCGGTGGCGTGGTGGGGTATTTGCGCTACGAGAAAAAATGAAACTCTCCTCCCGCCGGGAAGCGGGAGGAGTCAACTCTTACGCGGCTACAACGCTGTCGATAGCGGCTTTCGCATCAGACTGCGCTTTCGCTGCGACTTCCGGGCCGTAGGCGATGCCTTCAGCAAACACGAAGTTCACATCGGTAATGCCGATAAAGCCGAGGAAGGTGGAGAGGTAAGGGGTCACCAGATCGGTCGGGGTATCTTTATGGATACCGCCGCGGCTGGTGACGACAACCGCACGTTTACCTTTCACCAGACCTTCCGGCCCTTTCTCGGTGTAGCGGAAGGTCACGCCAGCGCGCGCCACCAGGTCGAAGTAGTTTTTCAGCTGGGTCGGGATGTTGAAGTTGTACATCGGCGCCGCGATAACAATCACATCGTTCGCCTGCAGTTCAGCGATCAGTTCGTCAGAAAGCGCCAGCGCTTCCTGCTGACGCGGCGTCAGCGGCGCGTCGCTCGGACGCAGAGCGCCAACCAGCTCACCGTCCAGTACCGGAATTGGGTTTGCAGCCAGGTCGCGCACGGTGATAACGTCTTCCGCGTGCTTTTCACGCCATTGTTCAACAAAATAGTCGGACAGCTGACCAGATTGCGAGTACCCTGCCAGAATACTGGATTTCAGAACTAATACTTTGCTCATGGGTGTTTCCTTTTTTAATGTGATTGACGGGCCGATGCCCTGGTGCTTGTTGACACTCTATTCACAATCATGCCACAGAGAAAGCGCAATAAATCGAACTCTGTATTCAGTTTTTTTGAACAAGGCACGAAATGCGCGGATGTGGTACTCTAACGCAATACTTCAAAAGAGATTTTTCCCGGCAGTGCGCTGCCCGATAACGCTATGACAGAACAACAAAAAATAACCTTCTCATCGCTCTTTGAACGGCTTGATGGCCTGATGCTGCGCGATAAGTCGCGCTTCGCCCGTCGCCTGCACGGCGTGAAGAAGGTTAAAAATCCTGATGCCCAACAGGCCATTCTTCAGGAGATGGCGCAAGAAATTGAACAGGCGGCAGGGAGAGTCCTGCTGCGCGAAGCCGCGCGGCCGGCGATCGCTTATCCGGAAAACCTGCCGGTTAGCCAGAAAAAACAGGAGATTCTCGAAGCCGTTCGCGATCACCAGGTGGTAATTGTGGCGGGGGAAACCGGGTCGGGGAAAACCACCCAGCTGCCAAAAATTTGTATGGAGCTGGGGCGCGGCGTTAAAGGCTTAATTGGCCATACGCAGCCGCGTCGCCTGGCCGCGCGTACCGTCGCCAACCGTATCGCCGAAGAGCTGCAAACGGAGCCCGGCGGCTGCATCGGCTATAAAGTTCGCTTTAGCGACCACGTCAGCGATAAAACCATGGTTAAGCTGATGACCGACGGTATTCTGCTGGCGGAAATCCAGCAGGACCGGCTGCTGATGCAGTATGACACCATCATTATCGATGAAGCGCACGAACGCAGCCTCAATATCGACTTCCTGCTGGGTTATTTGCGGGAACTGCTGCCCCGTCGCCCGGATCTGAAAATTATTATCACCTCGGCGACCATCGACCCGGAACGCTTCTCGCGCCACTTTAACAACGCCCCGATTATCGAAGTGTCCGGGCGCACCTACCCGGTAGAAGTGCGCTATCGACCCATCGTTGAAGACGCCGACGACACCGAGCGCGATCAGCTGCAGGCGATTTTCGACGCCGTTGATGAGCTCGGGCGTGAAAGCCCCGGCGATATCCTCATTTTTATGAGCGGCGAGCGCGAAATTCGCGATACCGCCGATGCGCTCAATAAGCTGAATCTGCGCCATACCGAAGTGCTGCCGCTGTATGCGCGACTGTCCAACAGCGAACAGAATCGCGTGTTCCAGGCCCACAGCGGGCGGCGGATAGTGCTGGCCACCAACGTCGCGGAAACCTCGCTGACCGTGCCGGGCATCAAGTACGTTATCGATCCAGGCACCGCGCGTATCAGCCGCTACAGCTTCCGGACCAAAGTACAGCGCCTGCCGATTGAGCCGGTTTCCCAGGCGTCGGCTAACCAGCGTAAGGGCCGCTGCGGCCGCGTCTCCGAAGGGATCTGTATTCGTCTTTATTCTGAAGACGACTTCCTGTCGCGTCCGGAGTTTACCGACCCGGAGATTCTGCGCACCAACCTGGCGTCGGTTATTCTGCAAATGACCGCGCTCGGGCTCGGCGATATTGCCGCGTTCCCGTTCGTTGAAGCGCCGGACAAACGCAATATTCAGGACGGCGTGCGCCTGCTGGAAGAGCTGGGAGCGATTACCACTGACGAACAGCAGACCGCCTATAAGCTGACGCCGATGGGCCGCCAGCTGAGCCAGCTACCGGTGGACCCGCGTCTGGCGCGCATGGTGCTGGAAGCGCAAAAACACGGCTGCGTGCGCGAGGCGATGATTATCACCTCGGCGCTCTCTATTCAGGATCCGCGCGAGCGGCCAATGGACAAGCAGCAGGCGTCCGACGAGAAACACCGCCGCTTCCACGACAAAGAGTCCGACTTCCTGGCGTTCGTCAACCTGTGGAACTACCTGGGCGAGCAGCAAAAAGCGCTCTCCTCGAACCAGTTCCGCCGCCAGTGCCGGGTCGATTTTCTCAACTACCTGCGCGTGCGCGAGTGGCAGGATATCTACACCCAGCTGCGTCAGGTGGTCAAAGAGCTCGGCCTGCCGGTCAATAGCGAGCCGGCGGAGTATCGCGAAATTCACACCGCGCTGCTGACCGGTCTGCTGTCGCACATCGGTATGAAAGACGCCGACAAGCAGGAGTTTACCGGCGCGCGCAACGCCCGCTTCTCCATCTTCCCCGGATCGGGGCTGTTTAAAAAGCCGCCGAAATGGACGATGGTCGCCGAACTGGTGGAAACCAGCCGCCTGTGGGGGCGCATCGCCGCGCGCATTGAGCCGGAATGGGTCGAGCCGGTGGCGCAGCATCTGATCAAACGCTCGTACAGCGAACCCCACTGGGAGCGCGGGCAGGGCGCGGTGATGGCGACGGAGAAGGTGACCGTTTACGGCCTGCCGATTGTCGCTGCCCGCAAGGTCAACTACAGCCAGATTGACCCGGCGCTATGCCGCGAGCTGTTTATTCGTCACGCGCTGGTGGAGGGCGACTGGCAGACTCGCCACGCTTTCTTCCGCGAAAACCTGAAGCTGCGCAACGAAATTGAAGAGCTGGAGCATAAATCGCGCCGTCGCGACATTCTCGTCGATGACGAAACGCTGTTTGAGTTCTACGACCAGCGCATCAGCCATGACGTCATCTCCGCGCGCCACTTTGATAAATGGTGGAAGCAGGCCAGCCGCGAGACGCCGGATCTGCTCAACTTTGAAAAGAGCATGCTGATTAAGGAAGGCGCGGAGCAGGTCAGCAAGCTCGACTATCCGAACTTCTGGCATCAGGGCAACCTCAAGCTGCGTCTGACCTATCAGTTCGAGCCGGGCGCCGACGCCGACGGCGTGACGGTGCATATTCCGCTGCCGCTGCTCAACCAGGTGGAAGAGGCCGGGTTTGAGTGGCAGATCCCGGGGCTGCGCCGGGAGCTGGTTATCGCCCTGATTAAATCGCTGCCGAAGCCGGTGCGCCGCAATTTTGTCCCGGCGCCAAACTACGCGGAAGCGTTTCTCGGCCGCGCGACGCCGCTGGAGCTGCCGCTGCTGGATTCACTGGAGCGCGAGCTGCGGCGGATGACCGGCGTGACTATCGACCGCGAGGCCTGGCAATGGGATCAGGTGCCCGATCACCTGAAAATCACTTTTCGGGTGGTGGACGAGAAAAACAAGAAGCTGCAGGAAGGGCGTTCGCTGCAGGATCTGAAAGATGCGCTGAAAGGTAAGGTGCAGGAGACGCTGTCCGCGGTCGCCGATGACGGTATCGAGCAGAGCGGGCTGCATATCTGGAGCTTTGGCCGGCTTCCGGAGAGCTACGAGCAGAAGCGCGGTAACTACAAAGTTAAGGCCTGGCCGGCGCTGGTGGACGAACGCGACAGCGTGGCCATCAAGCTGTTTGATAATCCGCTGGAGCAGCAGCAGGAGATGTGGCGCGGCCTGCGCCGCCTGCTGCTGCTGAATATCCCGTCGCCGATAAAGTATCTGCACGAAAAGCTGCCGAATAAAGCCAAGCTGGGGCTCTATTTCAACCCCTACGGTAAAGTGCTGGATCTGATCGATGACTGCATCGCCTGCGGCGTGGATAAGCTGATTGACGAAGCGGGCGGCCCGGTATGGAGCGAAGAGGGCTTTGCCGCGCTGCATGAAAAGGTGCGCGCCGAGCTGAACGAGACGGTTGTGGACATTGCCAAACAGGTCGAACAGATCCTGACCGCGGTCTTTAACGTCAACAAACGCCTGAAAGGGCGCGTGGATATGACCATGGCGCTGGGGCTGTCGGATATCAAATCGCAGATGAGCGGGCTGGTGTATCGCGGTTTCGTCACCGGTAACGGCTTCCGCCGCCTTGGAGACACGCTGCGCTATCTGCAGGCGATTGAAAAACGGCTGGAGAAAATGGCCATCGATCCGCACCGCGACCGCGCGCAGATGCTTAAAGTGGAGAGCATCCAGCAGGCGTGGCAGCAGTGGCTGAATAAGCTGCCGCCTCAGCGCCGTCAGGATGACGACGTGCAGGAGATCCGCTGGATGATTGAAGAGCTGCGCGTCAGCCTGTTCGCCCAGCAGCTCGGCACGCCGTATCCGATTTCCGACAAGCGGGTACTGCAGGCAATGGAGCAGATTACGGCCTAGGCCGCCGCTTTCCCCGGTGGCGCAGGCTGCCGGGGAGGGCGGATAGCGTCAGGCGTTCACCCACGCGAGGGTGAACCCATCCCAGCCTTTGCTGCCCACGGTTTGCAGGGCCGTGACCGTCAGTCGCGGGTCGCTGCCCATCATGTCGATAAACGCTCTGACGCCCTGCACCCGGTCATCCGCGCTATCCGGATTCGTCACTTCGCCATCGCGCACCACGTTATCGCCCACAATCACTGTCCCCGGACGGGAATAGCGTAACGCCCAGCGCAGATAGTGGGGATTATTGGGCTTATCCGCATCGATAAAAATGAGATCGAACGGCGGGCGCTCTCCCAGCGTTTCGAGGCTGGTCAGCGCCGGACCTTCCAGCACCGCAACGCGATCGTCCACGCCCGCCAGGCGCAGGTTCTCGCGGGCGACGGCGGCATGGTGCGCGTCGGCCTCCAGGGTAAGTAATTCGCCATCGGCGGGCAATTCTCTGGCCATCCAGATGGTGCTGTAGCCGCCGAGCGTGCCAATCTCGAGGATGCGTCTGGCGCCCGTCATGCGCACCAGCAGGGCCAGAAACTGCCCCTGATTAGCGGCAACGTCGATAGCCGGAAGCCCGGCGCGCTGGTTATTCTCCAGAACCTGGCTGAGTAGCGGATCGGTGGGGATTAACGCTGTCACGAGATAATTATCTACTGCCGACCACTGTTGTTGCATGTCAGATTTCCCGTATTACATCCCTGATGAATCAGACCAGCCGCCTCCCAGCGACCGGTACAAATCAACTTGCGCCAGCAGCAGGTTGTTTTTTACCTGTACCACGCTGAGCTGGGTGGAAAACAGCGTGCGCTGGGCGTCCAGCACGTCCAGATAGGAGGAGTAGCCGTTGCGATAGCGGTTTTGCGCGATGCGCAGCGTCTCCTGGGCCACCTTCTCCTGCGCCTGCAGCTCCGCCAGCTGCTCGCCGTAGCGGCCGATGGCATCGAGACTGTCATTCACCTCTTTAAACGCGCCGCGTACCGTTTTCTCATAGCTAAACAGCGCCTGATTGCGCTGGGCCATCGAAACGTCCACCTGGGCATTCAGCGCCTGGCGGTTGAGCAGCGGCGCCAGAATGCTGCCGCCGAGGCTCCATAAGCGTAGCGGATTATCCAGCAGGTCGGGCAGGGTGCGATCCTGCAGGCTGCCGGTGGCGGTAAGGTTAATGGACGGCAGCAGCTGCGCCTGCGATGACGCCAGGGTGGCGTCGGCGGCCACCAGCTGACGCTGGGCCTGAACGATATCCGGTCGGCGGTTGAGCAGGGTTGACGGCAGCTGGGAAGGTAGCGATAGCGGCGACAGCTGCGCGAACGCGTTGCGCTTAACGGCGTCCGGATTGGCGCCGAGCAGAAGGCTGAGCGCATTTTCCTGCTGGGCGATTTGGTGGCGCAGCGGCGGAATTTGCGCGCGCGTGGAGCGCAGTTCGGAGTCCGCCTGCATCAGCTCCAGGCGTGAGGTATAGCCCGTCTCAAACTGGCGCTTCGCCAGGTTGAAGGCATCTTCGCGCGATTTTAACGTTTGCTGCGTCACCCGCAGCTGTTCATCCAGCGAGAGCAGGGTGATATAGCCGGCCGCTACCGAAGAGGCGACGGTCAGATTCGCCGCTGCGGCAGCCGCCTTTTGCGCCTCCAGGCTGGCTTGCGCCGCGCTGGCGGCGCTGCGGTTTACTCCCCAGAGATCAACATCGTAGCTGGCGGTTAGCGCGCCTTTATACACCGTACTGTGGACCGGCAGGCCGGTAGCGGCCGACTGTGACCGCGCGCGGGTGCCGGTCAATCCGGCGTCAAGGGAGGGAAACAGGCTGCTATCGGCGGCGTAAGCCCGCGCCTGGTACTCGTTGACCCGTTCGCGGGCTATCAGCACGTCGCTGTTGTAGCGCAGCGCCTGGTCAACGTAGAGATTGAGCGTACTGTCGTGGAAGTTGCGCCACCACACGCCCTCAACCGGGCTGGAGGGGCCGACATCCGCCCGCCAGGCGGCGGGGATCTGCAGCCCGGGCGCGGCCCGTTGAACGTCGGCGGACTGGCAGCCGGCCAGCGCAAGCATAACGGCGAGAGCGAGCGGACGGATCATTGCTGCTCCTCCGCGCGGGTATCGATGGTGACCTGCACCGACATGCCCGGCCGCAGGCGCTGGCCGTTTTTCTGCCCCTCATCAACGGCGATGCGTACCGGAATGCGCTGGGCGATTTTGACAAAGTTACCGGTGGCGTTATCCGGCGAAATAGCGCTGAACTCCACGCCGGTCGCCGGGGAGATGCTCTGCACCGTACCGGTGAATTTCTCGCTGTTCAGCGCATCCACGGTAAAGGTCACCGGCTGTCCGACGCGCACCTGGGCCAGCTGGGTCTCTTTCAGGTTAGCGATCAGCCAGTGCTGCGGCGGCACCAGCGAGGTCAAATGCGTCCCGGCGGTCACGTATGCGCCAAGGCGAACGGAGATTTGCCCAAGCTGACCGTCCGTCGGCGCGATAATACGGGTGTTTTGCAGGTCTATCTGCGCCAGCTCCAGCGCGGCTTTCGCATTGGCGACGTCGGCGAGCAGCGAGTCACGATTAACGATGGTTGATTGCAAATCCTGGCGCGACATCTCCAGCGTTGCTTTGGCCTGCTCGATATCCGCGGTGCCCTGCGCCGCGCTGGCGCGGGCGGAATCGCGTTCGCGAATCGATAACGAGCCGTCGGCGGTCAGCTCCTGAACGCGTTTTAAATCCGCCTGGGTTTTCAGATTCTGCGCGCGGGCGTTTTGCAGCGCCGCTTCGTTACGGGTGATGACCGCTTCGGCGCTTTTACGCTGCTGCTGATTGTTCTTCAGCGCCGCCTCTTTCATCGCCAGCTGAGCTTCCGCCTGATGGACGCGCTGCTTATAGATGCGGTCGTCGATTTGAAACAGCACGTCGCCGGCTTTTACCTGATTAAAATCCTGGACCTTAACCTCGGTGATATAACCGTTGACCTGCGGGCTGATAAACGTGGTTTGCCCGCGAACGTAGGCGTTATCGGTAAACTGGCTTTCTCGGGTAAACGGCGGCAGCTGCCAGGCGTAGAGAATAACCAGTACGCCAACGATGCCAATGGCGGCGGCGGTAAAAATAGAGACGATGCGAATATTATTTCGGGTATTGGCCTGCTGTTTGGCCGCATCCTGCTGACTCATAATAACTCCAGAGTGAAAATTTTTATTTGCTTCCCGTCGCGCGCTTCAGCGCGATACGAGCGGTAATACGTAATCTTAT
The DNA here is from genome assembly GCF_015139575.1 of Klebsiella michiganensis. Classification (GTDB taxonomy): domain Bacteria; phylum Pseudomonadota; class Gammaproteobacteria; order Enterobacterales; family Enterobacteriaceae; genus Klebsiella; species Klebsiella michiganensis. The sequence goes on along the minus strand of NZ_AP022547.1, from coordinate 3,183,852 downwards.
TAAGCGCCAGAAAACCCATACCAGCGTGGCGGCTGAAATCGCCGCCGTCAGCAGATAGGTATCATTGTAAGCGAGAATATTGGCCTGCAGGGTGGCGGCGTTTTGCAGCAGCGTGGTGGCCTGAACGTTGAGCAACGTGCTGTCGCCAATCTGGTTTTGATACATCTGGCTGTACTGCTGCAAGCGCTCGGTAATCAGCGGATTGAGCGTGGTGAGCTGGTCGGCGAGCTGGCTGGAGTGAAACTTCTCCCGCCAGGTCTGAAAGGTGCCGAGAATAGCGGAACCCAGCAGGCCGCCGATATTCTGGCTCATGCCGAACAGCACCGAGAAGCTCACCAGGTTGCGCTGGTCGGCAATGACGCCGCCAATCCCCGCCAGCATCGCCGGGGCGAGGAAAAAGGCGCTGCCGAAGCCCAGCAGAAACTGGCTGAACATCAGCTGCTCCGGTCGCGTGAGGATCGTCGACTGGCTGTCGAGCAGCGAGGCAACCATAATCAACGCCAGCGCCGTGGCGGTGGGCCAGTAGAGGCGCTGCGGGTTGAGCGTCAGGCAGCTGGCGACGATGCCGCAGACGATCCCGGCGAAAATCGACCATGCCAGGTTGGTCATCTGTTCATTCTGCAAACCGACGTACTGCAGCCAGCCGATAACGCCGGTATTCTGCTCCGCCAGCACGATGCGGATCAGCAGCATAATCAGCCCGAGGCGCAGAATACTGCCGCTGGAGAGCCATTTGATATTGAGCAGCGGGTTGCTGCGGTTATGCTCAAAGGCAATCGCGGAGACAATCAGCACCACCGCGCCCGCCAGCGCCCAGCCGATCCACGGCGCTTCAAACCACCAGTCCAGCCGTCCCAGCGACAGCACCGCGGTGACCAGCGCCATCCCCGGCGCCAGCAGGAAGAAGGTGATGAAGTCTTTCTTCTCAAACACCTTTTTACGATCGCTTGGCGGCAGCTTGAGGGCAATCACGCAGGCCAGCGACACCAGCGCCAGCCCCAGCTCAAAGAAGTACAGCCCGCGCCACTCGTCGATTTGCAGCAGCTCGGTTGAGAACAGGCGCGCCAGCGGGATCGCCAGGGATGAACCGGTGATGCCGATGGTCAGCGCTTTGAGCCGATGGCGGGCGGGCCAGGCCTGCACCTGATAATAAATCCCCAGCGAGCTTAGCGCTGCGGCCACCATGCCGTGGGCGGCGCGCACCATCAGCGCTGAACTGAGGTCGTTGACGAACAGGTGGAAAAAGGTCACCAGCACGTAGAGAACGAGAAAACCCTCGGTAAAAGCGCGCAGGCCGAACTGCTGGCGAAACTTCACCAGCAGCAGGTTGATGGAGACGTTGGTCATCACGTAGACCGCCGGGAGCCAGGCAATCTCGGTTGACCAGGCGGCAAAGGTACCCTGCAACAGCTGCAGATTGGCGGTCACCACCGCGTTGCCGAGCGCGCCCGTCAGGCAGACCAGCAGCCCGACGATCCCGTAGGCAATACGTTTTGGCGTACTGTGAATGGGGGTCGACGGCGAGCCGAGGATCGCCGGTTTTTCGTGCGGGGCCCAGTCGTGAGGAACATAGGGATTAGCGTGACGACGCGGCATTATTTTTTCTCAACCTCGCGCAGCAGCTTCTCCAGTACCCGCTGCGTCTGCCGCTGCTCTTCGGGGGTAATGGCGGTAAGGATCTCCTCCCGCAAATCATCGGCCACCGTTTTCACCTGCTGATACACCTCAAGGCCTTTGGCGGTAGCGATCAGCAGTCGTTTACGCTTGTCGCGTTCGGTTTTCACCCGCTCGACCAGACCGAGATCGACCAGCCGGTTGAGCAGCGGTACGAGGGTTGCGCTTTCTACGCCGAGCTCCTGGGCCAGCTCGCTTTGCGATAGCGGCTTTTCGTTGCGCGCAATGGCGGAAACGGCGACCCAGCTGGCCTGGCTCATGCCAAGGTCCTTGAGCCGACGGTTGACCGCCAGGCGCCAGTGGTGGGCGGTCAGATATAAAAGATGGGAAAAGTTAAGCTGTCGGTTATCCATGGTCAGTCTGCAATATCGTTAGAGCTCTAATGATTTTTGCCTGACCAGAACGAGAATTCAAGCCTGATTGATAAAAACAGGTTAACGGTATGTGCGTTTATTGTGGAAGATGCTTTGGGAGGGGGGAAGAGAGTTCTGATCTCAGCCCGGCATTAACCGGGCTGAGAAGGGGGATTATCCCGGATAAATACCGCGATCTTTACGCGCCATCAGAATTCGCTCACAGGCCACGATATAGGCGGCGGTACGTAAAGAGCACGCTTTTTCCACCGCTTTTTCGTAAACGTGAACGATCGCATCGGTCATGATACGGTCCATTTTGGCGTTGATCTCTTCTTCGCTCCAGAAGAAGCTGGCCATATCCTGCACCCATTCGAAGTAGCTCACGGTGACGCCGCCGGCATTACAAATAACGTCCGGCACCACCACGATGCCGCGCTCGGCCAGCACGTCGTCCGCTTCCGGATAGGTCGGGCCGTTAGCGCCTTCAAGCACCAGTTTGCAGCTGAGGGTTTCCGCGCGCTCGCGCGTAATCTGACCTTCCAGCGCCGCCGGGATCAGAATATCCATCGGCGTCGTCCAGAACGCTTCTTTGTCAATTTCGCGGGCGCCCGGGAAGCCGGCAATTTGCTTGTTCTCCGCCTGCCATGCGGTCAGCGCGGCCATATCAATGCCGCCCTCGTTATACAGCGTGGCGGTGTGGTCCTGAATCACCACAATCCGCGCGCCGACGCCTGCGAACAGGCGGGCCGCTTCGCTGCCCACGTTACCAAAACCCTGCAGCGCGACTTTGGCGCCCTCAATTTCGATACCGCTGCGGCGAGCCACTTCACGACCGGTGATGAATACGCCGCGGCCGGTGGCTTTTTCACGGCCCAGCGAACCGCCGAGGTGAATAGGCTTGCCGGTGACCACGCCGGTGATGGTGGTGCCATGGTTCATGGAGTAAGTATCCATCATCCAGGCCATCACTTTACCGTTGGTACCAACGTCTGGCGCCGGAATATCTTTTTGCGGCCCGATGATAATGCCGATCTCGCTGGTATAACGACGGGTCAAACGTTCCAGTTCACCTTCTGATAATGAGAACGGGTCGACGCGGATACCGCCCTTGGCGCCGCCGTAGGGAATATTGACTGCCGCACACTTGATGGTCATCCAGGCTGAAAGCGCCATCACTTCATTCAAATCGACATCCGGATGGTAGCGCACGCCGCCTTTACCCGGTCCACGCGAGAGGTTGTGCTGGACTCGGTAGCCTTCGAAGTGGCGGATAGTGCCATCATCCATTTGTACCGGAATATCAACGATCAGCGCGCGTTTCGGATGGCGCAGGGTTTCGATCCAGTAGGCGAGATCGCCGAGATAGGGCGCAACGCGATCGATTTGACGCAGGTAGGTGGTCCATGGAGATGTACTACTTTCAGAAGCGTAAGATAACTTTTCCATAAGAGTCCTGTTTCGCAGTGATAATTATTTTGTTAACCGTGGAAAGGTACAGCTATAAACTCTGTAACGAGAATGTTATCACCAATTTAATGGGACGGTATTTGGCAAAAATGCAGAATATGCTGTCGTTGCGGCTGGGGTTCGGCTTTTTATGAATAAAAAAACGGAAAACAAGGCCATCAATGGATGAATATGCACCTTTGTGCATTAAAGCCGTAGTTGTGACCCTTTATCTCTATTTATCAGAATCTTGACCCTCTTCAAAAAGTGAATAAAACGCTATGTATATGTGTTGACTTTGTTGCTTAACGGGCGTGGGTATTCTGTTCGCACTTTATTACCCCAAAGTACGCTGTACCGTCTAAGATGGTGGCCGTTAATGTCAGGCTAAGAACGCTAAAAGGAGAGAACATGTCAGAGCATTTTCCATCGCTGCCGGAGGCGGTACTGGCCGCGGCGAATCAGCTGGGGGCCTGGCTGGCGCAGGATGATTTACCGCAGGATCCGCAAATAGAGCTGGTGGTGCTGGCAGGCAATGCGGTGATCCCGACCATTGATTTCGCCTGCCGGCTGGCAGCGCATCACGCCGTTCCTCTGCTGATCAGCGGCGGTATCGGCCACTCCACCTCGTTTTTATACCAGTCGGTGTTGAATGACCCGCGCTACAGCACCATTCCGGTAGACGATCGCGCCGAGGCGCATATTCTGGCCGACATTGCCCATCAGTTCTGGGCGATTCCGCGCCAACGAATCGTGGTGGAAGACCGCTCCACCAACTGCGGCGAGAACGCGCGCTTTACCCGGCAGATGCTGGAGCACAACGGCATTGCGCACCGTACGGGCGTGGTGGTTCAGGATCCGACCATGCAGCGGCGAACGATGGCGACATTTGCCCGCGTCTGGCAAGACGACCCGCGTGCGCCGATGTGGTACAGCGCGCCGGGCTGTTCACCGGTGTTGTGTAACGGGCGTGACGGCGTCACGTTCAGCGGGAAAGAGGCGGGTCTGTGGCCGGTGGGGCGCTATCTGGCGCTAATCCTCGGTGAACTGCCGCGGCTGACGGATAACCCGCAGGGCTACGGCCCCCTGGGTAAGGGATTTATCGCTCATGTGGATATTCCGCCGCACATCGCTCAGGCGTGGCAGACGCTGCGCGACGACCGCCTGCTCTCCGATGCGCTAAGCGCGCGTCAGCTGGCTTAGGGAATGGCGCGGCATGCCATGATAGCCAGCCCGCATTTCCCCTTCGAACGCAGGACCTATTAGCCGGTAACTCTCATCCTGCCCGTTTGCGTTAGCGATATCGCAAACGGGCATCATCTGTTATTGAATTGTAATTTTTTACGCCCCGGATTGCTCCGTTTTTATGAAATATCTCACAAAAACAAGCGCTCATGCTGTCCCTTTGCCTGATGGGCGATAATTTTTAACATCTAGTTCACCTGTTAAAAACAATAATCCTGAGGAGCAGACCATGACAGCACCCGTTCAACACCCTATGTATATTGACGGCCAGTTTGAACCCGGCCGCGGTGATGCATGGATTGATGTGATCAATCCGGCGACGGAAGCGCTGCTTTCGCGTATTCCCGACGGCAGCGCGGAAGATGCCCGGCGCGCGATTCTGGCCGCTGAGCGCGCGCAGCCGGGCTGGGAAGCCCTGCCGGCGATTGAGCGAGCGGGGTGGCTGCGCAAAATCGCTGCCGGTATCCGTGAGCGGGCCGAGGAGATCGCCGCGCTGATCGTCGCCGAGGGCGGAAAAATACAGCAGCTGGCCGCGGTGGAGGTCTCCTTTACCGCCGATTATCTGGATTATATGGCCGAATGGGCGCGCCGTTATGAAGGTGAAATTGTACAGAGCGACCGGCCGGGGGAAAATATTCTGGTATTCAAGCGCGCGCTGGGCGTGACCACCGGCATTCTGCCGTGGAATTTTCCATTCTTCCTGATTGCCCGCAAGCTGGCGCCGGCGCTCATTACCGGTAATACCATCGTGATTAAACCGAGTGAATTTACGCCGAATAACGCCATCGCTTTTGCGCAAATCGTCCATGATATCGGCCTGCCGAAAGGGGTCTTTAACCTGGTGCTGGGGCGCGGCGAAACCGTGGGCCAGGAGCTGGCGAGCAATCCGAAAGTGGCGATGGTCAGCATGACCGGCAGCGTCGCCGCGGGCGAGAAGATTATGGCCGCGGCGGCGAAAAACATCACCAAAGTGTGTCTGGAGCTGGGCGGTAAAGCGCCCGCTATCGTGATGGACGATGCGGATCTTGAGCTGGCGGTTAAGGCAGTGGTGGATTCTCGCGTAATTAATAGCGGGCAGGTGTGTAACTGCGTTGAGCGCGTATATGTGCAAAAGGGCATTTACGATCGCTTCGTTAACCGTCTGGGCGAAGCGCTGAAGGCGGTGCAGTTTGGCGATCCGGCGTCACGCGACGATATCGCAATGGGACCGTTGATTAACGCCGCCGCGCTGGAGCGCGTGGAGCAGAAGGTGGCGAAAGCGGTGGCCCAGGGCGCGCGCGTCGTCCTGGGTGGGAAAGCGGTGACGGGTAAGGGCTATTTCTATCCGCCGACGCTGCTGCTGGACGTGCGCCAGGAGATGGATATCGTGCATGAAGAGACGTTCGGCCCGGTGCTGCCGGTGGTGGCGTTTGATACCCTTGAAGAGGCGCTGGCGATGGCCAACGATAGCGATTACGGGCTGACGTCGTCAATCTATACCCGCGATTTGAACGTCGCGATGAAGGCGATCAAAGGGTTGAAGTTTGGTGAAACCTATATTAACCGCGAGAACTTCGAAGCGATGCAGGGTTTCCATGCTGGATGGCGTAAATCGGGCATCGGCGGCGCCGACGGGCGTCATGGTCTGAATGAGTATCTGCAAACCCAGGTGGTCTATCTGCAGGCCTGAGTCAGCAGAGAACCGGTGGGCTTCCCGGAGACGATGCTGCGCATCTGTCCGGGCTACCCAGCCCGCAGACCGCCTCCCGGGTCGCGGCTGACGCCTTACCCGGGCTACCCAAACGCAGGCCGCACGTACCTGTAGCCTGGGCAAGGCGTCAGCCGCCCCCGGGATTTATTTGGCGAACTTATCCAGTACGCGGATAAGCTGGGTAACGAAGCCATACTCGTTATCGTACCAGGAGACGGTTTTCACCAGCTGGAGATCGCCAACCTCGGCAATCTCCAGCTGCGTGGCGTCATAAATGGAACCGAAATGGCTGCCAATCACGTCCGACGAGACGATCTCCTCTTCGGTGTAACCGAATGATTCGTTGTTCGTCGCCGCGTTTTTCATCGCCTGATTGACTTCTTCGGCGGAGACCTTTTTCTCCAGCACCGACACCAGCTCAGTCACCGACCCGGTTTTCGTCGGCACGCGCTGGGCGTGGCCCTTCAGCTTGCCGCTAAGCGCTGGAATAACCAGCCCGATGGCTTTCGCCGCCCCGGTTGTATGCGGAATGATATTTTCCGCCGCCGCGCGGGAAGCGCGTAGATCTTTGCCGCGGGGGCCGTCAACCAGCGATTGCGTACCGGTATAGGCGTGAATCGTGGTCATGGTCCCCACCTTAATACCAAAGGCGTCATTCAGCACTTTCGCCATCGGCGCCAGGCAGTTGGTGGTGCAGGAGGCCACGGAAATAATCGTATCGTTTGCCTCCAGCGTGTCGTCGTTAACGTTATAGACAATGGTTTTCATATCGCCAGCGGGCGCGGAGATAAGCACTTTTTTAGCGCCGGCGGTCAGATGAGCTTGCGCTTTTTCCGCGGAGGTATAAAAACCCGTACACTCGACGATCAGCTCGGCACCGACCGCTTTCCACGGAATATGCTGAGCCTCTTTTTCGGCATAAACGGTAATTTTTTTGCCGTCAACGATAAGCGCATCTTCAGTAAAATCGACGCTCCACGGGAAAGGTCCGTAGTTAGAATCATGCTTAAGCAGGTAGGCCAGTACCTTAGGGGAGGTGAGGTCGTTGATGGCGACGACCTCTAAAGGACTATTAACCTCCAGTAATCGGCGCAGTACTAAACGTCCAATACGCCCAAATCCATTAATCCCGAGTTTACTCATGAAGAATCTCCAGGTCAGTTGAACTGTCAGGTGAAAACTTCTCCAGGCTTAGTTCAGCTGGCGGAATAGGGCAACCAACGATTTTTCCGGCGCCGTTATATGCTGATAAAAACGTGTACGGAAAAGTGAATAAATTCGGCGGGTTGTGGGCGGGGCATTAAGGGTTAATAATTTTTTGTTTCAGCTTTATACGCCGCGGGCATATTGGCAAGGGGTTGAAAAGATGGGCCCAGAAAGGGCCCGCCGGGTGGCCGATTATTCGGCGTTCCCGCCCCGTTCAGCAAAAGCGGCAAGCGCGGCGCCGTCAAGGCGATAGCGAACCCACTCACTTTGCGCAACGGCGCCAATGCTCAGATAAAAATCAATGGCCGGCTGGTTCCAGTCGAGCACGCTCCACTCCAGGCGACCGCACTCTCTTTTTACCGCCAACTGAGCGATGGTTCGCAATAGCGCTTTTCCAGCGCCGCGACCACGAAATTCGGGAGTGACGTACAGATCTTCCATATAGATGCCGTTTCGACCGAGCCAGGTGGAATAGCTGGTGAAGAACACCGCGTACCCGGCAACCTTATTGTCAATCTCGCAGATTAGCGCTTCCGTTTTGCTGTCGCTGGCGAAAAGCGATGCCTGGATTTCATCTACCGTGGTGACCACCTGCTCCGGCGCTTTTTCATAAACCGCAAGCTCGTAAATCATGTCATAAATTGCTTTTGCGTCCGCCGGGCGGGCCTGACGAATGGTCATATTCATTGGAGTACCTGTTGTGCCATCGTGAGTTTGATACCGCCAAGCATAAACGTTAAGGTTAGAAGAATTAAGTGCAATGAAATCACCCAATGATGAATATTATGCATCCTGCGCTTCGCCGTCTTGATTTGAATCTGCTGCCGGTATTTGAGGCGGTCTACCGCTATCGTTCGGTGCGCCTGGCGGCGGAAGAGCTGGCGATGAGCACATCAGCGTTAAGCCACGCGCTATCCAGACTGCGCGCCGCGCTCAACGACCCGCTTTTCTATCGCGAAGGTCATCGTATGTGCCCCAGCGTATACGCCACCCAGCTCGCGCCTTCCATCGCTTCGGCGCTCAAGTTTTTAGATCAGGAGCTTACTCCGCAGCCGAAGTTTGTTGCCTCAGCCAGTACCGACTGCCTACAGATAGCGATCACGGACTTCACCGCGCAGTGCGTTTTCCCGACGCTGATGCCCAGGCTACAGCAACAGGCGCCAGGCCTGCGTTTCGAACTGCGCTATCTGCCGCACAGCCCGGCGCTGACGGAACTGCTGGCCGGCGAGGTGGATTTAGCGCTGGGATTTAGCGCGCTGGATGAAGCAGAGCATCCGGAGCTGGATGAGATTTGCTGGCTGAAAGATGATTATGTTGCGATAAGCAGCGCCAGGCGATCCCGGCTCACGCTGACGGACTACCTGGCAGCACAGCATCTGGTAGTCACCCCGTGGAATGAAAACCAGGGCGTTCTCGACGTGCAGCTTGCGAAAATGGGCTTCTCGCGGCATATCACCATCAAAACCCCCTCTATGCTGAGCGCGCCAGCTATTATTGCGCAAAGTGAACTGCTTATGGCGATACCGCGCTCTGCCGCGGCAAAAATGACTGACGCGGCGACGCTGAAGGTCTTTGAATTACCGTTTGAGGTTCCGCCGTTTGAAGTGAAAATTTATTCCCACAAGCGGAGCGGGCAGCGCGGCGCGAGCCAGTGGCTGAAAGAGAGGCTGAGGGAGTGGGCCGCGACGGAACGAACCTGATGTCTCGTTTGACGAGTCAGCGAAATATGCTTAACTCATGAGACAACAAATGTGAATCGTCTGTTAACAGCCTGATGCGCGCTTCAGTGATAAGCGCAGCGTCATCTATCCTGATAACGTAAGAGAGAAAAATTGAAATTAGCCGGACTCCATCCCGATGAACTGCGTCGCCTGCAATCGCTGCGGGCATCCGGATTACTTAATAGCGGAAAAGAAGAGCGTTTCGATCGCCTGACCCGGCTTGCGCGTACGCTCTACGATCTGCCGGTGGCGTCGGTTAGCCTCGTGGGAGAAAATACCCTGCATGTTAAATCCTGCGCCGGACTTGAAGTCGATACCCTGCCGAGGGATATCACGTTCTGCGCGCATACTATCCTGCAGACCGACCCTTTAATCGTTAATGACCTGCAGCAGGATCTGCGCTTTCACGATAACCCGCTGGTCACGGAAGCGCCTTTTATCCGCTTTTATGCCGGATACCCGGTACAGCTGCCTGACGGCGCGACGGTCGGCGCGTTCTGCCTGATGGACCACAAGCCGCGCGCCTTTTCCGTGCATGAGATACAAATATTAAGCGACCTGGCCGCCATCGTTGAAGATGAATTCAAGGTGCTCGACGCGGCGACCGCCGATGAGCTGACGGGGTTGTTCAACCGCCGGGGTTTTATGTCGTTAGCGGAGTACGCGCTGCTGACGGCCAGGCGGCGCAATGAACCGGCGAGCCTCGTATTTATCGATCTCGATCGCTTTAAGCTGATTAACGATATCTGGGGTCATGAACAGGGGGATAAAGCCCTGACGGCGATGGCTGATTTGATGAAAGCCACCTTCCGGGAGTCGGATATCATTGCCAGGCAGGGCGGAGATGAGTTTATTATCCTGCTTGCTAATACTGCCCAGCAGGCGGCGGGCATCGCGATGGCGCAGCTAAGCAATAACGTTGCTGAGTATAATCAACAGGCGGGCAATCCGTGGCAGCTGGCCTTTTCCTGGGGCTGCGTTGAATACGACCCTGCAACGCATCATAGCCTCAATGAGATCGTTGCGGTGGCGGACCGGCGCATGTATCAGGCGAAGACCAGCCATGGCGCCGAGCGCCGGTAGGGAACCGCCCGGCGTCGCCAGCCGATATTCGGCGTCTGGCTGATGCCGCGGCGGCTTGCGCTTCCTTAGTGGAGACCAAGGCGGATCAGTTCAACGGGCTCGAACTTACCTTCCGTCCCTTCCACTTCGACTGTCTTATTACGGCGCAGCTGGGCTGGCGTTAAGCCCGTCGCGTGGATAGCGATAATTTTACCGGTTTTACCCGTCCCGTTAATCATCACCTGGCTGCCGTTAGTAATAGGATTGCGGTTACGATCGTAAGTGATCATGCTGATTTCTCCTTTTAATCATCGGGTGGTAACAATCGCTTCTCGCGCCGGGCTGCCCCCGGCGCGGACGTAATACCAATACGCCTCTCGGCCCGTCATTTTGTTGTTTTTGATCAACTTCACACTTTTTAGCGTCCCTCAACGGGCTAACGAGCCGGAGACAGGCTTTGCCTGACCCGGAATCCGTACTGCTTTTGAAGACGATTCCGCGGGTATCAACCCCCGTGGAGGCCCGGGTTGCAGTCGCTGATGCGGCTGCTAAACTTTTTTCGGGCATAACGGAGCGGAACGATGAAGAACAAAGAAGAGCAAACGGGGCTGATTGGTCTTGCCATTGGCGCGGCGGTTATTGGCCTGGTCTCTGGCCAGAAGCCAATCAACCGGGAAAGCATTGTTGAAGAACTGGTGAGGCTGGGCAGACAGAAGGGGGATGGCGTCGAGGACGAGATTTTTATGCAGGCGGCAACGCTGGTGCGCAAGGGGGTATGATCCCGCCGGTAGAAGAAGCCCGGGTAGGCGAAAACCCGGGATTAAACGGGGAGGAAGGTCATCATAAGATACGCTATCACAATGCATATCAGCGCCATGTACCAAACAAAACTCATTCTGTTACCCGCCCTGTAGCGCCATGCCGGTCACCGCGTTAACCACGGTCGCGGCCATCAAAACGCCGCCGACGATAGCGCAGGCACGGTTTTTCCGGGTCGCCCCCAACGTCAACATCACCACCGCTGCGGCAAAGAGGGGGATGGCTATTATGCTGAAAGTGTTCATCGTTTCCTCAACACTCGTCCGTTAATCTTCCTGCATCCACATATCGGCTTCTTCGAACATCTCCTGCACGGCGCGGCTGATCTGCTCCTTCTCGTGCTTGCTGGCGTCAGTATTGATGGAGGCCAGGGTCATCATCGGCTTAACGCGGACGTCGGCATCGGGAAAAATGCGATGCACTCGCTTCGTCAGTTCATTAAGAATGATCTCTTTAGCGCCGGCCAATCCCTCGAAATTTCTTTTGTCATAAATCAGCTCTACGAACATTTTTTATCCCGTTTATGGTAATAGCAGGGAGTATTGTACTGTGATTATATACAGCGTCAAGGCCGAGGTATACGTTCCCCGTATTCCTGCGCCGGGGATAACTCGCCGCTTTTGCATTAAATGCGTGAAACCGACAATTGTTTTTTTATAAGTACGTAAAAGTTAATGAATTTTTAATAAAAGGTGTTTATGTTGGCGATATCACCGTTTTATTAAGGGTTTCTCATGCGCGATAAATATTCTGGCCTGCAAATTGGCATCCACTGGCTGGTGTTTCTTTTAGTGATAGGCGCTTACGCGGCGATGGAGCTGCGGGGCTTTTTCCCCCGCAGCGCGCGACCCGCCATCAATATGATTCACGTCTCCTGCGGGATTTCTATTTTTGTTCTGATGGTGGTGCGCCTGTTGGTGCGTCTCAAATCTCCGGCGCCGCCAATTGTGCCTAAGCCGTCGCCGATGATGACCGGCTTCGCGCATCTGGGGCATCTGGTTATCTATCTGCTGTTTATCGCGCTGCCGGCCATCGGCATGGTCATGATGTACTACCGCGGTAACCCGTGGTTCGCGTTTGGCCTGACCATGCCGCACGCGGCGGAAAGCAACTTTGAGCTGGTGGATACCCTGAAAGCGTGGCACGAGCTGCTGGCCAATACCGGCTACTTTATCATTGGCCTGCACGCGCTGGCGGCGCTGTTGCACCACTACTTCTGGAAAGATAACACGCTGCTGAGGATGATGCCGCGCAGGCGTTAAACCTCGATAAACCCGCTTCGGCGGGTTTTTTTGTCTAATTCTTCGGGGCTTCAACTTCCGCTAAGCGCAAATTCTCGCCGCTATGCTACGGTTAAAGCGGCGAAGCCATTTGCCTCATGGCAACAATAAATATAGTATACCCCCCTATATGATATGGAGGGCGTCACCATGCCACATTCACCTGAAGATAAAAAGCGTGCCCTCAGTCGGGTAAGGCGCATCCGTGGCCAGGTTGAAGCGCTCGAGCGGGCGCTGGAATCCGGCGAACCCTGTATGACCATTCTGCAACAAATCGCCTCAATTCGCGGCGCCGCCAACGGCCTGATGGGAGAGATGGTTGAAATTCATCTGCAGGATGAACTGGTCAGCGGCGAAACGACGCCAGACCAGCGCGCCGCCAGAATGGCGGAAGTCGGGCATCTGCTACGGTCCTATTTAAAATAAAATCACCACGAGGAAGAGAGATATGAAATCACGTGCAGCCGTCGCGTTTGGCCCAGGCCAGCCGCTTTCAATCGTTGAGATTGACGTCGCGCCGCCGAAAAAAGGCGAAGTGCTGGTCAAAATCACCCATACCGGCGTATGCCACACCGATGCCTTTACCCTCTCAGGCGACGATCCGGAAGGCGTTTTCCCGGCGGTACTGGGCCATGAAGGCGGCGGGATTGTCGTCGAAGTGGGGGAAGGCGTGACCAGCTTGCAGCCGGGCGACCACGTTATTCCTCTGTATACCGCCGAATGCCGCGAGTGTAAGTTCTGTAAATCCGGCAAAACTAACCTCTGCCAGGCGGTGCGCGCCACTCAGGGTAAAGGCCTGATGCCGGACGGCACCACCCGTTTCTCCTATAACGGTGAACCGATTTATCACTATATGGGGACCAGCACCTTCAGCGAATACACCGTAGTGGCCGAAATTTCGCTGGCAAAAGTGAACCCGCAGGCGCCGCTGGATAAAGTCTGCCTGCTGGGCTGCGGCGTCACTACCGGCATCGGCGCGGTGCACAATACGGCGAAAGTAAAAGAGGGCGATACCGTCGCCGTCTTCGGCCTCGGCGGGATCGGCCTGGCGGTGATCCAGGGCGCGGTACAGGCGAAAGCCGGGCGCATTCTGGCGGTGGATACCAACCCGGAAAAATTCACCCTCGCGAAAGAGATGGGCGCGACCGACTTTATCAACCCGAATGATTACGATAAGCCGGTGCAGGATGTGATTGTTGAACTCACCGACGGCGGCGTCGACTTTAGCTTCGAGTGTATCGGTAACGTCAACGTGATGCGCGCGGCGCTGGAGTGCTGCCACAAAGGCTGGGGCGAAAGCGTCATCATCGGCGTTGCCGGCGCGGGCCAGGAGATTAAAACCCGCCCATTCCAGCTGGTCACCGGGCGCGTCTGGCGCGGCTCCGCGTTCGGCGGCGTGAAAGGGCGTACCCAGCTGCCGGGAATGGTTGAAGAGGCGATGGCGGGGAAAATTCGCCTCGATCCGTTTATTACCCACCGTATGCCGCTGGATCAAATCAACGAAGCGTTTGATCTGATGCATGAAGGTAAATCCATTCGTACCGTCATTCATTTCGGCGAGAATTGATTTTCCTGGTGAAAAATAACCCGGGCATGCCCGGGTTATCGTTTAAGAGGGATTACTCCCGCCGCAGGTTTTCATAACCATTCTGCCATCGCCGCTGTTCCCGCCGCTCCCGTTCACGCTGAATATCCGATTTCTCATCTTCCCAGACCGCGCAGTGCGGGCCGCTGAACACCTCGCAGGGCTGTGGGCTGGCGGTGAGCGGAGACGCCGCTTTCTCTTCCCAAATCGTCGGATCGCGCAGGTCCACTTCCGGGGCTTTTAACGCCTGAGCCGAGGCGGCGGCTAACATGAAGGTGCCTGCGAGCAGGCGGCAGGGTGAACTTTTCATCCATTATCCTTGTTCAGTTGTTATTATTGATAACCATTCGCAATAGTAACATAGCTGAATGAAAATGGCTTGCTTAGGGGGCTGAAGATGATTTTGCTTTCACGCCAGCCGCCACCGGGCGGTTCCCGGGCCGCAAAAAGGGCCCCGTTTGGGGCCCTGGTGGTTACTTCTGCTGCGGAAGCGCGTAGGCGATAATATAATCGCCGCGGTCCGGCGACTGGCGAGCGCCGCCCGCGTTGATGATGATGTACTGCTTGCCGGTTTTCGGCGATACGTAGGTCATCGGGCCGGACTGGCTGCCGACCGGCAGACGCGATTTCCAGATCTCTTTCCCGTTGGCGGTATCAAACGCGCGCAGGTAGAAGTCCTGGGTGCCCGCGAAGAACAGCAGGCCGGACTGGGTTGATAACGAGGCGCCCAGCGTCGGCATACCGATAGGGATTGGCATATGCATGCGGATCCCCAGCGGGCCGGTGTCCTCAACGGTGCCCACCGGAACCTGCCACACCAGTTTGCCGGTTTTCAGATCGACCGCTGACATAGTGCCGAACGGTGGTTTCTGGCACGGAATGCCCAGCGGCGACAGAAAGCGTTCGCGCATGGCGCCGAACGGCGTGCCCTCCATCGGCACAATCCCCATTTCGATACCGCTGGCGTCCTTCGCCACTTTGGCGCGCGGCACCATATAGTTGGCGAGGCCAAGGCGCATATCATTGACGAACATCAGGCTGTTGTTCGGGTCAACCGACACGCTGCCCCAGTTCATCCCGCCCAGCGAGCCGGGATACTGCAGCGAACGATCCTCGCCCGGCGGGGTGAAGACGCCCTGGTGACGCATCTCTTTAAACTGGATGCGGCACAGCAGCAGGTCGACAGGCGTCGCGCCCCACATATCCGACTCGGTCAGCGTCTCGTTGCCGATCATTGGCATGCCGACGGAGTAGGGCTGGGTCGGCGAGTAGCGCTCGCCCTTGACGTTGCCCGCCGGGACTGGACGTTCCTCAACCTTGGCGACCGGTTCACCGGTGGCGCGGTTCAGCATAAAGATCATGCCCTGCTTGCTGGTTTGCACCAGCACCGGCGTGGTGCCGCCTTTACCGTCAGGCAGATCGTACAACAGCGGCTGGGAAGGCAGGTCGAAATCCCAGAGATCGTGATGGGTGGTCTGATAATGCCAGCGTACCTGGCCGGTCGTGGCGTCAACGGCCACGATGGAGGAACTGTATTTATCGTCCAGCGCGGTACGTTCGCCGCCAAAGAAGTCCGGCGTTGCGTTACCGGTCGGCAGATAAATCAGATTCAGCTTCGCGTCATAGGACATGGCCGACCAGACGTTCGGCGTACCGCGGGTGTAGGTCTGTCCGGCCGGCGGTTCGCCGGTCAGGTTCGGGTTGCCCGGATCCCATGCCCACGCCAGTTTGCCGGTATGAACATCATAGGCGCGAACGACGCCCGGGGGCTCGCCGGTGGAGAAGTTATCCGCCACGCGACCGCCAACCACGACCACGTTACCCGCCACCAGCGGCGTGGAGGTCTGCTGGTAGTAACCCGCTTTGATTTCCCCCATGCCAACGCTCAGGTCCACAATACCGTGGTCGCCGAAGGCGTCGCACAGTTTACCGTTATCGGCATCAATAGCGATCAGACGGGCGTCGGTGGTTGGCAGGAACAGGCGGCGGGAGCAGGCGGCCGGCTGCGCGTCGACGGCAGGGGAAACCTGGGCCTGGCTCTCTTCGTAATAGCCTAAGCCGCGGCAGCGCTGCCAGTTCGGCGCGGTGGCTTTTGAATCATAGCGCCATTTCTCTTTACCGCTATCGACATCCAGCGCCAGCACCTTGCTGTAGGGCGTACAGACGTAAAGCGTATCGCCAATTTGCAGCGGCGTATTCTGGTCTTCCGCGCCGGAGCCGTTGCTCTGCGGGATATCCCCGGTGTGGGCGACCCAGGCAACCTGCAGCTGGTCAACGTTCTGTTTGTTAATCTGGTCGAGGGCGGCGAAACGGTCGCCGTGGGTGGTGTTGCCCCAGTGCGCCCAGTTTTTCTGCTGCTCGCCCGCGGCGACCGGTTTAACCGGCACCGCCTCGCTGGCGCTGACCAGCGGCTGGGATTTAAACATCCAGCCGAAACTAACCAACAGTACCACCGCCAGCACCGCTGCCAGGCCAAACGACGGCCCTTTTTTCGCCGGCTGCCGGGACAGATACGGCCAGACCAGCGCGGCAAGGAAGGCCAGTACGCCGAGCGCGAACAGGCGCGAGAACAGCGGCCAGTAGGTCCAGCCGGCATCGCTAATGGCCCAGACGATCGAGGCGATAAACGCTATCGCGTACAGTATGATACCGCCGCGACGGCTGCGGAAAATGAGCACCGCGGCGATAACCATCACCAGGCCCATAATCGCAAAATAGAAGGTCCCGCCAACGGAGGCGAGCTTTGCACCAAGAATACCGATAGCCAGGCCGATGATCAGCATCAGCCCGGCGAGAAGCCACTGCAGGACCCGGGGGAATCCTCGCGGCGCGTTGCCAGTTGCCATTTTTTCTCCTTAACCACCCCTGAACAGGCGTGAACCAGATGAATCAATTTCTCAAGTGAAGGCTTTTGAATGAAGCGATGTTGACCTTCATAAAAGCAGGTTTTTTACTGTTATTGATTTCGAGTGAACCATTTGGTGAAATCGTGGCTATGATAGATCTGTTAAAGAAATTTACGCAATTGTTAATGAATGATTTCGCACTAATTGATTATTGTGGTGAATATGGTGGGTGCGAAAAGGAAATCAGGCGGTCAGATCTCCCCGACGCGGATAACGGTCGGGGAGAGGGCGATCAGACGGGCATCGATTTACGAATGGCGCTCAGCAGGGTTTGTGTTCCCGCGGTGAGCGTGGCGTCCACCCGGGTGAGAATACCTATCGGTTCGCCCGCGCCCTGGGTGGGCACCGGCAGCGCGGCCAGCAGCCCACGGCGCAGGTCGTCTTTGACCGCACCGGAGGGGACAAACCAGACGTAGTCGTAATCGACGGTGAGCTGGCGCGACAGGGAAGCCGACAGCGTCTCGATGCAGCCAGACGGAATTTTGCAGCCCTGGCTTTGCAGCAGGGTTTCGGCGTTCTGTCGCGGCAGCGTACCTTTGGGCGAAACCACCACCGGCCACTCCATGACCCGACTCAGCGTAACCGTTTCCTGCAGCAGCGGATGCCCCGGACGAACCACCAGCTTCAGGGATTCGAGAAACAGCAGTTCATAGTTCAACCCGCTCATCAACTCCGGATCGGACATCCGTCCGATACCGATATCGATTTCTCCCGATTTTAGTCCGGCCAGCAGCATGGTGTTATTCATGGTCGCCACCTGCAGGGTGATATCTTTTTGCTGCTGATGGAACTGGCCGATCACCGAGGGCAGGATCCCCAGTGCGGCGGTGGGGAGCGCCCCGATGCGCACGATATCGCTGTTGAGGCCTTCTTTACGGTTTAGCGCCTGTCCCGCGGTATTGAGCGCGTCGAGCACTTTAACCGCGTGGGTGAGAAACTGTTCGCCGACCAGCGTGAGCTGCGCGCCGAGGCGTCCACGCTCAAACAGCCGGGTACCGGTCAGCTGCTCCAGTTCGTTTAGCGTTTTGGATAAGGCCGGTTGACTCAGATTTAAGGTTTCAGCCGCGCGCCCAAGAGTTCCCTGTTGAGCGACGGCCACGAAAGTATGTAGATGGCGCAAGCGAATGCGCTGACTGAAAAGACCATTTTTTTGCATAATCAATGTTAAAAACAGAGGCGTCCCAGTGACAAGTAAGGGCGATTAAAATTGTTAACTTCATAGCAAAATATTATTAACATTTTATATTATTATTTTACAAGTTGATTTTATTGAGTTTGCCATATAGCGTCGCCCCTGACCGGCAGGGGCGGAAAAAGGAAGAAAAAACTCAGATATCGAAGAAGACGGTTTCGTTTTCGCCCTGCAGGTGAATATCGAAGCGATATACGATCTCCGCGCCGCGAACCTCGCGCTGCGCGATGAGGGTCTGGCGACGCACTTCCCACTCAATCAGATTCAGCACCGGGTCGACCTGGTTGGCATCCTGCTCGTCGGAAAAGTACATCCGCGTGTTGAGGCCAATATTAATCCCGCGGGCGACCACCCACAGATTGACGTGCGGCGCCATGGTGCGCCCATCGCGACCTACCACGGCCCCGGGTTTAATGGTTTCGAAGCGCCAGACGCCGCTGGTGAAGTCCGAGCAGCTGCGTCCCCAGCCGCGAAACGCCGCATCCAGCTTCTTGCCCTGCTGTCGGTCGTCGGGATGGTTATAGCGCCCGGCGGCGTTGGCCTGCCAGATTTCCAGTAGCACATCGCGCACCGGCGTGCCGGAGCCATCGATGACTCTGCCTTCGATAGTAATACGTTCGCCCTCGGTGTCTGCCGTTGTCAGCGTCGGGCCAAAATTTTTCTCAAAGATATGGAAACCGGCGGCGTCCGGCGCGAGGCCGATATGCACATAAGGGCCAGCGGTTTGTGACGCGGTTTCAGGTAAATAATCTTTCATCGGGCGGCCCCCTGCGTGCGGTTTTCAAACAGCGTTGCGCGATGGCCGCGCAGCACGAGATCAAAACGGTAAGCCAGAGAGTCCAGCGGTACGGCGGCATGGGTATCCAGCTCGGCGATTAATGTCCTGATGGCATCATCGTTATTGATGGTTTTGACAATAGGACACTGTTTAATCAGCGGATCGCCTTCGAAATACATCTGCGTGATCAGGCGCTGTGCCCAGGCGTCGCCGGAGAGCGAAAAGTGAATATGCGCCGGACGCCAGTCGCTTACCTGGTTGCGCCACGGATAGGGGCCGGGCTTGATGGTGCGGAAACAATAGTAGCCGTTTTCGTCGGTCAGCACCCGTCCGCAGCCGCCAAAGTTCGGGTCGATAGGCGCCAGATATTGATCTTTCTTATGCCGGTAGCGTCCGCCCGCGTTGGCCTGCCAGACTTCGACCAGCGTATTTTTCATTGGTCGGCCAAATCCATCGCGAACGTAGCCGTGGACGATTATCCTTTCGCCAATCGGCAGGCCGTCTTTGGCGTAGTTGAGGATCAGGTCGTTATCGAGCGCGCCGAGATCGTCGCTGCTGAACACCGGTCCGGTGATTTCAGAAAGGGAATTCTGCAGGGAAATGAGCGCATTGCGCGGCGAGCGCAGCACGCTGGTTTTATAGCCCGGGGCGTAAGCGGGAGGATGGCTGCTGTAGTCGCGGTGCAGGACCTCGCGCGGTGACCATTTTTCGTTCATGAGGGTACTCCATATTATCGGTAGAGAGGCATGTTGTTGTAATGTCGCCACTCGCAGTGTGTGTAAATGTTTTGTTAATTTAAAGTGAAATTAAAGGGTGTTTAACATAACTGGCGGTTATGAAGTGAGCGGGTGAAAATAAACCGGCCAGCTACCGGCATCACAGTTTGTAAATTCTTCCCGCCGTCTGCAGAGAGCTTTCCTACACTCCAGGGAGAATTCACTGGAGGTAAGACATCATGGCGAACACCATCACGGCTGATGAGATTCGGGAAAGCTTTTCGCAGGCGATGTCGGCGATGTACCAGCAGGAAGTTCCGCAGTACGGGACGCTACTGGAGCTGGTGGCCGACGTTAACCTGGCCATACTGGAGAATAACCCGACGCTGCACGAACAACTGGCCAACGCCGATGAACTGGCGCGGCTGAACGTTGAACGCCACGGCGCGATCCGCGTCGGTACGGCGGAGGAACTGGCGACCTTGCGTCGCATGTTTGCCATTATGGGAATGTATCCCGTCAGCTATTACGATCTGTCGCAGGCCGGCGTACCGGTTCACTCCACCGCGTTTCGCCCCATTGATGACGCCGCGCTGGCGCGCAATCCGTTTCGCGTTTTTACCTCGCTTCTGCGACTTGAACTTATCGCCAATGAAGCTTTGCGTCAGCGGGCGGCGGATATCCTTTCCCGACGCGATATCTTCACGTCGCGCTGTCGTGAACTGATCGCGTTACATGAACAGAAAGGGGAGTTTACCGCCGCAGAGGCGCGCGAGTTTGTGCAACAGGCGCTGGAAACCTTTCGCTGGCATCGACACGCCACCGTCGATGAGGAAACCTATCACGCGCTGCATGAAGAGCACCGGCTGATTGCCGATGTGGTCTGTTTCCCCGGCTGCCACATTAATCATCTGACGCCGCGCACCCTGGATATTGACCGGGTGCAGGCGTTAATGCCCGAGTGCGGTATCGCGCCAAAAGCGTTGATAGAAGGGCCGCCGCGCCGCGATGTGCCCATTTTACTGCGCCAGACCAGCTTTAAGGCCCTTGAGGAGCCGGTGATGTTTGCCGGAGAGCATAGAGGCACGCATACGGCTCGCTTTGGCGAAATCGAGCAGCGCGGTATCGCCTTAACGCCGAAGGGCCGCGCCCTGTACGACCGACTGCTTGGCGAGGCGGGGGTAGGCAAAGATAATCTCACCCATCAGCGTCATCTGCAGGAGGTGTTTAGCCCGTTCCCGGACAGCGAATTCCTGCTGCGTCAGCAGGGGCTGGCGTACTTTCGCTATCGCCTGACGCCCGCCGGCGAAGCGCACCGTCAGGCGTTTCGTCCGGGCGACGATCCGCAGCCGCTGATTGAACGCGGCTGGGTCATCGCACAACCGATTATTTATGAAGACTTTTTGCCGGTCAGCGCCGCCGGGATTTTTCAGTCTAACCTGGGCAACGAGATACAGACCCGCAGCCACGGCAACGCCAGCCGCCAGGCCTTTGAGGAGGCGCTGGGCTGTCCGGTTTATGATGAGTTTGCCCTTTATCAACAGGCGGAAGAGCGCAGTAAACGACGTTGCGGTCTGCTGTAAAATCAGTACTCTGCTGGCATGAGTCGTTAAAGGAAGCAGGTCATGCAGAATCCGTCTACCCCGCTGGTGAAAACCCGGCAGGGCACCCTATCCGGCACCGCTGAAGAGTACATGCATATCTGGCGCGGTATACCCTATGCCGCGCCGCCCGTCGGCGATCTCCGCTGGCGCGCGCCGCAGCCTGCCGCCCGCTGGCAGGGCGTGCGCCGGGCGGAGAGTTTCTCGGCCTCCAGCTGGCAGGATATTGAGTACTGTCGTGAGCTCGGCGGCGGCGATCCCGGCCGCTTTTCCGAGGATTGCCTGTACCTTAACGTCTGGTCACCCGCTTCGCGCGCGCAGCCGCTGCCGGTGATGGTCTGGCTGCACGGCGGCGGCTATACCATCGGCGCGGGAAGCTTACCGCCCTATGATGGTAAAGCCTTAGCGTCCCGTGACGTAGTGGTAGTCACGGTTAACTACCGGCTGGGGCATCTGGGCTTTTTTGCCCATCCGGCGCTGGAGGAAGAAGAGGGGGAGCGCATCTATAATTTTGCGCTGCTCGATCAGATCGCCGCCCTGCAGTGGGTTCAGGAGAACATTCACGCCTTCGGCGGCGATGCGGCCAACGTGACGCTGTTCGGCGAGTCCGCCGGGGCGCGCAGCGTGCTGTCGCTCATGGTTTCGCCAAAATCCAGAGGGCTGTTCCATAAGGCGATTATTCAGAGCGGCTATACCTTGCCGGATCTGCCGCGGGAAAAGGCGCTGGCCAAAGGGCAGCTCATCGCGGAGCACTTCTCTTTACCGCAGGCCAGCGCCGAACAGCTGCGGGCGATTCCGGCGGACGCGTTCTGGTCGCTGACCGCACCGCTTACCATCGGCCCGGCGCCCATTGTTGGCGATGCCGTACTGCCGCAGCCGATGCTGGAGACTTTTTTTAGCGGGCGTCAGCACCCGCTGCCGGTGATGATTGGCTCGAACAGCGATGAGGCCAGCGTCATGGCGGTGTTTGGCGTCGATATCGCCGGGCAGATCCAGAAGCTTCGCCGCGAACGCCGTTTTGGTCTCGGTTTGATTAAGCTGCTCTATCCCGGCGTCAAGGGCGATGAGGCATTAGGGCGTGAAGTCTGCCGCGATATGGCCTTTACCACCCTGGGTTACGTGGTGATGCAGGCGCAGCAGCGGGTAGGGCAACCGTGCTGGCGCTACTGGTTTGACTACGTTGCCGAGGCGGAACACCAAACCTATCCGCACGGCGCGTGGCACGGTAATGAAGTGGCGTACGTTTTTGACAACCTCGACCTTGCCGAGCCGGTACGACAGTATGCGAACGAGCGCGACCGGACCTTTGCCGCCCGGGTTGCCGATTATTGGGCTAGCTTTGCCCGTGTAGCGGGTAACGGCTGCCACGAGCTATCCGGGCCGGTGCGCTGGCCCGCCAGCGTGCGCGGACGGGACCGTCTGTTGCGCATCGGTTTGCACAAGCGGGCCGGTTTTAAAGTGGAAAACCGTTTTATGCGCGCGCGTCTGGCGCTGTTTCGGCGGGTGATGAAGCACCATGTGACGCTGGATTAACGCTGTCCGGAAGATCTCCGTTTGCCGCGGTACGTTCTGCAAATGGAACAATGCGTCCCACTTTAGGCGGCTAATCCTCAGCCAGCGATTACACTAAGATCGGCTCTGTTAACCCTGCATCCGCAGAACCTGCGTTCTGACGGAAGATCTGACGTTAAAATGAGGAAGAAACCATGGCCAAACCGTATGTTCGTCTGGATAAAAGTGATGCCGCCGTGCTGCTGGTCGATCACCAGACCGGATTACTCTCTCTGGTACGCGATATCGATCCCGATAAATTCAAGAACAACGTCCTTGCCCTTGGCGACCTGGCGAAGTACTTCGGTCTGCCTACTATCTTAACCACCAGCTTTGAGAACGGCCCCAATGGCCCGCTGGTACCGGAGCTGAAAGCGCAATTCCCCGATGCGCCCTATATCGCGCGCCCGGGTAATATTAACGCCTGGGATAACGAAGATTTTGTTAAAGCAGTCAAAGCGACGGGCAAAAAGCAGCTGATTATTGCCGGGGTGGTGACGGAAGTTTGCGTGGCCTTTCCGGCGCTTTCGGCCATTGAAGAGGGGTTTGAGGTGTTTGTGGTGACCGACGCTTCCGGTACCTTTAACCCGATTACCCGCGATGCCGCCTGGGATCGTATGTCGCAGGCCGGGGTACAGCTGATGTCGTGGTTTGGCGTTGCCTGTGAACTACACCGCGACTGGCGTAATGATATCGAAGGGCTGGGAACGCTGTTCTCCAACCATATTCCGGATTATCGCAACCTGATGACCAGTTTTAACCTTCTGCAGCAAAAATAATCGCCTGCGCGGCCAGCGTTCGTCTGGCCGCTTCCTGATTCAGCATGAAACGCCGCCGGTTGGCGAAATCATCGCCGCCCCCGGATATCGGTAATTCGGTCTGGTCCGGTGGACATATTTTTTTCACGCATTTCTGCCGTCAACAATTGGATTATCAATCATTTTTGTCTAGAGTGAGCGACATTCACGACGCATGGGTTTGTTACGTCGCGTCTCAATTCACATATGAAGAAGGATGCTCTCTCAGGCATGAACCGCAGACGTTTTCTCAAATCTTCCATGGCTGTTGCCGCCGTATGCGGAACGTCAGGAGTTGCCTCTCTATTCTCGAAAGCGGCCTTCGCCGAGGACTCGGGAATTGCCGACGGCCAGACCCGTCGCTTTGACTATTCCGTACTTCAGTCGATGGCCCACGATCTTGCGCGTCAGCCCTGGGGCGGCGCGCCGCGCGATCTGCCGCCAACCCTGGCAAACCTGACCCCGCAGGCCTACAACAGCATTCAGTATGATGCTGCGCACTCCCTGTGGAGTAATATCGAAGAGCGCAAGCTGGATATTCAGTTCTTCCACGTCGGGATGGGGTTCCGCCGCCGCGTACGGATGTTCTCCCTGGATTCACAAACCCAGCAGGCGCGGGAAATTCACTTCCGTCCCGAGCTGTTTAAATATAATGACGCCGGCGTCGACACCAAACAGCTGGAAGGCCAGAGCGATCTCGGCTTTGCCGGGTTCCGCGTATTTAAGGCGCCGGAGCTGGCGCGCCGCGATATCGTCGCCTTCCTCGGCGCGAGCTACTTCCGCGCGGTAGACAGCACTTACCAGTACGGTCTTTCCGCCCGCGGCCTGGCGATCGATACCTTTACCGATACGCCGGAAGAGTTCCCGGACTTCACCTCTTTCTGGTTTGAGACCGTTAAACCGGGGGCGACGGTCTTTACCGTCTATGCGCTGCTCGACAGCCCAAGCGTCACCGGCGCCTATAAGTTCGTGGTGAACTGTCAGGAGACGCAGGTGATTATGGATGTGGAAAACCACATCTACGCGCGTAAAGACATCAAACAGCTGGGCATCGCGCCGATGACCAGTATGTTCAGCTGCGGCAATAACGAACGGCGGATGTGCGACACTATCCATCCGCAGATCCACGACTCCGACCGCCTGTCGATGTGGCTGGGCAACGGCGAGTGGGTATGCCGCCCGCTGAACAACCCGCAAAAGCTGCAGTTCAACGCTTTCCAGGATAAAAATCCGCGCGGTTTTGGGCTGCTGCAGCTGGATCGCGACTTCTCCCACTATCAGGACATCATGGGCTGGTACAACAAGCGCCCGAGCCTGTGGGTGGAGCCGCGCAACCAGTGGGGTAAAGGGGCCGTCAACCTGATGGAGATCCCGACGACCGGTGAAACGCTGGACAATATCGTTTGCTTCTGGCAGCCCGAGAAGCCGGTTAAAGCAGGGGATGAGCTGGACTTCCGCTATCGACTCTACTGGAGCGCGCAGCCGCCGGTCCGTTCGCCGCTGGCGCGGGTATTGGCCACGCGCACCGGAATGGGCGGTTTCCCTGAAGGCTGGGCGCCGGGTGAGCACTACCCGGATAAATGGACCCGTCGTTTTGCTATCGATTTTGTCGGCGGCGACCTGAAGGCCGCGGCGCCAAGAGGCATTGAGCCGGTGATTACCCTGTCGAGCGGCGAAGCGAAGCAGATAGAAATTCTCTACGTGGAACCGTTTGATGGCTATCGCATCCAGTTTGACTGGTACCCGACCTCGGATTCGACCGACCCGGTCGAAATGCGCATGTTCCTGCGCTGCCAGGGGGAAGCGATCAGCGAAACCTGGCTCTATCAGTACTTCCCGCCAGCGCCAGACAAGCGTAACTATGTTGACGATCGGGTAATGAAATAATTGCCCTTTATTCCGCCCGTTAAGGTAACTTAGCGGGCGTTTGTTTTTTAATCAGACTATTAATCAGAGTCCATTATGACTGACGAAAACGCGCCTGCGAGAGAAACTATCCCCGTCACCGAGTCGCTTTCTCTGCGCGCTGTGGATGAAAGCCACGTCGCTGAGCTGCATCAGCTGGTGATCAAGAACCAGCGCTGGCTCCAGCAATCGCTGAGCTGGCCCGCTGACGTCAGTCACGAAGACGAAACCCGCCGCCACGTGCAGGGCAACGTGATGCTGCACCAGCGCGGTTACGCCAAAATGTTTTTGCTCTTTCTGCGCGAAGAGATCGTCGGCGTGCTGTCGTTTAACCAGATTGAGCCGATCAATAAGACCGCATACATCGGCTACTGGATAGATGAAAGCCACCAGGGGCAGGGGCTGCTTTCTCAGGCGCTGCAGGCGCTGATGGACGCTTTTGCCCGCAGCGGGACGGTTCGCCGCTTCGTGATTAAATGTCGGGTAGCAAACCAGAGAAGCAATCAGGTCGCCCTGCGTAACGGTTTCACCCTCGAAGGGTGCCTGAAGCAGGCCGAGTATCTGAACGGTTCGTACGATGACCAGAATATCTACGGGCGCATTATTGATTGTGACACCGGGCAATTCCCGGCTCGCGGCTGACTACGGGCCGCGCTGAGATGTAGCCCGGGGAACAGCGCGCAGGGGCCTGAAGCTGATAAACCACGCGGTCGGGAGCAAAGGTTATAGAAAGCCGACAATGGGCGTGCGGGTAAAAAGTTCGTCGCCGTTTATCACTTTCTCCCCTCTGATAGAAATGGCGTCGCCCGCGCTGGCTTCAATTCGCGCCCTGTCGCCGATCGTCACCTGATGTTCAATCACCACATCGCCGCAAATCACCGCATGCCCTTCAATTAACACGCTATCGTCCAGCAGAATCGGCCCGCCGCGCAGGTGCGCATGCCCGCCGACCATCACCCGATGCTTCAGCAGGCAGTTGCCTTCGACCACCGCGTGCTCCGCCACCTGCGAGCTGTAGCGCAGGGTGGGGATGGCGTCCTCTTCCCGCCCGGCGATAATCCTCGCGTGGCCATAAACTCGCGCGTTATCGCAGACCCAGACGTCGTTTTCGTCGTTACCCTCCAGCCGCGCGCAATCGAAGATTTCCGCCCGATGCTCAACAAACGCGTGTTCGACAAACGCGTCGCCGTAAACTTGCGCCTGGTGAACGATGCGCGAAGCGCTGACCGTTGCCCGCTGATAAATGCGCAGGATTTTGTCGCTGTCGGCGGTCAGACCCTGGGCGGCGATAATAAGCGAGTGGGGGAGGATCTGCGCATTGTCGGCCAGGTGACAATAACCCCGAATCTGCGAATGCGAAACGGTGACGTTGTCACTTATTCGCGCGCAGTGGCTTGCCTGCACGCTGTCCAGTCGCGCGTTATCGCTGACGATGGCGCCATGGCTGATAATGCACTCGCCGGTTAAGCGGGCATTGCCCTCGATTTTCGCACCGGCAAACACCGCGCTATTCGGGTCATAAATCCAGCACTCGCCTTCGTGGCTCAGGGCTGCTTCATTGTCCAGCCAGCCGCCTTCATCGCCGCGCTTCACGTCAGCGAAATCGCGTAAGGCGACAATTTGCCGCAGATTGACGCTATGTTTGTTTCCGTCGGCGTCATAGTGAAACTGGCGAACCTTCTCGCTGAGGTAATATTTGCGCATCTGCCTTTCTCATTACGTATGGTTAACATAAACATAGCAAAAAACGCCGTAGCGCGTTTTTGAAGGTTCCTTTAGAATGCAACTTAAGATAAATTGAAAATTTAAACAAAATGAATAAAAAGCTGGGCACAAGCCGGGTGCTGAATCTCCCGGCGGGCTATTTTGGTATGGTTCTGGGCATTATCGGCATGGGCTTCGCCTGGCGCTACGCCAGCACGATCTGGCCGGTGAGCCGGATCGTCGGCGACGGTCTGGTGGTCACGGCGACGGTCATCTGGGCGCTGCTGGCGCTGGCGTTTATCAGCCGGGCGGTCCGTTTCCCGCACAGCGTACTGCAGGAGATGCGCCATCCGGTGGCCAGCAGTTTTGTCAGCCTGTTTCCGGCGACGACCATGCTGGTGGCCATCGGCTTTGTTCCCTGGCTGCGGCCGCTCTCGCTGGTGTTATTCGCGATTGGCGTAGTGCTGCAGCTAAGCTATGCGGCCTGGCAGAGCGCCGGGCTATGGCGGGGGAAGCATCCCAATGAGGCGACCACCCCGGGTCTCTATCTGCCGACGGTGGCGAATAACTTTATCAGCGCCATGGCCTGCGGCGCGCTGGGCTTTACCGACGCCGGTCTGGTGTTTCTTGGCGCCGGCTTATTCTCCTGGCTTAGCCTTGAACCGGTGATTCTGCAGCGCCTGCGCAGCGACGGCGAACTGCCGATGGCCATGCGCACCGCCCTCGGCATTCAGCTGGCGCCGGCGCTGGTGGCGTGCAGCGCCTGGCTGAGCGTGAACGGCGGCGAGGCGGATACCTTCGCTAAGCTGCTGTTCGGCTATGGTCTGCTGCAGCTGCTGTTTATGCTGCGCCTGATGCCGTGGTACCTGCGCCAGCCGTTTAACGCCTCGTTCTGGAGCTTCTCGTTCGGCATCTCCGCGCTGGCGACCACCGGCCTGCATCTCGGTCATCAGCATCCGGACGGCTTTTTCCATACTCTCGCGCTCCCGCTGTTTCTCTTCACCAATCTGATCGTCGGGCTGCTGCTGATTCGTACCTTCCTGCTGCTGATGCGCGGTAAACTGCTGATTCGCGTTGAGCGCGACACATTATTAAAAAATAAGGATTAACCATGACGCTTCGTGACGAAAATTACTTCACCGATAAATACGGGATGACCCGCACCCACTCTGAGGTGCTGCACGCCGCCACCCTGATCGCGCCGGGCAAGGCGCTGGATCTGGGCTGCGGCAACGGGCGCAATAGCCTCTACCTCGCGGCCAACGGGTTTGATGTCACCGCGTGGGATAAAAATCCGGCCAGCATCGGAAATCTTGAGCGCATTCGTCAGGCGGAAGGGCTGGAGAATCTGCGGACGGCGATTAAGGACCTTAACGCCCTCAGCTTTGACGGCGAGTATGACTTTATTCTTTCGACCGTGGTGATGATGTTCCTCGACGCGAAGACCATCCCGGGTCTGATTGCTAACATGCAGCGCTGCACCAGACCCGGCGGCTACAATCTGATTGTTGCGGCTATGGATACCGACGATTATCCGTGCAGCGTCGGCTTCCCGTTCGCGTTTAAACCGGGAGAGCTGCGCAATAATTATGAAGGCTGGACGTTACTCAAATATAACGAAGACGTCGGTGAACTCCACCGCACCGACGCCAGCGGGAACCGGATTAAGCTGCGTTTCGCCACGATGCTGGCGCGCAAACCGGCTTAACGCGCCGCTAACAGGCAGAGCTGTAATGCGGTCTGATAAGAGGCCTCAAAGGCGCGCAGCGGCAGAAACTCAAATTTCGAGTGGAAGTTGTGCGCGCCGGTAAAGAAGTTGGGCGTTAATACGCCTTTTGCCGACAGGGCCGCGCCGTCGGTGCCGCCGCGCATCGGCGTCGGTTTCGGCGTAATGCCTAAGCTTTCCATCGCTTCGAACATCAGATCAACGGCGCGGCGGTCTTCGCCGATGGCATTGCTGATGTTGCTATAGGTATCGCTGATGTGAAATTCCACCTTTCCGGTCGGATACTGCGCGGCGATTTTCTGCGCCACCTCGCTAATTTGCTGCTTACGGCGATGAAAACTTTCGAGGTCGAAATCGCGAATGCTGGCCTGCAGCAGGGTGCTGTTCTGATCGCCCTGGATACCGTTGAACCAAACGTAGCCCTCGCGTCCGGCGGTATGCTCCGGCGTTTGCTGGCGATCGAAATGGCTCATGTAATCCGTGGCCATCAGCAGCGGGTTCACCAGCACCCCCTTTGACGACATAGGGTGAGCGGTCACGCCGGTAAAGCGAATCTCCGCCGCGGCGGCGTTAAAGTTCTCATAGACGATTTCGCCGAGCTCGCAGCAGTCGATGGTCCAGGCAAAATCGACGGCAAAGCGCGCGAGATCCAGCGCCTTCGCGCCGCGCAGGCCCACTTCTTCATCCGGCACAAACGCGACCACGATGTCGCCGTGGCGGTGTTCCGCCGTCAGGTTTTCCAGCACCGTCATCACCACCGTAACGGCGGACTTGTTATCCGCCCCGAGCACGCTGGTGCCGTCGCTGAAAATAATCTCTTCATTGGGATAAGCGAGGATTTCCGGATGTTCCGCAACGCGCAGCCAGATATCTTTATCCCTGTTCAAACAGAGATCTTCACCAGTAAAACGCAGAATTTGTGGATGAATATCCGGCGACAAACCGACGTCAACGGTATCGATGTGGGTAATAAAGCCAATCCGCGGCGCGCCTGCGACGTTGCCCTTTTTCACCGCCGTGACGGTGGCGCGCTCGTCAATCACAATCTCATCCAGCCCCAGCAGGCGTAGCTCATCCGCAAGGGCCTGCGCCATCGCGTGTTGCCCGGCGGTGGTAGGCAGCGTCGTGGCTCGCGGGTCGCTTTGGCTGGTTATCGCCAGGTAGCGAAAGAAGCGTTGGGTTAATTGACTGGCCAGGGCTGATGACATAGTGATTCCTTCTTTATTCGAGTTTTCAGGTGTTTGCAATCAGGCTTTAGTGTTATGTATGGAAGGGAAAACAACAAGCTATTCATTAGCTGACAAATGAAAAAGGAAAACCTATGCAACGCAGATTCACGACGCTTGCTCTGGCGTTAGCGGCCCTGACGGCCAGCTCGGCCATTAGCGCAAAAACGCTGGTCTACTGCTCAGAAGGATCGCCGGAAAACTTTAACCCGCAACTCTACACCTCCGGGACCAGCGTGGACGCCAGCGCGGTGCCGGTCTATAACCGACTGGTCGATTTCAAAGCCGGTACCACAGAACTGGTGCCGAGCCTCGCCGAAAGCTGGGAAGTCAGCGAAGATGGGAAAGTTTATACTTTTCATTTACGCAAAGGCGTTAAATTCCAGAGTAATAAATATTTTAAACCCAGCCGCGATTTTAATGCCGACGACGTTATTTTTTCGTTTATGCGGCAAAAAGATCCTCACCATCCTTATCATAATATCTCCAGCGGCAATTACTCCAATTTTGAAAGCCTGGAATTTGGCCAGTTAATTACCGCGATTGATAAGCCTGATGAATATACGGTGCGTTTCACGCTGGCCCATCCCGAAGCGCCCTTTGTGGCCGATCTTGCCTGGTATTTCGCTTCTATTTTATCGGCGGAATATGCCGATGCGATGCTAAAAGCCGGCACGCCAGAGCGCGTGGATATGGACCCGATTGGTACCGGACCTTTCAAACTCGCGCAATATCAAAAAGATTCCCGAATTCTTTTCACCGCGTTCCCGGAATACTGGCAGGGGAAGGCGCATATCGATCGTCTCATTTTTAGTATCACGCCGGACGCCTCGGTGCGCTACGCCAAGCTGGAGAAAAACGAGTGTCAGGTGATGCCGTTCCCCAATCCGGCCGACCTGCCGCGAATGAAAGAGAACAACGCGATCAACCTGATGAGCAAAGCGGGCCTTAACACCGGTTTCCTGGCGTTTAACACCCAAAAAGCGCCGCTGGACAACGTTAAGGTGCGTCAGGCCCTGGCGATGGCGATCAATAAACCGGCGATCATTGAAGCGGTGTTCCACGGTACCGGTACGGCGGCGAAAAACCTGCTGCCGCCGGGCGTATGGAGCGCGGATAGCCAGCTGAAGGATTATGACTACGACCCGCAGAAAGCCAAAGCGCTGCTGGCGGAATCGGGCGTTGCGGGGCCAATTACCATCGATCTGTGGGCGATGCCGGTGCAGCGACCCTATAACCCGAACGCCAAACGCATGGCCGAAATGATCCAGGCCGACTGGGCGAAAATTGGCGTGCAAACGAAAATCACAACCTATGAGTGGGGTGAATACTTAAAGCGGGTGAAGGATGGCGAACATCAGGCGGCGCTGATGGGCTGGACGACCGCGACCGGCGACCCGGATAACTTCTTTGGCCCACTCTTTACCTGCCAGTCGGCGAACGGCGGGTCAAACTCGGCAAAATGGTGCTATCAGCCGTTTGATAAAATTATCGCCGAGGCAAAATCGATAACCGATCGCCAAAAACGCGAAGCGCTCTATCGCCAGGCGCAGCAGATGATGCATGACCAGATGCCGGCAGTCATGATTGCCCACTCGACAATATTTGAACCGGTGCGTAAAAACGTGTCAGGCTACGAAATAGACCCCTTTGGCAAGCATATTTTTTATCAGGTTGATATCAGATAAACAGCCAATCACGGCCCGCCGGTAACGGCGGGTTTATTTTTTCCAGCTACTTGACGTAGCACCGCTTTTGCCACAAAACTTACCCCTGTTATTTGCTATAACTCTTGCCGATAAATGGTATTCACAGGGATTAACCTATATGCGTACTCCGTTATTTTTTAAAGTCGCCGCGCTTGCTGGCCTGTTAGCATTGGCCGGCTGCTCATCCAAAATCGCTAAGCCGGAACAATATTCGGGATTTTTAAAAGATTACTCTAACTTAAAAGAAACCACCTCGGCGTCCGGCAAACCGGAACTGCGCTGGATTTCGCCGGATTACAATCCGAGCAACTATGACAATATCGTCTATAACCCGATCACCTATTACCCGGTACCAAAACCCACCACCCAGGTGGGCGAGAAGGCGCTCAGGGATATCCTGAATTACACCAATAAAGAGATGAAACAGGCTATTTCCGAGCGTAAACCGCTGGCAACCACCCCGGGCAAGCGCAGCCTGATCTTCCGCGGCGCCATCACCGGCGTGGATTCCAGCAAAGAAGGGCTGCAGTTCTACGAAGTGATTCCGGTGGCGATGATTATCGCCGGTACGCAGGCGGCAACGGGCCACCGTACCATGGACACCAACCTGTTTTTTGAAGGGGAGCTGATTGATGCGGCGACCAAAAAGCCGGTTATCAAAGTGGTCCGTAAGGGCGAAGGTAAAAACCTGTCCAACGAAAATACGCTGCTCACCGTCGAGACCCTGAAGCAGGTCATTGATGATATGGCGATTGACGCGGTGAAATTCGACCCCAATAACCGTTAATCAGGCGTATCCGTGAATAAAGGCGCTAGTGGTTGATAGCGCCTTTTTCATTTCTCCTCGACGGCAGCGCGAGCGTCAGCAGCGATCCGAGCGAACCCAGGCCAGCCTGCGCCGCAGCAGCCACTGCTCCGGGCGAGCGAACATCACCAGATTTCCGACCAGGATCAGCGCCAGTCCTGCCACGGCGCTACTGTGCCAGACGTAACCTTCATAAAAAGTCGAAATGGTCAGCGCGACGAGTGGAAACAGCAGGGTGCTGTATGCCGCTTTACCCGCGCCGATTCGCCCCACCAGCGTAAAATAGGCGCCAAAAGCAATCACCGAGCCAAACACGGCGAGATACAGTAGCGCGCCCATATAGCTGAGGGTCCACTGCGGCGCGAAATTATCACCGCGAACCAGCGCGATCGCGCCCATGACCAGGGTGCCGTAAAGCATGGCCCAGCTGTTGGTGGTCAACGTCTCCAGACCGCGGCGCTGGTGGCGGATGCTGAGCATATTGCCGAGCGAAAACCCATAGGTGCCCAATGCGCTGAGGGCAATACCCAGCAGGAGCGAGGCGTTCAGGCCGCTGGCCCATAAATCATCCCAGAATAGCGTCACGATCCCCGCCAGCCCCAGCGCGGCGGCCAGCCAGAATCGGCCCGGAGGCTGCTGGCGATAGAAGAGAAAGCTATTGATGGCGTTAAACAACACCGCCATGGAGAAGATCACCGACTCCAGCCCGGTATTGATATACGCGGCGGCGGTATAGAAACACCAGAAATTAAAGCAGAAAACGCAGCAGCCCTGTAGCAGGCAAAAGAGATGGTCGCGCGCGGCCAGCGGGCGCAGGCGGCGGGTAACCAGCAGAATGGTCAACATCGCGACGCTGGCGACGGCGAAGCGCCAGAAAATAGACACCGGCGCGGCAACCGGCCCCTGCTGCAAAAAGATAGCAATCCAGGTGGTGCCCCAGATAACCACGACCAACCCGTAGAGTAATGCGTTCAAAATGTCTCTCCTGTGAGTGTTGTACCGGTCATTTTGCGGCCCGGGCGAATTCGGCGCTGTCATCAGCTTGTCGCCGACTTGCAAATTCTTGCGCTTATTTTTCATTAGCGGCGGGGGAATGCTGGTATCTGCCGGCGACTCTTCTTAGACTAGCGATCTGCGGAATCTGAACTGTGAAGGCTATGGCTTACGGGACTTTCGAAACATTGCGTCAAAAAAATGCCGTGCTGCGGGGGACGGTGAACCTCAACTCCGGTATTCAACTGGCGGCGTGGTATAACAATCTTGATACCATCACGGTACAAAGTGACCACCATACCCTGAGCCTCTATATTGCCGATGGCTACGAAAGCTACCAAAAAACGCCCCACGGCTGGAAAAACGGCGGCGGGCCGGATCGTTTTTGCCTGATGCCGAAAGGCGATGAGAGCACCTGGGATATCCGCGGCGATCTCTCTTTTGTGCATCTTTACTGCACCGATGAGCACCTGCGCCGGGTAGGCGAGCAGATTTGGGACCGCAGCCCGGCCTCGTTCACGCTGCAGGAGAAAACGTTTTCCAGCGATGACAAAATCACCGCCGTCTACCGCCAGTTTCTCCTCGACAACGACTGGCAGCAGCAGGCGAATCAGCTAACGTTGAGTTCGGCCAGCACGCTGCTGCTCACTCACCTGATTCAGCACTATTCGAACGTTCAGTGGCGTTTACCGACGGTGACCGGCGGGCTGGCGCCGCACGTCTTGCGCAATCTGCTGGCATGGATTGAGGAGAACCTCGACCAGCCGCTCACTCTTGCCGATCTGGCGCAGGAAGCGGCGTTAAGCGAATACCATTTTGCGCGGATGTTTCGCCAGTCGATGAAGATGGCGCCGCATCAGTACGTTATGCAGCGCCGGATGGTTAAAGCGCAGTCGCTGATTAGCCAGAGTCGGCTGCCGTTAACCGATATCGCCATGGCCTGCGGTTTTAGCAGCGCCAGCCACTTCAGCAACCGGGTGAAAAGCGCCACCGGCATGACGCCCTCGCAGCTACGCGCGGCGCAGCGTTGACAGCAAAACGTAGCTGACGCCGCCGAGAACCAGCCCCCAAAACGCTGAGCCGATACCGGCCAGCGTCACGCCGCTGGCGGTGACCAGAAACGTTACTACCGCCGCATCGCGCTCACTCTCATTATTCAATGCCTGAAACAGGCTGCCGCCGATGGTACCGAGCAGCGCCAGCCCGGCAAGCATCTGGACCCACGCTATCGGCAGCGCCGACATCAACGAGGTGATTGAGCCGCCAAATATCCCCGCCAGCAGATAAAAAACGCCCGCCGCCGCCGCCGCGAGCCAGCGTTTTTGCGGGTCCGGATGGGCTTCCGGGCTCTGGCAAATCGCGGCCGTAATGGCGGCGATGCAGATCGAGTAGACCCCGAAAGGCGACAGCAGCAGCGCCAGGCCGCCGGTGGCGACAATAAGCGTTGAAGCGGGGACCCGATAGCCTGAGGCCTGGAGGGTGGCGAAGCCGGGGGCGTTTTGCGACGCCATGGTGACGAGGAAAAATGGTATACCGACGCTGATCAACAGCGCTGGCGTAAATTCAGGGGCGATCCAGGAAGGGGCGACAATGCTGAAACTTATTTGTGACATTGTCACTTCTCCGCTCAATCCGGCCACCGCGCTTCCTGTCAGCAGAGCGGCGACAACCGCGAAGCGGGGAAGCCAGGCTTTGCACAGTAACCATACGGCTAACATACTGCCGCATAACAGCAGATTAGCCTGCAGGCTGGCGAAAGCCTGCATGCCAAAGCGCAGCAATATGCCGGCCAGCATCGCCGCCGCCAGCGAATGGGGAATAATCTTCATGAGCCGGGCAAATATGCCGGTGATGCCGCAAAGCACGATTAAGGCGTTGGCAAAAATAAAGACGCCAACCGCCTGGGAGAGCGTGACCCCCTGCAGGCCGCTGACCAGCAGCGCCGCGCCGGGCGTTGACCAGGCCGTCAGGATGGGCACCTTTCGCCAGACGGTGAGGGCCAGGGTGCTGATGCCCATTCCCAGACCTAAGGCGGTCATCCAGCCAGCGATTTGCGCAGCATCGGCGCCTGCCGCCGCCGCTGCCTGCCAGATAATGGCGGCAGAGCTGGCATAGCCGACCAGCACGGCGACGAAGCCGGCGAGTAGACTCGGAAAAGGGAGAGTGAAAGAGCGCATGGGGTGCCTTGTGCGTTATAACGGTCGGTATAATGTAGCATTGTGCGTTATAACGCACAACTGGCTTTTCGGCAACGCCAGACCTGGATAGCGGAGCCCGGGTGAGCGCTATACGTCAATTCCCTGTAGAATCAGGTGAATGTGCGTATAATTCCTTCAGATATTATTGGGAGGTTGAATGGATATTGCGCAACACCTGTCGGCAACGTTAAAAACGCTGCGCCAGCAGCGCGGCTGGAGCCTGTCGCGCCTGGCGGAAGAGACCGGCGTGTCGAAGGCCATGCTGGGCCAGATTGAACGCAACGAATCCAGCCCGACGGTAGCGACGTTATGGAAAATCGCCACCGGGCTTAACGTGCCGTTTTCCGCCTTTATCGTTGCCGATGAGGCCGGTGAACCGACGGCGTTTGATCCCCAGCAGCAGGCCATGGTGGTCACGCCGCTTTTCCCTTGGGACCCGGTGCTGCGCTTCGATCACTTCTCCATCACCCTGGCCCCGGGCGCGCTGAGTGAGTCAACGCCGCATGAGCAAGGGGTTATCGAACATGTGGTGGTGATTAGCGGCGTGCTGGATCTTTGCCTGCAGGACAGCTGGCAATCGCTGCAGTCCGGAGAAGGGCGGCGTTTCGCCGGCGATTTAGCGCACGCCTATCGCAATAGCGGCGCGCAGACTGCCCATTTCCATTCGCTGATCCACTACCCGAAATAAAAAAGCCGCGAGTAAACTCGCGGCCAGGCAAATGACTGAGACAACAAATCACAACGTGACGAGGAAAATCCGGAATACGTGATGACTCTATCCTCAGGCACTTTTTCTGGGAAATATCTTTTCCTTCAATGCTTTGCTAAAAACTGAAAATTCCTTCCGCGGCGGCGATGGAAAATGTTTTGGTCTGCGCCAGGTTCTGACTACAATAGCCGCCATTTCGACCCCCTATAATGGATAACGACGAGCGTATGCGCCTGCAAAACCATCATCTTGAACTACTGAGTCCTGCCCGCGATGCCGGGATCGCCCGTGAAGCGATTTTACACGGCGCGGATGCGGTCTACATCGGCGGGCCGGGCTTTGGCGCGCGCCACAACGCCAGCAACAGCCTGAGCGATATCGCCGGTCTGGTACCGTTTGCCCATCGCTACGGCGCGAAAGTGTTCGTGACCCTGAACACCATTCTTCATGATGATGAGCTGGAGCCGGCGCAGCGCCTGATAACCGACCTGTATGAAACCGGCGTGGACGCGCTGATTGTCCAGGATATGGGGGTCATGGAGCTGGATATTCCGCCGATTGAGCTGCACGCCAGCACCCAGTGCGATATCCGCAGCGTTGAGAAAGCGAAATTTCTCTCCGACGTCGGCTTCAGCCAAATCGTGCTCGCCCGCGAGCTGAATCTTCAGCAGATCAAAGCGATTTACGATAACACCGACGCGACCATTGAGTT
Source organism: Klebsiella michiganensis (assembly GCF_015139575.1). Lineage (GTDB taxonomy): Bacteria > Pseudomonadota > Gammaproteobacteria > Enterobacterales > Enterobacteriaceae > Klebsiella > Klebsiella michiganensis. Next base: position 3,146,540 of record NZ_AP022547.1, on the reverse strand, counting down.
CTTCATCCACGGCGCGCTGTGCGTGGCCTATTCCGGCCAGTGCAATATTTCCCATGCTCAGACCGGGCGGAGCGCCAACCGCGGCGACTGCTCGCAGGCCTGCCGTCTGCCCTATACCCTGAAAGATGACCAGGGCCGCGTGGTGGCGTATGAAAAGCACCTGCTGTCGATGAAAGACAACGATCAGACCGCCAACCTGGCCGCGCTGATCGATGCCGGGGTACGTTCCTTCAAAATTGAAGGCCGCTACAAAGATATGAGCTATGTGAAGAACATCACCGCGCACTATCGCCAGATGCTCGACGCCATCATTGACGATCGCGGCGACCTGGCCCGCGCCTCGGCGGGGCGTACCGAACACTTCTTTGTTCCGTCAACGGATAAGACCTTCCATCGCGGCAGCACCGACTATTTTGTCAACGCGCGCAAAGGCGATATTGGCGCGTTTGACTCGCCGAAGTTTATTGGTCTGCCGGTGGGGGAAGTCCTGAAAGTCGGTAAAGACTTTCTCGACGTTGAGGTGAGCGAAACGCTGACCAACGGCGACGGCCTGAACGTGATGATCAAACGTGAAATCGTCGGCTTTCGCGCCAACACGGTGGAGAAAACCGGCGAAAATCGCTATCGCGTATGGCCGAACGAGATGCCCGCGGATTTACACAAAGTGCGTCCGCACCAGCCGTTAAACCGCAACCTCGATCATAACTGGCAGCAGGCGCTGCTGAAAACCTCCAGCGAGCGCCGCATCGCCGTCGATATCGAACTGAGCGGCTGGCAGGAGCAGCTGGTCCTGACGATGACCAGCGAAGAGGGCGTGAGCGTCACCCACACGCTGGACGGCGAGTTTGCCGAGGCGACCCAGGCGGAGAAAGCGCTGGCGAACCTGCGCGATGGCGTGGCGAAGCTCGGCCAGACCCTTTACTATTCGCGCAACGTTGAGATTAACCTGCCCGGCGCGCTGTTCGTGCCAAACAGTCTGCTGAACCAGCTGCGCCGTGAAACGGCGGAAATGCTTGATGATGCGCGTCTGAAGGCCGTGGTGCGCGGCAGCCGCAAGCCGGTTTCGGTGCCGCCGCCGGTCTATCCGGAAACGCATCTGTCGTTTCTGGCTAACGTCTACAACCACAAAGCGCGCGAGTTTTATCAACGTTACGGCGTCCAACTGATCGACGCCGCCTATGAAGCTCATGAAGAGAAGGGCGACGTGCCGGTCATGATTACCAAGCACTGCCTGCGCTTTGCCTTCAACCTGTGTCCGAAACAGGCCAAAGGTTCGATTAAAAGCTGGAAAGCGACGCCAATGCAGCTGATCCACGGCGATGAAGTGCTGACGCTGAAGTTTGACTGCCGCCCATGCGAAATGCACGTGGTCGGCAAGATAAAAAACCATATCCTGAAAATGCCGCTGCCGGGCAGCATCGTGGCGTCCGTGAGTCCCGATGAGCTGATGAAAACCCTGCCGAAACGCAAGGGCGCCTGATAACGAAATCGCTACTGGTAGTGATGCATTTTTGGTTTCCGCGCATTCTGCCAGTGGTGCTGCTCGCGCAGGTCGGAGGCGGCGTCTTCCGCCTGGCTGCGCAGCTCGTCGCTATCGGCTTCGTGCTGTAACTGCTGTTCGAGACTCTGTACCGGGAAGAAATCGTGTCCGTGCTGGCGGGCCAGCACGTGCCCGGAAAACAGGGCGCACGCCAGCAGTAATGTTGAAACGCTTCTTCTGAACATCTCTTTTTCCATGCTATCGGCGAATGGGGCTACTATGCCAGGGGCTGGGTGAGATTATTACGTCGGTTGGCAAAGAAGCGAAAAGCCTTTGTCAGCATCGCCTGACGGATGGCGAAAAAAAGCCCGATGGTGTCGCCATCGGGCCGAATAACATTACGTGACGGGCGGATCAGGCCTTCAGCCCGGCGGCCGTCATCAGCAGCCGAAATCCCATGCTTACCGCCGCCAGCGCCAGCACGCTGCCTCCCCACAGGACCACCATCCATAACGTGCGCTTAAGCCATACTCGTTGCATCAATGATACCCCTCGCCGTGTTGAACTTTGCCGCGAAAAACGTAGTAGCTCCAGAAGGTGTAGCCGAGGATCACCGGCAGAATAAGCAGCGCACCAACCAGCATAAAGCCCTGGCTTTGCGGCGGCGCGGCGGCCTGCCAGAGGGTGATGCCCGGTGGAATAATATACGGCCAGATACTGATTCCCAGCCCGCTAAAGCCGAGAAAGATCAGCCCTAGCGTGAGGACAAACGGCAGCAGGTGGCTGGCGCTGTTGCGCAGCGCTCGCCACAGCCAGGCGCTTATCGCCGCGACCAGCAGCGGTACCGGCAGCAGGAAGAAGAGATTTGGCAAGCTAAACCAGCGCTCGGCGACGGCCGTCTGCGCCAGCGGGGTCCAGATGCTGATGGCGACAATTACCGCCAGCAGCGCCAGCAGCAAACCGCGCGCGGTTACGCGCATATTGCGGTGGAGCGCATTCTCGCTCTTCATCACCAGCCAGCTGGCGCCCAGCAGCGCATACGCAATGCACAGTCCCAGGCCGCAGAACAGGGTAAACGGCGTAAACCAGTCAAACATCCCGCCGCTGAAGCTGCGGCCGCTGACCGCGAAGCCGTTGATCACCGCGCCGACGACCATCCCCTGGGTGAAGGTGGCCAGAATCGAACCGCCCATAAAGGCGCGATCCCAGAACGGGCGGTGCGATGGCGTCGCGTTAAAGCGGAATTCAAAAGCGACGCCGCGGAAAATAAGCCCGATCAGCATCAGGGTAAGGGGGATCGCCAGCGCGTCGATAATTACCGCATAGGCTAGCGGAAAAGCGCCAAACAGGCCCGCGCCGCCGAGTACCAGCCAGGTCTCATTGCCATCCCAGACCGGCGCGACGCTGTTCACCATGACGTCGCGATCCGCCGCGTCCCGCGTGGTACTGAATAAAATGCCAATGCCCAGGTCGAAGCCGTCCATCACGATATACATCAGGGTGGCGAAGACGATGATGACAAACCAAATAACCGATAAATCGATACCCATTACCAGGACTCCTTCTGCTGTACATGGTCCGTTGCGGCGGAAAGCGGGCGGGCAGGCGTACCGGCGCCAGGCGGCTGAGCGTCCTGCGGCCCTTTGCGAATCAGACGCAGCATATAGCTATAACCGACGCCGAATACCGAAGCGTAGACGACGATAAACGTCAGCAGACTGATGGACATATGCAGGTCGCCGTGAGCGGAGACGGCATCTGCGGTACGCTGTACGCCGTAGACGACCCACGGCTGGCGGCCCACCTCGGTGGTCACCCAGCCCGCGAGGATAGCGATAAGCCCCGATGGCCCCATCCATAGCGCAAAGCGTAAAAAGGGTCGGGAGTGATAGAGGCGACCGCGATAGCGCAGCCACAGGGCCAGCGCGCCGAGCAGGATCATCAGCATGCCGAGGCCGGCCATCAGACGGAAGGACCAGAACACGATGGTGGCGTTAGGGCGATCTTCCGCCGCGAACTCTTTCAGCGCGGGAACCTGTTTATCCAGGCTGTGGGTGAGGATCAGGCTGCCGAGGGCCGGGATTTCCAGACCATAGCGCGTCCGTTCCTGCTGCATATCCGGCCAGCCGAACAGCAGCAGCGGGGTGGGTTCTCCGGGGATATTCTCCCAGTGACCCTCGATAGCGGCGATTTTCGCCGGCTGGTGCTTGAGCGTATTCAGCCCGTGCATATCGCCAATCATGGCCTGAACCGGGGCGACAATCAGCGTCATCCACAGCGCCATGGAGAACATCGCGCGAACGGCGGGCGTGTTGTTGCCGCGCAGCAGGTGCCAGGCTGCCGATGCGCCGACGAACAGCGCGCTGCTGAGAAAGGCCGCCACCGACATATGCAGCAGACGGTAGGGAAACGACGGGTTAAAGATAACCGCGAACCAGTCCACCGGCACCACCTGGCCATTGACGATCTCAAACCCCTGCGGCGTTTGCATCCAGCTATTGGACGCGAGGATCCAGAAGGTGGAGATTATCGTCCCCAGCGCCACCATGCAGGTGGCGAAGAAGTGCAGGCCTGGCCCGACGCGGTTCCAGCCGAACAGCATGACGCCGAGGAATCCTGCTTCAAGGAAGAAGGCGGTCAGAACTTCGTAGGTCAGCAGCGGGCCGGTTATGCTCCCGGCAAACTCGGAGAATCCGCTCCAGTTGGTACCAAACTGGTAGGCCATGACCAGACCTGAGACCACTCCCATGCCGAAGTTGACGGCGAAGATTTTCGACCAGAAGTGGTAGAGCGAGCGCCAGGTCGGGTTTTTCGTTTTTAACCATAAGCCTTCGAGAACCGCCAGGTAGCTGGCTAACCCGATGGTGATGGCGGGGAAGATGATATGAAATGACACGGTGAAGGCGAACTGGATCCGCGCCAGGTGGAATGCATCAAGACCGAACATGCAGAACTCCGCAATAAAATTGATTCAGCGCAATTCTAGGCCTCCACCATGGCGGTTAGCAGGAACAGAAACCCTGTTTTTATCTATAACAGTTATGGATTTGAGTTTCGGTTATCTTGTGATAAATCCTTTTTTTCTAAAATCAAGCTATTTCACACCCGCGGATAGTATGTTATTTTAATTAGACGTTAGCGCTGCAAGTCAGCATTTAAACGTTCCTTTGGGTAAGCAATATTTATATATCTATTATAAATATAGATGTGCTGAATAATTCATAAATTGTGTATCAATCCTACAATAAAATAATTGATTGTTTTTACTGCACGCACGTATGCCTTCATTAACGCTGGTTTCGTATGCTGTGGGTTTTAATCTGGGATTTTAACTCAGCCTGATTTGAGCGCTGAGTTAAGGATATGTTTAATACATACCCGTAATTTTATGGGTTGTTATTGGATAGTGTATTTATTGATTATATTTTACAGAGGATGTGATTGTGTCGACTAATGGACTTCGTAGCTTATGTACTGTTTTGTTAATTATGACTTTTTTCTGGATACTGGTTGTTAGTGGGATGGTTATGCTATTTTAAATAATAGCTTATCGTTTAATCACCTGAGTTTATTCTGCATCAGGTGGATATATGAGCAATAAACGAATGGCTTAGCTGTAAGTAATTCGTGCTATCGCCAATGCCAATCTTTGTAAATAGGTCAGTATATAAATACTGGCCTATTTTATAAACTGATATACAATTGTGCTGACATTTTCTTGCGGATTGTTATATGAAAAAGTACCAGCAGCTGGCGCAGCAGATTACCGAACAGATTGGCCTTGGGGTGTGGTTACCCGGCGACCGGCTGCCCTCACTGCGGGAACAGGTGGTCAGCAGCGGGATGAGTTTCATGACCGTCAGCCACGCCTACCAGCTGCTGGAAAGCCAGGGCCGGATCATTGCCCGCCCGCAGTCCGGCTATTATGTCGCGCCGCAGCCGATCAAACAGCGTCAGCCTGAGCCGCCCGCCCAGGTGACGCGCGATGAGTCCGTTGATATCAATACCTACATCTTCGAGGTGCTGCAGGCCAGCCGTCAGGCGTCCATGCTGCCCTTTGCCTCCGCTTTTCCCGATCCGCGCCTGTTTCCGCTGCCGCAGCTTAACCGCTCTCTGGCGCAGGTCAGCAAAACCGCCACCGCCATGAGCGTGATTGAAAACCTGCCGCCGGGGAATGATGAACTCCGCCATGCCATTGCCCGCCGCTACGCGCTGCAGGGAATGAATATCTCGCCGGATGAAATCGTCATCACCGCCGGAGCGCTGGAGGCGTTGAACCTTAGCCTGCAGGCCGTTACTGAACCGGGCGATTGGGTCGTTGTGGAAAACCCCTGCTTCTACGGGGCGCTGCAGGCGCTGGAGAGGCTGCGCCTGAAGGCGCTGTCGGTGGCGACCGATGTCAAAGAGGGCATTGACCTCGACGCGCTGGAGCAGGCGTTGCAGAATTACCCGGTTAAAGCCTGCTGGCTGATGACCAACGGGCAAAATCCGCTCGGCTTTACCCTCAGCGCGGAGAAAAAAACGCAGCTGGTCGCGCTGCTGGCGCGCTACAAGGTGATGCTGATTGAAGATGATGTCTACAGCGAGCTCTATTTCGGCCGCGAGAAACCGCTGCCGGCAAAGTACTGGGATCGCGACGATATGACGCTGCACTGCAGCTCTTTTTCCAAGTGCCTGGTGCCCGGGTTCCGCATTGGTTGGGTGGCGGCGGGCAGGCACGCCCGACGCATTCAGCAGCTACAGCTGATGAGCACGCTCTCAACCAGTTCACCCATGCAGCTGGCGCTGGTGGATTACCTCTCGACCAAGCGCTATGACGCCCATTTGCGGCGTTTGCGCCGCCAGCTTGCCGAGCGCAAGCAGCTGGCCTGGCAGGCGCTGCTGCGCCATCTGCCCGCTGAGGTGAAAATCCATCATAGCGACAGCGGCTATTTTCTCTGGCTTGAGCTCCCCGCCGGGAGCGACGCGGGGGAGCTGAGCGCCCGCGCGCTGGCGTATAATATCAGCATTGCGCCGGGGAAAATGTTTTCCACCTCCGCCAGCTGGACCGCATTTTTTCGCTTTAATACCGCGTGGGGCTGGGGCGAAAGAGAGGAGCAGGGGGTTAAGCGGCTGGGCGAACTGATTCGCGAGATGCTGGCGTAGCTGGGATGGCGGTCCGCTTGCCCGGGCAGGGGAAGCTTATTGGCGCCCGGGCAAGCGCAGAATATCCCTGACCGGTCCGGCCGCCACCCGGCAAAAAACCGCGGCGGCAGAGAAAACGGTTTTTTCATTTATCCGGGGTTTTGTTTATATCCAGCGGTTATCACTTTCCTTAAAAATATGCCGCTGACGCAGGCTGAATATCATGCCCGTTATTATTGTTTCGCGGTAAACCATATGAAATTTGCATAGTCATATTAACTCGCTAACCGCTTGTCTATAATCCGCAAAGTCAGCCCGTGTCGCACGTTTTGTGCGTAATGCGCCCCTTGTCACAACCTGAATAAATTTCCCCGGGAGGCCATAGCGCGCCGTCTACTGTTATTAAGGGAGATATTTTTACGGCATGGCTGCCGCTCATTTTCTTGTGACAGGAGTAAGACCCGATGAGCAAAAAAATTGCCCGTGGCAGCCTTTGCGTGCTGGGTATGGTTTGCCTGACGGCGCAGGCCGCCGAGCCGCCGACATCTCTCGATAAAGGCGAAGGCCGTCTCGATATTATCGCCTGGCCGGGATATATCGAACGGGGACAGACCGATAAAAGCTACGACTGGGTAACCCAGTTTGAAAAAGAATCCGGCTGTCAGGTCAACGTCAAAACCGCCGCCACGTCCGACGAGATGGTCAGCCTGATGGCGAAAGGCGGTTATGACCTGGTCACCGCGTCCGGCGACGCCTCGCTGCGCCTGATTATGGGCAAGCGCGTGCAGCCGATTGACACCGCGCTGATCGCTAACTGGAAATCCCTCGACCCGCGCGTGGAAAATGGCGCGTGGTTCAACGTCAACGGTAAGGTTTACGGCACTCCCTACCAGTGGGGGCCGAACCTGCTAATGTACAACACGAAAACCTTCCCGACGCCGCCGGACAGCTGGAGCGTGGTGTTCGTCAAACAAAACCTGCCGGACGGTAAAACCAACCTGGGCCGCGTGCAGGCCTATGACGGGCCGATTTATATTGCCGATGCCGCGCTGTTCGTCAAAGCCACCCAGCCGCAGCTGGGCATCAGTGATCCCTATCAGCTTACCGAAGCGCACTATCAGGCGGTACTCAAGGTGCTGCGCGATCAGCACGCCCTGATTCATCGCTACTGGCACGATACCACCGTACAGATGAGCGATTTTAAAAACGAAGGCGTCGTGGCCTCCAGCGCCTGGCCCTATCAGGCCAACGGTCTGAAGGCGGAAGGTCAGCCGATTGCGACCGTTTTCCCGAAAGAGGGCGTCACCGGCTGGGCGGATACCACCATGCTGCATAGCGACGCGAAACACCCGGTCTGCGCCTATAAATGGATGAACTGGTCGCTGACGCCGAAAGTGCAGGGGGATGTCGCGGCCTGGTTTGGTTCGCTACCGGTGGTACCCGAGGGGTGCAAAGCCAGCGCGCTGCTGGGGGGCAAAGGCTGCGAGACCAATGGTTACAACGAATTTGCCAAAATCGCGTTCTGGAAAACGCCGGTAGCGGAAGGCGGGAAATTTGTTCCCTATAGCCGCTGGACCCAGGATTACATTGCGATTATGGGCGGTCGTTAAGTCGCCGGAGGCGAAGAACATGCACGCGGTAGAGTTCGATAATGTTTCGCGGCTGTACGGCGACGTGCGGGCGGTGGACGGCGTCAGCATCGCCATTCGCGATGGCGAATTTTTCTCCATGCTGGGGCCCTCCGGCTCCGGCAAAACCACCTGCCTGCGCCTGATTGCCGGGTTTGAACAGCTTTCGGGCGGCGCCATTCGCATTTTTGGTAAAGCGACCAGCGAACTGCCGCCGTGGCAGCGCGACGTGAATACGGTGTTCCAGGATTACGCGCTGTTTCCTCATATGTCGGTCCTCGATAACGTCGCCTACGGGCTGATGGTCAAAGGCGTCGGTAAGAAAGCGCGGCATGCCCGCGCGCTGGAGGCGCTGGAGAAGGTCGCGCTCGCGTTTGTCCACGCGCGCAGGCCATCGCAGCTTTCCGGCGGCCAGCGCCAGCGGGTGGCGATCGCCCGCGCGCTGGTGAATCAGCCGCGCGTCCTGCTGCTGGATGAGCCGCTCGGGGCGCTGGATTTAAAACTGCGTGAACAGATGCAGCTGGAGCTAAAGAAACTGCAGCAGGCGCTGGGCATTACCTTTATTTTTGTGACCCACGATCAGGGCGAAGCCCTGTCGATGTCCGATCGCGTGGCGGTGTTTAATAATGGGCGAATCGAACAGGTTGATGCGCCCCAGGACCTCTATTTGCGGCCTAAAACGGCGTTTGTGGCCGGCTTTGTCGGGACCGCCAACGTATTCAGCAGCGAGCAGGCGCACAAGCTGTGCGCGATGGCGGGAACGTGGTCGCTGCGCCCGGAACATATCCGGCTGAACGTTGCCGGGGAGATCCAGACGGAGGGCGTCGTGCAGGCGGTGCAGTATCAGGGGGCCGCGACCCGCGTCGAACTCAAGCTGGCGAACGGCGAGAAGCTGTTGGTGAGCCAGGCGAATAGTGATGGTCATGCCGCGCTAAACGCGCCGCCGGTGGGGCAAACGGTGCTGGCTTCGTGGTCGCGAGCGGCGATGGTGCCGCTGGAGAGCGGAGGCTGATATGACGATGGCGATTCCGTCCGCCACCACCGGGCGCGTATCCGCGCTGTTCTGGCGTAAACCCTCGCTGGCCCTGTTTTTGCTTCTGCTTGGCCCGCTCATGTGGTTTGGCATTGTCTATCTGGGATCGTTGCTGACTCTGCTATGGCAAAGCTTTTACACCTTCGACGATTTCACCATGTCGGTCACTCACGACCTGACGCTGGCCAATCTGCAGGCGCTGTTTAACCCGGCGAACTACGACATCATTATTCGTACCCTGACGATGGCGCTGTCGGTGACCGTCGCCAGCGCGATTCTGGCCTTGCCTATGGCCTGGTACATGGCCCGCTATACCCGGGGCAAGATGAAGGCGTTTTTCTACATCGCCGTGATGCTGCCGATGTGGGCAAGCTATATCGTCAAAGCCTATGCATGGACGCTGCTGTTGGCGAAAGATGGCGTTGCGCAGTGGTTCCTGCGCCATCTTGGCCTGGAAAGCGTACTGAGCATGGTGCTGACGATCCCGGCGGTCGGCGGCAATACGCTATCGACGTCCGGACTGGGGCGCTTCCTGGTGTTCGTCTATATCTGGCTGCCGTTTATGATCCTGCCGGTGCAGGCCGCGCTGGAACGCCTGCCGCCATCATTGCTTCAGGCCTCCGCCGATCTGGGCGCTCGTCCGCGCCAGACCTTCCGCTACGTGGTGCTGCCGCTGGCGATTCCCGGCATTGCCGCAGGCTCGATTTTTACCTTCTCCCTGACGCTCGGCGATTTTATCGTGCCGCAGCTGGTGGGGCCGCCGGGGTTCTTTATCGGCAATATGGTCTATTCCCAGCAGGGGGCGATTGGCAATATGCCCATGGCGGCGGCGTTTACCCTGGTGCCTATCGTGCTGATTGCCCTTTATCTGGCGTTTGTGAAACGTCTGGGAGCGTTTGATGCACTCTGAACGCGCACCGCTGCTCCTGAAAGTGGCAACCTGGGGCGGGGTGATCTTTCTCCATTTCCCGCTGCTGATTATCGCGCTCTATGCGTTTAATACCGAAGACGCCGCCTTCAGCTTTCCGCCACAGGGCCTGACGCTGCGCTGGTTTAGCGAGGCGGCGGGGCGCGGGGATATTATCGATGCCGTGACGTTGTCACTTAAAATTGCCGCGCTCTCCACCGCTATCGCTCTGCTACTTGGCACGCTGGCTGCAGGTGCGCTATGGCGCAGCACGTTTTTTGGCAAGAACGCCGTCTCGCTACTGCTGCTGTTGCCGATAGCACTGCCCGGCATTATTACCGGACTGGCGCTGCTCACTGCCTTCAAGGCCGTCAATCTGGAACCCGGATTGCTGACGATCGTCGTGGGGCATGCGACGTTCTGCGTCGTTGTGGTGTTTAACAACGTTATTGCCCGCTTCCGCCGGACCTCCTGGAGCCTGGTGGAGGCGTCGATGGACTTAGGCGCCACGGGCTGGCAAACCTTTCGCTATGTGGTGTTGCCCAATTTGGGCTCGGCGCTGCTGGCGGGAGGCATGCTGGCGTTTGCCCTGTCGTTTGATGAAATTATCGTCACCACGTTCACCGCCGGGCACGAGCGCACGCTGCCGCTCTGGCTGCTCAATCAGCTCGGACGCCCGCGCGATGTCCCGGTGACCAACGTGGTTGCGCTGCTGGTGATGCTGGTGACGATGATGCCGATTCTGGGGGCCTGGTGGCTCACCCGTGACGGCGACGTCAGCGCTGAAAACGGAAAGTAAAATATCGATACAGGATAATGCTATGCAAAATAACCTTTTAATTAACGGTAAGTTAGTGGCTGGAGAAGGCGAGACCGTGCCGGTGTTTAATCCCGCCACCGGTGAAGAGATCCTGTCGATTGCTGAGGCCACGTCGGCGCAGGTAGACGCTGCGGTTGAGGCCGCGGATCGGGCCTTTATTAGCTGGAGTCAGACCACGCCGAAGTTCCGCGCCGAATGCCTGCTATCGCTGGCGGACGTGATTACTGAACATGCGCAGGCGCTGGCTGAGCTTGAATCGCTCAACTGCGGTAAGCCGCTGCACTGCGTGGTCAACGATGAGCTACCGGCGGTCGCCGATGTCTTCCGCTTCTTTGCCGGCGCGGCCCGCTGTCTACCGGGCATGGCGGCGGGTGAGTATCTCGAAGGCCACACCTCCATGATTCGCCGCGACCCGGTTGGCGTGGTGGCCTCCATCGCGCCCTGGAACTACCCGCTGATGATGGCGGCATGGAAGCTGGCCCCGGCGCTGGCGGCAGGCAACTGCGTGGTGATCAAACCCTCGGAGATCACCCCTTTAACGGCACTCAAGCTGGGTGAGCTGGCAAAAGACGTTTTCCCCGCCGGGGTGCTTAACGTGCTGTTTGGCCGCGGCGCCACGGTCGGCGATCCGCTGACCGCTCACGCGAAAGTCCGCATGGTGTCGTTGACCGGTTCGATCGCCACCGGCGCGCATATCATCGGCCATACCGCATCGTCGATTAAACGTACGCATATGGAACTGGGCGGGAAAGCGCCGGTTATCGTCTTTGATGACGCGGATATCGACGCGGTGGTGGAGGGCGTACGGACCTTTGGGTTCTATAACGCCGGCCAGGACTGTACCGCCGCCTGCCGGATTTACGCCCAGGCCGGAATTTATGACCAGCTGGTGGAAAAACTCGGCGCCGCGGTCGCCAGCCTGAAGATGGGCCCGCCGGAAGACGAAACGACCGAGCTGGGGCCGCTGAGCTCGCAGGCGCATCTGGACAGAGTCTGCGCCGCCGTCGATGCCGCCCGCGCGCTAGCGCATATTCAGGTGGTCACCGGCGGCAGCAAAGGGCCAGGCAACGGTTACTACTATCAGCCGACGCTGCTGGCGGGAGCGAAGCAGGAAGATGCGATTGTCCAGCGCGAGGTCTTCGGCCCGGTGGTCAGTATTACCTCATTTCATGACGAAGATCAGGCGCTGAGCTGGGCCAACGATTCGCAGTATGGTCTGGCTTCGTCGGTCTGGACCAGGGACGTCGGCAGGGCGCATCGCCTGAGCGCGCGTCTGCAGTATGGCTGCACCTGGGTTAACACCCATTTCATGCTGGTGAGCGAAATGCCGCACGGCGGGCAGAAGCTTTCGGGCTACGGCAAGGATATGTCGATGTACGGTCTGGAAGATTACACCACGATCCGGCACGTCATGATTAAGCACGGATAGGACGCGTTGGTGATAATCGCGAAGCGGACAGATTACCCTGCTAATAGTTAGTCATAGCAAAAAAAGCTAAAACGGAAGCGCTGGTTTATGAGAATATTCTCATGCCCCTTCAAGAGCTAAGCCATGATGAGTGCCGGAGATAAGCGCCGGATGGGGCTGGTACCCCCCCAGGGTGCAGGATGCACCCTTAACGGGACACTGCAACGATTGATAATGATTCGTAAGCCCCTGCATGATATGCAGGGGCTTTTTGTTGTACGGTCGCTGCGGGTTTGTTACTGCGAGTGCGCCTGATATCGTAGCGTCATCAATTTATTACGTATCTGGTCATCTGGTTTTTCGAAAATGATTATCAGACTAACGTTTTGTTTTTTTGCTCGGTAAACTCGCCTGGCGACGTTCGCGAACATAGGAAAAAAGATTATAAATTGCAGCAATGAGTAAAATAAGCGCCACAATGAGAAGGGCGATTCCTGACATGTACCACCTCAAAAATAAATGAGTAAAAAACAAGCTTCGCATAACTTGTGATTATGAATGTATGATTTTGTGCTAAATAACGCAAATGATATTTCTTATCATTTAAAACCGGGCGGGGATGTCTGGCTGTTTGCTTTCGTTGTAATCTACTGATATATAGATTATTTCTAATTATGGATTCATTCTACTGCAATCCTGGCTGCCCTGGAACCTGCTAATAATGATGATCGCATACCGGCATCGCGTCCAGGCGAGTATAAAGAACAGTAAACAATTCCCCACCGGTATGAAAAGCGCCTTTGTTTTTCACTGTACCGTTAAGCGTAGGTGGTCGTGCCGGGATGATATTAAGGCCCGGCATTAACCCTATTAATAATCATGTTATTGATATCGGCAGATGAAATTATTATGCCTGCGATCGGCAATATAAATCCGGTGAAATTTATTCGCGCGCGATAATCTTTAGATTCTGCGTAATTGTAATATTTATGTTAAATATTACGCATATCCAGGACGTGGATAAGAGAAAGGACGCAGGTTTGACTTTCTATAGCCGCTCATGCGAACATTCGGCGCAATTTGTTGCTTCGAAGTTGATATTGTTTTGAAAAAAATAGCGTGTTTCCTTTTTGTGGCCTGCGCCACGGCGATGCTTTACGGGAATTTTCCGGCCAAACAGATTATGGGCTGTGAAGAGCAGGGCGTCGCGGAACCGGTCTGCATGGCGGCCGCATGGGATAGTGAAAAAGTCGATCTTTTGCCGGCCTGGAATCCCGACGTCCAGAAGCTGATTACCGCGCAAAAGACCCTGTCTGCTGCGGAGCCGGGGTCTTTCAAATCGTAAAAAAGCAGCCTTCACGGGCTGCTTTTTTAGGTTTCATTGCTGAGTAAAATCGCTAAAACCAACCAAAACGAACGGATAACAGGCCGATAAGCGCAAGTGCCGCGCCGACATTTATCAGAAGGACGGTTTTGCTGGAAACATCCATAACGCCACCTTTATAAATAAGCCTCTACATTTATAGTACGAGCTCAAAGTTTGCGCTATCGGACAAAGACGAATCGGGCGTTTTTCTGAAATTAACCCTGTTACCTGTTTTAAAATACCATAATCTCTGACGCACTCTGGGGGTGCGAAAAGGCATCGCGGTCGGCGAAAATGCCAGTCAGGGAAGGAAGAAGAAAAATGACGTTATACCAGAAAATGCTGATTTTTTACGGAGTTATGGGCTTCATCTGCGCGGTAATCAGCTGGTTCTTAACGAAAGAGAGCCGCTGGATCCGCCTGCTGGCGGCGCTGTTGATTGGTGCGACATGGCCGTTCAGTTTTCCCATGGCGCTGCTGGTCTCCCTGTTTTGAAGGAAAAATCGATGGCTCACTCTTGGTTATGACTGTATAAAAAAACAGTCATCACTCACGGAGCCTTTTCGATGCTTAGTTTTTACTCTTCACAGGCTGGCGCTATAGTGCGCTGGCTCGACCTGCCCGGTCGCGGCGACCCTGTTGTTTTTATCCACGGCCTGGGCTGCGCCTCGACCTATGACTATCCGCGCGTTGCCGCCGACCCGGCGCTGGCCGGGCGGCGAATGATTCTTGTCGATTTACCCGGTTTCGGCTACAGCGATAAACCCGAGTCCTTCGGCTACCGTATTGGCGATCAGGCCGGGGTGGTGGTTGAGCTGCTGGACCGCTTAGGGCTTGAGCGCTGCTATCTTTATGGCCACAGCATGGGGGGCAGCGTCGCGATTGAAGCGGCCGAGCGGCTCGCCGGACGGGTGCGGGCGCTGCTGGTGGCCGAGCCTAATCTCTATCCCGGGGGCGGCATGTACAGCAGACGTATCGCCGAACAAACTGAAGAACGCTTTATTGCTCGCGGCTACGCCGACATGCTGTCCGCCGACGCTTCGCCTTGGGCCGGCTGTCTGCAAAACAGCGCCCCCTGGGCGGTATGGCGCGGCGCGACCAGCCTGGTGAAGGGCGTTAATCCCTCCTGGTTTAGCCGCTTTATCCACTTATCCTGTCCTAAGGCTCTGATATACGGTGAAGATTCGCTACCGGCCCGGGAAGCGACGGATAGCGAAGCCGCCGGGATCCCGCTGCTGGTGATACCCCAGGCCGGGCACTCAATGGCGTGGGAAAACCCATCGGCGCTGGCCCGTACGCTGGCCGATTTTTACTCCACCATAGAGGCAGAAGCCTGATTCGTGATCGCCGCATATAAAAAGAAACTATATTTCATTTATTTTGATATATGGTTTCTTTTATTCATGGCGAGCGTGAAATGCGAAAAATCACTATCCTGGGTATCTCGGCTTTACTCTTTACACCGCTGCTTCTGCAAGGGTGCGCGACGCAAACTCCGCGCGGGACGACCTCCCGTCCGCAGCTTACTGCGGCAGAAGCGGCAACCTTCACCATTGAGCGCTATTTTGCGCAAGGCGGCGCGTTAAGTGCCCCCGATGGCCCCTGGTCGCCATCGCCAGTTCACCTCCCGCAAACCGAGAGTGCGTGGCGCGTGGCGCCGTCGGGAGCGCCGTTCACCCGCATTCAGCAGGCGGTTAACGCGGCAATAGACCAGCATGGGGCGCAGGAGGCGCGCATCTATATCCGCATCGAACCGGGCATCTATCGGGAGACGGTCTATATCCCTGAAGGCGCGCCGCCGATAACCCTCTACGGCGCCGGAGATAGTCCTGAAGAGGTGAGAATTGAGCTGGCAATAGACTCGCAGCTCTCGGTAGCGCGCTATCGCCAGCGGGTAAATAGCCAACAGCAATACCGCGAAGGCGATCCGGCATGGTATCAGTATGCGCTGTGCGCCGGGCGAACCAGCAAGACGATAGGCACCAACTGCGCGGCGGTGGTCTGGTCGCAAAGTGCGGATTTTCAGCTGCTGAATCTCAGCGTAGCCAATAGCCTGCTGGATACCGTCGACGGTGGGACGCATCAGGGCGTGGCGCTGCGGACGGACGGCGATCGCGTGCAGCTGGAGAACGTCCGCCTGCTCGGACGTCAGGACACGCTCTACGTAAATACCAGCAATCGGCGCAATGAGGCGGTAACCGACCGTATCAGCCGGGTATACGTGAAAGACAGCTACGTCGAAGGGGATGTGGACTACGTCTTTGGCCGGGCGAACGCCGTTTTTGATAACGTCCATTTTCACACCGTCTCAACGCGCCGCTCGCCCGAGGCATACGTGCTTGCGCCGAATACGTTGCCGGATAATCCATACGGCTTTCTGGTGAAGAATAGCCGCTTTACCGGTGACGGCGGCTATCAGGGCAACTTCAAGGCGAAGCTGGGCCGCGCCTGGGATCAGGGGGCGGGGAAGACCGGTTATTTAGCGGGTAAAACCGCTAACGGGCAGGTGCTTATTGCCAACAGTACTATCGATCAAAGCTACGATCGGCTTTCCCCCTGGGGCGCTGCGGCCACCACCGCCCGGCCGTTCCGCGGCAACACTTCCGCAGAACGGCAGCTTGATGATGTTGCCTTCAATCGCCTGTGGGAATTCAATAACCGCTGGCAGCCCTGAGGCTTAAAACGGGAGCTCGCGCGGGACCGTTTGCAGCGTTATCCAGCGTAGCTCGGTAAACTCGGCAATTCCCGCGCGGCCGCCAAAGCGGCCGTAGCCTGACGATTTGCAGCCGCCAAACGGCATTTGCGCTTCGTCGTGTACGGTGGGGCCGTTGATGTGGCAAATGCCGGTTTGCAGATTTTGCGCCAGGTTCCACGCCCTGGCGCTGTCCCGGCTGTATATCGCCGACGAGAGGCCATATTCGCTTTCATTGGCGACGGCCAGCGCTTCGGCTTCGTCCTTAACGCGAATAATCGATTTCACCGGACCGAACGACTCTTCATGCCAGATGCGCATTTCCCGGGTGACGCCATCAAGCAGGGTGGCGCGCATTTGCGTCGAATCGGATAGGCCGCCGGCCAGCAGGCGCGCCCCCTTCGCCAGCGCGTCCTCTATCAAGGCATTGCAGCGGGTGACGGTCTTCATGTCCACCACCGGGCCGAGCAGGCTGGCGGGCAGGGCGGCGGCGCGTCTGGCCAGCTGCGCCACAAACGCTTCCGCGACGGTCGCGTCAACGATGATGCGCTCGGTGGACATGCAGATTTGTCCGGCGTTGGCGAATGCGCCAAAAATTGCGCCTGCGGCGGCCTGTTCGAGATCGGCGTCATCCAGCACCAGCAGCGGCGCTTTGCCGCCGAGTTCCAGCACCGCGGGTTTCAGATGTTCGCCGCAGGTGCGGGCGATTATCCGTCCCACCGGCGTGGAGCCGGTGAAATTGATGCGGCGTACGGCGGGGTGGGCAATCAGTAACTCCACCAGCGCAGGCGCGTCGGCGGGGGCGCAGGTCAGATAATTGACCACGCCCGCGGGAAAGCCTGCCGCCGCCAGGGCATCGATAATCAGCCCCTGGGTCGCCGGTGAAAGCTCCGCGCCTTTGAGGATAACCGTATTTCCGCAGGCCAGCGGCGTGGCGATAGCGCGGGTCGCGAGGATTAATGGCGCGTTCCACGGTGCCATGCCAAGCACCACGCCTGCACCCTGGCGGATGCCCAACGCCAGGTTTCCCGGCACGTTGGAAGGGATCACCTGGCCCTCAATTTGCGTGGTCAGGGCGGCGGCTTCGCGCAGGATATCGGCGGCCAGATGAACGTTAAAACCGGCCCAGTGCGCGGTGGCTCCCGTTTCCGCCGCCATCGCGGCGATAAATTTCGCCTCACGGCGCAGCATCTCTTCCGCGGCCTCCAGCAGGAGGCGTCGGCGCTCGGCGGGTACCGTATCGCGCCACTGCGGGAACGCCGCGCCGGCGGCAGCGGCGCAGCGGCGGGCATCCGCCAGGCTGGCGGCGCTGGCAACGGAGGCGCGTTCGTGCGTGAGCGGATTATCGCGGGTAAAGGTGGCATGACCTTCAGCATCATGCCACTGGCCGTTGGTGTACAGATTGCAGGTTATTGTCATTATTGGCTTCTCCTGGCGTTACGATTTGCCGAGTGTATCGGGTTGCGCCGCCGCGCGGTGGCGGTCGGGCGGTTATCGCCCGCTTTTTTCGTAACTTTGCGCAGGGTTCACATTTATGAAGAAGTTCGATG
This sequence comes from Klebsiella michiganensis, assembly GCF_015139575.1. Classification (GTDB taxonomy): domain Bacteria; phylum Pseudomonadota; class Gammaproteobacteria; order Enterobacterales; family Enterobacteriaceae; genus Klebsiella; species Klebsiella michiganensis. The sequence goes on along the minus strand of NZ_AP022547.1, from coordinate 3,128,532 downwards.
ACGCCAATTGAGAGGATGTTGAATTTATCGTCGAAAACGCGGTTTTTAGCATAACCTGATAGCAATTGATTATTTGCCGGTTGAATTCTCCTGTGCTGTTATTAAAGGACTTATAACAAATTCATAAGGCTTATAACCATGTCTACAGGGAAAACGTTTCTTGCGCTGGCGTTGAGCGCGCTACTGCCGGCGGCAGGCGCCTGGGCGGCGGGCAACGATACGCTGGTCTATTGTTCCGAAGCTTCGCCGGAATCTTTCAACCCGCAGATTGCCAGCTCGGGCCCATCTTTCGTCGCCAGTTCCCAGGTGCTTTATAACCGCCTGATAAACTTTGACCCGGTCAAAAATACGCCGATTCCCTCGCTGGCCACCGAATGGCGCGTCTCCCCGGACGGTAAAACCTGGACTTTCACCCTGCGTAAGGGCGTGCAGTTCAACAGCAACAAATACTTCAAGCCGACCCGTGATTTCAACGCCGATGACGTGCTGTTCTCGGTGCTGCGGCAGAAAGATGCCAGCCATCCGTACCATAATGTTTCCCAGGGACATTACGAATACTTCCACGACGTTGGGCTGGATAAGCTGATCAAAGACGTCAAAAAAATCGATGATTATCACGTGCAGTTTGTGCTGAACGAGCCGAACGCGGCGTTCCTCGCCGACTGGGGAATGGATTTTGCGTCGATTCTGTCTGCCGAATATGCCGATGCGATGCTGAAAAAAGGCACCCCGGAGTATGTCGATACCTGGCCTATTGGTACCGGACCCTACGCGCTGCAGCAATATAAAGCGGATTCGCTGATCCGCTATGTCGCTAACCCGCACTACTGGGACGGTGACGTGCCGACCAAACACCTGATTTTCTCGATCACACCGAACGTTGAGACGCGGCTTGCGAAGCTGCAAACCAATGAATGCCAGATTATCCCCGCGCCGTCGCCGGTACAGTTCCCGGTGATTAAGGGCAATAAAGATCTGGCGCTGCATGCGGTTGAGGCGCTCAACGTTGGCTATCTGGCCTTTAATACCGAGAAAAAGCCGTTTGATAACGTACTGGTGCGCCAGGCGCTGAACTACGCTACCGACAAGCAGGCAATCGTGAAAGCGGTCTTCCTGGACTCCGGCAGCGTCGCGAAATCGCCGATCCCCGCCAATATGCTGGGCTATAAGAAAGATCTGCCTGATTACGACTACGATCCGCAAAAAGCGAAAGATCTCCTTAAGCAGGCCGGGCTGGAAAAAGGGGCCGAGGTCACCCTGTGGTCGATGCCGGTGCAGCGGCCGTATAACCCCAATTCCCGACGTATTGCCGAGATGATTCAAAATGACTGGAGCAAGGTTGGGATCAAAGCCAAAATCGTTACTTATGAATGGGGTGAATACCTCGCCGGCATGCGCAAAGGCGAGCACGACAGCGCGCTGTTTGGCTGGATGTCTGATAATGGCGATCCGGATAACTTCGCCGGCACCCTGTTAAGCTGCGATAACATTAAAACCGGCTCTAACGTTGCCCGCTGGTGCGATAAATCCTACGATGCGCTGGTGAAAAAGGCTATCCTGGTCAGCGACCCGCAGGCGCGCGCCGGACTCTACGCTCAGGCGCAGGAGATTTTTCAGCAGCAGGCCCCCTGGATCACCCTGGCGACCGGTAACACCTTCTACGCGACGCGCAGCAACGTGAGCGGCTACAGTGTGAGCCTGATGGGCAGCGATTTTTCCAAAGTTAAACTCAATTAAGCCGGAAGGAGAGAAGCATGTCGCATCTGGATGAGGTCGTCGCGCGCGTGGACGCCGCGATTGCCGAAAGCGTTATTAGCCATATGAATGAACTGCTGATCGCGCTGAGCGATGATGCGGGGCTGGGGCGGGAAGAGCGCTACGTTCAGCAGCAGCGTTTGCGTAACGCCATCGCCCACCACGGCCGCCAGCAGCACGAGGAGCAGGAAGCTCGCCGGGAGCAGCTGACCCGCGGCGGCGAGATTCACTAGTTACGCCGCTAGAACTGGCGCCTGGCCACCAGCCAGGCGCCGATAACCAGCATCACCGCCCCGCAGAGCGGGCCAAACAGCGCGCGTAGCGGGACGTGGTGCGCGCGAATCAGATCTATCACTAAGCCCCCAACCAGCTGGCTGGCAATCAATACCGCAATCGTGGTTGCCGCCCCGACGTTCTGATAGCCGCTGATGCTGGCAAAGACAAAGAACGAGCCCAGCAGACCGGGAATAAGCGTCCACCACTTTACGCTGACCGCCAGCTCCTGAAACCCCGCCGCGCCGTGCTTAAGCAGCAGTATTGTCACGAAAATCACGATGCCGACCAGCGAGTTAAGCAGCATGGCGATCAGGATGGTCGATGCGGACTGGGTAATGCGCACCATCAGCGTGTTTTGCAGCACCAGCCCGACGCCAGCGGCGATTAAACAGGCCAGGGTCAGCGTTTGATTCATGCGCTGCCGTCCGGATCGCGGCGATCGTCAAGCTGCAGCTGCATAAAGGTCAGATCCAGCCAGCGGCCAAATTTCGTGCCGACCTGCGGCATCTGCCCGGTGGTGATAAAGCCCAGCGTTTCATGCAGATGCAATGAAGCCTCGTTTTGCGCTTCAATGCCGGCGACCATGACGTGCTTATTCAGCCGTTTCGCCTCGGCGATAAGGGCGACGAGCAGGCTGCGGCCCAGACCTTTCCCCTGATGATCGGGGTGGACATAGACGGAATGTTCGACGGTGTGGCGAAAGCCGTCAAAGGCGCGCCAGTCGCCGAAGGAGGAGTAACCGGTAATCACGCCGTTATCTTCGCTCACCAGCACGGGATAACCGGCTATCTGCCGGGCTTCGAACCAGGCAATACGGTTGTCGGTATCGACGGTTTTGTCGTTCCAGATGGCGGCGGTATGGACGACCGCGTGGTTGTAGATTTCAGCGATTGCCGCGCAATCGTCTTTGCTGGCATGGCGGATGCTCATGGTAACCCTCAGGCTTGTACACTATAGTAGTACGATATTATTACAATAATGTACGCAAGGCTGTCATCTGTTTTAGCCATAAATTTTTCCTCTGGCCGGCCGGGTCCGTTGTGTGCGATGACTGCGCGACCCTGGCTTGCCTGCGCAGAAACATCATTCGTATTTATATTTCATGATTGGAGGATTTATTAAATATATTACTGTTAATCTGCCGTCATACTTTACATTTTTATTTACCGGATTTGGATTTTTCTGACATGCAGAAAAGAAATTAATTTTATCATAACTCATTGATTATATTGGTGATGATGTAAATCATTGTGATGGCAGTCCGCTTTTTATTTTCACCCAATAGAACTAGTCTAACCCCTGAAGATATATTTCGGTTAAGCAGAGTGCATGTCGAGAAGTTATTCAATGTAGCTCTGTTGGATTTTATATAACGATATTCTGTTTACACTATTATGCGTATTTATACGCAGGGAATGATTTTGCTAACAAGGGTGAAGCAATGGCGCGTACACAAAATATGAAGAAATTAATGCCGTCAATATTGGCAATGGCCATGGGGGCTATATTGGGCAATTCCGCTATGGCGGCTGAAACCACCGCGCTACAGGCGGCACCGGCTTATACCGCGACGCAGACTAAAGGGGAGACGCTGTGGAGCAATGACGATACGGCAATTGGTATTTTAGGATCCGTACGTTTAATGGCCAAAACGGACTCTAATCATACTCAGGAACATAATATACAGAATAATGACTCGCGGCTGGGGGTTGCTGTGCGGCATAATTTTGACCTGAACGGCCTGAGTAATTATGCCGTCGGTTATTATGAGACCGGCGTTCATGGTTTAGATTCCGCCACCGATGACCAGGGCAATGATGTTTATACCCGGCAGGCTTATGCCGGTATTGGCAATGACCGCTATGGCGTGGTGACCTTCGGCAAACAGTATGCTCCCACGGACTGGGGGCTGGGTATTGATACGACTTATGCCTGGGGCGGTAAAGCGAAACATGATACCGCCGGAATGTCGACGGATATTATTAATTCCGCGGCAATCTATTATTACAATGATAAAGATATGACGATTGGCGTCATGGGGCAAGGCAATGACAACGTCGACAGCATCGGCTTTGCGGCCTACGGCGATGGGCCGAACCTGCATGACGCTTACCGCGATGGTTCAGCCACCGTTCACGGCGGCGCCGCGGTTGCCGCGCAGTACCGTTGGGATAACGGCTTCTCCGTCTCCAGCGCGGTGGCGTATAACAATTACACGGTAAATAGCGGGTCAGTCAGCGGCTGCCAGAATTTTGGCCCGAATGGCCACTGTTTTAATTACACCGATAATAACGGCGATGCCTATGACGGCAATACTTATAGCATGGGCATGAACGCGAAATATACGACAAGCGTTGGCGATCATGCCTGGTATAACGGCGCGGAAGTGACTTATTACCTCAATAAAGTGAATGATGTTACAGCGGCGACCAGCGGCCATTACGAACATAATAACCAGCAGGGGGATGACCAGGAAACGGTTCTCGGTCTGGAATATGACTCGCAATTTAAAATCACCCCGGCCTGGAGCGTGTACGTTGATTTTAACTGGTCGCAGGGCGGCGATGCGATGGAGGGGCAGCACTTCCAGTCGACGGTATTAGGCACCGATTACTGGCTGGGGAAAAACGCGGTGACCTATCTTGAATACGGCTACGAAAAAGCCTGGGGCAACGATAATGAAGCGTGGAATATTGACGACAATCTCGGCGCAGTGGGGCTGCGCGTCTTTATCTGACGGGCATTTTCTTTTCATTTATGGTCTTGAGGGTGCTTTAGTTAACGGATTGCATCCTTTTCTGCCTTGCCCGGCGGTGTATTACGCCGGGCCTTTTCACGATAATCGCCGCTATCGGCGTCTGGTTGTAGAAACAGTAGGGCTACACTATAGTGTCACGTTATGAATACTATAGAAGACAACCTCAACCAGCGCATCAGCGCACGCATCCGAATCGAGCGGGAATCCCGCGGCTGGTCGCTCAGCGAACTCGCCGAGCGGGCTGGGGCGTCGCGGGCGATGATCCACAAGATCGAGCGCGGCGAAAGCAGCCCGACGGCGTCGATGCTTGGACGACTTTCCGGCGCCTTCGGCATTAGCATGTCGACGCTGATCGCCAGGGCGGAGATGCAGGAAGGCAAGCTGCTGCGTTTTGCTCATCAGCCGGTGTGGCACGATCCGCAGAGCCACTATCTTCGGCGTCACGTTTCCCCGCGTAGCGACCTGCCTATCGATCTGGTGCAGGTGGAACTTCCGGCTGGCAGCGACGTTCCTATGCCCGCGTCATCCTATGCGCTGGCTCGGCAGCTCATCTGGCTACAGCAGGGCGAACTGGTCTTTCTCGAAGGCAACGCGCGCCACGAAATGCAGGCGGGGGATTGCCTGGAGCTCGGGCCGCCGAACGACTGCCGCTTTATTAATGAAACCACGCAGCCCTGCATCTATCTGGTGGTCCGGCTCAATCAATCTGCCTCATAATGTCAATGCGCGTTGCCGGGAAAGCAGCTAGCCTCAATACAGACTTGTCAAAAGAGGAGTTTGTTATGGCTTTCAATCCGCAACGCCACCGCCGCTGGCTGCTGGCATCCCGTCCGCACGGCGAGCCGACCGGGGAAAACTTCCGCCTGGAAGAGGGTGAGGTCGCTTCTCCCGGGCCGGGACAGCTACTGCTGCGCACCGTCTTTCTGTCTTTAGATCCCTATATGCGCGGGCGGATGAGCGACGCGCCTTCCTATTCGCCGCCGGTCGCCGTTGGCGCGGTGATGGTGGGCGGCACCGTGAGCCGCGTCGTGACATCGAACCATGATGATTATCAGCCCGGCGACTGGGTGCTGGGCTACGGCGGCTGGCAGGATTATGAACTCTCCGACGGCAGCGGGCTGGTGAAGTTAGGCGAGAGCCCGGAACACCCTTCCTGGGCGTTGGGGATCCTCGGCATGCCGGGCTTTACCGCCTATATGGGGCTGCTGGATATTGGTCAGCCGAAAGCGGGTGAAACGCTGGTGGTCGCCGCCGCCACCGGGCCGGTTGGCGCAACGGTCGGACAGATTGCGAAGCTGAAAGGCTGTCGTACGGTGGGCATCGCGGGCGGCAGCGAGAAGTGCCGCTATGCGGTAGAAACCCTCGGCTTCGACGCCTGCATCGATCACCGCGCGCCCGATTTCGCCGTCAAACTGCTTGAAGCCTGCCCGCAGGGGATCGATATCTACTATGAGAACGTCGGCGGGAAAGTGTTTGATGAAGTGCTGCCGCTGCTGAACACCTCGGCCCGCGTGCCGGTTTGCGGCCTGGTCAGCGGCTACAATGCCACCGCGCTGCCCGACGGCCCGGATCGTTTACCGCTGCTGATGGCGACAATCCTCAAAAAACGCATCCGTATGCAGGGCTTTATTATCGGCCAGGATTACGGGCACCGGATTGCCGAGTTCCAGCAGGAGATGGGGCGCTGGGTGCAGGCAGGGAAAATCAAATACCGCGAGCAGGTGGTTGACGGCCTGGAGAACGCGCCGCAGGCGCTCATCGGTCTGCTGAAGGGCGAGAACTTCGGTAAAGTGGTGGTTCGCGTCTCTCCTGACGAGTAGCTTTTTCCCGGCAGGCATCGCGCCTGCCGGTTTTATGATGATTTACGCGTAAAACGCCAGCCGCTCCGCCAGCAGGTCAACAAACGCCTGGCGATCGACATCGAGCATCACCGTTGCGTTCGGCTTCCTGCCGGTCAGATTGTAGAAATCGACCACGGTCATTCCCTGGGTATATTTCCCCTGCGTTTCCACGCCGACCCAGCGTTCAACGGTGGTAAACATCTCCGGCTTCAGCAGCCAGGCAATGGTGCACGGGTCGTGCAGCGGCGCGCCGACAAAGCCCCATTTCTCATCCTTATGGTACTCAAGGAAGAAGTCGAGCAGTTCGGCGACGATGGTGGATATCGGGTTGCCAATGCGGCGGAAGCGCTCAATATCCTCAACGTGAATTTGCGCTTTATGGGTGACGTCTAACCCGGCCATCACCACCGGAATGCCGGACTGGAAAACGATCTCCGCCGCTTCCGGGTCGACGTAGATATTAAACTCGACCGCCGGCTGCCAGTTACCCAGCACCATCGCACCGCCCATTATCACGATGCGGGCAATTTTGGCATGCAGTTCAGGGTGGCTGTTGAGCAGCAGGGCGACGTTGGTTTGCGGGCCGGTTGCGACGATGGTGACCGGCTCGGCGCTGTCGCGCAGGGTTTTGGCCATCAGCTCGACGGCGGTGCACGCCTGGGCGGCAAAGCCCGATTCCGGCAGCGCCGGACCGTCAAGACCGCTCTCTCCATGCACGTTATCGGCGATAATCAGCTCCCGCATCAACGGCTTGAGCGCGCCGCCGGCGACCGGAATATCCGGGCGCTTAAGCAGGGTGAGCATCCGCAGGACGTTGCGCAGGGTTTTGTCCGGGGTCTGATTTCCCGCAGAGGAGGTGACGGCTTTAACATTGAGTTCGGGTGAGGCGAGGGCAAGAACGAGGGCAATCGCGTCATCATGACCCGGATCGCAATCGATAATCACTGGCAGTGCCATAGCAGCTCCTTGTTGGCGTTATTTTGTGACAAGGGTAACGCCGTAAAGCGGTATAGACGAGGCTTAGCGCAGGATAGTGTGATGACGTGCACGATTGAGCGCCGATATCGCGCGACGCCTTGCCAATCTATCTGCCTGATCCTTGCGCAATCAGGGGGTAGCCATGCGGTGGCGCAAAAAGTCGCTTCTCGCGGAGGCCTATAATGATAAAACGACTCAACCATACAAATATTCATGGTTTGCTTTCCGCCAACGGATTCTTATTCTAAAGAAAACTTCAAGAGGTAACCGCAATGAAAGATGTTGTAGATAAATGCAGTACCAAAGGCTGCGCCATTGACGTGGGCTCGATTATTGATAATGAGGACTGCGTCTGGCGGGTAGAGAAAAACTTCGCCAGCCGCGAAGAGGCCGAGTCCACCATCGCGGCCGTCCGCGAACGTGCCCTGGCCGCCGCGCCCGCCAGCGAGCCGCCGCAGGTCGACTATACCATCGTGGCCGCCGGCGATGAGGCAAAGCTTGAGGCTTCGATTGCCTTCTCCTGCCAGGCGGAAAAGATCATTTTCGAATTGTCGTTAAGAAACGTGATTTAACGCCAGCGAGCATCCACGGCTAACCCTCAACAGGATCCTGCAAGCGATCCCGTTGAGGTCCCGCAATCAAGCGTTAATCAAACCGCCATGCCAGATTTAGACCGATACCGTAATTACGGCCCGGCGCCGGTTCGTAGTAGCGGCCGTTGGATTCGTTAACGATAACCGAGCCCGCGTAGCTGCGGTCAAACAGGTTATCGACGCGGCCAAACAGATCCATATCCATTTTGCCATAGCTCCATTTATAGCCGGTCGTCAGGCCGACCACCGTCCAGGATGGGGCTTTGGCGGTGTTCTCATCGTTAGCCATAATATCGCTCATATAGCGAATATCGCTGCCCGCGTACCAGCCTTTTTCGGGCTGGTAGCCAAAGGAGGCATAGCCCATGTTGCGGGCGATCCCCGGAATGCGATTGCCTTTACAGCTGGCATCATCACAGACGTTGGTACGATAGGTCGCATCCAGCCAGGTCCAGGCCGCTTTTAAACGCCAGCTCTCGCCGAACTGCTGATCCAGCCCCAGCTCCATCCCCTGGCGACGGGTTTTCCCGGCGTTTTTATAGCTGGTACGCCCGCCGCTGCTGGCGTCGACGACAATCTCATTGTCGGTGTCGGTCTGGAACAGCGCGGCGGTCAACAGGCCGTTGCCGATACGCGCCTTGCTGCCAATTTCAACGGTTTCGTTGGTGGACGGCTGCAGGCCAAAGTTCAGCCCGCCCTGGTCGCCGGAGCGATAGGAAAGCTCATTAATGGTCGGCGTTTCGAAACCGCGGCCGGCGGAGACGTAGACGTTCCACGCGTCGGTTACCGCATATTTCAGCGAGCCTGCCGGCAGCCATTTATGATAGCTGGCCTCGCCGCTGTCATCGCCGTTGCCCGGCGTAATGTAATAATCGTTGGAATCGAACCAAACCGAGCTGTAGCGCACGCCCGCGTCCAGAGAGAGTTTCTCGGTGAGCTGCCACTGGGTTTGCAGATAGGGATCGACGTTCCACATCAGGTTACGCTCGTTGCGGCGCAGGTCTCCCTTTTCACCGTACTGCGGCGCGCCGTTGCTCATAACAAAGTTTTCGTAACCTTTGCGGCGCTCGCTCATGGTTTCGTAATCAAGACCGGTGGTAAAGGTGACCGGCACCAGCAGCTCGCCGCGGTGGGTCCAGCGGGTATCAATTCCCTGGTAGTGACGCGTCAGGTCGATAACGCCGCCAGCATGGGTGGGTTTGAGCTGCGGCGCGCGAGGAATCGACTGATATTGCGTGGTTTCACGTTCACCGGCGTACATCATCACGCTCAGATCGTCCTGCTCGCTCAGCTGTCGCTCGTAGCGTAAACCGGCCTGGGTCTGTTTGATGGTTTTGCGGGTATTGTACTCATCGCCTCTTGGCGACTGGCGCGGATTATTTTGCCATTCGTCGTAGCTCAGGCCGCCCGCGTCATTAGCTTTAATATCCACGCTGTTAAACAGCAGGGTCAGCTTACTAACGTCATTGATGCGCACGCCGAGCTTCGCGTTGGCAAGATTCTTACGCGCGCCGCTATGGTCGCGGGAGCCGTGGGTGGTGAAGCGGTTGGTGGAAACCACGTAGTCGACGTCGCCCGCGTGGCTGCCGTCGCCCACCGCGCCGGTCGCTTTCATACCGTAATGCCAGGTGCCAAAGCTGCCGTAGTAGCTGCTGGCTTCGATAGTGGGCGGCTGGCTTCCGGTCTGGCTGGTGGCGTTGATCACCCCGCCGGAGGAGTTACCGTACAGGGCGGAAAAAGGCCCGCGCAGCACCTCGAGCGAATCGAGGCTGCCAATATCAATATTCGAGGTTTGCCCCTGGCCATCGGGCATGGTGGCCGGGATACCGTCGACGTAAATACGCAGCCCGCGCACGCCGTAGGTGGAGCGGGACCCGAAGCCGCGAATCGAAAGCTGCAGATCCTGCGCGTAGTTCTGGCGGTTTTGCACCTGCAGTCCCGGTACCGCGCCCAGCGACTCGGAGAGGTTTACCCGCGGCGCGGCCTGGCGCATCTCATCGCCGTTAACCACGCTAACGGCGGCGGGGGTATCGAGTTCAGAAACCGCCGACGGCGCGGCGGTAACCACCATGGTCTGTTCAGCGGCGAGAGCGGTGGGCCCTGCGGAGACCAGCGGCAAAAGCAGAGCGGGGAGCGCGGCGGCGCGCACGGAAAGGATTTTCATCAAAGTTACTCACAAAACGAACCAAACGGAACATATGTATATATGTTAGCTCTTTTGTAAATTTTTTGAAAAGACTTAACGGAATTTGAGTTAACAAATAGCAAGAATTGCGTGATGTCGAGAACGCTACGGGTAATTAACGCTCCACATTGCGATAAATAATGATTACTATTCGCATTCCTAAGAAGAGCGCAAAGCGATGATTTTGCGCCCCGGAAGCACTGTCGAGCAGGCATATATTTGTTTTATCAAAGGGAGTCGTCATGTCATTACGTCATCTGTCCGCGCCGCGTCTGCGCCGTTCACTGTTGTTAACTTCGTTACTGCTGGCGGGGAGCTTTAGCGCCCACGCGGCGGAAGAAATGCTGCGCAAAGCCGTCGGCAAGGGCGCATACGAAATGGCCTATAGCCAGCAGGAGAATGCGCTGTGGGTGGCCACCTCGCAAAGCCGTTCGCTGGATAAAGGCGGTATCGTTTACCGTCTCGATCCGACGACTCTCGAAGTCACGCAGATTATTCATAACGATCTGAAACCCTTCGGCGCGACGATCGATAACGCCACTCAGACCCTGTGGTTTGGCAACACCACCGACAGCACCGTCACCGCCATTGATGCTAAAACCGGGAAAGTGAAAGGGCGTCTGGTGCTTGACGCCCGCCAGCGCAGCGAAACCGTACGTCCGCTGGCCCCGCGCGAGCTGGCGGTCAACGAGAAAACCAACACCGTCTACATCACCGGGCTGGGTAAAGAGAGCGTGATTTGGGTGGTGGATGGCGACAAGCTAACGCTGAAAGACACCATCGCCAATACTGGCGCAATGGCGACCGGTCTGGCGCTGGACGCGGAAGCGAACCGTATCTATACCACCAATGCCGACGGGGAACTGGTGACTATCGACAGCACCAGCAACAAAATCCTGTCGCGTAAAAAGCTGCAGGATGATGGCAAAGAGCACTTCTATCTCAACCTGAGCCTGGATACCGCCGGACATCGCGCCTTTATCACCGACGGTAAACAGCCGGAAGTGCTGGTGGTCGATATTCGCGATGGCAAAGTGCTGGAGAAGATCGCCGCGCCGGAGTCCCTGGCCGTGCTGTTTAACCCGACCCGCAATGAAGCCTACGTGACGCACCGTAAAGCCGGCGAAGTGAGCGTGATCGATGGTAAGACCTACAAAGTGGTCAAGACCTTCAAAACGCCGACTCATCCGAACAGCCTGACGCTCTCCGCCGATGGTAAAACGCTGTACGTCAGCGTGAAGCAGGAGTCGACGCGTCAGAAAGAGGCGACCCAGCCGGATGACGTTATCCGCATCGCGCTGTGATCCTGACGGGAGGGGGCAACCTCTCCCGCCATCAGTGTGTTCGCACTGCAGCCGGGTGGCGGATTACGCCTCACCCGGCCTACAAAATGCACTGTTTGCTGTCTGACCGAAAACCGCACCCATCCAGATATCACCCTCTGTTACAAACACTTATTAGCCTGATAAATGTAATGGCTATAAACTTACGGCTTTCCTGCGCAAGCGGGACGGTGGCATTAATCCTGGAGAAAAGATGAAAAAATCATTAATGGTTGTTTGCGCCGGCGCGATGCTGGCTCTTCTGGCGGGCTGTAGCTCAAACTATGTCATGACGACAAAAAGCGGGCAGACTATCGTAACGCAGGGCAAGCCGAAGCTGGATAAAGATACCGGAATGACCAGCTATACTGATGAGTCGGGCAATAAGCGCCAGATTAACAGCAGCGATGTGGCCCAGCTGGTGGAAGATAATTAAGTTGTGCGGTTGCGGTTTGCCCGGTGAGGCAAACCGCAACGTGATTTATTGCTGTTTTTCAATATTCGGCGCGGTGCTATGAATGTCATGCACGCGCTTGCGCACGCCAAACCAGCCGGCGACCAGCAAAACGGCAATCAGCGGAAGCGAACCGATGGTATAAGTCCCATTCGGATAATCGAAAGCCATTAATACCAGCACGCTAAGCAGGAACAGCAGGGTCAGCCAGGAGGTAAAAGGCGCCCCCGGCATCTTGAAGCTAACGTCCGCCGCTTTGCCTTCCTTGATCGCCTTACGCAGGCGCATCTGGCATACCACAATAAAGCCCCATGAAGCGATAATCCCCAGCGACGCGACGTTAAGGACAATTTCAAACACCTGCGAAGGCACCAGGTAGTTGAGGAATACCCCAACGACATACACCGCCAGCGTCGCCAGAATCCCGGCGTAGGGCACGTGGTGGCGGCTCATTTTCGACATAAACTTCGGCGCCGAACCGCCCATCGACATGGAGCGCAGAATACGCCCGGTGCAGTAGAGGCCGGAGTTGAGGCTGGAGAGCGCGGCGGTTAACACCACGATATTCATCACGCTGCCGATATACGGCACGCCCAGCTTCGAGAAGAAGGTGACGAACGGGCTCTGCCCGGCCTGATAGGCATTCCACGGCAGCAGCAGCACCAGCAGCAGCACGGAGCCAACGTAGAACAGACCAATACGCCAGATAACGCTGTTAATGGCGCGCGGCACCATGGTCTGCGGATCTTTACACTCGCCAGCGGCGGTACCCACCAGTTCGATAGAGGCGAAGGCGAACACCACCCCCTGTACCAGCACCAGCGCCGGCAGCAGGCCGTGCGGGAACAGGCCGCCGTTATCGGTAATCAGGTGGAAACCGGTGGCATTGCCATCCAGCGGCTTTCCGCTGCCAAGAAAAATAGTCCCGACCACCAGAAACGCGACGATCGCCAGAACTTTCACCAGCGCGAACCAGAACTCCATCTCGGCGAACCATTTCACGCCGATCATGTTCATGGTGCCGACAATCGCCAGCGCGCCGAGGGCGAAGACCCACTGCGGAACGTCGCCAAACGCGCCCCAGTAGTGCATATACAGCGCGACGGCGGTGATATCGACGATCCCGGTCATCGCCCAGTTGATAAAGTACATCCAGCCCGCAACGTAAGCCGCTTTTTCGCCGAGGAACTCGCGGGCGTAGGAGACGAAGCTGCCGCTGGAGGGGCGATGAAGCACCAGCTCGCCCAGCGCGCGTAAGATAAAGAACGAGAAGAGGCCGCAGACCAGATAAACCAGCGCCAGGGCCGGTCCGGCCATCTGCAGGCGCGCGCCCGCGCCGAGGAACAGGCCGGTACCAATCGCGCCGCCGATGGCAATCATCTGCACCTGACGGTTGCCCATCGCCTTGTGGTAGCCCGACTCCTGGGAGTTCAGCCAGTGGCGTTTGGCAGCGTGCTGCTCCGCCACGCTAGAGTGTTTTGTATTCATTGATGTCGCTATTTTCCTGTCAATGTCCATGAAGTGGTTCGTGCTGCTGGCTCTCTCATCATTCTGAGGAATGAGATAAGCGAGCATGGCGGAGAATCCTACACGTATCGGAAAATGGACGCACGCAAAAGATTTGCGGACAGCACTTGCTTAAATATCAATGAGATCGGACGCTTTTCGGCGTTCGCGCATGATGGGGAAATTTTGCTCATCGTTTTAACGTTATTGCGCTATTATTCTCCGCCCGCGTTTTGCCCGAGAGACCACGATGAAAATCAACGTAGTAGGGACCAGCGGCGTCGGCAAATCCACCCTCGCGCGTCGGCTGGCTCAGGAACTGTCACTGCCTTATATTGAAATGGATGTGCTCTACTGGCTGCCCGAGTGGCAAGGGACTCCGGACGATGAGTTCTACGCCAAACTTACCGCCGCGCTCGCCGCGCCCGGCTGGGTGCTGGACGGCAACTATAACCGCAGCCGCCCGGTAAAATGGCGCGATGTGGATCTGGTGGTGTGGGTGGACTACAGCTTCTGGCGCACGATCCGCCAGGCGGTCCGTCGCGCGGCTTCACGCGCAAGCCGACGGCAGGAGCTGTGGCCCGGCACAGGCAATTGCGAAACCTTCCGCCGCTCTTTCTTTAGCCGGGACTCTATTATTCTCTGGACGCTGAAAACCTGGCGCAACAATCGCCGGCGTTACCTGGCGGATATGCAGGACCCGCAGTATCAACACATTCGCTTTGTTCGTTTACGCGACCAGCAGCAGACCGAGGCGCTGGTGCGCGAGCTTCGGCAGAATAGCCGATAATCCCCCGGCTCGCGCTGCGCGTAGCCGGGCTACCGGACCGCAGATTGTCGGTAACCCGTAGCCCGGGTAAGGCGTTTACGCCGCAACCCGGGGAATATGCCGTGACGTGGCATTGCTGCGGCTTCTTCCCGGCTCGCGCTGCGCTTAGCCGGGCTACCGGGCCGCAGATTGCTGGTAACCCGTAGCCCGGGTAAGGCGTTTACGCCGCAACCCGGGGAATATGCCGTAACGTGGCATTGCTGCGGCTTCTTCCCGGCTTGCGCTGCGCTTAGCCGGGCTACAGGGCCACAGATTGCTGGTAACCCGTAGCCCGGGTAAGGCGTTTACGCCGCAACCCGGGGAATGTGTCGTGACGTGGCATTGCTGCGGCTTCTTCCCGGCTTGCGCTGCGCTTAGCCGGGCTACAGGGCCGCAGATTGCTGGTAACCCGTAGCCCGGGTAAGGCGTTTACGCCGCAACCCGGGGAATATGCCGTGACGTGGCATTGCTGCGGCTTCTTCCCGGCTTGCGCTGCGCTTAGCCGGGCTACAGGGCCACAGATTGCTGGTAATCCGTAGCCCGGGTAAGGCGTTTACGCCGCAACCCGGGGAATATGCCGTAACTTGGCATTGCTGCGGCTTCTTCCCGGCTTGCACAGCTCCTGCCCGGGCTACAGGCCCACAGATTGCTGAGGACGCGTAGCCCGGGCAGATGCGCAGCATCGCCTCCGGGGCAGTTACCTCACCGCATATCTAATTTCCGGCAGAGTAAATGTAAATAAATTGTTTCTCACCAGCCGCGGGCGCTTCTAATAATGCAGACATGTTAATCCACATGAGCCTGCGAAATGTCTTATCGAATCAGTATCCTGGATAAAAGCCCGCTGGCAGCCGGAGAAACGGCTGCCCAGGCGCTGGCGCGTACATTAACGCTTGCGCAACAGGCGGAAGCCTGGGGCTATCATCGCTTCTGGATAGCCGAACACCACAATACTGACCAGCTCGCCAGTCCGTCGCCAGAGCTGGCCATTGCCTGGATCCTCGGCCAGACCCGCAGGATTCGCGTTGGCTCCGGCGGCGTCATGCTGCAGCACTACAGCCCGTATAAAGTGGCGGAAAACTTCAATATGCTGGCTTCCCTCGCTCCGGGCCGCGTGGATCTGGGCGTGGGCAAAGCCCCTGGCGGACTGCCGCTCTCCACTCGCGCGTTACAGCAGGGGCTTGACCCCCAGCAAAAGGGGCGTTTTGCCGACCAGCTGGCGCAGCTCGACAACTGGCTGTCGCTGACTGAAACCGACGGTGAGGAGAGCGTCCGCGCAACGCCGATCCCGCCGCGTCGCGCCGACGGCTTTCTGCTCGGCGCCAGCCTGGAGAGCGCACAGCTGGCGGCGCAGCTGGACTGGAACTTCGTCTTCGCCGCCCATCTCAACGGCGATAAGCAGCTGCTGCGCGAGGTGTTAACCCGCTGGCGCGAACTGAGCCGTCGCGACGCGATTATTGCCGTCCAGGTCATCGTGGCCGAAGAGGCCGCGACGGCGGCGGAGCTGGCAAAATCCGTCGAAACGTGGGGCGTTGAGCTGGAAAACGGCCAGCGGGTCACCGTCGGCAGCGAAGCGCAGGCGGCCGCCTTTGCCCGTCAGGCGGGCAGCAGGCCGACGCGCATCGCCCGGCGGGAATCGGCGGTGCTGTTCGGCACCCCGGAACAGGTGAAAGCGCAGCTGGATGCCCTGCAGTCGGCCTGGAACATCGACGAATTTATTATCGACACGCCCATTAACGATGGCGCGGCGCGCCTTAACTCCCTGCGTCTGCTGGCCCGGGCGCATTTGAGCGCGGAGGTGCAGCCATGAGCCTTTCCGAACAGTTAATTCGCTGGCGGCGCGAACTGCACCAGTACCCCGAGCTCTCGCTGCAGGAGGTCGACACCACCGCACGTATTCGCGACTGGCTGCAGAGCGGCGGCATCAGCCTTCTGCCTTATGAACTGAAAACCGGCGCGGTTGCCGAAGTGGGCAGCGGCGATAAGGTGATAGCCCTGCGTGCCGATATCGATGCGCTGCCTATCGAAGAGGCGGCCAGCGTGCCGTTTCGCTCGTTGAATGCCGGCGTGATGCACGCCTGCGGGCATGATATTCATACCAGCGTGATCCTTGGCGCGGCCTTACTGCTGAAACAACGCGAAGCGCAGCTGGCGGGACGCGTCCGTATTCTGTTCCAGCCGGCGGAGGAGAGCTTCGGCGGCGCGAAAACCCTGATTCGCGCCGGCGTGCTGGAGGGCGTTTCCGCCATTTTCGGTATGCATAATGAACCGGGGCTGCCGGTGGGCGAATTCGCCACCCGAGGCGGCGCGTTTTACGCCAACGTCGATCGCTTTGTGTTTAAGGTGACCGGCAAAGGCGCTCACGCCGCCCGGCCTCATGAAGGGAAGGACGCCATTCTGCTGGCCAGCCAGCTGGTGACCCTGCTGCAAAGCGTCGCCAGCCGCGAAGTGAATACCCTCGATTCCGTGGTGCTTAGCGTCACGCGGATTCAGGGCGGCAATACCTGGAACGTCCTGCCGGAAAGCGTCGAGCTGGAAGGTACGCTGCGCACCCACAGCAGCGAAGTCCAGCAGCGGGTGAAAGCGCGGGTGAGCGAGATTGCCGCCGGCTTCGCCAGCGCCTTCGGCGCGCAGATAGATGTCTTCTGGTACGCCGGACCGACCGCGCTGGTTAATGATGAGCGCTGGGCCGCTTTCGCCAGCGACGTGGCCGATAAGTCTGGCTACCGCACGCACCATGCGGATCTCCATCTCGGCGGGGAGGATTTTGCCGTTTATCTTCAGCATATTCCCGGCGCGTTCGTCAGCATCGGCAGCGCCAGCGAATTTGGTCTTCACCATCCGGCGTTTAACCCGGATGAGCGTTTAATCGCCCCGGCGGCGCACTACTTTGCCGATCTGGCAGAGCAGGCATTAAAAGCACTTTAATTATTCAGGGTCATTGACTAAGGATTAACGATGTCTGAACAACGGCAGCTGCGCATTGGTACTATATTACACGGCGCATCGGGAAATATGTCGGCCTGGCGTCATCCGGCCGCGCTGGCCGACGCCAGTATTAACTTTGAGTTCGTCAAGCAGACGGCGTTAAAAGCGGAAGAGGGCAAGCTCGATTTTATTTTTGTTGCCGATGGCTTATATATTAATGAAAAATCGATCCCGCATTTTTTAAATCGTTTTGAACCGCTCACCGTATTATCTACCCTTGCGGCGGTAACTTCGCGTTTAGGCCTGGTCGGTACCCTGTCGACCTCCTACAGCGAACCCTTTACCACCGCCCGCCAGTTCGCCAGCCTCGATCATCTGAGCGGCGGCCGCGCGGGCTGGAACGTGGTCACCCCGCCGCTGGAAGGTTCAGCAAAAAACTTCTCCCGCGCCCAGCATCCCGATCATGCGCTGCGCTACCGTATTGCCGATGAATATCTGCAGGTTGTCAAAGGCCTGTGGGACTCCTGGGAGCAGGACGCGTTTATTCGTAATAAAGAGAGCGGCCAGTTCTTTGATAAAAACAAGCTGCACACGCTTAATCATCACGGCGATTTCTTTAAAGTAGCCGGTCCGCTAAATATTGCCCGCACGCCGCAGGGCCGGCCCATTATCTTTCAGGCGGGCGCCTCCGATGACGGTAAAAAGTTAGCCGCCAGCCACGCAGACGCTATTTTTACCCATCAGGAGTCGCTGGCGGAGGCGCAGGCCTTTTATCGCGACGTCAAAAGCCAGCTTGCAGCGCACGGCCGCCGGGAGAGCGAACTGCATATCTTCCAGGGCGTCAGCGTCATCGTTGGCGACAGCGCCGACGATGTGGAGCAGCAATACCAGACCACCGCTGCGCTGGTGTCGATTGAAGACGCGCTGAATTATCTCGGCCGCTATTTTGAACATCACGACTTTGCTCAGTATCCGCTGGATGAGGCGTTCCCGGATATCGGCGACCTCGGGCAGAACAGCTTTCGCAGCACCACCGACGAGATAAAACGCAATGCCCGCGAACGCGGCCTGACGCTGCGCCAGGTGGCGCTGGAGGCGGCCAGCCCGCGACCGCGCTTTGCCGGAACCGCTGAAGAGGTGGCGGATGGTCTGCAGCAGTGGTTTGAACAGCGCGCGACGGACGGTTTTATTATCCAGGGCGGTACGCCGGATACCTTCCCGCGCTTTGTGGACCAGGTGGTACCGATTCTTCAGCAGCGCGGACTATTCCGCCGGGAATATCCCGGCACCACGCTGCGCGAAAGCTTAGGGCTGGCAGAGCCCGTGAATCAATTCCAAAAACAATAATAGAGAACACCCGCTATGCAGAAAACGCAGAAAAAATCGCTATTACTGGCGCTGGCGCTGGCCGTTAGTGCGTCATCCTGGGCGCAGAACGTCACGATCAACGGCACCGGCGTGAGCCTCGACGCCAACAAAACGCCGATTCATACGGCGAAAAACCCGCAGGCTATCGCGCAGCTGCCGAAAGGTCTCCACCTGGCGGTGCCGGGTAAGCTAACGGTCGCGGTCGCCGCGCTGAACTCACCGCCGCTGACCGTGTTTTCTGACGATAACAAAACCCTGCTCGGCAGCGAGGTGGATATCGCCCGCCTGGTGGCCGACAGCCTCGGGCTGGAGCTGAATGTGGTACCCACCTCGTGGGAGGACTGGCCGCTCGGCGTCGCTTCCGGCAAATATGATGCGGCGGTCAGCAATATCACCGTGACCAAAGAGCGCAAAGAGAAGTTTGATTTCGCCACCTACCGCAAAGATTCGCTGGGTTTTTACGTCAAGAGCACCAGTCCGCTGAGCAAAATTGAAAAAGCGGAAGATATTGCCGGGCTGCGGATTATCGTCGGCTCCGGCACCAATCAGGAAGCCATTTTGCTGGCGTGGAACGCCGAGAATCTCAAGAAGGGGCTGAAGCCGTTTACGCCGGTCTACACCAAAGACGACGCCGCCCAGACCCTGGCGCTGCAGTCCGGGCGCGCCGACGCCTTCTTCGGCCCCAATGTGATCGGCGCGTGGAAAGCGGCGCTGACCGGCAAAACGAAGCTGGTAGGCAGCGTTGACGGCGGCTGGCCAAAGGCGGCGCATATTGCCGTGACGGTGAAAAAAGGCAGCGGTCTGGTAGAACCGGTACAGACGGCGCTGAACGGCGCAATCCGCAGCGGCGACTACGCGAAGGTGCTGAACCGCTGGGGGGAAGGCGTGGAGAGCATTCCGCAATCGGAAATCAACCCGGCCGGACTCGGCGACTAACAGGAGGCATGATGAGCGATCTATTCCGCGATGTCTCTCCGGAAGCGCCGGAGCTGCAGCCGATTATTGAGGGCCTGTTCGGCGAGTACGCCGCGCGCTACGGCGACTATTTCTCCCGCGATGCCGAAATCGAGCTGACTGAATGGTATCTGGCGCCGCAGGGGCTGTTTATCGTGCTGGAGCGCGAAGGGGAAATTATCGCCACCGGCGCGTACAAACCGAAAGATTCCCATACGGCAGAAATCAAACGTATCTGGACCCATCGTCGTCTGCGCCAGCAGGGGCTGGCGGCGAAAGTGGTGCAGGAGCTGGAGCGACGGGCGCTGCTCGCGGGCTACAGCCATATCTATCTGACCACCGGTTTTCGGCAGCCGGAAGCGGTGCGGCTCTACCTGAGCCAGGGCTACGAGGCGCAGTTTGACCTCAGCCGCGATCCGGAAGAGTACAGCCTGCCGCCGTTCGATGGTCGACTGCGCTTTACGAAAGCGCTGGCGGTCAGCGCGCTGAGCCAGAGCGCTTAAGGAGCCAATATGCATACCCAGGAAACGATTAAGGTTGTCCCCGCGCGCTATCCGCTGCGGGCGGTAGGCGCGCTGCTGGCGCTGCTGGTGCTGGCGGTGGTGATTCAATCGGTCGCCTTTAACCCGCGCTGGGAGTGGCGCGTCTTTGCCCGCTGGTTCTTTGACCCGGTGATCCTTGAAGGTCTCGGGCAGACGCTGCTGCTGACCCTGCTGGCGACGGCGCTGAGCGTTATTCTCGGCGGCCTGCTGGCGCTGGCCCGGCTCTCCAGTTCATGGCTGCTGAGCAGCCTGGCCTGGGGCTATATCTGGCTGTTCCGCTCGCTGCCGCTGATCGTGGTGCTGATTATTCTCTACAACTTCTCCTATCTTTACGACACGCTAGCGATAGGCATTCCGTTCACCGCGATTCGCTGGGCCAGCTTTGAGACCATCAACGTACTGGGGCAGTTTTCTACCGCCGTTGTCGGGCTGACCCTGGTGCAAAGCGCCTACACCGCCGAAATTATCCGCGGCGGCTTTCTCGGGGTCGATCACGGGCAGTATGAAGCGGCGGCGGCGCTGGGGCTTCCGGCCAGCCGTCGGACCCTGCGCATTATTCTGCCGCAGGCGCTGCGCACCATTTTACCGGCGGGCTTTAACGAAATTATCAGCCTCGCCAAGGGGACGGCGATGGTTTACGTGCTGGCGATGCCGGAGCTGTTTTACACCATCCAGATGATCTATAACCGCACCCAGGAAGTGATCCCGCTGCTGATGGTCGGCGCCGCCTGGTATCTGGCGATCACCAGCGTGCTGTCGCTGATCCAGTATCTGGTCGAGCGCGGACTGGCCCGCAGCGAACGCCGCTCGGCGGTCAATAGCGCCCGCAGCAGCCGCCGCGTTGAGTCCATTCGTCGCCCACAACCCCAGGAGTCCGCCCATGCCCAACTCTCGTAACGGCCATATCTCCATCACCGGCGTCAGCAAATATTTTGGCCGCCATAAAGCGCTTGATGACGTATCGCTGGAAATCGAACCCGGCACGGTGACGGTGATCCTCGGGCCGTCCGGTTCGGGAAAATCGACGCTGCTGCGGGCGATTAATCATCTGGAGCGCGTGGATGAAGGCTTTATTCAGATCGATGGCGACTATATCGGCTATCGCCGTAAAGGCGACAAGCTCTACGAGCTGAAAGAGAAAGAGATCCTCCGCCAGCGGGTTAACGTCGGCTACGTATTTCAGAACTTCAACCTGTTCCCGCATCTGACGGTGCTGGAAAATCTGATTGAAGCCCCCATCGCCCATAAGCAGGCGACCCGCAAAGAGGCGATCGCGCGGGCGTATGAACTGCTGGACGTGGTCGGACTGCGCAATAAAGCCGACGCCTGGTCGCGGCACCTGTCCGGCGGCCAGCAGCAGCGCATCGCTATTGCCCGGGCGCTGGCGCTTAACCCGCGGGTAATGCTGTTCGATGAACCGACCTCCGCGCTCGACCCTGAGCTGGTGGGGGAAGTGCTGGACGTGATTAAAAAGCTGGCGCGCTCCGGCACCACGCTGGTGGTGGTCACCCATGAAATCGGTTTTGCGAAAGAGGTGGCGGACCGGGTGGTGTTTATGGTCGACGGCAAGATAGTCGAGCAGGGCAGCAGCGACGCCGTGCTGAACCAACCGCAGCATCCGCGTACGCGGCAGTTCTTATCGAGGGTATTAGCGGCATGAGAAACGGACTTTTGGCCCTGACACTACTCTCTTTATCTGCGGCATCGCAGGCGGCTATCGACCTGCGCGCCAACGAGCAGCCGCTGCCGGTGACCCGCGATGAGCAGGCGATCGCGAAGATCCCGGCAAATTACGCCTTCGTCGAGCCGGGTACCTTAACGGTGGCGATTTCGGCGCTCAATTCGCCGCCGCTGGCGCTGTTGGCCAGCGATAACCGCACGCGTATCGGCAGCGACCCGGATATTGCCTGGCTGCTGGCCGGCAGCCTCGGGCTGAAGCTAAAGCTGGTGCCCACCGCCTGGGAGGACTGGCCGCTGGGGATTACTTCCGGACGCTACGACGTCGCGCTGGTCAATATTGCGGTGACCGAGCAGCGGAAAGAGAAGTTTGATTTTGCCACCTATCGCGTTGACTCTCTGGCCTTTTCCGTGAAATCAACCAGCGATATCGCCCGCGTGAGCGGTCCGGCGGATCTCGCGGGTAAAAAAGTGATCGTCGGGTCCGGGACTAACCAGGAGCGGATTTTGCTCGGCTGGAACGCCGAAAACGAAGCCGCCGGGCGGCAACCCGCGCTGCCGGTCTACCTGACCGATGACGCCTCGGGCAACCTTTATATTCAGTCCGGTCGCGCGGACGTGTTCTTTGGGCCGCAGTCGGTGGCGGCCTATAAAGCGGCGCTCAGCGGCAAAACCAAAGTCGTCGGCCTGGGGCCGAAAAAAGCGTACGTTGCCACCACGACCAAAAAGGGCAACGGCCTGGCTCCGGCGCTGCAGGCGGCGCTGAACGGCGCGATTGCTCGCGGCGAGTATCAGAAAGTGCTGGCGCGCTGGGGGGAGCAGGGCGAAGAGGTGACGCAATCGGAAGTGAATCCGCCGGGGATAACCTACTAAAAAACCGCTGTTTCGCAGGAGTGTGATGCGAAACAGCGGAGGCGAATGCTCGCCAGGGTTTTAAATCAGGCGGCGCGAGGGGTTAGCGTCAAACGATCCAGCGGCCCGACGATAAACAGATAGGAGAACAGGCCCAGCACGCCCATGGAACCGACGTACAGGATGGCGTAATCAAAGGAGTGGGTATTAGCGAGGATCACGCCGATAACCAGCGGCGTGATAATACTCGCCAGGTTGCCGCACATGTTGAACACCCCGCCGGCAATTCCCAGCATTTCCTTCGGCGAGGTGTCGCTCAGCACGCACCAGCCGAGGTTACCGAAACCTTTAGCAAAGAAGGCCAGGCTCATGGCGGCGATCACCACCACTTCCGAGGTGGTGTAGTTGGCGACGACAATCACGCAGGAGAGCAGCATGCCGCAGATCACCGGCAGCTTGCGGGCGGTCGTCAGGCTGTAGCCGCGTTTGAGCAGCCAGTCTGAGAATACCCCACCGAGCAGTCCGCCGATAAATCCGGCAATGGCCGGGATACTGGCGACAAAACCGACCTTGAGGATCGACATACCTTTGGCCTGGTAGAGATAGGTGGGAAACCACGTCAGGAAGAACCAGGTAATGGACGTTACGCAGAACTGGCCGATATACACGCCGATCATCATGCGATTAACGCAGACGCTTTTAATCTGCGCGAGGGTTAATTTCTGCTGCGTTTTTTTCGTCCCTAATTCCGGCTCGCCGCCGCCTTCGCGAATATAGTCGAGCTCCTGTTGGTTAATTTTTGGATGATGAGAGGGATCTCTTACTTTTACCAGCCAGAATATTCCCAGCACCACGCCGATAGCGCCAATATAATAAAATACGTAGTGCCAGCTTAAATTATGCAGAATAATCGTCATTAGCGGCGTAATAATTCCCAGGGAAATATACTGCGCGGCCTGATAGACCGAGGTGACGAATCCGCGCTCTTTATTGGGAAACCACTGTACGCTGAGACGGCTGTTAGCGGGGAAGGCGGGGGCTTCAATCGCGCCCATCATCAGGCGCAGAATCACCAGTACGATCAATGGGCTGGCGAACAGATAGATCGTTCCCTGAAACATGGTGACGATCGACCAGCCAATCAGCGCGCAGCCGTAGACCAGCCGCGAACCATATTTATCCAGCAGCCAGCCGCCGGGTATTTGCATAATGACGTAGGAGATACCAAAAACTGAAAAGGCCAGCCCCATCGCCTCGGGATCAAAGCCTAGCTCTTTGCTCATAATAGGCGCGACGACGGACAGCGTTGCCCGGTCGGCATAATTAAATACGGTAGCCAGAAATAAAAACAGTAATATGCCGTAACGCACGTTGCTGCGTTTTAAGGGGGTAGTCATATTCAACTCCTTTGCAGGGTTGTTTATTGTGGGTACAGTCAATAAGAGGTATTTCCCCGGCAGGGCTACAGGTTTTCAGTCATCTGCGGACCGGTAGCCTGGACAGATGCGCCGCATCGCCTCCGGGAAAACGCGATATTCTCCCTGGGGCGGCGCTTGGCGCGCCTTGCCCGGGTTAAGGGGCCTGTAGCCCTTGTGCCGCCATCCGGGGAATTCGGTTAAGGGCGTTTACCAAACTCGCAGCTTTGCTGGGTCCAGCGGCGGGCCTGTTCGCTCAGGGTAAAGCCCAGACCGTGGCGTTCGGAAACCCACATCCGCCCGTCGCGCAGCTCCAGCTGTTCGTTAAACAGCGGGTTCAGCCACTCGAAGTGCTCCAGCCACGGCTCGAGCGGGTAGGCGGCGGCAAGATGCAGGTGTACCTCCATCGCAAAGTGCGGGGCCAGCTTGCGACCGTGCTTCGCCGCCAGATCCATAATCTTCAGGAACGGGGAGATCCCGCCGACGCGCGGCGCATCCGGCTGGACAAAGTCGCTGGCGTTGCCGAGGATAAGCTGCTCATGTTCGCG
Source organism: Klebsiella michiganensis (assembly GCF_015139575.1). GTDB lineage: Bacteria > Pseudomonadota > Gammaproteobacteria > Enterobacterales > Enterobacteriaceae > Klebsiella > Klebsiella michiganensis. The sequence goes on along the minus strand of NZ_AP022547.1, from coordinate 3,103,772 downwards.
GAAGCTGGTCAGCATCTCGCCGGTGGCAATCGGCGTATCCAGCGCGGCGGCGAGCTGCGCGTGGCCTTCTACATCGTAGGCGTCAAGAGGCTCTTCAATCCAGACCAGATTGAACTGCTCCATTTTGCGCCCCATGCGGATGGCGGTTTCGCGATCCCACTGCTGGTTGGCGTCCACCATCAGCGGGAAGTCATCGCCCAGCACCTCACGCACCGCCGTCAGGCGACGAATATCTTCGGCGGTATTCGGCTGACCGACCTTCAGCTTAATCCCGCCAATCCCGTTCTCACGGGAGATAGCCACGTTTTTTAACACCTGATCCAGCGGCGTATGCAGAAAGCCGCCGGAGGTGTTGTAGCACTGAACGGAATCGCGGTGCGCGCCGAGCAGTTTCGCCAGCGGTAGTCCGGCGCGTTTGGCTTTCATATCCCACAGCGCAATATCAAGAGGGGAGATGGCCTGTACCGCCATACCGCTGCGGCCAACGGATGCGCCGGCCCACAGCAGTTTGGTGTAGATCTTGTCGATATCGTTCGGGTCTTCGCCGAGCAGATTATCGGCGATCTCTTTGGCGTGGGCGTAAATGCCCTGGCCGCCCGCACGCTTGGAATAGCTGAAGCCAACGCCTTCAAAGCCGTCCCGGGAGCGGATTTCCGCGATAACGATCGCTACTTCGGTAAGCGGTTTTTGCCGACCGGTCAGAACCTTTGCATCGCTAACGGGGGTCGCCAGCGGCAGAAAGGCCAGCGACAGTTTGACGTGTTCAATGCGGTCGCCGGTTTCAGCGGCGGTTTTGACGCCGGAAGCTTTGGCGTAGGTCACGGACTCGGAATTAGCGCTCGAGGTCATAGTCAGTTCCTTTTTAGTGATAAAATGTTTGCGCTAACATTTTTAATCCTGAAATTGTCCTGGCGCTACGACAGTGATTTTAATTTGTACAAACGATCACAATTAGCGCTTATAAAGGGTAAAATTATGCAGCTCAGGTCACGATCCAAAAATGTTTGTGAAAAATCACAAATCAAAATGATAGCGATAACATTTTGTGTTTCAGGTATTTGATTCTATTGAGGATGTCGAGGTGAGCGCTGGCAATTGCGCGGGCCATCATCAATAATGCCCACAGAAAACGACTCAACACAGGGGCTTAGTCGTGAAAAGCAGAAAACCGACGCGCGCGCCGACGCTGGATGACGTAGCCCGTAGCGCCGGATTGTCGTCGATGACGGTCAGCCGGGCGCTGAATACGCCGCAGCTGGTGAGGCCAAAAACGGTCGAGAAAGTGATGCAGGCGGTGCAGGCAACGGGCTATATCCCTAACGCGCTGGCCGGCGGCCTGGCCTCCAGGCGCAGCAAGCTGGTGGCCGTGGTGGTGCCGCAAATCAATAACAATATGTTTGTCGATACCATCCAGGCGCTGAGCGATACCCTGGCGGCGCGCGGCTACCATATGCTGCTGTGCGTGGCGGGCTACAGCCGACAGACCGAAGCCGAGCTGGTAGCAACCTTACTCTCCCGACGTCCGGATGGCGTGGTATTGACCGGCATTCAGCACGCCCCGGCGTTGAAGAAGACGATCCTCAACGCCGCCACGCCGGTGGTGGAAATCTGGGATCTCACCCCGACGCCGCTGGATATGCTGGTCGGTTTTTCGCATGAAAAAGTCGGCGAAACCATTGGCGAGTACCTACTGGAAAAAGGCTACCGCCGCCCGGGTCTGCTGTGGGCTGGCGATGCGCGCGCGACGTTGCGAAAGCAGGGGCTCCGCGCCCGGCTGGCCAAAAACGGCATTGACGATGCGCCGCAGGTCGAGGTGCCGCTTCCGGCATCGCTGGCGCTGGGGCGTCGCGGGCTGGCCGAGCTGCTCGCCGGCGGCGAGTTTGACGTTATCGTCTGCAGCTCCGATACCCTTGCCCAGGGGGCGATTATGGAAGCCGAAAGCCGGGGGCTGCGCGTGCCGCAGGATCTGGCGGTGATCGGTTTTGGCGATCTGGACTTCGCCGCCAGCAACCGTCCGGCCATCACCACCGTCAGCGTCGACCGTCATGCCATCGGCGAGCAGGCGGCCACGCTGCTTGCCGACCGCATAGAAGGCGGAGAAGAAGGGGAAGCGATTATTGATATCGGCTTTCACCTGGTGGCGCGCGAGTCGGCGTAGCTCTGCCGTTTCGCATGTGCGAGGGGGCCTCAATAGCGGCATGGCGTAATCAAATCTATACTGCAAAATTGCTAAACCCGTCGCCGCTCTGTTCCTGAGCGGCAAATTCATCGAGGGCGCAGAATATGATCACCGTCTATGGCGTACCCGGCTGGGGCTCAACAATTAGCGAACTGATGCTGACGCTGGCCGATATCCCGTACCATTTTGTTAACGTTGAGGGCTTTGACCAGCCGGGCCCGCAGCGCGACCGCCTCAAAAAGATCAACCCGCTGTGTCAGGTGCCGACCCTGACGCTTGCAGATGGCAGCGTGATGACCGAAACCGCGGCGATTGCCCTGATGATCCTCGACGTTCGACCGGATCTGGCTCCGGCGCCGGGATCGCCGCAGCGGCATGCCTTTCAGCGTCTGCTCATCTGGCTGGTGGCGAACGTCTATCCCACCTTTACCTTTGCGGATTACCCGGAGCGCTGGGCCGCCGATGCGCCAGACCAGCTGCGGGAAAGCTGCATCAGCTATCGCAAATCGCTCTATCTGTGGCTGGAGGAGCAGCTTGCCGCCGCGCCGTATGCGCTGGGGACGGAAATAACCCTGCTGGACTGCTATATTGCGGCGATGTGCGCCTGGGGCCCGCGCCGGGAGTGGTTTGCGGCGCAGACGCCAAAATTCGTCGCCGTGGCGGATGCGGTGTATCGACATCCCAAACTCGAAGCCGTTCTGCGCCGCAACGAGCTGATTTAAAGTACAAAAAGCGATCCGCATGACGCGGGTTATGCTAGTTTTATCGTCCAGACAATAAAGGAGCCTGCTATGCCGCACGTTGATATTAAATGTTTTCCCCGCGACCTGAATGATGAACAAAAAGCGGCGCTGGCCGCCGATATTACCGAGGTGTTGATTCGCCACCTCAACAGCAAAGAGAGTTCAGTGAGCGTGGCCCTGAAGCAGGTTGAGCCGAGCGACTGGCAGCAGGTGTGGGACAGCGAAATCGCCCCGCAGATGGAACAGTTGATTAAGAAACCGGGCTATAGCATGTAACCCGGTTTCTTTCCCGGAGGCGATGCTGCGCATCTGTCCGGGCTACGCGTTCCCGGCGATCTGCGGTCCGGTAGCCCGGGCAGGCGCTCTGCGCCGCCCCCGGGAAGAAGCGCGTGGGCTGCTGTATTAGAACCAAATCTCCGTCTGCACGCCGAAGTTCCAGTTTCCCCCGGCGGTAAAGCCTTTACTGCCGAAATCATCGTTGATCGCGTAGCGATCCAGATCTTTATCCCAGTTCATCCACGTAACAAAGAAACGTATCTCCGGCCGCGCTTTAATATCCAATACATCGCCCACTTTAAACGTCGGGGCGAAGGTCAGCTTGTAAAAATCGCCGCTCACCGCCTGGTATTGATGCACGCCGCTGTCGTAGCGATAGGTTCGGCCGTTGGGATTCAGGTCCATATATTGCCAGGACGCCTCGTACAGCAGGGCGAAGTTGCGGGTGATCCCCTGGGAAACCCGCAGGTTGAAGGTTGCCCAATCGTAGCGGTCCCCGTCGCGATAGCGGTCTTCGCTATGCTGGGCGATAACCGATGGCGCAAGCTGCCAGTTTTTCCCCAGCGGCAAAATACCGTATGACGCAAAGCGCAGAGATTTGGCGTTTTCGGTAAGATCGCCGTCGCTGCCCGGCTGCCGCGCTTCGGCGCCCAGCCCGCCGCCGTACTGCAGGGCGCTCTCCGATACGCCCGGCGCCAGGCCATAAAACCGCTGCTTGTCGTGATACGCCAGCATCGCGTAGTAGCCGTTTTTCGCCGTATTATCGCTGCGCAGGGCGTAGCTGCCGGTCGTCGACGTCGTATCTTTCAGGTCATCGTTACCCTGGGCGGTCATCGCCGTGGTCATCAGCTGCCAGTTGTTCCAGAAGTGGTTGGCGGTAAACATCAGGTTTTGTATATCGTTATCCTGATAGTTATCGCTGCCCAGATCGCCAAAGCTGCGCGCATAGACCGAGTAATCGCCGCGCAGCGTACTGTTCCAGTTGACGTCATTGATCCCGCCGCCTGTACCGCCGAGGAACATAATATCGCTATCGGTAAAGTGGATATCGAAGTTATCGCGGTCGAAACGCTTGCCCGCCCAGATGGAGGCGCTCCTGAACGGCCCGGAAAAATCGGCGAAATTACCCATCTCGACGTACAGCTGGCGCACGTTCAGATGGTGGCTGTCGTTATCCTGCACCCACGGATCCGGGTTGGTCGCGCCGTCGGCAAGCATGGTTTTAAAGTGCGCCCACGACCCGTCGCTGAAGGTCATTTTTTTGCCGAAGCTGAGCTCCACGTAGTTATCTTTCTCATTACCGAGACGGCCAACGTGGGCGTCACCGTTGAGCGAACTGGCCGGCGAGATCCCCGGGCCGCCGCGCGCGCCTTTGCCGTGGCTGTTGACCAGCATTCCGGAGCGGGCGTAGGCGTTAAATTCAAAGCCGTCGGTAAGGCGGGTTTTCGCCAGCTGTTTGTCGGCAGCCTGCTGCTTTTGCTCCGTGGCATCGGTGCGCTGGCTTAACGTCTGCACCTGTTTTTCCGCCGCCGCCGCACGCTGTTCTGCCGCGCTGGTGCGCAGCTCCGCCTGCTGCGCCCGACGTTTAGCCTCTCCGGCCTCCTGCTCCGCATGATTAAGCCGGGCCTCCAGCAGCGCCAGCCGTTGTTCGACGGTGAGCGGAGCCGCATTTGCGCCGTAAGCCGAAAAAAGGGCGCAGCAAACCGCCGCGCTAATCAAAGAGATACGCATATTAATCCTTATTTTTTTCAGAGGTATGAAGGGTGTGCTGCGCCTTACAGGGCGTGGTTTTCTCCGGCGACTGAAGATGTGTCCGACGGCGCGCGGCGTCCGGCATCAAGGTCGGCGCGGATCTGTTCATACTGGTCGTCGAGGCGATAGAAGCGGCCAATCCACAGCATTGAGGCGACAATCAGCAGCGCCGGGATATAGAGGTAGCAGGCTTTTATCGCCAGCATCGCGCCGTCGCTTTGGGCCTGATTGGCGATATAGCCGCCGGATGAGAGCAGTACCCCGGTAATAGCGCCCGCGCCCGCCATAGCCACTTTGCCAAGAAAGCCGTTGATAGAGGTTAAGATGCCGGCGGTATTGATGCCGGTTTTCCACACCCCGTAATCCACCGGATCGGCCTGCATGGAGAAGTAAATTGCCGTGCGCTGTCCGGCGCCAAGCGATAGCACCACCGCACCGGCAATCAGGCCCCAGCTGTTAACGCCTGCCGCCATCATCATGCCCATGCCGACCAGGTTGATCGCGCTGGCGACCAGATAAACGTGGCGCTTTTTCATCCGGCTGGCGAGCAGCGGCACGGTGAGGGTACCCAGCAGAGGCACGAAGGTAGAGATCCCGGCGACGATCGCCGTGAGATCGTTATTGCCGACGTAATAATGGAAAAAGTAGACCAGCGCCCCGGTCTGGAAGAAAAACGCGCCCCACATCAGGAAAATATTGATGGCGAAGACGAACCACGGCCGGTTGGCGCGCAGGCTGACCCAGGCGCGTTTTAAGGTCATGCGCTCCTGCGTAATGCTGATATTTTCCTTAACGTTCCGGAAGCTCACCAGCAGGAAGAAGGTGGCAATAACGCCGAAAACCACCGCCGTGTAGAAGAAGCCGTGCTGCTGATTGCCTTTCCCCAGCGCGCCAACCAGCGGCAGAGTGGCGACCGCGACGATGGTCGCGCCGAGCGAACCGAGCAGAATACGCACCGCCGACAGCGTGGTGCGTTCCCGCGAGTCGTTCGTCAGAAATGGCAGCATGGCGCAGAACGGAATGTTGACGATGGTATAGAGAAACGACAGGCACAGATAGGTGACAAAAGCGTAGATCAGCTTACCGATGGTGCCGAAATCCGGCACGTAGAAGGCCAGAATACACAGCAATCCGAAAGGGATCGCGCCAATAAGCAGATACGGACGACAGCGTCCCCAGCGGGTGGCGGTATTGTCGATAACCAGCCCCATCAGCACGTCGGCAACGCCATCCACCAGACGCGTCACGAGAAACATCAGGCCAACGTAATAGGCGGGCAGGCCCATCACGTCGGTGTAAAAGAACATCAGATAAAGAGAGATCATCTGCCACACGAGGTTGCAGGAGAGGTCGGCGATGCCATAGCCAAGGCGCTGCCGCCACAGGGTAAAGGTTGTTTCTGCCATAAAAATACACTCGCTTATCGTTGTTGTTAAAGTCCGTACTGGCGAATAAACCAGGCCGGGGTGCAGCTCCACGCATGGCAATAACTGTTTATCAGTTTGCTGCCATAAGGGGAAAAATCAGGATGCGCCGGGTCGAAGATTTCCCAGAAGGTATCGGCGCCGTAGTCGACCATGGCTCCCCAGTAGGCTTTGATCTGCGCAATTGCCTCGTCGCGCAGCCCGCACTGCAGAAGGGCGGCGATATAGTGATGACGCAGGTAGGGTGTGTTCATGGCGACCGCGGGGGGATTTTTCTCCAGGTTGCGCATGATCTCCCGGCGCTGCTGCGGCGTGCCGACTTCCGCCAGCACCAGCCAGATTTGCGATGCCCAGGAGACCTGCCGCCGGGCGCCGCTGACGTAAAAGCCCTGCTGCGGGTCCCATAACGCATCGAGGGCCGCCGCTTTGAGCTGCTGTAAACGTTGGCGATAGCTTGCGGCCTGTTCAGGTTCGAAACGCTCCGCCAGCCAGATAGCGCGCTGCAGGCAGTAAATCAGTACCCCCTGCGCCGCCGCCTGTTTATTCAGCGACGCCTGCCAGTCGATAAACACCCACCAGTCGTCGCTATCGCGCACAACGCCGGAGGCGTCGCAGCGGGTCAGCGCCAGTTCTACCTGACGACGCGCCGTGGGCCACAGCTCGCGGGCCGTGGCCATATCCTCCGCGCTTTGCAGATAGTTGTAGAGGACGTCGACAAAAAACAATGAATAATCAAAAAGAAAGGTATCGTCCGCAATGACATCCGGCTGCACGAACACGTTGGCCGATACCATGCCGTCCTCGCGAGTATGCCCGGCAAAAAGGTACAGGCAGCGGCGCACCAGAGCGTGGCGTGCGAAGGTGACATCGTTGACCAGCGCCTGCAGACGTAAATCGCCGAGCCACAGGCGGCGGTCGCGTTTGGGGCCATCTTCAAACACTTCCTGCATGCAGTTTTGCAGGGTCAGCACGGCAACGTTATCGATGGCCCGGAGCTGCGGGTCGGAGGTTGTCGCCGCCGGGCATGCGCCGCTGGCCGAGGTGACCGCGTTAACCTCAACCTGCGTGAACTGCAGGCGAAACTTGCGCGAAACGGCTTTGACCTCCACCTTCAGATAGCGGAAGCAGTAGCGGCGCGGCAGGTCAATTTCGGCGGGCAGGACATCAAGCCACAGATCCTGCTGCTGCAGCCAGCTACTGCTGAGCCAGCCCTGATAGTCGCTGAACGGTTCGCACACTTCGCTCAGCGTTTCGCCGAAGGTCAACTGCAGATGGGCCGGAGCGTCCGGCGGACTCCCGGCGCTCTGGCAGAGAAAATGCAGGTAGCCAACGTAGTGGCTGCCAAAATCAATAATGACGCTATCGCCGCTGCTCAACTCGCGCTGGTAAAACGCGGCCAGGGTGCTCACCGGCTCGGCTCGCCAGCCGAAGAGCGCCGCGGCGTCGGCGTGGGCTTCGACTACCGCGATCGGCGGGTGTGCCTGACGACTCAGCGCGGGCCGGAGCGCCTCGGCGGTACGTAAAAATTTCGGGTGGCGGGTCATCATGACCTGAGAATTATGCTGAATTGCCTGTGACATACTGCGTCCTCTGTGTTGATTTGTCCGCAGCATAAGACGCCGCCGCCCGCGGCAACCACTCTGGCAATGCCAATGCATCTGGCAAAATGGCACTGATAATGAGATGAGCGGGTCGCCGATCACAATTCCATAAATCTTGCTCGTGGCGGCCGGTTAAATGCATTATCTTGCCCCTGCGCCGTATGCCGTTTTGGACCCGATCGATGATGCTAACCGTTGAGTATTATTTCACCCATCCGCAGGATAAGCTGGGAATGTACGCCAGCGATCCGGAAGATAATAGCCATGAACATAGTCACGAGTTTGCTGAACTGGTGATCGTTGAAGAAGGACACGGCTTACACGTTATTAATGGCCGGCCATTATATATACAGCAGGGCGACGTTTTTTACGTTCAGCCGGGCGATGTTCACTATTATGATGAGCTGGGAACGCTTAAGTTAATTAACGTATTAATTAACCCACTGGTAGAATTTCATTATTTACAGCCTCTCGACACCTTATTGCAGACGTTCTCCGCACGAAAGGCTTCCTGCTACGGCTGGCTGGCGCCGGATACCCGCCATATCTGCAAGGAACTGGTAGATAAAATATTTTCTGCCGAGCTGCGGCGGGGGCAAAATATTGCCCTGCGCGAAGCCGCCTTTTTCCAGCTGGTGACGACGATTCTGCATGCGGAAACCGAAGCCGAATATAGCACCACCAAATATAAGCTGCATAAATTGCTGACCTGGCTACAGGAGCACTGTTTTGAAGAACATAACTGGCCGCAGCTGGCGGAGAAATTCCACCTGACCACGCGGACCGCTTTTCGCCATATTAAAGAGGCGACGGGATTGACGCCGGATAATTATTTAAAGCGTCTGCGCTTAGTTTCGGCGCGCGTCAAATTACGCGAGACCGATATGACGATTACCGAAGTGGCTTATTTATGCGGTTTTGCCAACAGCAACCACTTTACCACCTTATATAAAAAGGTCTTTGGCCTGACGCCCAGCGAAGACCGGCGGCGTTTGCTGCGCTAGCTCACCTCCCGGAGGCGATGCTGCGCATCTGTCCGGGCTACGCGCCCTCAGCGGTCTGCGGTCCGGTAGCCCGGGCAAGGCGCTGTGCGCCGCCCCCGGGAGAGACGCGCAGGGTGGTGAAGAATTGCCCCGGAGGCGAGCGGGGGCTATTCTTCCGGGGTATTGGCGCGGACGTGGCGGCCGCTGGCAACAAAGTTGCCGGTGCCGAGATGATGGAGGGTATTGATCTTATCGTCGTCGAACTGCCAGCGTCCGCTGACGAACGCGCGCTCATCGGCGGCGGCGGAAACCACTTCGCCAAACAGCGTATCGTACTGCTCCTGAGCCGCCGTTGCCGGCAGCAGTCGGCACTCCATCCATGCAAGACACTTCTCTTCAATCAGCGGCAAGCCCAGCTCCGGACCTTGCACGACCGGGATGCCGTAAGCGTTAAATTTATCCTCATCGCGTCCGCTGATGCTGCCGACCGCGTAGGTCCAACTGGCGGCCTCGACGCCGGGAACGACGATGCCAAATGCGCCGTTGCGCTCAATAATTTCCCGCGTCCAGGCGCTTTTATCTACCACGATGGCCAGCCTCGGCGGAGCGAACTCCACTGGCATCGACCAAGCGGCGGCCATGACGTTACGGCGTTGAGAGTGGGCGTCATAGCTGGTTATCAAAATTGTTGGGCCATGGTTGAGCAGGCGACTGGCGTACTGAAGTTCCACGTGGCGAAAACGGCTCATATGCGTTCCTTGGTAAATGGGTCTGATGCCAGACAACACGTTAATCCGCAATGAAAATGTAATCAATACGTCATCGAGGGTCCCTATAGTCGGCGTCACTAAGTCCCAAAGAGGATAACAATATGTTAGCTCCCCTGAATTTGTCTCAGGTGAGCGCGCGCCGGCGGATGTTGACCGCGGGCAGAGCCTCGCTTTCCCGACGGGAGGGCGATAATGCGCGCGCTTACCAGCATTAAACTCGACGGCGTTTCTTTCGCCTTCGGCGCCCACACCGTGCTTAATCAGATTGATCTGCATATCGATGCGGGCAGCATTGTTGCGCTGCTGGGGCCTTCTGGCTGCGGTAAAAGCACGCTGCTGCGCCTGCTCGCCGGATTAACCGTACCCGCCAGCGGCAGCATTCACTTTGGCGATCGCCTGGTGGCGAAAACCGGCTGGGGCTTGCCGCCGGAGCAGCGCGATCTCGGCATGGTCTTTCAGGATTACGCTCTGTGGCCGCACATGACGGCGGCGCAGAACGTGGCTTTCCCGCTGCGTATGCGCGGCGTCGGGCGTCAGCAGCGACAGCAACGGGTCGAGGAGGCGCTGGCGATGGTCGGTCTCAGCGGCTTCGCCGACCGCAAACCGTCGGGTCTTTCCGGCGGTCAGCAGCAGCGCGTTGCGCTGGCCCGCGCCATCGTCGCAGAACCGCGCGTGCTGCTGTTCGATGAGCCGCTCTCCAATCTCGACAGCGAGCTGCGCGAGTCGCTGTGCCTCGAAATGAGCCGCCTGCTGCGCCAGCTGGGCATCACTGCTGTCTACGTCACCCACGACCGTCGCGAAGCCGAACTGCTGGCCGACAAAATTATTCATTTATCTGCGGGCTGCATTGCCGCCGTCCGCGACGTGACTTCAACCTCAGGGGAATCCGTATGAAAACCGTTATCACCGTTACCAAAGGAGCCGCGCTCGCGATGATGTTGTCCGCCACCACGATCTCCAGCGCCCAGGCGCTCACCGTCTACACCGCCGGGCCGGGCTCGCTGGCGAAAAACCTTGCCAGCGGCTATGAGAAGAAAACCGGCGTTAAGGTGAATATTTTCCAGGCCACCACCGGTAAGGTGATGGCGCGTCTCGAGGCCGAGCAGGCTAACCCGCAGGCGGATGTGCTGATTTCCGCCTCGTGGGATACGGCGGAAGATTTGCATCACCGCGGCTGGCTGCTGCCGTATCAGAGCGCCAATGCCGATAAGGTCCCGGCGAACCTGAAATCCACCGATTACGTTGCTCAGGGTATTTCGGCCCTGGGGATCGTCTGGAATACCAAAAGCGGCACCCCGGAGCCGAAAGAGTGGCGCGACCTGACCGAAGCGGCGTTCAAAGACAAAGTGACGACGCCGGACCCGGCACTTTCCGGCGCGTCGCTGGATTTGCTGATCGGGTTACAGAATGGCATGGGCGATAAAGCCTGGGCGCTGTTTGATGCGTTAAAGAAGAATGACATGGTGGTCAGCGGGCCGAACGCCCAGGCGGTAACGCCGGTGATGCAGGGGGCGAAAGCGGCGGTATTCGGCGCGGTTGATTATGTCTCTTACGGCAATATCCATCAGGGCGAATCGCTAAAGGTGATTTTCCCGGCCAGCGGCACGGTCATTGCACCGCGGCCGATGATGATCCTCAAAACCAGCCAGCATGCTGACGACGCAAAAGCCTTCGTTGATTATGTGCTGTCGCCGGAAGGCCAGGCGCTGGTCGCCGACGCCTGGCTTATGCCCGCCCGCAGCGATATTCCGGCGAAGCGCCCGCTGCTCAACGAGCTGAAAATTCTGCCGACCGCAGGCGATGGCAATAGCGAACGTAGCGCGGTGCTTTCCCGCTTTAATACGCTTTTCGCCCAGTAAACCGACTTTTCCCCCGGGCTTCGAAAGTTGGCTCGGGCACATTCCCCGGAGGCGGCGCTGGCGCGCCTGTCCGGGCTACCGGACCGCAGACGGCTGTGACCCCGTAGCCCGGCTAAGCGCAGCGCGAGCCGGGAAGAGGCAACGCCTGGGCATCAGCCCGGGCACATTCCCCGGAGGCGGCGCTGGCGCGCCTGTCCGGGCTACCGGACCGCAGACGGCTGTGACCCCGTAGCCCGGCTAAGCGCAGCGCGAGCCGGGAAGACGCAACGCCAGGGCATCAGCCCGGGCACATTCCCCGGAGGCGGCGCTGACGCGCCTGTCCGGGCTACCGGACCGCAGACGGCTGTGACCTCGTAGCCCGGCTAAGCGTAGCGCGAGCCGGGAAGAGGCAACGCCTGGGCATCAGCCCGGGCACATTCCCCGGAGGCGGCGCTGGCGCGCCTGTCCGGGCTACCGGACCGCAGACGGCTGTGACCCGTAGCCCGGCTAAGCGCAGCGCGAGCCGGGTAAGATCGTATCCAGGAATATACCGTGAAACAGAGACTTATTTCAGCGGGCACGCTGGCGGCGCTGCTGGTGCTGGTGGCGTTGCCGCTGCTGTTTATTGTCCTCCAGGCAATTTTTCCCCACTTTAGCGCCGGTTCGCTGGGCGGCGCGTTTAGCGGTGTATCAACGCTGATTGCCGACCCGCAGCTGCCGACGATGCTCGGCGGTACCCTGTGGGTGGCCTGCGGCGTGGCGCTGATGAGCGTGGTTATCGGTCTACCGCTGGGCGTCTTGCGGGGATTGTTTACTATCCCGCTGCCGCGGCTGTGGGATCTGCTCTTTCTGATCCCGTTTCTGACGCCGCCCTATATTGCCGCGCTGTCGTGGATGCTGATGCTGCAAAGTCATGGCTATCTCCAGCAACTGACCGGCTGGGATCTTAACGATCTGCTTTTTAGCCGCATTGGGATCGTGCTGGTGATGACCCTCAATATCTTTCCGGTGGTCTACTTTGCCGTCTCGCGCAGCCTGTTGGCCAGCGGTCAGCGGCTGGCGATTGTCGCCCGGGTGCACGGCGCCAGCGCCTGGCGAGCGTTCTGGCACATCACGCTGCCGATGCTTTCTCCGGCTCTGGCGGCGGGGATGCTGCTGGCGTTTACCCTGGCCATTGAAGAGTACGGCGTTCCGGCGGCCCTGGGATCGCGGGCAGGGCTGGTCATGCTGACCGTAGGCATTGAGAAAAAGCTCGCCGACTGGCCTGTCGATCTGCCCGGCGCGTCGCTGCTTTCGCTGCTGCTGATCGCGGTGGCGCTGCTGGCCTGGTGGCTGCAAAAACGGCTGACTGGCGATAAAGAGGTCACCAGCGTCACCGGCAAGCCGGGAGAGAATAGCGGGGCGGAGTTGGGCTGGCTGGCGCTTCCGGCGGTGCTAGTGATGGCGGGCGTCGGGGGGCTGGCGGTGGTGATGCCGGGCGCGTCGATGGTGCTGACCAGCCTGATGAGCACGCTGTCGGGCGGTATCCACGCTGACAACGTTACCCTTCGCCATTTTGCCGCGCTGTTTGCTCAGCAGGGCGACGCGCTGTCGGCACTGGCAACCAGCCTTTCGCTGGCGCTGGCTTCGGCTGGGGTTGTTGGGCTGGTGGGGCTGCTCGCCGCCTGGCTGGTTGTGGTGCAAAAAATCAAGGGGAGCGCGATAGTCGATGCCTTATCGCTGCTGCCGGCGGCGCTGCCGGGCGTGGTGGTGGGCGTCGGGTTGATTCTGTTGTGGAATCAGCCGTTCTGGCCGCTTTCCCCCTACAACAGCTGGTTTATGCTGCTGCTCTCCTACAGTTGTCTCCTGCTACCCTGGCCGGTACGCTACGTCGGCAGCGCGCTGCGCCAGCTTGGCAATAATCTTGAGCCTGCGGCAAGGGTACATGGGGCGACGGCCCTACAGGCGCTGCGTCTGATCGTTCTGCCGCTGGTCTTCCCGGCGCTGCTGGCGGCGATGCTGATGGTGTTCGCCGTTGCCTCCCGCGAGCTGGTGACCTCGTTGCTGCTTGCGCCGGCCGGGACGCAAACCGTCTCGGTGTTTATCTGGCGCCAGTTTGAGCAGGGCTCGGCGGGAGAGGGAATGGCAATGGCATCGCTGACGCTCTTTACCGGTCTGGGACTGATGCTCTGCGCGCTGGCGCTGATGCAGCGGGGCACGCGCGGATAAATACGATCGCACAAAATAGCTGGTCAGGCGGGAAAAACAGGCTATAAATGTCGGACACCGATTGCTGGAGGCATTGATGAGTCCCTTTTTAAGCGCCTATTTTTCTCGTCTGGGCTGGACGGGCACCCCGGACGTTTCACTTCACACCCTGCGCGAACTGCATATTCACCATAACGGCGCGATCCCCTTTGAAAATCTGGATGTGCTGCTGCCCAGAGAGATACATCTCGACGATCGCACCCTCGAAGAGAAGCTGATTCACGGTCGTCGCGGCGGCTACTGCTTCGAGCAAAACGGCCTGCTGGAAAGAGCGCTGCGCGAGATCGGCTTTACCGTGCGCAGCCTTCTGGGGCGTGTGGTGCTGGCCAATCCGCCGCATATGCCGCCGCGTACCCATCGGCTGCTGCTGGTGGAGGTGGAGGGGGAACGCTGGATTGCCGACGTTGGTTTCGGCGGCCAGACGCTGACCGCGCCGATTAAGCTGCTGGCGGATATAGAACAATCCACCCCGCACGGCGAATATCGCCTGATTTACGAAGGAGAAGAGTGGGCGTTGCAGTTCAGCCATCACGGTCACTGGCAGTCGATGTACCATTTTGATTTAGGTCGCCAGTACGCTTCCGACTATGTGATGGGCAACTTCTGGTCGGCGCACTGGCCGCAGTCGCACTTCCGCCATCATCTGCTGATGTGCCGCCACTTGCCGGACGGCGGCAAAATGACGCTGACCAATTTCCACTTTACCCATTGGGATAAAAACCACGTCGTCGAAAAGCTCGATTTAGCGGACGTTCCGGCGCTGTATGAGGCGCTGCAAACGCGTTTTGGCCTTGGCGTGGATGATGCCAAATACGGCTTTAGCGAAGCGGAGCTGGCGGCGGTGATGGCGGCGTTTGATACCCATCCCGAGGCCGGAAAATAAATATCGTACAGGAGCCGTTGGCTGGATAGGGGATGACGGTCAAACGGGGATGTTACCCGGCTTGCGCTACGCTTAGCCGGGCTACGGGGCGAGCCTGTCGCCCGGGTTAGGCGTTTTTGCCGCGACCCGGGATGATTGCGGATTTTGTTCAGCGTCTTGAACGTACCACCTGGTAGCGGCGGGTGAAATATTCAAACGGCGCGCTCCAGACGTGAACCAGCCGGGTGAACGGAAACAGCAGGAAAATCGTCATCCCCAGCACCAGATGCACGCGGAAAACAAAGGCCACGCCGCTGAGCATTTCTGACGAGCCACCGCGGAAGGTGACGATGCCCTGCGCCCAGCCCACCAGCTTCATCATTTCACTGCCGTCCGGATACTGCGCCGAGAAAGGGATGGTGCTCAGCCCGAGCAGGCACTGAATCAACAGAATGCTCATGATGATGATATCCGGCGCGGTCGAGGTGGCGCGAACGCGCTGGTTGGTCAGACGACGCCAGAGCAAACCGGCGCCGCCAGTCAGCGTCAGGACGCCGCAGACGCCGCCGAGCACCATCGCCATCTGCTGCTTGACCGCAATGGGTAAAAACCAGGCATACATCCAGTGCGGCGTTAACATGCCGAACAGATGGCCAAAGAAAATGCCGAGTATGCCGATATGGAACAGATTCGACCAGATCACCATCCCGCGTTTATCCAGCATCTGGCTGGAGGAGGCGCGCCAGGTGTACTGGCCGTAGTCATAGCGCAGCCAGCTGCCGAGAAAAAAGACCGTCGCGCAGATGTAGGGGTAGATGTCGTAAAAAAAGACGTTCAGATACTGTATCATTTCGGGCCTCCCGCGCTGACGTCGACGTACTGCGGCGCCACGTCCTGGCTAAAGCGTCGTTGATATTGCTGTAACGGTGAGCTGTCACAGGCCGTAGCGTTGTCTTCGATAAATTTCACCTGTTCTTCTTCCCAGACCGCATCCAGCGCCTGGCGGGTGTCATCGCGGGACTCGTTGTTGACCTGCTGCGTGACACTGTCACTTGATAGCGGGATCCCGCCGAGGCTGAGCAGGGCGTCAAACAGCTGATACCAGGGGACACCGCGCTGCTTCAGCCGCCCGCCCAGCAGCGCCAGAATCGGCGCGACGTTTTGCAGACCTTCGCGCGCTTCGTTTTCCGGTAGGATGCTGAGGTATTCCAGATACAGCGGCAGGTGGTCGGGAAGTTCGCGACAGTTGAGCACCAGGCCCGCCTTTTCATACTGAGCGAGCAGGTCGACCATCGCCTGACCGCGGTCGCGAGACTCGGCGTGCACATGTTCAAACAGCAGCAGCGACGTAGCGCGGCCCCGGTCGAACACTTCGCACCATTCGGCCTGCTTGTCCAGCAGCGGGGCATTCAGCATCTCCGCGGCGAAGTCGTCGAGCACAGGGGCGTCGTGACGCACCATGCTCAGCACCTCGTCCTTGCACTGCCAAAGAAACTCATCCGGATACTCCATCAGCAGGCCGATCGCTTTGAGGATTTGCATTATTCCCCCTCCGCTTTATCGCGTACTTCGGTGATGTTGATGGCGTCAATGCGGCTACTGTTGAACAGGTTGAATTTGGTGTCGGAGCCGTGGCAGCCGTCGCCGAAGGTAAAGCCGCAGCCGTTGCGCTCGGGGAAGGCGTCGCGCGCCATTTCGCGGTGGCTGGTCGGGATCACGAAGCGGTCCTCGTAGTTGGCGATCGCCAGATAACGGTACATCTCCTCGACCTGCTCAACGCTTAAGCCCACTTCCTCGATGGCGCGAGTATCGGTGACGCCTTCCACCGTTTGCGAGCGCATGTAGTGACGCATCGCCATCATGCGCTTCAGCGCGCGCAGTACCGGGCCGGTATCGCCCGCGCTGAGCATATTGGCGAGATACTGCACCGGAATGCGCAGGCTTTCGATGGCCGGAAGCACGCCGTCGCTTTTCGGCAGACCGCCGGCGTCGGCGTAGGACTGAATCGGCGACAGCGGCGGCACGTACCAGACCATTGGCAGGGTGCGGTATTCCGGATGCAGCGGCAGCGCCAGCTTCCAGTCCATCGCCATTTTGTACACCGGCGAGCGCTGGGCGGCATCAATCACGTTTTGTGGAATCCCCTGTTTCAGCGCTTCTTCAATCACCGCCGGGTCGTGGGGGTTGAGGAACACCTCGCACTGCCGCTCGTAGAGGTCGGTTTCGCGCTCGGTGCTGGCGGCCTCTTCAATGCGGTCGGCGTCGTACAACAGCACGCCGAGGTAGCGGATACGTCCCACGCAGGTTTCTGAACAGACGGTGGGCTGTCCGGACTCTATACGCGGGTAGCAGAAGATGCACTTCTCCGATTTGCCGCTTTTCCAGTTGAAGTAGATTTTCTTGTACGGGCAGCCGCTGATGCACAGACGCCAGCCGCGGCATTTGTCCTGGTCGATCAGCACGATGCCGTCTTCTTCACGCTTGTAGATGGCGCCGCTGGGGCAGGTGGCGACGCAGCTCGGGTTCAGACAGTGCTCGCACAGGCGCGGCAGATACATCATGAAGGTATTTTCAAACTGGCCGTACATCTCCTTCTGAATCTTGTCGAAGTTTCGGTCGCGGGCGCGCTTTTCAAACTCGCCGCCGAGCAGCTCTTCCCAGTTGGGGCCCCAGATGATTTTATCCATCCGCTTGCCGTCGATAAGCGAACGCGGACGGGCGGTGGGCAGGTGTTTTCCCTCCGGCGCGTTGTGCAGATGCTGGTAATCAAAGGTAAAGGGTTCATAGTAGTCGTCGATCTGCGGTATCACCGGATTGGCGAAAATTTTGGTGATGACGCCCATTTTGCCGCCCAGACGCGGGCGTATTTTGCCATTAACATCGCGCACCCAGCCGCCTTCCCACACCTCCTGATCTTCCCAGTTTTTCGGATAGCCGATGCCCGGTTTGGTTTCGACGTTGTTAAACCAGGCGTACTCCATCCCTTCGCGTCCGGTCCAGACGTTTTTACAGGTGACGGAGCAGGTGTGGCAGCCGATGCATTTATCGAGATTGAGAACCATACCGACCTGTGAACGTATTTTCATTTTTTCGCCTCCTGTACCCCATCGCGACCTTCGTCATCCAGCCAGTCAATATTTTTCATTTTGCGGATCATGATGAACTCGTCGCGGTTGGAGCCGACGGTGCCGTAGTAGTTGAAACCGTAAGCCAGCTGGGCGTAGCCGCCAATCATATGGGTCGGTTTCGGGCACACGCGGGTGACCGAGTTATGGATCCCGCCGCGCCGTCCGGTGACTTCCGAGCCCGGAATATTCATCAGGCGCTCCTGCGCGTGGTACATCATGGTCATCCCCGGCGGTACGCGCTGGCTGACCACCGCGCGGGCGGTGAGCGCGCCGTTGGCGTTGAAGGCCTCGATCCAGTCGTTATCTTCAATACCCAGCTCGCGAGCGTCGGTTTCGCTGATCCACACGATCGGCCCGCCGCGCGACAGGGTCAGCATCAGCAGGTTTTCGCTGTAGGTGGAGTGGATGCCCCATTTCTGGTGCGGCGTCAGAAAGTTGAGTGCTTTTTCCGGGAAGCCGTTAGGCGGAATCGCTTTCATCTGGCTGACGCTGCGGGTGTCAATGGGCGGACGATAAACCACCAGGCTTTCGCCAAAGGCGCGCATCCAGGGGTGATCCTGATATAGCTGCTGGCGGCCGGAGAGGGTGCGCCAGGGGATCAGCTCGTGGACGTTGGTATAGCCGGCGTTGTAGGAAACATGCTCGCTCTCGAGGCCGGACCAGGTCGGGCTGGAGATAATTTTGCGCGGCTGGGCCTGAATATCGCGGAAGCGAATTTTTTCATCCTCTTTATTCAGCGCCAGGTGCGTATGCTCGCGGCCGGTAAACTCGCCGAGCGCTTGCCAGGCTTTGACCGCCACCTGGCCGTTGGTTTCCGGGGCGAGGGCGAGGATCACTTCCGAGGCGTCAATGGCGCTGTCGATGCGCGGGCGACCTTTGGCCGGGCCGTCCAGCTTGACGTAGTTAAGCTTGCCGAGGAAGTCGACCTCGTTCTGGGTGTTCCAGGTGATGCCTTTACCGCCGTTGCCCAGTTTGTCGAGCAGCGGCCCGAGGGAGGTAAAGCGCTCATACGTCGCCGGATAATCGCGCTCAACGACGGCAATCGACGGCGCGGTTTTACCCGGCGTCAGCTCGCATTCTCCTTTCCGCCAGTCCAGCACGTCGAAGGGCTGCGACAGCTCCGCCGGGGAGTCGTGCTGCAGCGGCACCAGCACAACGTCGGTCTCTTTATCGAGGTGGCCGACGCAGACCTCGGAGAAGGTTTTGGCGATATCTTTGTAAATTTCCCAGTCGCTTTTCGCCTCCCAAGCCGGGTCAACGGCGGCGGAGAGCGGGTGGATAAACGGATGCATATCCGAGGTGTTCATATCGTCTTTTTCATACCAGGTGGCGGTCGGCAGAACGATATCGGAGAACAGGCAGGTACTGGACATGCGGAAATCGAGCGTCACCAGCAGGTCGAGCTTGCCTTCGATGGCCGCGGTCTGCCACTCCACCTCTTCGGGCTTCACGTCATCGCTGGCGCCCAGCTCATCGCCCTGAATACCGCTGTCGGTGCCCAGCAGATATTTGAGCATATACTCGTGGCCCTTGCCGGAAGAGCCCAGCAGGTTGGAGCGCCAGATAAACAGATTACGCGGATGATTTTTGCCGTTATCCGGCTGTTCGCAGGCGAAGCGGATCTCGCCGGACTTCAGCGCCCGGGCGGTGTAGTCGGCTGGGGTCAGTCCGGCCGCGGCGGCCTGCGCCTTGATGGTCAGCGGGTTGACGCCCAGCTGCGGCGCGGAGGGCAGCCAGCCCATGCGCTCGGCGCGAACGTTAAAGTCGATCAGATGGCCGCTGAATTGGCTGGCATCGGCCAGCGGCGACAGCAGCTCCCGGGCGGTCAGCTTTTCATAGCGCCACTGGCTGGCGTGATTGTAAAAAAAGGAGGTGCTGTTCATCTGGCGCGGCGGACGATTCCAGTCAAGGGCGAACGCCAGCGGCAGCCAGCCGGTTTGCGGACGCAGCTTCTCCTGACCGACATAGTGCGACCAGCCGCCTCCGCTCTGGCCGACGCAGCCGCAAAACACCAGCATATTGATCATCCCCCGGTAGTTCATATCCATGTGATACCAGTGGTTGACGCCGGCGCCGAGGATAATCATCGACCGTCCGTGGGTTTTATGCGCGGTATCGGCAAATTCACGGGCGATCTGCTCGATGTGCTGGCGCGGGACGCCGGTAATCTGTTCGGCCCACGCCGGGGTATAGGCTTTCATCTCGCCGAAGTCCTGCGCGGCGTTGGGATCGTCTAAACCGCGATCGAGTCCGTAGTTGGCGAGAATCAGATCGTAGACGCTAACCACCAGGCCGGATTCACCGTTGGCCAGCGGGAGCTGCTTAACCGGCAGCTGATGCAGCGTCACCGGATCCTGCTTGATGCTGCGAAAGTGCGGGTTTTCGTTGCCGCCGAAGTAGGGAAAGCCCACCGTCACCACGTCGTCACGGCTATCCAGCAGCGATAGTCTGAGTTCAATGGCTTGCCCGGCGGCCTGCTGTTCAAGGTTCCATTTGCCTTTCTCTCCCCAGCGGAAGCCAATCGAACCGTTGGGCGCCACCAGTTCACCAGCGCTGTTATAGGCGACAGTTTTCCACTCCGGGTTATTGCTTTCGCCCAGCCCGTCAACCAGATCGGCGGCGCGGACCATCCTGCCAGGAACGTAGAAACCCTCCTCGCGACGCTCAAGCATCACCAGCATCGGCATATCGGTGTAGGTCCGGCAGTAGTTGAGGAAATAATCGCTCGGGTTATCAAGGTGAAACGTTTTGAGGATCACGTGGCCCATCGCCATGGCCAGCGCGCTGTCGGTACCCTGTTTCGGCGCCAGCCACTGGTCGCTGAGCTTGGCTACCTCCGAAAAGTCCGGGGTAATCGCGATGGTTTTGGTGCCCTTGTAGCGCACTTCCGTAAAGAAGTGGGCGTCCGGGGTTCGGGTCTGCGGGACGTTGGAGCCCCAGGCGATAATATAGCTGGAGTTGTACCAGTCGGCGGACTCGGGAACGTCGGTCTGCTCGCCCCAGGTCATTGGCGAGGCGGGGGGAAGGTCGCAGTACCAGTCGTAGAAGCTCAGGCAGGTGCCGCCGAGCAGCGACAGATACCGGGTGCCGGCGGCGTAAGAGACCATCGACATCGCCGGGATCGGCGAAAAGCCCGCCACGCGGTCCGGGCCGTAGTTTTTGATGGTCCAGACGTTGGCGGCGGCAATCAGCTGGTTCAGCTCCTTCCAGCTTGAACGGATAAACCCGCCTTTGCCACGTACCTGCTTGTAGCTGAGGGTTTTGACCGGGTCCTGCATGATGCTGTCCCACGCCTGCACCGGGTCCGGGTGCTGAGCCAGCGCTTCGCGCCATAGGGCAATCAGCCGCTTGCGCGCCAGCGGATACTTCAGGCGGTTAGCGCTGTAGAGGTACCAGGAGTAGCTTGCGCCGCGCGGGCAGCCGCGGGGTTCGTGGTTGGGCAGGTCCGGGCGGGTGCGGGGGTAGTCCGTTTGCTGAGTTTCCCAGGTGACCAGCCCGTTTTTGACGTAAATTTTCCAGCTGCAGGAGCCTGTGCAGTTCACGCCGTGCGTTGAGCGGACGATTTTGTCGAACTGCCAGCGCTGACGGTAGCTGTCTTCCCAGTCGCGGTTGGTGTTGTACACCTGACCGTGGCCGTTGGCAAAGCTCTCGCCTTTCTGTTTAAAGTAGCGAAAGCGATCCAGTAGTTTACTCATGACCTTCCTCCTGCTCCGATAATGTCCGGCCTGAAAAGACCGTACGATCCCCAGGCCGGATAGGGCGTCAGCCGCCACCCGATGAATATGCCGTTATTGTTTTGCCGGTTTACGACGGCCGTAGACCAGCCAGGTCACCAGCACGCAAACCACGTAGAAAACCAGGAAGACCTTCATCGCCCCGACCGGGGAGCCGGTCATCGCCAGCGAGGTACCGAAGGCTTTAGGGATAAAGAAGCCGCCAATCGCGCCGATGGCGGAGATAAAGCCGAGCGCCGCCGCGGTGTCGGTCACCGCCTCGTGCTGGGCCTGTTCGTCGCTGCCGCCGCGTTTCTTCACGCTGTCGAGGGTGATTTGGCGAAAGATCACGGCGATCATCTGGAAGGTGGAACCGCTGCCGAGACCGGCGGTCAGGAACAGCCCCATAAACACCACGTAAAAGGCGAGAAAGCTGCCGGAGCCGGTTCCGGGGAGGGTGAGAAACAGCAGGCCGGTAAACAGCGCCATCAGCACAAAGTTCACCAGCGTGACGCGTACGCCGCCGAGACGGTCGGATATAATCCCGCCGAAAGAACGCGCCAGCGCGCCGATAAACGGCCCGAAGAAGGCCAGCTTAAGGATGTTAACATCAGGGAACTGCGTTTTCGCCAGCATGGCGAAACCGGCGGAGAAGCCGATAAACGAGCCAAAGGTGGCCAGATAGAGCAGGCTCAGCAGCCACATATGCGGGCGTTTCAGCACCGGCAGCTGCTCGCGAATCGAAGCCTTTGAGCTGGCGATGTCGTTCATTCCTACCCAGGCGGCGAAGGTGGCTATCACCAGCAGCGGAACCCAGACGAGGGCGGCGTTGCTCAGCGCGAGAAGAGAGCCATCCTCCTGAGGCACGCCATGGATGCCAAGAAAAGCGAAGATGGGCAGAAAAATCGCCGCCGGCGCGATCATCTGCATCACGCTGACGCCGAGATTGCCGAGGCCGCCGTTGATACCCAGCGCGCTGCCCTGTTTCGCTTTGGGAAAGAAAAAACTGATATTTCCCATGCTGGAAGCAAAGTTCGCACCGGCAAAACCGCACAGCAGGGCAATGGTGATAAATACCCAGAATGGAGTAGCGGGGTTTTGAATGGCGATACCCAGCCAGATACAGGGCACCACCAGAATAATCGTGCTTAATACCGTCCAGTAGCGCCCGCCAAATATAGGTACCATAAAGGAGTAGGGGACGCGTAATATTGCGCCGGAAAGCGAGGGCAGAGCGGTTAATAAAAAGAGCTGATCGGTGGTGAAATTAAATCCGACTTTATTGAGATTGACGGCGACGGCGCTGAATAGCATCCAGACGCAAAAGGCGAGTAGCAAACAACCTACGGAAATGCAAAGATTTCTGCGCGCTATTTGCTTTCCCTTATTCTCCCAAAACGCCGCATTTTCTGGTTTCCACTCTTTTAAGAGATAATGATTCTTTTTCTCATCTTTGCTCAGCATATTGCCCTCGAATGAACAGTAACCCGTCAAAAAAGAATAAACTGGTAAAACAGCAAATTAATAAAAGAAATAAAATCAGGGATGGGGATGTATCTGTTGTAATAAATGAAGAATAGATAAGAAAAGCGCGCCGAAAGAAGACGCGCGAATATTAGCTCAGGATTATTTGTTACTAAATGTAACTTGAAATTAAAAAAGTTCCATCGAGATAGAATAATTGATATGCCGATTGAAGGCGGCATCATCTATTTCCTGCATTCCCAGCGCATAAATACCGTCGAGGCCGCAGACGAGAGCAATGAGCCGCCAGGCAATGCTTTCCATATCGTCCCTTGGCTTAAACTCACCGGCAGCGGTTCCCTGGCGGATGATCTTCAGGGTCTCTTCATGCCACATGTTCATGGTGAGCAGATAGGCCCCCTTGATATCGCTGTCGCTATCGGCCAGCAGCTGCGCTTCGCGCCACAGGCGAATGTATGGCTCAAGCCTGCCGTCGTCGCTGCCCACCATAGAAAACAGGCGTTCACGCCACGTGGCGTCGTCGGCGACCAGCGGCATATCCATCATTTCGCGGATCAACCGTATGAAGGCATGGGCTTTTAGCTCGCCCGCGGAGGTGAAATGGTGGTGCAGCTGACCGGCGGAGACGCCGGCTTCGGCGGCAATCTGGCGGACGGTCATAGCGCTAAACCCGCCACGAAGCGCTACGCGCATGGCTGCCAGCACAATAACTTCCCGACGCGCATCGCGATTTAAGTAGCTCATAACGTTAGTGACCCCGGTTTTTTTGGCGATAGTAACAAAAAGTTGGACACTCGTTCAACAATCCGGCAGGATCCGTTTCCTGGACGCTTGTCCAGTTTTAACTTTGAGGGAAAGTAGTATGTCTCGGCAATGGTTGACGCTGATGGCGATTTTGCTGGTTTATATTCCGGTGGCGATTGACGCCACTGTTCTCCACGTGGCTGCGCCAACGCTCAGCGTAGCGCTGGGGACCAGTGGTAACGAGCTGCTGTGGATTATTGATATTTATTCGCTGGTAATGGCCGGTATGGTGCTGCCTATGGGCGCATTGGGCGATAAAATCGGCTTTAAACGGCTGCTGCTGCTCGGCAGCGGTATTTTTGGCACCGCGTCGCTGGCGGCGGCGTTTTCGCCCACGGCAGAGACGCTGATTGCCTCCCGCGCGCTGCTGGCGGTGGGGGCGGCGATGATCGTGCCTGCGACCCTGGCCGGGATCCGCAGCACCTTTTCGCAGGCGCACCAGCGTAATATGGCGCTTGGTCTGTGGGCAGCGGTCGGTTCCGGCGGCGCGGCGTTCGGTCCGCTGGTTGGCGGCATGCTGCTGGAGCATTTTTACTGGGGATCGGTTTTCCTGATCAACGTGCCGATCGTCCTGCTGGTGATAGCGATTAACGCCAAAGTGGTGCCGCGTCAGCCCGCGCGGCGCGAGCAGCCGCTGAATCTTTTCCAGGCGCTAATCCTGATCGCCGCCATTTTGATGCTGGTCTTTAGCGCCAAAACGGCGCTCAAAGGGCAAATGGCGCTGTGGTTAACCGGGCTGGTGGCACTATCTGGCGCCGCGATGCTGTTCTGGTTCGTGCGCAAACAGCTCTCGGCATCGCGTCCTATGGTCGATATGCGCCTGTTTACCCATCGCATTATTTTAAGCGGTGTGATGATGGCGATGACCGCGCTGATTACGCTGGTGGGTTTTGAACTGCTGATGGCGCAGGAGCTGCAGTTTGTGCACAGCAAAACGCCTTTTGAAGCCGGGCTGTTTATGCTGCCGGTGATGGTGGCGAGCGGTTTCAGCGGGCCCATTGCCGGCATGCTGGTATCGCGGCTGGGGCTGCGCGAGGTCGCCACCGGCGGAATGCTGCTCAGCGCCCTGAGCTTCCTCGGCCTGTCGATGACCGATTTCAGTACGCAGCAGTGGCAGGCCTGGGGACTGATGACGCTGCTGGGCTTCAGCGTCGCCAGCGCGCTGTTGGCCTCCAGCTCGGCGATCATGGCCGCCGCGCCGAAGGAAAAAGCGGCGGCGGCAGGGGCCATCGAAACCATGGCCTATGAGCTGGGCGCGGGACTGGGGATTGCCCTGTTTGGCCTGATCCTGACCCGCAGCTACAGCTCGTCAATTGTTCTGCCGGGTGGAATCGAGGGCGCGGCGGCGGAGCAGGCGTCGTCCTCCATCAGCGAAGCGATTAAGCTGGCGCAGTCGCTGCCCGCCATACCGGCGCAAAGCCTGCTTGAAGCGGCGAAGGCGGCGTTTATTCATTCGCACAGCATCGTGCTGGCGACGGCTGGCGTCCTGCTTCTGCTGCTGGCGGCCGGCATCTGGCGTAGTCTGGCAAAAGCGCCTGAGCTGAATTAACCCTTACAGCTGAAGAGAAAGCGCCATCGCCGCCCGCCGTAGCGGGGCGAGGGCTTTCTCTTTCAGCGCGGCGGCGTTGGTATAGCCTGCCGGAACGCCAACGTTAAGCGCCGCCACCACCTGGCCGCTGCGGGAGAGCAGCGGTACCGCCAGCGAACATAATCCCACCTCAATTTGCCGGTCAGCGAGCGCGTAGCCCTGCATGCGCACTCTGGCGATTTCCTGCCGTAAACCCGGCATATCGCATAGCGTATACGGGGTATAGCGGATCAGATTGGCTCGTGACAGTGTCACTTCAAGCTGTTCTTCCGGCAACGCGCTAAGCAGCACGCGTCCCATCGACGTGGCCCACGCAGGCAGACGGCTACCGCGGCCGATATCCACGCTGAGCAGGTTATTCACCGCCGCTCTGGCAATATACAGGACGTTATCGCCGTCCAGCGTGGCGGCGGAGCAGGACTCTCCGAGGTTTTTGCCCAGATTATCCAGGGCGCCCTGCGCGACTTTCGCCAGCGGCGTTCCGGCCAGGTAGGCGTGGCCCACCGCCAGCACGCGGGGGAGCAGCTCATAGCTGCGGCCATCCGGGCTATGCACCATACCCAGCGCGGCGAGGGTATAGAGGCAGCGGCGCACAGCCGCGCGGGAGATCTGCGTTTTCTGGCTAAGCTGGGAGATAGTCAGGCGCTGCCGCTGCGGGGTAAACGCGTTAAGGACTTCCAGCCCGCGCGCCAGGGACAGCATAAAGTTAGGGTCGTGTTCAGACTGGCGGGCGCTGAGAGTACCTGGTTTTTTTTCGCTCATACAACCCCTCTTTTATTGAAGATAAAAGTTCATGGGGCATCACTATATCGCGGGTGAAAAACGCGGCGATTCCTTGTTCTGGTTTTACCACGTCGATCACATTATTAACCCCAATTTAACAACCGCGTCGATAATCGCACAACATTTCGATTATCGCCGTTGACCGTCACGATTGGGCAGACCTATTGTCAACAGAATCGTTACCCCGCGTTATGAACAGGGGTATGAAAAGTTATGTATTTCATCACCAGGAAAAAAAGATGACCGCGACCATTGAACGTATTGAAAGCTGGCTGGTAGATATCCCGACCATTCGACCGCACAAACTCTCCATGACCACGATGGGCTGTCAGACGCTGGCGATCGTCCGCATAACCCGTTCGGACGGGATTTGCGGTATTGGCGAAGCCACTACCATCGGTGGATTGAGCTACGGCGTGGAGAGCCCGGAAGCCATCGTGTCGGCGATTAATCATTACCTGACGCCGCTGCTCAAGGGCCAGGCGGCCGATAATCTGAATGTCCTGACCGCGCGGATGAACGGCGCGGTTAAAGGCAATACCTTTGCCAAATCAGCGATCGAAACCGCGCTGCTGGATGCTCAGGGTAAGGCGCTTGGCCTGCCGGTTTCCGCGCTGCTTGGCGGCGCGCTGACGACCTCGCTGCCGGTTCTCTGGACGCTGGCGAGCGGCGATACCGAGAAAGATATTGCCGAGGGGGAAAGGCTGCTGGCGGAGCGTCGCCATCGCGCGTTTAAGCTAAAAATCGGCGCGCGCGAACTGGCGACGGATCTGCGCCACACCCGCGCGATTGTTGAAGCCCTGGGCGATCGGGCCAGCATCCGCGTCGACGTGAATCAGGCGTGGGAAGCCACCGTCGCGGCAAAGGGCTGCCGCGAGCTGGCGGCGATGGGTGTCGATCTGATTGAACAGCCGGTCAGCGCTCAGGACAACGCTGCGCTGGTGCGCCTCAGCCATCACATCGACGCGGCTATTCTGGCCGATGAAGCGGTAGCGACCCATTACGAAGGCTATCGCCTGGCGCAGCAGGGATTCAGCGGGGCCTATGCGCTGAAGATTGCCAAAGCGGGCGGGCCAAACAGCGTGCTGGCGCTGGCGAAGGTGGCGCAAGCGGCGGGAATTGGGCTTTACGGCGGCACGATGCTTGAGGGGACCGTTGGCACACTGGCCTCGCTGCACGCCTGGTCGACGCTACCCCTACAGTGGGGCAGCGAGATGTTTGGCCCGCTATTGCTGAAGGACGATATTGT
Source organism: Klebsiella michiganensis (assembly GCF_015139575.1). GTDB lineage: Bacteria > Pseudomonadota > Gammaproteobacteria > Enterobacterales > Enterobacteriaceae > Klebsiella > Klebsiella michiganensis. The sequence continues at coordinate 3,076,347 of NZ_AP022547.1, read as the reverse complement.
CAGCGTGCCGCTAACGTTCGCCGAAGGCGAGGTGACGCTACCGCAAGCGCCGGGTCTTGGCGCTGAACTGGATGAAGACAAACTGCGCTTCTATAGCCGCAAAGGATAATGGAGGATTTTTATGCTATTTAAAGTCGATATGACCGTGAATATTCCGCTGGGATTTCCTGCCGACGAAATTGAGGAAATTAAGCAGCGAGAAAAAAAGTATTCACAACAACTTCAGCGCGAAGGTAAATGGCGACATATCTGGCGCGTCGCCGGCCTTTACGCCAATGTCAGTATTTTCGATGTGAAAGATGCTGAAGAGCTGCATCAAATTTTAATGGCTCTACCATTATATCCCTTTATGCAAATTCGCGTGGAGGCGCTCTGTCGTCATCCCTCCTCGATTCGCGAAGACGACCGTTAATAAAAAATAATAACTAACCTCGCGCCGAAACTATTCGGCGAATATCCTACAACGATAAGTGAGAAATATTATGAGTAATGCATTCGTACAACAAGATGCTGTGCAACATTTATTGCGTGAAAGTGCGGGTTTAAATGCAACCGGCGGTGACGAGCGTTTTAAAATGATTGTTCATCGTCTGCTGGAAAACCTCTGCACGCTGATTGATGACTATAACGTCACTGAAGAAGAGTTCTGGCATGCGGTGAATTATCTGCATGAATTAGGCGGCCGCCAGGAAGCGGCACTGCTGGCGGCGGGCCTCGGCCTTGAACACTTCCTCGACCTGCGCCAGGACGCGATTGATGCCGCAGCGCAGCGGGAAACCGGCACCCCTCGTACCATTGAAGGCCCGCTGTACGTGGCGAATGCACCGCTGGCAGACGGACATACCCGCATGGATGATGGTAAAGATGCGGGGGAGGTGATGTGGCTTTATGGCCAGGTTCGCGACACCCAGGGCCACCCGGTAGCTAACGCTATCGTTGATATCTGGCATGCCAATACCCTCGGGAACTACTCTTTCTTCGATCAAAGCCAGAGTGAATATAATCTGCGTCGCCGCATTCGTACCGGCGCCGATGGCTGCTATAGCGTGCGCAGCATTCTGCCATCCGGCTACGGCTGCCCGCCGGATGGGCCAACGCAAAAACTCCTTGACCAGCTGGGGCGTCACGGTAATCGTCCGGCGCATATCCACTTCTTCGTTTCCGCGCCGGGTCATAAACATTTGACCAGCCAAATCAATCTCAACGGCGACAAATACCTGTGGGATGATTTCGCGTTCGCCACCCGCGACGGCCTGATTGCCGATCCGGTAAAAGTCACCGACCGCGAGCTTATTCAGCGGCGTGAGCTGGAAGGTGAACATACCGAAGTGCGCTTTGATTTTACTCTGTGTAAAGCGCTTAACGCCGATGAAGAACACCGCGGTACGCGCCTGCGCGCGCAGGAGTAACGCGCGGCGTTAATTCTCTTCTCCGGCCAGACCGTGGTCGGAGAATAAAGCGAAATTGCGACTTCACCGTTTTTCTATTCCTGAATTATGCAGGAGGGCCGACTCATGCAAAAAATGTTCACCACATTAAAAGATAAAATCAACAATGCATTAATTGTTGATCGTGAAAAACATATTTATCGCTGCCATCGCTCAATATTTACCGATCCGCAGCTATTTGATTTTGAAATGAAGCATATTTTTGAAGGGAATTGGCTGTTCCTTGCTCATGAAAGCCAGATTGCGCAGCCTGGAGATTATTACACCCTGACCCTTGGGCGCCAGCCGGTAATAATAACGCGCGATAAAAAGAACGAACTGCATGCGCTAATTAACAGCTGCGCCCATCGCGGGGCGATGCTATGTCGTCGCAAAACCGGTAATAAAAGTTCATTTACCTGTCCGTTTCACGGCTGGACGTTCAGTAATAACGGCAAGCTTTTAAAAGCCAAAGATGAAAGTACCGGCGGTTACCCGGAGACTTTCAAGCATGAAGGCTCCCACGACTTAAAGAAGCTGCCGAGGTTTCAATCCTATCGCGGCTTCCTGTTCGGCAGCCTGAATGCCGATGTGCAGCCGCTGGAGGCGTACCTGGGCGAAACCTGCAAAATTATCGACCTGATCGTTGACCAGGCGCCGGAAGGGCTGGAGGTGCTTAACGGATCGTCGAGCTATGTATACGAAGGCAACTGGAAGCTGGGGGCGGAAAACGGTGCTGACGGCTATCACGTTAGCGTGGTCCACTGGAACTACGCTTCCACCATGTCGCGCCGCAACTACGAAGCGGAAGGGACGCACGCGGTAGACGCAAACGGCTGGTCGAAAAGCGTCGGCGGCGGTTACGGCTTTGATAATGGGCATATGCTGCTGTGGACCCGGGTGCTGAACCCGGAAGTACGGCCGGTCTACGAACATCGTGAACGGCTGCAGGCGGAATTCGGCGAGTCTCGCGCCGGGCAGATGGTCAACGAAACGCGCAACCTGTGCCTCTATCCAAACGTCTACCTGATGGATCAGTTTTCGACGCAGATCCGTGTGATACGCCCCATCGCGGTGGATAAAACCGAAGTCACCATCTGGTGCTTTGCGCCGAAGGGCGAATCTGACCAGGCGCGGGCGCTGCGTATTCGCCAGTATGAGGACTTTTTTAACGTCAGCGGCATGGGAACGCCTGACGATCTGGAAGAGTTCAGCGCCTGCCAGCGCGGCTATCTCGGGGAAAATTTCGCATGGAGCGACCTCAGCCGCGGGGCGCTACATTGGGTCGATGGTCCGGACGAACACGCCCGGCAGGCCGGCTTGCGGCCGCTGCTGAGCGGCGTGAAATCGGAAGACGAAGCTTTGTATATCGCCCACCATCATCACTGGCAAAACGTGATGCTGGCGGCGCTGGAAGCAGAGCAGCGGCGTTACGAGCAGTCGATCACACAACGCGTGGAGGTGGTCTGATGCTCACTCTCGAACAGGTTCGCCAGTTTCTCTATTACGAAGCCCGCCTGCTTGACGACCGCCAGTGGGATGAGTGGCTGAACTGCTACAGTCCACAGGTGGTGTACTGGATGCCCGCCTGGGGGGATGACGACAAGCTCACCCGCGATCCTCAGCGTGAAATTTCGCTGATCTATTACCCGAGCCGCGACGGCCTCGAAGACCGGGTCTACCGCATCAAAACCGAGCGCTCAGGGGCCAGCACCCCGGAACCGCGCACCACCCATATGATCGGCAACGTTGAGCTGCTTGGCGAAACCGAACAGGGCATGGAAGTACGCTACAGCTGGGTCACCTACTGTCACCGGTATCAGCAGACGGATACCTGGTTTGGTTCGACCTGCTGCACGCTGAGTGAGAACGCCGGCAAACCGCAAATCATCCGTAAAACCGTGCGCCTGAATAACGATTACATCCGTCAGGTGATTGACGTTTACCATATTTAAGAGGCACTTATGACCTTTAATATTGCGCTCAATTTTGAAGACGGCATCACCCGCTTTATTCAGTGTAACGCCGGGGAGAAAGTTCTCGATGCCGCCTATCGTCAGCAGGTCAATCTGCCGATGGATTGTTCGGACGGCGTTTGCGGCACCTGCAAGTGCCGCTGCGTCAGCGGCGAATATGGCCTGGGCGATGAGTTTCTTGAAGAGGCGCTCAGCGAAGAGGAAGCCGCAGAGCGCCAGGTGCTGACCTGCCAGATGGTGCCAACCAGCGATTGCGTCATTGATGTACCGGCGGCGGCAGCCCGCTGCAAGACCGCGCTGGCGAGCGTGGGCGCGACGGTGAAAGCGGTCAATCTCCTGTCTGACACCGCCATTGAGCTGGCGATCGTGCTGGATGAGCCGCTGGACTTCCTGGCGGGTCAGTACATCAATATTCAGGTTCCCGGCACGCCGCAGGTGCGCGCCTATTCGTTTAGCTCTCTACCGGGCTCGCGTGAGGGGTGCTTCCTGATCCGTAACGTGCCCGGCGGCTTGATGAGTCAGTGGCTGACGCAGCGGGCCATTCCCGGCGATCGTCTGACGCTAAGCGGCCCGATGGGCAGCTTTTACCTGCGCGGCGGCGAGCGTCCGCTGCTACTGCTGGCGGGGGGCACCGGCTTAGCGCCGCTGCTATCAATGCTGCAAACGCTGGCCAGCCAGCGCAGCACCCGCCCCATCACCTTGCTCTATGGCGTGACCCGCGACGGCGATCTGGTGAAAACTGACGAGCTTGAGGCGTTTACCGGTCAGCTTCCCGCGTATCGCTGGCTGCCGGTGGTTGCCGATGCGCAAAGCCAATGCCCGCAGCGCGGTTTTGTTACCGAACATCTTAATGACGCAATACTCAACGACGGGGATGTGGATATCTATCTGTGCGGGCCCCCGCCGATGGTCAATGCGGTAGCCACGGCGCTGCGCGAGAGAGGAGTTTCGCCGTCGGGGTTCTGGTATGAAAAATTTATCGCCAGCCAGAGCGCGGCGGCATAAGGAGCAACGATGCGATTTAACCATAAAGTTGTGGCTATTACCGGCGCCGCGCAGGGGATTGGCCGACAGACCGCAGAGCAAGCCGCGCGTGAGGGCGCGCGGCTGCTGTTGATTGACCGCTCTCGCTATGTTCATGAACTGGCGGCGGCGCTGAACGACGCCGGTAGCCAGGCGCTGGCGCTGGAAGCCGATCTTGAACAATGGGAAAGCACCGAGCGGGCTTTTGCCGACGGCGTGGCCCATTTTGGCCACCTGGATGTATTGATTAACAACGTCGGCGGCACCATCTGGGCGCGGCCGTTCGCGGAATATCAGCCGGAGCAAATAGAGAAGGAGATTCGCCGCTCGCTGTTTCCGACCCTGTGGGGCTGTCGGGCTGCGCTACCGTGGATGCTGAAGCAGGGCAAAGGCAGTATCGTTAATATTTCGTCGGTGGCGACGGCGGGCGTGAATCGGGTGCCTTATTCCGCAGCGAAAGGCGGCGTTAATGCGCTGACCCGTTCGCTAGCCCTTGAATATAGCGCAAACGGGATCCGCATTAACGCCGTGGCGCCGGGGGGCACCGAGGCGCCTGCGCGCCGGACGCCGCGGAATGAGGAGCTGCCGTCGGCGCAGGAGCAGGCGTGGTATCAGCAGGTGGTCGATCAGACGGTGGCCAGCAGCCTGATGCATCGCTACGGTACGCTGGCGGAGCAGGCCAATGCCATCCTGTTTCTCGCCAGCGATGAGGCCAGCTATATCACCGGCGTGACGCTGCCGGTCGCCGGCGGCGATCTCGGTTAGCGCCGGGTCGCCTGCCAGCAAAGCAGGGAGCCGGCGCACACCATTCCGGCGCCCTACCAGAACGACCACGACAGCGCGGCGCTGAGCAGTGCCGCCGCCAGCGCCGAGGAGAGCACCGGCGTAAAGTAGGAAGCGGCGGCCAGCAGGCTGACGTTGCCGTGCAGGATCCCGACGTTCCACGCCGCGTAGCCTAACCCCAGGGCAACGGACAGCGCGATCAGTTTGGCTATCACCGGCCAGCTAAAGACCATGGGCGGCTGTTCGCTGAACAGGAACTTCAGCCACAGGGTCAGGGCGGTAAGCAGAACAAAAAGGGTAATCCCGTTTTTGCCCTTCGCGTATTTAGCGGTGACCGTGCAGTAGGCCGCCCAGATAAACGCGCCGATGAACGCCAGAATATAGCTCAGCGGGCTGGAAACCACGTTGCGGGTAATTTCATCTACATTCAGACCATGCTCACCGCCTAATACCCAGGTGACGCCGAATAAAGCGAGAAATAATCCCGGAATAACCAACCAGCTGCTTTTTTGGCCGTTAAACAGAATGGCGAATAAAATCGTCAGGCTGGGCCACAGATAATTAACCATGCCCACTTCAATAGCCTGCTGGCGGCTACCGGCTAATCCGACCGACAGCGCCAGGCAAATTTCATAGCTGACGAACAGCAGGCTCCCTGCCAGTAAATAGGGGCGAGGGATCTGGCGTATTTGCGGGAAGCCGACGGTAAAGATCAGCAAAAGGCCGCTCAGGCTGTAGATCATCGCCGCGCCGCCCACCGGACCAAGCCCTTCGCTTACGCCACGAATCAGCCCGACCATGGTGCTCCACAAGACGATAGCGGCCAATCCAATGAGCGTGGCTCTCTTCTTCTCCATATTTAACCTGATGTTGGTTCAAACGCAGTCGGGTTTTATAACACTTTTTTTTCGCTTCCGGGGGATATTTTCCTCCGCGCTTAATCCCAATGGAGTAACGAAATTCAACGTGGCTGACTATTAAGGGGTCATGGGTTCAGGACATTGATTTGACGCAAATAAAACAGGGTTATTGCTGTTAATTTCCACTCCCGCAATGAATAAACATCCCGCATGGAGGGGAACAATGGACGTCAGCCGCAGAAAGTTTTTTAAAATCTGCGCAGGCGGTATGGCCGGAACAACAGCCGCTGCATTGGGTTTTGCGCCCAAAATGGCCCTGGCTCAGGCGCGTAATTACAAATTGCTGCGCGCCAAAGAGATCCGCAACACCTGCACATACTGCTCCGTGGGCTGCGGGCTATTAATGTATAGCCTGGGCGACGGCGCGAAAAACGCGAAAGAAGCGATTTACCACATTGAAGGTGACCCGGATCATCCGGTGAGCCGCGGCGCGCTGTGCCCGAAAGGCGCGGGGCTGCTTGACTATGTTCATAGCGACAACCGCCTGCGCTATCCGCAGTACCGCGCGCCGGGTTCGGATACATGGCAGCGCATCTCCTGGGATGACGCGTTTACCCGCATCGCCAAACTGATGAAAGCCGACCGCGACGCCAATTTTATTGAAAAGAACGAACAGGGCGTGACGGTTAACCGCTGGCTGTCCACCGGGATGTTATGTGCCTCTGCGGCCAGTAATGAAACCGGCATGCTGACGCAAAAATTTGTGCGCTCCCTCGGCATGCTGGCGGTAGACAACCAGGCGCGCGTCTGACACGGACCAACGGTAGCAAGTCTTGCTCCAACATTTGGTCGCGGTGCGATGACCAACCACTGGGTTGATATCAAAAACGCTAACGTCGTGGTGGTGATGGGCGGTAACGCCGCCGAAGCCCATCCGGTGGGATTCCGCTGGGCGATGGAGGCGAAAAACAACAACGATGCGACGCTGATTGTCGTCGACCCGCGCTTTACGCGCACGGCGTCGGTGGCCGATATCTATGCGCCTATTCGCTCCGGCACGGACATTACCTTCCTGTCCGGCGTGCTGCTGTACCTGATCGAAAATAACAAAATCAATGCCGAGTACGTTAAACACTACACCAACGCCAACCTGCTGGTGCGCGACGATTTTGCCTTCGAAGATGGCCTGTTCAGCGGCTACGATGCCGAAAAGCGTCAGTACGATAAGTCTTCGTGGAACTATCAGTTCGACGAAAACGGCTACGCCATGCGCGACGAGACGCTGCAGCATCCGCGCTGCGTCTGGAACCTGCTGAAGCAGCACGTTTCGCGCTATACGCCGGAGGTGGTGGAGAATATCTGCGGTACGCCAAAGGCGGACTTCCTCAAAGTGTGCGAAGTGCTGGCGTCAACCAGCGCGGCGGACCGAACCACCACCTTCCTTTACGCGCTGGGCTGGACGCAGCATACCGTCGGGGCGCAGAACATCCGTACCATGGCGATGATTCAGCTGCTGCTCGGCAATATGGGGATGGCGGGCGGCGGCGTCAACGCGCTGCGCGGGCACTCCAATATTCAGGGGCTAACCGATTTAGGCCTGCTCTCGACCAGCCTGCCGGGCTACCTGACGCTGCCGTCGGAACAGCAGACGGATCTGCAAAGCTATCTCGCCGCCAATACGCCGAAGGCGACGCTGGCCGAACAGGTGAACTACTGGAGCAACTATCCGAAGTTCTTCGTCAGCCTGATGAAATCGTTCTACGGCGACGCGGCGCAAAAAGAGAACGACTGGGGCTTCCACTGGCTGCCGAAATGGGACCAGGCTTACGACGTTATCAAATATTTCAATATGATGGATAACGGTAACGTCACGGGCTATATCTGCCAGGGCTTCAATCCGGTGGCTTCGTTCCCGGACAAAAACAAGGTGGTCCGCAGCCTGAGCAAGCTGAAGTACATGGTGGTTATCGACCCGCTGGTGACCGAAACGTCGACCTTCTGGCAAAACCACGGCGAGTCGAACGATGTTGACCCGGCGGCGATTCAGACCGAAGTGTTCCGCCTGCCGTCCACCTGCTTCGCCGAAGAGGATGGTTCAATCGCCAACTCCGGGCGCTGGCTGCAGTGGCACTGGAAAGGCCAGGACGCGCCGGGCGAAGCGCGCAACGACGGCGAAATTCTGGCCGGCATTTACCACCGTCTGCGCGAGCTGTATCGCACCGAGGGCGGCAAAGGCGTCGAGCCGCTGCTGAAGATGGGGTGGCACTACAAGCAGCCGGATCGTCCGGAATCAGAAGAGGTCGCGAAAGAGAACAACGGCTACGCGCTGGCGGATCTCTTCGACGCTAACGGCGCGCCGCTGGCGAAGAAGGGCCAGCTGTTGAACAGCTTCGCGCTGCTGCGCGATGACGGTACCACCGCGTCGTCCTGCTGGATCTATACCGGCAGCTGGACCGAGCAGGGCAACCAGATGGCCAACCGCGATAACGCCGATCCGTCAGGCCTCGGCAACACGCTCGGCTGGGCATGGGCGTGGCCGCTCAACCGGCGCGTGCTGTACAACCGCGCGTCGGCGGATATTAACGGCAAGCCGTGGGATGCGAAGCGGATGCTGATCCAGTGGAACGGCAGCAAGTGGGTTGGCAACGATATTCCGGACTTCAATACCGCGCCGCCGGGCAGCAAAACCGGGCCGTTTATTATGCAGCCGGAAGGACTGGGGCGCCTGTTTGCCCTGAATAAGCTGGCGGAAGGTCCGTTCCCGGAACACTACGAGCCGATGGAAACGCCGCTTGGCACCAACCCGCTGCACCCGAACGTGGTCTCCAGCCCGGTGGTGCGCCTGTATGAAGAGGATGCCCTTCGTTTAGGTAAGAAGGATAAATTCCCGTACGTCGGCACCACCTATCGCCTGACCGAGCATTTTCATACCTGGACCAAGCATGCGCTGCTCAATGCGATTGCGCAGCCGGAACAGTTTGTCGAAATCAGCGAAGGTCTGGCGAAAGCGAAGGGGATTGCCAACGGCGATCGGGTGACGGTCAGCAGCAAGCGCGGCTTTATTCGCGCGGTAGCGGTGGTGACGCGTCGTCTGCAAACGCTCAACGTTAACGGCCAGCAGGTAGAAACCGTCGGGATCCCGCTGCACTGGGGTTTTGAAGGGGTAGCCCGCAAAGGTTACATCGCCAATACCCTGACGCCAAACGTCGGGGATTCCAACTCGCAAACGCCGGAGTACAAGGCGTTTCTGGTCAACATCGAGAAAGCGTAAGGAGCGAATGCATGGCGATGGAAACCCAGGACATTATCAAACGCTCCGCCACCAACCCGATCACGCCCGCGCCGCGCGCGCGGGATTTTAAGGCGGAAGTGGCGAAGCTGATCGATGTCTCCTCCTGCGTAGGCTGTAAAGCCTGCCAGGTGGCCTGTTCCGAGTGGAACGATATCCGCGATGAGGTTGGGCACTGCGTCGGGGTGTACGACAACCCCGCCGATCTGAGCGCCAAATCCTGGACGGTAATGCGCTTTAGCGAAACCGAACAGAACGGCAAGCTGGAGTGGCTGATACGCAAAGACGGCTGCATGCACTGCGAGGACCCGGGCTGCCTGAAGGCGTGCCCGTCCGCCGGGGCGATTATTCAGTACGCTAACGGCATCGTCGACTTTCAGCAGGAGAACTGCATCGGCTGCGGCTACTGCATCGCCGGGTGCCCCTTTAACGTCCCGCGCCTCAATAAAGAGGATAACCGGGTCTATAAGTGCACCCTGTGCGTTGACCGGGTCAGCGTCGGCCAGGAACCGGCCTGCGTGAAAACCTGCCCAACCGGCGCGATTCACTTCGGCAGCAAGAAAGAGATGCTGGAAGTGGCCAACGAGCGCGTGGAAAAGCTGAAGAAACGCGGCTATCCCCATGCCGGGGTGTATAACCCGCCGGGCGTCGGCGGCACCCACGTGATGTACGTGCTGCATCATGCGGACCAGCCGGAGCTGTACCACAACCTGCCGAAAGAGCCGCAGATCGATACGTCGATCAACCTGTGGAAAGGCGCGCTGAAGCCGCTCTCGGCGGTCGGGTTTATCGCCACCTTTGCCGGGCTGATTTATCACTACATCGGGATTGGGCCGAATAAAGAAGCGGATGACGATGAGGAGGAGCATGATGAGTAAATCGAAAATGATTGTGCGCACGAAGTTTATTGACCGCGCCTGTCACTGGACGGTGGTCATCTGCTTTTTCCTGGTGGCGCTATCGGGGATCTCGTTTTTCTTCCCGACGCTGCAGTGGCTGACCGAAACCTTCGGTACGCCGCAGATGGGGCGTATTCTGCATCCGTTCTTCGGGGTACTGATTTTCGTGGCTCTGATGTTTATGTTTGTGCGCTTTGTCCATCACAATATTCCCGACAAGCAGGATATCCCCTGGCTCAAGGGCATTATTGAGGTACTGAAAGGCAACGAGCATAAAGTGGCGCGGGTAGGGAAATATAACGCGGGGCAGAAAATGATGTTCTGGACCATCATGAGCATGATTTTTGTGCTGCTGGTGACCGGCGTGATTATCTGGCGGCCCTGGTTTGCCCACTATTTCCCGATTCAGGTTATTCGCTATAGCCTGCTGATTCACGCGACCTCGGCGATTATTCTTATTCATGCGATTCTGATCCACATGTATATGGCGTTTTGGGTGAAGGGATCGATTAAAGGCATGATCGAAGGGAAGGTGAGTCGCCGCTGGGCGAAGAAGCATCATCCGCGCTGGTATCGCGAGGTGGAGCGTCAGGAAGCGAAGAAAGAGAGCTGTGAAGGGCTGAAGTAAGCGTAACTGAGCAACCCGCTCTGGCTGAAGCCGGAGCGGATCGGCTATTGGTAACAAGGGCGTCAATGGCGGAAATAACTTCGCCTCTGGCGCTTTTTAAGTTACAGATAAAATCTTCGCGCTTGATCGGCTTATTATTAAGGTTTGTCATCATCGGCGAACAAAGCATAAACGTTTAAAATTCAATATTTACCTCAGGAACTGAATAATCAATCTGCCAGTGAGCCTATGAAATAATCACGCCGTTTTATGGATAAATATGCCACCCGGCGTTTTTATCTGGTCTGCCGTTTAATAATGCACAATAATGCCGACGGTATGTTTTATAACAAGTGATTAGTTGTATGAAAAAGACTATTTTTTCGTTAGCGCTTGGCACTTTTGGTCTCGGAATGGCGGAATTTGGCATCATGGGCGTATTACCTGAAATTGCCCGTGACGTCGGAATATCTATTCCCGCCGCGGGCAATATGATCTCCTGGTATGCGCTTGGCGTCGTCATCGGCGCGCCGGTGATGGCGCTGTTCTCCAGCCGCTTTTCGTTAAAATCGGTGATGCTGTTCCTCGTGGCGCTGTGCGTTATCGGCAATGCCATCTTTACGCTATCTTCCAGCTATTCGATGCTGGCGCTGGGGCGCCTGATCTCCGGTTTCCCGCACGGCGCCTTCTTTGGCGTGGGGGCGATCGTTCTGTCGAAAATTGCGCCGCCGGGGAAGGTCACCGCCGCGGTGGCTGGAATGATTGCCGGAATGACGGTCGCTAATTTGCTGGGGGTTCCTGCCGGAACCTGGCTTGGCCATCAGTTTAGCTGGCGCTATACCTTTCTGGCGATTGCGGTGTTTGACATCGCCGTGCTGGTCGCCATCGCCTGGTGGGTGCCCACGCTGTTTGATAAACCGACGACGCGCTTGCGCTCGCAGTTTCATTTTTTAACATCGCCCGCACCGTGGTTAATTTTTGCCGCGACGATGTTCGGCAATGCCGGCGTATTCGCGTGGTTTAGCTATATTAAGCCGTTTATGATTAACGTCTCCGGTTTTGGTGAGAGCGCCATCATAGCCATTATGCTGCTGGCGGGGCTGGGGATGGTTCTGGGGAATTTATTTAGCGGTAAAGTCTCCGTCCGTTATAGCCCGTTACGTATTGCCGCCGTGACGAATGGCGTGATTGTCGTGACTTTATTACTTCTGTTCCTGCTGGGTGAGAATAAAGCCGCCGCATTAACCCTCGCGTTTATTTGCTGCGCGGCCCTGTTTGCCCTGTCGGCACCGCTGCAAATTCTGCTGCTGCAAAATGCGAAGGGCGGCGAGATGCTGGGCGCGGCGGGCGGCCAGATCGCCTTTAATCTCGGCAGCGCCATTGGGGCGCTATTCGGCGGGATGATGATTACGGCCGGTCCTGGCTGGCGTTTCGTTGCCTTACCGGCCGCGCTGCTTTCGTTTCTTGCGCTCAGTTCGCTGCTGATTTATGCCCGCCATCAGCGGCGTCTGACCTGATTAAGCCCGCTGGCGGCTATTCCTGCCACGGCTCGCCGAGGGTCAGCATTAACCGGTTGGCCCAGGCAAAGAAGGCCGCCGATTGCAGTAAATCCAGTTGGGCGAGGGTATCCAGCCCCTGTTGCTCGACGGCGGCAAGGTGGTCAACGGACAGAGCGGGAGGGGTAACGGAAATCGCGGCGGCGAAATCGATCTGCGCCTGCCATCCCGGCGTCTGCCCGTCGCTTAACTGCTCTCCCGGCGTCACCGCCAGCAGCGTCTCTATCGCCGTTTCATCTTTAGCCAGCTGTGCCGCTTTGCGCGCATGCACCGAGGCGCAATAAATACAGCCGTTGATTTTGCTCGCCACCGTTGCCGCCAGCTCGCGCTCGGCGCGCGGCAGGCCGCCGGGAGTATAAAAGATCCCTTTGTCGGTTAACGTACGCTGCTCGAGGAGCGGCAGGTTGCGCGCCAGCAGGCGGAAGTAGGGCGAGTCGCTGTGGCCAAATTTCGCCAGCAGCGCCTGCTCGTCGGGGGTGAATTCCGCCAGTGGTTTAGCCGCCAGCCAGGGCTCCCAGTGCAGTTCATCGCGGGTGAAGTGCACCGGCGCCTTCTTACCGCTGATGGTTTGCGGCGAGGTATGCCAGAATCCCGCCACCGTCGGGGTTTGTGCGACGTGGATATTTTTGCCGTTAAGCAGGCGCAGCCCGACGACCAGCCGGCTCTGGAAGCTGACAAACGCGATAAGCTGGGCGAGGGTGACGATGCCGCGCAGACTCCATCCGGCGCGGATTAAGGCCTCAAGCGCCGACGGCGTGGCCTCCACGGGCGTAAAGGTCAACAGCCGGGCAAAGGCCAGCGCCGGCGCCAGCCGCGGCGATGTAGGATCGGCAATGCCAAAGCCGGCGTAGTGGGCGGCCAGCGCATCGCTCTCATGCAGCTTCGCCACCCTCGCAGCCACGGCAAAACGCTCGTCGAGCGGAAAGTCGTTATCCTGCTGACCAAACAGCGTTTCATAACTTCCCTGAGCATGGCGGGTGGCCGCCTCGCGCACGGCTCGCGCCGCCGCTAAGGCGGAATCGGGGGCAATTTCTGCCAGTTCGGCCAATATATCCTGACTGAGCGTCATGGTGACTCCTTATCGTATCTGCGGGGCAATATGCTGAGCGATCAGCTCAATGGAACGAAGCGTGTCGCGGTGCGAGGGTTCAACGGAGTGCACCTGAAACGAAATATCGGTTACCCGCCGCAGGACGCTATCGCGGGCCAGCGAAGCGGCGACGTGCTGCGGGTCGCCAACGTGCGCGTCAAGCTGTGGCAAAAAATCAGTGACAGTGTCACCAATAATATCATGACCTGCGGCGCGATGCTGGGCAGCCTGCTGGCGCAGGCCGGGTTCAGCGACCTGCAGCGCATACTGCTGGCTATCGGCGACAAAGGCCGTCCGCGAGGCGAGGATCCTTGGCTCGACGCCCGCCGGCAGCGCGGCGAGATAGGCGTCAATAATCGGATTCTGGATAGCGTCCAGCGGCAGCGTGGGCTGTCCGGCCGGACGCGGCTGCGTGCGCGAGAGCATCAGCCCGTGCCCGGCCTGAGCCGCGCGAACCGCCCCCTCAATGGAAAATGTGGCAATCCAGATGCGCTCCGCCAGCTGCGGCGCCTGAGGATACAGATGATTATCCGGGTGCGAGAGCGAATCCCCGCGCCAGGCGCTTTGAATCAGATGCAGGTGTTCAGCAAACACCGCGCTGCGCTGGTCCATCGTCAGCCCGAAGGGTAAAAACGAGGTGGGGGTGCCGCCGGAGCCGAAGCCCACCTCCAGCCGTCCATCGGCGAGCAGATCCAGCACCGCCGCATCCTCCGCCACCCGCAGCGGGTTTTCCATCGGCAGGGTGATAATGGCGGTGCCAAGACGAATGCGCTCGGTGTGCGCCGCGGCGTGGGCGAGAAAGACCAGCGGCGACGGCAGGCCGCCTTCATGCTCATGAAAATGGTGCTGAGCGATCCACGCGCTGTCGAATCCCAGGCGTTCCGCGTGGCGAATTTGCTCGGTGGCCAGCCGGTAGCGCTCTTTAGGCGTGGCGTGGTCCAGAAGACGGGTGAAAAAGCCCAGTCGTTTACGCGTCATGCAACCTCCTTGCTCGGGGATGAAAAGTGGGGAATCGCGGCGATAAGCTCGCGGGTATAGTCATGCTGCGGGGCGCTGAACAGTCGGCTGACGTCGCCGTGTTCAACCACCTGGCCCGCCCGCAGCACCGTCACGCTGTGGGCGATACGGCGCACCGTCGCCAAATCGTGAGTGATAAACAGATAGCTCAGCCCCAGCTGCTGCTGAAGCTGCTGCAGCAGCGCGAGAATTTGCGCCTGCACCGTGACGTCCAGCGCCGAAGTCGCTTCATCGAGGACAAGGATCGTCGGTTCAAGGATTAAGGCGCGGGCGATGGCCACCCGCTGCCGCTGGCCGCCGGAAAGCTCACGGGCGGTTCGCGACAGCAGCTCCGGAGCGAGCGCCACGCGGGCGGCGACCGTTTCGACGCGCTGGCGCCGCACTTCGGCGTTGAGGCGGTCGAAGTTTTTTAACGGCTCTTCGATAATCTCAAACAGCGTTTGCCGCGGGTCCAGCGAGGCAAAAGGATTCTGGTAAACGAACTGAATTTTACGCCGCAGCTGGCGGAGCGCCTCGCGGCTGAGATGCCCGGCATCGATACCGTCGATAGCGATATGGCCGCTATCGGCCTTTTCGAATCCCAGCAGGATCCGCGCAAGCGTCGTTTTGCCGGAGCCGGACTCGCCGACCAGCGCGTGGGTGCTGCCGCGCTTCACCTCGAAGCTCACGGCGTCCAGCGCCTGCAAATGCGCGGAGCCTAATGAGAAGTGCTTGCTGATGCCCTCCACGCGGATCGCCGGGGTCGCCAGCACGCGCCCGCTGGCCGGGGCAATGGTTAGCGTCGAACCCTGGAGATCGCTCAGCAGCTGGCGGGTATAGGTATGCTGCGGCGTACGTATGACATCGCCGGTCGCGCCCTGTTCCTGAATCTCGCCGTGGCGAAAGACCAGCAGGCGGTCGGCGCGTTCCGCCGCCAGCGCCAGATCGTGGGTGACGAACAGTACCGCCGTGCCGGACTCCCGGCGCAGTGTATCCAGCAGGTCGAGGATCCGTTTCTGTACCGTCACGTCGAGGGCGCTGGTGGGCTCATCGGCAATGATTAAGTCGGGTTTCAGGGCGATCGCGATAGCAATCAGCACCCGCTGCTTCATACCGCCTGAAAGCTGGTGGGGATATTGATCGATGCGCTGTTCCGGGTGGCTCAGCCCAACTTTGGTCAGCAGCGCCAGCACCTGCGCTTTACGCGCCGCGGCGCTGCTTTTTTGATGCAGACGCAGGATTTCCCCCACCTGCGCGCCGATGGTTTTCACCGGATTCAGGGAGTTGCCCGGATCCTGAGGCACCAGGCTAATCCGCGCGCCGCGCAGGCCGTCGAGGCGTTTAGCGGACCAGCCGCTGATATCTTCGCCATTAATCAAGATACGCCCGCTGTCCCGGCGCGCGTTATCCGCCAGCAGGCCAATAATCGCCTGCGCGGTGGTGGTTTTACCTGAGCCGGATTCACCGACAAACGCCAGCATTTCGCCGCGTTTGACCTGAAAACTCACGTCGTGCACGACCTCGCGCCATTCACGCTGTGAACGATAGCTGATGCGCAGATGCTCTACGCTTAAAACATTCATCGGCGTTCTCCGCTAAATTGACGGCTAATACGGTTGGCGGCGAGCACGACCGCAATCACCGCAATACCGGGCAGGGTGGTCAGCCACCAGGCGGTGGAGAGATAGTTGCGGCCTTCGGCGATCAGCAGACCCCACTCCGGGACCGGCGGCGGCGTGCCGTAGCCGAGAAAGCTCAGGGTCGAGAGCGCCAGAATGGCCTGGCCGAACTGGAGGGTGGCAAAGGCCAGCACCGCGGTGAGCGAGTTGGGCAGAATATGCCGCCAGAAAACGGCGAAAAAGGTGCCGCCGCTGCCGTAGGCCGCTTCGACGAAGTCGCTGTGGCGTACGCGGACCACCTCCGCTCGCGCCAGGCGGGCAAAGCTGGCGACGGCCGCCGCGCCTACCGCGACGGCGGCGTTGAGCGTGCCGAAACCGAGCAGAATGATGACCGTCAGCGACAGCAATAAAGAGGGGATCGCCAGCAGCACGTCGACCAGGCGCATGATTGCCGACTCCACGCGTCCCGCCAGCGCGCCGGCCAGCGTGCCCAGCGCGGTACCGATAAACAGGCCGATCGCCACCGCCGCCAGCGCGGCGGAAAGCGAATGAACGGCGCCGAAGACGATGCGGCTCCACAGATCGCGGCCCAGCTGGTCGGTTCCCAGCCAGTGGCCGGCCTGCGGGGCCAGCCGCTGGGCGCCGGGGAACCCTTCCAGCGGGCTATAGGCGGTAAACAGCTGCGGAGCGATAGCCATCAGCGCGGCAACGATCATCACCGCCCAGGCCAGCAGCAGACCGGGCTGGACGCGCCGCGTACGCCAGTTTGACGTGCGGCGGCGCGCGGCGGTTGCGTAATCCACCAGGCTCATACGGCACCTCCGATAACGGTTTTCAGGCGCGGGTCGAACAGCGGCATCAGCAGGTCGACCAGCAGATTAATCAGCACGAAACCGAGGGCAGAGATCATCACCACCGCCTGCAGTACCGCGATATCCTGATTATTGACGGCCTGCTGCGTCAGCAGCCCCAGACCGCCGCGGCCAAACACGGTTTCGGTAATCAGCGCGCCGGCGATCAGTTCCCCCAGCAGCAGACCGGCGATGTTGAGCACCGGCAGCAGGGCGTTGCCGGTAACGTGCCGCCACAGGGCGCCGGTTTCGCTCAGGCCTTTGGCGCGGGCAACGGCGACAAACGGCTGCGCGGCGACCTGATCCAGACTGCGCATCAGGATTTGCGCCAGCGGAGCGGAAATCGGCACCGCGACGGCAATAATGGGCAAAATCAGCCCCTCAATCGGCCCGGGATTGATCACCGGGATCCAGCGCAGCTGAAAGGAGAAAATCTGAATCAGGGCGATGCCGAGCCAGAACGTCGGCAGCGAGATAAACAGCGCCGGCAGGGATTGCAGCGCGTTGCTGAGCCAGCGCAGGCCCGGCAGCCGTGAGGCGAAGGCGAGGGCGAAGGCCAGCGCCACCGCCAGAGCAAAGGCGGGCAGCGCCAGGCTTAATGTTTCCGGCAGGTTGCTGGCGATAAGCGCGCTGACCGGCAGCCCGGCTTGCAGCGAATAGCCAAAATCGCCACGCAGCATGGCCATCAGCGTGTGGAAGTACTGTCTCCACAGCGGGCTATCGGCCCCGTAGGCGAGGCGCATTTCGGCGATCTGCTCAGGGCTGAGCCCCAGATCCGGATTCTGAAACTTGATCAGTACCGCATCGCCGGGCAGCACCTGTAACAGGACGAAGGAGAGGGTAAACGCGGCCCACAGCACCAGTAAACCCTGACCGGACCGCCGCAGAAGATAGTGACTCATCGCGGGCTCCTTAGTGCTTTTCCAGCCACGCGCCGTAGAACGACGGGCGGCCTACCGCTTCAAAACTGACGCCTTTCACCCACGGCGCGCTGGCAAAGACCTGCGGCTCTTCAAATATCGGGATTACGTAGGCGTTGTCCAGCAGGTAGCGCTGGGCGTCGCCGGTGAGCTGGAGGCGTTTTTGCGGCTCGACTTCGGCTGAGATCGCGGTCAGCAGCGCGTTGAGCTTATCGTCGCGGAAGCGTTGGACTTTGTCGCTGGAGCCGCCTTTTTGCAGCAGCGCGTCGCGGTTAGCGGGGAAGAACATGCTTTTCACCACGTCAGGGTCGGCGCGGCCCACTTCCGACACGGTAAGCGGCGTTTTCAACGGGTCGAGGCTGTCCAGCGTACGGCTGCCGGCATCACCGGCTTTGACCGCCAGCGCAACGCCGACCTGGCGCCACTGCTGGGCGACAAGCTGGAGTACCTCTTTGTTTTGCGGCTGGGGCAGGGATTCATAGACGGTTAATGCCAGGCGCTGGCCATCTTTGACCCGTATACCGTCGGCGGCCGGTTTCCAGCCCGCCTCATCAAGCAGCTGTTTCGCTTTGGCCGGATCGAAAGCCAGCTTATCGCTAAGGTTAACGTATCCGGCCGCGGTGCTGGCGACGACGGAGGTCGCCTGCGGATAGTTGGCGGAGAACAGGGTTTCAACCACCTGTCTGGCGTCGGTGGCGTGCAGCAGCGCCTGACGAACGCGCAGGTCGGCAACCAGCGGATTATCCGGGCGGAAGCTCAGGCTGTCGTTAACGCCGCGCGTCGGGGCGGCATAGATTTTAAAGCCCCGATCGGTTGCCTGCTTTTCATCATAGGCCTGCACCTGACGAATAAAATCAGCCTGGCCTGCCAGCAGCGCGCCAACGCGTACGCCATCTTCCGGGGTGACGATATAGGTTATGCCGTCGAGATTCGCTGGCCCCTGCTGGGTGAGACTTTTCGGCCCCCATTGATAATCCTGACGTGCGACCAGAGCGAGTTCACGCCCCGGCTTTTCATCTTTAACCGTAAAAGGCCCGGAGCCAATAATATGGCGGGCGTCGCCCAGCTCTTCAAAATTTCGCGCCAGGGTGCTCAGGGAAACCAGCCCGGAGCCGATGGTCGCGGTGCCCTGCAGAAATCCCGGCGAGGGCTTTTTAAAGTAGAACTTAACCGTCAGCGGATCGATGACTTCGCTGCGATCGTAGTTATTAATCACCTCGGACACCGGCAGGCGGTGCGCTTTATTACCGAGACCGTAGGTATCAAAGTTTTTGGCAACCGCATTGGCGTCAAGCGGGGTGCCATCAGAAAAGGTGACGCCAGGGCGAATCCTAAAGGTATATTCGGTTTTATCCGCGTTGGCGCTCCAGCTTTCGGCAATCCACGGTTCGACTTGTAAAGTTTTTGGATTTTGCCAGGTCAGCTTATCGGTTATTTGATTAAGAATGCCGCCGTTAGGATAAAAGCCTCCGGCCGGGGGATAAAGATTGGTATGCGGCTGCTGCTCCAGATAAATTAACGTGCCGCCTTTAACCGGCGCGTCGGCGGCCCACGCGGAAAACGCGCCGCTCAAAAAAAATGCCGCCAGCGCGGGCAGGCGAAAACGGGTGTGCATGGTGAATTCCTTTGTTATCTCTTGTTTGGCCATCATCGGGCGCGCGTTTTAACAAAGGAAGTAAGGATTTGCGCTAAGCATTTGCATAAAAAGCATTTATACCCGGCTCGATTTTTAGGGGCTGGTATTTACATGCCTTTCAGCTGAAACTCATGCTGGATAATTTAATGACTGAGAGATAGTCAGCGTAATAAAGGGATAGCGACGATGCTGAAGTATTTACTGATGTTGGCGATGACGGTGCTGGCAGGCTGTACCAGCGCACCCAATTTGCCCTCTACCGATACCATTATTAAGGTTAAACCTATTGAGTCGGGCATCATTGCCAATTCAAACAAATACAGCTATCGATTCTTCCGTAAAGGGGTGCCGCAGGAGTACCAGCGTTATAATACTTTCTACGAACGCTTCAATAAGGTCGCATCCGGCGTACGGGTGAATTTTGTCGTGAAACAGCATGAGGTTGTTGCGGAATATCTGGTGGTGCTCGACAAGCGCAGACTGGATGCCAGTCAGCTAAGTCTGTTAACCAGCCAGTATCACGCGACCGCGCTGGACAACGACCATCTTGGCGTACTGTTTAAAGCGACCGGTTTCTGGTCAACCGTTGATCCCAATGAACTGGATGACGCTTATCGGCTTGCCAGACCCGTCGTCGTGTCAATTAACGATAAAACGCAGACCATTAGCCCTCTGGGAGAGATCGCCCTGATTCCGCTGGTGCCGCTATTTCCGCTGGTGATGATGTACGGTTGCGCAACGGGGCCGTGCGTGTAAAGGGACAATTAAACCTCTCCCGTAGCGGGAGAGGCCCGAAGATTAGCGGCGGAAATCAATGACCATACGGCCGCGAATCTGTCCCTGTTCCATCTCCTTGAAGATGGCGTTGATATCGCCCAGCGGACGCAGGGTCACTTTCGGTACGACTTTCCCTTCCGCGGCAAACTGGAAGGCCTCGGTCAGGTCCTGACGGGTACCGACCAGCGAACCCACCACTTCAATACCGTCGAGGACCAGACGCGGAATGTCCAGGCTCATCGCTTCCGGAGGCAGGCCTACCGCCACCACGCGTCCGCCGGCGCGAACCGCATCCACCGCTGAGTTAAACGCCGCTTTGGCGACGGCGGTTACCACCGCGGCATGCGCGCCGCCGGTTTTCTCATGAATAATTTTGGCTGCGTCTTCGCTGCGGGAGTTGATGGTCAGGTCCGCGCCCATTTCCGCGGCCAGCTTCAGCTGTTCATCATTAACGTCAAGGGCGATGACTTTGGCGTTAAACACGTTTTTGGCATACTGCAGCGCCAGATTGCCGAGGCCGCCGAGGCCATAAATGGCAATCCACTGGCCGGGTTTGATATGTGAGACTTTGACCGCTTTATAGGTGGTGACGCCCGCGCAGGTGATGCTGCTGGCCGCCGCAGAATCGAGCCCGTCCGGCACTTTGACCGCATAATCGGCCATGACGATACACTCTTCCGCCATACCGCCATCCACGGTGTAGCCGGCATTTTTCACCGAGCGACACAGCGTTTCGTTGCCGCTGTTACAATATTCACAATGCCCGCAGCCTTCGAAGAACCACGCCACGCTGGCGCGATCGCCCGGCTTCAGAGAATGAACGCCGGGGCCGACCTGCTGCACAACGCCCACGCCTTCATGGCCCAGAATGACCCCGGTTTTATCGCCAAAGTCGCCGTTCTTAACGTGCAGGTCGGTGTGACATACGCCGCAGCAATCCATTTTTAAAAGGGCTTCGCCATGTTGCAGGGGACGAAGCGTTTTTTCCGTAACATTGACCTGATGATCTTGCGTGACGACAGCAGCTTTCATTCTGTTCTCCTTATTGAACATAAGCGTATTAACACAATTTTGTTTTTTACGCATGCTAAGGTTTAGCTTAAATCTTCATTAAATCAAGGAAATAATGGATATTCCTTGCCGGGGTGAGCTTGGCGCGCCGATTTTTTAATCAGATTTATTAATGAAATTCACGTCACATTACTGTCATCGTTACGTCATACACGCTTCATTTGCGGCCTCTATCGTTCTGTTTTTCAATTTCTTATAACGATAGAGCGACACGACAATGCATCTGGTAAAAACACTCCTTGCCTCAGGCCTGCTGCTTTCCGCTACCGTTCAGGCGCAGAACGTACTGGATTTCCCGCAGCCGAAAAACAATCCTGAAGAGTTTTATGCCGTGACCGAAATTCCCGCGGGCGGCATTATCAAATATGAAACCGACGCCAAAACCGGCTTTCTGATCGCCGATCGTTTTCAGTCGATGCCGGTGGCCTATCCGGCTAACTACGGTTCGCTGACGCAATCCCTGGCAGGGGATGGCGATCCGCTGGACGTGGTGTTTTATACCCGCGCGCCGATGGCGCCGGGAACGCTGATTAAGCTGCGCGCGATTGGCGTGCTCAAGATGATTGATGGCGGCGAGAAGGACGACAAAATCATTGCCGTTCCGGCAAGCAAAATCGACCCAACCTACGATGACATCAACACCATCGGCGATCTGCCGAAAATTGAGCAGGAGCGTTTGCAGGCTTTCTTCCGCGTTTACAAACAGCTGCCGGAAGGGCGTAAAAAAGTGGAGCTGAACGGCTTTAACGATGCCGCCGCCGCGAAGCAGGAAATTAAAGCGGCATGGGATGCCTGGAAAGAGAAAAATCCGCAATAAGCGGAAAAACAGGCATCGCCCGGTGCCTGTCGCTTTTTCTTCGCCCTATTATCCGCAGAGTGAGGTAATACGGGGGACTACGCCGGAACCGCCGAAATTTCCGTTACCCTGCGTCCTTTTCTTCAGCCCCAGCGTGGCGACGATGCGCTCGAAATTGCTTTTTTCACGGGTAATAAGTCCAGGTCAATCTCACTGCTGACGTTGTCTCATATCACTGGTACGATATAAATCTCTTTCACGGCCCTTATACGTACATATTTATGACAGAAATACGCATTGGCTATGCCCGATGTTCAACTGACCGCCAGGATCTGGCTCAGGCGGCAGTTCGCCAGGGAGACACGCTGGTCGTACCGAAACTGGACAGGCTGGCCCGTTCAGTTCCGGATGCAAGAGATATTGCTGATGCCCTTCAGGCCCGTGGCGTGAAGCTGGCGCTGGGCAACAGCCTCTACGACCCTGCAGATCCGATGGGTAAGATGTTCTTTAATGTGCTGGCGACGTTTGCCGAGTTTGAAGGCGACCTGATACGTCTTCGCACGCGCGAAGAGATGGCCATCGCCCGGGCTAAAGGAAAACTGCGGGGGAAGCAGCCGAAGCTGTCAGATAAACAGCAGAAAGAGCTTTGCATGATGCGCGGAAGCGGCGAGTAATCTATCAGCGATCTGGCTGAATTATTCTCCGTCTCCCGCCCCACGGTCTATCGGACGCTTTCTCGTGGGAAATAATGGTTAACCGGATTTAATGAAATAAGCAAGGAGCGGCTATGTACTACAGAAATGAAGTTATAAGTTATTTGCAGGCTAATAAAATTCTTGCGTTAAAACTCGACCACGCATTAAAGGATGTAGGAAAAGACGTATCAAATCAGATTGAAAGGATCGGTGCAGGCGCAACGCGTGTGCTGTATTATACATCCTGCTTTACTGATGAATATCAGGACGTATGCCAGAAACAAAAGTCCGAAGATATCCGATTTACTAAAGGCGTTTATCATATTATAAGACATGGAGATGTTGTGTATGAAATGCTTAGGATTTACTTTGAAGAAGTATTCCGATACAAAACGTCCGATCAACTAGAGCACATCAAACAACTGTTAATGGCAGTAAATATTCATATTGCCGCAAGTTCACTCACAAATACAGGATTTGCTTTAGCAACAGCATCATTTGTCGCTGCAGGCATGAATTTAAGCCTTGAACTCAGTGCACTGGCAGGGAGAAGAGCGGGAGGTGTTGTTGGGGTTATTGGTTTATATGGCGTTGTGCAGAAAGCGGCAGATAGTGCGCGTCGTCTTCATATTACTTGTCCAGCGTACTACTCGGCGCTATATGCACAAGAGCTGGAAATGATGTACTTCCTGATAGAGCCATTGTTTGAACGAGCTGAGGCGTTTAATGCACAATGGGTATCGGATGGTGAGATTGCAGACATCATCACCAGGATGATTCGATAATCATGATGAGTCTTATTAAAAGGTTTTTCAGACGGATATTCAGGTCATTGATATCGATGTACGGTCCTGCCTTATTGACACTTTTATTTGCAATTGTCCTTTTTCAAATTTTCCCTGATGGACCAATATGGCCTGTCCCCATATTCTGCATTTTTGTGATCGTTGTTTTTTATCGATACGTGAAATGGTAATCATCAAAACATCAAAATTTAGCATTGTTTGAAATTTATTTATAAGGAAATGCTATGTCTACACCCGCACATTTATGGCTCGAAGATGAAAATGGTTCGCCGATTGTTGGCAGTTGCCTAATGCCACTTCGCCTGGGTTCAATCGAATTAAAATCATTCTCTCACGGTGTCACTATTCCGGTTGACCCGAGCTGGGGAAAACTTACAGGTACACGCGTTCACCGCCCTATAACGATAGTGAAAGAATTTGATCAGACAACACCACTTCTGTACCGCGCGGTCTGTGAAGGCCGGACCATGAAAAAGGCTACAATTAAGATGTACCGCATTCTGGAATCGGGCATCGAGGCCGAGTATTTCAATATCATTCTTGAAAACGTCAAATTCACAACGGTCGCACCATTCCTGTCTCCTAACGGTATGAGTAGTACTCACCTTGAAACGCTTGAATTGCGTTATGAAGCAATTACATGGAAGTATACGGAGGGTAATATTGTCTATCGTGATTCATGGAACGATCGTTGTTGTGCCTGATGACAAGGGGTACCAAGGGAGGCCATTGCCTCCCTTGGCTCTGACGAGGAGATAAAATGATCGACTTAACCGCCAGGATTGATATCGTTACCGGCTATCGTCCGGGAATGATTGGCCGCATTACGCAGATGCACGGCGAGTACTATGCGAAGCATTATGAATTTGGTCACTTTTTCGAGAGCAAAGTGGCCAGCGGGCTGGCGGAGTTTTCCGGTCGTCTTGAGAAACCGTGCAACCGGGTTTGGCTTGCCGTTCAGGGTGGGCAGATTGTCGGATCGGTGGCGATTGACGGCGAGGATCTTGGTAATAATGAAGCGCATCTGCGCTGGTTTATCCTCGACGATAGCTGCCGGGGAAGCGGTGTTGGCCGACGTCTGCTGAATGAAGCGATGGCCTTTTGCGATAGCCAGAACTTCGCCGCGGTGCGGCTGTGGACCTTCAGCGGGCTGAACGCCGCCCGCAGGCTGTATGAATCCTTCGGCTTTACGCTGGATAAAGCGTGGCAGGGGGACCAGTGGGGGCGGATGATGACCGAGCAGCAGTTTAGTCGGGTCAAACCCAGTTCGCCTGCCGGCGCGGAATAATCTCCCGGCGCGGATCGCCGCGCCGGGAGAGCGCCTGTTAGCCTAATAACGTCGCAATCGTTGTTATCTCCTTACGCCACTGCGCCTGCAGCTGCGGTTTTTGATGTTTTGGCTTGCGCGCCAGATCGTCGGCCAGCAGCTGCTCAAGCGTGACTAACCGCTCCAGCAGCGCATCCTGGTCCTCCTCCGGTTCGCTACTGTTCACCATCACGGCCTGCGTCGCCGGACGACGAACGGCGGTGCGCAAAATCTCATACACCTCTTCGCTGCTGTGCCATTCGCTCAGCCCGCGCTCGTCGATAAGCCAGAAGCGATTGCAGCTGCGGTTAATGAGCTCGCGATCGTGGCTCACCAGCAGCAGGCCGCCGGGATAGTCGCTCAGCGTAGCCGCCAGCGCCGTTTTGCCATCTATATCTAAATGGTTGGTAGGCTCATCCAGCAGCAGCAGGCTATAGCGCGCCAGAGAGAGGCCGACGAACAGCAGGCGCGAACGCTCGCCGCCGCTTAAGGTGGCGACCTTTTGCCCGTGACGCGGCCAGCTGAATCCGGCGGAAATCAGCGCCCGCCTGCGCGCATCCGGGCCTGGTTCAAAGGGCTCCAGCGCGTCGAGAAGGGTATCGTCATCCGCCAGCTGATGCAGGGTCTGGTCGTAATAACCCGGCTTCAGCCGCGGATGCAGGCGCAAACCGCTCTCCGCCGTTTCCTGCTGCATTTGCCGCCACAGCAGACGCAGCAGCGAAGACTTGCCGCCGCCGTTACGGCCCATCACCGCCACCCGATCGCCGCTTTTCAGGCGAGCCAGGCCCGCGGTAAACAGGGCCGGCAGACCGGGCGCGGGGGGAACGGGGAGCTGTTCCATCTCCAGCAGTCGGTCAGCCCGCAGCATGTCGCCGTGGAGCGCCAGCCGCCAGGGGGTGCCCATGGTCAGCTCGGTTTGGCTCTCCTTCAGGCGTTGAACCTGCTTCTCCATCTGCTTGGCTTTGCGGGAGAGATCTTCGTTGTCATAGGTCCGACCCCAGATAGCCAGCCGTTTGGCGCTGGCGGCGACCCGGTCGATCTCCTTTTGCTCGGCTTTATGGCGCTGCGCATCGCTGGCGTCCTGCTCTTCCAGCGCCCGGCGGGCGGCGCTGCAGGGCAGGGAGAAGGCGTGCAGCGTTCTGTCGCGCAGGATCCAACTGGAATTAGTTACAGCATCCAATAAGATATTATCATGCGACACCAGAACGAAGCTCCCCTGCCAGGTTTGCAGGAAGCTTTCCAGCCACAGGAGGGTCGGCAGGTCGAGGTGGTTTCCCGGCTCATCCAGCAGCAGGAGATCCGGCTGCTGAATCAGCGCCCTGGCAAGCAGCAGCCGGGTATGCTGACCGCCGCTCAGGGTTGACGCCCGCTGCGCGGCCTCATCTGGCGTAAAGCCCATCTCTGCCAATAGCCTCTCCGCTTGCCAGCGCTGACTCTCACGCTCAGGGGCGGGAAGTTTCGCCAGTACTACCTGCAGCAGGGGCTGCGCTAACAGCGCATCGGGTAGATGCTGTTCCACACGCGCCATCAGACAGTGACTGGCCAGCGCCACGCAGCCCGAACTGGGCACGATCGTGCCGTCCAGCACCTGTAGCAGGGTACTTTTTCCGCAGCCGTTATAGCCAATCAGGCCAATACGGTCGCCTTTTTTCAGGGTAAAGGAGAGGTTTGTGAACAGCGGGCCAAACGCCGTATCAACATGAAGAGATTGTGCAGTTAGTAATGTGCTCATTGTGAACTTACTCAAGAGTTACAGGCATGTGAATGCCTCGTCAAACATCGCTGACGATAACCCGGTAAGCCCGAGGGAAGGGAGTTAGTCTATGGTTTCTTCGCTCAAGCTGAAGTTATCGCAGCACGATACCGATAACGCTTGAGCAGGTGCGATCGCCAAATGCACGTGAAAAAAACATTTCACAGTACGACATGGGATCCTCCTTTTTTATTCAGTGAGTTGATGGGTGCTGGCAGTGTAGAGGGAGAAAGCGGTTTTGACCAGATGAGAATAAAAAAAGGCCTGCAAAGCAGGCCCCCTGTATGACTCATCTACCGGTTAAATCGACGTGCGGCGGTAGTTCCGGTACTCCGGCTGCCAGAAGTTATCGGCGATCGCCTGCAGCAACGCTTCGGCGGAGGTTTTCACCGCCACGCCCTGTTCCTGGGCGATTTTGCCCACCGCAAACGCGATAGCGCGTGAAACGCTCTGAATATCCTTCAGCTCCGGCAGAACCGGGCCTTCACCGTTATTCACCAGCGGCGAATGTTTCGCCAGGGTTTCGCTGGCGGCCATCAGCATCTCATCGGTCACGCGTGATGCGCCCGAAGCGATAACGCCGAGGCCAATTCCCGGGAAGATATAGGAGTTATTGCACTGGGCGATAACGTACTGTTTGCCTTTGAGGGTGACCGGGGCAAACGGGCTGCCGGTGGCGACCAGCGCCGCGCCGTCGGTCCAGCTGAGGATATTCTGCGGCGTGGCTTCCACCCGGGAGGTCGGGTTGGACAGCGGCATCACGATTGGCCGCGGGCAGTGCTTGTGCATCTCGCGGATAATCTCTTCGGTGAACAGCCCCGGCTGCCCGGAAACGCCGATCAGGATATCCGGTTTGACGTTGCGCACCACGTCGAGCAGCGACAGCACATCATTCGTGGTGTCCCACGCTTGCAGGTGCTCACGCTTTTGCACCAGTTTGCTCTGGAACGGCAGCAGGTTCGGCATGGCGTCGGTCAGCAGACCGAAACGGTCAACCATAAAGACGCGTTTACGGGCTTCCTCTTCGCTTAACCCTTCGCGCTGGATTTGCGCGACGATCTGCTCTGCGATACCGCAGCCCGCGGAGCCGGCGCCGAGGAAGACAATTTTCTGCTCGCTCAGCTGGCTGCCCGCGCCGCGGCTGGCGGCGATCAGCGTACCGACGGTGACCGAAGCGGTGCCCTGGATATCATCGTTAAAGGAGCACACTTCGTGGCGATAGCGGTTGAGCAGGGGCATGGCGTTTTTCTGCGCGAAGTCTTCGAACTGCAGCAGCACGTCCGGCCAGCGGGCTTTAATCGCCTGGATAACGTCGTCGACAAACTGATAGTACTCGTCGTCGGTGATGCGCGGGTGGCGCCAGCCCATATACAGCGGATCGTCCAGCAGCTGCTGGTTGTTAGTACCGACGTCCAGCACCACCGGCAGCGTGTAGGCCGGGCTGATACCGCCGCAGGTGGTATACAGCGACAGTTTGCCGATAGGAATGCCCATCCCGCCGATACCCTGGTCACCGAGGCCGAGAATACGTTCGCCGTCGGTCATCACGATAACCTTGACGTTGTGGTTCGGTACGTTTTGCAGAATATCGTCGAGGTTATTGCGGTTCTGATAAGAGATAAACACGCCGCGGGCGCGACGATAGATCTCAGAGAAGCGTTCACAGGCGGCGCCGACGGTTGGGGTGTAGATAACCGGCATCATTTCGTCAAGGTGGTTGCCGACCAGGCGGTAGAACAGCGTTTCGTTGGTATCCTGGATATTGCGCAGGTAGATGTGCTTGTCGATCTCGGTTTTAAATCCCTGGTACTGGATCCACGCGCGTTCGGCCTGTTCTTCGATGGTTTCGACCACTTCCGGCAGCAGGCCCAGCAGGTTGAAGCTGCTGCGCTCTTCCATGCTGAAGGCGCTGCCTTTGTTGAGCAGCGGAAATTCAAGCAGCACGGGGCCGGCGTAAGGGATGTATAGAGAGCGGTTTTTCTTATGAGTGAATTGCATCGCACTAACTCCTTGATAATCGCTTCAGCCCGGGCGCGGCGACAGGCGGGGGGCTGGCAGGGAATGGCAGCGGGCAGAGTATAAAGCAGAAGACATCAAAGGAGGGTAAACATGAGGCCGATAGTCTTAAAAAAACACCATCCCGGGGAGAGGACGGTGTTTTTATCATCATTCAGCTGAAAACTTAGCCACCGCGGCGCTTGCGGCCGGTGGCGCGAACATGGTTAACCGTGGTTTCCGCATCGCCTTCCAGCAGCACTTTTTTCTGCTGAGAAAGCTTGTAGTTCAGACCAAGAAGATGACGTGCCTGTTGGTTCGATTTCATTCTTACTCCTTTATCCTGTGTCGGTTTCAAGGACAAGCCCGACGAGTGTCGGACGAAATTTAACCCTTAAGTACGCCGCGCATTTTTAGCGCGGCGATAATCATCGTGGCCCATTTTGCCGGGTTTAGCAACGTTGAGTCGGCAGATTAAGAACAGTCTTTTTAGCGGACCCCGGTTCGTCGGCCGGGCAGGAGGTCACCCGCCATCCGGCAGAAAGACCCGCACGTTAGCCAGTCTTACCACTTCATTTCGCCGGTATTCACTTTGGCGCTCAGATCCAGCGAACTCTCTTCCGCGAGTCCCGGCCAGCGCTGTTTCATCGCCTTGATAACGCCGGCGGAATCTTTGTGCGCGTTGAGCGCCTGCTCGAACTGGGTCAGATAATCGCGGGTAAAGGTAATCGCGCGGTCGCCTGCGGGCGGAGTCCCCAGGTAATGGCCGGGGATCACCTGCTGCGGATGCAACGCGGCCATCTCGTCGAGCGTACTTATCCACTGCTGGCGGCTTTCAACGCTCTGGGTGTCCGCCGTCCAGACGTGCATGCCCCACGCCACGCCGGTCCCGCCAAGAATGGCTTTATTCGCCGGGATCCAGACATAGGCGGCATAATTTTGCGGCTGGCGGATCTCAACCTTTTCGCCGTCGATGGTGAAGGTGTTTGCCGTCAGCGCTTGCGGGACGTAAACCTGCTTCGGCGCGCCGTCCTTCATCTGCGGGCCCCAGTAGGCCAGTTTGGCCGCTTTGGTGGCGTTAATGTGTTTAACCACTTCCGCGGTCGCCACCACGTTGACATCCGGGAAAGCCTTCACCAGCGGCTCGAGGCCGAAATAGAAGTCCGGATCGCCGGAGGTAATCACGATGCGGGTCAGTTTTTTACCGCTTTTCTTAATCATTTCAACCAGCTTCTCGCCATCTTTGACGCTGAATTGAGCGTCAAACAGCACCGCTTCATGCGGGCCGGAGGCGAGGGTGGAGTTAACCGCGAAAATGCCGTTCTCCTGCGGGTTGTAGGTTTGCAGCGTTAGGGGCGCGGCCAGAACTGACGTGCTGAACAGCGTGGTCGCGATAGCAAGGGCAGATAATTTCATATTCGTTTTCTCTTGGTCAGGTGAATGAGCGCTATTGTACGGATTTCATGATTTGCGAAAATTCCTGAAAAAAGAGATGCTGAGTTTCATAAAACGAGCAGATGGAAATCAGTTATGGATCGGGTAATTGCCGCGCAGGTGTATATGCGCATTTGTGAACTGGGGAGCTTAAGCGCCGCCGCCCGCGCGCTGGGGATGTCGCGTCCGATGGTCAGCCGCTATCTGGAACAGATGGAGCAGTGGGCGGGAACCCGGCTGGTCCATCGCTCAACTCGCAAACTGACGCTCACGGCTGCGGGGGAAAAGGTGCTGCAAAAAACGCGCACCCTGACGCAGCTGTCGGATGAGATCGCCGGGCAAAGCGAGCGTGCGATCCCCAGCGGGACGCTGCGCGTCGCCTGCGCTCACTTTACGGCGATGCAGCTGATTTCGCCGCTGCTACCCGATTTTCTCGCCCGTTATCCGCAGCTGCGCCTTGAGCTGGATATCAATAATCACCCGGTCAGCCTGATCGGCGAACGGATCGACGTGGCGATTCGGATCACCGACAATCCGGAGCCCGGGGCTATCGCCCGCCGCCTTGGCGTGTGTCGTTCGGTGCTGTGCGCGTCGCCGCGCTGGCTTCAGCAGAACGGTCCGCTGCAAACGCCGGAAGATCTCGCTCGTCACAACTGCCTGCATTACAGCCATTTTGCCAGCCAGACCTGGCAGTTTAGCGACGCCAGCGGCGAAAGCGTGGCGGTGGCGGTTTCCGGCAACCTTAGCGCCGGGATCTCCTCGCTGCTGATGGAGGCGGCGGTCGCCGGCTGCGGCATCGCGATGCTGCCGGAGCTGGAGGCGCAGCGGGCGCTCAACAGCGGGGCGCTGAAACAGGTTTTACCGGCCTGGCGGCCAAAAGCGCTAAGCGTATATGGTATTTACCTTTCACGGGACTATCAGCCAAGCGCGCTGCCGCTGTTTCTCGGTGAGATTCAGCAGAAACTGGCGCAAACTCACGATATAAAAGGAACCCTTTAATGATAGTGCTTCGCCCAATGCGCGCTACGGAGTACCCCGCGTATCTCGACTACTTTATCCCCGACTACGCGGCGGAAATCTCCGCCAATTACGCGCTCTCGCCGGCGGCCGCGTTAGCCCAGGCGCAGCGCGAAATCGCCGCGGATCTGCCCGACGGCGTCAATACTCGCGGCCAGGTTTTATGCTGCTTATTCGATGACAGTGACGGCGCAGAAAAGCGGGTCGGCTATCTCTGGTACAAGCCTGACGAAGAAATGCGCTCCGCCTTTATCTGCGATTTTTATATTTATCCGGCGTTTCAGGGACAGGGCCTGGGTAAACAAGCGATGGCGGCTTTTGAGCATGCGCTGAAAAGCCAGGGGATCGGCCAAATTAAACTGCGCGTCGCCGGGGATAATCAGCGCGCGCGCCATCTCTACGACGCCGCGGGTTTCCGCGTTACCGGCGTTAATATGAGTAAAATTATCCCGACGGATTGATCTGAAAAACGCCGCGCGCCGCCCAAATGCCTTAGGGGGTTCTATACTTAACCCTTTCATATCAAAAAAGGAGCGATATTATGGCAATCCATAAGAAAGGTCAGGCGCATTGGGAAGGGGATCTGAAAAGCGGAAAAGGAACCGTCTCGACCGAGAGCGGCGCGCTGAACCAGCAGCCTTATGGTTTTAACACCCGTTTCGAAGGCGTCAAGGGCACCAACCCGGAAGAGCTTATCGGGGCCGCCCATGCCGCCTGTTTCTCCATGGCGCTTTCGCTGATGCTGAGCGAAGAGGGCTACACCGCCACCTCCATTGATACCGTGGCGGTGGTGACGCTGGATAAATCCGGCGGCGGCTTTGCCATCACCCAAATCGCGCTGCAGAGTAAAATTGTGCTGCCAGGCATCGAGGCCGATGCGTTTGACGGCATCATTCAAAAAGCCAAAGCCGGTTGCCCGGTGTCGCAGGTGCTGAACGCGGAGATAAGCCTCGACTACCAGCTCAATCCATAAGCTCACTGGCGCCCGCTATCGGCGGGCGCTCCTGCCCTAAAAGCCATCGTTGGCAAATGCCCCCGGCGTTAATAAATGCTATCTTTCTGGCTCACGGATCAGAGCAGGTGGGTAATGACCAGCATACGCGGAATGATTGAAGCTCAGGTTCTGGGCTTAACCGGCATGGCGCTAAAAGAGATCGATTTTGAACACCCCAAAGGCGAACCGGGGCTATTTGGTCCGCAGTCGGCCATCTGGCAGGTTCATGGCGATTTTACCTCCATGCTCTGCGGCGGCGTCAGCGCGCTGCTGTTACAGATGCTGCATCCTCTGGCACTGGCGGGCGTCTGGGATCACTCAAATTTCCGCGAAGATATCTTTGGCCGCCTGCGCCGTACCAGCCAGTTTATT
This sequence comes from Klebsiella michiganensis, assembly GCF_015139575.1. Classification (GTDB taxonomy): domain Bacteria; phylum Pseudomonadota; class Gammaproteobacteria; order Enterobacterales; family Enterobacteriaceae; genus Klebsiella; species Klebsiella michiganensis. The sequence continues at coordinate 3,043,799 of NZ_AP022547.1, read as the reverse complement.
TCCGCCACCACCTTTGGTACCACCGCCGACGCCGAACGGCTGATCGCAAAAGTGCAGGGGATCCACCTGCGGGTGAGCGGCAAGGATAAAGACGGCACGCCCTATCAGGCCAGCGACCCGGCGCTGCTCACCTGGGTTCATGTCGCCGAATGCAGCAGCTTTATGGCCTCGCACCTGCGCTACAAGCGGACCGTGGTCAGCGCCGCCCGCCAGGAGCAGTATTATCAGGAGGCCGCCGAAATTGCCCGCCGCCTTGGCGCTCGGGATATCCCGGTAACGCCGCGTCAGGTTGCCGACTACCTGCAGGATATGCGCCCAACGCTGCGCTGCGATGAGCGAACGCAGGAAGTTGCCGACGTCCTGCTATCGACCCGCCTGCCGGGGCGCCTGAGTCAGCCCGTCGGGCGAATGATGATGCGCGCCGGGATTGACCTGCTGCCGCCGTGGGCGCAGGCGATGCTCAATTTGCCGATGAGCGCGCTGCAGCGGCACAGCGCACGAATTGCGGTACACGGCGTCGCCCGCGTACTGCGCGCGTCGGTGCGTAACGGCGCGTATCATTGCGCAATGCGCCGGATGAATCAGTTTTAATTATTCAGGCTGCGTTTTTACGCCAAAAATATAGCCATGGCTATTATTGTCATGGCTATATTTTTTAAAAACAAACTATTCTCATTTATATATTTGACAGCAATAAAAATAAGTAAATATTCTCTTAACGGCGGCGGATTATTCAGGAAAAATTAAGCCAAATCGCGTACGTTATTTCTTTTTTTACGGGGGGGGCATCATGGCGAAAATGACTGACGATGGTCAGCGCGCCCAGGTTGCGCGTAAAACGACGCTGGTCAGCGTGGTGGTCAATCTTTTTTTATCCAGCGCCCAGGTTCTGGCGGGCGTTTTTTCCGGTTCGCAGGGATTAATTGCCGATGGTATTCATTCTCTTTCCGATTTAGTCGCTGATTTCGTCGTGCTGTTGGCCAATAAAAAAAGCGGCAAACCCTCGGATAGCGATCATCACTACGGACACCGGCGCTATGAAAACGGCGCTTCACTGGTGATTGGCGCGCTGCTGTTACTGGTTGGCGCGGGTATGCTGTGGTCCGCCTGCGGCAAACTGCTGCATCCGGCGTCTATCCCGAGCGTGCATATTACCGCTCTGTGGGTGGCGCTCGCCGCGCTGACCGCCAAAGAGATGTTATTCCGCTATATGCTCAGGGCGGCTAAACAAATTCAGTCGTCCATGCTGATTGCCAACGCCTGGCACGCCCGCTCGGATGCCGCGTCGTCGGTGGTGGTCGCGGTCGGCATCATCGGTAACCTGGCCGGCTTCGCCTGGTTCGATCCGGTGGCCGCGCTGGCCGTCGGCGCGCTGGTCACCCGCATGGGCTATACCTTTTCGTATGACGCCCTCCATGACTTGATGGATCGGTCAGTGGATAGCTACAGCGAGCAGCAGATAATCACCACTATTCTGGCAACGCCCGGCGTCGTGGCGCTGCATGACCTGAAAACCCGACGCGCCGGCGATGGGATCCTGGTCGATGTACATATCGAGGTGCCGGGAGATTTATCGGTGGCGGAAGGGCACGATATTGCGCTGTTGGCCCGCGCGCGGGTGCTAAACAGCCAAAACGTGCTGCATATGATGATTCATATTGACCCTTGCCGCGCGGATAGCGACGCGATTATCGCTTAGGTTATTCCCCTGAACGCTTGAGGGCTTTGTCAGCCTGCGGATAATATTGCCTGTGAAATAAAAAAGGACCATAATCCAGCGGCTATTCTTTCATCGCTGATAAATAGCCGGCTGACGCCGTGTCGTGTTTTTAAACAATATAAAAAGGCAATCGCATAATAGAAAGTATCTATTATTCGTTCGAAACTTCAGGAAGTAAAACAATGATTATCCGGCCAGAACAACACTGGTTCCTTCGCTTGTTTGACTGGCACGGCTCCGTGCTGTCAAAAATCGTCTTTCGCCTGCTGCTTAACCTGATGATGTCGATTATCGCGATCGTCAGCTATCAATGGTACGAACAGCTGGGTATCCATCTTACCGTCGCGCCGTTTAGCCTGCTGGGGATCGCCATTGCCATTTTTCTTGGCTTTCGCAATAGCGCCGGATACAACCGCTTTGTTGAAGCGCGCAATTTGTGGGGAACGGTGCTGATTGCCCAGAGAACGCTGGTGCGCCAGCTGAAGAATATCCTGCCGGCCGAAAGCGCAGCCCATCAACGCCTGGTGAGCTACCTGGTGGCGTTTAGCTGGAGCCTGAAGCATCAGCTGCGCAAGACGGATCCGAGCGCCGATTTAGCGCGTCTGCTGCCGGCGCAAAGCGTGGCGGAAATTCTCGCCAGTTCGATGCCAACCAACCGCATTCTGCTGCTGGCAGGCGATGAGCTTGGGCGCCTGCGCGCAGAAGGGAAGATCGGCGATGTCACCTTCAGCCTGATGGACAATAAGCTTGATGAGCTGGGGCACGCCCTGGGCGGCTGTGAGCGCCTCGCCAGCACCCCGGTGCCCTTTGCCTACACGCTCATTTTGCAGCGCACCGTGTATCTGTTCTGTACGCTGCTGCCGTTTGCGCTGGTCGGCGATCTTCACTATATGACGCCGTTCGTGTCGGTGTTTATCTCCTACACCTTTCTGTCGTGGGATTCGCTGGCGGAAGAGCTGGAGGACCCGTTCGGTACCGCAGCCAACGATTTGCCGCTGAACGCGATGTGTAACACCATTGAGCGCAACCTGCTGGATATGACCGGCCAACATCCCTTACCGGAGAAACTGGCGCCGGACCGCCACTACAATCTGACCTGATTTTTGTATGTTTATTATTCGTTAAATAAGTTAAATCTAACGCGTGATAGATAACATTGATTATACAGCCACCGCCCTGATTGTTATGCTTTCGTTAACAAAAACGCCCGTAATCCTGGCTGGTAACGGGTGATAAGAGATCGTGCGGCGTTTCACCTGCCATACGCCGCCGAAAGCGCATCAGGAGTGAACATGAGTAACAGAAGACGCGTCGTTCCCGGCGTCCATCCCTATGATGGTCCGGCGGGCGGCTGGGGTGCCTTAAAAGCCACCGCTATCGCCGTTCGTACGCAAATGGATGCGCTCGATGCCCCCGCCACGCTGCTGCGGACCAATCAGCCGGATGGCTTTGATTGTCCCGGCTGCGCCTGGCCCGACAAAGAGCATAAATCGACGTTTCAGTTCTGCGAAAACGGCGCCAAAGCGGTGACCTGGGAAGCCACCAGTAAACGGGTCACGGCTGAGTTTCTCGCGGCTAACACCGTGACGTCGCTGCTGGCGCGCAGCGATTTTGAGCTGGAAGGCTACGGGCGCTTAACCCAGCCCCTGGCCTACGATAAGGCCAGCGATACCCTGCGTCCGGTCTCATGGGAGGCGGCGTTTACCCGCATCGGCGCCATTCTTCGTACGCTGCAGCCCAATGAAGTCGAGTTTTATACCTCCGGGCGCGCCTCTAACGAAGTGGCCTTCCTGTTCCAGCTGTTTGCCCGCGAATATGGCACCAACAACTTTCCGGACTGCTCCAATATGTGCCACGAGTCGACCAGCGTCGGCCTGCCGCAGTCCATCGGCATCGGTAAAGGGACGGTCTCCCTCGATGACTTTGATAAGACCGAGCTGGTTATCTCTATCGGCCACAATCCCGGAACCAACCATCCGCGCATGATGGGCACGCTGCACGAACTGGCGCGCCGGGGGGTGCCGATTATCGTCTTCAACCCGCTAAAAGAGCGGGCGCTGGAGCGTTTCGCCGATCCGCAGAACGTCATTGAGATGGCGACCTACGGCTCAACCAACATCGCGTCGACCTATTTCCAGGTCAAAGCGGGCGGCGACGCGGCGGCGCTTAAGGGTATCGCGAAGGCGCTGCTCCGGCTGGAAGCAGAGCAGGGCGAGGTGCTGGATCGGGCGTTTATCGATGAGCATACGCTGGGCTTTACCGACTTTGCGCAGGATGTGGACGCGACGCCGTGGCCGGATATTGAACGCGAGTCCGGCCTGACGCGCGGCGATCTTGAACGGGTAGCGGCGGCTTACGCTAAATCTAACGCCACGATTATCACCTACGGTATGGGCATCACCCAGCACAATAAGGGCACCTCTAATGTACGCCTGATAGCCGACCTGCTGCTGATGCGCGGGAATATCGGCAAGCCGGGGGCCGGGATCTGCCCGCTGCGCGGACACTCCAACGTACAGGGCAACCGTACCGTCGGCATAACGGAAAAGCCGAGCCCCCCGTTTCTCGCCAACCTGCAGCGGGTGTTTGGTTTTACGCCGCCGCAGGAGCATGGTCACGATGCGGTAAAAGCGCTACAGGCGATGATCGACGGCGAATCGAAAGCGCTGCTCTGCCTTGGCGGGAACTTCGCGGTGGCTATGCCAGATAGCGAACGGGCTTTTCCGGCGATGCGGGGGCTGGATCTGAGCGTGCATATTGGCACCAAGCTGAATCGCTCGCATCTTCTGGTGGCCAATGAGACCTTTATCCTGCCGTGCCTTGGCCGAACCGAACTCGATATTCAGGAGACGGGACGCCAGTCAATCACCGTGGAAGATTCGATGTCGATGGTGCATGCGTCGTCGGGCAAGCTGAAACCCGGTTCGCCAGAGCTGCGATCGGAGCCGGCGATTGTCGCGGGGATGGCCATGGCGACGCTGCCGGAAAGCAACGTTGACTGGCTGTCGCTGGTCGCCGACTACGATCGCATTCGCGATCTGATCGAGCAGACCATTCCCGGCTTTGACCAGTACAACCAGCGTATTCGCCATCCCGGCGGTTTTCGCATGCCGCTGCCGCCGACGGAGCGTATCTGGCCGACGCCGACCGGCAAAGCGATGTTTTCCGTTTTTCACGGGGTGCACGAAAACCAGCAGGTAGCAGGGCATGACGTGATGCGCCTGGTGACGCTGCGCAGCCACGATCAGTACAACACCACCATTTACGCCATGGACGACCGCTACCGCGGCGTGTTTGGCCGTCGCGACGTGTTGTTTATGAACGAGCAGGATATGGCTGAGCAGGGATTCGAACACGGCGATCGGGTGGATATCAGCTCCGCGCTGCCGGGCCACCATCAGCGGTTGGAAGATATCACGCTGGTCGCCTACAGCATCGCGCCGGGCACCGTTGCCGCCTATTACCCCGAAGCCAACGTGCTGGTCCCTCTGGATTATCTCGATAAAGAGAGCGGCACGCCGTCGTATAAATCGGCGCCCGTCCGTTTAACGCTGCGCTCGAAAGAGATCCGCGCGCTGGCGGGGCTTCGCTAAAGCGCCGTTTGCCCGCGGCGATCGTCGCGTCGTGGGCAAAATCGCTACCTCTGCGCCAGAATCAGCTTAATCCCCAGCCCGACAAAACCGGCGGCAAAGCAGGCTCTCAGCCCCTGTAACACCCGCGGACGCGACAGCACGTATCCGCGCATCGCCGCCGAAAAGGCGCCATAGAGCATAAAAACCAGCAGCGTCATCAGCATAAAAACGGCGCTCAGGATCAGCATTTCCCCGATCGGCGAAGCCGAGCCGCGCTGGATAAACTGCGGCAGAAAGGCGAGAAAGAAGAGCGGCAGCTTGGGGTTAAGCAAATTAATCAGAATCGCGTGGCTGATGACCTGGCGCGGGTTGCGTTGCTCGACGCCCTCCACGTTCAGGCTGCCGCGCTGGGTCAGGGTGGCCCATGCGAGGTACAGCAGCCAGGCGACGCCGGCGTACTTCACCAGCTCGAAGGCGCCGGGGGTACTGTGGAGGATAGCCGCCAGCCCGGTTATCGCTGCCAGCATATGCGGAATAATGCCCAGCGTGCAGCCGAAGGCCGCGGCAAAACTCATGCCTCTGCCCGCCGCCAGGCCGGTGGCAATGGTGTAAAGCGTCCCGGTGCCGGGGGCGATGACCACAATCAGCGAAGTCAAAAGAAACTCAGGGGTGATGAACGCCATGATGCCATTCCTGTTGCAGAGAATCGAGGCCCTGAGTATTTCGCAAAGCCGCGCGCCGGTATTGAACAAAATTGCACAGCGTCGGCTAGCGGCTCGCCTGATAGCTGCCTGGGGTCATGGCGAACTGCCTTTGAAACGCGCGGGTCAGATGGCTTTGATCGGCAAAGCCGGCCATGAAGGCGGTATCGGCGGGGGAGTGACCTTCGGCGAGCAGGCGGCGCGCCAGGCGCAGGCGGGCCTGTACCAGATAAGCGTGCGGCGTGATGCCGGTTTCGCGAGCGAAGCCGCGGATCAGCTGAAAGCGGCTGAGACCGCAGAGGGTAGCAAGCTCCTCGAGAGAGATTTTCTCTTCGGGGGCATCATCGAGATATTGCCTGGCCAGCGCGATGGAGGGGGGACCGCTTTTATCAGGCCGCCGTGCGCAGAGATGGTATCGGCTCACCCGCATCAGGCAGAGCAGTAGCGCCTCTTCTACGGCGGTATTCTCGGGGGCGCTGGCGACAATCTCGCTAAACAGCCGCAGCATCAGTCCGCGCAGCTGCGGGTCCTCGACCACCGGGCGCAGGAGAATATCTTCGGCCTTTATCGCCCCCTGAAATTCAGCGGCAACCCGCTCGGGATCGAGATAGATCATCTGCCAGCTGCGCGGGCCATTCAGCGGGATACCGTCGTGCATCTCCCCCGGATTAACCATAATGATATTTCCGGCGGCGGCCTCAATTTTGCCCAGATGGCTCCACGAACGCTGCGCGCCCTGAGTGAAAATCCCGATGCCGAACTGGTCGTGGGAATGGCGCGGAAAACTCTGTTCCGTGACTAACGACATGGCTTCCAGTCCCGGCATGGCGAGCCGGTGCTGCTGAACGTGATGAAGGCGAGTTTTCAACGGTTTCTCCTGCCGGGGCATAGCATGAGTGTAGCCTCAGGCACGCGGGACGAGCAACGGTCGACCGGCGCTTGAATTTCATCAACGCAGAACATAACATTTAGCTAACATTTTGCCTGCTGCGCTGCCAGCAGATTGCGCAAACAGTGGATGATAATGGATATTAAACAGCTTAAGTACCTGATTGCGCTCGACAGAACACGACATTTCGGCCAGGCCGCGGCGGCCTGCCATATCACCCAGCCCACGCTATCGATGCGTATCCGCAATCTTGAAGAAGAACTTAATCTGACGCTGATTCAGCGCGGGCAGAGGTTTGAAGGGTTTACCCCAGAGGGCGAGCGTATTCTGGCCTGGGCGCGAGCGCTGCTGGCGGCGCACGACGGGCTGGAGGCGGAGGCGGCTATCTGTCGCGGGCAGATGGTCGGCCAGCTAAGAGTCGGGATGGTGCCTTTAGCCAGCCTGAATCCGATGCAGCTGATCAAGCCGCTGGCGGATAAATACCCGGAGCTGCAGTTCAGTCTGCTGTCCATGACCTCGGAACAGATTATCGACGGCGTTAGCCGCAACCAGCTGGATCTGGGGATCTGCTATCTGCACCACGTCGATAGCCAACTGTTCAACGTGGTCTGGCTGCCGAATACCCGCATGGGGCTGCTGCACGATAGGCGTCATTATCAGTTTGCCGACGCGACGCCTGAGTGGGATACCCTGGCCGCGCTGCCGCTGGGCTTTCTGACCAAGGGCATGTACTACCGTGAATCGATTGAGATGAGCTTTAAGGCCAAGGGGCTGACGCCAAAATACGTTTTTGAAAGCGACTCCACGTTTCAGATCATCCAGGCGGTGCAGGCCGGGATCTGCTGCGCGATTATGCCGCTAAACAACGGCCTCGAAGCGCTAAGCGATAATCTGGAAATCAGGCCGATCCCCGAGACGGAGGTCGACTCGATGCTGGCGCTGATCATGCGCAACAAAGAGCCGGTGTCGTCGCTGGCGGAAAAATGCTTCGCCGATGCGCAGGTGATTTTTAGCGAACGCCAGTCGGCTGACGGCGCTTAGCTGGCCATCTGCGACTGGATAAATTCAAGCCAGACGCGCGTTCTGGCGGGCATAAAGTGGCGCTCCCGATAGAGGGCGGAGAGCTGTAACGGCGCCGGCGGCAGCTCCAGCGCGACTTCCTGGAGTTCACCGCGATCGATAAACGGGCGGCAGGGTTTCTCCCCCAGAATAGCGAAGCCAACGCCGGCTAACCCGGCGGCGGCTACCGTCAAATATTCTCCAGGCTGATCCCGCGGGTTTTGGGACCAAAGATGCCCACCGACAGCATCACCATCAGCATACTGGCGACGATAAAGCTAATCACGCCTGGGGTACCGGCGTATTGCAAAATAATGCCGATCAAAATGCTGGTGATCGCCGTCGACAGCCGGCTAAAGGAGTAGCAGAAGCCGACCGCCCGCGCGCGAATGTGGGTCGGGAAAACTTCGGCCTGGTAGGCGTGATAGCTAATGGTCAGCCAGGCGTTTGACCAGGTGATCATAAACCCGCAAATCACCAGCAGCACCGGGCTGTTCTGCAGGGCAAACAGGGTGCCAAACACCACCGTCATCAGCGCGGAAAGCACAATTTGCCATTTGTTTTCAAAACGATGAACGAAGCGGGTGCAGAACAGACAGCCAATCGGATAGGCGAGGGTAATAAAGAACGCATACAGCAGGCTGTGGGTGATGCTCGCCCCCTGGCCGGAAAGCAGGGCCGGTAGCCAGTTGCCGAAGCCAAAGAAGCCGATGGCCTGGAAGAAGTTCATTACCATCAGCATGATCGTACGTTTGCGGTACTGCGGCGCCCAGATCGCTTTAAAGCTTCCCAGCCTGCGCGGGTTATCCTGCCTCTCAACCTGGTGGCGTGGCGAGGGAGAAACGCCGCAGCGCTGTTCCATTTCGCACATCACCTTATGGGCTTCCTCGTGGCGGCCTTTTTCATCCAGCCAGCGCGCCGACTCCGGCAGCTTCTTGCGGATAACCCAGATAATCAGCGAACAGAGCGCGCCGAAGATGATCACCCAGCGCCAGCCGGTCAGGCCGAAAAGGGTAATCGGCACCAGCAGCCACGACATCAGCGCCACGGCGGGAACCGATAAAAACTGAATAAAGAAGGCGAAAGCGAAGGCTTTATTGCGCAGATGCGTCGGCACCCATTCGCTTAAATAGGTGTCGATGGTCACCAGCTCAATGCCGAGACCGACGCCGACCAGAAAGCGGCAGAAGATAACCCCTTCAGCGCTGCTTTGCAGGGCCATCATCAGCGAAAATACGCCGTACCAGGCGAGGGCAAACATAAACGTCAGGCGGCGGCCCAGTTTATCCGCCAGCGGCGCAAGCAGGCTGGCGCCAATAAACAGCCCCATAAAGGTGGACGACGCGAAGGCGGCCTGGTCGGAGATACCGAAGATACCCTGCTCGCCGGTATGGAAAATATCCTCTGCCAGCAGCCCGGTGCTGATATAGCCGGTCTGAAAAAGATCGTACAGCTCGAAGAAGCCGCCCAGCGCCAGGAGGGTGATAAAAGACCACAGGCCAACGGAGGCGGGCAGCGCATCGATGCGAGCGGTCAGGCTGGAGTGGGGATGTCCTGGGGAGGCGAACGCGGCGTCGCCCAGAACCTGGGTGGTAGACATATTATTATTTTCCTCAGATAAAATGTTTGCCTGCTAATGTTATTTGATTGTTAATGGTTTTAAATTTTTAATCGCATCGGGGGAGAGAGATTTGCAGAATAAAATAATGCCAATGTGGTTTGGCTGGCGTTGTGTGCTGGTTTTCGCCTGTGGCCCGACCGCGGGGTGAAGGAATTCACCATCTGGCCGCTAAGTTTGACCTGAAATAAATTTAAGATAACGAGAGATTGTTGCGCTCAGGTTATTCACCTACATTCAAAGCGAGTACTCCCACTCAGGAAAAAATCATGTCCAGTAAGAAAGTCCTACAGGCAGCGCTGGCGGCGGCGCTTTCGCTGTCAATGATGGCCACGCCGGTTTTCGCCAACCCGGGTAATGGCAACGGCGGCGGTAATCATGGTAATAGCGGTAACCATGGCAATAACGGTAACAACGGCAATAGCGGTAAAAACAACGTTGATAAGGGCAACCAGGGTCATAAAGAAGGAAGCCCGGGGCAGAGAAAAAACTACGGCAAACCCGATCATGTCTCTGACGATATCAGCTTCTCCAGAGCGCGATCGCTGGCGGTAAACTACGGTTTAACCGGCTATCAGTCGCTGCCGCCGGGAATCGCCAAAAATCTGGCTCGCGGTAAACCCTTACCTCCGGGGATTGCAAAAAAAGCGGTTCCGGCATCGATGCTCAACGAACTGCCTTACTATCCTGGCTATGAATGGCGCGTGGTGGGCCAGGATTTAGTGCTGATCGCGCTGAGTACGGCGATCGTGACGTCGATAATTAATGGCGTCTTTGACTAGTGAATTAACCCCGGTTCGCGCCGGGGTTAATCCTGACGGGCAGGCTTAGCGCATTAAGGTCATTCTAAACAAATCGTCACTAAAGCGAGATTTTAACTTTACTCAAATAATTGAATGACTATAATGAGCACAAATTCACACAGGAGAAATATGTTGGACAGTCACCCTTACTTAAACATCAAGGCAAGCTGACGCTATTTTTTCTGCGCTGCTTGCCAACCGGCGGGCAGCAATCTCCTCATCCAGACGATTGCATCCCATAAAAAATAACGCAGCATGGCTGCGAGGATAATCGTCATGTTCATGTTTAAAAATACATTATTCCCTCCACCGTCAACGCGACGTTAATCGCCTCTCTGGCGACAATTTGTCGTGTGCTTAATAAAGCACGTAGTTAATTCTTCCAGCAAAAATGGAGGAAGCTATGTTGATGTTTCCTTATATCGCAAATTTACTCGCCGCGATGCTGTTGGGCGCGCTGATTGGCGCCGAAAGACAGTGGCGTCAGCGGATGGCTGGCCTGCGCACCAATGCGCTGGTCGCCACCGGCGCGGCGGTTTTTATTCTGAGCTCGATCTCCACATCGCCGGATAGTCCGGGACGTATTGCCGCGCAGGTGGTTTCCGGAATTGGTTTTCTCGGCGCCGGGGTCATCATGCGGGAAGGCATGAACGTGCGCGGCCTGAATACCGCGGCAACCCTGTGGTGCTCTGCGGCGATTGGCGTCCTGTGTGGCTTAGGCCAGTTCTGGCAAGCGGCGGCGGCAACGCTGATCATCCTGTGCGCCAATATTCTACTGCGCGAAGCGGCGCAGAGAATTAATCAGATCCCCGGCGCGACAGAAGAAGAAAAATGCTACGTCCTGAATATTATCTGTCATAGCGAACATGAAAACGCGATTCGTCAGCTATTGCTTAATATCAGTAAAGAGATGACGCTCAGCTTGCAGGGGCTGGTGTCGATAGCAGCAAAAGAACAAGGACATAAAGAAATCCGCATCGAACTGGTTGGTAATACCGACTCCCGCAAAGCGCGAGATCTTATTATGTCAAGAATTGGCGGTGACGAAAACATTACGTCAGTGCGCTGGTGCGTCGAGGGGAGTTAGCCTCCCTGATATTCTACTCTGGCAATGATTTGTCTAAGGAGGGAATGATGGATATTCCCAGGCAATTAAAGTAATAAGCGTTTAATAACGTAAAAATGAATTATGCATAAGTCAATTATGCAGGGATAACGACGTCTTAAATTTGAGGAATAATCATGACTGACATGAAAATAGAAAACCGGAAAATAAACCGGTCTGCGTCAGAAAATGATAAGCAGCATAAAAAAAGCTTCGCCATTGAAACCGAGGCATTTAACAGCCCGGATCATACGCTGGCGCGGCTCAACAGCAGCCGTCAGGGGCTCACCACCGAAGATGCCCTTGAACGGCTGAATGAATATGGCCGCAATGAAGTCGCGCACGAGCAGGCGCCGCCGGCGCTAATCCAGCTTTTGCAGGCATTCAATAACCCGTTTATCTATGTCCTGATGGCGCTGGCCGCCGTCAGCTTCGTGACCGATTACTGGCTACCGCTGCGTAACGGCGAAGAGACCGATCTGACCGGGATTATTATTATCGTCACGATGGTCAGCCTGAGCGGGTTATTGCGTTTCTGGCAGGAGTTTCGCACCAACAAAGCGGCGCAGGCGCTGAAATCCATGGTTCGCACCACGGCGACGGTGCTGCGTCGCGGTCCTGGTAACATGGGGCCGGCGCAGGAGGAGATTGCCATTGAGGAACTGGTGCCCGGTGACATCATCTTCCTGGCGGCGGGGGATCTGGTTCCGGCGGATGTCCGCCTGCTGGAGTCCCGGGACCTGTTCGTCAGCCAGTCGATACTTAGCGGCGAATCGCTACCGGTGGAAAAGTATGATGTTCTGGCCAGCGTGTCCGGCAAAGGGTGCGACAGGCTTCCCGAGCCGAACAAAGATAAAAGCCTGCTGGAGATGGGCAATATCTGTCTGATGGGCACCAACGTGACCAGCGGCAGGGCGCAGGCGGTGGTGGTGGCTACCGGAAACCGCACCTGGTTTGGTTCGCTGGCGAAGTCCATTGTCGGTACGCGCACCCAGACGGCGTTCGACCGTGGGGTAAACAGCGTCAGCTGGCTGCTGATCCGTTTTATGCTGGTGATGGTGCCGATTGTGCTGCTGATTAACGGCTTCAGCAAAGGAGACTGGGTTGAGGCATCGCTGTTTGCCCTGGCGGTCGCGGTGGGCCTGACGCCGGAAATGCTGCCGATGATCGTCAGCTCAAACCTGGCGAAAGGCGCTATCGCCATGTCGCGGCGCAAAGTGATCGTCAAGCGGCTGAACGCTATTCAGAACTTTGGCGCCATGGACGTGCTGTGCACCGATAAAACCGGCACGCTGACGCAGGACAATATCATTCTTGAGCATCATCTTGACGTCAGCGGCAGCGAGAGCGACCGGGTGCTGACGCTGGCGTGGCTCAACAGCAGCAGCCAGAGCGGGGCGCGCAACCTGATGGACCGGGCGGTGCTGCGCTTTGGCGAGGGGCGGATTGCGCCAGCGACCAAAGAGCGCTTCGTAAAGCTTGATGAACTGCCGTTTGATTTTGTCCGCCGTCGGGTCTCGGTGTCGGTGGAAGATGTCCGCCACGGCGATAAAAGCCTGATCTGCAAAGGCGCGGTCGAAGAGATGCTGATGGTGGCCACGCATCTGCGCGAAGGCGACCGCGTGGTTGCGCTGGATGAAACCCGCCGCGATCTGCTGTTAGCCAAAACGCAGGATTACAACGCCCAGGGTTTCCGCGTGCTGCTGGTCGCGACCCGCAAGCTGGATGACTCCGCCCTGACAACCCCGCTGTGCGCCGCGGATGAGCAGGGGCTGACGGTCGAAGGGATGCTGACCTTCCTCGATCCGCCGAAGGAGAGCGCGGGAAAAGCGATTACCGCGCTGCGCGATAACGGCGTGGCGGTCAAAGTGTTGACCGGCGATAACCCGGTGGTCACGGCGCGTATTTGCCTGGAAGTGGGGATTGATGCCCACGGTATCCTGACCGGCGCACAGATTGAAGCGATGACGGATAACGAACTGGAGCGCGAAGTGGAAACGCGTTCGGTATTCGCCAAACTGACGCCGCTGCAGAAGTCGCGCATCCTGAAAACGCTGCAGAAAAACGGCCACACCGTCGGCTTCCTCGGCGATGGCATCAACGATGCGCCGGCGCTGCGCGATGCGGACGTCGGAATTTCGGTCGACAGCGCGGCGGATATCGCCAAAGAGGCATCCGATATCATCCTGCTGGAAAAGGATTTGATGGTGCTGGAAGAAGGGGTGATCAAAGGGCGTGAGACCTTTGGCAATATCATTAAGTACCTGAATATGACCGCCAGCTCTAACTTCGGCAACGTCTTCTCGGTACTGGTGGCCAGCGCGTTTATTCCGTTTCTGCCGATGCTGGCGATTCATCTGCTGATCCAGAACCTGATGTACGATCTCTCTCAGCTCTCGCTGCCGTGGGACAAGATGGATAAGGAATTCCTGCGTAAGCCGCGCAAGTGGGATGCGAAAAATATCGGCCGCTTTATGCTGTGGATTGGCCCGACGTCGTCCATTTTTGATATCACCACCTTCGCGCTGATGTGGTACGTGTTTGCGGCGAATCACGTCGAAGCCCAGGCGCTGTTCCAGTCCGGGTGGTTTATTGAAGGGCTGCTGTCGCAAACGCTGGTGGTGCATATGCTGAGAACGCAGAAAATTCCGTTTATCCAGAGTCGGGCGACGTTGCCGGTGCTGCTCACCACCGCGGTCATTATGGCGATGGGCATCTACATTCCGTTCTCGCCGCTGGGGGCGATGGTCGGGCTGGAGCCGCTGCCGCTGAGCTACTTCCCGTGGCTGATCGCGACGCTGCTCAGCTACTGCCTGGTCGCGCAGGGCATGAAGCGTTTCTATATCAAACGCTTTGGTCAGTGGTTCTGATGATAAGGAGGCGCAGAGATGAATCGTTCTCCGGACACCCTCATCGCGCTGATATTTTTCCTGGTGGGTCTGCTGGTGCTGTTGCTGGCTATCTGGCAAATCCTGTTCTGAAAAAGGGGGCGCGATGCGCAGAGGATCGCTGGATAAAGTCTTTATTCAGGTGGCGATTATTGCGGCCATCATTATTCTGCTGACAATCTGGATTAGATAAGAGGAGCCCGGGCCATTGGCCCGGGTTTAGCATTTCTGCCGGGGAAAGGATTACAGATCGAAGCGGTCGAGGTTCATCACCTTGGTCCATGCGGCAACGAAGTCATTCACGAACTTCTGCCGCGCATCGCTGCAGGCATACACTTCAGCCAGGGCGCGCAGGACGGAGTTGGAGCCAAACACCAGGTCAACGCGGGTCGCGGTATATTTCTCTTCGCCGCTCTTACGGTCGCGGCCGATAAACAGCTCAGCGTGCTCGTCAGCGGCTTTCCAGACGGTGCCCATATCGAGCAGGTTAGCGAAGAAATCATTGCTCAACACCCCCACGCGGTCGGTAAACACGCCGTGTCGGCTGCCGTCGAAGTTCGCGCCCAGCACGCGCAGACCGCCCACCAGTACCGTCATTTCCGGCGCCGTCAGCGTTAACTGCTGCGCTTTATCAATCAGCAGCGTTTCGGTGGAGATGCCGCCGCCAACGCGACGATAGTTGCGGAAACCATCGGCCAGCGGCTGCAGCAGATCCATCGCTTCCACATCGGTCTGATCCTGACGCGCATCGACGCGGCCAGGGGCGAAGGGAACGCTAACCTGAACGCCCGCCGCCGCGGCAGCCTGCTCAATGCCCACCACGCCGGCCAGAACGATAATATCGGCCAGCGACGCTTTACCGGATGCCTGCTGAATCCCCTGCAGGGTCGGCAGCACGCGGGACGCGATGGCGTTTACCGGCCAGGATTTCTGCGGTTCCAGCGCCAGACGCGCGCCGTTGGCGCCGCCGCGTTTATCGCCGCCGCGGAAGGTGGAGGCCGATGCCCAGGCAACGGAAACCAGCTCGCTGACCGAAAGGCCGGCGTCGGCAATGGCGGTTTTCAGCGTCGCGATATCCTCTGCGGTTGGGGTGTGGACCGCCGCCGGTAGCGGATCTTGCCAGATCAGATCTTCTTTCGGCACTTCCGGGCCCATGTAGCGGGACTTCGGCCCCATATCGCGGTGGATAAGTTTAAACCACGCGCGGGCAAAGGCTTCGTTAAAGGCCTGCGGGTCGTTAAGGAAGCGGCGGGAAATCTTGTTGAACTCCGGGTCGAAGCGCAGCGTCAGGTCGGTGACCAGCATGGTCGGCTTGCGTTTTTTCTCCGGATTAAACGGGTCAGGAATGATCTCCGGCGCATCTTTCGCTTCGAACTGAATCGCGCCTGCCGGGCTGCGGGTTTGCACCCACTCATATTTGTACAGGTTTTCGAAGAAGTAGTTGCTCCACTGGGTCGGCGTTTGCGTCCAGACCACTTCCAGACCGGAGGTGATCGCGTCGGCGCCCGCGCCGCTGCCGTAGCTGTTCGCCCAGCCGAGTCCCTGCGCTTCAATCGGCGCCGCTTCCGGCTCTGCGCCAACGTGGCTGGTCACCGCGGAACCGTGGGTTTTGCCCAGCGTATGACCGCCGGCGATCAGCGCGACGATCTCTTCATCATTCATTGCCATATTGCCGAAGGTCGCGCGAATCGCGGAGGCGGCGGAGAGCGGGTCGCCGCTGGCGTTGGGGCCTTCAGGGTTGACGTAAATCAGCCCCATTTCGGTCGCGCCGATGGCCTGCTGATTCAGGCTTTCCGGATGACGATGGGCCAGCCATTCGGTTTCGTTACCCCAGTCGACGTCCAGATCCGGTTCCCAAACGTCTTCACGACCGGCACCGAAGCCAAACGTACGGAAACCGGCATTTTCCAGCGCCACGTTGCCTGCCAGCATATAGAGGTCGGCCCAGGAGATTTTTTGCCCGTATTTTTGTTTTACCGGCCACAGCAGGCGACGGGCTTTGTCGAGGCTGACGTTATCCGGCCAGGAGTTGAGCGGTGCGAAACGCTGCTGGCCGCGGCCCGCGCCGCCGCGCCCGTCAACGGTACGATAGGTACCGGCGCCGTGCCACGCCATACGAATAAACAGCCCGATATAGCTACCCCAGTCCGCTGGCCACCACTCCTGAGAATCGGTGAGCAGGGCGCGCAGATCGGCCTTCAGGGCCGAGTAGTCGAGCTTCTTAAACTCTTCGCGGTAGTTAAAGTGTTCGCCCAGCGGGTTTGAACGATTGGAGTGCTGATTCAGCAGATCCACCCGTAGTTGATTTGGCCACCAGTCGCGGTTGCCGGTGCCACCGCCCGCGCTCTGGGTGGGCGTCGCCGTCTCGGCGTGGAAAGGGCATTTCCCTGCCGACGGGGTATTCGAAGGATCGTTTGACGTGCTCATATCAGGCTCCGTTTGCTTTTGTGAATGCCATTACGATATACACTGCTACCAATAAGCGATATTTGAATGAGTCTACGGATTTAATAGTTATTTCCGTTCAATGCCTTTGTAAAAACCGAACATATATCATTGTTCAATGATTGATTGTTCAGTATTGACTCAACCACAATAGTCGTAACATACGCGTAAAGGAATCGTTAAGACATCATCCCCGCCAGCGAAGACCGATTGTTTGAGTTACGACAATTTTAGTGCGTAAAACGGCTTAGCGCTGCCAGTATAAAGGCGTACCAAAAACGTCGATAAAATAGTCTATTACCGCACGTACGTTTAACGAAGGATGACGGGCGTGAGGGTAGATCGCCGACACCGGCGAGGGGCTGCTGCCGATCGCCGCGCTGTAGTGAGGCATCAGCTGAATCAGCCTTCCAGCCCCCATGGCTTCATTGACCATCCAATCGGGAAAGAGCACCACCCCCATGCCTCCCAGCGCAGCGGTCAGCAGCGCATCGGCGTTATTTGATGCCAGCCGCGGCGTTTGCGGATAGTGAACCCATTCTCCCTCCGCGAGGCGGAACAGCCAGCGGTTAGGTCCATTTGAACCGCTGTAGACCAGCGTGCTGTGATGGCGAAGATCTTCCGGTTTCTCCGGCGTGCCGCAGCGCTGCAGATAGTCCGGAGCCGCAACCAGATAGTGATGCTGCATACCCAGTACTCTGGCATGAACGCTGGAGTCCGGCAGGCTGCCGATGCGGAAAATCAGGTCGGTCGCTTCGCGGTGCGGATCGATAAAATCATCGGTCAGCGCCAGCGCAATTTGCATCTGTGGATAGCGCTGCGTCAGCCCCGGCAGCCACGGCGCGATATGGCGCTGGCCAAAATAGACCGGGGCGTTGATCCGCACCAGTCCACCCGGCTCAAGACGACGGTCCTGCAGGTCGCGCCTGGCAACGCTGAACCGTTCGCCGAGCCCTCTGGCATGTTCGGCAAACAGGCGTCCCGCTTCGGTGGGAACCACCGCCCGGGTATTACGATAAAAGAGCTGCTGGCCGAGCGCATCCTCAAGCTGGTGAATGACGCGCGACACCATCGAGGGCGAAACGCCTTCCCGCCTCGCCACCACGGAGAAACTCTGGCTGTCATAGACGGCGATAAACAGCTGTAGCGCCCGAAAATTTACATTACCCGCATCGCTCATTAATGCAATATCCGCAAAAGTGTTTCCCTGATTGTATCGTTTTTCACATTACTTCGCTGCTTTATGCTCTGCCACCCAATCAATAATCGGATATCAACGATGCAGTTATTACTTATTTTTCTTGTGATTGCCGGCGGCATGGGGTTATCCGTGGAAGCCGGACTACTCGGGCCGCTTGCCGGTCAGGTAGGGGACCTGTGGGCCACCTTCAGCATTTTTAGCGTCGGGAGCGCGCTAACCTTTCTGCTGATGCTGCTGTTTGGCCCCAGGCAGGGTCCCTCGTTCTTCTCCTTACCGGGCTGGCAGCTTACCGGGGGCGTACTGGGGCCCATTTACGTCGTCATCTTAACCATTGCCGTACCGGTTATCGGTATCGCCATGACGATGATCGGCATTCTGGCCGGTCAGGTATGCAAAAGCCTGCTGATTGACCACTACGGTCTGTTTGGTTCGGCAAAACGTAAAATCGATGGACGGCGGGTTATCGCGCTGCTGTTTATCATCGTCGCCCTGATTCTGATCGCCACAAGCTGAGGAGTTAACATGAGTAGCATAATGATTTTGCTGGCGCTGGTCGGCGGCGCGATGCTGAGTATGCAGGCGGCGATTAATGGCCGTTTGGGCAGCCAGGTGGGCGTATTTCGCAGCGCGTTTCTCACGTTTGCGGTGGGCGCCTTGATCACGGCGCTGCTGATTTTTTATTTTGCCCCCCATCAGTCGACAACGCTGCTGGATGTGCCGAAATGGCAGCTGCTGGGCGCATTTTGCGGGGTTCCCTATATCGTAATTATGGTGGTGGCGGTGCAGCGTATCGGTACCGCGACGGCCACGGTGGCGGTGATTTTTGGCCAACTGGCCATGAGTCTGCTGATCGATAATTTTGGCTGGCTGGGTAACGACGCCATTGCCTTTTCAGCGGGGCGGCTGGGGGCCATCGTCTGTCTGGGGCTGGCGCTGTTCTTTATTTACCGCTCCAGCGCGGCGGCAAAAGCTGAAGATAAGGAGAGTTAGCCCACCTGTTCAGGTGAGTTGTCGCGCATCGCCAACCGCGGTCATACTGTTCGTCACCCTGTGACTGGCGCTTTAGACAGGAACTGTCGGGGAGCATGGGGATCGCCGCCGCGCGCCTGGGCATCACATCACTTTACCGGAGATACGCTATGCCTGAGATACCGTCGCTGCTGACCTTCGCGCTTGTTGCCCTTGGCCTGGTATTGACCCCGGGGCCGAATATGATCTATCTGATTTCGCGCTCGATTTGCCAGGGAAGAAGGGCCGGACTGGTCTCCCTCGGCGGGGTGGCGCTGGGGTTTGTGTTTTATATGCTGTGCGCCGCGTTCGGTATTACCGCACTGATCTTCGCCGTGCCCTACGCTTACGACGCGTTGCGCATCAGCGGCGTGGTCTATCTGCTTTATCTGGCCTGGCAGGCGGTGAAGCCCGGCGGGCGCTCGGTCTTTGCGGTGCGCGACCTGCCTGCCGATAGCGGCCGTAAGCTGTTTATGATGGGCTTTATTACTAACCTGGCGAACCCTAAAATCGCCATCATGTATCTCTCACTGCTGCCGCAGTTTATCTCTCCCGGACACGGCAGCATCCTTGCGCAGTCGCTGGTGCTGGGAGGGACGCAGGCGCTCATTAGCGTAGCGGTTAATGCGCTGATTGTGGTGATGGCCGGGCAGGTGTCGCTGTTTCTCGCGGGGCGCCCGTTATGGCAGCAGTTTCAGCGCTGGCTGATGGCGACGGTGCTGGCGGGGATGGCGGTGAAAATTGCCTTCGAGGCGCGGAAGTAATCGCTGCGCCCGGCGGTGCTACGCTGCCGGGCGCAGGGGAATGGCTTTAGGCCCCTGGCCCTATCAGCTGTGAGCGGATCGTCGCCTCCGGCATCATCTCCAGCAGGCCGTTGCTCAGCATCTCTCCCGCCTCCTGCAGCGCGCTAAGTGGCATTTCCGGCAGGCTTTCAAGAATAAACCACATCCGCGGACTCTCCACGCTCAGACGAGTACGTACTCCCTGTCGCCAGTTCCAGCGTCGGCAGGTCACGCCGCGATCGTCGCCCCAGACCACTTCTCCCGCATCGGGATATTCGTGAACGATCTGCCCCTCTTTGACGGTATCGAACGGTTCGCTGCCGTCCGCGAGCTTGAGGTGCGGGGCGCCAACGTAAGCCGCCAGGTTTTCGCCGCCGACCGGCACGGCGTAGCGCAGGCTCACCGCATTATAGAGATCGACGATGGGATCGATCGCAGCCATCTCGCCATCGCGCAGCACCCGCCTGCGCAAGGCTTCCGCCGAGCAGGGCGTCCGCTTGGGTTTTGCGCCAAAGGCGCGGAATACCTCGTTCCAGGCCTGCAGGTGCGCCTCCGCCCACTGCGGCTCGCCGGCGATAACCGCCTGGCAGGCGGAGCGGAGCACATCGGACCCGACCAGGGGGGCGCGTACGGCGGCGGAAACGACATCAATGCTCAGGGCGCGAAAGCCGGGGGCCAGCGCGGAGACCTGCGGGCTGATTGACGGTAATACGCTATTCATTGGATAATCCTGTAACGACCATTTTAAAGCATAATATCGACCGATGACCAATAAAGTCAATATAACGACCGACGCGGGCGCCGATGCCGCCATGATTAATGAAGCCGTTGCGGCGCGCATTAAGCGCTACCGGGCGGAAAAGAAGATCTCCCTGGATGAGCTGTCGCGACGCGCGGGCGTCAGCAAAGGTATGCTGGTAGACATTGAAGCCTGCAGGGCCAATCCCAGCATTGCGCTGTTGTGCCGTCTGGCCTCGGCGCTGGGCGTTTCCGTGGCCGATTTTGTCAATGTCGCCACCGCGCCGCCGGTAAAGGTGATTGCAGAAGGCGAGATTCCCACGCTGTGGCAGGGCGAGCAGGGCGGCAAGGCGCGGCTCCTTGCCGGTACCAGCGGTCCGGATATGGTTGAGCTCTGGCAGTGGAGCCTCAATCCGGGAGAAATGTTCACATCGCCGGGGCACGGGGAGGGGACGACTGAGCTGCTTTTCGTGACCGAGGGCGTCTTAACCCTGACGGTTAACGACGGGGTCTATCTGATTCGAGAGGGGGATTCCGCCGTCGCGCGTACCGACGCCCCGCATAGCTACGCTAACGCCGGGGATAAGATCGCGCGATTCACCATGACGGTGAGCGAAAAAGCGCGCTAGCAAGCGTTTCCCGGCGAGCGGCTATCGTCCCGACCGCTCGCCGCCTTCACGCCATACGCACCAAATCCATGCAATGCCCCATCATCACTCCCCATTTTTGGGAGCCGCGGCGGCGCCTGCCGCCGTAGGGCTGATTTTACGCGCGCTGCGCGCCTGGCATAGACCTTGCACACTCCTGTTCAGAAGGCAGCGCAACAGACAATTGAGATAACACAATAGCTGGCTAGGGTTCCGGTTCACTCAGGTGAACGTCTGGTCCGAGAGCTGGCGACCTCTGCGAGGTTACACGGCGGGACAAAAGCCCGGGAGACAGCAGCACCGTTGGGTGTCGCGCTGCCCCCGTTTCTCGTGCTAACCAGAGGTCCACCATGAAGACACCGCCGATCCTCCGCTCTCTTATCCTGTCGCTGGCGCTGCTGGCCAGCGTCCCCTCGTTTGCCGCCGTCAAAAAAGAGTTCAACATCTGCTGGACTATCTATGCCGGATGGATGCCCTGGGGCACCATCAGCAACGAAAAGATCATCGATAAATGGGCCAGCAAATACGGCATCAAAATCAATATCGTTCAGCTGAACGACTACATCGAATCCATTAACCAGTACACCGCGGGCCAGTTTGACGGCTGCACCATGACCAACATGGATGCCCTGACCATTCCGGCGGCGGGGGGCGTGGATACCACGGCGCTCATTACCGGCAGCTACTCCGACGGCAACGACGGCGTGGTGCTGAAGGGGGCGGATAAAAAGCTCAGCGATCTGAAAGGCATGGCGGTGTATCTCCCGGAGCTTTCGGTATCGCACTACCTGCTGGTTCGCGGTCTGGAAAAAGCCGGGCTGCAGGAAAAAGACGTCAAAGTGGTCAATACCTCGGATGCGGATATCGTCTCGGCTTTTGGCACCAGCGGCGTACGCGCGGCGGTGGCCTGGAATCCGCAGCTTTCGGTTATCAAAAAGACGCCGCAAACCACGGAGGTCTTTAGCTCTTCGCAGGTTCCCGGCGAGCTGATCGACATGATGGTGGTGAATACTCAGACCCTGAAAGATAACCCGGCGCTGGGTAAAGCCCTGACCGGCGCCTGGTTCGAGATGATGGCCAAAATGCAGGCCGGAGACACGCAAGCGCTAAGCGCAATGGCCGCCGATTCCGGCACCGACCTCGCGGGCTACCGGGCGCAGCTCAAAACAACCCATCTCTTCTGGACGCCTGCCGATACCCTGACGTTTATCTCCTCGCCGGCGCTGGCAAAAACCATGCAGCGGGTGGCGCAGTTCTCTTTTGATAAAGGGCTGCTGGGAGAGGGAGCGCAGAGCGCTGACTTTATCGGCATGACCTTCCCCGGCGGCGTCACCGTCGGCGATACCGCCAACAGCAAACTGCGCTTTGACGACAGCTATCTGAAGCTGGCGGCGGCGGGGCAGCTGTAATGATTGACCTTGGGAGTCCACGCCATGCGCCACATTAACCGCTATCCCCGGCAGGGTATGCGCCTGACGCTGATGCTATTGCCCTTCGTCCTGATGATCGCCGCCTGGTTTATCGGTTCGGCGGTGCGGCTGGAAGCCAACCCGCAGGATAAGCTGCTGCCCGGCCTGTCGCAGATGATCGCGGCCATCGATCGGATGGCCTTCACCCCGGATAAACGCAGCGGCGAGTATCTGCTGTGGGCCGACACGCTGATTAGTATGAGCCGCCTGCTGATTGGTCTGGCGCTCTCGTCGCTGATTGGCCTGGGCATCGGCATCGCCGCCGGCGTGTTCCCGATGTACCGCGCGGCGCTGTCGCCGCTGATGACCGTGGTGTCGATGATCCCGCCGCTGGCGATCCTGCCGGTGCTGTTTATCGTCTTCGGCCTGGATGAGCTATCAAAAGTGATGCTTATCGTCATTGGCATTACGCCGATGCTGGCGCGCGACCTTGAACAGCGGGCGCGGGAAATCCCGGCGGAGCTGTTTATCAAAGCGCAAACCCTCGGCGCCAATAGCTGGACGGTGGTGCTGCGGGTAGTGCTGCCGCAGCTGCTGTCGCGGCTGATAACCTCCCTGCGCCTGCTGCTGGGCTCCGCATGGCTGTTTTTGATCTCCGCCGAGGCTATTTCCGCCACCGCCGGTCTCGGCTATCGCATATTCCTCGTCCGCCGCTATATGGCGATGGACGTGATTATTCCTTACGTCATCTGGATAACCCTGCTGGCGTGGCTGATGGATCTGGCTCTGCGCCAGCTGCACAAAGCCTGTTTCCCGTGGGCGGAAGGAGGCCGGGCATGAGCTTTATCGACATCAAAAATATCTGGCAGGAGTACGGCGACCACGTGGTGCTGGAGCGCATCAATTTGCAGGTGAAAGAGGGCGAGTTCTGTTCGATGGTCGGCGCGTCCGGCTGCGGGAAGTCGACGTTTTTACGCCTGCTGCTCGGCCAGGAAAAGCCGACTCGCGGGGAAATCACCCTCGACGGCCAGCCGCTGGCGGCGGAGCCGGACCGCAGCCGCGGCGTGGTGTTTCAGCGTTATTCGGTTTTCCCGCACCTCAACGTGCTGGATAACGTCGCCATTGGCCTCGAACTCCCGGCGTCACCGCTGTTTGGCCGGCTGTTTGCCGGCAGGAAACGCGACGCGCGCGAACGGGCGCAGCGGATGCTGGAGAAAGTCGGGCTGGGGCACGCGCTGAATAAATATCCGGCGCAGCTCTCCGGCGGGATGCAGCAGCGGCTGGCGATCGCCCAGGCTTTCGTCATGCAGCCGCGCGTACTGCTGCTTGATGAACCCTTCGGCGCGCTGGATCCCGGTATTCGCAAGGATATGCACGGGCTGCTGCTCCAGCTGTGGAGCGAAACGCGGATGACGGTTTTTATGGTCACCCACGACCTCGCGGAGGGCTTCAACCTTGGCACCCGGCTGCTGGTTTTCGACAAAGTGCGCATCGATCCGCAGGCGCCCAACGCCTGGGGGGCGCGCGTTACCTACGATATTCCGCTCAATGAAGCGCGGATGTCGCAGATAACCACCGGCAGCGACAATAACGTTTACGCATTAAGGAGATAGTTTGATGACCGCATTTTTTCACTCATCCCCCAGCCTGCGCGAAGAGCGGCTACCCGGCGGGGCGCACACCTCGTTGATTTTGCGCAAAGGGCAGATTCTGCGCCTGACCGATATCGACGGCGGAGCCAACGTCAGCATGATGATGCTGAATCCCCATGAGAAGAGTGAGCGCCTGAATCTGCCGGATACCCTCAAGGGGCAGCACACCGCGCGCCTGACCGCCGGGCACTGTTTCTACTCCGATATGGGGCGCGTTCTGGCCGGGATTGTTGCCGACAGCTGCGGCTGGCACGACCCGTTCGGCGGGATACTCAACGCCGACGAGACGCGTGAAAAATATGGCGCAGGACGCTACCAGGAGCTGCGCAACGGCTTCTACCGCAACGGCGTCGATAACCTGCTGGTTGAAATGGGTAAATGGGATCTGGGCCTGGAGGACCTGCTGATGGTGGTTAACTTCTTCAGCAAAGTCACCGTCGATGAGGATGGCTGTTTTCAGTTTATTTCCGCCAACAGCCGCGCCGGAGATTACGTTGAGCTGTTTGCGCCGATGGATGTCCTCATGGTGCTGACCGCGCTGCCGCATCCTCAGGACCCTGCCGCTGAGTACGCCCCGCGGCCGATCCAGCTGAGCTGGTACCAGGCTGACGATGCGCAGGCGGCCGCGGAAGCGCTCTTTACCCGCGATGAAAACCAGCGCGCGTTCCTCAACACCCAACTTTTTGCCCTGTAAGGAGGCTGCGATGACCCTGATCGCCAGTAACCGTCGTCCCGAAGATGCCGTCTATCGCCATGTGATCCCGGCAGGGGAGCCCTGGCTGTTTGAGGTACAAAAAGGGCAAACCCTGCGCCTGCTTGACCTCGAAGGCAACCAGGCCATTGATACCCTGTTTTACAACGCCGATAACCCCCGAGAACGCTACGATCCGCAGCGCACGCTGCGCCGCCAGGGCAATGCCTATCTGACCACCGGCAGCGTACTCTATTCCAATCTGGGCAATCCACTGCTGACCATCGTTGCCGACACCTGCGGTCGCCACGATACCCTCGGCGGCGCCTGTGCCCAGGAGAGCAACACCGTGCGCTACGCCCAGGATAAACGCTATATGCACAGCTGTCGGGATAATTTCCTCTGCGCCTGCCTGCACGATGGCCGCCTGCATAAGCGCGATATCGGCGCCAACATTAATTTTTTTATGAACGTCCCGGTGACGCCGGAAGGCGGTCTGACCTTTGAGGACGGGATATCGGCGGCGGGGAAATACGTTGAGCTGCGCGCCGAGTGCAACGCCGTGGTGCTGATTTCCAACTGTCCGCAGTTAAATAATCCCTGCAACGGCTGGAACCCCACGCCCGCCGAGGTGCTGGTATGGAACTGACCCGCTGGCAGCGCTGGCGTCTGCTGGCCTTTCGGCTCTTCGCCGTCCGCGCCGACCGCCTGAACAGTACGCCGACGCGCAAACCTTAAGCGCCGGTTCACCCCGGGGACGACCTCAGGGGAACATCGACTTTTTGCGGGACGACCCGCGACCCTGTGAGTTGCGCTTATGTTTGATACCTTACTGATTGCCAACCGCGGCGCCATCGCCTGCCGCATTCTGCGCACCCTGCGCGCGATGCAGGTGAAAGGCGTCGCCGTCTATTCCGAAGCTGACCTGAGTAGTCTGCATATCCGCGACGCGGATGAAGCGTTAAGCCTCGGCGACGGCCCGGCGGCGCAAACCTATCTGGTGACGGAGAAGATCCTCGCCGCCGCGCAGCAGAGCGGCGCCAAAGCGATCCACCCCGGCTACGGCTTTCTGTCTGAAAACGCGGCCTTCGCCGAGGCCTGCGAGGCGGCGGGGGTGGCGTTTGTCGGCCCCACTCCGCAACAGCTGCGCACCTTCGGCCTGAAGCATACCGCTCGCGCCTTAGCCAAAGCCGAGGGCGTGCCGCTGCTGGAAGGCAGCGAGCTGCTGGCCGACAGCGGCGAAGCCTGCCGGGCGGCTGAGGCGGTGGGCTATCCGGTGATGCTCAAAAGCACCGCCGGCGGCGGCGGGATTGGCATGCGCGTCTGTCGCGACGCCCGTGAGCTGATTGAGGCGTTTGCCGCGGTGCAGCGGCTGGGACAAAACAACTTCAGCGACGGCGGGGTATTTCTCGAAAAATATATCGAACGCGCCCGCCATCTGGAGGTACAAATCTTCGGCGACGGGCGGGGAGAGGTCATCGCGCTCGGCGTGCGCGACTGTTCAGTCCAGCGGCGTAACCAGAAAGTGATTGAAGAGACGCCCGCGCCGAATCTGCCTGAAGGGATGGCGCAGGCGCTATGCGCGGCGGCTATCGCGTTGGGCAAAGCGGTGAGCTACCGCAGCGCCGGGACGGTGGAGTTTGTCTACGACAGCGCGGCGCGGCAGTTTTATTTCCTCGAGGTAAATACCCGGCTTCAGGTCGAACACGGCGTCACGGAGCAGGTGTGGGGCGTTGACCTGGTGCGCTGGATGATTGAGCTGGCGGCGGGGGAACTGCCTCCGCTACCTGAGCTGGCCGCCGGGTTACGGCCCCAGGGCCATGCTATCCAGGCGCGAATTTACGCCGAAGATCCGGGGCGGCAATTCCAGCCTTCTCCCGGACTGTTAACGGACGTCTTCTTTCCGCCGGCGGACGGCGCAGCCCTGCGTATTGACCGCTGGGTGGAAGCCGGGTGCGAAGTCCCGCCATTTTTCGACCCGATGCTGGCGAAAGCGATCGCCTGGCGCCCCAGCCGCGATGAGGCTATCGCCGGCCTGGCGCAGGCGCTGGCGGAGACCCGCCTGTACGGCGTAGAAACTAACCGCGTGTACCTGCAACAAATTCTTGGCTTTGCGCCCTTTACCGAAGGCGAGCCCTGGACCCGCTGCCTTGAGCAGCTGCGCTACCGCGCGGCGACCGTGGAGGTGCTGAGCGCCGGAACCCAGACCAGCGTGCAGGACTATCCGGGACGTTTGGGGTACTGGGCGGTGGGCGTACCGCCGTCGGGGCCGATGGACGATCGCGCCCTGCGTCTCGGTAACCGCCTGCTGGGCAATGCCGAGGGAGCGGCCGCGCTGGAAATCACCCTCAACGGGCCGACCCTGAAATTTAATACCGACGTTCAGGCGGTGGTGTGCGGCGCGCCATTGGCGGTGACGCTCGATGGCGTAGACCAGCCGCTGGACTGCGTATTGACTATTCCGGCGGGGGCGACCCTGAAGCTGGGCGCGATAAGCGGCGCGGGGGTCAGAAGCTATCTCTGCCTGAGCGGCGGCATTCAGGTACCGGACTATCTGGGGAGTAAAAGCACCTTTACCCTCGGCCAGTTTGGCGGCCACGGTGGACGGGCGCTGCGCGGAGGCGACGTGCTGCATCTGGCGCCGCACGCCGCCGCCAGATGCGGGGATCAACTACCCGCCGCGCTACGCACAGCGCTGGCTGAGGTGCGGACGCTGCGGGTGATTTACGGCCCCCACGGCGCGCCGGAATTCTTTGCGCCGGAATATATTGCGACGTTCTTCGCCACGGAGTGGGCGGTCCACTTTAACTCCAGCCGCACCGGCGTGCGCCTGATTGGCCCCAAGCCGCTGTGGGCCCGCGACAGCGGCGGCGAAGCGGGGCTGCATCCGTCGAATATTCACGATAACCCTTACGCGGTGGGCGCGGTCGATTTTACCGGCGATATGCCGGTGATCCTTGGACCGGACGGGCCGAGCCTCGGCGGTTTTGTCTGCCCGGTCACGGTGATTGAAGCCGACCTCTGGCAGTTAGGCCAGCTCAAGGCCGGGGATAAGGTACGTTTCGTGGCGGTGGATTTACCCACCGCCCGGCGGCTGGCGGAAGGGCGGCGCGCCGAGCTGGCGACCCTAAGTCACCAGGCGATAGCCTGGCAGCCCGCTCCGCTGACGTCGCCTGTCGTGATGACCTGCGGCGAGGCGGACAAACGCCTGGTGGCGCGACTCTCCGGCGATACGCATCTGCTGCTGGAAGCCGGGGAGCCGGAGCTGGATCTGGTTCTGCGTTTCCGCATTCACGCCCTGATGCAGGCCCTGGAAGCGCAATCAAGAGACGGCGCGATCGATATCACCCCGGGGATTCGCTCGCTGCAAATCCATTTTCAGCCGGAAACGTTGCCCCTTGAGACGCTGCTGGCGTGGGTGCGCGGCGAGTGGTCCACGGTCTGCCTGAGCGACGATCTGCAGGTGCCGACGCGCGTGGTGCATCTGCCGCTCTCCTGGGACGATCCGGCCTGCCGCAGGGCAATCGATAAATATATGACCACCGTGCGCCAGGACGCGCCCTGGTGCCCGAGTAATCTGGAATTTATCCGTCGCATCAACGATCTGCCCGATGAACAGGCGGTATGGAATACGGTATTTGACGCCAGCTATCTGGTGATGGGGCTGGGCGATGTTTATCTCGGCGCGCCGGTGGCGACGCCGCTTGACCCGCGCCATCGCCTGGTTACCACCAAGTACAACCCGGCGCGCACCTGGACGGCGGAAAACTCGGTCGGCATCGGCGGGGCCTATCTGTGCGTCTACGGCATGGAGGGGCCCGGCGGCTATCAGTTCGTTGGCCGGACCCTGCAGATGTGGAATCGCTATCGCGAGGTAGCGGATTTTGCCGGCAAACCCTGGCTGCTGCGTTTCTTCGACCAACTGCGTTTCTATCCGGTTTCGGCCGAAGAGCTGCTGCAGATTCGCCGCGATTTCCCGCTTGGACGCTACCCGCTGCGCATTGAGCACAGCACGCTGCGGCTGGCGGAATACCAGCAGTTTCTCAGCCGTGAAGCGCACAGCATCGGCGCGTTTCGCGAGCATCAGCAGCAGGCGTTTAACGCCGAACGCGATCGCTGGATAGCCAGCGGTCAGGCCCATTTTGACAGCCAGGAGAGCGCCGTGGATGAGGGCGGAGACGCGCCGCTGCGGCAGGGCGAACAGGGGGTGGAAAGCCCGATTTCCGGAAACCTGTGGCAAGTACAAACGGCGGCAGGCAGCCGGGTCCGCGCGGGGGATGTGCTGGTCGTGCTGGAGTCGATGAAGATGGAGATCCCGCTGCTGGCCCCCTGCGATGGCGTTATTCAACAGGTTCACGTGCAGCCGGGCAGCGCGGTACGCGCCGGGCAGCGGGTGGCGGTGATTATTGAGGAGAAGGCATGATGCAGCAGACGTTTGATTTACGCCTGGCAACCCTGGCGGAGCGTTATCGCACCGGTAAAACCACACCGCGCAGCGTGCTGGCGGACATCCGCCAGCGGGCGCAGGCGCTGAACCCCGAGTTCCGGTTGTTTATCCATATTCTGAGCGAAGAGGAGCAGGAGCCGTTTCTGGCGGCGCTGGATGGCCTTTCGCCGGCCGCGCTGCCGCTGTACGGCGTGCCGTTCGCCATCAAAGACAATATCGATCTGGCGGAGATTGTCACCACCGCGGCCTGTCCGGCGTTTGCGTATCGGGCGGAGCAGAGCGCGACGATTGTCGCTCAGCTGATTGCGCTGGGCGCCGTGCCGGTCGGTAAAACCAATCTCGATCAGTTCGCTACCGGCCTGAACGGTACCCGATCGCCGTACGGTCGCTGCCGCAATAGCTATCATGCGGAGTATCCCTCCGGCGGTTCCAGCGCCGGTTCCGCGCTGGCGGTGGCGCTGGGCGTGGCCAGCTTCTCGTTGGGCACGGATACCGCCGGTAGCGGCCGCGTCCCGGCAGGGCTGAATAACCTGGTGGGTCTGAAGGCCAGTAAAGGGCTGATATCCACCGCAGGGGTGGTCCCCGCCTGTCGTACGTTAGACTGCGTGACCTTTTTCAGCCCCACCGCCGACGAGGCCAGCCAGCTGCTGGCGCTCGTCGCACAGTGCGATCCGCAGGACGCCTGGAGCCGCCGTAATCCTCAGTGGAACAGCCGTCAGGCGTTCGGCAGGCCGTCCGCGGGGTTTCGTTTTGGCGTTCCGCGCGAGCTCAATTTCCTCGGCTGCCGCGCAAGCGAACGCCTGTTTTCCCAGGCCCGGCAACGGCTGACGGCGCTGGGCGGGGTGGCAGTTGAGATTGATTTCACGCCGTTTCTGGCGGCAGCCCGGCTGCTGTATGACGGGCCGTGGGTCGCCGAACGCTACGCGGTGGTCGGTCCGCTGATGGCGCGGCAGCCGGAAGCGGTGCTGCCGGTTATTCGCGACGTGCTGGCAAAAGCGCCGGGCACCGATGCCACGGCGACCTTTACGGCGATCTATCAGCTACAGCAGTACAAAGCCCGGTGCGACGCGATACTCGAGACCCTGGACTGCGTGCTGACGCCCACCTATCCGCGCCCGGTGACGCTTGACGAGCTGGAGGCGGAGCCGATCGCGCGCAACGCCGATCTCGGGTACTACACCAACTTTATGAACCTGCTGGACTATGCCGCGGTGAGCGTGCCATGCGGATTTATGCCGGACGGATTGCCTTCGGGCGTCACGCTGTTTGGCCGGGCCTTTACCGACCAGTATTTACTGGGCCTGGCCGATGCGTTTCAGCGCGCTGAGCGGCTGCCGCTGCCGGGCGGAGCGCGGCTGGAGACCCCGCCGCCTGAACGCGTCGCCGGCCATGACCGAATGGCGCTGGTTGTTTGCGGCGCTCATCTCTCTGGCCTGCCGCTTAACGGCCAGCTGCTGGCGCGGGGCGGTCGGCTGCTGCAGGCGACCCGCAGCGCGCCGCACTATCGTTTATACGCTCTCGCGGACGGCAAACGCCCGGCGATGGTTCGCGCCGATAGCGGCGGGGCGTCGATCGCGGTTGAAGTGTGGGAGCTACCCAGCGCGGAGGTCGGTTCGCTGCTGGCGGCCATCCCCGCGCCGCTGGGCCTGGGAAAAGTTGAGCTTGCCGACGGACGCCGGTTAGCGGGCTTTATCTGCGAAGCCAACGGATTAGGCGAAGCCACAGAGATTACCGCCTACGGCGGCTGGCGCGCCTGGCTGGCACGCTAAACTACAACCCCCTCCATCAAGAAGCGATGGAGGGGGTTAGTGACAGTGTCACCTTAAATTTCTAACATGCTGAAACATTTCTGCCAGATCATTAGCAACCTTTCGGTAGGGCTCCCGCTGCGATAACGCTATTCTTCCCCGCTTTTCCCTTTTCAGGCACTTTGTAACCCAGGTAAATGACCGCTAATGTCCCTAATGAGAGATGAAATTCGCGACCATTCAGCGGAAAAGATGCTATTTATCCGCCGTGCCGTCATTGCGTTTCTACTGGTGGTGATTTGCTTCGCCATCCTGATCCTTAATCTTTACCGCCTGCAGGTGGATCAGCACGACTTTTATCAGACGCGTTCAAACCAGAACGACATTAAAATGCTGCCCATCGCGCCGAGCCGGGGGCTGATTTTCGACCGCAACGGCATCCCGCTGGTACAAAATATTACCCTCTACCGTTTGCAGGTGATCCCGAGCAAAATCGCCGATATGACGGCGCTGCTGCAGCAGCTGACGCCGATCGTTGATTTAACCCCGCAGGATATCGCCGACTTCCGCGACGATATGCACCACAACAGCCGCTACAAAGAGGTGACGTTAAAATCGGACCTGAGCGATGTTGAAGTAGCGCGTTTTGCGGTCAATGAGTTTCACTTCCCCGGCGTCACGGTGGAGAGCTATCAGCAGCGCGCTTACCCCTACGGCGCCGAACTGGCGCACGTGGTTGGCTATGTCTCGAAGATCAACGACAGCGATCTGCAAAAGCTGGCCAAAGCCGGGGAAGAAGAGAACTACGCCGCCGACCACAATATCGGCAAGCAGGGCATTGAAGGCTACTACGAGAAAGCGCTGCACGGCACCACCGGCTATCAGGAAGTGGAAGTGGATAACCACGGGCGGGTCGTGCGTCTGCTAAAAGAGGTCCCGCCGGTGGCCGGGAAGAACATCTACCTGACGCTGGATCTGCACCTGCAGCAGTATATCGAATCGGTGCTGAAGGGGCAGCGCGCGGCGGTAGTGGCCGTCGATCCGCGCGATGGCGGCGTGCTGGCCATGGTGTCGAGCCCCAGCTACGATCCCAATCCCTTTGTCAGGGGCATCGGCTATCAGGCCTACCGTTCGCTGCTCGATAACCCGGACCGGCCGCTGATTAACCGGGTCACCCAGGGCCTCTATCCGCCCGCGTCGACGGTGAAGCCCTACATGGCGCTGTCGGCGCTGTCGGCGGGCGTGATCACGCCAACCACCTCCTTCTTCGGCGCGCCGACCTGGACGCTGCCGGGGACCCAGCGCCGCTACCGCGACTGGCTGAAGAGCGGCCACGGCATGCTTAACGTCACCAAAGCGATAGAAGAATCGGCGGATACCTTCTTCTATCAGGTGGCGTTTGAGATGGGCATCGACCGCATTCACGAGTGGCTAAGCAAGTTTGGCTACGGTCAGTCTACCGGCATCGATCTTAACGAAGAGTATGCCGGGGTGCTGCCGAGCCGGGAGTGGAAACAGCGGGTGCATAAAAAACCGTGGTATCAGGGGGATACCATTTCCGTCGGTATCGGTCAGGGCTACTGGATTGCCACGCCGATCCAGATGGTCAAGGCGCTGACGACCCTGATTAACAACGGCAAAGTGCAAAATCCGCATCTGCTTTACTCCATGAAGCAGGGTAATAAGGTCGAGCGCTATCAGCCGCCGCAGGATCTGCCGCAGGTTGGCGATCCGCATTCGCCGTACTGGGGCGTGGTGCGCAACGGCATGTACGGCATGGCGAACCTGCCAAACGGCACCGGCTATAAGCTATTCCATACCGCGCCGTACCAGATCGCCGCAAAATCCGGGACGTCCCAGGTCTTCAGCCTGAAGGAGAACCAGACCTATAACGCGAAGATGATCCCGGTGCGCCTGCGCGACCATATCTTCTATACCCTGTTTGCCCCCTATCAGCATCCGAAGGTGGCGATGGCGCTGATTCTGGAGAACGGCGGCGGCGATGGCGTGGTTGCGGGACCGACGGCGCGCGCCATCCTCGACCATATCTTCGACCCGGCCAACGCGCCGGCGGAACAGGGCGCGACGTCGACGGTGCCGCAGGTGGAGAGCGCCGACGCGCAGTAAACGTTATTCACTCTGAGCATAAGCGTTAGCGGATTGGTTATTTGCCGCCGCCAGCGCTTTTGCTCATAGTAGCGTTCTGTATTGCTGTGAAAAAAGGCGCTCTGATGTCGTTAAGCCGAAATACGCTTCTTCTTGTACAAACCGGGACTCCGCCTGATGAAATCGTCTCCGACCACGGCGACCTTCCCCTCTGGTTTGGCAATTTACTGGCGCCGTGGCGCAAAAAAATCAGCGTGGCGCGCGTCTATGCCGGAGAGCCGCTTCCCGCGCCGGATAACGCGACCATCGCGGTGATTACCGGCTCCTGGGATATGGTGACCGAACGCCTGCCGTGGAGTGAAATGACCGCGGCCTGGATCCGCGAGGCGATGGCGATAGAGATGCCGCTGTTTGGCGTTTGCTACGGGCATCAGCTGATGGCGCACGCCCTGGGGGGTGAGGTGGACTACCATCCAGCCGGACGCGAAGCCGGGAGTAAAACCATTTCGCTGTCCGCACACGGCCTGGCGGATCGTCTGCTGGCTGACCACCCGGCGCCGTTCAGCGCGCACCTCACGCATATGCAAACGGTCACCCGATTACCGCCAGGGGCGAAGGTGCTGGCTTCGTCGCAGCACGATCCTCACCAGATTGTACGCTACGGCGCGCATGCCGTTTCTACGCAGTTTCATCCGGAGATCACCCCGGCGATTGCCCGCTCGCTGATCGCGTTCCGCCAGGCGGCGCTGCGCAACGAGGGGGTTGACCCGGACAGGCTGAGTCGTGACGTTGTGGAGAGCCCGGTGGCCTCGGCGATTCTGACCCGCTTTGTCGCAGGCTACCTGCAGCCAGACCTGAACCCGGCTTAACCTCAGCGCTGTTTTTCCGCGAGCCAGGCCGCCGTTTCACCGAGGATTTCGTCGGAAAACGTTGAATCCGCGGTCATCCGCGCCAGAATTAACGCGCCGACCATGGCCGACCAGCTGCCAATCGCCGCGCGGCGGCTGGCTTGAGCGTCCCGATCATCCATCGCTTCACTGAGCTGCGCTATCTGCTGCTGCAGCCGCGCGCTCATTTCGTCACGCGCGGGTTCGGACTGGCGGATGGTTTCCGCCGCCAGCGCCGCCAGCGGGCAGCCGCTGGCAAAATTATCCCGATGTTCGGGGGAAAGATAACGCTCGATTTGCGCGATGACGTCGTTTTTCGCCGCGTCGTTCTCTATCTTCAGTTCCGCGAGGGTTTGGGCGATCAGGTCATCCTTCGATTTGAAGTAGCCGTAGAATCCGCCGTGGGTCAGACCGGCTGATTTCATAATATCGGTGACCGTGACCGCGTCAAAACCCCGCTCGCGAAACAACCGCCCGGCGGCGGTCAGGATTGTCTGCTTATTCTCTTCAACCTGTTTTCTGCTCACTCTCATGGCGTCGTCCTGCTGCGAAATTATTTATGATGACCATCATATAACATTATTTACAGCATACCCAGCCCGTGCCATTATACATGACGACCATCATGTATAAATTGAGGAGTACACCTATGAGCAGTGAATCAGCGGTGCTGGTAACCGGCGCATCGACCGGAATTGGTGCAGTCTATGCCGAACGTTTTGCCCGCCGCGGCCACGACATGGTGCTGGTCGCGCGTAATCACGAGCGGCTGACGGCGCTGGCCGAGCGGCTGCGCGACGAAACCGGCGTTCAGGTCGACATCCTGCAGGCCGACTTAACCCAGGATAGCGACATCGCCGCCGTGGAGCAGCGGCTGCGGGAAGACGCGCGTATCAGGATTCTGGTCAACAATGCCGGCACCTCGATTCCCGGTGATTTCCTCCATCAGAGCAGTGACGATATCACTCGCCTGATTACCCTCAACGTGACCTCAGTGGCTCGCCTGGCGAACGCGATCGCGCCGCGTCTGGCCGAGGCCGGAGAGGGGGCGATTGTCAACATTGCGTCGGTCGTTGGGCTGGGTCCGGAAATGGGGTTGACCGTCTACGGCGCCACGAAAGCCTTTGTGCTGTTTCTCTCGCAGGGACTCGACGTTGAGCTGAGCGCGAAAGGCGTATACGTTCAGGCGGTACTGCCGGCGGCAACGCGCACCGAGATTTGGCAGCACAGCGGCAAAGACGTGGATACCATTCCCGGCGTCATGGAGGTGGATAAACTGGTGGATGCCGCCCTGGTGGGGTTCGACCGCCGCGAATCGGTGACCATACCGCCGCTGCATGATGAAACGCAGTGGCAGACGCTGAACGCGACGCGTCAGGCCATGCTCCCCGGCTTTGCGCAATCTGAACCCGCGGCCCGTTACCTGTCGCGATCGTGAGTTTGTCGCACCGTGTATCGGAAAGGAGAGTCGATACACGGTGCGACAACATCCCGCCATGTCACGCCCGGCGCAGATACAACGCCTCTGGAAGGCGGTGCTGCGCATAGCTATCATCGGGCCGGTAGCCCGGGCAGGCGCTTTGCGCCGCCCCCGGGAGAAGAGCGCTGAGTGGCAGAATACCCGGAGGCGGTGCTGCGCACCTGTCCGGGCTACAGGTTCACAGCCATCTTCAGGCCGGTAGCCTCAATATTGTGACAACGTCACAAATTCAGGGCGAAAAACCAATAAAAAAGCCGATAAGGTGAGTTATCGGCTTTCAAGGTTAATGCGAAAACACATTTACTGCGCCAGCAGCTCCTGGGCGGTACGCTCTACCAGACTCAGCAGCACCTTCACGTCCTCTAACGTCACGATCGGGTTCAGCAGCGTCAGCTTCAGACAGGTGACGCCGTTGTGCTCGGTCACGCCGACGTTAGCGCGACCGGAAGCCAGCAGCGCATCGCCAACCCGCTGGTTGAGCAGGGCGATCGCGGCATCGTCGCTGCCCGCCATCTGCTGCGGACGGGAACGGAACAGCACGCTTGCCAGCTGCGGCTGCATGACCAGCTCCAGCGTCGGCTGCGTTTTGACGTAATCCGCCACGTTCAGCGCCATCGTCACGCCGTGATCGATGATTTCCGCGTACTGCTTCTGGCCCAGCGCCTCCAGGCCCATCCACAGCTTCAGCGCGTCGAAGCGGCGGGTGGTCTGCAGCGATTTGGATACCAGGTTCGGTACGCCGTGCTCTTCATCGAACTCAGAGTTCAGATAGGCCGCCTGATAGCGCATCAGCTCATAGTGACGGGCTTCTTTTAACAGAAACGCGCCGCAGCTGATGGTCTGGAAGAACTGCTTGTGGAAATCCAGGGTGATGGAGTCCACTAAGTCAATGCCGTCCAGACGATCGCGATACTTCTCGGACATCAGCAGGGCGCCGCCCCAGGCCGCGTCAACGTGCAGCCAGATCTGGTGCTCAGCCGCGACGGCCGCAATCTCGCGCAGCGGGTCGATTGCCCCCGCGTCGGTGGTGCCGGCGGTGGCGACGATGGCCATAATCTGTTCGCCGTTAGCCTGCGCCTCGGCGATTTTCGCTTTCAGATCCGCCACGTCCATCCGCGCGAATTCGTCGGTTTTCACCAGCGTCACGGAACGGTAGCCGAGGCCCATCAGCGCCATGTTCTTCTGCACCGAGAAGTGGGCGTTTTCTGAACACAGCACTTTGTACTGACGAATATCGCCCGGCAGACCATCCTGCTGGATGGAATGACCCCGGCGGGCAAAGAAGGCATCGCGCGCCAGCATCAGCCCCATCATGTTGCTCTGGGTGCCGCCGCTGGTGAAAACGCCCGCATCGCCGGCGCCGTAGCCGACCTGATCGCGCAGCCATTCAATCAGCTTGATCTCGATGATGGTGGCTGACGGGCTTTGGTCCCAGGAGTCCATGCTCTGGTTGGTGGCGTTAATCAGCACTTCCGCCGCCTGGCTAATCACCAGGCTCGGGCAGTGCAGATGCGCCACGCACTGCGGGTGATGTACCGACAGGCTGTCTTTCAGGAAGTACTCGATCGCACGTTCAATCGCCGCCTGGTTGCCCAGACCCTGTTCGTTGAAATCAAGGGTGATGCGCTCACGCAGTTCGTCAACGCTTTTCCCCTGATACATTTCAGGCTGCTGCAGCCACTGCGCTACCGCCTGGCTGGTCTGGGCGATCGCTTGCTGGTAGGCATCAATACTTTGCGCGGAACCAGCAAGAATCGGATTCAACTTGGACATTGCGGTCACTTACTCCACTCAGACCGGTTTTACGCCGGCGGCCAGCAGGGCCTGTTCAAATTTGTCGAAGAAAATTTCCAGCTCAGCGTTGCTGATCAGCAGGGACGGCAGCAGACGCAGCACGCATCCGTGGCGGCCGCCGCGCTCGAGGATCAGACCCGCTTCGAAGCATTTCTTCTGCAGCAGCGCGGAGAGTTCGCCATCCGCCGGGTAGCAGCCCATGTGGTCCGGCGCTTCGTTCGGTTTAACGATCTCGATGCCGATCATCAGGCCCAGACCGCGAACGTGGCCGATCACCGGATAGCGTTTCTGCATCTCGGCCAGCTTGCCTTTCAGCCATTCGCCCTGAGCGGCGGTTTTATCCGCAATGTTATTGTCTTTCAGGTGGCGCAGGGTGGTCAGGCCGGTGGCCATCGCCAGCTGGTTGCCGCGGAAGGTGCCGGTATGGTGACCCGGTTCCCAGGCGTCGAACTGCTTTTTGATACCGAGAACGGCCAGCGGCAGACCGCCGCCAACGGCTTTCGACATCACGATAATGTCCGGCTCGATGCCCGCGTGTTCGAAGGCGAAGAATTTACCGGTACGCGCAAAGCCAGCCTGAACTTCATCGATGATCAGCAGAATGCCGTGTTCCTGAGTCACTTTACGGATGCGCTGCAGCCACTCGACCGGAGCCGGGTTCACGCCGCCTTCACCCTGAACGGCTTCCAGGATCACCGCCGCCGGTTTACGCACGCCGCTTTCGACGTCATTGATCAGGTTTTCGAAGTAGTAAGTCAGCGCTTTCACGCCGGCTTCACCGCCGATACCCAGCGGGCAGCGGTACTGGTGCGGGTAAGGCATAAACTGCACTTCCGGCATCATGCCGTTAACCGCCGCTTTTGGCGACAGGTTGCCGGTGACGGACAGCGCGCCGTGGGTCATCCCATGGTAGCCGCCGGAGAAGCTGATCACGGAAGAACGGCCGGTGTATTTTTTCGCCAGCTTCAGCGCCGCTTCCACGGCGTCAGCGCCGGACGGGCCGGTGAACTGCAGACAGTATTCTTTGCCTTCGCCCGGCAGCAGGGAAAGGAGGTATTCAGAGAAGCGATCTTTTAACGGAGTGGTCAGATCGAGAGTATGTAACGGCAAGCCGCTGGTAATGACACTTTGGATGCTCTGCAGCACATCAGGGTGGTTGTGGCCGAGTGCCAGAGTACCTGCGCCGGCAAGGCAGTCCAGATACTGTTTATTATCCGCATCGGTCAGCCAGACGCCTTCCGCTTTGGTAATCGCAAGGGGCAGCTTGCGCGGGTAGCTCCTGACATTCGATTCGAATTCAGCCTGACGGGCCAAAAAGGTATCGTTGTTTGCATCTAATAAATCTGCGCCTAAAGTATCAATACGGACTTTATCCGTCATCATATCACTCCCACAACCAGCGTTACGGTTGAGCGCTGGTTGAATAAATTGGTGTAAGAAATTGAATCGCCATGCATTAAAGCGGGCACAATATATGGCTTTTTAGATACGCATTCAACGTTTTATTGATTAAGGTATATTTACGTTATTTTTACACAGGCAAAAACCAACGTAACCATTTGATTTAAATCAGGTGTTTTAAAGGATAAAAGACCTTTAAAATTGTAATTATTAGTGAGGAAGTTTCTCGTTTTTTAATACTGCCGGGCGGGCATTGCTGGCGAAAAGTTTCCGCCAGCAATGGCATGACTCAATGCAGCTCAACCGCATAATTTGTTAAAGGTGTGACTTTTTTCACCAACTTATTGTTATATAAAAACTGTTCATAAGCTTCATACCGTGGTTTATCCAGCGCCGCCGGATCGCTGGCAAACAGAGGAAGGGTTTTCAGCCATGCCTGCTTGTTCAGTTCGGTGTTGAGCTCGGGATGCGCGGCGGCAAACGCCTGCCAGGTCTCCTGCGGGTGAGCTCGCAGGTAAGCGACGCCTTTTTGCAGCGCCTTGAGGAAGGCCCTGATTTTCGCCGCGTGGACTTCATCCCGGTTGGCGACAATCACCAGCTCGTCGTAGGCCGGTACGCCGTAATCCTCAACGTTCATCACCTGCGGATCTTTCCCCTGCAGCTTCAGCTCCAGCGCTTCGATATTACGATAGCCGCCAATGACCGCGTCGACCTGTCCGGCCAGCAGGGCGCTGGTCAGCTGGAAGTTAACATTGATGAGCTTGATGCTTTTGGGATCGATTTTCGCATGCTGCGCCATGGTGGCCAGCGTCGCCTGTTCGATGCCGCTCACCGAATATCCTACTTTTTTGCCCTGCAGATCGGCGGGAGATTTTATGCTTTTATCCAGCGCGATCACCGTATTCAGCGGCGAATTAATCAGCGTGCCGACGCGGACCAGCGGCAGCCCTTCATCAGCAAAAAAATGCACCTGCGGCTGGTAGGTAATCGCCAGGTCCGCCTGGCGGGCGGCAACCAGCCGCGGCGGCAGCGCCGGGTCGGACGGCGGCACAATGTCGACGTCCAGCCCCGCGTCTTTAAAGGCGCCAATCTGTTCGGCCACCAGGATCGGCGCGTGGTCGGGATTGATATACCAGTCCAGCACCAGGGTGAGTTTCTCGTTGGCCAGCGCCTGACCGCTGAACAGCGCGGCAAGCGTCATACCGGCATAAATACGTTTACGCATGGTTAGTCCTTTTATTTAAGAGCGTTATTCCGGCGTCCAGTTAATCAGCCGGTGTAAGAAAGCATCCACCGCCAGCCAGAGCAGGACGGTCAGTAGCACCAGAATAAACAGGGCCGCAAAGCAGATATCGGTTTGCAGACGGGCGTTGGCGTTAAGCATCACGTAGCCCAATCCTTCGGCTGAACCGACCCATTCGCCGATGATCGCCCCGATGGGGGCGACGGCGGCCGCCATCCGCAGGCCGGAACCGAGGGCCGGAAGGGCAGCCATCAGGCGAACGTGGCGCAGCTGCGCGCCAAAAGAGGCCCCCATCGTGCGCGCCAGATCGAGATAGTCGTGGTTAACCCGGCGCAGACCGTCAAAAAACGCCGAGGTGACGGGAAAGAAAATCACCAGCACCGCCATCATGACCTTGGCGCTCATGCCGAAACCGAACCACAGCACCAGCAGCGGGGCAAGGGCGAAAACCGGGATCGCCTGACTGGTCAGCACCAGCGGCATCAGCCAGCGCTGAAGGCGAGGCGAGACAATCATGCACAGCGCCAGGATCACGCCGAGCAGAACGCCGAGCGCGAGGCCGCTGAGGATCTCGCTTAATGTGATCAGTGTGTGTTCGCCGAGGTACGCGCGGTTGACCCACAGAGCGCTTGCCACCGCCGAGGGGGAAGGCAGCAGGAAAGCGGGAATGCCGCTGCGGGTCGCCAGCCACCAGAGCAGCAGCAGGCCGCAGAACACCACGGCGGCGCGAAACAGTTTTGCGCTCATCCGTTAGCCCTTATGAGCTGTTGCAGCAGCTCCGCCTGGCTGGCCAACAGCGCCGGGTCGTCCGGCGCGCGCGGCGGCATGCCGGAGAGGTGATGCCCGTCGTCAATCCCGCCGGGAGCGGGGGAAAGGACCAGCAGACGGTGGCTCAGGCGGCAGGCTTCCATCGGGTCGTGGGTGATCAGCACGACGGTGCGGTTTACCAGCAGCCCGGCGGCCAGGGTCTGAATGCGCGTGCGGGTAATCGTGTCGAGCGCGGAAAAGGGCTCGTCCATCAGCACGATGGGCCGGTCTTCGTAGAGCGTACGCGCCAGCGCCGCACGCTGGCGCATGCCGCCTGAGAGGGCGGCCGGGCGGTCGCCGGCGCAGTGTTCAAGGCCAACCTGCTGTAACAGCGCAGCAACCCGCCGATGGTCCACGCGCTCCCCGCGCAGACGCGCGCCAAGCGAGACGTTGTCGCGCACGCTTAACCACGGATACAGCAGATCTTTTTGCCCCATCCACGCCAGCCGCTTGTCTATTGGCTGCCCGTCGCTGGCGCGAACCTCACCGGCGGTGGCTTTTGCCAGCCCGGCGATAATACGCAGCAGGCTGGTCTTTCCGGCGCCGCTGGCCCCCAGCAGCGATACCCACTGGCCGCCGGGGATAGTGAACGTCAGATTGTCGAAGATCTGCCGCGAGCCAAAGCGCAGGCCCAGGCCGTGCACCTCAATTCCGGGAGCCGTCACGCCGGGCGCTCCGCGACGGCGTTAAGGCCCATCTGCCAGAAGTTAGCCTCCAGACGCGTGGCGGTGGTGAAAATAGCGCTGAGTTCAGCGAAACGCGCCTCGCCGCCGCGCTGCCGCCAGAGGGTTTCCAGCAGGCCGATGGCGTTATTGACGCCGTTCAGGTAGCCCTCATCGCCGTAGTTGCGGATCCAGGAGGCATAAGGATTGGCGGTCAGCCGGGTCGCCGGATCGTGCAGCAGGCCGAGGCCGATTTCCGCGTAGCCGGCAACGCAGGGCATCAGCGCCGCCAGCAGATCCAGGGCGTCGCCGGAGTGGCCAATGTCCAGTACGTAGCGGGTGTAGTTGACGGTTTCCGCGGCTTCCGTTTCGGCGGCCATCGTCGCTTCATCCAGCCCCCATTCCCGGCAGTAGCCAACGTGGAGCGGCAGTTCGTCGAGAATGGCGTTCATCGACGCGGCGGCAGCGCGCATTTCCGCCAGGGTGCGCAGCTTGCTGACCAGCAGGGCGTAGCTGCGGGCGAAGTGGATCAGAAACAGATAGTCCTGCGTCAGATAGCGGCGAAAAGCGGGCTCGGGGAGGGTACCGTTGGCGAGCTGGCGCAGGAAGGGGTGGGCGACGTAGTGCTGCCAGTCGGCGCCGGCCTGCTGACGCAGACGACTATAAATACCCTGGGTAAACGCGGGAAGAATCACAGGACCTCCTGAAAAAAGGGAGATCCGGGCGTGCTGAAAGAAGTGTGAACAGGCAATGGCGCAAAACTGGCGGAAATGCCGACCCGTCCCTTCGCTGGCATGACCCAGATCAGGTTCAAAGGGTTCGGCTTACGCCATCTCAGCCCTCACGGGACACCCCTCGGTTTGGCCCCTGTTATACGACATTCCCTTTTTGATTACAATGCTGTGAATTTTATGAGGAAAGGTGACGTTGTCACGTGTGAGTGTCGCGAGAAAGGGCTTTGTACATCGCGGCAGCCCGGCGGCGGCTGATGCCTTGCCGGGCGCGTATTATCAAAGGATCAGTGAAATTCTACCCAGCTGGCGCCGCTGTCTGCTGAACGTACGCACTTCTCGACCCAGTGCACGCCGAGCGCCCCGGCTCTGGCATCCGGATACCAGAAGTTTTCCAGCAAAGCTGCGTCGCGACGGTCGGTGGCATCCATGGCGATGGCAAAGCGGCGATACAGATTCGACCAGGCCTCAAACAGCCCTTCGGGATGGCCGCCGCCGATCCGGTCGTCCTGGAGGGCCAGCGGATCGAGATAGGACATTCCGCGTTCGAGGATGCGCACCGGCTCGCCCTGAATTTCGTAGCGCAGCTGGTTCGGCTGTTCATCCCACCACTCCAGGCTGGCTTTCTCCCCGACGATGCGGACTTTCTGTCCGTGCATTGAGCCGCTGTTGACCGCCGAGCACCACATCGACCCTACGGCGCCGTTGTCGTACTCCATCAGCACATGCGCGTTATCCTCCAGCGGCGCGCGGCTTTTGACAAAGCTCTGGCGGGAGCACATCAGGCGAGTGATATTAAGCTTCGGCGCCATGGTCTCCGCCAGGAACAGCGGGTGGGTGGCCAGATCGCCCAGCACGTAGCTGGGGCCGACAAATTTCGGGTCCACCCGCCAGCGGGTGCTGGGGTTATCCTGCTCTACCGGCTGGTTATGGAAACCGTGGGCGAACTGCATATTGATGATGCGGATCTCGCCCAGCAGCCCCTGTTCAATCATCTGCCGCGCCTGCAGAATCAGCTGATGCCCGGCGTAGCCGTAGGTGACGCCGATGATTTTGCGCTGTTTTTCGCTCAGGGCCACCAGCGCATCGGCCTCTTCGCCGGTAAAACAGAGCGGTTTTTCGCAGACCACATGCAGTCCGGCCTCCAGCGCCGCGCGGCAAATGGCGTAGTGGGTGTTGTTTGGCGTGGCGATGGAGACCGCTTCAATGCCGTCTTCCCGCGCCGCCTCTTCGCGAAACAACGTTTCGTAGTCGGGGTAACAGCGCCCGGCCTCCACGCCCAGCTGCTGGCCAAACTCGCGCCCGCGCTGGGGGTCAATATCAAAGGCTCCGGCAAGCAGGGTAAACGATCCGTCACGCAGCGCCGCAGAGCGGTGAATATAGCCAATCTGGCTGCTTCCGCCGCCGCCCACCATGCCCCAGCGCAAGGAGCGGCCAACAGGTTTAATACCGTTAATCATGTGTTTTCTCCCGATTAAAAACCAACCGAGCGCAGGTAGCGCAGGCTTTCCGTGACCGCCTGCAGGCTGCCCTCGACGTTGCGCGGATCGCGCTCTTGCTCAATGG
Source organism: Klebsiella michiganensis (assembly GCF_015139575.1). GTDB lineage: Bacteria > Pseudomonadota > Gammaproteobacteria > Enterobacterales > Enterobacteriaceae > Klebsiella > Klebsiella michiganensis. The sequence goes on along the minus strand of NZ_AP022547.1, from coordinate 2,999,999 downwards.
TGATCCAGCCCTGATAGCCCCGCTTGTCGAGAAAGGCGCGCACCGCCGGATAATCAATGGCGCCGCTGCCGAGCGGGCACATCACCCCCTCCGCGCAGGCGGAGAAGAAGTCGATGCCGCGGGAAATCACGCTCCTGAACACCTGCGGGTCGACATCTTTAAAGTGCAGGTAGTCAAGGCGATCAAAATGGCGATCCAGCCAGCTGATGGGGTCCATGCCCGAATAGAAGAGATGGCCGGTGTCGAGACATAAACCGGCTACGTCATGGGGGATTTGCGCCGCCAGCAGATCGATTTCATCGGCAAACTCAATGCAGCCGCCGGCGTGAGGATGGATAACCGGGCGAACGCCGTACTCCTGCCACGCCAGTCGGCTGATGGTCACAATGTGGTCGACCATCCGCTGCCAGTCGGCGGGTGACAGGCGGGGAGCCCGCTCGCCGCGCCCTGCATATTTCGCCCGCTGCGGATTGCCGAAATCAATAATGACCAGATAAGGCGGCTGGAAGGGGTTGCCCGGCGTCTTTTCCGCCGACGGCACCTGCGAAAGGTTGCGGCAGAGGTTATGCGTCAGTTCGACAATATTCGCGAAGTTCTCTTCGCTGACCAGATCGTCGAAGATCGTTCCGGCAACCAGCGACAGCCCCTGTTTATTCAGCGCTGCGCTGAGTTCATCGGCCCGGGTCGGCAGATAGCTCCACGGGCCCAGTTCAATGCTTTTATAACCGGCGGTCGCCGCTTCTTCCAGTACCTTGGACCACGGCGGCAGATAAGGGTTTTTGGGATCATCGACGCCCCAGCTGCACGGCGCGTTGGCAATATGTATGGTCATGATGGCTTCCTTTTCAGATGAGGAGAAAACATGACCAGTATTGAATGAAAATTTCATATCCAACAATGATGAAATTTAAATTCTTTGATGGAATTCAAGGTTTATTTTGATAGCATAAATGATAGTTTTTTATCAAATGCAGCGCTGAAGCGGGGCGCGGCGACTTTACCCGCGCCTGCGGCAATCAGAGGTTTTCTTTAGTGAGGAGGTCAAACGGCTGCAGAGCGTTGATAAACGCCACCTGCGGCTGGCTGGCGGCGTGGACAAACGCGTTGATGGTGGCGGCGGCAAATTCGTCAAGCCGATGGGTAAGCATGAGATCGATAGTGCCGTCAATTAGCGCCAGCTCGCCGCTATCCACCGGGCCATGACAAATCAGGGTGACCTGATGCTGGCGCTGGCGCGCGCGCAGGGCGGCGACAATCCCTTCCACGCCGCCGCAGGGCGCGTAAATGGCCTTCAGAGCGGGGTACTGTTGCAGCATTTCTTCCGTAACCTGGCGCGCGACATCGGCGCGTTCGTGGCTGCGCACCGGTTCAAGCACCCGATCGCCTTTGCCCTGTTCACGCAGGTAGGAGCGGAAACTTATCTCGCAGCTTTCCTGACAAATAAACCGGTTATCGCCGACGATAATGCCAATTTCGCCGTCGTCGTGGCACAGCCTGTCCACCGCCCAACCGGCGGTGCGGCCCGCTTTCTGGTTATCCAGGCCGATATAGCCGGTACGCTGCGGGATGCTCATATCGGAGAGCAGGGTGAAGACGCGGACGCCTTTTTCGATGGCCTGCACGACCGCATGGCGGATAAGCGGATTATCCAGCGCGACAATACCGATAACGTCGACCGTATCGCTCAGACGGGCGATCGCGGCGGCCATATCGTCGATGGCGTTAATATCATAATGCAGAAAAGCGGGGGCCTGCGTCGGGCTATGCCACGGTAACGCCGCCTGCTCCAGCGCCTGCGCCAGCTGATGGTAAAACGAGTGTGACTGCTGTAGCAGAATGAAGCCCATTCTGAGGGCTACCGCCGGCCGATCCGCCGCCAGCCGATAGCGGGATTGCTCCAGCGCGAAGCCTAATCGCCGCGCGGATTCCAGCACTTTACGTTCGGTGCTCTCTTTCACGGGCGTGCGTTTATTGAGCACCCTGTCCACCGTCGCGATACCGACTCTGGCCTCTTTGGCGATATCCGCCATGGTGACTTTTTTTGCTGACATGATTCTCTTCCTTTGAGGGTAATGATAAAAAGCTATCATTATTGTGACAGGCAAACAGCGAGGCGGGTCAGACTTCAGGAAAATCATTTCGCCGCACTGGCTTCATTGACCTGATATTCAACCGCCAGGGTCTACACTAAGTGCATCCCCACTCAGGAACAGGATGTTATGACGTATTCCCTCTCAAAAAAATTCCTCGCCGCCACCTCTGCGCTGCTACTGCTCTCCATGAGCGCGGTCCCGGCCAGCGCCGCCGCCGATAATAGCGACGCGGTCTCTCCGCTCAGCGCCGGAAATGGCTTAAGCGAAGCGGCAAAGCAGTATCTCCTGCGCTATCCCTCCCGCAGCGGCGTGGACGGCAAAACCGCCCGCGAAGATACCGCCGCGGTCTTTATTCCGTTTGGCGCCACACCGGAAGGGGGATGGCCGGTTGTGGTCTGGGCCCACGGTACCGTGGGCGTGGCTAATCACTGCGCGCCGTCGTTAAACCCGCGCAGCGATCGCGATAAGCAGTACCTGAACACCTGGCTGTCGCTGGGCTACGCGGTGGTCGCGCCGGATTATGCCGGTCTGGGTTCGTCTGGCCTGCACCATTATCTTAATGCCCGCGGCGAAGCGTGGAGCGTGCTTGATAGCGTTCGCGCCGCCCTGAAACAGTTCCCGCTGAAAAATGAACTCATTCTGGTCGGACAGTCGCAGGGCGCGCACGCCGCGTTCGCCAGCGCCGGATATCAACCCCACTACGCGCCGGAGCTGAATGTTCGCGCAACGGTGCTGACCGGGACGCCGTATTTTGAGAAGGGGACCACCGCAGCCGACATTCTTCCGCCGGCAGGCGGCAAAGCGCCGATCGGCGGCGACCCGAAAATACCCTATATTTTCTATATTTACCTCTCGGCTGCCGATAGCAACCCACAGCTCAATCCGGCTGATTATTTCCAGGATAAAGCGCTGCCGCTGCTGAAAGAGGCGAGCAATTTATGCATTACGCCGCTCAACGATGAAGTGATGAAGGCCGGTCTGAATGCGGCTAACGCCCTGAAGCCGGGGGTGGATTCGCTGTTAAACGCCAGCGTGGGCGCCATGCTCTACCCGACGCTGAAAATCGATCACCCGGTGTTTATCGGTATCGGCAGCGCGGATATTAACGTGCCGACGGCAATGCAAAAACGCTTTGCGGACGCGGTGAAAAGCGCGGGAACCCGTGCGGACGTGCATATTTATGAGGGGCTGGATCATAGCGGTACGGTTAACCCGTCTTTACGCGACTCAGTGCCGTTTTTGATTAAGACGCTCAACGATAAGCGGTAGCGGCGAAGGGATGATGAGCCGCCCTGAGCAAGGGGCGGTTCAGTACAGGTATGGCGTCGATTACCAGTATTTGGGGATCAGATAGCCATACATAACGACGGCGACAACAATCATCAGCGTAATAATCGCCCAGTCGGCTTTTAGTGATTTTACCGCGTTCATAAGTTCCTCTTTTTCAATGAATCACCGGGTAACGTTACCGCCGTCGCGCCTGCATGTAGGTGATAGAGATCACATAAAAAATATTTGTCATACAAATAAAGTGTGTCAATTTTTTTACTCTTCTCAGCAATATTTTGCCCGCTCATTCGTCTACCTCCGCACAGGGTAATTATTCAATAGCGTAATGAGGTAAACAGACGATGAGAGATATCGATATGCACGGTCAGCACCACCATCACCGCTTTGGCCGCCACAGAATGGCGAAGCCGCTTCTTATCGGCGTGGCGCTAATCGCCATACTTGGGCTGCTGGTGATGTCGCTGTGGAATGCGCTGCTGCCGGCCATCCTTGGGGTGAAGAGCATTGGCTTCTGGCAGGCGTTAGGTGTGCTGGCGCTGTCGCGGATCCTGTTCGGCGGCCTCGGCTTTCGCCCGGGAATGTTCGGCATCGGTAACGCGCGGCGTCGGATGCATGAACGCTGGATGAACATGAGCCCGGAGCAGCGCGATGAGTTTGTGCAGCGCTTTGGCCACCGCGGGCATCGCGGCCACTGCGGCTGGCGCGACCGCCGCAGCGAGCATGCTCCGCAGCAGGAGAGTTCGCCTAAAAGCGCGGATCCCGAGTGAGCACAATGAAAAACAGGATCGTGGCGCCATCACGGCTTGTTTCCGCCCTCGATGCCTGCCGGTCGCGGCTGAAGGCTTTTATTCGCGGACGGACCCCGCTGCGCGATGAGGCGGACGATATCCTGCAGGAAGTGACGTATCAGCTCATTCGCGTCGAGCAGCCGGTGGAGAATATCGCCGCCTGGTTGTTCCGGGCGGCGCGTAACGAGATGACCGACAGGGCAAGAAAAAAGCGCGAGCTGCCGCTGGCGGGCGGTTTCAGCGACGAGGAGGAGGGCGATTTTCCCGAGGATGAGCTGGCCGAAACGCTGTTTGGCGTTGCGCAAACGCCGGAGGATGAGTATCTGAAAGCGCTGCTCTGGGAGGAATTAAGTCAGGCGCTCTCGGAGCTGCCGCCCGCCCAGCGTGAAGCCTTTGAGAAAACCGAACTGCATGGCTACAGCTACCGGGAGCTGGCAGAGGAGTCCGGCGTCAGCGAACAGGCGCTGCTCTCACGTAAGCATAAAGCGGTACTCTACCTTCGTACCCGCCTGCGCGCGCTGTACGATGAACTGCTGGCCAGTTAGGCATTCTCCGGCTCCTGCTGCAGGGGCCGGAGAGGTGCGTTTAAACCGCTGATTGAATTATTGCCTGTAGCCCCAGGCCGTGAGGAAGGCGCTAATCGCGCATTCGGCGAGCTGCTCCAGCCTCTCTGGCGCCACCGCTTTTTGCGCAATTAAGGCCCCCGGCAGCGGATAGCCCATAATCGCGCCGAGAAACGCCGTCGCCTCTATCTCCGGGTCGCTGAGGGTCAGCAGACCTTCGTCTTGTTTCTGCGCCAGGATATCGCTCAGCGCCTGCAGTACGCGGCCTGAGGGGCGCTGTTCGAGCGTGACGTAAAGCTCGGGCTTTTGCACCAGCACCTGGATCAGTAGGCGCTGAAAGTGAATATTCTCCGGCGCATAAAAGTGTTGTTGCACCACTTTCGCAAACCCGCGCAGCAGCGCGGGAAGATCCTGCTGACGATCCTGCAAAAGCTGGCGCAGGGGCGGCTGCATGGTGTCATTGAGAAACGCGAACGTCTCCAGCAGCAGCGCGTCTTTGCCGCCGGGAAAATGGCTGTACAGGGTCGGGCGCGTGGTACCCGCTTCGGCGGCAATGGTATCCAGCGACACATCAAGCCCGTGGCTGAGAAACAGCTCACGGGCGGTTTGTAAAATGCGTGGGCGGGCTTTCATTGGCCGCCCGCGTTGATTTCCCATCAATTGAGTCCTTACCGTTTGCGCCCTTTAAGGCGCATCATTCCTTGCTGTACCAGCAGGAAAAAGAGTGGAACGAAGAGCAAGGTCAGCAGCGTCCCGGTGAGCATACCGCCGATCACCGCGGCGCCAATCTCACGCTGGCTGGAAGCGCCGGCGCCGGTAGAGAGTACCAGAGGGATAACGCCGACAACAAATGCAAGTGAGGTCATCACGATGGGGCGCAAGCGCAGGCGAGCGCCCTCCAGCGCCGCGTCGGCCAGCGTTTTACCTTGCTGAAACCGCGCCAGGGCGAACTCAACGATCAGAATCGCGTTTTTGGCGGAAAGCCCCATGGTCGTCAGCATACCGACCTGAAAGTAGATATCGTTTTCGTATCCGGCGAGCAACGAAGCGCTCACGGCCCCCAGAATGCCTAACGGGACGATCAGCAGTACGGCGACAGGAATCGACCAGCTTTCATATAAGGCGGTGAGACACAAAAACATAAAGGCCAGCGACGCCAGGTATACCCATAACGTCTGCACTGAGGAGGTCTGCTCCTGCCAGGATAAACCGCTCCATTGCCTTTCAAACCCGCTCAGCTCGCCCACCAGTTCGGACATCGTCGCCATCGCCGCACCGGAACTGACGCCCGGCGCCGCGTTTCCCTGAAACTGCACGGCCGACAGTCCGTTAAACCGCTGGAGCATTTGCGGCCCGGTGGTCCAGCGGAATGATGAGAAGCTGTCGAAGGAGGCCATGTTGTTGCTGTCGCCGCGGACAAACCAGGCGGATAAATTATCCGGCGTCGAACGCCAGGCCGCATCCCCCTGCATATACACGCGCTTAACGCGCCCGCGGTCGATAAAATCGTTGATGTACACGCCGCCCCAGGCCGCAGAGAGGGTGCTATTGATGGCGGCCTGATCCAGCCCCTGGGCCTGGGCTTTTTGTCTGTCGATATCCACCTGCAGCTGCGCTTTCTCCTCCAGGCTGTTAATTCGCACGGCGTCCAGCGTCGGCGTTTGCCTGGCGGCAGTGAGGAGGGTGGTTTGCGCCTCGATGAGCGCCTGGCGGCCGTTTTCCGCGCTGTCCTGCAGCCAGAGTTCAAAGCCGCTCGACTGCCCGAGTCCGCGTACGGTAGGCGGCGACATGACGCTGATGGTGGCCAGCCGGGCGTTTTTTAAAAAGTACCGGTTCGCCCGCGCGATAATCGCCTGCGCGCTGTTCTGTTCCCCGGGGCGCGCGTCCCAGTGCTTTAGTTCGGCGAAGGCCATCCCGACGTTCTGCCCGCTGCCGGCGTTGTTTCTGCCGGTGACCATAAAGATGACGTTGAGGTTATCCTCCTCCTCGGCCATGAAATAGCGGGTAATGTCCGCGCCGACCGCCTCGGTCATCGCCATCGGCGAACCGGATGGGAGCGTAAACTGAACCATCACCGCGCCCTGATCCTCTTCGGGCAGAAAGCCGCTGGCCAGCTTCTGATACTGCCAGAGCATTAAAAGCGTCAGCGTCAGGGCCAGCAGCACAAAGCGGAGCGGGCGAACGATTATCCGCCGGAGTATGGCGAGGTAACGGTTCTGGCTGGCGGCGACGCCGCGGTTGAAACAGGTGAAGAATCGCCCTTTTTTAAGGTGCCCGGATTTAAGCAGATGGGCGCACAGCGTCGGCGTCAGGGTTAACGCCACCAGCGCAGAGAGCGCCATTGCCGAGACGATGGTGACGCTGAACTGGCGGTAGATAATCCCCACCGAGCCGCCGAAAAACGCCATCGGGATAAATACCGCAGAGAGAACCAGCGCGATGCCAATCAGCGCGCCGGTGATCTCATTCATCGAGCGCAGGGTGGCTTCAGGCGGGGTAAGATCCTCCTCCGCCATCAGGCGTTCAACGTTCTCCACCACCACGATGGCGTCATCAACCAGTAAACCGATTGCCAGAACCATCGCAAACAGGGTGAGGGTATTAATGCTGTAGCCCAGCAGGCTGAGGATGCCGAAGGTGCCGAGCAGAACCACCGGCACCGTGAGCGTCGGGATCAGCGTAGCCCGCCAGCTCTGAAGAAAGAGGTACATGACGGCCACCACAAAAAGAATCGCCTCAATCAGCGTACGCACCACGCTTTCAATAGAGACCGTCACGAACGGCGTGCTGTCGCGCGGGTAAGCGGCGACAACGCCTTGCGGAAAGCGCGGCGTCAGGCGTTCGACCTCCGCCCGGATCTTCTCCGCCGTCGCCAGCGCGTTAGCCCCCGATGCCAGCTGAATTGAGATCCCGGCGGAGGGGAAACCGTTGAGCGTGGTTTGGTTTTGATAGTTTTCCGCGCCGATCTCCACCCGGGCGACATCGCGCAGATAGACCACCGAGCCGTCGCTGTGGGTACGCAGGATAATATTTTCGAACTGTTCCGGACGCTCAAGGCGGGACTGGGTGGTGACCGTTGCGTTCAGATACTGCCCCTCCAGCGTGGGCAGCGAACCGATTTCACCGCTGGTGACCTGCGAATTCTGCGCCTCGATGGCGGCCTGCACGTTGGAGGGCATCAGACCGTAGCTGGTCAGCTGCAGCGGATTGAGCCAGATGCGCATTGCATACTGGGCGCCGAAAACGGTGGTTTCTCCGACGCCTTCAACCCGGCTCAGCGGCTCCTGCAGGGAACTGACGAGAAAGTCGCTAATATCGAGGCTGGTTAACGACCGGCTTTGGTCATACAGGGCCACCACCATCAGGCTGTCTCCCTGTGATTTGGTCACCGCGATCCCTTGCTGCTGCACCTCCTGCGGTAAGCGCGTGATAGCCTGATTGACGGCGTTTTGCACCTGTACCTGCGCCATGTCAGGGTTAATGCGCTGATCAAAACTGAGGCTAATGCGCGCCTGGCCCGCTGAACTGCTGCTGGAGGAAAAATAAAGCAGGCCGTCGATGCCTTTAATCTGCTGCTCCAGCACCTGCGTCACGCTGTCTTCCACGGTTTCAGCCGAGGCGCCGGGGTAGTTTGCCGTGACGTTGACGCCGGGCGGGGCGATATCCGGATACTGTTCAACCGGCAGGGTCAGCAGGGCAAGGGCGCCGGCCGCCATAATACAGATGGCGATGACGACGGCGAAAACCGGGCGAAACACAAAAAAGCGAGCCAGCATCGTGGTGCACCTTCGGTCAGTTAAGGGATGCTTGCAGAGCAAACACGGCGGGCGGCGCGTTTATCGCATCGTCGGGCGGAAGCGGGGTAAAGGGCAGCCCATGGAATGCCTCATCGTGGACTTTGCTCATCAAGAAGGCGCCGATCTCAGAACATGACGTCGTACGCTGGTACTCACTCCACAGATAGTCGTAGGTTTGAATGCTGAAAATATTCTGCTGCAGTAAAAAGTGCAGATAGCGTTGCCGCTGTTCCACGCGCTGGCTAATGAGCAGGGCGCGACAGCGCCAGGCCTCGGACGGTTCTTGTAGGTGCGAGCAGGCGTCATAGAGCGGGGCGCCCTGCGCGGGCAGGCTGGGTAAAGCGGCGTTCATCGCGCAGGGGAAAATGGCTAATGCAATGAAATAAAAAAGCTTTCCCCATTTTTCTTTGTTAATCATCAGATTCACTCCGCCAGTTTATTTACTTTACAGTAAAGTAAATAAACTGTTTAAACAAGCATTCATCTGTACGAAGAGTAAACGGGGAAAGCGAGGGGGGATGAGCAGGATACGCCTGCTCAGGATTTAAAACATGCCGTTGCCGCTGGCGGTTTTTTGCGGAACGTTCTGGGTCACGTCCCAGTGTTCAACGATTTTATGCTGCTCGTCGACGCGGAAGATATCGATAATCGCCCGCGTCACGCCCGGCTCGCGGCCGGTGACCTCAACGTGCAGGATCACATGATCGCCGTCGACAAACGCCTGCTTAATTTCGCTGTGCGAGTCGGGATATTTGTTCTTCAGGAAGGCGATAAATTGCTCAAAGCCTGCAACGCCGTCTTTCGCCATCGGGTTATGCTGTACGTAGCGGTCTCCCAGATAGGGTCTGGCGGCGGCAAAGTCTTTGTCATTTAACGCTTTATTATAAAAATCAATAACATTCTTTTTATTCAGCTGTTCATTTTCACTGTTGCCCGCAAAAACGGCGGGCGTCAGAGCGCAGAACAAGGAAAAGGCGACGATCGATTTTTTCAACATACATCCTCCGGTGGGGTTGATACCAGGCGCCTGGCCTGTCAGGTGAGTGCATCAGCTTCCCCAGCGGCTTTTCAGGTAGTTAACGGCCTGCTGGGTTTGCGGCTGATTGAGGTAATTCTCTCTGAATAAAATCGTGCCCTGAATTTGCGGCATGGATTCATTCAAATCAAGCTGCTTTTTCAGTTCCGGCACGCCGCCGCTAATCATCCAGTCAGGTTCGTTCTTCGATGGCTCGCCAACTTTGTACAGCGCCACGCCGATATAGAGGCGGGTATGGGTGGGTTTCACCACGTCAGCCCACCACTTTGCCAGCACATCGTAGCGGGCCGCGTCGCGGGCGAAAGGCCAGTAAATCTGCGGCGCGATGTAGTCCAGCCATCCCTGCTGGACCCAGAGGCGGGTATCCGCATACGACTCATCGTAGGCCGCTGCGCCGCGGGTATCTGAACCCGCCGGATCGTGGGAGCGGTTGCGCCAGACGCCTGCCGGACTGACGCCAAATTCAACATCGGGATTCAGCTGCTTGATGGTGCGGGAAACCTGCTCAATCAGCAGCTGCGTGTTGTGCCGCCGCCAGTCCGCTTTCGCGGCAAAGCCCTGGCCGTACTGCTGGAACGTCCGGTTGTCGTTAAGGGCCGATCCCGGTGATTCGGTGTAGAAGTAATCGTCGAACTGGACGCCGTCAACCGGGTAATGCTCCACAACCTCGGCCACGATGCTGGTGATCCAGTCGCGAACTTCCGGAATGCCCGGATCGAGCACGAAGCGATCGCCGGAGGTGCGAATCCACTCAGGGTGCAGGACGTATACGCTGGCGGGAACCTGCGACAGCGTGCTGTTCAGTTCGGTGACGGTTTTCGGCCGCGTATTGACCGAGACGCGATAGGGGTTAAACCAGGCATGAACGCGCATGCCGCGCTTATGGGCTTCATCCAGCATAAATTTGAGCGGATCGTAGCCCGGATCCTCACCGATTTTGCCGGTCAGCATATCGGACCACGGCAGAATCTTCGATGGCCAGAGCGCGGTGCCATCCGGTTTCACCTGGAAGAAGACGGTGTTAATGCCGAGGCTTTTTAAATTATCCAGCTTGGCAACCAGCGCCTGCTGCTGCAGGGCGATGCGCCGTTCGGCGCTAATGCCGCCATTGACGGATTCCAGCGGCGGCCAGTCGAGGCGCGACACGGTCGTCAGCCAGACGCCGCGCACCGGCTCCTGGCTTTTGGGCAACGTCGGCTGGCGGGCCGCGGGCGGCATGGGCGTGACAAGAGAAACGGGCGGTTTGCTACCGCAGTGGGCTAACAGCAGCGCGGCAGCTATAGCTACCGCGGATATTTTCACCTTGTTCAGAATAAACTTACGAGAGCGGATCGTCATCATATTTGCCAGCTTTTCTGGTCATCGCACAAAAGAGTCATTTTCGTATTATTCGGCTTTAAGTCAATCATTTAGCTACAGATGCGGCGGCATAAGCACGCAAACCTCAGACGCAGAAAACGCCTCCTGCGCCGCGCAATGGTTTGCCATGATATATCATTGATATGCATTAAAACTTGATCGGTTCAGGGCGAGTATAAACAGGATTTATTAAAATTTGGCCAAACAATTGACCTTTGGCCTTTTCCGGCGAGTCAAACTGGATTAGCACAATGAACTACTCATCATCACGCCATCGTCTGTGGATACTCCTGTTTCTGCTTGCGTTACTGAGCCTGGGAACCGGGCTTTGCTACTGGCAAATGCAAAAAAAGGTGGATCAAGATATCCATTCGCGCCTGCAGCAGGCGATAGCCAGCCTCGATGTGACCGTCTCCCATGCGGAGCAGGCAGCCGATCTGGCTGAGCCTTTTTATGGTAAAAGCTGTAGCGAGAATGTCCTGACGGAGCTGCGCACCCTGGTGGCCACCATTCCCGATGTGCGCACGGTGAATTTAGGTAAGGATAACGAAATATACTGCACCTCGGTTTTTGGCGGGCGTAAATTTCAGTTCGATCGTCGCCAGTATACGCATGGCGCTCTGCGCCTGCTGAGCGGCAGCGAAATCACGCCGTTTCATCCCTTGATGGTTTACAGCGAACAGGATGAGCGGGGAAATACGATTCTGGTTGGCGTTGACGGCTATTATTTATACAACATTTTGACCGTTCTTGATGGCGATGCGCATCTCTATCTTCAGGTTGGCGATCGGATAATGACCCGCAAAGGGGAAGTGACGGCGACGCCGGATATCAAGGTTCCCGTGCGCCTGGCCTCTGAGCTGTTTACCTATTCGGTTATTGCCGACCGCGGCTACGCCTCTGGCGTCGGGGCGTTTATCCGCTATGAGCAACACACGCTTATCGCCATTATTCTGGCCTCCTTGCTGCTCACCTTTTTATTCAGGAACTACCTCCGCTACCGGAATACGATTGAGTATCAGCTCAGAAAGGCTATCGAACTGAAGCAGCTCAAGCCCTATATTCAGCCAATTATCAACAATGACAGCGGAGCGGTTATCGGCGGTGAGGTGCTGGTGCGCTGGGAACATCCGAAGCAGGGATTTATTGCGCCGGATAAATTTATTTCCGTGGCAGAGCAGACCGGCTTGATTAAAGACGTGACGGCGATTTGCTTTGCCGAGGTGATCCGTCAGCTTCGGCGCCATCAATCCGTAATCCCTGGAGGGTTGTTTATTTGCTTTAACACCAGTTCGGTAAACTTTCAGGACGACGAAATAGTGACCCTGTGCCAGACGTTTATCCAGCAGATGAAAGAGGCGCAAGTCCGCCTTGTTCTGGAGATAACCGAGCGGGAGTCGATCGAAAATACCCGGCAAACATCAGCGGTGACGGACAAACTCAGGCGTATCGGCGTCCAGTTTTCGCTGGATGATTTTGGTACCGGCTACGCGAACTACAGCTACATCCAGCAATTTAATCCTGAGATTATCAAAATCGATAAGGTCTTTACCCTCAACATTGTGACCAACACGGCTTCCGCGCTGGTGGTGAAGAATATGGTTAATCTGGCCAGGAAGTTTCATTGCCAGATTATTGCTGAGGGCATCGAGGATAAGGAGCAGCTCGCGATGCTCAAAAATATGGGGATTACCCTCTATCAGGGCTATTACTTTTCTAAACCGGTGCCGGTCGATGCGTTTATTCAGATGCTTCCTCGCTCGTTTAGCGAGTCAGGAAGGTCCTAAAGGCGACGCTCTTGCCCACGCAAAAACACAGGAAATTAAAAGGTGATCGACTCGGCAAAACCGAGTAATAATGACCCGTTCAAGCTGAAAATTTGGCATTATTGAGAAACAACTCAACAACATGGAGGTTGTCTTGTTTGAATCTCATCTCAATATTTTTATCCGCGCGGTTTTCGTTGAAAATATGGCGCTCAATTTTTTCCTCGGGATGTGTACTTTTCTCGCTATCTCCAAAAAAATCGATGTCGCATTTCGCCTCGGGGTAACCGTGACGGCGCTGCTGGCCATTGCGACGCCGATTAACAACCTGATTTACCATTACCTGCTGAAAGAGAACGCCCTGATCGAAGGGGTTGACCTGAGCTTCCTCGATTTCATCACGTTTATCGGCGTTCTTGCGGCGCTGGTGCAGATCCTCGAAATGGTGATCGACAAATATTTCCACGCGTTAAACCATGCTCTGGGGCCGTTCCTGCCGCTGTTAACTATCCACTGCGCCATTTTCGGCGCGACGATTTTTATGGTGCAGCGTGAATACAGCTTCCTTGAATCACTGACTTATGGCACCGGGTGCGGTATTGGCTGGGCGCTGGCGATTGTGGCGCTGGCCGGCATTCGTGAAAAGCTGAAATATGCCAATATGCCGAAAGGATTACGCGGTTTAGGCAGCGTATTTATTACCGCCGGCTTAATGTCGCTGGGGTTTATGTCGTTCGCCGGCATCTCGCTGTAGGCTACGCTGAACGTCGGGGGAGAGATTCTGCCGTCCAGACCTTGGGGTTGTACGGCAGAAGGCGCGAAATTATTGCCTCAGCGTTTTACTACGGGTAGTTAAACGCATCCGGATGGTTCTCCAGGCTGCCGCTCAGGGCGGCAAAGAGCACCGTCTTGCCATCGATAGAGCGCTCATCGCTAACATTCAGCCAGGTCAGTGTCTCCTGGGCGGTTTTTTCGTCAACGGCGGAATAAAGCCCGGACATCTGTCCGGATTTTTCCGACCACAGCACGGCGAAGCGCTCCGCTGCGCAGTCGTGGGGTTTGCAGACGCTGAATACCTGATAGACCTCGGCGCCAAGCTTCACCGTCCGGGCAGGCGAGCCCGTGCCGCCGGACTTTATCCAGGCGGGCAGGGTATGCCCTTTAACCATCTGGCTAAAGGCTGCCGGTTCCTTTTTGGCCAGACCGTCCAGCGTCATATCGGCTTGCGCCATGGCGTGGGTGGATGCAGCCAGAAAAGCGATAGCGGTTAAGTGTTTAAGCATAAAATAGCTCCTGCGAACTTTCTGATTCCGTTTGATGACCGGTGATAATGGCTCTGATTAGCTGTTTTTGGTCTGGACCCAAAAAGCGTGGATAAGGCCTGGAATATAGCCGAGGATCGTTAAAATAATATTGAGGATAAACGCCCAACCAAAGCCTTTACCCAGCAGTACGCCAAGCGGGGGTAGAATAATCGTCAACACAATTCGCCAAAAACCCATAATATCTCCCTGTTTAGTGAGTTAGCTCATAATTATTTTAGCGGTTGCGTCTGTTTTTGCAAATTTTAACTTTTTGAATAATAAGACTGCTAATATTACCCGCGCCTCGTTACTACATATTTAATAAATAGAAAAGCCCCAATTCACCTTTCTGACATATATAAGATTATTCCAGGGTGATGCTTGCGTCAGCAACGCTGACAAAGCAAGAGTGTTCCATCGTAAACGCATTTAAACGTAAATAAGGAATGCAGGTAACGAGGCGGGAAGTGCGCTACACTGGCGGGGAGATTTATCCCATCATGAAATGGCGGCGGCATGGACAACATTATCCTTTATAAAGTTATCGTCATCCTGACCATTGTCGGGTGGGGCTGGAGCATGCTTAGAAGGAAGCAGAAAAAGCAGGTCCTGGAACCCGCTATTGCGCAGGCGAATGCCAGGGAGCGTTATCAGTGGCGTTATTTCAGGTGGGGCTGGAGAGTTTTGCAAATCGTCTGCGGTTTTTATTTGCTGATTACCCTCATCCAGTTTCTTCTCTGCGGCTAGCGTTCGCCGCTGCGGCGAGCTGGAACAGCGCGCGACAGCGACGAGCGCTTCTTTTATGCGACGCCGGTACCGCCGTCTGAGCACCAGACCTGACCGGAAGCGTACGAGCAGGCATCTGAGGCGAGGAGAACGTAAAGGGGCGCAATCTCGACCGGCTGTCCCGGTCTGCCGAGCGGCGTATCCTCACCAAAATGCTGAACTTTCTCTTGCGGCTGGCCGCCGCTTGACTGCAGCGGAGTCCAGTACGGGCCGGGCGCCACGGCGTTAACGCGGATACCGCGCGGACCAAGCTGCTTAGCCAGCGATTTGGTAAACGCCACGTTGCAGGCTTTGGTCTGGGCATAATCCAGCAGGATCTCGCTGGGTTTAAACGCCTGCACGGAAGAGGTGTTAATGATCGCCGCCCCCTGCGAGAGATGACGAAGCGCGGCTTTTGTTATCCAGAAGGGCGCATAAACGTTGGTTTTAAACGTAGCGTCAAACGCGGCGGTCGTTAACGTCTCAATGGATTCACAATACTGCTGCCTGCCGGCGTTGTTAACCAGAATATCCAGCCCGCCCAGCTCAGCGACCGCCTTTTCAACCAGGGTATCGCAAAATGACTCAATCCGAATATCGCCGGGAATGGCGATGGCTTTTCTTCCCTCGGCCTGGATCAGCGCGATAACGGCAGCCGCGTCGGACTCCTCCTCCGGCAGGTAGCCGATAGCGACATCCGCGCCTTCCCGCGCGTAGGCAATCGCGACAGCCCGACCAATCCCCGAATCACCGCCGGTAATCAGCGCTTTTTTCCCCGCCAGCTTTCCGGAACCGGTATAGCTGGTCTCACCGTGATCGGGAAGGGGCTTCATTTCGGATGCCAGCCCCGGGGGCTGCTGCGGCTGCTCGACAAACGGCGGAAGTGGATAGTGTAGCGTTGGGTTATTTCCTGTTGTCATACCGGCCTCCTTAATAAATGAAATTTAAGATTAGTCAATGACTGCGTTTGGGCGATAAAAAAAGCGCAAACCAGGAATAATTAACATCGTAAAACCAGGAATTATTTACCTGGCTTTTAGGTCAACATGTAATACCAGAACAGCGCAATTTCATCTTTTTCCGGTAACGCGCTGTAGAGATAACGATCGTATCCGCCCAGGGTAAAGCCATAATTTCGGTAGAAAAGGCAGGCGGGAACGTTGACGTTCTGGGTTTCCAGCTTTAATCCCGCCGCGCTCATGCTCCGAGCCCATATATGGGCTGCCGCCATGAGCTTGTTGGCCGCGCCCGTTCTGCGCTGTGAGCGCTCGATGGCGATATAATCCACGGAAATAAATTTGTTCCAGATCAAGGAAGCGGTGATAAATCCGGCGACTTGCCCCGCGTCGGTTTCCGCGATTAAAAATATAGCATCCGGATTAACGCAGTGGTTTTCCAGCGTCTGGATGTCCAGTTCATAGGTTTTATTATAAGCGCTGGGAAGTGTTTCAATTTTCAGATCATTATTGACAAAGGGGCCGGTGGCAATCTGGCTGACGGTGAAGGAAAAATCACAATATTCCAGACGAGCCAGGTCGGAATTTAATCCTTTACGAATCTGCATAGCATTCCTTGTTTTTTAAGCGATTTATTAATCATAGACAACGTCTTTAAAAATAACAGCCTCGCCATCAACAGCGCACGCGTTTAAACCTGGTCTAATCTTATATTCATGCCGCATTTTCCACAGGTCATTTGAGGATATTTAATGGAATCCAGAGTATTTAAAAAACATTGGGGGGCGGAGTTCATTGCCGCGGACACGGTCCGCTTTCGCGTCTGGGCCGAAGGTCAAAAAACGATGACGCTGAGCCTGACGGGCCGGGATATTCCGATGGACGCCGCGGGAGAGGGCTGGTTCCAGATTGACGTCCCCGGCGTAAAGCATGGTGATGAATATATGCTCCGTTTAGCCGACGGCACGCGCATTCCGGACCCGGCGTCGCGCGCGCAACGCGATGATGTTAACGGCCCTTCGGTGGTCATCGACCCCAGGCGTTTTCAACCGGTTAACGCTGGCTGGAAAGGGCGTCCGTGGGAAGAAACCGTGATATATGAACTTCATCCGGGCACCTTTACGCCGGATGGCACCTTTCTGGCCGCCATCGAAAAGCTGCCTTATCTGGCGGAGCTGGGGATCACCCAGATAGAGGTCATGCCCGTAGCCCAGTTTGGCGGTTCCCGCGGCTGGGGTTACGACGGCGTATTACTCTATGCGCCGCACGCAGCGTATGGCGCACCGGAGGATTTTCACGCCTTTATTGATGCCGCCCACGGGTTAGGGCTATCGGTGGTTCTCGATATCGTACTGAACCATTTTGGCCCGGAAGGCAACTATCTCTCTCTGCTGTCGCCGGGCTTTTTTCATCAGGACCGGATGACCCCGTGGGGTAACGCTATCGCCTATGAAACCGAGGCCGTGCGGCAGTATATTACCGAGGCGCCGCTGTTCTGGCTGACCGAATACCAGCTTGATGGGCTGCGCTTTGATGCTATCGATCAGATTGAAGATCGCTCCGCCAGGCATGTACTGATAGAAATAGCCGAAAATATCCGCGCCGCGATTCCCGACCGCCACATCCACCTCACCACTGAAGACAGCCGGAACGTGATTTTCCTCCATCCGCGCGATGAGAACGGACAGACGCCGCTCTTTACCGCCGAGTGGAATGATGACTTTCATAACGCCGCCCACGTTTTCGCGACCGGCGAAACGCACGCCTATTATCAGGATTTTGCGCATCAGCCGGCAAAGAATGTCGCAAGGGCGCTGGCCGAAGGGTTTGTCTACCAGGGTGAGCTTTCTGCGCAAACCGGAAAACCACGCGGCGTGGCCTGCGCCGCTCAGCCGCCGCAGTTTTTTGTCGACTTTATTCAGAATCACGATCAGACCGGGAACCGTGCGCAGGGGGAAAGGCTGATTTCTCTTGCCGGCGCCGGAAAAACGCGCGTTCTTCTCGCCGCATTGCTTCTGTCGCCCCACATTCCTTTGCTGTTTATGGGCGAAGAGTTTGCGGAGACAAACCCCTTTCTGTTCTTTACCGATTTTCATGGCGACCTCGCGAAGGCGGTGCGGGAAGGGCGGGCTAAAGAGTTTGCCGGGCACGCGGGACACGATGCATCAGTCCCTGACCCGAACGATCCCCGGACCTTTATCCGTTCTAAGCTCGACTGGCAGAAGGCGGCAAGCGAGGAGGGGAAAGCCTGGCTGCGCTTTACGCGCCACCTTATCCAGCTGCGCCATCGCTACATTGTCCCGCTGCTCGCGGCGGGAGGGGCCGTGGAGGGCATGATCCTGCACGCGGCGGCGCAGGCGCTGGCGGTGAGCTGGCAATTCTCCGGCGGCACGCTCTCCGTGGCGCTGAATATCGGCGAGGAGCGGGCCGCGATGCCGGAAATACCGGGCGAGGTCATTTTTAGCTGGCCGGAGCGGCAGGAGGCGTTATCGCCAAACAGTATTGTTGTCCGTTTTGCACATGGAGAAGCCTCATCATGATCCCTTCCGCAACCTATCGTATTCAGTTCCGTAACGGCATGACCTTCGATCGCGCGGCGGCGCTGGCGCCATATCTCAAAGACCTGGGTATCAGCCATCTTTACGCCTCGCCGATTTTTACGGCAACCAGCGGGTCAACCCATGGCTATGATATTACCGATCCTAACGAGATCGATCCGGCCATCGGGGGCCGCGAAGGGTTTGACCGGATGGTGAAGGCGCTGAGAAACGCGCAAATTGGCCTGATTCTGGATATTGTTCCCAACCATATGGCGACCTCGCTGGAGAATCGCTGGTGGCGGGACGTCATCGAGCAGGGCAAAAACAGCGCCTGGGCCCATTATTTCGATATTGACTGGACGCGTCCCGTTACGCTGCCGTTTCTGGGGGATACCTTTGAGGCAGAGCTGGAGAGCGGGGCGCTCGCGCTAAAACGCGATCCGGAAACCGGGAAGCCGGCGTTCGTCTACTATGACCAGGCCTGGCCCCTGAATCCTCAAACCCTGGCGACAGGTGAGCAACTACTAACATCCTCGGATCGCGACGCCATTCTGGCGCTGCACAAGGCGCAAAGCTGGCGGCTGATGTCCTGGCGGGAGGCGCCCAGGCAGCTCTCCTGGCGGCGTTTTTTTGAAATTACCGGCCTGATTGGCGTCCGGGTTGAAGACCCGGCGGTGTTTGACGACACCCACCGCCTTATCCTTGAACTGGTGCATTCTGGCATCGTCGATGGTCTGCGCATTGACCATATCGATGGCCTTGCCGACCCGCTGGGGTATTTGCAGCGCCTGCGCCAGGCAACCGGGCCAGAGTGCTACATTACGGTGGAAAAAATCCTCGCCAAAGGCGAGCAGCTGCCCGCCGACTGGCCCGTCTCCGGCACCACAGGATATGAGTTTATCGCTTCGCTGGCGGAAGTGCTGGTGGATGACAATAACCTCGATCAGCTGCAGCAGGTTCATGATGAAGCGCTCGGCGGAGCGATAGATCGCCATACCGCGCTGCGCGAGGCGAAAGGACTGATGGTGGATCGCAATTTTGAGGGTGAATTTACCACCTTATTGCGGCTGGCCACCGAACTGGCGGAGCGTAATAGCATGGCGGTTGAGAGCGACGCGCTGCGCCATGCCTTGCGTGAACTGCTGCTGGCCTTCCCGGTCTATCGTACCTACGGCACCGCCGAAGGACTGACCGCAGGCGATATTACGCTGTTAAACCGGGTGGTTGACCAGGTGAACGCCAGGGAAGACAAACCCGATGCCAGGGCGCTTGAGGTCATTATCGCCATCCTGACCGGCAATCTGCACGGAAGTAGCCTCGACACCGCGTCACTCTTCAGAACCCGCTTTCAGCAGCTGACGGGGCCGTTGATGGCTAAATCGGTCGAGGATACGCTGTTCTTTCGCCATAACCTCGACCTGGCATTGAACGAAGTCGGGGCCGATCCTACTCCTCGCGCATTTTCTCTCTCTCGTTTTCACCAGGAGATGCGCATTCGTCTTGCCCGCCAGCCCGACGCGCTGCTGGGAACGTCGACGCACGATACTAAACGCGGGGAAGATGCGCGCGCCCGGCTTTACACCCTGACGGAAGCACCGCAGCTGTGGGCGGAAAACCTTGCGCGCTGGCGTCAGATGAATCAAACCCAGGTGCGTTTTTTGAACGACGGTACGGCGCCGAACGCGGCGGATACGTGGATGATCTATCAGGCGCTCGCCGGCGTGTGGCCTGCAACGCTGCTGCCCGACGATACCGCAGGGCTGAAAGCACTCGAGACGCGTTTTCTTGCTTTTATGGAAAAAGCGCTGCGCGAGGCCAAGCAAAGAACCGACTGGATCGACAGCAATGAGAGCTATGAAAGCGTTGTGCTGAACTATGCGCAACAGCTGTTCGCTGCGGATAATTCGCTCTTTCTCAACGATTTTCACACCGCCCTGCAGCCTTTTATCCGTGCCGGCCTGGTGAACAGCCTCAGCCAGACGGTCATCAAACTGACCGCGCCCGGCGTACCGGATATTTATCAGGGGAGCGAGGCGCTGAACTTCAGCCTTGTCGATCCGGATAACCGACGTGAACCTGACTTCGCCGTCCTGGCGCATAACCTCGATAGCGAAGGTCCTGAGTTGTTTAATAGCGAAAACGCATGGCGAGACGGACAGCTGAAGCAGTACGTCACCGCGTCGTTTCTCAGGTTAAGGCAGCGGCATTCCGCGCTCTTCCATTATGGTGACTGGGTACCATTAAAGGTCACCGGTGACAGGGAAGAGAATCTTATCGCCTACGCGCGCATCAACGACGAGGAGGCCCTTATCGTGGTGGTTCCTCGCCTGGCCTTTGACGTCGCGGCGCACGGGTTGGCTGATTCCCCGGCCAGGCTGTGGGGCAACACTGCGGTAGCCATACCCGAAGATCTGGCAGGACGACATTATCGCGATGCGTTAACCGGCGAAAACCGTCTTGTCGAAGAGGCGCTCGATCTGGCGTCAGCAACGGGGTGGTTAGTAACGCTTATTAGTGAAAAGAAAAGTAGAGAGGAATAGTGTCAATGAAAGAAACGTTTGCAATAGAGCCCGGGGACGGCCAGCAGCTGGGGGCTAATTTTGACGGAAAGGGCGTGAACTTCGCGCTGTTTTCAGCGCACGCTGAGCGGGTTGAGCTGTGCTTATTCGATCCTTGCGGAAAAACGGAAATAGCCCGGCTTGAACTACCTGAATATACACACGAAATCTGGCACGGCTACGTACCCGGTCTGCAGCCCGGAGCCTTATACGGTTATCGGGTTTATGGGCCGTACGATCCGGAGAACGGCCATCGCTTTAATCCACATAAATTGCTTATCGATCCCTACGCGCGGGAGCTGGAAGGCGATATTGAATGGAACGATGCGCATTTCGGCTACGAGATGGGCCATGAGGAGAAAGATCTGAGCTTTGATACCCGCGATAGCGCGCCATTTACGCCAAAATGCAAGGTTGTCGACCCGGATGCCTTCGACTGGCAGGGGGAAAATCGCCCAGACGTCCCCTGGCCGCATGCGGTTATCTACGAAACGCATGTGAAGGGTTTTACCCAGCGCAATCCGGCGCTTCCCCCGGAGCTGCGCGGCACATTTGAGGGGCTTGGGCATCAGGCTTCCGTCGATTATATCAAGAGCCTGGGCATCACTTCCGTTGAGCTGCTTCCCGTACACTGGTTTCCGGACGATCAGCATCTGCTCGACAGAGGGCTAAAAAACTTCTGGGGTTACAATACGCTGGGCTTCTTCGCTCCCGCGTCCCGTTACTACGGACCCGCAGGTATCGCGGGCTTCCGCGACATGGTGCGCGCATTTCATGATGCCGGTATCGAAGTGATCCTTGACGTGGTTTACAACCACACTGCGGAAGGCAATGAGCTGGGACCGACGCTCTCATTTAAAGGCATCGATAATTTTTCCTACTACCGGACGATGCCGGATCAGCATCGCTATTACATAAATGATACCGGGACGGGGAACACGGTGAATACCTCGCATCCCCGGGTGCTGCAGATGGTCATGGATTCGCTACGTTACTGGGCTCAAGCCATGCACGTCGACGGCTTTCGTTTTGATCTGGGGACCATTCTCGGACGCGAACCCGAGGGCTTCGATCCGCGAGGCGGGTTCTTCGATGCGGTAACCCAGGATCCGGTTTTATCGAAGCTTAAACTGATTGGTGAGCCCTGGGATATCGGTCCCGGGGGTTATCAGGTCGGCGGTTTTCCGCCTGGCTGGGGCGAGTGGAACGATAAATATCGTGATACGGTGCGGGAATACTGGAAGGGGGATAATGTTTCCAACGACTTTGCCGCCCGTTTACTGGGCTCCGGCGATCTGTACGATTTACGCGGCCGTCGTCCGTGGTCCAGCGTCAATTTTATTACCGCCCATGACGGCTTTACGTTGAACGATCTGGTTTCGTATAACGAGAAGCATAATGAAGCCAACGGTGAGGACAATAACGACGGGCATAATGACAACCGCTCCTGCAATTATGGCGAAGAAGGCCCGACGGAAAACCAGGATATCGTCGCCGTCCGCGAACGCCAGAAGCGGAATTTCCTGACCACGTTATTGTTCTCCCACGGTACGCCGATGCTGCTGGCCGGCGATGAGTTTGGCCGTTCTCAGCAGGGCAATAATAACGGCTACTGCCAGGACAGCGAGATTTCATGGGTCAACTGGGAAGCACTGTCCGATCAGGACCATGCGTTGCGCCATTTCACCCAGCGTCTGATAGCGCTGCGTGCGGAGCAACCGCTTTTACGCCGTGAAAGCTGGCGTGACGGGCTCGAGATACGCTGGTTTAACGCCGGCGGCGGTCTGCAGCAATCTGAACAATGGGATGAAGGTTCGACGTTAGGTCTCGCCATCAGCCGACCCGATCTTGAACAGGAGGAGGGCATCTGGCATGACGTGCTGATGCTGTTCAATCCCTTTGAGGGCGATGTTCCGTTCCAGATCCCGCAGTTTGGCGAAGGCGGCTGGGTTCTTGAGCTGTCGACCGCTGAAGAAAAAACGGACGGCGTCATCATTACCGAGACAATTGATTTTGTTCTGGCCGGGCGCAGCATTGCCCTTTTCAGACGGCCTTAAAGCCTCAGACAAACCCGGCGTTGAATGCCGGGTTTCTTTTGCCACGCGATAGCCTGATGGAAATCCCCTGGAACTGTCATTCGGTTTTCAGCGTATCAGATTCGCGGCATCTATCGTGTCCATACCTGCCTGGCGTCTTTGGTCTGCGGTGTGTTTTGCGCCATAATCCCTGTCAGAAAATGCGGCTGATAGGACTCTTCCAGATACCCGATTTCCTCCGCGCTCAATTGAAAATTCACGGCGTTAACCGTGCCGTCGACATGCCTTTTTTGGGTCGCGCCTACGACCGGGGCGGTGACCTTATTAAGCAGCCAGGATAGTGAGATTTCCGTCATGGACACCTGATGCCGTTCGGCAAGCTCAGCGACCCGCTCGATAATGACGCTGTCCTGTTCCGCCGTGCGGTCATATTTCCCGCGGGCATAGTCATCCTCAGCGGCCCGCCGCGTGTGGCCTTCCTTACGGGAAAGACGACCGCTTGCCAGTGCGCTATAGGGCGTCACTGCGATGCCGTCTTCAGCGCACAGCCCCAAGAGTTCGCGTTCATCTTCGCGCATAATCAGGTTGTAGTGGCTTTGCACGGAAACAAAGGGCGTGAGCCTTTCGCGTTCGGCAAGCGCGTTCATCTTCGCCAGCTGCCATGCATAGCAGTTTGAAATGCCAATGGCGCGTACCTTGCCGGCGGTGACGGCGGCATGCAGTGCTTCAAGGACCTCGATCGCGGGGGTGTTATAGTCCCAGAGGTGGTAAATGTAGAGGTCTATATAGTCCATACCAAGATTCTGCAGGCTCTGGTCAAGCGAACGGGTAATCGCCTGTTTTCCGCTCATACCCTGCGCAATTTGCGCTGGCGTACGCGGCAGAAACTTGGTAGCAAGGACGATCTCATCGCGTTTTGCCATATCTCGCAGCGCCCGGCCAATGTACCGCTCGCTCGAGCCGTTCTGATAGGCGATGGCGGTATCGTAAAAATTGATACCTTTTTCAAGACCGTAGCGAATGATGTTCCGGCTTTCCGTTTCATTCAGCGTCCAGCGATGCTGGCCCGTAGACGGATCGCCAAATCCCATACACCCCATGCAGATGCGGGAGACCAGTAAGTCACTTTTGCCGAGTCGGGTATACTGCATCTTCATTTCCCTCGTGGGTTTATTCAGGAAGGGCGTTAAGCTGCGCGATCAGCCTGGAAGCGTGCTCCCTGGCGAGCGCCTTTTGCTGGGCAATTTTATCGGCATCCCGGTCGGCATAGCTGATACCGCAGGTATAAACCGGCGTCAGCAGGTCAAGCCGGCACAGCCTTGCCGTGGTCTCGAACGGAATAAGGTACTCCTCAATGGTGTGACCAAAGAAGCCGTCAGAGGTATACATTGCCTGCGGCGCACCCGTTGTGAAGGAGAGGAGCAGCTTTTTACCCCCCAGTTTCGCCGCCGAACCGTGCGCGAAGCCGTGAACAAAAACCTCATCCAGCCACTGTTTCATCATCCCCGGGAGGCCATACCAGGAAAAGGGAAACTGCCAGACGATAACATCCGCCTTCAGCAGGCTTTTCTGCTCCGCGCCGATATTGATTTTGCCGTCTGGATAAAGCCAGTCCAGACGACGAATTTCAGCATCGGGCAGGGCGGTCGCCACCTCGTCAAGGATGGTCGCGTTGGCGACGGAATGGTTAACATCGGGATGCCCGGATACGATGAGGATATTTTTCATTTCAATCAGTTAAGTCCGTTGATAAAGATTAACTCAGTATAGGGATGCAGGATTATTTTTTAGCGCAGTAAAGGCTCAATCACTTTTAGACAGAAGCTAATAATCAGCACCTTAAAAAGGCCGAAGCGCTGCTTGCGGCCAAAGGCGTGGATAAGAATGCAATGCTTTCTGCCGCCTTACGCTGGCTGGTGGCGCGCATGCACCCGCGCCATGCTCACGCCATCCGCTCTGTATTAAGGCGTTCGTCGGTCATCACCTTTCCTTCATTTTTGATTTTTAAATTCTGCGGAGAAGAGACTTTCCCAGCTAATAAAGGATCCGAGAGGAATGCACTCAAACGTTAATAAGCCCGCCTTTGCCAGCGGGAATTCAGCCATCACGTTACTGGCTTCTTCCACGGTGTCACATTCGAGGAAAATGGCGACGCCGGGCCTGTCCTGACGGAAATAGATGTCGCGGATAAAGCCGGATTTATACAGCCCCCAGGCGTGCAGGGCCTCAGCGGTAAGGTGTGGCGCATATTTTTCCGGCGTTGCGCCAGGGTTGGGCATATCCAGACATAAAATTCGCATCATCGTCTCCTGTACTCAGTTTTCAGCGGAAAGAGAAAAAAGTATAAGCGCCTCATTCGCAGAAGATTAGGCGGGCATTGACTTAAGCATATTTAGCCTGTACTTAATAATCAGCCGAGGTTTGCTAAGGAAAATGCTATGAATAACGCCCTTTATAATCAGATACGTATCTTTCAGAGCATTGCGCGCGAAGGCAATATTTCGGCAGCCGCCAGGAAACTTGAAATTACACCGCCTTCCGTCAGCAATGCGCTCAAGCTGCTGGAGGAGCATATTGGCCATCCGCTTTTTGTGCGCACGACCCGGCGCATTGAGCTAACGGAAACCGGGCAACAACTTCTGGAGCAAACCGCCGCCGCGGTGGATTCGCTGGAGAAATCGCTGGAAAGTCTCCGTGACCAGAATAGGGAGCCCTCCGGCGCGGTGAGGATTACGCTCTCGCGTTTTGCCTACCAGCTCATTCTTAAACCCGCAATGGCGGCATTCTGTCGGCAATATCCGGGTATAAAGCTGGAAATTTCGGTCTACGACGGTACCGTGAATATTATCGAGGAGCGTTTTGACCTGGGGATTCGTTTTGGGGATATCCTTGAAGGCGGGGTGGTGGCACGCCCGTTGATGAAACCGTTTCGTGAAGGGTTATATGCGTCTTCAGCCTATCTCGCCGAATATGGAATGCCTGAGGCGCCAGCCGATCTCAGCCATCACCGGCTGATTGGCTATCGTTTCATCACCAACAACCGCATTCTTCCGCTGATCCTTAACGATCGCGGAGAACCATTGACCTTAGAAATGCCCGGACAGTTAATCAGCAACGATATTGACGTTATGGCAGACGGTATTCGCCACGGGCTGGGGATAGGGCGCTTGTTCGAACCCATCTGGCGGTTACAGCCCGATCGAGAGCAGTTTATACCCGTGATGGAGAGCTACTGGAAAACCTATCCGCCAGTTTATCTCTATTACCCGAAAAACGCCGGTAAAACCAAAAGAGTGAAAACCCTGATCGACTTTCTGATAGCCGCTACGGAGTGATAAAAACGACGACTCACTTTCACCCCGGGATTAACGATGAAAATCGGTACCATTAAATCTTACCGGCAGACTCTCTCAGCACAGTAATATCCCTCTTGGGTGATTCCCCAAACATCCGCGTATATTCCCGGCTGAAATGGGATAAGCTTTCATAGCCGACAGCATAGGCCGCTGTGGTGACATCGTAATGCTCATTCAGCATCAGTCGCCTTGCTTCATTGAGACGCAGCCATTTCTGATAGCGGAGCGGACTCATTCCCGCAAGCTGTCTGAAATGGTGGTGGAAGGAGGGCGTGCTCATTTGCACGCGACTTGCCAGCTCTTCGACACGCAGAGGCGAAGCAATATTGGTCTTTAACCAGTCGATAGCTTTACCGATACGGTAGCCATGGCCGTCGACTGCCGCAATCTGCCTGAGACGATCGGACCGATCGCTCATCAACAGCCGGTAATGTATCTTTTGCTGCTTTCGCGGAGTCAGCCACAAAGCCGGTAACATGTAGCCCCACCCTAAGCTGCTCGCGATGGTAGCCGGCACGAATACCGGCCTGCCGGTAGAGGTCGATTAATGGCCGGAAACGATCGGGTCTGCCCCCGATAAGCGCCACCATCAGCGGCAGACCCGCAGCTCCGGCCCGGATGAAGGAGTGCGGTGTCCCGCCAACACCTACCCAAACCGGCAGCGGATTCTGCATTGGCCGGGGATAGACGCCCTGGCCCGTAAGCGCTGGACGGTAACGGCCTGACCATGTGATGTGTGTTTCCCTGACAAGTTGCTGCAAAAGTCCAAGCTTCTCTGTAAATAGAGCGTCATAGTCATCCCTGGAGTGACCAAATAGCGAATAAGCTTCTGCAAAAGAACCACGACCAACGGTGATTTCGGCACGGCCCTGCGAGAGCAGATCCAGGGTGGAGAAGTCCTGAAACAACCTCACCGGATCAACCGTACTGAGAACCGATACCGCGCTGGTTAGTCTGATTTTTTTCGTTCGTGCGGCGGCGGCCGCAAGAATGACCGCAGGTGACGAATCGGCGAAATCAGTACGATGATGTTCACCGACACCAAACACATCTATACCAGCCTCGTCGGCAAGAGTGATTTCCTCCAGTAATGCCGCAAGACGTTCCGCCGGATTAGGTATACGCCCATTGTTCCTTTCAGGTAAAAGTGAAGCGAAACTGTTTATGCCTATTTCCACATTTAACTCCTTGTGCCGGTTTTTCAACGTAACCCCGGTCACGGGTCAGATAACCGTTGTTTCAACCTCGTTCTTCGCCCTGGCAAGTGCCGTTGCTCTGGCGTCATCTCCCAGAGCAAGACCTTCCGCACGAAAAATGGTGATGTCAGAGAGTCCGATGAAATTAAGCGCAGCGGTAAGCAACGTTTCCTGATGGTCAAGATGGGCGACAGGGCTGGTACCGCTGTAAACGCCACCGCGAGTTGAAGCGATATACACTTTTTTACCTGCTGGAAGCAGACCTTCCGGACCATTCGCGGTGTAGTGGAATGTCCTCCCCGCGACAAGTACACGATCCAGCCATGCCTTGAGTTGGCTCGGAAGCGAAAAGTTGTACATCGGAACGCCAATAATAATGATATCCGCTGAGAACAACTCATCGATGTAGGTGCTGCCCAGAGCGATGTCGTTCGCTAACGATTCTGAAGTCGGTGTATTTCCCTGAAACACAGCCAGATGGGCAGGGCTCAAATGCTGTAATTCATCTGCAACAAGATCGCGTCGCAGAAGTGTGGCTCCAGGGTTTAATTTCACTTCTTTAGCGACGATTTCAGCAGTCAGGCTGCGGCTGACAGAGTTGCTACCCAGGATGCTCGAGTCGATATGCAGAATAGTAGTCATATTAAATCTCCGGTGAGTGGACTGTGGTCAACGTAAAAAATAGTGCGCCACCATAATTGCACCTACGAATGCATCTGAACAGCCGTTATAATCTTATGGATACCATCTTGAATTCAGATACATTGGTGAGGATTTATGCTTGACGGAATATCGCTCGACCAGCTTCGAACATTTGTTGCTGCTGTAGATGAAGGGAGCTTCTCGGCCGCTGCCCGTCGTCTTGGCCGGGCTCAGTCAGCAGCCAGTGAGCTTGTGCGTGGACTGGAACTGCAATTAGGTGTCACCTTATTCGATCGCTCAGGGCGCTATCCATTGCTGACACCTGCAGGCTCGGCATTGCTTGTCAGCGCGCGAAAAGCCGTTTCTATTGTGGATGCCATGAAATCCCAGGCAAAAGGCATGGCGGCCGGACTGGAACCCGAACTTGCTGTGGTTGTGGATGTCTTTTTTCCTATTGATGCCCTTGCGGGAGTCGCTAAAGAGTTTCGTCAACAGTTCCCGGCAGTACCGCTTCATGTGTACGTAGAAGCTCTTGGCGCGACTTTCCAGCCCGTTCTGGATAGACGAGCCACGGTGGGTATTGTTGGTTTTCTGCCATTGACGCCCCCCGGAATCATCACTGAACCTTTGGTGAATATTCCTTTTGCAATGGTAGCTGCGGCAGAGCACCCACTGGCAGCGTATCCAGGCCCAATCCCGCAGAGTGAACTCGCAAAGCATGTTCAGCTGGTACTGACCGATCGTTCTGAACATTCAAAAGGGCGCGATTTTGGCGTAATGTCTCCCAAAACATGGAAACTCGCGGACCTGTTTGCCAAGCGCGCATTCCTGCTTAATGGACTGGGCTGGGGAGGAATGCCTCTCCACACCGTGCAGACCGATCTGGATAGTGGTCGCCTCGTACGTCTGGCCATTGAGGAAGAACCTCAGGGTGGGGTCAGTATGTTGATGTCAGCAGTGTATCGTGTGGATAATCCGCCAGGCCAGGCAGGCCGCTGGCTTATCGACCAAATAATGGCCTGCTCCAGCCACAGGTAGCCATATTACTGGCTGGTACTTCAGCTCAATGGTGGTTCGCGTAATCTTGAAACCACTGGTTCAATATCATCCCCATGATGAAAGCGTATATGAATGACACGAGGGGAGTGTCGGACCATGATTTATGGAAGGGTTAAAAATGTGACAGACGTCCGTCCGCTGGCTGAACGTGGTCTATTCACTATTTATGTGGCCCTTTAATAAACACAAATTCCAGCGTCGTCCGTCGCTGCGCAACTCGGTGATGCTCAGCGGGTGGATGTCGATACGCGCAAATGAGTGAAGCGGGGCGCCGAGAACGTCGACGATCGTGGCGCGGATTGCGGCGGCAGGCGCAATGGCACAGTGGCGACCTCGAATATCGACGTGTTTAGCCAGCCAACTGCCACAGCGCGCCAGCAGCTGAGCACGTGACTCTCCGCCCGGGGGAGCGGCACCCTCCAGCCAGGCCTGGAACGCTTCGGCGTCTTGCATCATCACCTCATGCACTGGCCGACCGGCCCAGATGCCGTAGTCGGGCTCCGCCAGTTCCGTCACTGGCGTACCCTGTAAAGAGAGCGCTGCGGCGGTTTGCCTGGCGGCGGCGTCCGGGGCGAACCAGACGCGGTGATAACGGGCGACACTGCTTTGTAGCTGGCGCGCCCGTTGCCACTCCCGCGCCTCCAGAGGGTCATCACAGGGAAAGTGTGAACCTCTGGAGGCTGCCGTTTCTCCCTGACAAATCAGCGTTAGCGACGCTCTCATGTTGTTAACCGCGCCGGAAGGCCGGGCGATGTTCGCGTGTCGTCGGCGTGCGTTCGGCTAAAGCACCGAAAGCCACGCCGATGACGCCCCAGAGCACCAGATGCGTGCCGAAGGAACTTATGCGGAAACGCCATAGCAGGTCCGCCGGGAAGTGGTCGGAGACTTCGTTCACTGTCGGCATCAGGGCACAAACCACGAGCATCAGCGCCACGGCGAACAGCGTTGCCCACATCATCGCATTCCCTCTGCCGAGGCGCGGCGTGAGCTGATGTGATAACCACGCGGCCGCGATGACGATGCCGATAGAAAGCAGCATCATGACGAAATAGAGCCCGGTACGATAGCCGATGGTCTCCGGGTTGCCGACTGCGGGCGGATTGGGCGGGTATTTCAGACCTGGCATCAGGCTCATTGCCAGGAAGCCGGCCAGCGCCAGGCACAACGCCAGCACACGCGGGTCCGATGGCCCAAAGCGCTGGTAGCTAAAGGCCCACGCCAGCGCCAGACCGCCGCCCAGCGCGGCGCCAAACAGCGCCATGCCGGTCATCAGGCCGATCCCGGACTGGGTCTGTCGGCTAAACATCTCTTCTTCTTCGCCGTCTGCTGACGCGCCGTGGTGGTGAGCGTGAGCTGACATGCTTTTTTCCAGGCCAATCGCGCGATCGACCTGCGGCTCGCCGAAATGGTGTGCAAAGGCAAATGCCACCATCCCGGCCAGAACGCCGGCCATCATCCCTTTAAATAACAGTTTGCCAATCATTTCCGCCTCCTCAGTGGCAGGGAAAGCCCAGCAGATGACGTGCGTCGTGGAAGAATTCATGCACCTGCGTGCCGGAAAACATCGACGTTGCGCCTTGTTCTGCGCCAACGAAATAGATGGCCAGCAGCGCCAGCAGGGCGGTGAACAGCGCCCAGGGCAGCAGTTTCGCGACAGGAATGGGAGCAGCCGGGGTGTGGGCATTAAGGGTGATATCACTCATGGTGTAACTCCATTATCGATTTTGCTGTTGGTAGCGAGTGCCGGACTCACCGTGACCGGCACGCCCGGCGAAAGGTGATGATGGCTATGTGCCGGCGGGCAACTGGCGTTCGCCAGTACAATCGGCTGGCCGTGGGGCGTGTTGAGATACGCCTTGCGCCACTCCTGCGTCCGTCGGCTGATTTCATCCGGCACCGTCAGGTTGAGTGCCGTCATCATGTTTTCCATCGCCGCCGTCCACTGACGATAGTAGGCATCATTCGCGCTTTCACCCGGTTGCGCCGGCGCCGCGTTGATCTCTTTACTGAATGTCTGTACCCATTCTGCCCACGGGAACAGCCCGGCCCGGTGGAGATGGACTATCAGGGAGAACGCTTTTGCCTGCCAGGGCTTATCGAACACCGGCCCTTCCTCATCGCGCGGTAACCCGAGGGCGGCGTAATCGTGTTGTGCTACCGTATTCATGCTTCCTCCAGATAGTCGTCCCACAGATCGATGAACACTTTGTCAGGGCGCGGCTCTCCCCACAGCGCCTGCGCGGTGAAACTGACGCTGTAAACATGCTGGGGATGTTCGCCCAGCCCGTGCGCCGCAGTATCTGGCGTGATAAACACACCGTGAGCGATCTCTATGCGACCGACTTTATCGCGTGCGTAGCGTGGCAGGCGGGTATGGGTGGTCGGGTTGAAATTTTTCGTTCGTACCCAATCGCCCACCCGGAAGCGGGGCGCAACATCGTGACTGACCCGAGCAGACCCGCCGGTGCTGACCACCATCGACACCATCTCCTGCGTCAGCACAGGTGTGCCAGGCTTGCAGGGGGCAGGCTTCGCGCCACCCCACAGTTCTTCAACGGTGATCACCCCCTTTGCCAGCAGCAGCGTTTCGAATGCATGCAGCCAGTGCTCGTAGTAGCTCGACTGCAGATATTCGGTCGGCGCCATACGTTCGATGGCGTGGCGAAATTCATCGACGTTAAAGTGTCCGCCGACGAACAACGAGGCGAACAGAGGAAATACCCGGCGTTCCCACTCATGATGGAAATAGGGCTCGTTTTCCTCGGTAGGGATCGGGCCAAGGCCGTGCATCCCCCCCAGATCATGTATCCCGTTCATGGTTTTCTCCTTTCGTTATGGTGCGCTAACCACACCGGTGCCAATCATCGAATCGCGCGTGATGAGTTCGCTCAACTGCGCTTCGCTCCAGCCTTCCGTGCCTGCCGGACGTTCAGGCAGGACCAGATAGCGCAGCTCGGCGCTGCTGTCCCAGACGCGAATCTCTTTGTTTTCTGGTATGTGTAACCCGAACTCGGCGAGAACGCCGCGCGGGTCGATGACGATACGCGAACGATAGGGCGCTGATTTGTACCACACCGGCGGCAGACCCAGTACCGGCCAGGGGTAGCAGGAACAGAGCGTACAAACGGTGACGTTGTGCACGTCCGGCGTGTTCTCCACGACCAGCATGTCTTCGCCCTGTATTCCGGAGAAAC